>DXHR01000001.1 GCA_019113295.1 Candidatus Salinicoccus stercoripullorum | reverse complement strand
TTATAATAATACTGTTTTATTAACTGTCTCCTTTCCAAAACCAGCGCTACTAATTATAGCAAATGAAATTCAAGTTTTATATATTCTTCTGAATGTATAAATGTGTTTAATTTGCTTTTTTGTATATTTAAATATACAATCATATTCTTAATGTAAAGGAGGGATAAAATGGATGGTATCGATCGTAGAATTTTAGAATTATTGCAGGAAGATGGCCGCATGACTATTATAGAACTTTCAAAGCAACTCAACCTGAGTCGTCCAAGTGTGAATGAGAGGATACGAAAGCTTGAAGATAACGGCGTGATTGAAGGCTTTACCGCGCGTATATCATCAGAGGCTCTCGGGAAGAACATAAGTGCCTTCATTCAGATATGTAATATCAAACTGTCATGCACCGGTTTCTTGGATATGCTTGAAAATGAACCGGATATTACAGAATGCCATAAAGTAACAGGAGCGATGAGCTATATGGTAAAAGTGGAAGTCGTTTCTAAAAAGGATCTGGAAAATCTAGTGGACCGTTTATCACAGCACGCACATTTGAATGTATCACTAATATTATCTTCACCGATTATAAACAAAGCAGTACTACCTGCCGAAACAGATGCAGAAAGTTATCGAACCCTGTCCTCTTAAGATGACAGAGTCATATTTCCACCACTTTTGAGACTGAAAAAAATCGTTATGACGCCTTGTCACTCCAAGTACGGCAGTTCTTTATGAAACGCTGTCGATGCCGGTCTCCATTTGCTGATGCTGACATACTGTCTCCTGCGGACCTGATAAGTGGAATTTCGTCTGATTTTCCGCAATCATTTGTCTTATGAAAATATTTCCAATCAGGCACAAAAACCCGGATAATGGACGGTTTTCATTCACTGTCCCTTATTCGGGTTTTCTGTTGTCCCTTTATCATTTTGTGCTTACATCCCGGATCAGTTACCGTCGAAACAGTAATGTAGTTTTCCAGTACTTTATTCCCCTTTTTTCACCTTCTACTACAAACACGGAAGGCTTGTGAAAGTGTTTAAAACTAAGGATTTCTATATGGTTTTTCTTTGGAGCAACGCCACGCCCTCCACATGATTTGTCTGCGGGAACATGTCGACAGGGGTGACCGGACTGATGTCATACCCTTGCTCGTTCATATATTTCAAGTCGCGCTGCAGTGTACTCGGATTGCAGGATACATAGATGATCTTATCCGGTTTGACTTCGGCAAGTGCTTCAAGGAATTCAGGATGGCACCCTTTCCTTGGCGGGTCGACGAAGACGATATCGGGTTTCACACCCTCTTTGACGAGTTTCTTCATCACTTCCTCCGACTTGCCACGATGGAACTCGGCATTTTCCACGCCATTCAACCTGGCATTTTCCCGCGCATCTTCCACTGCGGAATCAACGACTTCGATGCCGATGATTTTTCCTGCATGTTCTGAAGCACTCAGGCCGATTGTTCCAATGCCGCAATACGTATCGATGATTATCTCGTCGCCTTTCAGGTCGGCTGCTTCCAGTGCTTTCCGATAAAGTTTCTCCGTCTGTTCATGGTTCACCTGATAGAAGGATCTCGCCCTGATCCGGAATTTCTTCCCGAGCAGTGTATCTGTGATGTAGTCTTCTCCGTAGAGGATATTTGTCCTGTCACCGAATATTACATTCGTCCTGTCCGGATTAATGTTCTGGACGATGCTTGTGACCATCGGGAATGTCTCGGTGATCGCTTTATTGATGTCGTTGAAGATATTTTTCTTGCCGTTGGTGACGAATGCAATCTGCACTTCCGAATCATCACTGTTGGAACGGATGATGACGTGGCGCAGCAGCCCCTGATGCATGGCTTCATCATATACGGACACTTTCTCTTTGTTGAGCAGTTCTTTTATGAATACCATCAGATCGTTATGGATTTCCTTTTGGATCAGGCAGTGTTCAATGTCGACGATATCGTGGCTACGCGGCTTATAGAACCCCATCTCCACTCTGCCATTGTTGAATTTCACCGGAATCTGGGACTTGTTGCGGTAGTACATCGGTTCGTCCATGCCGACGGCGGGGCTGATTTCCCTATCCAGCCTGGCCATGCGGTTGATGCTCTTGTCCATCGTGCCTTTTTTGAAGGCGAGCTGCTCGGCGTAGTCCAGAGTCTGTATCTGACACCCGCCGCACTGATAGTAGTATGGGCACGGCGGCGCTATCCGGTTTGCGGATGGTTTGATCACTCTCGTGAGCTTGCCGAATCCGAATTTCTTATTGGCCTTTATGACTTTGACTTCGATCTCCTCTCCGACAAGTACGTCGGGCACGAAAATCGGATAGTGGTCCACTTTGACCACTCCCATGCCTTCATGCGTATAGTCCGTCACTGTTTTCGTATAATATTCATTCTTGGATACTGCAGTCATGTTCATCCCTCTTACTCTAAATTGATTTCACAGCGGCTGAAGCTGTTTCCTTCAGATGCTTTATCGGCTGATCTTGTGTATTATAGTTTTTCGCTTTTGTCGTGAAAAGGTTCATATCGATAAACGGAACCATGGACATATATCTCAGCAAATACTGTCGCCTTCATAAGACACCTCGAAAATGTAGCAGCTCCATTATAGCAGATAGGGAAGTAAGAGGCATATCAGGCCGAATAGCGGGTATAGTCCAAAAGATCAGAACAGAAAGTGGTGAGCATGTGTATAATGATCTGTTCGGCAGGACTGCAGTGGTGACCGGCGGTTCCAGCGGAATCGGAAAAGCGATTGTTGAACGTTTTGCCGCTGAAGGCATGAACGTATTGTTTTCGTATCACAGTGACAGCGGGTCGGCGGATAAGATAGTGGCTTCACTCGATACTGACAGAGTCAGAACGATGAAATGTGATGTAACTGAAGAAAAAGAAGTGATCGCTCTGGTCAGAGAAGCAGTAGACCATTTCGGCGGTGTCGATGTCATGGTCAACAATGCCGGCATCCAGGCAGATGTACCGAGCCATGAATTGTCAGTCGACGATTTCGACAATGTGATCAGTACAAATCTGCGCGGTGTCTTCATTGGTTCCAAAGAAGTAATCCGACATTTTCTGGACACCGGCAGGAAAGGCAGCATCATCAACATATCGAGCGTCCATGAAATCATTCCCTGGCCCCATTATGCGCATTACACTGCGAGCAAAGGCGGCGTGAAACTGCTGACACAAACGCTTGCCCTCGAATACTCGAGACTCGGCATCCGTGTAAACAATATTGCACCGGGAAGTGTGAACACGCCGATCAACGAGGATTTCTTCTCCAACCCCGAAGAGAAGGAAGGTGCGGATGATTTCGTGCCTATGGGTTTCGTTGCAGAACCTGAGCACATTTCAAATATCGCGGCATTCATGGCATCGGATGAGTCGGTCTACATCACCGGCCAGTCCATTGTCGCTGACGGCGGATTGAGCCTGTATCCGTCGCACCGAAATCCAGAGTATGACGGATAGATTGATATTGTAAAAAGCATCTTCGGCCTCTGGTCCGCGGATGCTTTATCGTTTCGTCTTTTTCTTTTTATCTTCCTTCATTTTTATCTTCCTGTCCTTTTCTTCTCTGATATTCCGGTCGACTTGATACATTTCATCCTGATAGCTTTCCTCAATGCCATCTGTTGTCGGAAGGAATGGCGTTTTGTTATGGTCCACCCTTTTGCCGAACCTGATGAGATCGTAAAGGATCATGCCATTGTTCGGCATGCCGTTCAGCGTCTTCATAGGTATCGAGTCAAACAGCACATAATAGAATGCATAGAATATGAAGCGGTTCCAGAAAGTATCATACTCCGCCAGATAACCATTGGCGAGCAGCGCGTTTATTATCACCCCGGCGCACACATTGATCATGATGGGACTGAGATAGAGGAAAATGTGGGAAAACTTCCCATTCCATCTCATACTGTCATAGGAGAACCAGCTGTACAGATGATAATACCTGCGCATATCAAATATACCTATCTTGAACAGCCGGGGGCCTGCCCCGAGGGTGATCCTCGGATTTTTCGCACCAAGCAGCGTCGCTGCGCACAGATATCCAATTTCCCTGAGCATCACAATGACGGGCAATATGAAAAATATTGATATTACGAGAGAAATCAGTTCGGATATTCCAAACATATACGACACCCCTGACCTCCATCACACTTATGCACTCTCTGACGCGATGTATCTCAGTTATACCCCCTGCATCCCAGAGGGAAACCATTAAAAAAGATCCCTTGCGGGATCTTTTGACTTAATAGCCGTGTAAGTCTTTTTGTATATGTACTCTGTAGAATGTTTCCGGCACCCTGACTTCCAGATGCTCTTTCATATTTTCGAAATGTGCCGGCAGAACCCCACCGAATTCGCCGTCCAGGTTGAGCTGCACTTCCTCGTAGGAGGAGATATGGACATCCTGCGCTTTGTACACATGGACTTTGGGATGTCTCAGATGTTCACCCCTCGTGGCCAGGGTCAATATATGACCGAGTTCAGCAAGGCTTGCCTCCTCCACGATGATCAGGGAAAAATAGCCATCATTGAGCTCCGCCTCCGGCACCAGTTTGTCGAAACCGCCGATCGAATTGGTGAGTCCGAGCAGGAACAGCATGACCTTTCCTTCAAAAATATTCCCGTCATAATCAATCCTCACATTGGAGCTTCTGATCTGGGGAAGCATTTCAATTCCCTTGACGTAATAGGCAAGCGGCCCGATGATGGCCTTCAGTTTGCTCGGCGCCTCGTAGGAAACCGCGGTAATCTTTCCGCCCCCGCCGATATTCATAAAATATTTGCTGTTCATCCGCCCCAGATCGATCCGGGCGGTCCTGCCGTCCACAATCGTGTCAATCGCATCCAGTATCCGGGGTGGGATATGCAGCGCTCTGGCAAAATCGTTCACAGTCCCCATCGGCACGATGCCGAGTTCCGGGCGATCCTCAAAATCGGCCATGCCGTTTATCACTTCGTTGACCGTCCCGTCCCCGCCTGCGGCAATGATGAGGTCGAAATCCATTTCACATGCTTTCGCGGCAGCAGAAACCGCATCCCCCTCTCCGGTGGTCGCGTGCGCACTCGTAACATATCCATTTATCTCCAACCGTTCAAGCACAGCTGCCAGTGATTCTTTGAATATCTCTCTGCCGGAGGTCGGGTTGTATATGATTCTCGCAGTTTTCATTTCTTTCTCCTAATTTCATGTTTTGAATATGTGTAAAACAGATAGACACTGAGTAAAAACACAACAATCTGCAATATCCGGGTCAGGACAGACATGTCGAGCGTGGACATGAAAATCATGAGAGCGATAAGGACAAAGTTCAGAACGAACAAGAACCTATACAAATTCGACATCCCCCGGCTGATCGGTGATGGCCAGGAACAGCCTTGATTTTTTCGCCTGATACTCAGCCCGGCTGATCCTGGATTCAAGATAATCATCTTTTATCTCTTTCAACCGGGAAGCATAGGCCGGATTGCCATTGATGCAGTCTCTGCAGTAAAGAATGTCATCCTTCCGCTTTGATCCGTGCTCCATCAGTATGAAATTCACTGCGAACTCTTCATAGGGGCAACGGAGAACCGTCTCCCTCTTATAGTAAGGACTGACCTGTTCGACGATTTCGTATCCCTCGTCGATCATATGCCCGGGGAGTTCTTTCAGCGAATTGCTGCTTTTGACCAGCATCAGTATATCTATATCGCCGGGAAGTGCAGCTGAACCAAGACTTGTCGACCCGACATGATGAACTTCCATCACCACCGATTTGTAATGATTGAGTATATCGAGGGTCGCCTTAATATAACACTCTGATGCTTTTTCATATAATAAACTGTCATCCATTGTTTATCATTCCTATATATATCATTCACAAACAGATTTGTGTATAATTAATTTGACAATTTTTTTATTTTTCATATTATACCATATACCAGTGAAAGTATGAACATCCCATATCAAGGAGGACACCATGAAAAATGTATTAATAGTCATACTGCTCATCGTATTTGCCGCAGGGCTGTATGTAAACTTTGGCATGAGCCAGAATATTGATCAATCAGATATCATCTCCGGGACCGGACAGGAGGAAACAGGGGAAAGCAATGAAGACAGCGGCTCTGAAACATCCGGTGAAGATGGAAAATCCAGTGATTCTGCCGATGGGGAAGACCTTACATTCAGCCAGGAACCTCTGCAGGAACGCTACACCCAGGCTGTGGAAAATAATGAAGCGCTGATCATCGACGTTCTCCTCCCTTCGTATTATACAGATGATTTCATCGAAACGCTTGCAGGGCAGTTCGGAAGTGACCATATAGAGTTCAACCGCATCGATATAGATACCAACACCGTCGATTTGACTGAACTTACAGTGAGCGAAAACAGCGATGCCGTCATCATGGATGCGCTGCAGATCAGGGACTACAACGACGAAGCCCTGCCAGAGCGTGATATAGATAATCTTACCAGCGCCTACATGAATATATACAACAGCGGCAAAATCGTATACATCCTCGGCAACCCGAACGCCCATAAGCATGAAAACCTCGCAAATGTCCTTGCAGAAGATCAGACGTACCTTTCAGAAAACGACTACTTCTACATCGACAACCAGGATGTTGCAGCAGACAGTGAATTCTATGATTATGATGCCGGCACCCTTACAGCAGAAACTGAAAGCATCATCGCAGAAAACATTTATGGGTATATGACCGAATAAAAATTGAAGAAACGACGACGAGGCGCCGGACCCGATTGGGTCCGGTGCTTTTATGGTTGGCGGGAAGCTGGAATTCTTGTTCTCTTATTGACGTTTTTGGTTCGAAGATAAAAAACGGTCTTCTCTTATTACCGATCGGCAATCCATGATAAGAGCTGCTGCCTCTCTTGTTTTCGATTCCATATCGATAATCCCCCCTCTCACATCAATGAATAAAAACCAATAATGTGAGCAGCATCCTCTCACCTCAATGAGTCTGAAACGTTAAGGTGATCCCACCCGCTTCACATTAATGAAAATCGGACGATGATGTGTAGTACCACAGCTTACCTCATTGAATTAAAAACGTTAAGGTAAGACCCCTCGGCTCGCATCAATGATCTGAAAACGTCAAGGTGACCTCCCCCCTCTCACATCAATGAATCCGAAACGATAAGGTGACCTCCCCCCTCTCACATCAATGAAGCCGAAACGATAAGGCGACCCCGCATGCCTCACCTCAACGAAAATCAGACGACGAGGCGACCTGCCCTCCCCAATATAAAAACGCGCACCTTCAGGTGCGCGCCTCCATGATAAACCTATCTTTTGTTGATTTCTTCGAGCAGGATCTGATTGACCATTTTCGGATTGGCCTGTCCTTTGGATTTCTTCATGATCTGTCCGATGAGGAAGCCGATTGCACGATCTTTCCCATTTTTGAAGTCTTCGATGGACTGCTCATTGTCATCGAGTACTTCAGTGACCATTTCGCCGAGGATTTTCGGATCTGAAATCTGTTCCATGCCAAGTTCTTTGACGGTCTTCCGGGCATCTCCGCCTTTTTCAACCAGTACAGCAAATACCTTTTTAGCCTGTTTGCTTGATATTGTGCCGTCTTCGATGAGCTTGATCATGTCTGAAAGGTTTTTTGGTGTGAGTGCCGTGTCGCTTATTTCCACCTGGTTTTTATTCAGGTACTCACTAACACCGCCCATCAGCCAGTTGGATGCGAGTTTTGCATCTGCCTGGTTGGACTCGACCATCTCATTGAAGAAGTCGGAAGTCTCTTTTCTGAGTGTCAGAACATGCGCATCGTACGCAGGCAATTCATATTCGCTGACGTATTTTTCCTTGAGTGCATCCGGAAGAAGCGGGATGCTTTTACGGATCCTGTCTTTCCAGTCCTGATCGATGTGGATTTCAACCAGGTCAGGTTCCGGGAAGTATCTGTAGTCATCTGAACCTTCCTTGATACGCATGAGGATCGTTTCGCCTGTCTTTTCGTCAAAACGGCGTGTTTCCTGCTCGATGGCACCGCCCTTCATGAGGACTTTCTCCTGGCGTTTTTCCTCATGCTCAAGGCCTTTCCTCACAAAGTTGAAGGAGTTCAGGTTCTTGAGTTCAGCTTTAGTGCCGAATTCCTGCTGACCGTACGGACGCAGTGAAATGTTGGCATCACATCTGAGTGAACCTTCTTCCATCTTCACATCGGATACGCCCGTGTACTGGATAATCGCCTTGAGTTTTTCAAGATATGCATATGCCTCTTCCGGCGTACGGATATCCGGCTCCGAAACGATCTCCACAAGCGGTGTGCCCTGGCGGTTCAGATCGACGAGTGAATGATCGTCCTTGTGCGTGGATTTACCGGCATCTTCCTCCAGATGGAGACGGGTGATCCCTATGCGTTTCGTTTCACCATTCACTTCAATATCAATCCAGCCGTTCTCCCCGATCGGCTTGTCGAATTGAGATATCTGATATGCTTTCGGATTATCCGGGTAGAAGTAGTTCTTACGGTCGAATTTTGTAACATCAGCGATGTCCATGTTGAGCGCCATGGCTGCTTTCATACCGAAGTTGACCGCTTCCTTGTTCGGAACCGGGAGTGTGCCCGGATAGGCAAGATCCACGACACTCAGATTGGAGTTTGGCCCGGCACCGAAGTGTGCAGGCGCATCAGAGAACATCTTCGTATTCGTTTTAAGTTCAACATGGACTTCAAGTCCGATTACTGTTTCGAAATGCATCATCGCACCTCCAGCTGCAGCTTTTTCAATTCTTCATGAAGATTGAACTTCTCTTCGAATTTGAATGCCGCATTATATATTTTCTTCTCATCAAAATGATTGCCGATGAGCTGCAGACCGATCGGACGTCCATCCCTGGAAAGGCCGCTCGGAATGGAGAGTGCGGGCATGCCTGTCAGATTCGCGGGTACTGTCAGAATGTCATCCTTGTACATCTGCAGGCTGTCATCACTCTTCTCACCGATGTCATATGCCGCCGTCGGTGTCGTCGGTCCAATGATAAGATCGTATTCAGAGAATAACTGTTTCATTTCACCTTCAAGAAGGCTGCGCAATTTCTGCGCCCTGATGTAGTGCTGATCATAATGGCCGGCACTGAGTACGAAAGTTCCCAGGAGGATCCTGCGTTTAACTTCGGAACCGAATCCTTCGGAACGCGTTTTCTTATAATGCTCTTCAAGCGTTTCCGCCCCTTCAGCCTTATAGCCGTAACGGATGCCGTCAAATCTCGCCAGGTTCGCACTCGCCTCACTGGATGCTATCAAATAATACGCGCTGACGCCGTATCTGGTATGCGGGATGGAGACTTCCTCCACCGTTGCGCCGAGCGACTCGAATATTTCAGCCGATCTTTTGACAGATTCACTTACTTCGTCATCGATGCCTTCGCCGATGAATTCCTTCGGAAGTGCAATCTTCATACCGCTCAGATCTCGATCAATGCCTTCAAGGAATTCCGCTTCGACACCGGGCATACTTGTTGAGTCCTTGCCGTGGCTGCCCGAAATGATTTCAAGGATTTTTGCATTATCCCTGACATTGCGTGTAATCGGGCCGATCTGGTCCAATGAAGATGCAAATGCCACAAGACCGTACCTTGAAACACGTCCATATGTCGGCTTCATGCCCACAACGCCGCAGAATGCAGCCGGCTGGCGTACGGAACCGCCTGTATCGGAACCGAGTGAGAATGGTACATACCCGGCTGCAACAGCTGCTGCAGACCCGCCTGACGACCCCCCCGGCACTGCTTTCGTATCCCAAGGGTTGCGTGCAGGTTTGAAATAGGAGTTCTCAGTGGAACCGCCCATCGCAAACTCATCCATATTCTGCTTGCCCATCATCACCGGATTTTCTCCATTCAGCTTGTCCATGACGGTTGCATCGTAGACCGGGTTGAAATCTTCCAGCATGCGGCTCGCGCATGTCGTCAGTATATCCTTGGTACAGATGTTGTCCTTGATCCCCATCGGGATACCGAACAACGCACCATCCATCTTATCTTCCGCCTGCAGACGGTCCAGCTCCTCCGCCCGCTTCAGTCCTTCTTCTTTATTGACAAATAAAAAAGAACCGATTGTCTCATCAGACGCCTCGATCCTGTCGAACAGCGCACCCACAACTTCCGAGGGCTTTATCTCTTTCTCTTGTATCTTTTCATACAGTTCTTCAACTGTCAGCTCATGAATATTCACGTTAAACCTCCCTATAACATTTTCGGCACTTTGAAGTAGCCATCTTTCGTTGACTTGGTATTCTTCAGTGCATCTTCCTGTGTGAGCGGCTCTGCCACTTTGTCTTCACGAAGCACGTTATTCAAGTCCAGCGCGTGGAACATCGGCTCTGTGGAGCTGAGGTCCAGGTCATCCAGAAGATGTGCATAGTTGACAATTCCGTCAAGCTCCTTGGTAAATGCTTCCGCCGCCTTTTCATCTTCAAGCTCGATCCTTGCAAGATTGGCAACATGCTTCACCGTTTCTTTAGTAATCTCAGACATTCCGTTCCCTCCAATTCTAATTAGAACATTTAAATTTTATCAAATATCCTGCTAAAAATCTATTTAATGACTATTTTCGCCTTATACAACATAAAAATGTATTATTTTACCATTATTTTCTAAACATTCATTGTAATCAAAAATCTATGTAGTATAATTAAGTTGTGTAATTTTATCCGGCGGGATCGTTATGATATCAAGGGGTATAGCGTGTTGGGTGCAATAATTTCACAAATTCAGTTTGCAATACAAAACCAGTTTTTGTATTGTGGCTAAGGGGAGGAGATTTATACAATGATTCTAAATGCAGCATTAAGTTCAGAGTTCACCTTTACAGCTGGTTGGGAACAATACTCCATGATGGCTGTATACTTTCTGATTCTGATTCTGATCGGCTATTATGCCTACAAACAGTCTACATCGAATCTCAACGAGTACATGCTGGGTGGACGCAACATCGGTCCATGGGTGACCGCACTGTCTGCCGGAGCCTCGGACATGTCCGGGTGGATGCTGATGGGTCTTCCGGGAAGTATGTACAGTGTCGGCCTGTCCAGTGTATGGATTGCAATCGGTCTTACAGCCGGGGCCTATGTAAACTATTGGATCGTGGCGCCAAGGCTGCGTGTCTACTCGGAAGTATCGAAAGATTCGATTACGCTTCCAGACTTTTTCGAAAACAGGTTCAGAGACAACAGTCATATACTTAAAATTGTTTCAGGTCTTGTTATCGTCATTTTCTTCGCTGTTTATACAGCGAGTGGGATGGTTTCCGGAGGGAAGCTTTTCCAGAGTGCATTTGATCTTCCTTATCACTGGGGATTATTTGTCACTGCCGCCGTGGTCGTCGTCTATACGTTCTTCGGAGGGTATCTGGCAGTCAGCCTGACTGATTTCTTCCAGGGTACGATCATGTTCATCGCAATTGTGTTAATCCCGATTGTGACATGGATGAATCTGACAGGACAGGGCATTGAGCCTTTCGTCAGGATCGAGGAGCTCGGAGCACTGGCTGACATCAATTATCTATCGTTCATCAGCGGTGTTTCATTCATCACGATTCTGAGTAACCTGGCCTGGTTCTTCGGATATTTCGGCCAGCCACATATCATCGTCCGTTTCATGTCAATCAGATCACACAAGATTATTCCACAGGCTCGCAGAATCGGAATAACGTGGATGGCGGTTTCGCTGATCGGGGCTTGTCTGACAGGCCTTTTAGGTATTGCTTTTACAGACGCTACACGTCACGCTGTAGCCGATCCTGAAACCATTCTGATCCTTATGAGCCAGGTGCTCTTCCATCCATTGATCGGCGGATTCTTCCTGGCAGCAATCCTTGCAGCGATCATGAGCACGATTTCTTCACAGCTTCTCGTCACATCAAGTTCACTTGTACAGGACTTCTATAAATTGATCCGTGCCAAAGTAATCGGAAAAGAGACAAAATCCGATGAAGAACTGGACAAGCTGTTCGTTCTCATGGGTAGACTGTCCGTTGTCTTTGTTGCACTTGTCGCCATCCTCATCGCGTGGGATGATGAATCCGTAATCCTGAGCATTGTTGCAAACGCATGGGCAGGATTCGGTGCGGCATTCGGTCCCCTCGTCGTGCTATCCCTGCACTGGAAAGGTATGACGCGTTCAGGTGCGATAGCAGCAATCGTGGGCGGTGCAGCAACAGTTATCATCTGGATTGCGGCGGGCACTTTCGGCACCGAGCTCTATGAAATGATTCCGGGCGTCATTGTTTCAACACTTGCAGCTATCATTGTAAGTAAGATGACGCAGGATAGAGGTGTTACTGAAGAGGTCGCAGCAGAATTTGATGAAACAGTAAGAATTCTTAAAGAAGAGAAATAATATTCCCGGGTTTTCAGATATGAAAGTACCTCCGAAGATATCTTCGGAGGTACTTTTTTTGCATAACCAGACTTATTCGTATATGTGTACATCCATATCATCGTCTTCGTTCTTCGTGATGAGTGCATAACTTTTGTTCTTGTCTTTTATTGAAATTTCCACATTAGTATTCCTGAAATGCTCCTGAACGAGTTCACTGACATACTGGGTCAGTCCAATGATTTCACCCCGTGAAGTATATTCAACAGGTATCTCTATGGACAGATTCTCAAGGTTGCCGTCTTTGAAATACCCCTGGCCGATGGAAGTGGTGAAACTGTCGAAATATGATTCCAGTTTTCTGTTGAAGTTCTGGTAGTCACTGTTTATCTCTTCGCTGATGTTTTCCGCTTCCGATGACGGCAGGAGCACATAATTCTCCTGTATTTCAGTAAAGGATGAAATTTCATCACTGCCCGGTTCAACGGTGGCGGTGGAGAGGAAATGACCGGGTGTAATGTCCGTTTCACCGGACTGCATGAAGATGCCGAACACGATTGTCATATCCTGATACTGTTCGTTGGCACGGAGGCGTTCCAGTATTTCGGACGCCATACGCTCGCCCTGCTCCCTTACTTCCTGTTCATCAAGCGCCTTGGTATAAGTTTCGCCGTACTCCTCTTTCTGGTAATAGTACTCGCTGTTCATCGCCAGGCCGATGGTCATACCGGAAAAGTCCAGATTTCCATCCTCGTCCTGGGTCATGTAGTTCTGTTCCAGTATATGTGAGAGATAGAGCGGCGCCTTTTCTGCAATGGTTTCAGGGTCAGTCTCCCCTTCTGTGGAAGGGTTGAGCCCCAGGTTGCTGAAAGCATTGTTATCCGCCTTCTCCTCCTCACTCATCTCATCAATCTCTTCTGATGTATAGCTGCGGTTCAAAAAGCCGCGGACCATCTCTTCGGTGAAGACCTGACCTTCACGGAACACATGGTCATCTGTGCTGAAAACAGATTTGCTGATGTCGAAAAGACCTTTTTCGAATGTTTCGATGTTATAGCTTGAGACCATGTTGGAGCTTGTCAGTCCGCGTGCCGGAGAAATCTGGTAGGGAATCACCGTCTGATAATACCCCGGATTCTCACCGACTTCATTTGTTACCGTATCTTCCTGTTCCTCTACAGGTGCTGTATTCATTTCTTCTTCATCCGATGCCGTCTGTGTCTGATTCGCCACCTCGCTTTCCGGTGTCCCGCAGGATGCCAGAAAGATCAGCAGCAATGGGGTAAGGATATATAACTTTTTCATAATCACTGCCTCAACTTCTCAATGAATTCATTCTCGTCCCAGACTGCAACACCCAGTGACTGTGCCTTCTCGAGCTTACTTCCGGCATCTGCCCCCGCCACCACTACATCCGTATTGCCTGAAACGCTGCCGGTCACTTTGCCGCCGGCATTTTCAACCATCTCTTTTGCTTCTGTCCGTGTCAGTTCTTCAAGCCTGCCCGTCAGGACAAAAGTCATTCCTGAAAATTCCGAGCTCTCTGCTTCAGACTTGTCCTCCGTCATATTGACGCCGAATCCTTCCAGCTTATCGATAAGGGCCCCGAAATCGGGATTCTCGGTATATGTCACAATCGAACTTGCAATCTTCTCACCGATTTCAGGTATTTCTGTGAACCGTTCTGCCGGCTGACTCATGATTTCCTCCATGGAGCCGAATTCGCCGGCAATGAGTTCCGATGCTTTTGTTCCCAAAAACCTGATGCCGAGTCCAACGAGCAGTTTTCTGAGCGGATTTTCCTTGGATGCTTCTATCGCGGCAAGGAGATTGCTGATTTTTTTATCCCCCATCCGCTCGAGCGGGATCAGATCGTCATATGTCAGTGCGTAAATATCACCGATATCACGGACGAGTCCGGCATCGAACAGCTGGCGTACAACTTTCTCACCCATCCCATCAATGTTCATCGCACCCCTTGAAACAAAATGGATCATCCCTTCGATCAATTGTGCCGGACACTGGGGATTGATGCACCGTATCGCAACTTCCTTTTCAAGCTTGACGGTTTCATGGCCGCATCCCGGACACTCGGTCGGTGCTTCATACACTTTCTGATCGGTACGCTCTTCAAGTATCGGCCGGACCACTTCCGGTATGATGTCGCCGGCCTTCCTGATCACGACCTTATCATTGATCCTGACATCTTTCTGCTCGATCATTTCATGGTTGTGGAGTGATGCCCTTGCGACAGTCGTTCCCGCCACCTTCACCGGCGTCAGGATCGCAGTCGGTGTGATGACCCCCGTCCGTCCGACTGTCAGCTCGATATCTATGATGTCAGTGACCACTTCTTCGGCCGGGAATTTATAGGCAATCGCCCAGCGGGGAGATTTCGCTGTGAACCCCATTTCATCCTGTTTGCTGATGTCATTCACTTTGATGACGATGCCGTCAATATCATAATCGAGACCGTTGCGGTGGTTTGTCCAATATTCTATGTACTCGATCACCGCTTCGATATCACCCGCGAGTCTGCGCTCATGGTTTGTTTTAAAGCCTTCCTGGTCGAGCCGGTCCATCGCTTCGCTCTGGCTCTTCGCATCGAGCTCAGTCAGGTCGTTGACACTGTACAGGAAGACTGACAGGTTCCTTCTGGCTGCAAGCTTCGGATCCAGCTGCCTCAGTGATCCTGCCGCTGCGTTTCTCGGATTCTGGAAAAGCCCCTCTCCCTTGTCCTCCTTTTCTGCGTTCAGCCTTTCAAAAGACGCCTTGGGCATATAAGCTTCACCGCGGACTTCGAATGACAGAGGGTTCTTTATTTCAAGCGGGATCGCCTTGATCGTCCTGAGATTCGAAGTGATGTTCTCCCCGACTGTGCCGTCCCCGCGTGTCGTCCCCTGGACAAAGCGGCCCGCTTCATACTTCAGGGAAACGGCAAGGCCGTCAATCTTAAGCTCGCACATATAGTCCACTTCACCGACCATGTCACGCACCCTTTTATCGAATGCCCGCAGCTCTTCTGCATTGAATGCATTGGAGAGGCTGAGCATCGGCGTGTCGTGCGCCACTTTCTCAAAGCGGCTCATGACCTCCCCGCCAACCCTGACAGTCGGGGAAGTATCTGTCTTTGTTTCGGGATACTGCTCTTCCAGTGCAATCAGTTCATGCAGCAATCTGTCATATTCACTGTCGGGAACGGAGGGATTGTCGAGCACATGATATTCGTAGTTATAACGGTTCAGCCTATCCTGCAGCTCTTTGATTTTCTCTTCCATAAAATTTACCTACTCCTTCTTTGTCAGCGGTGCAAAGTTTGCAAGCAGCCTTTTGACACCGACAGTCGTGAATATTATGTCGAGTTCCTGGCTGTCCCCTTCCCCTTTTATACCGGAGATGATGCCTTCGCCGAACTTCTTATGTTCGACCTTGTCACCCACTGTGAAGCGCGTGCCGCTGTTGTTGGTGATCACACGGCTCCTTTTCCTCGGTCCGCGCCTGTTCATCTGGAAGCTGCCCGATGCAATCGGCTGCGGTGTCTCCTGAACCCCGCCTTCAACAAGTTCTTCCGGTATTTCAGAAAGGAAACGGCTCCTCATATTCGACTCCGTCTTGCCGTAGATCATGCGGCTGTCCGCACGTGACAGGAACAGCATGTCCTCGGCACGTGTCAGTGCCACATACATCAGGCGGCGCTCTTCTTCGAGTTCCTTGTCATCGAACATTACCCGTCTGGACGGGAATATCCCCTCCTCGAGTCCGACGATGAATATGACTTTGAACTCAAGGCCTTTTGAGGCATGCATCGTCATCAGCGTCACTCCGCTGTCCTCCTCGACACCGTCCTGGTCGGATACCAGGGCCATATCGCTCAAAAACGTGAATAAAAGTTCGTCAGATACTTCATTCTCCCTGTCGAATTCACGGGTCACCGTCCTGAACTCCTCCAGGTTTTCGATGCGGCTGCGTGATTCGAGCGAATTTTCCTTCTCGAGCAGGTCTAGGTAGCCGGTGTCCGCCAATACTTCATCCACGAGTTCTGTGACAGACATATATTTCGATTTCTGCTTCAGGTTATCCAGCATATCGTTCAGGTTCATGAGCTTGACGACTGCATTCTTGGAAATGCCGATGAAATCGGACTCCTTGATCGCCTCGTATATGCTTGCTCCCGTGTGACGGCCGTGCTCTTTCAGCTTATCCACGGTCTTAGGGCCGATGCCGCGTTTCGGAACGTTGATGATCCGTTCGAATGAAATGTCGTCATTCGGATTCTGGATGACTTTCAAGTAACTCATGAGATCCTTTATTTCCATACGGTCGTAGAATTTCATGCCGCCGACCATCTTGTATGGGATGTTGGATTTTACAAGTGCATCCTCAATCGCACGCGACTGTGCGTTCGTACGGTACAGGACCGCCATGTCATTGTAGGAATACTTTGATGAGAGATCGAGGACATTTCTGACGATTTCCTGTCCTTCCCCGCGTTCCGAATCCGAAACGATGCTTGTGAGCTTCGGTCCGCCGTCCCTGTCGGTGCGGAGCGCTTTGGGCTTGCGTTCAGTATTGTTGCCGATGACGGCATTTGCCGCATCCAGGATGTTTCTGCTGGAGCGGTAGTTCTGTTCGAGCTTGATCACTGCCGCTTCCGGGTAGTCATCCTCGAAATTCAGTATGTTCGTGATATCCGCCCCGCGGAATTTATAGATGGACTGATCGGAATCACCAACTACGCATATGTTGCGGTATTTTTCAGCTAGCATCCTGACCAGCTGGTACTGGGCATGGTTGGTATCCTGATATTCGTCCACATGAATGTACTGGAAAAGGTTCTGGTAGCGCTCAAGAACTTTCTTTTCCTTTTCGAACAGCTCGATGGTCAGCATGATCAGATCGTCGAAATCGAGTGCGCTGTTGCGATAGAGGATCTGCTGGTAGTCATGATAGATCTCGCTGTAGAGCGTGTCCAGGTAGCCTTCCGCCTCTTCAGCACTCTGTTTCGGCCTGATGAGGGAATTCTTCTTATCGGATATGAATCCGATGATGCTTCTCGGATTATGCTGTTTGATATCGAGGTTGCGCCGCTTCAGTATATCCTTCACTACAGAACGCTGATCTGTCGGATCAAGGATGGAGAAGCTGTTTTCATACCCAAGATAGTTGATGTTGCTGCGCAGTATGCGCACACACATCGCGTGGAACGTGGACACCCATATGTCAGCGGCGCCGTCACGGATGAGTGCAGACGCGCGGTCCCGCATCTCACGGGCTGCCTTGTTGGTGAAAGTGATGGCCAGTATGTTCCGTGCCGGCACATCCTTCTCCTCCATCAGATAGGCGACACGATGGGTGAGCACACGTGTCTTCCCGCTGCCTGCACCAGCCATTATGAGCAGTGGGCCTTCAGTCGTCCGGATGGCCCGTTTTTGTTCTTCATTCATTAAGCTTAAGTCCATTTTAAAAACCCCAATTTACTTGATAATTGTTCTGAGTGCCTTTTTTGTACTGTCATAGATTACATTTCCGACCACTATCGTATCGGCATACTGTGCCATCTCCCGTGCCTCGTCGCGTCCCCCGATACCGCCGCCGTAGATGACGTGGGAATGCGCTGCATTGTCACACACCATCCGCATAATCTCCGGCTCTCCGTAGGTACCGCTGTATTCTATGTAAATATAGGACGTCTGGTAGAGCTTGTCCAACATGTTGATGTAATGCGGAACCATTTCATGTGTCACACGTTCTGCATCCGATTTTTCAAATGCCTTGCATTCTTCATTCAGGATGATGTATGGCAGAAGTGACATTTCACTGTAATCTATCAGATGGCTGTATTCAGCCAGCGCCTGGAGCAACAGTCCGTGCTGCCATTTGATGTCTTTAGTATTGAACACGGCGGGTATGAAGTAATGATCGAACCCCGGCACGACAGCTTCCGTCGATGTCACTTCCAGCGCCACCGGCACGGAAAACCTCCTCACCCGGGCCATCAGATCCAGTACATTGTCTTCTGTTATGCCATCCGTCCCGCCGACGATGATGGCGTCAGTATCCGATTCACAGATTTTTGCAAGCGCCTCGTCAGTGATATCCTTCGCAGGATCCAATTTGAATACATGTCTACAATCCTTCAGCATATATAAAACTCCCATTAAATTTCATAAGGATATTATATCATTTTTAAGCCTCCACTGTTTTATATTATGTGCGAAAACCATGGTTTTTGCGAACAAAAAACGCGGCTCGATGAGCCGCGCCAAAGTATTCAGTCTATCCCCAGATATTCTTCAAGTGTCAGGCCGCTTTCATATATGGCCTCCGCCTCGTCCCCGACATATCTCAGATGCCATGGTTCATACTGGTAGCCTGTAATATCTTCCTTCCCTTCCAGGTACCTTATGATGAAGCCGTATTCGTGCGCGACATCCTTCATCCATTCATATTCGGGCGTATCACCGAATTTTATGTTGAGGGTTGTGGCACTGTCCTCTGAACCCACATCAATTGCAAGTCCGGTCTGATGCTCAGAATGACCGGGTTTTGCACTGTACTTGTCTGCCGCCGCACGCCCGTCCCGGTCAATATAATTATTGTACAGCCCCGCCTGATAATCGTAGGTCCTGAAGTCGCTGACCAGTGTGAAATCAAGGCCCCGCTCCGCACCATCGGCAAACAGCTCTTTATAGGCATCGATCACTTCCTGCTGAAGGCCTGGGCTGTAGTCCGGCGGCAGCGGGATTTCCTTGTTGACGACCAGTATGCCGTCGACATATGTGATACCGTCAATGACTTCGATGTCCGGCAGTGCATTGAGACTGCCAATGTCAGCCGGAGAATACTGTTTTTCAAATGTTCCGTGGGATGCAGTCTGTAATTCATCCAGCGTAATACTGCATGCAGACATCAGCAATGCCGTTGAAACCATCAACCCCGTTAACAGCTTTCTATTCATAAAATCCCCCTTTCTGCACCGGCACAGCCGGGTGTCTATTCGAGTCCGGCACGCTTGAATATGGTCTCCACACGTTTCAGGTGGTGCTTCTCGTCAAAGCACCCAGCAATCTCCTCCGGGGTCAGAAGTTTTCTGATCCGCTGGTCCTTTTCGACGAGTTCCCGGAATGGTACCTTCGTTTCCCAAGATTCCATGGCCTTCGGCTGTACAAGGTCATACGCCTCTTCACGCACAAGGCCTTTATCTATGAGTGTGAGCATGACCTGCTGTGAATACACCAGGCCGAATGTCCTGTCGATATTGGCTTTCATATTATCTTCGAATACTGTCAGGTTCCCGATGATATTTGCAAACCTGTTGAGCATATAGTTCAATGCAATGGTGACGTCCGGCAGCATGATGCGCTCGGCGGAGGAATGTGAAATGTCACGCTCATGCCAAAGCGGCACGTTTTCATATGCTGTAGTGATGTAGCCGCGGATCACACGGGAGAGGCCCGTCACATTTTCACTGCCGATCGGATTCCGTTTATGCGGCATTGCACTGGAGCCTTTCTGACCTTTGCCGAATGCCTCCTCCACTTCCCGTGTCTCCGTCTTCTGGAGGCCGCGCACTTCGACGGCAAATTTTTCGACCGATGTCGCAATCAGGCCGAGAGTGGCGATGTAATAGGCATGGCGGTCACGCTGCAGCGTCTGTGTGGAGACTTCTGCGGCACCAAGCCCCAGATGTTCACATACATATGCCTCAACTTCCGGCGGGATGTTTGCAAACGTACCGACCGCCCCACTCATCTTGCCGACTTCGATTTCCTTCCTGACATTTTTAAAACGTTCAAGGTTGCGCTTCATCTCCATGTACCAGAGCGCCATCTTGATGCCGAATGTCGTCGGCTCCGCATGGACACCATGTGTGCGTCCCATCATTATTGTCTTCTTATGCTCTCTCGCTTTGGCGGCAAGCACATCGATGAAACGCTCAAGGTCACGTTCGATTATTTCATTCGCCTGTCTGATGATATAACTCTGTGCTGTATCCACAACATCCGTCGAAGTGAGGCCGTAATGCACCCACTTCTTCTCCTCGCCCAATGTCTCAGACACCTGACGGGTGAAAGCGACGACATCATGACGGGTTTCGGCTTCTATCTCCTTGATGCGGTCGACATCGATTTCAGCATTCTTCCTGATCAGGCCGACCTCATCCGCCGGAATAAACCCAAGCTCCGCCCATGCTTCCGATGCCAGGATCTCCACTTCAAGCCATGCTTTAAATCTGTTCTCTTCTGTCCAAATCTTTGACATTTCCTCACGGGAATAACGGGAAATCATGCATACACGCTCCTTAATTATCAATTCGGTATCATTATAACAAACATCAATAAAAACGAACATTGAAATTATAATTAATTTCAATGTTCGCAAATAAGTGCAGGCGACGGCCCCCGTCTATTCCTCTGTGAGTTTTCCTTCAAAAATTATCTCCTGATAGTCAACGACCTTTCCGCCGTCCTTTTCTGTGAATACAGGCCGCTCAGTGCGCCGCACGGGGGAGTAGCCTTCAGCCCGCATACGGTCCAGACAGTCACCCGGGCTTTCCCCTCCCGCGACTTTAAATTTTTTCTTCTTGGGCTTCTCCGGCATCTTCCCGTTCCTTCTCTCCATAGATTTCCTCCAGTACTTCTTCCACGTTTTCCGGTTCATAATTTTTCAGGCGTCGGCGTCTGACACCCTTTGTCCAGAATCCACCGTTGATGTTCTTCGGTTCGTGGGTGATGATGAATGCTTTCTCATCCAGCTCTTTGATGGTTGCGATGAGTTTACGCTCATATTTCCTCGGTGTAAGAATCTGCATCGTGGTCCGTTCGCCGTCCCGGCCGTACTGATAGCCGTGCGTGACGCCGTATCCCAGGTCTCTGATGTTCGTCGGCAGATCACGGTCCTTCTCCGCCGTGATGACATTGACGACGAGGTAGCCGAGCGCCAGCCTTTCTTCAATCTTGAGCCCGACAAGGATACCTGCCCCGAAGCCGAGTGCATATGCCACGACATTCTGGAACTGATCCAGGTTCTCAAGCACAAGTCCCAGTCCGATGACATAGACGAATGTCTCCATGATGCTGAATGTTGCTGCTGTATAACGGTACCCTTTAAGTGTTGCAATGGTGCGCATCGTCAGAAAGCTCACATATATGATATTGATGA
The DNA here is from genome assembly GCA_019113295.1 of Candidatus Salinicoccus stercoripullorum. Lineage (GTDB taxonomy): Bacteria > Bacillota > Bacilli > Staphylococcales > Salinicoccaceae > Salinicoccus > Salinicoccus stercoripullorum. The sequence goes on along the minus strand of DXHR01000001.1, from coordinate 59,901 downwards.
CGAATATGACAAGCACCATCAGCCAGGGGTTTGTGGAAATGGCTGTTATCATGCTAAATTCCCTCTCTGCTTACAATTTCTGAAATTCTATTTTTCTTCTGCTTCGTATTTCGGCAGGTTATGCCTGTGGTACGGCAGATCGCGTTTGTGCTGGGACTTTTTGTACCATTTTACAATCGTTTCATAGTCCTCATCGGACACTTCCCTGCCCTCAAGGAAGTCGTCAATCGCTTTGTAGGTAACACCCAGCGCCTCCTCATCGCTGACCATCGGCCTGTCATCCTCAAGATCCGCCGTCGGCACTTTGCTCAATAAGTTCTCCGGCGCACCGAGATATTCCATCATCAGCTTACCCTGGCGTTTGTTCAATCCGAACAGCGGCACAAGGTCACTCGCTCCGTCCCCGTATTTCGTATAGAAGCCTGTGATGGCTTCGGCCGGATGGTCGGTACCGAGCACGATTCCGTTCTGGCTTGCTGCAACCGCATACTGTGCTTTCATGCGTTCACGCGCCTTTTCATTCCCTTCGACGAAATCGTTCAGCTCATATCCCGCCGATTGCAGCGATTCCACACTCGCATCGACACTCGGCTTGATATCGATTGTTGCTTCGTGTGTCGGGCTGATGAACTCGATCGCATCAAGCGCATCCGCCTCATCATTCTGTCTGCCGTAGGGCAGACGGAGCGCATGGAATGCATAGCCGCCCCCCGACTCCTGATTGAGTTCATCGACAGCCATCTGTACCATCTTTCCGAGCAGGGTTGAATCCTGTCCGCCCGAGATGCCGAGGACAAAGGACTTTATGAATGGATTGTGCTTCACATATGTCTTCATGAAATCGATGATTTCTCTGATCTCTGTTTCCGGATCTATTTCGGGCTTTACATGAAAATCATCAATTATTTCCTGCTGTAATGGTCTCATACATAATCACTCCAATGTTTTATTGCTTGCTTCTTCGATAAGGTCCTGTTTGATCTGCCACAGTTCAGTGGAGAGGTCCACCGGATATGCCTCCGGATTCAGGAATCTCTTATACTCTTCCCAAAGAATGGAGAGATTACTCTCAAGGCGCCGTTTTATCTCAGCTACTTCTTCCCTTTCATATACCAGTTCCCCATCCTTGAAGATATCCTTCAGGAGCTCCACTTTCTCAAATGACCGGATCAGCTTGCGCTTCATCGTATGGACAGGGTGGAACATGAGCAACGGTGCATCTTCATCCACCTCTTCACCGGCATGGGTGATGTACTCGCCTTCGGACATGCCGGTATACTTATTGATGATGCGGTACACATCCTTTTTGCCAGGTGTCGTGACTTTTTCCGGATTGCCGGAAATCTTGATGCGGTTCTCAAGTGTCCCCGCTTCGTTTTCCACGGCAGCCAGTTTATAGACGGCACCGAGTGCCGGCTGATCATAGGCAGTGATCAGCTTTGTGCCGATACCCCAGTTGTCCACTTTAGCCCCCTGCGACAGCAGTGAAACGATTGTCACTTCATCAAGGTCGTTGGAGACGACAATCTTGGCTTCGGGAAAACCCGCTTCATCCAGCATCTTGCGCGCCTCCTTGGAAAGGTAGGCGATATCGCCTGAGTCGAGCCGTATGCCGATGAAGTTGATCCGGTCGCCATATTCTTTGGCCACTCTGATCGCATTCGGCACTCCCGACCTCAGTGTATCGAAGGTATCAACGAGAAATACACAGTCCCTGTGTGTCCCGGCATAGGCTTTGAACGCATCATAATCATCGCCGTATGCCTGGACCATCGCATGGGCATGGGTGCCGCTTGCATCCAGACCGAACAGTTTCGCGGCACGCACGTTGCTGGTCCCGTCGAAACCGCCGATGATGGCAGCGCGTGCCCCCCACAGTGCCGCATCGAATTCATGCGCCCGGCGGGTGCCGAACTCCATCAGCATATCACCCGGCACAAGCTGGCGGATCCTGCTCGCCTTTGTCGCAATCAGCGTCTGGAAGTTTACAATGTTGAGCAGTGCCGTTTCAATCAGCTGCGCTTCAATAATCGGCGCTTCGATCTGCACGAGCGGCATGTTGGCGAATACGAGCTCGCCCTCCTCCACAGCCCGGACATTGCCCGTGAACCGGAGATCCCGGAGATATCCCAGAAAATCCTCTCCGTATCCGAGGCTCCTCAGATATTCAATATCCGATTCTGTAAAACGGAGATTCTCCAAAAAGTCGATGATGCGCTCCAGCCCGGCAAATACGGCGTAGCCATTGCCAAAAGGCATTTCCCTGAAATAAAGGTCGAACACCGCAGTGCGGTCTGCCAAACCCTGTTCCAGATAAGTCTGGCTCATGTTGATCTGGTACAGATCCGTGTGGAGCATAAAGCTGTCGTCCTCAAATTTATACATCCTTGCCAATCCCTTCATGTATGCTGTAAATCAGTTATAATTATTCATAACCAGTTTAACACAAGAATATACTGTATCATTACTATAATCGTCTGGAGGCATAACATGAAAACAGAGAGCTTCAGGGCACGATTCATCATCCTGTCCGTCATCGTCTGCATATCCGGGTTCTCCCAGGGAATGCTCCTCCCACTCATATCATTCATCTTCGAAAACCGGCAGGTCAGTGCCACCATCAACGGGCTGCATGCATCGGGCCTTTACATAGGCGTCCTCCTGTCGGCATTGTTCATCGAGGCGCCGCTCCGAAGATACGGTTTCCGTCCGATGATCATCACAGGCGGCGCCATCGTGGGTCTGTCACTCCTTGCATTCCCCCTGCTCGATTCGATATGGCTGTGGTTCATACTCCGCCTGATCGTCGGCATCGGCGACAATGCACTCCACTTCAGCACACAGACATGGCTGACCACAAGCACGCCTCAGCACAAACTCGGCAAAGTCATCGCCTTTTACGGCCTGTTCTTCTCGGCGGGATTCATGATCGGCCCGAAAGTGAGCGAGCTCGTAACAATATGGGAGCCGCTCCCGTTCCTCGTTTCAGGGGTGCTGACAATGATGGCGTGGCCGCTGATTTTCCTGCTGAAGGGTGCGGAGGGTGCAAAGCCCGAAGACACCGGCGGGAAGGCCAGTCTGGTCAATACACTCAAAAACTTCAGGAATGTGCTGAAAACAAGCTGGGTGGCATTTTTATTCCCCATGCTCTACGGGGTGCTCGAGGCCTCCCTCAACAGCAACTTCCCGGTGTTTGCCATCCGGCATGATTTCAAGCTGTCGGAGATCACATGGATACTGCCGGCCTTCAGCCTCGGAGCCATACTGCTCCAGGTGCCGATCGGCGGTCTCGGTGACAGGGTCGGACGGGGGAAGCTCATCAACATACTGCTCGCCCTCGGCGTGGCCACATTTCTCATGATGGAGATATTCAGCGGGTCATTCATCATGCTCCTCCTCTCCTTCATACTGGCGGGCATCTTCGTCGGCTCCATGTATTCGCTCGGTATCAGCTACATGACCGATATCACGCCGAAATCGAACCTGCCGGCGGGCAACCTGATGGCAGGCGTCATGTTCAGCCTCGGAAGCATTAGCGGCCCTGCCGCAGGCGGGGCAATTATCGGCATGACGGGCGGTGCACACTACTTCACATTTTTCGCATGCATCATCTTTGTACTGGTAACTATGAATATTTTATTCATGCAGAAAGGAAAAGCTGCCGTACGATAGAATTCTGTACCATTTAATGGAATAATGGACGTAACAAATATTCAGAAAAGAGGGATCTATATGTCAGAAGCACTGCTTGTCATCGATTATTCCTATGATTTCGCCGCACCGCAAGGAAAACTTACCGCGGGGGAACCTGCTCTCGCAATCGAAGATGCACTGACGGATAAGATCAGGGAATTCCATGAAGCCGGGCGCCCGGTGTTCTTCCTGATGGATATCCACCAGGAAGGGGACGAGCATCATCCTGAAACAAAGCTGTTCCCGCCCCACAACATTGCCGGCACAAAGGGACGTGAACTGTTCGGCAGGGTAAAGGACATCTATGAAGAGATCGAATCTGCGCCAAACATATTTTTCATAGACAAGACCCGGTACAGTGCGTTTGCCGGCACCAATCTCGGACAGCTGCTCGCGGAAAGAGGCATCAATTCTCTCACCCTCACCGGTCTCGTTACCGACATCTGCATCCTGCACACCGCAGTGGATGCGTATAATAAAGGGTACCGGATCACAGTACCTGCGTCGTGTGTGGGTTCATTCAACCCTGACGGCCACACTTTTGCACTGGAACACTTCAAAAATTCACTCGGCGCAACAGTTGAACGATAGAAGAATGAGTGGCTGAGTGATAAAATGGGAATAGTAATAACATATCAAAGGAGACATTAAACATGAGTGCAGTTAAAATTTTTGGACATCAGAATCCGGACACGGATACGATCACATCCGCGATTGTTGCAGCAGACATCGAAAGCCGTCTGGGGCGCGACGCAAAAGCTTTCCGCCTCGGTGAAATCAATGCGGAGACAGAATACGCGCTTGAATACTTCGGTGCTCCGTCACCGGAGATCCTCGGGGCACTCGACGCGGATGAGACCGTCATCCTGGTCGACCATAATGAGTTCCAGCAGTCCGCGGACAACATCGAAAAAGCGGAGATCCTGAAAGTGTTCGACCACCACCGCATCGCAAACTTCCACACAGAAGCCCCGCTCCACTATCGTGCGGAACCTGTGGGATGTACAGCGACAATCCTCAACAAGGTCTATAAGGAAAACGGACTTGAAATCACAAAAGAGATGGCGGGACTGATGGTTTCTGCAATCATCTCGGATACGCTGCTGTTCAAGTCGCCGACAACGACTGAAGAGGATATCGATGCAGCATCGGAACTGAAGGAGATTGCAGGTGTGGATCTTGAAGCGTACGGAATCGACATGCTCAAGGCGGGGGCTTCCACTAAGGACAAGTCCGCCGAAGAACTGATCACAGGAGATGCGAAGTCCTTCGACATGGGTATCAAGACGACGCGCATCGCCCAGATCAATGTCGTGGATGTGGATGAGGTCTTTGAACGGAGAGAAGAAATCGAAGCAGCAATCAATGGCCAGATTGAAAAGGAAGGTTACGATCTGTTCGTACTCGTCGTGACTGATATCCTTAAATCCGACTCCAAAGTATTGTCACTCGGCAAGGAGTCCGGTGCTGTAGAGAAAGCATTCGATGTCGCCCTTGATGATAACACCGCAGTATTGGAGGGAGTCGTCTCCCGCAAGAAGCAGGTTGTACCGAATATCACCAAAGCTTTGTCATAGAAAGGAGCAGATTTCATGCTTAAGAAAGAAGACGGAAAACTTTTTCTCGAGGAAGGGCATAACATCATCGCCGAACTCATCTACGAAGAGCATGGCGACTACTACGATGTGACCAGCACGTTTACAGAACCTGAATACCGCAACAGAGGTCTTGCCAAGGATCTCGTCGATGAGATTGTCGAGATGGCACGGGCAAATGACAAAAAGATCCAGCCGACATGCCCTTATGTGGCAGCCGCCATTAAAGACGATGCATATGATGACGTCAAAATAAAATAGGCCATAAAAAAGGCCCCGCATTTGCGGGGCCTTTTTTATGGAAGGCAATTCCAAAAAATAATAGTTGAAAGAATGAAAAAAATGGTATGACTAAATAGTACCATCAGTTTTCTGAAAAATCAATATAATCCATCAACTGTACTAATTAAATATTTTACTTATTACACTTTCCCTGCCTTCTTCGAGATACTGCCCGGAGCATTCATCTTCCACTGTATAGCCGAGCTCTTCTGTGGCCCTTGAATAGGACACTTCATCGATATAGTTCGTGAGCTCCGCCTGATCAAAACAGGAAGGATGCACAATCTCGCGGAGTGTATTGTCTATGATGACCCGCTCCGAACCGCTCGTCTTGTCCGCAAGCGGCAGGACAAGCAGGAGGACGGCCGCGAGGATGAATATAATGAGGATCACTGTCTTTTTTCTCATCTTACATGAATCCGACGAAAACACCTTCCGGCACTTCCGCTTCGCTTTCCCGACGCGTGAGCGTGCCGTCTTCATTCACATCGAACAGCACGAGGTTATGTGACCGCTCATGGGCGCAGATGAGGTGCTTCCCATCCGGTGTGATGTTGAAATCGCGCGGCCAGTCGCCGTGGGTCGGTTCAATCTGGATCCTCTCGAGTTTCCTCCCCGCTTCGTCCACTTTGAACACGGCTATGCTGTTATGGCCCCTGTTCGATACATAAAGGAATCCCCTGCTCGGGTGCCTGCGGATTGCCGCCCCCTGCGAGTGGCCGTCAAAATCCTCAGGCAGAGCGGAATAAACATCCTCCGGCGTGAAGACTCCGTCTTCATAAGAGGCGCCGATCACTTCATTGGACAGTTCAGTGAATATGAACGCATAGTCCCCAGCTTCGTTGAACACAAGATGACGCGGACCGCTGCCCGGAGCCACACTGCACTCCGCCACCTGCTCAAGTTTGCCTTCATCGATTTTCAATGTAACCAGTTTATCGGCACCAAGATCCACTGCAACAAGATACTGCCTGTCGGGAGTCTCCGTTACAAAATGGGCATGCGGGCCGTCCTGGCGTTCGTGCGGACCGTCCCCCTCTACCTGGAAAACATCCAGCCGGTCCGTCACGACACCTCTGTCATCGACTTCGTAAAGACGTACCTCTCCGGATCCGTAGACGGTATCCACCAGATGGTTCTGATCCGAAGTCAGCATCAAGTGGCAGCCCGATCCGCCCTCTTCCAGGCAATCGTCGATGAACCTGAGTTCACCCGTTTCGAGATCGGCGATTTCGTATGTTGCCACACCGCCTTTTGTCTTGCCTTTTTTGATTGCATAGATGCGGTCATTCTGAATGTCCAGATAAGTCGCATTCGGTGTTTGCGCAGCAACTTCAACAGATTTGAACTCCCCTTTTTCAGAATCCAACTCATACCTGTATATACCCTGGCCGTTCTCTTTGGTGTAACTTCCAATATATCCGATCATTTATTCTTCCTCCTAATTTCACTTTCTAATAATCTTAGCATACAAGTCCCTGTTCCCTAAATGAACAGTTTGATATCCTTCATTGAAAAACAGAACATATGTTCGTATAATGAGGTTGACAAAGTTTATTGAAGAAGAGGCGATGCAAATGGATTACCGGGATATACCCATCGAAAAACTGGACTCCAATATTCCACAGGGCAGAGGGATGATCAAATGGGCCCCTTTCGCCACGATGCCTGAACAATTCGAAACAGTCAGGCGTCTGGTCGACGACCAGACAAAGATCAGCCGCCCGGAACTCTCCGACGACCGGCTGGAGGAGATGGACCGCATACTGAAAAAAGCCCGGCAGGACAAACGAAAGGTAAAAGTCGAATACTACTATGACGGTAGACGTTTCCATATTACAGTCGATATCATCACGATAGACAAGTGGAGCATGATGCTGATCGGACAGAAGACAAACAGCCCGGCGGATGATATGGTGTTCATCTCCTTCATGGACATCCTCGATATAATGATGCTGTGAAAAATGCGTATTCAAAAAGGCCGGGGCATACGCCCGGCCGGTACATGCCGGTCAGTCCTCGAGGAACAGCACCGGTTCTTTTTGAAAATCCGTCGCCATCATCAGATGATAGGCAAGCACAGTCGTAGTGATTGCACCCACACCACCCGGCACAGGGGTGATATAGGAAGTCTTGTCCTTGACTGCTTCATAGTTCACATCACCGACCATTCTGCCTTCCTCGGTGAAGTTGATACCGACATCGATGACGACCGCGCCCTCTTTGACGTGTGCATCATCGACCAGATTTCTGACGCCTGCAGCGCTGATGATCACATCCGCATTTTTGCATTTATCCACCAGGTCATCGGTGTAGAGGTTGCATGTGGTCACCGTCGCTTCTTTGTTAATCAGCGACAGGGTGAGCGGTTTACCCACAACCGCACTCGCGCCGACCACGGTGACATTCCTGCCCTTGAGATCGATGTCATAGAATTTCAGGATTTCCATGACTGCAGCGGGTGTGCATGGTTCAAGGCGGTCCGGCTCACCCGTCAATACCTTCCCCATGTTGACCGGCGTCATGCCGTCGATGTCCTTGATCGGATTCATCAGTTCCACGACGCGCTTCATGTCGATGTGTTTCGGCACCGGCTGCAGCAGCAGGATGCCGTTGACCGAGTAATCCTCGTTGATCTCCCTGAATTTCGTCAGAAACGCCTTTGCGGAAACGTCCCCCGCAAAGTGATACTGTTCCGTCTCGATGCCGAGCTTTTCCAAGCGTTTCATTGCGGCATTTTCATAGGAGATCGCATCCGTCAGTTCCCCGATCCTGACAAAGGCCACCTTCGGCTTGATCCCGTGCTTATGGGATTCCGCGAGCGCATCCGTAATCTCCCCGGAAAGATAGGCAGCAACTTTCTTACCTTCCATAATCGTCGTCATTAGCAAGTTCTCCTCCATGGACTTTTTATGAACACAAACCGTGTACTCTTCCCTTCAATCATAGCAGAATAAACACAGGAACCGCCACTAATCATATACGCGCACAAAAAAGGCCGCCTGTAATCAGGAGGCCGGAAAGCGACACTTACTTCGTTTCACGATGAAGTGTGTAGCTGTTTGATCTAGGGCAGTATTTTTTCATTTCAATACGCTCAGGATTGTTTTTTTTGTTTTTAGTCGTAATATAGTTACGATCTCCACAGTCAGTGCAAGCCAAAGTTACATTTACTCTCATCAGTTCCGCCTCCTTTGCTATACGTGTTTCCAGTTCGATTTGCGGCGATGGATCTGCAAAATTGGAACAATATTAATATTATACCATGTCAGACAGTACTCTGAAAGGACTGCCGGGCTACTTTTCAACTGGCCAGTTGATCATCCCGCAATGTGGGATGAAACGATTGCTGTACAATATCAGCCAGATCCCCGTATTCATTAAACCGCCTTAACCATTTTAAGCGTTTCTACTGTTTTTTTCAATACTTTTATAAAAATAACGATTCATCCCCTTGTGCAATCGTAATCGTTACGATATAATTTTAAATCGTAATCATTACGTTATGCCGAATAAAAGGAGTACACATACATGAAAAAAATAATGACAGTCATATATACGGCTCTGCTGGTGCTCACACTTGCCGCCTGTGGAAATGACAGAGATGGCGGCAGTGAAGATGGGACTATGCAGATCTATACAACCGTCTTCCCGCTGAAAAGTTTTGCTGAGCAGATTGGCGGGGACACGGTCGATGTGGAGACGATCTATCCGAATGGTGTCGACATTCACTCATATGAACCCACACAAAAAGAGATGATCGACTTCGCCGGCGGGGATTTGTTCCTCTACACTACCGATGAATTCGACCCCGTCGCGGAAAAGATCAAAAATGCAGTCGGAGACCACAGCAATTTCCATGCAGCGGGAAACACCATTTCCGAAGATGATTTCATAGAAATGCACGAGGGGCATGACCACGGGGATGAAGATCATGATGAGGCGCATGGACATGGTGATGAAGGGCATGGGCATGGATCGGAAGATCCGCACATATGGCTGGATCCGGTATTTTCCCTTCAGATGGCCGAATCGATAAAGGACAGGCTGGTGGAGATGAATCCGGATCAGGAAGCGCTCTACAATGAAAACTTCGAGGCTCTTGCGAATGATCTCAAAGACATCGATGCAGAATTCAAGGCTATAACCGGAACTCCTGTGCGCGACACCATCTACATTTCGCACGAATCCCTCGGTTATCTTGCAGACCGATATCATTTCAACCAGGTCGGCATCACCGGCATGAACAATCAGGAGCCGTCCCAGCAGGAACTCGTCGAAATCATAGAAAACGTCGAAGCACAGGGGACACCTTATATACTTTATGAACAGAACCTCACATCCAGGATTGCCGACACCATCCGGCGGGAAACCGACACCGAGCCGCTGGAATTCCACAACCTCTCCGTTCTGACCGACAGAGATCCAGATGATGCAACCTATCAATCACTTATGCGTGAAAATATCCAGGTGATCGACAGAGCGTTGAACGAATAGTTTTGAATTGGGCGCCCCTTCCGGGGCGTTTTTTGTCGGGATGTCAGCGTCGGTTTTGGAACGATGATGACATAGCGGCCTCATCTTATCGTCGTTTAAGAAGCGATGATAAGGGAACAGTGATCCGGTATATGAGCACGCTGGAATTAAAAGCGGAAATGGCGCGTAAATGATTGCATGTCTGCCGGGCTGTGCATCCGTGCGCTCAATCATGCCCCGGACACCCGCCGGCCAAGACAAAAGCGGGACACCGGAAGTGTCCCGCCAAAAAGACCGGCTATTCGTTTTCCGTGTTGACTTCCCGTTTCAGGTTCTCCGTGAATTCTTTGATTTCATCCACGTCTTTTTTCAAAAAGAATGCCAAAACGGCAATTCCCGCTGTTGCAACGACGAGCAGTACAACCAACAATTTAAAAAGAAATACAAATAATGATTTGATGAATTCCATAACTGCCTCCTATATCCTTTTGCCATCATTTACCCAATACCCAAAAAATAAACCGGAAAAATGAAATAAGCCCTTGCAATTAATCTGAAAATTCAGTATTATAAAGATAGTTAATTAACATTAACTATAACCTATTCCATTTTCTTAATAAAAATTTCTCCTATTTTTCCTGCACTCACCCGGTGCAGGTTTTTCTGTGTCTGCGCAAATCAATTATCCTTTGACCACTTTAATATAGACGGTTCTCCTGCGCGGCCCGTCGAACTCTGCAAAGTATGTGCTCTGCCATGTGCCATAGATCACTTCGCCTTTTTCCACAATCAGCGTCTCACTTGCACCCACGAGCGACGATTTCATATGGGAGTCCGAATTGCCCTCGGCATGCCGGTACTCTTTTTTGTTGTCGAACGTGACATTCATGCCGTAGACCAGATCCCGCACGACATCCGGATCTGCATTCTCATTGATTGTAACACCCGCAGTAGTATGCGGTGTGAAGACAACCACCACCCCGCTTTTCAGCTTGGATTCTGCGAGCGCTTTCTGCACGAGTGAATCGATATTGATAAAACTTTCCCGCTTATCGGTTTCGACTTCATACTTGAATAGCATTTTATCACCTTTAATCTTCAGTATTGTGGGTACTATATTACTAGAGATTGACGAAAGGAGAAATCGGAATGCCTTATACAACAAATGATTATCCGGATTCACTGAAGAATATGGAAAAGCTGGAACGAAGAAAAGCGATTGATATCATCAATGCACTGCTTAAAGAAGGGTATGACGATGACCGTGCAATCCCGATCGGGACCGAACAGGCACAGGATTGGTATAAAGATGCTACCGAGAAAGAATTAAAAGAACTTGAGGATAAAGACATCACCCAGCACGAAGACGATCCCGATGTCCAGGGCGGCAAAATAGCTGATAACGACGTCGAGGTCTTCTATGAAGATGACGAATGGAAAGTACAGACAAAAGGGGCGAAACGTCCCAGCAACACGTATGATACGAAAGAGGAAGCCGTTAAGCGGGCAAAAGAGATCGCCGGCAACCGCGGAGCGGAAGTCATCACCCATAAAAAGGATGAATAGCTGAATTGGAGCTGGGACAAAACTCCCGGAAGATAGTATATTTTATGAATTACAGATAAAATCCGTACGTTAGACACCCGGCGAATGGCATCTGCGTAAGACTGCAGGCTTACGCAGATGCCCCGGGAAAGCTAATGTACGGATTAATTTTTCTGGGGATGTTTATGTCCCAGCCCCGTTTTTCATACTTGTGCATTCAGTTCCATTTTACTGTCGATACCGGCTTTATCAAAGGTCAGCCCCTCCTGCGTGAAGTTGCACTCCTGCATGATTGATGCCAGATGGATGATAGAACGATTGCCGGTGTCTCAATGCCCGGCAACTCCCCTGTACTCTTCCACAGGACAAGCCCGTAACCGACATCTTCAATGATGTACCTGTTGTTGAACGTTGTCGGTCCCAGCAGGTCTTTCAGCACAATGCTTTCGTCATACTGCTCCCTGAGATTTTCACCTGTCGCGAAATATGTGCTGCGTTCTGAACGGGTATAATGTACCTTCCATATAAAACTATCCTTTTTTAATCAGTTCAATCGCCGGAATGTCGGCAGGCGCCCAATCCAGTGCATCGATGACATCCCTTTTGAGCCATTTCATATCGACATGTTCAAGCAGCTGGATTTCACCAGATGTCACTTTGGAGTAATAGGTCGTCAACTCGACAATGCCGAAATCATATTCATGGACAGTAGTGGTGATCTTGTCACCCACTTCGATCCGGCAGCCCATTTCCTCTTCCAGTTCACGTATCAGGGCATCCAGAGGTTCCTCCCCCTCTTCGATTTTACCGCCGGGGAATTCCCACATCAGCTCAAGGCTTTTTCCTTCAGGGCGCTGGGCACATAAAATTTCGTCATTTTCATTTACAATGACAGCTCCGACCACTCTTATGTATTTCTTCATGTCTTCCTCCGAAATCTTTTTCCCCAATTATAACAAATTGCTTCGAAAATGAAATTAAACCGTGTCATATGTATAATTATGATAAATAAATTTCATTTGGGCGTTAAAGTATTTCGAATCTGGGTATGTTAACATGAAAACCAGGTTATTTATATGCATTCAGCATATTTCGGGCATAAAAAGCCCCTGCCTGAAATTATTAAGAGGTCGGGTGCATTTCTCAGGCAGGGGTAAATCCAATTAAGGGTAAGGAAAAAATGAACTTACTATAAGTTGCTAATAAACATCGATCGGGCGGGGTCTACCATCAGACATGTATGGACCGCCGTTCATGACACTGTATGCCGGCTCATCCGACTTAACAATACTCGCTTCTACTGTTTCCGGACTGGTGAATGTCACTGCGCCAAACAGCATCAGACTCACAATCAATACGCTGATAAGTTTTTTCATCCCTTCACCACCAATCAATGTCTATAACCATATTATGTAGTATTCTAAATATTTAATCAATATTCACATATGCAAAAATTGTGAACAAACGGGAGGATATCAATGGAATATTTTGAGCGGTTCAAAAAATTACGCCAGCTGAAAGGTCTGACCCATAAAGATCTCACAGAAGGCATATGCGGCATGACAACCATCTACAGATTCGAACGCGGGGATACTGCAATTACGGCAGAGGTGCTCTATCAGCTGTGCCAGCGCCTTGGCATCAGCATACAGACTTTATTCGTCGACGAAGGCTCAGAATATGCGATGATCGATTATTATTTGGAAAAATTGCGTGAATATGTCTATTTCAGACATCCCGAAATGCTGAAGATGACCCTGAAGGATGCCGATGAAACAATAAACAAGCATGACGGTTTCGACTTGAAATACAATAATTTCGACAGACTCTTCAGGACATACTCTGCCATCACATTCAGAAATGAAAAGAAGTACGATGAAGCAGAAAAGATTCTCGTGGAACTGATGAGAACAAAGAAGAACAAGTCGGATCTCGAGCTTGAGATTATCAATTCACTTGGAGATTTATACCTTATTCAGGAAAAGTATGACGATGCACTTGAAATGTACACCCGCTACAGGACACGCATACTGGAACATGAGGATATCAATCACTTCGATCATTATATGCTGATCCAGTTATACTACGGCTACGCGAACAGCCTGTACAGCAACCACGATTACATACAGGCACTGGACATATGCTACAAACTGCTGATCAGAATCCAGGAACGCAACACGATGTACTATCTGGGCAGGACCCATCATCTCATGTGCCTCATCTACACCGCTCTGTATGATCCGGATAACGCGGAAGAACATTTGAGTAAAGCGGAATCCGCCTTCCATCTGGAAGACATCAGCGAAAAAGTGGCAGACCACGTCAGAGTGGCGGGAACAGAGATTGACAATCTCCGTAAAAACAAAAGCCTGTGACAGCGCATTGTCACGCATACAGACTTCTACAGTTCCCGCCTGTACCGGCGGGATATCTGCACCTCCCCGGTTTCGGTCTTCGTCTTCTTGTCGCGCTGGTATACGAAACCTCTTGCTTCGTAAAACGGCAGGCCGTGTTCATTCCCTTCCTGTACAGAGACCCATTGGCAGACCGCCCCTCTTTTCCTGTGACCCTCTGTAATTTTCGCAAGCAGTTCTTTACCGATGCCCCGGTAACGGTATTCCCGGTCTACATAAAAGACGAACACTTTAGATGTATCAAGCGCCGTCATGCCGCCTCCGATGACCCCTGCGACCACGCCGTTTACCTCTGCAACATAACTGTAGCTGCCGCGTCTGATATCCCCGGCCACTTTATCTTCTGTGTACCAGAAGGAGATTATGCTCCGCTGGAAAGATTCGGACATCGTCCCGTCCACCGTCTGGCGCCAGCCTTCGCTGCATATTACGGCAATTCTCAGCGCATCGGAAATCTCCGGCCTCCTGATCACCAGATAATCCTTTTCCTCACCCATACCGTCACACCCCGCAAGTAAAATCAGCACAGCATAAACCCGCTGAAAAAAGGGACCTCTTAATAAAGATCATCCCCGCTTTCGTTCAAGCAGCTGTACGATTCCCGATTTATCCAATTGTGCTATGTTGTTTTTCATGTTCGCCTGCTTCAGTGTCTCATCCGCAATATCCTCCATCGCTTCCTGTCCGATGCCAAGATCCTTCAAGGTCATCCTCAGACCCACTTTGCCCTTGAGTTCATTGAACCGGCGGGCGAGGTCCCCGGCATCTTCGAATCCTATGTCCTTTGCATGATGATGCAGCCGGGGATCCGCTTCCGCGTTGATGACGAACCATTCATCCAGTGAAAAAGCACACGCTTCTCCGTGGGGGATGTTGAAATGCGAAGTCAGATAATAACTCATTGCGTGTGACGCCGTCGTGCCGGTCTGACTGAATGCCAGTCCGGCAAGCATGCTGCCGAGTGACATGTTTCTGCGCGCTTCCCTGTTCTCGGGCTCCAGAAATGCCGCTTCCAGATTACGGAACGCGAGTCCGGCCGCACGGACTGCAAGTGTATCGGAGATCGGATTGCTTTTGACCGACCCAAAGCTGTCAAGAGCATGGCAGATGACATCGATACCTGAAACAGCCGTAATATTGGGAGGGCATGTAAATGTAAGCTCCGGATCCACAACCGCCAGCTTCGGATAGAGCCCTTTTCCTGCCAAAGGAACTTTCAAACCGTTTTCCTTGTCACTGATGACACTTGTCGGTGTCACTTCCGAAGCGGAGCCGCTCGTAGACGGCACCGCAATGATCGGCAGTGCTTCTGAGAAATCCGTATGCCCGAACAGTTCCCCGACATCGATGCCCTGCATATATGACGCCGCAGCAGCTTTTGCTGCATCCATCACCGAGCCGCCGCCCGTTGCAATGACGGCATGTGCATCATGTTCATACATTGCACTGGCAATCGATTCGACATTGGCGAGCGTCGGATTCGCCTCAATGCCTGTGATCACCCCGCGCACCTTGTCCCCGAGCAGTGATTCGATCAGTTCCACGACACCATTCTTCACCTGGGACCCGGATGCGGCCACAACGATCCGTTCATAGCCAAAGTCTTCAACAAATTCATTCAGCCGGGTGAAAATACCATCCCCGAACTTTATCTCTACGGGATTATTAAACGAGAACATTGTCCCCCTCCTTTTCCGCCATTATATAATAAACTTCCCGCCACCACTAAAAAAAGCATTCCGGAAATCCGGAATGCCTTGAAAAACTTCTAGAGCATGCGTTTCATTTCTTCAGCCACATGTTCAACTTCCGTACCTACAACAACCTGAACGTTGTTTTTGCCCGGTTTGACCACGCCATGGGCACCCGAAGCCTTAAGCTGGCCTTCATCGATCTTGGAATCATCGTGGACATTTACCCTCAGCCTTGTCGTGCAGTAATCCACCGTATCGATGTTCTCCCTGCCGCCGAGCCCGATGAGGATTTTGTCGGCTTTCTGTGTATATTTATCTTCTCCAGCAGTATTGGAGACAGGATGTCCTGCTACTTCCTCTTGTGTGTCTACGGTTACATCTTCAGATTCTCCGAGTATTGAGGCATCACGTCCTGGCGTCTTAATATTCAATGCAGTAATCAGGACCCTGAATATGATGTAGTACAGGATGAAGAATCCAGCACCCTGAACCATCAGCATATACGGCTGATTCGCAATCGGTATCCTTGAGCTTAGCAGGAAATCTATCAGTCCCGCACTGAAACTGAAACCTGCTGTCCATTCGAAACTTGCCGCAACGAACATTGATACCCCTGTAAGTAATGCATGAACAACATAGAGCAGCGGCGCAAGGAACATGAATGAGAATTCCATCGGTTCAGTCACACCTGTAAGGAATGCCGTAAGTGCAGTCGCAAGCAGCAATGAAGCCGCTGCTTTCTTATATTTGGTTTTCGCTGTATGATACATCGCGAGCGCAGCGCCCGGCAGGCCGAACATCATAATCGGGAAGAACCCGGCCTGATAACGTCCTGTAATCCCCTGTTCCCCTTCGTTCGCCCAGAAGTTTCCGATATCGTTGATGCCGACAGTATCGAACCAGAATACAGAGTTGAGTGCATGATGCAGGCCGGTCGGAATGAGCAGTCTATTGAAGAAACCGTACAGACCGGCGCCCAATGCACCAAGGCCGCTGATCCATTCGCCAAAGTTGACCAGACCATTATACATTATCGGCCAAACCAAATACAGGAGACCCGCCAGAGCAGCCATTACAAATACCGCGATGATCGGTACTGCACGCCTGCCACTGAAGAAAGCGAGATAATCAGGCAGCTTTACATTACTGAATTTATTGTACAATGCTGCTGAAATGAGTCCGGTCAGTATACCGATTAGGACGTTATTGTCAATTACAGTAAATGCCCCCGTAACCTCATCTGCCGGGATGCCTTTGAATAATTCCATTGCATCTGCATTAAGCAGGTTGGTGACTACAAGAAACGAAACCAGACCTGTAATCGCTGCAGCCCCGCTCTTATCCTTGGACATGCCGAATGACAGTCCTACAGCGAACAGCAGCGCCAGATTATCGAGTACCGAGGTGCCTGCCCGGAAAAGGGCAAGTGAAATGATATTGTCGCCTGCCGGACCATCTGAATCAATTATATATGCAAATCCGACCAGAAGTGCAACTGCCGGCAGTACAGCGACAGGGAGCATGAATGATCTCCCCATATTTTGAACATAGCGTAACATATTTTTTCCTCCCTTTTATCCTAAATATATGTTATCGCTTACAATATAGCATATTTTGCCATATCTTTGATATACTATTTTTATTCGCATATAAAGTTTTATAATAAATTATATTTTTATAAGGAAGCGATTTAATGAAATTACTTATTAAGAATGCCAGTATTGTCACTCATGAGAATGTTCATGAGGATCATTGGCTGCTGACTGAAAATGGGAAGATCCATTCTTTCGGCCCTATGGTAAACTGCCCGGAAGCTGAAAAAACGATAGATGCGGAACACAATTACCTCCTTCCCGGTGCCATTGAGATGCACATCCATGGTGCCGACGGTGTCGATGCGATGGATGCAGACATGGAATATATCGAAAAAATCTCCGCCCACCTGCCGAAGACGGGATCCACATCGTTCCTTGCGACGACGATGACTTCTACGATAGAAAATGTTGAACGCTCGCTGATGAACCTCGCTGATTACACTTACCACTCCGGTGCGGAAATGCTCGGTATCCATCAGGAGGGGCCTTTTATTTCCAAAAAACATCCCGGTGCCCAGCACCCGGATCATATCATTGCGCCTGATGTGGAAATGATCCGCCGTCTCCAGGATATTTCCGGCAACAGGATCCGGCAGATCACGTTCGCACCCGAGGAGGATGAAAACGGTACATTCCTCGAAGCCCTGAAGGAACTCGGTATCATTGCGTCAGCCGGCCATACCGATGCGCTGTATGAAACATTGATTGAAGCTGAAAAGAATGGTGTGAGCCATGTCACCCATCTGTATAATGGCATGCGCGGGCTCCATCACCGGGAACCCGGTGTTGTCGGATTCGCATACATGTCCGACGCATTCGTTGAAATCATCTCCGACGGCATCCATTCACGCCCCGAAATGGTAAAGCTTGCCTACGACAACATCACTTCCGACCGGATGATCATGATCACCGACGCAATGCGTGCCCAGGGACTTCCCGACGGCCGGTATGACCTCGGCGGACAGGAAGTCAATGTGGTGGGCAATGAAGCCCGTCTGGCCGACGGCACACTTGCCGGCAGTGTGCTGACGATGGACCAGGCAGTCAGGAATATGCTCGGCTTCACCGGCTGCGGCTGGCCGGATATCGTCAAGATGTCATCCTACAACCCGGCACGGGAACTCGGCATCACAGAACAGAAAGGCGTCATCAAAGAAGGCGCGGATGCGGATCTCGTCCTGTATGATGGTAAAGCCAACCTGACACAGACTATTGTCAAAGGCGAAGTATTCTCTTAGACGAAAACGGCCCCTCCGGAGGAAATTCCCCGGACGGGCCGTTTTCATGTGCATCACCGCGGCCGGGGCAGGCTGACCTGGGCGATCATCCCAATCTCTTTGCAGAATGCACCCCAGCCGTCAGGACGGCAAAGTTCATTATCGGTTCATTTATAGTTGTATTTCTTGAATCTGACTGTAAAAGGCAAAAACACAACCAGGTAGATCACAAGCAGCGCAATGCTCATCAGCATGGATATTCCGGCCGGCAGATGCATTATGGGAATCAAGAGGAACACCATCAATGCCACGCCGAGGACTGCGATATAATCATAGATGATCGAAAGTGTCGAAGGCTCTATGTATTCACGGCATTCGGGACATCTTATACGGGTCCTTGGTTTTATTGCGTAGCCCAGCAGTTTTTCTTTATAAGTCCAAACGTGATTGCAATATGGGCACTTCCCCATACTTTCACCCCCTCTTTTTTACCATTCCAGTATAAAGTAAATGCTTCCCTCAACCAAGTCGACTTCAAAAGTATGAAAGCCTTTACAAAATGCAGAGTATTCAGATAAAATTGTATTATAACTATTAGGAGGTAAGATAGATGGTATATGAATTTCCGCACAAAGAGAATGCACAATACAAGGTTAAAGCTCAATATGAGAACTATATCGGAGGCGAATGGGTAGCACCGGCAGGCGGAAAATACTTCGACAATGAATCACCGGTGATCGGCAAAGCTGTGTCCAAAGTCCCGCGTTCCACGAAGGAGGATGTCGATAAGGCGGTTGCTGCAGCGCATGAAGCACAGAAGACGTGGGGAGAAACTTCACCAACCGAGCGCAGTAACATTTTGCTTAAGATCGCCGACCGTATCGAAGAAAATCTCGAGGAACTCGCAGTGCTTGAAACATTTGAGAACGGCAAGGCTGTCCGCGAGACCCTGAACGCCGACCTGCCCCTTGTGGTCGACCACTACAGATACTTCGCCGGCGCCATCCGGGCACAGGAAGGCGGTATTTCCCAGATTGACAATGATACAGTCGCCTACCACTACCATGAGCCGCTCGGTGTCGTCGGACAGATCATCCCTTGGAACTTCCCGCTGCTCATGGCGACATGGAAACTCGCACCGGCGCTTGCTGCGGGCAACTCCGTCGTACTGAAACCAGCGGAACAGACACCATCGACCATCCTGCACCTGATGGAGCTCATCGGAGACCTCATTCCCAAAGGTGTCGTGAACATCGTCAATGGTTTCGGTTCCGAAGCCGGCCAGACTCTCGCCACCCACGATAAGATCAACAAGATCGCATTCACCGGGGAGACGACTACAGGACGGATCATCATGCAGAATGCCAGCCAGAATATCATCCCGGTCACACTGGAACTCGGCGGTAAATCCCCGAACATCTTCGCAAAAGACGTAATGGACGCCGATGATGATTATCTGGACAAAGCCATTGAAGGTCTCGTGATGTTCGCCCTGAACCAGGGTGAAGTGTGTACTTGTCCGTCACGCGCACTCATCCACGAGGATATTTATGATGAATTCATCAAGCGTGTCATCGAGCGTGTCGAAAAGATCAAGGTCGGCAACCCGTTCGATGAAAATACAATGATGGGCGCCCAGACTTCAAAAGAGCAGAAAGAGAAGATCAGCTCCTATCTTGAAATCGGCCAGAAAGAAGGCGCGGAAATACTGACCGGCGGGAGGATCAAGGAAGTGGACGGCGACATCGAAGGCGGGTACTACTTCGAGCCGACTATCTTCAAAGGCGATAATACGATGCGCATCTTCCAGGAGGAGATCTTCGGTCCGGTACTCGCCGTCGCGACATACAGGGACGATGATGAAGCCATCGCAATCGCCAACGATACATTATATGGACTCGGTGCCGGCGTGTGGACCCGCTCTCAGAATAAAGCCTACAGATTCGGACGTGCAATCCAGGCAGGCCGTGTATGGGTGAACACATATCATGACTACCCTGCCCATGCTGCATTCGGCGGCTATAAGATGAGTGGTATCGGACGCGAAAACCACCTGATGATGCTCAGCCACTATCAGCAGACCAAAAACCTGCTTGTCAGTTACAGCGAATCTCCAAAAGGATTCTTCTAAAATGGAAACGCTGAACAGTATAGATGCAACAGAGGCAGCCAGATCCCTCATCAGGGAGCTGAAAGAAGAGCACGGTCCACTCATATTCCACCAGTCCGGCGGATGCTGCGACGGCTCGAGCCCGATGTGCTTCACGGAAGGCACAATGATCATCGGTGATGCCGATGTCAAACTGGGAGAAGTCGAAGGTGTGCCGTTCTATATGCATCACAGGCAGTACGAATATTGGAAACATACACATCTCACACTGGATGTCGTGGAAGGCATCGGAGGCATGTTCAGCATAGAAGGTCCACGCGGCGTCAGATTCCATATCCGTTCGGAACCGATATAAGGATAGATTTCGACAGAAACCGGGGCGACCCGGTTTTTTTGATGGAGTTTTCGCGGATAGCAGATGACTTGAAAGGCACGGGGTGCCATGCCCGCTTAAAGCGTTATATGGGTTTGGCGCGGGGGCCATGCCCAGATGGCCGCTATTTCAGTCCCTGGGCCACGAAACCCGTTTGATGACACAGAGTGCGTATAAAAATACCCGGGACAATTGTCCCGGGCCCTCCGTTTGCATTCAAAACTACTCGTCTTCGTCGAATTCGTAGTAGTCTGCAAGTATTTCCTTGATTTTGATTGGCTGTTCCGACTGGATGAGTTTGATGTTCGAAGTCACCTGGTCGCACCCTTCATTTTCAAGATGGCGGTTGAGTTTCTTCACAATGTTCATCAGTTCATCAATCGATCCTTCGATTGTTGTTTCCATCGGGCCGACGAAATGTGTCAGCCCGCTTTCTTCGATGATTTCGATCGCACTGTTGACGTGCGATTGATATTCACTGGTTTTGGGATGATGCGGAACCAGCTGGATTGCCATAATATAGTTCATATTCCATTCCTCCCTGATAAATGATGCTTCTGACTTTCAATTTTATGATAACATTGCCGTAAGCGCTTTTAAAGTAAACGCACTGTTGTCAATCATTATCACAAGGAGTGTTCTAATGAATTTCAAAGGGATGAAATGGCTGAATTTCATACTGACCATAATCGCATTGTTTGCTATCTACACATTCCTGGATGGACGGCTGAACCCGGCGCTATCCAACGCCCTCCTCGTCATCCTTATACCAATCGGACTTCTGTCCCTCATGCCTGTCCTGGAGAAATCTAAAAATGACAGTGAACAATAAGGACTGAGAAAGCCGATAAAGGCCCCGCAGTCTTTTTATTCCATATAGTCGACTATTTCCACTTCGTCGGAATACTCCGTCATATGAGAACTGACATCTTCATAGACTGATTCTGCATCGGATAGTCCGTGTTCTCCGGCATCCGCAAGCGGTACAAGCTGGAAATTGTCATATTCCTCACTCGCTACATATGTCGGCATGAACTTCACGTTATCCACGCTTGTCTCCCCGCCCGCTTTTGTCACATCAAAGCCGATAATGCCGCCGAGCTTCGTTTCAAGTGACTGCTGGGCGCTGAAGAAGTTCCCGAGCGAATATGCAATGACCGCTTCCCTGCCGTCCGCCGTCTCATTGATTTCGATCGGCTGGAGTACGTGCGGGTGGTGACCCAGCACGACGTCAGCACCGCGTTCCGTCATCTCGATCATCTGCTGCCTGTCGGCCTCCTGCGGATATTCTTCGTATTCCACGCCCTGGTGCATACTGACGATGAGCAGGTCGACCTTTTCATCAAGAGCCTCAATATCCTGATTGATCGGACTGCCGTCGATCAGATTGACCAGGTAATCCTTGCCCTCAGGCACCGGCATCCCGTTTGTCCCGTATGTATATCCCAGGAAGCCGACTTTGATGCCGTTCACCTCAAGTATCCTGTCCCGTTCTGCATCTTGCGCGCTCTTATTGGCGCCGACATACTCAATCCCCTTATCTTCGAACAGATCGATGGTCCTGAGTATGCCCTCTTCTTTCTTGTCGAGGGTATGGTTGTTCGCATTCGAAACGATATCCGCACCAAATTCCAACAGCAGATCTCCCGCTTCAACCGGTGAATTGAAATTCGGATAGCCGCTCAGACCCAGCTCCTCTCCGCCGATCGGCGTCTCCTGATTCAGAAAAGTAAGGTCCTTATCATTCATGTAAGGCGCCACTTCAGACACCCGCGAAGCAAAATCATAGCCATCCGCCGTCTCCACATCTTCATATAGCTGATCATGAATCAGCACATCCCCCGCACCGGCGAAGGAAAAACTCTGTGAAAAATGTTCCGCAATGACCGGCTCCACATCCGATGTCTCCAGAGGTTCCAGTTCCTTCTCGAATGTTCCATTAGGTCCTGCGTCAGCACCGCCTCCGAAAAGTCCCAGAAATAACAATACCGGCAATAAAAACTTCATATCCATCCCCCTCTATTTTCATCCAAGTACGCGCCACATATAGAGCGTTGCATAGGCACCGAATCGGCCCCATCCGCTGATGATATCCTCCATATAGCGGGAGTCGGGCTTCTTGTCCAGCCTGTCCGTAATTTTGAACGCATTCCGGAGTCCGGCATCCCCGACCGGGACTGCATGCCTGAACTTGATCGTCCGCATCAGCACGACGTTGGCGCTCCACGGACCGATGCCCCTGACACCGGTCAGATGGGCTTTCGCCTTGCTGTAACTGCCAAAACTCTGCAGATATTCCTTTGACAGGCTGCCGTTCTCCACTCCTTCGGCGCAGTTCAGTATATACTCCGCCTTCCGTCTAGAAATCTGCATTTCCCGCATATCTTCCACACTGAGCGTGAGCAGCTCCCCGGCGCGCGGCATGATCCAGTATTTTTCACCTTCGTACTCGATGAAATGGTCGAAATGCGCCACGAGCCGCCTTTTCAGTTCAAAAGCAAATTTCATGTTGATCTGCTGACCGATGATCGACCAGACCAGCACATCGGTTATATTGACATAGGCGAGCATGCGGAATCCATAATACTCGCGGGTCACTCCCTCAAACCGCTTGTCCATACGTGCAAATTCATAAAATCGTTCCAGATCATAGTCCAAATCGAACCAATCCGCCACATATTCACGGACCACGCGTTCTCCTGCACCCTCATCATACAAAATCTCAACCTCAAGCGCATCCGGCTCCGCAGCTTCCGACACTTCGAATAAAACCCGCCTTCCGTCAAAGCTTTCCGCACGGCGCACTTTTTTATCCCATGTCCGATACAGGCAGTCGTCCTGACGCTCCATGAAATCATACATCACCCCGAAATCAAAGGGGCCGTCCACTCGCATAATCATATCATTCCCTGTCCTTTCACAGTGTCTCCCTGTTTCGGTTCGCGTCCTTCCGTGAACTGTATCCGGATGGAATCCGACTCGTAGGGGTGGGAGCCATCCATCACGTGGAAATGGAGGTGCGGTGTGTCCGAGGCGCCGCTGTTGCCGCATTGTGCAAGCTTATGGCCCCGCTCCACCTCATCGCCGACTTCCACCGTGACGGAATGCTCCCGGAGGTGCGCAAGCATTGTATATTCAGCATAGCCGTGTTCCAGGATGATGCAGTTGCCTTCCGGCGATACCATGCTCATACAGTGCGGCGCATTGTCCTCCACCTCCTTGATGACGTGGACGACTTTGCCCGCCCTCGGTGCCACAACTTCCTCTCCGTATGCATGATAGGACAAAAGCTCATCGGGATTTCCGGAAAATGCCCTGCCATCCACCTTTTTGATGAAATCATAGGCATATCGCTGATGCTTGTGGGGGTAGTGGTAGTTCAGGAAGCTGTCCGCGCCGCCCCAGAGGACGAACCATTCCCCTGTGAACGGCAGGCGGTAGCTGTTTATCGTCGATTCCCTGTCGGTATCGAATTTCTCGTAAATATCAAACTGGATGCCCATGATCTCTCCTTCATTATTGAAGGCGGTGACGAGCATACGACCGCTTTCCTCCGCCACCCACTGATAACGCTTAATGCCCGGTTCCAGCTGATTGATCCGCTTCAGGGAGAACGGACCGGCGCCATCGTTGAACTCCGCTGCGGCGGCAGTAAACTCATCCTCTCCCATGCTCAGACGGAAATCTTTGATCGCCTGGTCATATATGCGCTTGAAATTGCCCTCCGAGAAATGATATCCGAACTCTTCCGGAAATACGCTCTCTTTCACCATATGATCATCTCCATATGTCGTTTTATTACCTTCATCATACCGAAAACAGGCATGCCCGTCACGACATGCCTACTTTATCTTCTCCATGATTTCCTCTGTCTGCTTCCTGACCGATATCAGATCGTTGAGCCTGTAGGTGCCGTAATCCAGCAGAATGACATTATCTTCCGCTACACCGAGTGTCTCAGACACCTCTTCTTTGACACCGCTCTGTCCGCCTTCCCTGACACTCACAAATACATAATCCGATTCCACTTCCTTGAGATCTCCGAGTTTTTTCGGACCTGGTCCCCGCTCTTCGAATTCGGCCGCCAGCGTCTCATCAATCCCGAATTTCAAAACATCATAGACTGCCTCAGTTCCGAAACCCGTATATTCCTCATACAGTAAATAACCGTCATCTTCCTTTGACAGGACCATGGCCGTATTGCCTTCAACAATATTTGCGGCCTCGCGTTGCAGCCGGGTCGCTTTCTCCAGCCACTCATCACCGATTTCCTCCGCCTTTTCCTCTTTGTTCAGTATGACCCCGAGGTTGAACAGATGTGTCAGATAGAGCCGTTCCTTGAAGGGACTGAATGTGGAAGTGCTGTAGTTCACCTGCACGGTCGGAGCGATTTTCTGATAGTCAAATAGATATTCATCCGGCGTATACGTCACGATCAGGTCCGGATTAAGCCCCTTCAGCGCTTCAAGATCCCCGTGCTCCAGATATGCTGCATCGCCGCCCGTGAGCATCGGGGCATACCGGCTGTCCTCCACGACAGCCGATACAGCCCGGGTGTCACCGCCGAGCAGTTCTGCATTCCCCGCGTCAATCCCACGGAACAGGATGACCCGTTTTGGATCGGAGGGCAGTTCGATCTCCTCACTGTGCTCTGTCATGATCTGTCTGATTTCACCATCATCGGAAATCCCTGTTTCCCTGAAACTGCTGCAGGCCGACAGCAGTAATACCGACAGGATCACCATCATCAATCTCATTTTCATTTTTACATATCCCCTACGTTCAGATCAGTTTCAATTATACATCAATCCTGCTCCGGTTAAAATGACGCACAAAAAAGACCGGGGGCCCGGTCTCATACCTGTATCATATTCCTTTATCCGGCGTTGCTGTGGGGTTCTGTTTCCAGATGGAGTTCCCGCGTCCTGTATTTATAGAGGAACTCGAGTGTCCGGTCTATGTCCCCGTCCGACACGCTTTTCAGACTGACTCCGATGCGCTCTCCGATCCAGAAATGGATCACTGTACCGAGCATCAGCAGTTTCTCTTCGCTGACCCCCGTAATATCCTGGTAGAGCACCCCACTGCTCTCGATCTCATTCTCATTGATGGAGATCCTTATAAACAGGCGATGGGTTGTCGGGATGACGGCCCCGTAAAATTCATGGCGGCCGTCCTGCTCATACTCAACCGTCCCGACAAGTGCGGGACCGGCCACTTCCTCCTCAAAAAGCTCTATGTTTCCCATGTCCTTCAAATGTTTGTGCATGCTTCCGTCCCCCCCTTAATGTTTGTTGTTATCATTACCCCCGCTTTTAATATAATAAACAATTCCAAATTTTGCAAATATTGAACCGCACACCATTCCCACGAAGCCGCCGATTGTATTGAGCAGGACGTCATCCACGTTCGAAATCCTGCCTATCGGCAGGATATACTGGAGGAATTCGATGGCCACCGACGTCACAAAAGCCAGGAATACCGTCCAGAACGCACGCCTTAAAAGCAGGTATACGAAAAAACCGAAAGGGACGAAAAGTATGATGTTCATCAGCAGAGAGTTGATGATCGCCCTGGTCGTTGCATACTCCCACGTTTCAATGATGCTCAGAAACGGAATGAATGACGTGACTTTTTCAGGGTTGTGACCCGGCAGCAGTGTTACCAGCGCCATTCCGATCAGAGTCATCACAAGCCCGACATATGTCAGATAGCTTACGATCTTCTTCCTGTTATCCAGTTTGTATCCACTGCGGCTGTTGATCACGAGTGTGATGAATACCACCGCAAAGAACAGTATGATGAAAACCGGGATGACCGGTTCAAAAGCATTGTATAGTTCGTACATTTTCCATTCCTCTTATCTCTCAGCCAAATTGCTGTTCTGTAAATATCCTGTACATTTCATGGGTCTCCATGAGTTCCCGGTGCGTTCCGCTCCCTGTCAGATATCCGTTATCGATGAAGAATATTTTATCTGAGTTTACAACAGTGGACAGCCTGTGTGCAATCACTAACACAGTCCGTCCTTCCATCAGTTCATCCAGCGCTTCCTGGACGTAGCGTTCCGAGAGTGAGTCGAGACTTGCCGTCGCCTCATCCAGCATGAGCAGTTTCGGATTTTTCAGGAAGGCCCGGGCGATACCGATCCGCTGCCGCTGTCCGCCCGAGAGTTTTACGCCACGTTCGCCGACTTTTGTATCGAGGCCGTCCTCGAGCTCATCGATGAACTCCTTCGCATATGACTTTATCACCGCCGCCTCCACTTCTTTCCGGGTGTAATCCGTATCTTCAAGACCGTAGGTGATGTTCTCAAGTATGGTCCCTGAAATGATTGCACTCTCCTGGGCCACATAGCCGATATTTTTGCGCAGGGAAGCAAGCGGAATGTCACGGATGTCTATGCCATCGATTTCAATCGCGCCGGAAAGGATGTCATAATACCTTTCGATGAGCGCGAAAATCGTTGATTTCCCGCTTCCGCTCGGTCCGACGAACGCCACTTTCCTGTTATGTTCCGCCCTGAAATCTATGCCTTGCAGAACAGGTATATCCTCCCCATACCCGAAATGCACATCTTTGAATTCAAGCGTCCTGAACTGCAGACTCTCCTCTGGAATCGTTTCCTTTGCACCCGCTTCTTCGTCATGGTCCAGAATGCCGATGATCCTGTTGGTGGCACCGAGGGCTTTATTGTACTCGGTGAAAAACATGGCGAACATCGTCATCGGCATGATGATCTGGAACAGGTAGAGCAAAAACGCCACCATCGTCCCGACAGACAGCGTGCCTTCTGCGACACGCAGACCGCCGTAACCGATGATCAGTATGATGACGAACATCATCACTGTACCCATGATTGGCGAAAGGAATGCATTGATCTTCGCCTCCTGCATGCCGTAGTTGTAGAGTCTTCTGATGCCGGAGCGGCCTTTCTGCCGTTCATATGCTTCGCCGTTGAAGGATTTCATGAGCCTGATTTCACTCAGCGTCTCCTGGACACTGCCTGTGAATTTCGCAGTCTCATCCTGGAGCGCTCTGGAAATTTTGCTCATTTTCCGGCCGAGCGGCATGATGACAAGTATTGAGACAGGCACAGTGATGAACATGATGAGCGACATGCGCCAGTCCAGGACGAAAAGGATCACCACCGAACCTGCCACTGACATGATGCCGCCGATGAGCTGCGGGAAATGGCGGGTGATCAGATCTTTGATGATCGCAGTATCGTTGACCACCCTGCTGACCGACTCTCCGCTTTTGGTCCGGTCGAAATAGCTGACGGGGAGTTTGAGGAACTTGTCCCATACGATTTCGCGAAGTCTGGAGATGATCGTTTGGCCGACACGCGCGAGTATGTAATAGGAGAACCCGTCGAGTATGGCACTGAGCAGGAATACTGAGATGATGAGGACGATGATGCCGGCTGAAAACATATCAGCATCAAAGCCGTCGATGAACCGCTGTGTGAGAAGCGGTACGATGAGACTGCCGATCGTGCCGAATAAAGTGAGTCCAATGGCGAATATAAAAATCCCCTTATTGAGCCGTGTCCGCCGTAGCAGCTGCATGAAATCCGTGAATGTTACGGACTTTTCCTGTAATTTTCCTGTCATGGGTTCTGACCTCATTTTCTGATCGAGTATTATCCATTATATAGTAACAACAGGCATTTCACTATGGTAAAATCGGTGTAAGAGAGGGAGGAAATGCCATGTCACTTGAACTGAACCAGCTTACCAAGAAATTCAGTGAAAATGTTGCAGTTGATGATATCAATCTCACTGTACCCACCGGCAGCATGTACGGTTTCCTCGGTGGAAACGGTGCGGGCAAGACGACGACATTCCGGATGATTCTTGGGCTTCTGAAACAGACGGAAGGTACGATCACCTACAATAAGAAGCCCATCGATTACAACATCACGAACCGCATCGGCTATCTGCCGGAGGAACGCGGACTTCACCCGAAACTGAAAGTCGAAGAGCAGATACGTTACCTCGCCCAGCTTAAGGGAATGTCAAAGAAGGACATCGATGTGAGACTCGATGAGTGGCTCGAACGGTTCGAAGTTCCGGAAAACCGGGACAAGCGCATAGAGAAACTGTCCAAGGGAAACCAGCAGAAGATCCAGCTGATCGCCTCGATCATCCATGAGCCCGATCTTATCATACTGGATGAACCATTCAGCGGCCTCGACCCGGTCAATGTGGAGATACTTAAAAAGTCCGTAAAGGAACTTAATAAAAATGGCGCGACGATCATCTTCAGCACGCACCGCATGGAACATGTCGAGGAAATGTGCGAGGAGCTCTGCATCCTCAACCACGGCGCCCAGGTTGTCAGCGGCAATATCGACCAGATCAAAAGCGACTTCGGCCAGAAGGAGATCATCATCGAAGGCGACCATGACATTTCATTCCTTAAAGGAATGCCGGGTGTCCTCGATATGAAGCAGGTCAGGAAGAAGACGACACTGAAGATATCAGACGAACAGTATGCCGAGTCAATCTTCAATGAAATCGTCAAGCTCGGATATTTCAAACGGTTCCAGGTGAATGAACCTTCGCTGAACGATATCTTTATTTCGAAAGTGGGTCGTAAATATGAGTAAATTCATGACGACGTTCCTGCAGACATATATTTCCAAAATCCGTGCAAAGTCGTTCATCATCAGCACACTCATCATCGTCCTCCTGATATTCCTCGCAGCGAATATCGACAAGATCATCGACTTCTTCGATTCGAGCGAAGAAGTGACCATTCTGCAGGTCGATGCGGAAGAAGCGCAGTACGGGGCGATCGAATCGATGTTCGAATCCATGGATGCAGAATTTGAAATCGAACCGTACGAAGGCGGGGATGCCCCGTCGGGCGGCGCTGTGCTGACCCTTGAGGAAACGGATCCGATGACGTTTACGGTTTCGGCTGAACATGATCTTCCCGATGAACAGAAGACGGAAATCGAAACTGCCCTGGCTGAAGTGCAGCGCATGAATACGATACAGGCACTCAAGCTGACACCTGAAGAAACAGCCAGTCTCGGCGAGTCGCCTGAAATCAGTTACGACATCGCCGCGGATAAGGGGGAAACTGATGATGAAGGCTCTGCCGCCGACATGAACCCGCTCAACAGCATCATATTCTATGTCACAGTAATCATCATGTTCTTCATCATCATCAACTACGCCAGCCAGATCGGCACCGAGATCGCCATGGAGAAGACATCCCGAGTCATAGAAATGATCGTATCGAGTGTTCCTCCGGTGACCCACCTGATGGCGAAGATTTCCGCAATGATCTCTGTCAGTCTGACCCAGCTCATCGTCTTCGTCCTGGCAGTCATCGCGGCGATACAGATGTTCGATTTCAACAACCTGATCTCTGAATTCGGTTTAGAATCTAATGATCGGACAGTCACACTGGCCGTCTACTCGCTGATCTATCTGATACTCGGGTTGGTGCTGTACCTGTCAGTTTCCGCCCTTCTCGGCTCATTCATCAGCCGCATGGAGGATCTGCAGCAGGCGCTTCTGCCGGTAACGATGTTTTCACTGATCGGTTTCTATATCGCAATCTTCAACATCTGGACAAGCGAAAATATGCTCGTCATCATCTCGAGCTACATTCCGCCGTTCACACCGTTCGTCATGCCGCTCCGTGCCATGCATGAGACTACCGGCCAGGTCGAACTGCTGCTCGGCATCGTGATACTGATTGTGACCATCGCCGCCGTCATCTGGCTCGCTGCTAGCATTTATAGAAACAGCGTTCTGTCAACGGACAAAGGCATACTGAAAAACCTGAAGCGCATCAGAAGAGAATAGTTGTGTTGTCGGAAGGACTCCTGTCCTTCCTTTTTTTGTTGCGTAGAGGAGGTGGGGTCGCCGGCTTCTCGCATCATCGATCGGATTTCATTGAGGTGAGCTTGGGGGGCTCACCTCAACGGAATGAAAACAATGAGGTAAGAACGGCTTTTCGCATCATCGATCGGATTTCATTGAGGTGAGCTTGGGGGGCTCACCTCAACGGAATGAAAACAATGAGGTGAGAACGGCTTTTCACATCATCGATCGGATTTCATTAAGATGAGCTTGGGGGTCTCACCTCAACGGAATGAAAACAATGAGGTGAGAACGGCTTTTCACATCATCGATCGGATTTCATTGAGATGAGAACGGGGGGCTCACCTCAACGGAATGAAACCAATGAGGTAAGAACCACTTTTCACATCATCGATCCTGAAACGAAGGCAGGACAACGCCTTTACTTATCACCGATCAGAAAACGACGATGAGGCAGACGGGAATCTCCCGCCGGATCGTCCCCAACACAAATGACCCTCCGCACACATGCGGAGGGCCAGATCCAATCCCAACTCTTATAATTCTATATCTGCAACGTCTGTGATGACTTTCACGTCATGGTGACGCTGCAGTATGGATGCCGGCACTTCTTCGGTGACTTCGCCGTGGATCATATCCTTAAGTGCCTGTTTCTTGCTGTCTCCTGATGCCATGAGCAGGATGCTCCTGGCGTTCATGATAGTGCCGAGTCCCATGGATACTGCCTTAACTGGGACATCTTCAGTTTTATCGAAGAATCTCGCGTTATCCTGGATAGTGCTTTCTGTCAGATCGACGACGTGTGTGCCGGATTCAAATGAAGTGCCCGGCTCATTGAATGCGATGTGTGCATTTCTGCCGATGCCGAGAATCTGCAGATCAACGCCGCCGAGCTCTTCGATCATCTTATCGTACTCGCGTGTCTCCAGATCGAGATCCTCAGCAACACCATCTGGAAGCTTCGTATTCTCAAGCGGTATATCGATCTTATCAAAGAAAATCTCTCTCATATAATAGTGATAGCTCTGCTCATCTTCCGGAGAAAGGCCGACATATTCATCCAGATTCACCGTGTAGACGTGGGAGAGATCCACTTTGTTCTTATTCAGCATGTCCGCAAGATACTCATACATCTTTTCCGGTGTGGAACCTGTTGCAAGACCCAGTACCAGCCTGTTCGAGTCTACTATTTTCTGAAATACGATCTTAGCTGCTTCCATGCTCATTTCATCATAATTTTTCACTTTGCTTAATTCCATAAAGCGCCTCCGTGTTCTATTCCAATACAGGATATGTATTCCGGGATATCCAGATGAAGGAAATCCCGGATTATTCAAATTTATAATATCACGAAAAAAGTTGAAAGACTAGAAAAATTGATAGTTGATTCACACGATTACCCTCTTACAGATTTTCTACAATTGTTCGCACTGCATGGGTAATGTCCTCCTGGGACCAGCTCGGAATATCCAGCTCCGTACCAATTTCGTGATGTGCCGGCACATGGATGAATCCGGCGGGAATATCAAGCCCATTCTTCTGGATATGATTCAGCGCAGTGTACATGACGTTGTTGCACAGATAAGTGCCGGCAGTGTTGGAAATATCGGACGGAATCTCTGTTTCTTTGAGTGCCGCTTCCAGCTTTTTCACAGGCAGTGTTGAGAATATACCATCCGGTCCCGCCTCGTCTATCTTCTCCCCATCAGGATTGAAGCCGTCATTATCCGTTCTGCCGTCTATGCAGTTGATCGCAATCCGTTCGATATGAATCGTATGACGGCCTCCGGCAAGCCCCAGGCAGACGACTGTGTCCGGCTGTTCCATTTCTATGTCCCTTGTGATCAGTTCATCGATCTTATCAAAAACGACAGGGTAGACTTTCCCCGTCACACTGTACTCGCCGATTTCAAGGCCGTCCAACTCGCGCACGGCGGCTTCTGTCGGGTTAGACCTGAACTTCAAAAATGGTTCAAAACCTGTAAGCAGTAATTTCTTCATCATTTTCCCACCTCGCATAATCATGTCACTTACAATGTATCAGACTACAGAGAAAAAAGCTCCCATCTCAAAACGGGAGCCCCTCCCCGATCAATCCAGATCTTTCAAATACGGGAAGCTGCTCGGATACTGATAGTATCCGAGAAGCTCATCATTTATACCCGCAAGCAGTACAGAATGGTAGATCGGCACGAGCGGCGATTCATCGATGATGATCTGCTGCGCCCTGCCGTACTGTTCCATACGTGCCGCCTCGTCCGTCTCAGTCCTTGCCTGGTCCAGCAGCTGGTCCACTTCTTCATTGGCATATCTCGTGCGGTTGCCCGGTGCGCCGTGGTTGTCCGAATGGAACATCGGATAGAGCCCATAATCGGCATCAAGCGTCACCGTACCCCAGCTGCCCATGAACATTTCATGTTCACCGTTGGCAGTGAATTCCTGATAGGCTCCGGACTCCATCTGACTGATTTCCAAATTGATGTCCAGGTCTTTCAACTCTTCCTGTATAAATGTGGCGATATCCGCAGTCGTCCGGTCATTCACGACAATTTCAGCCGTGAACCCGTCCCCGTGACCGCTCTCCTCAAGGAGTTCCTTTGCCGCTTCCTTATCGAAAGGCACCGGTTCAAGGTCTTCGCTGTAGCCTGTCACCGTCGGGTTGAGCGGTGTATCGGCAACCGCCGGGATACCTTCGAGCATTTCATTGATGATGGCTTCCTTGTCGATGGACATGGCAATCGCACGTCTCACATCCGGATCATCGAACGGTTCCTTCTCAACATTGAATCCCATATATGACATGCTGGCGCTCTGGTTCTGTTCCACACGTGTACCTTCTGTGCCGTCAATACGGGCAACATCACTTGGGTTGACCGGGTAGATCAGGTCTGCATCACCTGTCGACAGCTCAGCAATGCGCGTACCATCTTCAGGCACCGCCTTGAATGTGACAGATTCAGGCTTTGCCGGCTCTCCCCAGTACTCTTCGTTGCGCACGAGCGTCACATGATCTCCTTCTGCAATCTCCTCAAACTTGAAGAATCCGGTGCCTACCGGGTTTTCATTGACCTCCGTCAGTGGATTGCCGCCCTTTTCCATACCTGCATAGTCTGCATCGATCACTTCCTTGCTGATCATGTGTCCGCCCGGGTGTGCCAGGTGTGCAGGCAGTGCTGCAAACGGCCCGTCGGTATGTATCCGGACAGTGTAATCATCAACGATCTCCACTTCATCTATTTCTGTGAATAAAAATTCCAGGGGGGCTCCGACTTCCGGGTCCCTCACACGGTCGAGATTCGCTTTTACGACCTCGGCATTGAATGCACTGCCGTCATGGAAAGTGACGTCGTCACGCAGCTTGAATTCCCAAGTCGTATCGTCCAGCTGCTCGTAGGATTCAGCAAGTGCGGGCTCGAGTTTAAGATCCTGGTTCATCTTCACCAGCGTCTCATATATGTTGGTCATCACATAGAGGGAATAGCCATCATTCGCCGCATGCGGATCGAGTGAGCCCGGCATGGCAAGCAAACTGAAATTGATGTCCTTTCCTGTCGTTTGCTCCGTACTGCCGCCTGGTTCAGAAGCTTCATCCACTTCGCTGTCATCCGTGCATGCTGCCAAGACAAAAATCAACGATACAATCAGAAAATACCATTTCTTCATCTTCATTCCCCCATTGCATATTTACTTATTATACCTACTACAATACTATGGATCGGCAGATGGATAAAGCGGAAATGTGTACAACCCTGCACATTTCCGCTAATCCGCTTACTTTTCAATTATTTTTCCTGTAATCCTCATTCTCGAGATCGGTCACGAACATGTGGCCCGGCGCGTGGGTGATCATGATGGAAGGCTGTGCATTCAATGCTGCATTCTGCGGAGTGACACCGCATGCCCAGAATACCGGTATTTCTCCTTCCCTGATTTCAACCCCCTCTCCGTATTCAGGGTTGCCGATATCTTTGATGCCGATCTCATGCGGGCTGCCGAAATGCACCGGCCCGCCGTGCATTTCGGGGAACTGTTCCGTTACACGTGTGATGGTCTCCACTTCACTTTCATCAAACGGGCGCATCGAAACGACCAGTTCTCCGGCAAAAACACCTGCCGGAGCGGTTGCGATGTTCGTCTTGTACATTGCGACATTCCGCCCCTCATCAATATGTCTGATGGAGAGACCCTCATCCAAAATGGCCTGCTCGAAAGTGAAGCTGCAGCCGATAAGAAACGTGACGAAATCATCCTGCCAGCATCCACTGACTTCCGGCACGGTTTCCTGAAGCACACCATCCTTATAAATATTATACTTCGGCACGTCTGTCCGGATGTCGGAACCGTCCGCAAACCGGCTTTCAGTATGCCCGTCTTCCATGACTTCAATGACGGGCACGGCCTTTTTATTGCGCATGGCATACAACAGGAAGTCAAATGCGTAAGCTTTCGGCAGGATGACCAGGTTCGCCTGGACCTTATGGCCGGCGGCACCTGACGTCGTCCCCGTAAATTCACCGTCCCTGATTGCTTCCCTTAATTCTTTAGAATCCACATCGGAACCCTCCTATCCATTCCATAGATCTGCCAGCCCTTCAAGTGACATGACACCGGCAATGAGTGTGACGATTACAGCGATGGCTCCGAAAATGATCATCCATGTCGGATGACGGTAATCGCCGACAATTCTCTTCCTTCTGGAGGCGATCAGTATCGCACCCAGGGTGAGCGGCAGGATAAGGCCGTTGAACGCCCCTGCCAGGATGAGCAGCGCCACGGGACGGCCGACGAAGGTAAATATCACCGTCGACACGACGATGAACGCGACAATCACCATATTGTTATACTCATCAAAGAATCTGTGCATCGACCTCAGAAAGGATGCGCTGGTATAGGCTGAACCGATGACGGATGACAATGCCGCTGCAACCAGCACGACACCGAATACCTGCATACCGATATCGCCAAGGGCAATCTGGAACACGGAAGCAGGCGGATTATCCGGGTCGAGTGTCGCACCCGTCGCCACCACACCGAGCACTGCGAGGAATAAAAGTACGCGCATGACGCCGGTTGTAAGGATGCCGTAGTTTGCTGCCTTGCTGACGAAGTTCAGGCTCTCCTGCCCCGTCATTCCCGCTTCAATCAGTCTGTGTGCGCCGGCGAATGTAATGTAGCCGCCCACTGTGCCGCCGACCAGCGTGATGATCGGAACTACAAGTGACATGGGCTCCTCGGGCGCAATCGCCCGGAGCGCTGCCTCGCCATATGGCGGAGCGGACCGTATCATTACAAAGGCTGTAATGAGGATCATCAGCACACCAAGCGACTGTGTGACAACGTCCATCACAGCACGGCCGTTCTTGACAAGGAAGACGAAAATAGCGAATGCACCGGTCAATGCCGCACCAATGCGTACATCCCATCCGAATATCGCATTGAAACCGAGTCCCGCCCCGGCGACGTTGCCGATGTTGAAAGCGAAGCCGCCGAGGACGATTAGCAGTGCCACAGCATGACCAAGTCCCGGGGCAACATCGTTTGCAACATCCTGCCCCCGTCTGCCGGAGACGCTGAGTATCCGCCAGATGTTCAGCTGCGCACCGATATCAATAATGATCGAAGCCAGGATGGCAAAGGCGAAACTTGCCAGGAACTGTTCAGTAAACACAGCCGTCTGCGTCAGGAACGCCGGGCCGATTGATGAAGTCGCCATCAGGAAGATGGCACCAAAAAGCAGGCGCCGCTGCGCTGCAGTCAATTTTGGCTTTTCATTCATTTTTCCACATCCCCTTCTAATCTACATCGTTTTGATCTTTATCCCGTTCTCCCCGAGCTGCCGTCTGATTTCGCTGACAAATTCAAGTGCTTTTGGTCCGTCACCGTGCACACATATGCTGTCTGCCTGGATGTCGATGTCACGGCCGCCGATGGATTCGACCCTGCCTTCGCGGACCATGCGGATGACGCGCTCGACCGCATGGTCGGTATCCGTTATCATCGCGCCTTCCTTCCTTCTTGAGACAAGAGTGCCGTCATCCTCATAGGCACGGTCGGCGAAGACTTCGTGCCTGACTTCAAGGCCCGCTTCCTCCCCTGCCTTCACAAGGTTCTGGTTGGAGAGCCCCAGCAGCTTGAGTTCAGGATTGTAATCGTGCACCGCTTCGGCAATCGTTTTGGCAAGCACCTCATCATTGAACGTTGCATTATACAGTGCCCCGTGCGGTTTGACATGGTTCATCCCAAGCCCCGCAACTTTCGCAAAACCATCCAGGGCGCCCAGCTGGTAGAACATGAGGGACCTGACTTCCGGCATGGAAAGTTCCATATACCTTCTGCCGAAACCCATCAGATCGGGATATGACGGATGTGCCCCGATGCCGGTGCCCCCACTTTCCCTGATCAGTTCAACAGTCTTCAGCATGACCGACGGATCGCCCGCATGGAATCCGCAGGCGACGTTCGCCGATGATATCAGCGGAATGATTTCATCATCGTTACCTATCGCGTAGTTGCCGTAGCTCTCTCCGAGGTCCGCATTCAAATCAACTGTCAGCATGTTCATACTCCCTTTCTATTCTATGATTCCATTGCGTTCCAAAAACTTGATGTCCACGTTATTATCCCTATATTTCGGATGGTTCATCAGGTAATGCTGGAAATCAAGTGTCGTATCGATTGGTGAGATCACCGTCTCTTCTAGTACATGCCGCATTTTGCTGATGGCTTTCTCACGATCCGGGGCATGTGCAATGATCTTGGCGATCATCGAATCGTAGTCCGGCGGAATCCGGCAGCCCGCAAATACGTGTGTATCGATGCGGACACCATTGCCGAGACCGAAGTGCAGCCGGTCGATGTCACCCGGAGCCGGCATGAAATTTTCAGCAGGGTTCTCTGCGTTGATCCGGCATTCGATAGCAAAGCCGTTCATCTCTATATCTTCCTGCCGGATGGTGAATCGATTGAACAATGCCACCTCAAGCTGGAGACGGATGATGTCGATTCCGGTAATCATCTCGGAAACCGTATGCTCCACCTGCACCCGCGTGTTCATCTCCATGAAGTAGAACGCATCCTCTTCCTCGACGTACAGGTATTCGACAGTGCCTGCACCGGCATACCCGAGCCTGCCGATGGCGGCAGCCGTCCGCTCCGTAATATCCGCACGCGTCGCATCGGTAAGGACACCGGCCGGCGCCTCCTCTATCAGCTTCTGATTATTGCGCTGTATCGAACAGTCCCGTTCAAAAAGATGCACTGCGTCCCCATTGCCGTCACCCACGACCTGAACTTCGATGTGCCGCGCTTTCGGAATATATTTCTCTACATAGATCCGATCGTCGCCGAACGCATTCTTCGCCTCTTTTCTGGCATTTTTGTACTGCTTTTCGAGGGTCTGTTCATCATGCACGAAACGCATCCCTTTTCCGCCGCCGCCAAAGACGGCCTTGATGACGATCGGGAAGCCGATATCCTCTGCGACTTCCTTAACTTCATCGATGCTTTCCACAACTCCTTCGCTGCCCGGGATGACCGGGATGCCCGCCGCTTTCACGGTCTGTCTCGCTTCCGCCTTGTCTCCCATCTTTTTCATGATGGAAGAATCCGGTCCCACAAAAATGATGCCCGCTTCCTCGCAGCGCCGTGCAAATTCGGGGGTTTCCGACAGGAACCCGTAGCCCGGGTGGATGGCATCCGCTCCCGAGGCTTCCGCCGCCTGTAGTATGCGGTCGATGTCAAGATAGCTGTCACTGCTTTTGGGCGGCCCGATGCAGATGGCTTCATCCGCCATCGTGACATGCAGACTGTCCCGGTCCGCTGTGGAATAGACGGCTACACTCCCGAGATCCATCTCCCTGAGTGTCCGTATGATGCGGACAGCGATTTCACCGCGGTTGGCAATCAATACTTTCTTCATACTGACTAGTCCCCCTTCGGCCTGAGCGTCACAAGCGGCTGATCGTATTCGACTGTTTCCCCGTTCCCGACAAGTATCTCTTCAACCACCCCGTCGGCGTCGGCCAGCACATCATTGAATACTTTCATGGCTTCGATCATGCCAATCTGATCGCCGCTTGAAACCGCGTCACCCGTTTCAACGAAATTCTCCGTGCTGTTTTCCTCTTTATGCGTATAGAACGTGCCGATCTGCGTCGCTTTCACTGTATGCAGTCCGTCCTGTCCTCCTTCCACATAAGCCATGTCTTTTTTATCGCCACGCTCCGCCACGACAGGGTCGCCGCCTTTCGTCTCGATGTGCACCTCCGTATCCATGTCTCCGATGCGGAGCACTTTAAGATCTTCTTCTTTTGCCAGTTTTATCAGTTCCCTGATTTTTTCCATATCCATATCGTCACCTCTTCATGATACTTTCAATCTTTCCAGCCAGCAGCCGTCTGTGGGGCTTGAAATCATTGTCGATTTCAAAATATCCGCCCGAATGGATTTTCATGATCTCAGCTTTATACAGTTCTGCCGCTTCGCCTACACCAATTTCCTCAAACCGGAGGGTATCCCCCTGCCGCTTCTGCACAAGTTTCGGTATATCACAAAGCGCCACCGTGGCAATACGGGCGTAGCCGCCGGCGGTCTGCCTGTCATTCAGCAGGATGATCGGTTTGCCGTTTTTCGGAATCTGGATGCTGCCGAGCTGTGTCGGTTCACTGAGCACGTCGTGTCCGCCTGCAGCTTCGAGTACCTCTCCATCCAGCCTGAACCCCATACGGTCACAGTCTTTAGTAAGTGTATACCCTGATCCGTAGAACGTATCCAGAGTCTCCTTGAATCTGTCGTACTGCTGACCCGGGATCACGCGGATGACATCATCGTCGTCATCAAACACCCTGAGCCGCTTCATGCCGGGGGTAGTGGTGCCTCCGCCCGCTCTCAGTCTGTCACCGGTTTTCAGCATCCTGCCGTAGAACCCGCCGATGCCGCTCCGCGTATGCGTCGATGCGCTGCCGAACACTCCGGGGACCTTGAAGCCGCCGGTCACAGCGAGATAGGTGCGCGCACCGCTCTCTGCGCCGCCGAAAGATATCTGTTCCCCTTTCATCAGCGGAATCACCGTGCCGGTTCCCATTTCCCGGCCGGGGACAGCCACCGGCATTTTCGCGCCGGCTGTGGCGACCGTTACATCTTCTGTCACTTCAAAGGACGCACCCTGCAGAGTCATTTCAAGCACTGCCGCCCCTTCGTCATTGCCGAGCAGCCGGTTCGCGAGCATCATGGCCCGCCAGTCCATCGCACCGGCTGGAGAAAAACCTTCGGCCTGATGGCCGTATCTTCCCATATCCTGGACTGTCGTAAAAAGTCCCGGATTCTTCACTTTCAAGACCATCATCCATCACTCCCCGACTCAATTTTCACTTCATACCGTCCGGCTTCGACCGATGCTTTTATATCATCATACTCTTCTTCATCGATGGCCCGATATATAATCCTGTCCCCTGCCCGGTAGAGTATCGGTTCCACGCGCCCCGGGTCGAATAAAGGGACCGGTGTCCGTCCGATCAGATTCCAGCCGCCCGGGGATTCGAAAGGATACATGCCGGTCTGTTTCCCTCCGATGCCGACCGAGCCGGCGGGGATCCGTACCCTCGGTGTCTCAAGCCTCGCCTTATGCAGTTTTTCATCAAGTCCTCCGAGATACGGAAAGCCGGGCATGAAGCCGAGCATATACACCAGATATTCCTTCCCGCTGTGCGTTTCAATAACTTCATCTGCAGAAAGTCCGTCCGCTTCAAAATTTTCAATATCCGGACCATATCCCCCTCCGTAGCAGACCGGAATTTCCACCAACCGGTATTCAAACCCGCCTTCGAGCAGCGCCTCCATATCGATATCCCCGATCTTCCTTTCGACGGTTCCAGCATCCGTTTCAAAAATATCGAAATAGACGATCAGACTCGTATATGAGATGACAATTTCCCCGAGACCGGTTATATCAAGTGACTCTATTTTTTTCTTCAGTTCGACCAGCCGCCGGTTCACCTCCTCGTCGATGTCGCCACCCATATATATCGTAAGCGCATTTTCCGCATACTGTCTGACTTCCATTGTTTCACCCTCTTTTTTCATATTCGTCCCTTAAAGTATAACTTATAATGGTGAAAATTAAATATTTGGTCAATTCGATTCTATCAGACCCCCTTGATATGTTATAGTTGATTTTAAATTATTGGGAAAATTCAAAACTCATATATCCGTCACTGCATACGGAAATGAATCATTTTTACAATATAACAGGAGCGATCTGACAATGAACACTTTTCTTGAAAAGATGAAAGCAGAAATGCTGGATGACAAAACGTCGGAAAGACTGCACAGCCGGATCCTTGAAATATCCGAGATTGGCCGGACCGAAGATGAAGGCTCCAAACGCATGGGCTACTCCGTGCCGGAAAAGGAGGCGAAGGAGAAAGTCACCGGCTGGATGGAAGATATCGGCATGAGTGTCCGCACCGATGGTGCCGGCAATGTATTCGGGAGATACCGGGGCCATGATGATTCTGAAGTATTCATGGCGGGCTCCCACCTGGACTCTGTACCAAACGGCGGGAATTTCGACGGCGTGGCGGGTGTGCTGTCTGCGCTTGAGATTGCGGAATTGTGGCATGAAGCCCGGTATACGCCGAAATATTCCTATGAAGTCGTCATATTTTCAGATGAGGAGGGCAGCCGCTTCAACAGCGGACTTACCGGAAGCCGGGCGTTCATGGGACTGATCGATGAAGATGAACTGGACAAATACCGCGACCCGGAAGGACGGACAATCGATGACGTACTTGGAAATATCGGTTCGGACCGAAAGCACTTCCTCGCGTCAAAAGGACAGGATTGCAATATAAGGATGTATGGAGAAATCCATATCGAACAGGCGAAGCAGCTGGAGGAAAAAAACCTGCCTGTCGGCATCGTGAGCGGCATTGCGGGGGCGACGCGGACGAATGTCACATTCAGAGGCGAAGCCGGGCATGCGGGATCCACACCGATGCACCAGCGGAATGATGCGCTTGTCCAGGCATCGGAATTCATTCGGACACTGCCGGAAGTCGCGACATCAGTGAGTCCGACCGCTGTCGCCACCGTCGGCAAGCTTAGTGTCAGCCCGAACGGTGTCAACGTCATCCCGGGAAGCGTAGACCTCGTCGTGGATGCAAGGGACATCAATGAGGGCCGGCAGGGCGAACTCATCGAAAGTGTGAGGAAGCACGCTGAAAGCATTGCAGAACAGTCAGCCGTCACAGCCCGGATAGATCTCACCACACGCATCATGCCGGTACCGGTCAAAGATGAGGTGATCGCCCGCATGGAGGAATCCTTCAGAAGGCAGGAACAGATTCCCGTCCAACTGCCGAGCGGCGCCGGTCATGATGCGATGAGTATCGGTACGAAACATCCGATCACCATGCTTTTCGTCAGAAGCATCGGCGGCGTCAGCCACACTCCCGAGGAATTCAGCCATATCAGCGATATCAGGGATGCCGTCCTCATACTCAAGGATTTCTTCGAAAACCTCGAGTGACACAAAAAAGGTTCAGATCAATCTGATCTGAACCTTTTTCATTCATCCAAGGAATTCCTGCATCATATGTTCACGCTTATCCAGCATGATCTGCTCTGTCTTTATGCCTGACCCGCGCAGCAGGGCAATGTTCTCTGCCAGGAATGCATCGCTTCCCACTACGTAGAAAAGGCCATCTTTATCGTCAGCAAGGTATCTGACCCGCTCATAATATTCATCCCGGTTATCCACAAATTTTGAGATGAAGCCTTTTTCCGGTGCCGAATCGAAAATATCGGTGAAAAGATAATCTTTTGAGGAATCGATATTCAATGAATACAGATTTCCAACCTCATCCGGCCGGTTCATGTATTCCCGGACAAGCGGCCTGAACGTTGCCAGCCCGACGCCCGACGAAAGGAGATAGATATTTTTTTCCTCTCTTTTCAGCGGCACATTGGAGTGTGTCTTGAACACCGCCACAGAACTGCCGGCATCGAGACCTTCCAGTATATCTTTGAACTCGGAGCGCTGCTTTCGGATACGGGTCGTAATCCCTATGGATGTTTCATCCGGCAGTGTTGAGATGGACATATGGCGGACCAGACCTTTATTGGGCTTCTCTCCTGCATTGAATCCTTCAAGTCCGAGATGCGTGTGCGAACCTTCTTCCCAGGTGAATCCTTCAGGACAATCCAGCATATACGTCCTTACTTCCGGTGTTTCCTGAATCACTCTGTTTATCTTTGTCCAATGGATTTGCATATATTATCAGTCTCCCGTCATCATTTATCAATACTGGTATCAGTATATAACAAATGATAACGATTCTCAATTAAAATTCCAAGGCCATCAAAAAACGTCGTCGAAAACCACCGGTGCTGCTATCTCTACACGCCCAGTTCTTTTCTCGCCATCTTTTCATATTCCTCCATACCGGATTCCATCGCAAATTCCGCAATATCAACTGAAAACGAGGTCATGAGTTCAATCATATGTTCTTTCATACCCGGCCAATGATAGCCGCCGGCTGCCTTATAGGCCTCTATCAGATTATCGAGACCTTCTTCGCCGAAGACTCTGTAGTGGCCCATGAAATCCTTCGATATATCCGAAACTTTCGCCTCAGTCCAGTCGATGAGCCCTTTGACGTTGGATTCGCTATCCACCATGATATGGCCGGGGTGCAGATCTCCGTGGATCATGCCTGTTTCTTTCGGCCACAGTCCATCTGTTTCAACCCACTTCATCCAACGGTCCCACAGCGCTTCAGAAACTCCGAAACGGTCTTTAACCTTCAACATGCGTTCTTTCATATTCCCCCTCAGATCCCCGGGTCCGATGGCCTCTATGCCCGCCTCCCGG
This sequence comes from Candidatus Salinicoccus stercoripullorum, assembly GCA_019113295.1. Lineage (GTDB taxonomy): Bacteria > Bacillota > Bacilli > Staphylococcales > Salinicoccaceae > Salinicoccus > Salinicoccus stercoripullorum. The sequence goes on along the minus strand of DXHR01000001.1, from coordinate 16,191 downwards.
GCTTCATCAAGGGAAATACTGTGCAGATCCACCATCGTTTCAGCCAGTGTCCTGGTAAAATTTTCAGGCAGGTTCTGATTGTCAATTTCGAATATATAATTCTGTATCGCCGGGTCGATCGTTCCCGCAAGGACACCGGTCAGGCTCTGATAGGCGATCAGGTCCTTTTCATATATTTCCCATACAGGCACTTCAAAATCTACGTTCCGAACAATCAGGTCCAGTGCCCTCTTCTCAGGTTTCGTCCGGACAAACACATCTTCCCTCCTCGGTATTCTCAATACCCAGTTCCTATCCTCTTTGTCTGATCCGAATACCACCTGGAAATCCAGTCCTGAATTATTTTCCACCAGGTTTTTCGGATTCAGTTCCAGGCCATGTGAGCTGGCCAGTCCCACGACTTCCCCCATCGTTCTCCCCATGAAATCACTCCTTCAGTTTCTCGGATTCATTGTATAACTTTACCCACAAAAGGGTAGATTAAAAACAGATTATTTCAGGAAGGTGATTCCATGGAAGACAACCAAAACATCCAGCCGTCCGCCATCGTCATCTATGCAGCACTGGCTGCGGCCTTCCTGTTCATCTCCGGTCAGACCGGCAGTTATCTTCTGGAAAATACAGACCTGTCCCTGAAGCTGGTCCGCTTCCTGCAGGGCGTCCTGTTTACCGCCCTTACTCTGGTTCTATTCTTCTTTGTACGTCGTAAAGACGGGGAGATCGTACGGAAGATAAAACTTGGCAGTCCCAAAAGTCCCGGAAGGATGAAGACAGCCATACTGATTCCTTTCATCCTCATCTCTCTCGGAATCCTCAGTGCCGATATATTCGGATTGGTTGAAAATACTTCCTTGAATCTGAAGACGTCCGTCATGATGGCGCTGCTGCTCGACACGGTTACAGCATTCCTGTATGAAGCGTTCCCCGAAGAGCTGTTCCTGCGAGGACTCATCTACGAACAGCTGAGAAGAAAATTCAGCTTCCTGGTCTCTTTGTTCTTTCAGACAATGATTTTCCTGCTGGTGGCGGTCTCAAGCTTCATGCTGCAGTCCGTCCTGTTCGGCGATCCCTTCTCCATCACACCGGACTACATCATACTGATATTCTTCTTCGGTCTCGTTCTTCAGCTGGCCAAGGAATATACAGGCACGCTCTGGATGAGCATCATATTCCATCTCATCTACCTTGAGACGGCGCGGTTTATCTCCGGTGCGACGAGTACAGGAAAGGAAGGGCTCATCGTATTCGATGAGCTGTTTCCCGGTGCACTGATCATCTATCTTTCATTCCTGTTCGTAGTGATGGGGAGCCTCATCTGCTTTTCCATACTGGTCTTCAGGCTTTCGAAACTCAATCGATGAATAAACACTGCATTTCAGTCATTTTTTACCGGCACCACTATGAATCCGTCTTCAGTATTGCCGAACATAGTGTCTTCTGCCCTGCCATGATAAATGCTGGACATGCCATAGGCGCACAAAAATGCATCAATCTTATCTTCGACGTGCTTATGCTCTTTTCGTGTGAGTGAAGACACGTCTACAGCGAGCTTTGAAATAAGTCCGCTGACATGACCCTCAACTGTTTCTATTCTCTCAAATCTATTGAGCAGTATTCCCATATGCCGGCATGTTTCTTCAAAAGGCACCCTGGGCTTCCGTTTATACTTCACCGGGTAAATTTCCGGGAACAGCCCACAGCAGATGCCAGTGGGGAAGGTTTCGAGGAGGCTTTTTGAATCGCTGAAGCCGATTTCCATATCCGGGAATTCCTGCAGTATCATCTCCATAAGTGTTTCGCCGCGTATATCACCGAAAAACTTCATGAAGTAATTTCTGTTTGAATTGAAGGCGGACAGCCGGCACCCGTGAATTTCCGTCCGCATCAGTGCACCTTCCGCCCCTCTTGAGCCGGTCGCGTTTTTTACGAGCAGCGGTGCGTCGATGGCGATGCACATTCCATCCCTGTTGTACTTTTTAATGATCCCAAGTAAATCGCCGTTCGAATATACTTGGGAATCCAGGAGTTCCACCGCCCCGCTCTCACTGATCACACAAATACCTGACTCATTCTTATAAGTCCACGCCAGATCGATTCCGATGAATTTCATATTTCCATCCCCCTGTGTTCTTTACAATGATCCTTATAACCATTATATCTTTCTTTAGGTCAAAACTTTCAACTCAGGAAAATTCCAAAGAAACAATACATTTCAAAGAGGCGATCATATGAAAAGGATCACGTATATTTATCTGTCGAAGAATAAATTCATGGAATATTCGGTTATCGGATTGCCCGGATCGTATTCCACCCATACATGGAAAGGATGACATGGTCCATGCTGTCCATCATGACCCGCATCTTCAGCAACGAGGAAACTTCCGTGTGAAAATATCCGATATCATTCAACAGAAAAATATCGAATATAGGAGAGAATACCTCTGTAGGATAGTATTTGAAAGGATGGGGAATGATGCTTAAGACATTGAATGATGTAATCGATTATATCGAAGACAACCTGGAAGAAGGTATCAGGCTTGAGGATGTGGCAAAGTATATCGGAGAATCGGACTACCACTTCAGGAAGATATTCCAATACATCAGTGGCATGCCGCTCAGTGAATATATCAAAAAACGCAAGCTGTCACAGGCCGGCCAGGAGCTCGTGGATGGCAGGAGCGTGACGGATACGGCGTTCAAGTACGGCTATCAGTCCATCGACGGCTTTACGAGGGCGTTCAAATCCTGGAGCGGCTATCTGCCCTCTGAAGCTTCCAGGGACAAAGTCATCATTTCGTTTCCGAAACTTTCATTCTATATCGATGTCAGAGGAGGAGAAAACATGGAAGTACAGATCAAAGAGCTGCCGGCATTCACGATTGCCGGTGTCAAAAAGAAGGTGCCGATGCAGTTTGAGGGAGTAAATCAGGAAATTGTCAAACTGGCTGAAAGCATCACCGAAGAACAGAGGACAAAGATGCATGAATTGCAGAATATGGAACCGTCCCAGATCGTCAATGCTTCATTTGATGCAGATGAGAAGTTTTTGAAGGATGAGGGCGAATTGACCCACGCCATCGGTGTGTTGACAACAGAGACGCATACCGGTCCGCTGCTGGATACTGTGGAAGTTGAGTCCCACACGTGGGCTGTCTTCCCGAATGAAGGTCCTTTCCCGGAAACACTCCAGAATACGACGGCACGCACCTATTCCGAATGGCTGCCATCATCGGACTACGAAATTGTGGATGCCCCCTCTTTCTCATTCACCATCATGGATGAGGAGAAAGAGAACCATGCCTACAGCGAAGTATGGATGCCGGTGAGGAAAAACCACAGCCAATAAATCAGGAATCGATGAAATTTCATTTTTATACTCCCTCTTATTATAGTAATATTAGATGGACAATATCACCTTCCGGCTGGAGCCGGAATGGAACAGAGGAAGATTATGATGAAGAAGAAATCGAACGAACAGAAAGCCGGATGGATCGTCCGGGAACCGGCGGAACTGCTGAAGTTCCTGTTTGAAATGATGCCGTCGCAAAGCAGGAAATCAGTAAAAGGCATGCTTGGCCGCGGGCAGGTCACCGTCAATGACAATGTGATAACGCAATTCAATGAGACACTGTCAACAGGCGACCGCGTCGCCATCCTTTCCGAGGGTGCGAATCCCAAAGTGAAAGTCAAGGGTATTGAAATCCTGTATGAAGATGATGACCTGGTCGCAGTTGACAAGGAAGCCGGTCTGCTGACAATTGCCTCGGATAAGGAAAAGCAGGCGACCGCCTACCGGCAGCTTTCGGACTATGTGAAAAGCGGCAATCCGAAAGCCCGCATTTTCATCGTTCACAGGCTGGACCGTGACACTTCGGGTGTGATGCTGTTTGCGAAAAGCAAACAGATCCAGCAGCGTCTGCAGAATTCCTGGAAGGACAGCGTGCGAGAACGGACGTACATCGCGCTTGTAGAGGGCATTGTTGAAAAGAACGGCACAGTGACTTCCTGGCTGACAGAGGATAAGACACTCACGATGCGCTCAAGCTCCAGGCCGGATAAAGGGCAGAAAGCCGTGACCCGTTATAAAGTATTGGAAACAGGGCGTGAATTGTCCCTTCTGCAGGTAAACCTGGAGACTGGCCGCAAAAATCAGATCCGGGTCCACATGCAGGATCTCGGTCATCCGATTATCGGGGACAGAAAATATGGTTCCCGCAAAAATATCATCGGCCGGCTCGGATTACACGCATATGCGCTTCAATTCAAACACCCGACGACCGGAGAAGTCATGCGGTTCGAATCGAAAACTCCCGAATCATTTACACGCAGGATCTGATCTTGTAGAATACGATACTCAAACAAAAGGCAAAGCCCGGGAGGCTTTGCCTTTTTTCTATGAAGCTAGTCTTTTTGCGAAATTGTAACTGACGGATAATTTCTGAGCAGCACGATATCCCCTTCTTCAAAAGAAGTGACGAATGACGACATACCACCGTACTCAGAGTCCCCCAGGGAATACCGCGCTTTGATGCGGTCCGGATGTGTGTATGTCTCCAGAGTGCCGAACTGCGAGCCATCTTCTGCAGTGATTTCGTATACGCCCGCCGGGAAGTCTTCACCGGCGACCCACATGCCTGTGAAGAGTTCTGAGACTTCCCCCGTTTCATGCGGTGAGAAATTCACATTTTCCAGACCGTCGATTTCAATGGACTGGCCCTCTTCCAGAAAAGCGATGACTTTGCCCGAACCATAATCCTCTGCTTCCTCTTCGCCATTGAGTGTCGTACTTAAGACGGTCGTATCTTCATCATTATTGATGAAGATATGACCTATACCGGTATCCGCCGTAATCACATATCTTCCTTCAGGAATGTCTTCTCCGACTTCATGAGTCCCTGATTCCAGTGTCGTCTCTTCACCTTCGCCCATCAGGCCGCTGTAATCCTTCGGCTGGACTTCAGTTTCCTCCGACTCCGAACCGCTGTCTGTTCCCTCAGACTGTCCTTCATCCGATGTTTCCCAACCATCCGTCCCGCTGGTGTCCTCCGATGTTTCTTCTTCAGTCGTCTCTTCAGCCGTTTCTTCAGCCGCCTCCTCAGTCGTTTCCTCTTCCGTCGACTCTTCCTGAGCAGAATCATCACTGTTCATCCAGCTGTTGATTTCATCCGCCAGAGAATTGAACGGATTGCTGCAGGCACCAAGGAACATTGCGCTTCCCAGAACCACTGTGGCAAGTTTTAATGATGCACTCCTGTTTTTCATACGAATAACCCCATTCACAAGTTTGTAACAATTCAACTTAATTATAAGGCTGTGCAGGAGAGCGGTCAAATTGTCTTCAGAAACGACGAATCCCCCGTCTGCAGCCGGACGGGGGATTCATTGGCGTATCCATGAGGAACTGGGTTTAAAGCCATGGCCTAGGCATCATATTCGATCTGGTCTTCAATCTGTCCGCCATCATCATGGATGATGGCTTTGGTGCCCGCCTCTTCCGCCTGTCTTTTGGCTTCTTTCACAGCGTCGTCTTTGCCGTCAGAAGTGAAGACCGCTTCGTCTTTCCCTTCTTCTTTCACCGCCCATTGTCCATCATCCCCGGGTACAACATGATAGCGTGCATCTTCTGTACCTTCTCTTTCCTCGAAATAATTTCCGCGCTCATCCGCCATGCTTACACCTCCAGAAGTATATTGCTTATATGCTTTTAATGTACCTCAGGGAGTGTGAAGCTAAACGTGAAAACACATCCAAGACAATGTTATTCTCCTGTATCAAGCGGCCAGTGAGAGAAATTAACTGTATGGGTATTACTGTGCATCAGCCTGATCTCATTATCATTTGCATCCGGAAAGAATCGGCATGTGAACACTTCTTCACCTGCATTTACAAAGATCTCCACGGATGAATGATCGAGATAGATTTGCAATCCTTCGAGACGATCAAGCTCAACCGTCCGCTGCTCCCGTCCGGCTTTATCAAAAGTGTTCCTTCCGACGATAAACTTCCCATCTTCAAAAACAATACGGACGTCTTTTCTGATTTCCATTTCAAAACCGTTTTTCAGGGTTTTATCGAAATTGACAACAACTTCCGATGCCGGAGAAACTGTTTCCGTAAATATTTCCGAGGGCTGCAAATTCAATTCATATGCTGTTTTCGTTCCACGGAGCACTTCAAGCTCAGGGACAGGTTTCTGAAGAATCTTCCCTGCCTTTACTTCGAGCATCCTCGGAAGTGTCAGGGCATGGATCCAATTGCTCGCGATGGTGGGATGACTCTGCTCCCGGTCATCGGTCATGCCCATCCAGCCGATCATTATTCTGCGGCCGCTATCATCCAGCATGGTCTGCGGAGCATAGAAATCGAATCCTCTGTCGAGTTCGTCAAATGCACCATGTTCAAAACTCCCTTTTTCTGCATCAAAACTGCCGGTGAAATATCCTGCCTGATACAAGTTCTGATAACGGTCCCCTTCTGCCTCAAGCCCCTGCGGACAGACAACCAGTACATCTTCTCCATCGAGCCGGAACAGATCCGGGCACTCCCACATGTAACCGAAATCGCCGAGTCCGTTGATATTGCTTCCGGCAGCCGGTCCGAGGAATTCCCAATTTTTCATGTCATACGACTGCGCCAAAACCGCTTCGCCCTCCCCACTGACATTCCGGGCGCCGAGAATCATCAGCCAGCGGCTGCCTTCATCCCACACTTTCGGGTCTCTGAAATGCGGGGTATAACCGTCAGGTAATTTCAGTACAGGACCTTTCTTCTCAAAGTCCATACCATCATCCGAAACCGCCAGACACTGATATGTTGAACGTTCGTTTTGTTCATTCTTCACATTTCCTGTATAGAACAGATACATCTTCCCTTCATGCTCCACTGCACTGCCCGAATAGCAGCCATCTTTGTCATACCACTCATCCGGTACAAGTGCCGCTTCCTCCAGAGTCCAGTCTGTCAGATTCTTTGAAACATAGTGTCCCCACGACTTGCTGCCGTGTCTGGTTTCAAATGGATTCCACTGGAAGAACACATGGTAGGCACCTTTGAAGTGGATCAGTCCGTTCGGATCGTTCAAGAGGCCCGCCGGTGGCATGAGGTGATACCGGAGACGATGTCTGTCATTTTCCACTTTGTTCCTGTTGTCATAGACCGCTTCATCTATAGATTTCCGGTAATTCATATATTGAACCATTTAATAACTCCTTCTAGGCTTCTTCAATCTTTTCTTTCTGCTTGTCGGAAAAACCGAACAGCCACGTCAGTACGAAAGCGACCGCAATGGCTACCAGGTTAACAAGGATATACATGACTATCTGCTCATTCAGGTACAGCAGTGTACCTGGTATGACTGTGATTGCCATTCCGGTCGCCTCAAGTCCTGTGACGGAGGCGAGGAACCCTCCTGCTGCCCCGCCGATGAGACCCATGATGAAAGGTTTGAAATACCTCAGATTGACACCGAATATTGCGGGTTCTGTAATCCCGAGGAACGCCGAGAATGAGGAAGGCAGTGCCAGTGCTTTCAGTTTTTTGGACTTCGTTTTCAGACCGACAGCAAGCGTTGCCCCGCCCTGGGCTGCGATCGAAGCGGTGACGATGGCGTTGTATGGATTTGCGTCAAGTTTATCAAGCAGCTGTATTTCAAGCAGGTTGAAAATATGGTGCACACCGGTGATTACGATGATCTGATTCAATCCGCCAATGAGTATACCGCTGATGCCGAACGGCCATGCGAGTACAGACAGTGTGGCATCCAGGATGAGGCCTTCCACTGCATGGAAGACAGGCCCGATTACGAATAAAGCCAGTGTGATCATAATCAGGAGAGTCATGAATGGAGTGACGATCAAATCGAGTGCTTCAGGCACTTTATCGCGTATCCTTTTTTCAAGCTTCGCCCCCAATATCCCCGCAATGAAGGCAGGGAGCACCGATGCCTGGTATCCAACAACCGGGATGAACCCTGCGAACATGATCGGTTCGACGCCTCCGCCGGCAACATCCCAGGCATTCGGCAGTGCCGGACTTACGAGCATCAGACCGAGGACCATGCCGATGATCGGTGTGCCGCCGAACACTCTGAACGTCGACCAGGCGACGAGCGCCGGCAGGAATATGAACGCAGTGTCAGTCAGCACTTCGGTAAACAGCAGGAAGTTGTCCGAAATATCATCGTATGATAACCCGATGAGCCCGAGTATCTCCTCCTGTACAACAAGACCCCGCAGCCCCATGAAAAGACCGGTCGCAACCAGTATCGGAATGATCGGCACAAATACGTCACCGAATGTGCGTATTGCGCGCTGGAACATATTTCCCCGCGTCCCCGCTTCTTTTTTAACTTCCTTTTTACTTTTTCCTTCCAGGCCGAACTTGAGCACTTCCTCATATATCCGGTTGACCGTCCCGGTTCCAAGTATCACCTGGAATTGCCCGGAATTGTAGAATGCACCTTTGACTTTGTCGATATCCTCTACGGCGTCCTGGTCGATCTTCTCCTTGTCACTCACGACAATCCTAAGACGGGTGGCACAATGGGCAACAGACTCAATGTTGTCCTCTCCGCCGGCAGCTTCAATGATTTCCTTTGCGATTTTGCTGTTTACAGTCATTACTCTACACTCCTTTTTATGTGTTCAATATAGGGAATCGATTCCACATATGCTTCAAAAAAAGAAGATGAACAAAATGATTACGTTTTCATCCTCTTTATAAACTATCTCGCGATACCAGTTTGAAGTCAAGAGTTTTTTTCTCAGTTCCGTCATCAGAGCCATTTAAAATACTCAGAAGGGTTTCTGCACCTGCCCTGCCGGCCTCCTCGAATTCATATTCGATTGTCGTCATGGCAGGTTCGATGAAACGGGAAGTTTCAGATGAACCGATGCCAACAACAGCCACTTGACCTGGAACGGAAAGCCCCGCTTCCCGCAAGAATTTCCACACACCGATTCCCATGCGGTCCGTCGCCGCAAAAATGGCATCGACATCACCGGTCCCATCAGAAAACATGCGGGATGCCGCTTCATATCCTGACTCGATTGAAAAGTCACCGGTTTGTACCAATGACGCTCCGCGCTCAAATCCATGGCGTTCCATGACATCAAAATAGGCCCGCTTCCGCATTACACCGACTGCCTGGTCAGTTTCCTCCACACCAACATAGCCGATTTTCCTCCGTCCACTCCCAATCAATGCTTCCATCAATTTTACAGCTGCTCTATAGTCATCGAAGACAACTGATGGAATGCCGGAATCATCAGGGACTTCCTGGCCAATCACCACTACCGGCACTTTGGAGTTTTGCATTTCTCTGATCAGATCCTCATCGGTGTTTGTCGCGAGCAGCACAATGCCATCCACCTGCCTGTTCTGCAGAAGTCTCAGATGTTCTATTTCCTTCGCTTTGTCCAAATTTGTACTGGTCAGAAGAATCTGATAGCCTTTCTCACCGAACACTTCATTCATTCCGTCGACCGTCCTGGAAGAAGTGTCTGTACTGATTTTCGGAAGGATGACACCGATGATTTTGGTTTCTTTTGTCCTTAAGGATTTTGCATGCTGACTTGGTACATAACCCGTCTCCTCTATTACCTCCAGCACTTTCTTCCTCGCTTTTTCACTGACATATCCAGAGTCATTGAGCACTCTCGAGACCGTCGTACGGGAGACCCCGGCCATTTGAGCTATATCTTTGATCGTCCGCATCTGAAAATCACCTGTACCCATCTCTCAATTTAAATCATTGTCATTTATGACTATATCAGAATTGCAGCGTTTACACACCTTGTTTCACTGCCGCCGGGGCCGGTGAGAGATCTACAGTGGCTATCCCGGGTCCCTATTTCATTTTTAATCATTTAAAATATCCTGCATCGTTTCATGGACACTTGCTTTATAGATATCTCCGAACTTGAGTAGATGGACCATCAGAAGATACAGCCGATAGAAACGGATCCGTTCCCAGGCCCCTTCCTCCAACGGGTATTCTGCTTCATAGGCATCATAGAAGTCTCTGGAGAAACCGCCGAATACAGTGGTCGCCCCGAGATCGAATTCCCGGTCGCCGTACAGCGGGGACGGATCGAAAAGTGCCGGCCTGCCGTCAGAGAGGAACATATAGTTGCCCGCCCACAGATCTCCGTGCAGAAGGGACGGCTCGCTTGAATGTTCTTCCAGCGCTGCTGTCATGATTTTCCGCACTTTCATGTAGCTTTCTGCGTCCATGGCTGTCCACAGTCCTTTATCCACGATTGTTTCCCTCAGCACATCCATCCGGCGTTCGATGAAAAGCTCACTCCATGAATCCGTCCATGTATTTTCGAATGAAATATCCCCGCCTTCATGAGGCTGATCGAAACCGAACATCCCTTCTGTCTGATGTGCCTTATGCATCTTAGCCACCATCTTCCCGAGGTCTTTCTGGCTGCCGGATCCTTCCTCGAGGTACGTCAATAAAAGCCAGGCATCACCATCAATCTCTCCGCTGCCGAGCACCTGCGGGGCGGTGATCCCCGCCTCTTCAAATGCTTCGAGCCCTGCGATTTCCGCCGCATAGAACGCTTCATTCCGGCCGGGCTGGACAAGGAGGAATTTCGGTTCATCATCCGTCTCGACCCGGTAGGCATCGTTCACATCACCACCGGCTGCCGGAATGATATCCCTGATGCCATCCACCGGAAGTTTTTCAATCCACTCATGATTCAATATACTCTCTCCTTCCACTGCATTTGTATATGGAATTCTCTTCCCTTTTACAGGCAAACTTAAAAACGGCTGCCGGATTTCGGCTGCCGTTTTTAAACATCATCTTCTGATTCCTATTATGCGTCCCATCTCTTTGATGTTGACATCATTATTTTGCGTGCTGCAGTAATCCTCGACGCTCCGTGCGAAAAATTCCGGAAACGGTGCAGGACGGTTCGTCTTCCGGTCCATACCCATGTACATCACTTCGTATGCCGCACACTGGTCACCGGATGGATCATGCAGTGTCATGAAGACATGCAGACGTTTGTCATCATAATCATGGATTCTGATCCTGACGGTGATCTCATCGCCGCCGAACACTTCCTTCTGGTACACAATATGGTTCTCGAGTGTGAATATCGTATAGGAGATCTCCTCGATTTTCTCCGTATCAAGCCCCATCTGTGCCAGCCACGCCATACCGGCATCGCTGAACGCACGGCCGTATTCACCGTCATTCATGTGGCCGTTGTGATCGACCCAGTCCCTGGGGACGATCGTTTTGTACTCATACGTTTCCACTGTCATAGCTGAGCCGCCTTTTCATTTTTTCTCATTGCTTCAGTCTGAGTCAGCCAGTATTCTTCCGCCAGCTGTTTTACCTTCACCAGGAATTCATTGCGGTTCCGGTCGAGCTCAGACATCGTATAATCACTTGAAGATGATTCACATCCGCTTACAACATTATCATACAGGTTTTGGGTGAGTTCCGGTGCTTCGAGCTTCGTCCATGGCTTTTTAAGTGCCGGGCCGAACTGCTTCAGCATGTGGCGCATGCCGCCTTCTCCGCCGGCCAGGTGGAATGTCATGAACGGCCCGTGCTGTGCATAACGCAGTCCCGCACCATGTGTGAACGCCTTGTCCACTTCCTCGGTTGTTGCGATGCCGTCATTGACGATATGCAGTGCCTCTCTCCACAATGCTTCCATCAGACGGTCTGCGATATGGCCTTCAATCTCCTTGCGCACGTGAAGCACATCCATGCCGATACTTTCATACACCAGTTCCGCTTTTCTCACGTTCCCTTCACTCGTCTCCTTTCCCGGCACGATTTCGACAAGCGGGAGTATATAGACCGGATGGAACGGATGTGCCACAACAAATCGTTCCGGATGGTTCAGGTTCTGCTGCAGTTCGGACGGCATGATGCCGGATGTGCTTGAGCCGATCAGCGCATCCGGCGGTGCATATGCATCGATTTCGCGCAGCACCGTGTCCTTGATGGCTTCCACTTCAGGCACATTTTCCTGGATGACATCCGCATCCTTCACCGCTTCGGTGAGATCCTGAGTGAATGTCAGGCGGTCGATGGAAGCCCCTTCACTAAGCCCGAGCTCCTCGGCATACGGCCAATTCTGCTGCACCTGTTTCATCATCGCTTCATATGCACCGTCGGCAAGATCCGTTGCGACGACTTCATGGCCGTGTGCGAGCACGCGCGTAATCCAGCCGGAGCCGATGACGCCTGTTCCTACGATTGCGAACTTCATCATTGGCCTCCTTTCGGATCTCTGAGGTTGTAAAATTCTCTTGCTTCCTGTGCTGTCATCGGTTCAACATCCTGTTCTTTCAGGATTTCCACAGCTTTCCCGACCAATGATTCATTCGTCGCTTTGACCCCTTTGGACAGATATATATTATCCTCCAGGCCGACACGCACGTTGCCGCCGCGTTTTGCAGCTTCCTCCACCGTCGGCAGCTGCATACGGCCGATGCCGAACGCGGACCAGTGGGCATTTTCAGGGAGGCGCGTCTTGAAGTATTCGATCGTTTCCGCATCATTTTCAGCACCCCACGGAATGCCCAGGCAGAATTGGAATAAAGGCTCCCCTTCGATGAGACCTTCCCTGATCAGCTGCTTGGCAAAAGCGATATGTCCGGTGTCGAAGCATTCCAGCTCAGGTTTTACGCCTGCATCTTTGACCAGTTTAGCCTGACGTTTCAGCCAATCCGAAGGACTCAGATAGACCGCGTCACCGAAATTGACACTGCCGCAGTCGAGTGTACACATTTCCGGCAGCAGTGCACCGACCGGCTCATGGCGCTCATCCGGCGTCTGTATATCAGAGCCCTTTCCGGCCTGGTACGGGTCGGCCATATCCGGGATGAAGTCACCACCGCCGCCCGACGTCAGATTGATGATGACATCCTGGTCGGATTCACGGATCAGACGGACCGCTTCACGGAACAGACCCATCTCATGACTGATACCTCCTGTCTTGGGGTCGCGCACATGCAGGTGGGCAACCGTCGCGCCGGCTTTCGCCGCCCTGAGGGCAGAATCGGCGATTTCCTGTGGTGTCACCGGCACATTTTCATTCTTTTCCACTGTATCTCCAGCGCCTGTTATCGCTGCAGTAAGCATTACTTTTCTAGTCAAAACTACCGACCTCCGTTGTCATTATTTTCAACACGTCGCTTAGTGTACCAACTGGTCGGTTCTTTTTCAATAATTTAGATCCAATCTTTTTATTTTTCCGTATAGCTGCTCAGACGGTCGAGTATCTTCTCCCGCATATCGTCATCTATCGCATCCAGCCCGAATATCTCGGACAGCCACAGACCGTCCACCGCAAGGCGGATGATCGTGGCATCCACATTGTCGATTTCGTCCTGCTCGATCTTTTCCTGCCATTCGCTGTACGTCTTCTGCAGCGGTGCGAGCAGCTCACGGTTGATGCCCTGTGCAGCAAGCATGCCTGAAGTGATATCCGCATTATCCACCCGGTTCTGCCGCGTCGCTTCGATGAAGGCGCGCAACCATCTGCCGTTGGATTCATCATCCTGTGCGATGTGCCTGTCCACATTATCACGGTACATCCGGTCGGCATGCTCCACTAGACCGTGGATCAGTGCATCCTTGTTTTTGAAATGATAGATCAGCCCACCCTTGCTCACACCGGCCCGTTCAGCGACGGCATCCAGCGTCAAATAATCACTGCCCTGTTCATTTACAATGTGGGCAGCCGCCTCCAGCATCTGCATCTTCTTAGAAACTCTTGCCATAGACAACCTACTTTCCATTACTGATTTGTATACTCATCTTATATTAAACGAAAGACAATTTGTTATTAAACATGATAGTCCATTCCATTTATCCCTTTTTAAGTGAACGATAATTCTTCCCTATATAAATAATGGGAAAATATATTATGTACCTGCGAAAACACAAATAACCAAGGAGCTATTCGAATTCCCCGGCATATATCCGGATGAAGCGGATTTCTGGCATGGAAGATATCTTTCGGGGAATGACCACTTTTTTGAAGTTTTTTTAAACCCGCGAAGGGTAAAATCAAGTATAATATTATATATACACTTATACTCATATAATTAAGAAGGATGTGTTATTGATGTACAAAAATATTCTGCTGCCCTACGATTTTGGAAACTCCTTCAGCAACGTGCCTGATGAGCTTGTCAAACTGACCGGTCAGAATGAGGATGCCGTCATCACAATCTTCAACGTGATATCGGAAACCGAACAGGCGGATAACGTAAAATACCACGGCAAGCATTTTGAGGATATATGCAATGACAAGATCGAAGACCTCAAGCCGTTCACGGACCAGCTGGATGAGCGTGGTCTGAATTACAAGACATCCTTCAAAACAGGACGCATCATCCCGGAACTCATGAATGAAGTAAATGAGAATGATTATGAGATTGTCGTAATGAGCAACAAACGTTCAAAACGCGACATCAAGCATGTACTGGGACATGTTACACATAAGTTGGCCAAACGCGTGAACATACCGGTTCTGATCATCAAATAATTATCCTTTTACAGATCACCCGCCAGTCTGCAAGATCAGAATGGCGGGTTTCTTGTCATGAGATTGTCCAACTGCACACACCGATAATACATATGGAGTAGAAACATAGGTTCCGGGGTAGAGATACATAAAGCGATGAAGCGATGGAGGTCGATATATGTCGGTTAGAGAAGAAGTCCTGCCTTTGTCCGTGAGCGACATGGCCTCAGACCGGCTCATCTGGCATGGAACGGATTGAAAAGATCGACGTCCTCAGGGAAATATCCTGCCTATCATATGGACAGGAATAACTGGATGAGCGCCATTCTCGATTCCGCTAAGAATTTGGAAGACTTCAGAGACCTGATTGCAGAAATCACAAGCTGATTACGACTTCCCTTACCTTCCCCACTCTGGTATCATCGAGGAGTGAATACAGCGGATCATATTTATCAGTATAGTAGAGGCAGGACGTCTTTCAGACAACATTGATGCGTCTTGTTGATTTCCATGACGGAAATATTCTCAAAGTCCTGCTGACAAAGCAGGCCGGTGAAAGCACGCGTGATTGCATCTATCGATTTCGCCACTCTTCTATCCGTCTGTTTCATAATCAGGAAATCCTTATCTCAAGTTATTACTCATTACAAGTCAATGTGAGTATTAATTCACAGTTTCATCAAAACTGATTATAGTATTACATGGAATTCATAGTATATATTATACACAAACGTGTAATTCGCAGGCGAAACTGTAAAGGAAGACCCCATTCCTTTATACAGCCGGCAAGGAGGCAGTTATGAGAGTAGAATTGACGAAATTCAGGGTAAAGCCGGGCAAGAGCGGACGTGTGGATGAATGGTTCGAATATATGCACAACCACATGGATGATGTACTGCTCGGCCTCGAAGGTGAAAAGATGTATGTCGAGACGATTTTCCGTGAAAAGTTCGACAATCGCGAATATCTCTACTGGTACAGCGTACAGGATGATAAAAATCCGGAATCGATCGAAGATGCATATATCGATCAGAAGCACATTGATTTCATGGACGAATGCATCGACAAGACATTCCGTCCGGATGATATGGAAGCGGAAGTCATGATGTTGCCGGAAAAAGTACGCGAAGTAATGAAATAGTCTCAATCAATTCAGTCCCCTGCCCGGCAATCCGGCCAGGGGACTGAATATGTTTCCAGCCAAAATGGTTTTCATAATCAGGAAACATGGTAGACACCCTATATCAATGTACTGTTCGAATGCGTGGGTGCGCTGATAGATAAACAGACAGCCTAACTATCAATACGGCCTCTCCCCTGAACATGCGATTTGTTCAGGTTTTCATTTTTGTCTTCTGTTTTTTATTATTTGGCTATGTTAAAGCTTATTTTTGATATAAGATAAAAAGTTAGAACTTCCATTTTTCTGGAAGTTCTAACTAGTAATAGTGTTTTATTTCACTAAAGCGCCCGTTTGTTTAAGTACATCACTTCACAACTACTGTCCCTCAATCCAATAAATCATCTATTATCTTGAGATGTCTTTTTCTTTCGTTCGTTGAATCATCCAAGGAATTGTTCGTTAAAATATTTACTACCTTTATTGCGTAATCACTACTAACCATAGCATGCCCTCTCATATGTCCAGTTGCGATTGCTTGAGCAAATGAACGTGCGGAAT
>DXHR01000007.1 GCA_019113295.1 Candidatus Salinicoccus stercoripullorum | reverse complement strand
GCCTAATTCCTCGATAAAATAAAAAGGAGTTACTTTTTTTATTTGTGGTACATTCTTATGACCGTAATCAATTGTCATCTCATAATTACATTGTATTTTTTCTTTTGATTTCATGCGTTAAATATATGTCCTTAAAGTAAAAACATTGATGTTAATGGATTTTTAGTAATTTACTCTTGATAAGATCCGGCTCCATGCCGTCAGGAGCCATCATGCTTCCGTGCTCCAGGTAGTAGTCACAGCCATAATCGAAATGCTCATATTCAAACTTCAGACCACCGTGTATATCAGCGATCGTATCCAGCACTTTCAGGGAAGCAGGCACCACTTCCTTTCCGATTCCATCCCCGGGTATTACGGCAAGTTTTATGTTTTTCATATGCACCCTCCAAAATTTTCATATTTCTACGGCCGGAAACCGGTCCATCCCGATAAGTATACGCCACCAGTATCACGATTACGACATTTCAGTCAATAGAAAGAGGACCGCCAGGAAAAGAGGCGTGGCGGCAGATAGATGAGCCATCTGATGATTCGCTCTTCCTTTGGTCATCTTTCCATCCCCTCTCAATTTCCTGATTATTTGATCATTGCAATCATTATGCGTCTAATTTCATTTCGGAGACAAGTGTTTAAGTCACATTTCAGGAACCTGGATACCATAAAAAAACACTGATGCTTCTACAAAGCACCAGTATCTCTTCTGTCTCGCATTATCCTACTCAAGTTCAAGCTCCCGGGTAGTTTCTTTTCTTATCTTCTTCATCAGTTCACTGTCTTCTATCAAAGATTCGCCGAATGAAGGTATCATTCCTTTTATTTTGGGTGTCCATTCTTCCATATACTGCGGGAAGTTGTTTTCCAGCACCTCGAGGGCAACGGAGACGGAGGTGGAGGCTCCCGGTGATTCTCCAAGCAGCGCCATGACAGTGTGGTCTTCTGAATTGACGGCTTCTGTCCCAAACTGGATGAATCCTTTGCCGTACTCTTTTGTGTCTTTGATCACCTGTACCCGTTTGCCGGCGACATGGAGATCCCAATCTTCATTTTTGGCACCGGGGACAAACTTCCGCAACTCTTCCATCCGGTCCTCTTTCCTCATCATGACCTGCTGTATGGAATATTTGACCAGCGGCATATTTTTGGCGCCGGCTGAAAGCATGGTCAATACGTTGCTTGGATTGATGGACTTGAAGAGATCCAGGTTGGAGCCGTTTTTCAGGAACTTGGGACCGATGGCCGCAAATGGCCCGAACAGCAGGCTTTCCGCCCCCTGGATATACCGCCTGTCCAGATGCGGTACAGTCATCGGAGGCGTGTTCGGCGGCTCTTTCCCGTATACTTTGGCGCCGTGCATACTCACCACTTCCGGGTTGTTGCATACCAGGAATGCACCGCTGATCGGGAACCCGCCGAGATGCTTACTCTCCGGGATGCCGGTTTTCTGCAGCAGTGGAATCGCGTTGCCGCCGGCGCCGATAAAGATATAATCTGCAGTATGATATTCAATCTTTCCATCCCTGATGTTGAGGATCTTGACTTCCCAACTGCTGTCTTCCAGCTGTTTGAAGTCAAGCACCTCGTGCTTATAATGGACTTCTGCATTATCATGTTCGCTGATGTTCTTTGCCAGTTTCCGTGTGAGTTCACCAAAATTGACATCCGTACCATAGTCTATCCTGCTCGCTGCGACAGGTGTACCTGGATTGCGCCCTTTCATCATCAGCGGCATCCATTCCGCAAGTACATCAGGGTTCTCGGAATATTCCATTCCTTCGAACATGTCGAACGGACGCATCGCTTCATAGCGTCGTTTCAAAAAATCCACATTATCCGCACCCTGGACGAAACTGATATGCGGCAGGGGCCGGATGAATTCCTCCGGCTTTTCTATCTCCCCGTTTTTAACGAGATAGGACCAGAATTGCCTGGACTCCTCGAACTGCTCGTTGATCACTTTTGCCTTTTCAATATCGATGGAGCCGTCCTGCTGTTCCACTGTATAGTTCAATTCACATAGAGCCGCATGCCCTGTGCCCGCGTTATTCCTTTCATTCGAGCTTTCTATCGCAGGCTTATCCAACCTTTCAAACAATTTGATATTCCAGTCGGGTTCTATATTTTTAAGCAGTGTAGCGAAGGTCGTACTCAGAACACCCGCGCCGATCAGAATTACATCTTTTGATTTCTTGTTGACCATTTTACGGCCGCCTTTCCAAATTTATATTCAGTCTTTCTTTATATGATTTCAAGCCTACCCGTCACCCTTCGGCATTTGCCTCCCTATGCCTGTACGAACGGAGGATCATTACCAGAATCAATGCCAGAATGAGGACGACAAGGATGAAACCGATATTGAACCCGATACCGTTCACCCACGCAAAGCCTATGGCACCAGCAAACACAAGGTAGAATGTAGTCGGTATGAGCAGTTTTGTAATTATCGTACCCTCTTTGCCGACCATGCCGACCGCCGCACTCGCAGCGACGACGTTATGCACACATATCATGTTGCCTGCCGCTCCGCCGACTGCCTGGAGCGCCACGATCACGAGCGGACTCATATTGATTTGTTCAGCGACTCCAAACTGGAAGAGACCGAACATCATGTTGCTCACCGTGTTACTGCCTGCAGCAAAGGCGCCCATGGCACCGATTGTCGGTGAGATCAGCGGCCAGCTGTCCCCGAACAATATTGCCGCACCATTTGCCAGGACAATCGGCATCGAATCATAGCCTGCGCCGTTTATGCCTGAATTGATGAACACCTGCACGAGCGGCACGGAGACGATCAGCGCCGCCATCGCAGAGAGTATCGTCTTCCAGGATACACTGAATGCATCTCCCATGCCTTTTATATCGAGTTTGTGTATCCACCCTGTGGTCACCGCCACAACTATGAATACGACTCCCGGGATCATGAGCGGTGTCAGGCTGTGTTCTATGCCTGTACCCAGGATATCATCAAATGAAATCGTCCATGAAGACATCAGGGCATTCAGTCCCAGAGGTTCGATGCGTGTGATGACCAGAAGGACCGCTACCAATACATACGGCAGCCACGCCTTGAACATCGATATTTCCTTCGGCGCCCGGGCCCCGGCCGTCATTTCGCTGGTCCATGAAGGATCCCAATTGGAACGGGGTTCAAAATCAAACGTCTCCTTCGGCATGAGGAAGCCCTTCTTGGCCAGCGGTATGACGATTGCAAGCCCCGTCAGACCACCGATGATGGACGGGAATTCAGGTCCCAGGAAGTTTGCGGTCAGTGAATAAGGAATGACAAACAAAAGACCGGCGAATAGCGCAAACGGCCAGACCTTGAGCCCTTCTGAAAAACTGCGGTTTCTGCCGAAGAATTTTGTCAGCATCGCAGACATGAACAACGGTATGAATAAACCGATCATAGCATGGAAAATGGATACCTGTCCGCCGATGCTGAATACAAACTCGGATATGTTCAATCCTTCGGAATCCAGGAAAGTGTTCACCACCGGCTGGTTTTCAAGACTAGTGTTAACGCCGACCAGTATCGGTGTACCCACGGCACCATATGATACCGGTGTCGATTGCAGCATCAATGCAATCATGACCGCGGCGAGTGCCGGGAAACCGAGAGCGATGAGCAGCGGTCCGATCACCGTTGCCGGCGCACCCCACCCGGCGGCACCCTCCAGAAATGTCCCGAACAGCCATGCAACGATGATTGCCTGCACGCGCCTGTCAGGGGAGATGCTTGTGAAGGATGCACGGATCGTATCCACCGCACCGCTTTCCTTGAGTACATTGAGCAGCAGGACCGCCCCGAAGACGATGACGCCCACCTCGAGTGCCGTCAGCACTCCTTTGAAGGAAGCAGCTGTAATTTCAACAGCCCCCATCTGCCAGCCGAAGAACGCAATGAGTATGGTAATGATGAAACTGTAGAACATCCCCTTTTTAGCCGACCATCTGAGTATGACCAGAAAGAAGAAGATGGCAAGGATCGGTAGAAGACTTAAAAATATAAGCAAAATGCTGCCCCCTTGTGTGAAAAGAAATTATACGAGTCATATAGTCATCTGATGACTCGATGTCATGTAGCCATTTTATGTAATCGCTTTCCATATGTCAATTGTTTTGCCAAAATTAAAAAGGACCTGTGTACGAGGTCCTCAATAATTGGTCAGCAGTACATCCTCCACACCCTTTAGATGGTCGTACATGTTCTTCGCCGCCGCTTCTTCATCTTCATTTTTTATCGCTTCGAAAATGAGCTTGTGCTCATCATAGATTTTCTGGATGGATTTCTCCGTCTCATACAGCCATATACGCCTGGTCTCCTTCATGGTGCGGATCATCGTCTCCGACACATCTTCGAGCAGGTTGACAAGCAGCGGGTTCCCGGTTGATACGGCGATCGCCATGTGAAAATCGTAGTCGGCCTGCTCTCCGAGTTCGTTGTTTTCGACTGCAGTCCACATCTTATCGAGTGCCTCTTCCATTTTTTCATAATGGTGCGCTTCAGATTTTTCGCATGCTGCCCTCACGCAGCCGACTTCTATGATCTTCCTCAGATCCAGAAGGTTTGCGATATCCATTTTTGTAATGATTTCGAAGTTCTGTTCAAAGCCAAGAGGCATATATTCATTGATGAAAGAGCCCTGACCGTGCTTTACATGGATCACATCCAATACTTTCAGGCTGTTCAGTGCCTCACGTATGGATGCCTGCGACACTTGATACGATTCCGCCATTTTCGCAATCGCGGGCAGTTTGTCTCCGGGATTCAGCTTCCCGGATTTGATTTCAGACAGTATGATATCTGCAATCTCTTCATATATTTTTTTCCTCGCCAGTGCCACTTCAATCACATCCGATATCGTTATTCTCGTCTCTATGATAGCATATATCATCAATTTCCAATCATGCTGAACCCAATTTTCCCTTCATCACAGTAAAGGTTTTACATCCGTTTGAAGCATTCTTTATATTTTGTAACACAAATGAAATCAAAATTATCTGAAAATATATTGATTTCTGTGCTCATAATTGTTAAGATATAAACAATTTTTAAATAAAGGAGGCATTCGGATGTTAACACTTATTTTCGCAATCATACTGCTCATCGCAGGCTATATGGTATACGGAAAGATTATTGAGAAGATTTTTGTCATCGATGACAGCAACGAAACACCGGCTTATAGAAGCGGAGATGGTGTTGATTACATTCCAATGCATCCGATAAAGGGCTGGCTGATCCAGCTGCTTAACATCGCAGGGCTCGGTCCGGTCTTTGGAGCGGTGGCGGGTGCATTGTATGGACCTGTCGCGCTCATCTGGATCGTTTTTGGCTGTATCTTTGCCGGGGCGGTACACGATTATTTTTCGGGAATGCTGAGCATCCGCAACAACGGTGCACAATTCCCCGCCCTGGTGGAAAAATATCTTGGAAAGAGCGTCAAAGTCTTCATCTACGCGGTTTCTTTGGTACTTATGATTCTGGTCGCTGCGGCATTCACTGCCGGACCGGCTGAACTGATCGCTCTTAAGACTGGTGGTGCAATTCCATTCGCGGCTGCACTCATCATCATCTTCAGCTATTTCGTAATCGCTGCAATACTGCCAATCAATAAGATCATTGGAAGGATCTATCCTGTCTTTGGTGCCATCCTGATCATCATGGCCGTCGCAGTACTTGCAGGGCTGATGTTCTCAGAGACCAAAATACCGAACCTTACACTGACCAGCGCACATCCTGAGAAACTGCCTGTTTGGCCGCTGCTCATGATTACCATATCATGCGGTGCCATTTCCGGGTTCCATTCAACACAGAGTCCGATTATCGCAAGGACCGTCAGGAAAGAATCCGAAGGCAGGAAGGTCTTCTTCGGGGCGATGATTGCAGAAGGTGTCCTCGCGCTGATCTGGGCCACTGCCGGCATGACATTCTTCGGCGGTACCGACGGTCTTGCCACAGCACTCGCAAACGGCGGTCCGGCAGGCGTCGTAGACAGCATTTCCATCGGTTATCTCGGATCGGTCGGTGCCCTGCTCGCATTTTTAGGCGCTGTCATCCTGCCGATCACTACAGGAGACACCGCTCTCCGTTCTTCAAGAATGATTTTGACTGAAGCTGTCGGCGATTATGTTAAAGTGGGGACAAGACCCAAGCTCTTCATCATGACAATCTGCGTCGGCGTCCCAGCTTTCCTGCTCGCAACCATAGATTATATGTTCCTGTGGAGATATCTCGGATTCTCCAACCAGATGGTTGCTGCTACCATGCTCTGGGTCGCAACGGCCTATCTCATCAAAGAAGGAAAGTTCCATTTCATCTCAGGACTTCCTGCAATTTTCATGACCGGTGCGGTCGGAGCCTACTTCTTCTACGCACCTGAGACATTGAATATGAACTATGAAATCTCTCTCGCTCTTGGAATGATCCCTGTCGTTGCGACAACCGTGCTCTACGTGAGGGCTGTACTCCGACAGAAATCAAGGAGCCTGAAAGAAAACACCCAATTAGGATAATAATCAAGGAGGAATTGTCATGTCACAAACACTGCAAATCGAAAGAGCCAATGAACTGAAGCATAAACCCGATGTTTCCACCGTACAATTCGGAACAGTATTCACGGATTATATGTTTACAAACAAATATACACCCGAACACGGATGGTCAGGAGCCTCCATCGTCCCTTACCAGAACCTGCAGTTGTCACCGAGCTCCCAGGCCATCCATTACGGCCAATCCGTATTCGAAGGTCTGAAAGCCTACAAGCAGGGGGATGATATCTTTTTATTCCGCCCCGATCAGAACTTCAAGCGGATGAACGAATCGCTTTCCCGCCTGTCCATGCCGGAAATCAATGAAGAGAATGCGTTGAATGCACTGTACGAACTGCTCAAAGTGGAACGTGACTGGGTGCCGGAGGGCGAAGGACAGTCACTCTATATCCGGCCGTTCGTTTTCGCCGATGAGCCGTTCCTCGGTGTAAGACCGTCGGAAACGTATCAGTTTAATATCATCCTCTCCCCTGTCGGCGGCTACTACGGTGCCACACAGCTCAACCCGACAAGCATCTACGTGGAAGATGATTTCGTCCGCTCCGTCCGCGGCGGCGTGGGCTTCGCCAAAGTGAGCGGCAACTATGCAGCCAGCCTGCTTGCACAGAAGAAGGCCAACGAGCTCGGCTATGAGCAGGTACTCTGGCTGGACGGCGTCGAGCAGAAATATGTAGAGGAAGTCGGCAGCATGAACATCTTCTTCGTAAGAGATGGAGAACTGGTCACACCGCAGCTGAACGGTTCCATCCTTCCGGGTATTACGCGCAAGTCACTCATCGAACTTGCCAAAAACAAAGGTTATACGGTAAAAGAGGAAAAAATCCACATCGACGACCTTGTAGAAGACATCCACAACGGCAGAGTCACAGAAGTATTCGGTGCAGGGACAGCGGCAGTCATCGCACCCGTCGGCAAACTGAACATCCATGGTGTCGATTATATCGTCAACGACAACCAGGTCGGTAAAGTGGCCCTTGATCTGTTCAACGACCTGACCGACATCCAGTACGGCAGAAAAGAAGACCCATTCGGCTGGGTCGTCAGGCTGTAAAAGCAAAAAACGACGCAGACAGTTAAACTATAAGCCATAGATTAGGCACTTTAATAAAATATCTACGCAATAATTAGGTGGCTTCGGTATTGTACCGGAGTCATCTTTTTAGTTCCAAGCCAATATAAATGTTTTCACGCACGAAAAAGACCGGGATTCCTCCCGGCCTAATATGATATCTTGTTACGCTTATTCGTATAACTATACCCATAACAGAGTGATTTGCGGTATGAATACTAATACAATGAGGCAAATCAACATGACAACGACAAAAGGTACCACTGCCCTGGAAAGCGTATGGACACTCAGACCGGATATACCGGAGCCGACAAATAGATTGACCCCGAGAGGCGGAGTGATGAAGCCTATTGCCAACGCCACAATCATGACTACACCAAAATGTATAGGATCGATTCCTATTTCCAGTGCCATAGGCAGCAGAATCGGTGTGAAAATTATCACCGCCGCTGACGTATCGATAAACAACCCAACTATAAGTAATAATATCACTATCAATATCAGAAGCAGAAATTCATTCTCGGTAATGGACAAGAATGCATTGGCGACGTCCTGGGGAATCCGTTCCATGGAGAGTACGGTCCCAAAGGCGTTCGCTGTTCCGATAATAATCAGTATAACAACAGAATTAAGGGCCGCGTCCCTCAACACACCTGGGAACTCCCTGATTTTAACTTTCCTGTAGACAAAAAGGCTTATAATGGCCGCATAGACTACCGCTACCACCGCTGCTTCTGTTGGAGTGAAAATACCTCCATATATCCCCCCTAAGATGATGACAGGAATCAGCAGTGACCATTTGGCTTCATTCAAGGACTTGAACATCTTTTTCAACTCGAATTTTTCTCCTGTACCGGAATATCCCTGTTTCTTCGAATAAAAATATGAATACATCATCATCACCACTCCCAGAAAAATTCCTGGCAGTATACCCGCAATGAACAGATCACCAATAGACTGACTGCCGGAAACGCCATAAAGTACGAGGGGGATGCTCGGTGGTATGATAATCCCCAGAGAACCTGCCGACACAATGACCGAGGTGGCAAATTTTCTGTCATAGCCTTCTGCTACCATCGCAGGTATCAGCATTCCGCCAATGGCTGCCACAGTTGCTGGACCGGACCCTGAAATCGCAGCAAAAAACATACTCGTCAGAATAGCAGCCATTGCGAAGCCACCTGTATACCTGCCCACAAAAACATTCGCAACACCAAAGAGTTTAGATGAAATACCTCCTCTTCCCATTATTTCACCTGCAAGTATAAAGAATGGAACAGCCATCAAAGCAAAATTGTCCGTTGAGGTCACCAAACTTTGCGAGAGAAAAGTAAGTGTAAGGTTGGGTGAATAAAGAGCCGTAATGATAAGGGCCAGCCCCAGAGCAATTGCTATGGGGACAGAGAGCATCAAGAACAAAAAGAAACTTGCAAATAGTATAATCGCCGTCATGATGTTCCCCCTCTCATAGAACCTGTATTCTCAACTCCTTTTAACTTTTTGAGACTGCTGTACTGTTGTACCAGGTTTTGGATCAAGCGTATGACTGTCAATGCCATCCCTGCTGCCGGGGCAGCATAGACCCATGACATGGGAATTTGAAGCGCTGCTGATTCTCTTGTGATTCTCCCGACAATTTCAAAACTGTAGTATGTGATGACAACTGCGAAAACCAGGAAAAGAACATTTGCAATGATACCAATGATCGTCTTCCCTTTATCATTAAACAACATCGTGATAGCATCCACTTTTAAATGCTTATTTTTCTTCACTGCATAACTTACCCCGATAAAAATCATCCATATGAACCCATATCTCGCAATCTCTTCAGACCAGGACAATGAACTGCTAAACACATATCTCATCATAACCTGAATAAAGATAACGACAACAGTGAAAAAACTGAGCATTATCAGAATGTATTCCTCAAAATGTTCGTCAAACCATCTGATTAGTTTCACTTTCGTTACCCCCTAATTTATTCTCTATCCAGATCTTTCAATGTTTTATCCAACAGTTCGCCACCGTACCTTTTTCTGAATGAGTCATGCACTCCTTTTGTCATTTCTTTAAATGCCTCTGTATCCGGATGAATGATTTCCATTCCTTCTTTCTGTATATCATTCATGATTTCCTCTTCATTATTTACTATCAGATTACGGTGATATTGCGCCGCTTCATCTGCACTTTCCTGAACGATCTTCTGCTGCTCTGACGTCAATCCTTTCCAGAATTCATCACTGATTGCTACAGGCAGAGGCATGTATTGATGTCTTGTCAAACTCAGATACTTCTGGACCTCATAGAATTTGCTCGAGTTCAGATTGGCTACAGGATTTTCCTGTGCGTCAACCGTACCTTGCTGCAAAGCCATATACAGTTCGCCAAATGCCATTGGCGTCGGATTCGCTCCAAGAGAATTGAATGTGGACAGAGAGATCGGGAATTCCGGTGTCCTTATTTTAAGACCTTCGAAATCTTCAGGTGTCTCTATCGGTCTGTTTGCAGAAACATGTCGGAACCCATTTTCAAAGTATGAAATCACCCTGAGGTTATCTTCCAGTAGTGGCTCTGCTGCTTCTTCCCCGATCGGCCCATCCAGTACGCTCCACGCTTCTTCATATGTTTCAAATAAATAAGGCAGATGGAACATACTGATTGTTGAGTCATACTGACTGAACGCACTTGCAGCAACCATTTGAAGATCATCCAAAGAAACACTTTCAATCATTTCTGCCTCAGAACCCAATTGTTCATTTGGATAAATATAAACTTTCATATCTGATTTTTCTTCGATAAGTTCCTTGAATCGGACCACTGCCTTATGTCTGTCGTTTGTTTCCGGCTGTCCGTGAGCAAATCTGATGATAACCTCTTCGTCTGACTTGATCGCCTGGCTTCCATTGATGAATATTGTGATAACAGCCCCTGCTAAAATCAAGATTACACCAATTACGAGCACCTTTAGAATTCTCATGTCAATCCCCCTGAATAAAACACTTATGCGCTAAGAGATAACACATTTCAGAAAACGCTTACGATACAGTTTATACAGCATAAATATTTCACTTCGCCTTTACCTCTAATCAATATGGGATCCACCATTGATGTCCAATTCTTCACCGGTGATATAACCCGCTCCTTCAGAAGCGAGGAATGCGATGGAATATGCAATATCTTCAACATTGCCCACCCGCTTCAAGGGTATATCCTGTATGATTTTCTGTTCAGCTTCCTCCGTCAGTAGTCCACCTGTAATATTGGTGCCGCCAACCAGCCCCGGCGCCACAGTGTTGCATGTTATATTAAATTCAGCCATCTCCCTGGCGATTGCTTTAGTAAAACCGGTAACTGCCGCCTTTGCTGCTGAATAATGTGAACCACCAAATATGCCTCCTCCTCTTTTACCTGAAACAGAACTCAGATTGATGACCCTTCCATACTGGTTCTCCTTCATCTGAACGAGCACCGCCTGTGTAAGTAGGAATAAACCTTTCATGTTGATATTGAAGACCATCTCCCATTCTTCTTGTGAGATGTCCAAAACTCTTGTCGGTCTTGAAATCCCTGCGTTATTTACCAGAATATCTATCTTTTTGTATTTATCGATCAGTGCTGTGACTTTCTCGTCAATTTCATCTTTGTCTGTCACGTCCAACTTGATTCCTTCAGCTTTTCCTCCATCATTTACAATTTCTTCTGCAATCTGATGTGTCCCTTCTTCATTGACATCAGCCAAAATGACGACAGCACCCCGTCTCGACAACTGGAGGGCTGTAGCCTTGCCAATTCCTTTTTCTGAACCCGCTCCCGTTATCAGAGCGATTTTATTAGTGAAATCCATTATGACAACTCCTAATCACATTAAGTATGAAGAGGCAGATGACCACCCCATTATATTATCTTTCCACAAGTTTTTTAGCTACAGATGCTATGCCTTCACCATCCAGCTTGTAATGCTTGTACAGATAGTAAGGCTTACCTATGAGAGAGTTTTCATCATAGAAACCGTGCCTTTTAAAATTACAGGAGATTCCGGATTCCATCAGTACCTCTGCCACCGCACTGCCCAGTCCGCCCTGGATATTGTGCTCTTCGACTGTCAGAATAGTTCCCGTTTCAGCGGCTGCATCCATTACAGCTTCCACATCCATAGGTTTTATCGTATGCATATCAATCACTCTTGCATTAATACCTTCTTCTTTCAGCTGCTCTGCAGCAGCAAGCGACTGCTGAACTTCGATACCGCATGCAATGATGGTAAGATCCGTCCCATCCTTGAGAATGTTGGCTTTACCAATCTTATTTTGCACCCCTCCATCTTTCTCATACACAGGTTCCTCTCTTCCCCTACTGACACGGAAATAGATTGGACCGTCATAACTTTTCACTGACTCTTCAATCATCTCAGCCAGTGCCACGCCATCCGCCGGAGAAATGACCGTCATGTTAGCCATGGCACGGGTGATGGAAATATCTTCTGTTGCATGATGCGAAGTACCATAGAATCCCATCGCGATTCCAGTATGTGTCCCAATCAAACGTACGTTCAAATTTGGGTAAGCAACTGCTGTCCTGATATTCTCAGCTGCGAGGACTCCAAGGAAAGATGCATAAGTTGAAACGAAAGGCATTTTCCCAGCAGAAGCCATGCCGGCTGCTGCAGTTACCATGTTCTTCTCTGCAAGACCGAAATTGAAGAACCTGTCCGGATAAGCTTTAGCAAACGGCCATAGCCCTGTCGGTTTGCTGAGGTCAGAACTCATTGCCACGATTTCAGCATGCTCATCTGCCAGTTTTTCCAAAGTAACACCCGAAGTCAGTTGTTTTGACATTTCAAGGCTTTTGTATAGTTCCCATGTGTCTTTATGAAAAGTTGTTTCTGCCATCTTAGTTTCCTCCTTCGATTTCTTCGACCGCACGTTTGATGTCATCTTCACCCAGATTAGCTACGTGCCATTCATAACCATGCTCCATGAACGAGACACCTTTGCCGGCTACAGTATCACAGATGATAGCTGTGGGGACATCTGAATCTGCTGAAGGCAGATTATCGAACGTATCAATGAGCGTTTCCACATCATGGCCATCAATTTCAATTACGTTCCACCCGAAACTTTCCCATTTTTCCTTGATCGGTTCGATATTCATCAGTTCATGTGTATTGCCATCCACTGTCACTTTATTATTGTCAACAATGGCTACAAGGTTACCAAGCTTGAAATTTGCAGCACTCATTGCGGCTTCCCATACCTGGCCTTCTTGCAATTCACCATCTCCCATGAGAATGTAGCTTCTGTATTTTTCACCATCTACCCTTGCTGCAAGTGACATCCCCACGCCTACAGAAAGACCATGGCCGATGGAGCCGGAACTAAAATCGATTCCTTTTATCTTATTCATATCCGGATGGTCACCAAACGGACTACCCAATTGTGTATAAGTATCCAAGTCCTTTTTTGGATAGAATCCTACATCCGCCAGTATGGAATAGACACCGACAGCTGAATGACCTTTCCCCATCACGAAACGATCTCTGCTTTCCCACTTTGGATTATCAGCATCATAATCCATCACATGATAATAAAGAGTGGCAAATATTTCCGAGCTTGAGAATGAAGAACCGTAATGACCACTTTTGGCCATTGAAATCATTCTTATTGTTTCCAGTCGAGACATTTTCGCTTTTTCTTTGATCAAGTCTACTTTTCCCTGTAACCCTGAAATTGTATTAGACATTATTATCCTCCTTTAGGTTAATCGATTAACCGTATAAGTGCATGCTACTATGAAAGCGGTTTATCTGTCAACATTAATATCCGAAAATTCTGATGACAATTGGTTTGAAAGTACTGTGGAACATTGATAAAAAGGCAATACTAGCCTAAAATAAATTTTATACTATATACTGCACGTGCTGATGGAGGCTTAAGAAATGAAGATTACTATGAAAGATATTGCGAAAGAAGCAGGAGTATCAGCAGCAACGGTTTCTCATGTAATAAACGGAACAAAAAACATTACTGAAGACAAAAGAAATAAGATACTTGATATTATAGAAAAGTATAATTACTCTCCGAATTCCACAGCTAAAAATCTGAGAAAGCAAAATACCAAAACAGCCGGTCTGGTCGTTTCGAGTTTTCCTGATACTTTCGTCAATGAAATGGTATATGGTGTCGAGGAAAGAGCCCGTGAAAAAGGATATAATTTGCTGTTGATTAATACAAATGAAGATGAAGAATATGAACAAAACACATTCAATCTCCTTTATTCAAAAATGGTGGACGGCATCATCCTTTCCCCCGCTTCCAATGATCTTGAATATCTTAACGCTTTCACAAAATCTTTTCCGATTGTCCTCGTCAACCGCTTCAACTCAAAAGTCGAGAATGCTTCAAGCGTGACTGGCGATAATTTCACAATCGGATATGATGCTGCAAAGCATATGATTGAACATGGACACAAAGATATCGGCATCATATACTCTGTTCGGCATGTTTCAACAACTGAGGACAGGATTGAAGGATACAAAGAAGCTTTAAAAGAAAATGGATTGAAATTCCATGAAAGTTACCTGGAAGCAGGACATGCAACTGTAAAGGGAGGAGCAAAAGCAGTCGAATCCTTGTTAAAAAGGGAAAAAAAGATTTCTGCCTTGCTTATACAGAATGACTTGATGACCATTGGAGCCATTTCAAAATTAAAGGAACTTTCAATCCGTATTCCTGAAGAAGTTGCATTAATCGGTTTCGGAGATTTTGCATCCTCCCCAATCATTACTCCTCCCATTACCAATATGGTCCTCCCTCCACACGAAATAGGAAGAAAGGCATTTGATTCGCTGCTGAAGAAAATCGAAGATATCGAATACATGGAACATATCGAATTGCCCGCATCGATGTTTGTTAGACAATCATGCGGATGTGATTAAACACGAAAAAGCTCAATCAGTTCAAATCAATGAACTGATTGAGCTTTTTTTATGGAATTCCTATTCCGTCACTTCAAACTCCACTTTGCCGATGTTTTCATACTCAACGGTATATTTACCCATTTCAAGTTCGACCGGGATATTGAAGGTTCCTGCGGAGACGAACAGGCCGGCGTTCAGTGTTCTGCTCCTCTCGGACAGTGCTTTGGCGAGCCATTTCACAGCCTTTGCAGGGTGGCCCAGAACCTCTGTTGATTTTCCTTCCTTGATGACTTCTCCGTTGAATGACAATGTGCCTTTGATGTCATCCAGCTCATCATATTCAAACTTTCTGGGTTCGCCGAAAATCACGGCACCGTTCACTGCTCCATCCGAAACGACTTCATACAGATCGATGTTCGGGAACCAGTCTTCGTATCGACCGTCCGGAATTTCAGCCCCGGCTGCTACCCTGCATTTCCTCATAATATCATCCTCATCATCTTCGGGAAACACGATTTCATCCACGATGAATACAAGTTCCATCTCAAGGAGCGGAATATTGAAATCTTTGAGTGACACGTTCTCAAGAATCGTACGGTCTGTCATTGCACCATACAGTGGCTGGTCACTCTTGAACAGTTCCTGCGTTTCCTCGCTCGTCAGACTGATTTTATAGCCGCAGAGTGCCTCTCCCGATTCTATTTTAAGATCCAGCACCGCATCCTGGACCGCGTAGGCTTCTTCCAGATCAGTAACACCGATGAATCCACGTTTCAATGGTTCATTTTTAATATATGCATCATACAGTTTTTTTACAGCTGACATATAAATACCTCCGAAACTTTTACTTTAAATATAACACAACCTATTTACATAAAAGTAACCTCTGACTTCTGACAGAAATGATTTGTCTTGAAACGGATCAGAACACCACGGCAAGAAACTTCAATTCTGTATCGCCGGTATTCCTGATGCCGTGTGACTGCCCTTTTGTTATCAGACAGAGTTCCCCGGCACCGACTGCCTTTACCGAGCCGTCGGCATCTGTGAATTCGGCGTCTCCCGAGAGAATGTAGTACCCTTCCGAATCGCTCTGGTGACGATGATATCCGATGCCGGCGCCGACCGGTACGGTTACGACTGCGAAAAGATCCAGTCCTTCTGTCACACCTTTATCAAGCAGTCTGCTGATGGTAACTTCGCCTTCACCGCCGTGAAGATTATTGTATCTGTCTGTTTCTTTTATATTAAGTATCATTTTGAACACCTCTTATTTGAACAATCCAGGCAGGAATGTGGAAACTGCCGGGAAGAATATGATGATCAGCACCACGATACCCACGATGGCCAGGACATGCAGTACATAGGGCAGTGTTTCCTCTATCCCCATCTTCCTGTCGGTGATACTGCACCCTGCTATCAGTGAGAGTCCAATCGGCGGTGTGATGTTTGCCAGGGCAAAGTTCATGATGAGCACCATCCCGAAATGGACTGGGTCAATGCCGAATTCTGTGGCTATCGGCATGAATATCGGACTGAGTAATATGATCAGTGAGGTCACTTCGGTGAGTGTTCCCAGTATCAGCAGTATCAATGATACAATCAGCAGAAACTTGAGCGGTGAGTTCGCAAATCCGAGGAAGAAATCTGTGATCATCGCCGGGATATGATTGACCGTCAGAACGTATGTAAATGCGTTTGCTGCAGATATTATGATCAGTATGGTTGCTGATGTCATGGCCGAAGTGGCCATGATGTCCCTGTATTTCCTGAAATCGAGTTCCCTGTAGATCATTGCCAGCATCAGACCGTATGCAACCGCAATGACAGCCGCTTCTGTGGCCGTGGCAAGTCCGCTGAATATGCTGCCGATGATGAATATCGGAGTGAGGAGCGGAAAGAACGCCGCACGTCCTGTTCTCCATATTTCCCTGCCTGTCACCTTTTTTGTCCTTGTTTCCCCGTAACCTTCTTTTTTAGCGATGATTGCCACATAAAGACAGAGTGCGGCAGTCAGCAGTATTCCAGGGATGACACCGGCGATAAACAAACTGCCGATTGAAATATTCGCTGTAATCCCGAGTATGACCATCGTAATGCTCGGCGGGATGATCAGACCAAGCACTCCGGCCGGTCCGATGACACTTGCGATGAATGAATTACTGTATTTCTCCTCCTGCAGCCTCGGCACCATCACAGAACCCACAGCGTACGTTGTCGCCACTGTCGAGCCTGAAACGGCACCGAATAAAGCGGTGGTTACGACGGTGGTTATCGCTGTGCCGCCGGAAAGCCTGCCGACCAGGGCGCTGGAAAATGCCATCAGCCGCCTGGTCAATCCGCCTTTGCCCATGATGTTTCCGGCAAGTATGAACAGCGGCAGAGCCAGATAGGAGAAGTTGTTGACACCGGCGAACATCCGCTGTACGAGTATCTCAAGCGGCACACCGCTCATGAGCAGCATCGCTATGGCCACAATGCCGATGACATACCCGATCGGCATCCCCAGAAAAAGCAGTCCAAAGAATATGACCAATATTCCGAGTATCATCATATCGCTCCCCCTCCTTCATCTTCCGTAGGAGAGCTTGTCATCCCGGTCAGGATGAAATAAAGCGAGAACAGTCCGCTGACAGGCAGCGCGAGATAGAAAATACCCATCGGCAGCTGCAGTGCCGGTGACGATGATGACATGGAATCAGCCGCCAGTTTGAACCCATACACGGTAAGTACCGTGTAAAACAGGGCGAGCAGTATGTTGACGGATAAATGGACATACTTCCTTTTATCCTCCCCGGCTTTCCTTACAAAATAATTGACCGCAAGGTGCATCTTTTCATATATAGCGAGACTGCTGCCAAGAAACGTCAACCATACAATCAGCAGCCTGGCCAGCTCTTCTGTACCGGGCACGAAGATGTTCGACACCCTTGAGACCACCTGCAGCAGGACAATCGCCGTAAGCAGAGTGATGGAGATGATACAAAGCCACGTCAGTGTACTGACAAGTATTTTTGTGAATTGCATATGTACGACTCTCCTTATTGTAAAAGGAAAGGAAGAATATTCATTCTCCCCAACCAGATGCATCATTATAAATTTTCATTAATTCCTCTCCGAATACTTCTTTCTCCCATTCATCATAAATGGGCAGCATCTCTTCCCTGAACGCTTCAGTATCCACATTATCGTTGATATGTACCCCGTACTCTTCAAGTTCAGCCAGATACTCTGCTTCAGCTTCATCATTTTCCTCAATCACTTTATCCGAGGCCTTCTCTGTTTCATCCAGGATGACCTGCCTGTCCGCTTCTGAAATCTGTTCCCAAGTATCTGTATCCACCGCAAGCATTACAGTGTTGTAGAAATGACCGGTCAGGGATAGATAATCCTGGACTTCATAGAGTCTCGGAGCAACTATATTCGCAAGCGGATTTTCCTGGGCATCAAGAGCGCCCTGCTGCAGTGCACCGTATACTTCACTGAAAGCCATCACAGTCGGCAGTGCTCCGAGCTGTTCGAAGGCGTCGACTCTGAGGGCCGTTTCGGCCACCCTGATTTTCATGCCTTCCAGGTCTTCGGGTTTTTCAATCGGTCCTTTATTGTTAGTAATATGGCGGTTTCCCCACTCCATATAGCCGATTTTGGTCATGCCTTCCTCTGCCATTATATCCGCCAGGCAGTCACCGAATTCCCCTTGATATGCCTGTCTTGCATGATCTGCATCCTTCCACATGTAGGGCAGGTCTTCAATGGCCATCCTCAGATCCAGATACTGCATGGAACCCACCATGATCGCCCCAGCCTGCATGGAGCCGATCTGCATCTGTTCCAGCATTTCAGTTTCGGAACCCAACTGCCCGCTGCCGTAAATTTCGAACTTGACCCTTCCGTCCGTCCTCTCCTCGATCACTCCGGCAAGTTCATCGATATTATCGGAAGCCGGAGTGCCGGGCGAAAGCGCATGCCCCAGCTGCAGCGTTACAGTTTCCTGCCCGGCGGCCTTCTCTTCATTGCTGCATCCGGATAAAACAATCGCCAGAACCAGGAATACAGCCAGTGCCAAACATTTCTTCATCAGGTCCCAGTCCTCCATTTTCTCAAGATTATGTATATTTCATACAAAAAGGTTACAGAATACTTTAGAGTATGTCAATATAATTATAGATAAATATAAATATGAATGCATTATTATACAATAAGTCGAACATTTTGTTCATACTTTATACCAAAGGCTACAGTAACAATTTTCAACCGTCAATAATTTATCTGAAAAAGGATACAATTCTGATTTCAATATCAGAACTTCCTGATATGGTTTGATTTTTAGAATTTTCAGTTTTATACTTGCTTTGTGTATACTGTATACAGGAAATGAGGTGCAAAATTTGATTCATCATATAAACCCCGCTGCAGCTTCGCTGACAGTACCCGGCATACGGGTTTTTGCCAACAAGGTTGCTGAATTTGAGGATGGAATCAATCTGACGATCGGACAGCCGGATTTCCCCACTCCGGAGAATGTCAAAGAGTCAGGAATATCAGCCATCAGGGAAAACAGGACAGGGTACTCACACAATGCAGGCCTGCCCGCTCTAAGGAAGAGTGTCTCCAATTTTTTCAGGGACGCCTACAGATGCTGCTATGACCCGGACAGCGAAATCGTCATCACCAACGGAGCCAGTGAGGCTCTGGACTCTGTCCTCAGGACAATCATGGTGGAGGGCGATGAAGTCATACTTCCCTCCCCAAGCTACTCCGGCTATGAACCGCTTATCCGGCTGAACGGCGGCACACCGGTGCATCTTGATACAACTGAGAGCGGCTTCATACCGGATCCGGATGCGCTCTCGGCTCTGATCAATGACAATACCAAAGCGGTCTTATTCAATTATCCATCCAATCCGACCGGTGTATCTCTGCCTTACGGCCGGATGGAAAAACTTGCAGATATGCTCGCTGAAAAAGATATCTTCATCATATCCGATGAAATATACAGCGAGAATACATTCATGAATAAACACATTTCATTCGGCACCTTTGAAAATATTCACAACAGGCTGTTCATCATTCACGGACTGTCGAAATCCCATGCAATGACCGGCTGGAGGATTGGCTATGTCCTCGGACCGAAAACAGTCATGGAACACGTGCTGAAAGTGCATCTCAACAACTCGATCTGTGCTTCGCTGCCAAGCCAGTACGCAGCCATCGAAGCACTGGACCATACGCGCGGGTTTCCCCATGAAATGAACACACAGTATGTTGAACGCCGGGACTACACATACAGGCGCCTTGAGAACATGGGGCTTACTTCCAAAAAGCCGGCAGGTGCCTTCTATATTTTCCCGGACATTTCCGCAACCGGGATGGATGATGTTTCATTCACAACAAAACTGCTGGAAGAAGAACATGTTGCGGTCGTTCCGGGTTCGACATTTTCCAAAAATGACCACAGCCGTATAAGGATCTCCTATGCCAGTTCATTGGATAATCTGGCGAATGGAATGGACAGGATGGAACATTTCATAGCACGGCAGAAACCTTGAATGACGTCAGATGGATGCGGACGGAGGTGATTTTATGATGCGGAAGATACCAAAAAGCACAAGCCTGTCAGATCAGGCGTATGAAATTCTGAAGGAATCCATATTGCTTGGTGAACTGAAAGGCGGAGATGCTCTGCCTGAAGAGAAATATTCAAAGCAGCTGGGCATCAGCCGGACACCCTTCAGGGACACACTGGCCCGGCTTGCTTCCGAAGGGCTCATCATCCAGAAGACGGGGGCGCCGGCGGTCGTGGCCACATTCACCAGGGAAATGTCGCTTGAACACATGGAACTGAGAAATCTGCTCGAAGTGCATAATATGGAAAAAGTGATTACGAAGATGGATGAGACATTGATAAAGCGGCTGAAAGAGAACCTGGAAATGCAGAAAAAGGCGATCGATGACAACCGCTATGCAGAATTCATGAAGCATGATAAGGATTTCCATCTTACTTTGACAACTCCAAACATGAATTCCGAGTTCAGGAGAATGGTTGAAAAGCTCAATGCTGACCTCAGCCGGGCCTTCCTGTTCCTGTCCAGGACCGTGGAGCAGAGTGCGGCTGATGCCTACGCGGAACACTGCGAAATTGTGGAAGCCATCGAAAGAAAGGAGGTTGAGTTGTCCAGGGATAAAATGATAGTACATTTGAACAACGTGGAAGAACGCTTCCTGCAGTATTATCAGGAAGAAGAACAATAGACTTATCAAGGGGAGTTTTTTATCATGAATTGGAATACAAAGAGTCAACTGGAGGATCTTTTATGCCAGCTTGTTTCATGGGACAGCAGGACCGGCACCGAAGGGGAGGTGCTTTTCCCGTATAAGCTCAAGAATGAACTGTTCAAGCTGGATTATTTCCTGGATAACCCTGAATTTCTTGAACTCCATGATGCCGGCAAAGAACGGAATGCCTTATCCGCCCTGTACAAATCCGGTCAGACTGAGAGCACGGTCGTACTGATCAGCCACTTCGACACTGTACATACGAAAGAGTTCGGCACCATAAGCCGGCTTGCGTTCTCACCGCGTGAACTGACCCAGCACATCCGGGAAAATACGGATGATTTCTCCGGGGAGGTACAAAAAGACATAATCTCCGGAGAATATCTTTTCGGGCGCGGGACGATGGACATGAAGATGGGGCTCGCCCTCCATATCCACCTGCTTGAAAAGGCAGTCCGGGAACGATGGCCGGTCAATCTGCTTCTCCTCACAGTACCTGATGAGGAGGTGGATTCCGCCGGTATGCGGGCAGCTGTTGAAAACCTCGATGGGATGAAGAAAAAGCATAGTCTGGATATATCCCTCTTCCTGAACAGTGAACCGAGCTTCACCCAGCGGCCGGAAGATCCAAACTACTATATATACTCAGGCTCCATCGGGAAAATCATGCCTTCCGCCCTCTTCTATGGAATCGAGACCCACGCAGGGGAGCCGCTCCGTGGTTTGAATGCCTATTACATGGCGTCATTCCTCAACCGGAAGATGGAATTCACAGATGCTTTCTCCGAAGAGGAATACGGTGAAAAAACACCGCTGCCCCTCACACTGAAAAACTATGATTTGAAAGAAGACTACTCCACCCAGACGTCGCATCATGTCGCTTCTCTGTACAATGTCTTCACCATGAGACAGAATGCGGAGGATATTTTCGTCAAATACAACTTCCTGGCCAGGGAAGCCATGAAGGAATGCCAGGAACAATATGAAACGATCTGCGGGCGGGAGAACATACGCCCCGTCGGACAGATCAGAACGATGAGCTACCGTGAGCTCTATGCCTATACCCTGGAAAAACTCGGTTCTGAGAAGATGGATGAAATCCACGATATCTATGAGGACAGGGACGATTTGGACGACCGGGAGAAATCCATGAGGATCGCCAACCGGATGGTCACCTGCTGCAAGGAGCTCGTACCGCTTGCTGTAACTTTATATGCACCGCCCTACTATCCTTCAGTGAATGCTTCTGAAGATGAGCTGATCAGGGATATCGTCGGTTACACGAAGCGTTATATGGCGGAAAACCATTCAATCGACCCGGTTGAAATCCATTACTTCAACGGCATATCCGATCTCAGCTATGTAACGTACGACAGTCACGATGACAGCTGGGAAACCTACCGGAACAATACGCCGGTATGGGATCGGACATATACGGTTCCGTTCGAGGAGATGCAGAAGCTCCAGGCACCATTCATCAATATCGGTCCATTCGGCAAGGATCCACATAAGCTGACAGAACGGCTCCATAAAGAAAGCGCCTTCGAAATAACGCCGAAGCTGCTTGAAAATATATTGAAAAAATTCTTTTGGGAAATATGACAGGATCAGCAACTAAAATTGTAAAGGGGACTTATTATGGAATTTATCACAGCAGTATCAGATTTTCTGTGGGGATATCCGGTTGTAATCATTCTATTCCTGACGAGTATGTACCTTACCATCAAACTGAAGTTTTTCCAATTCAGATATCCGGTTCACATATTCAAACAGACTGTCGGGCAGATCGGCAAGAAAACCAAGGGGGACGGCACGGTCACTCCTTTCCAGACGCTGACTACCGCACTCAGTTCAACAATCGGTGCAGCCAACATCGTCGGGGTGCCCGTAGCCATCATGCTTGGAGGGCCGGGGGCTGTATTCTGGATGTGGGTCATCGCCATTCTCGGCATGGGACTCAAATTCGGTGAGATCACTCTCGGTGTACACTACAGGGAAAAGAATGCAATCGGCGAATATGTCGGAGGTCCGACCTACTATATGAAGAACGGCATCAAATGGCCGCTGATCGGTAAAATACTCGCCGGCTGGTATGCCATCTTCCTGATCCTCGAACTGATACCGAGCATCATGGTACAGAGTAATTCAGTCGCCAGTACGATTGATGACACATTCACCCTCAGCCCGCTGATTACAGGAATTGTCGTTGCAGCCTTCGTCGGGCTTGTCGTATTCGGCGGCATCAAACGCATCGGTGCAGTCAGCTCGATACTCGTACCTGTAATGGCATTGTTATATATCATCGCCGGGCTCATCATCATCCTTATGAATGTGCAGGCGATACCCGAAGCATTCATTCTGATCTTCACAGAAGCATTCAATCCGAGCGCAGCACTTGGCGGCGGTGCCGGCGCCGTGCTTGCAGAAACCATCCGCTGGGGGTTCGCGCGCGGCATCTACAGCAACGAAGCCGGACTCGGTACATCACCGATCGCCCATTCCGCTGCCGAGACAGACCACCCTGTCAGACAGGCCCTGTGGGGCGTCATTGAAATCCTCGTGGATACGCTGATCATCTGTACAATTACGGGTCTTGTAATCATCATTTCCGGCGTATGGCAGCATGAGGACGCTGCAGATGGAAGTGTGAGGGAAGCACTCACAGCCCGCGCCTTCGGTGAAGCATTCGGATCCGCCGGCAGCACGATGGTTTCCATAGCACTGGTCCTGTTCGTATTCTCCACCATCACAGTCGTCGTATTCTACGGTTCAAGACAGGCCGAGTATCTCTTCGGACTGTGGGCTGGTACCGCGATGAAAACAGTGTATGTCATTTCAATCATCATCGGAGCCATTGGAGGCGCCACTACACTCTGGACATTCCTCGACATCATGCTGTTCATGATCCTCGTGCCGAATATACTTGCAATTGTATTGATGTCTCCGAAAATAATCGAACTCAAGAATGAATACTTCAAGTCCGATCACTATTACAAAAAGGACATCAGGGAAGAAAAAGAATTGAAAGCAGGCAAATAGTCAGAAGCCCGGCACCAGATGTTCTGGTACCGGGCTTCTTTATGGCTATATTTGCCGATGCCTCAAATTCCTCAAAAACACAGAAAGCCCGGAACTTCCGTCCCCGGCTTTCGTATATCCGGCTAATCCATCTTATAATCCTGCACTGCCTCATGCGTATCATTGATCTTCTCAAAAATATCGTCACCCGATTTGATCGCCGTCCTCATGAACAGCACATCAACCAGGTAGAGCTGTGAAATCCTTGCCGTCATCGTTCCGATACGGATGTTGTTCTCTTCAAGCGATGTACTCATGACGATGCTTGCGATATTTCTCGCAGGTGAGCTGATGGACTGTGTAATGAGTATGGTTTTTACACCATTGCTGCGGCACTGCTTCAGAATGTCGATAATCTCTTTTGTCCTTCCTGACGTTGAGAAGAGGACAACTACCGATCCTTCTTTAAGCACCGGAATCTTTGTCAGCAATACGTGATTATCAAATGGAACAACCGACTTGATGCCGATTCTTGAGAGCTTGAGATAAAGGTCCTCACTCGGTATTCTTGACGCTCCGATTCCGAACAGTACGACTTCACTGGCGGAGGCGAGTGTCTCGGCCGCTTCCTCGACCGACCTGTAGTTCACCGTCTTATGTGTGCCGTATAATGCACTTACTGTATTATTCAGCGCTTTGTCCATCGTAATATTGACATCGTCCTCCGGAGACAGTGATTTACTGTAGACTTCCTGCTCCGATTTCGTATGCTCTTTTGCAAGTTCAACTTTAAGTGATCGCAGACCCTTCAGTCCGATCTTCTTTGAAAACTTGGTGATGCTTGCCTGACTTACCCCTATACTGTCTGCATTTTCGGCGATGCTCGCAGTCAGAAAATCCTCACTGTGTTCAAGGACGTATTTCGCGATCAATCTCTCTTTTCTGCTGAAAGCATCCATCTGACCCCGGATTTGTTTTGTTACTGAATACATGATCTACTCCCATTCAATTGGACGGTGTACTCTGGCCCGACCCCATGCAAACGCACATCCGTACAATTCTGTTATACTTATTTCTTACTTTAGCATACTCATAAACCAATTGTAATCGTCAACGTCCGATCTTTTAAAATTTTATTTACAGTCACATCCGCGTATTATTTATCCAGATTTTCGACCATCTTTTCATTGAATCCGAACATATAGGTGAATAAAAATCCGCCGGCATATCCGAGTATGAGCCCGATGATATAGTGGATATATTTGCCCTCAGCGATAAGCGGCACGAGCGAGATGCCCGAAACACCGATATTGATGGCACCCGTTGTCATCAGCGCCTGGTATGCACCGCCGAAAGCCGCCCCGAGGCATGCGGTCAGAAATGGTCTGCCCAGCGGCAGCGTCACGCCGTAGAGAAGCGGTTCGCCGATACCGAGGAAGCCGACCGGCAGCGTTCCTTTGATGATATTTTTCAGGCGTTTTGATTTCGTTTTGACGAAAACCGCCACGGCGGCACCGACCTGTCCGGCTCCGGCCATGCCGAGGATGGTAAATATCGGTGTATAACCGATGTCCTGTATAAATTCAAGATGGATCGGCGTCAGACCGTGATGCAGCCCGACCAGTACCAGCGGCAGGAATGTTGCTGCCAGGACGGCTCC
Source organism: Candidatus Salinicoccus stercoripullorum (assembly GCA_019113295.1). GTDB lineage: Bacteria > Bacillota > Bacilli > Staphylococcales > Salinicoccaceae > Salinicoccus > Salinicoccus stercoripullorum. Next base: position 41,927 of record DXHR01000007.1, on the reverse strand, counting down.
TGCGAATACGCCGCCGACTTCAAGCACCCAGTTGATGGATACGATGATCCCCTCGGACAGTACTGCCCCGAGCGGTTGCAGGCCGATTACTGTGAGGAGCCCGACGATGAATACCGTGAGTGTGGACGTCACGATCAGATCGAGTGAATTGGGCACCACTTTCCTTATCTGCTGCTCCAATATCGCCATGAGGAAGGCAGACATCATCACTGCGAACAACCCCCCGCGTCCGGACACGAGTGATTCACCGAAAAGCTCCATTTCATCCAATGCCGGGTTAAAAATGAGTGCACCGCTTATTGCCCCAAGGGCAGGAGTACCTCCGAATTCCTTTGCCGTATTGAAACCGACGAGCACACCTATGATTGTAAAGAAGGCGCCCCCGATGAACTGCAGTACCTGGACCCAGAAAAGTTCAGTATCCACACCTGAGTTTATCGCAAAATTCACGACACCGTTGATAAGTCCGGAAGCCACCAGAGCCGGAATCAGCGGTATGAAAATATTGCCGATTTTCTTGAGCAGGTACTTTATCCCTTTTTTCTTCGGCGTGGAACCGTTCGTTTCAATTTCCCCTATCTGCTTTTCCATTTCTCTCCGGGTCTTCTCTGCAGCACCCGGTCCCAGTATGATCTGGAATTCATCGTCGTCGACCACCCCATTGACACCGTCGAGATTTTTGATATTTTCTACATCAATCTTGCTGTGATCTTTAGCCACCACCCTCACACGTGTCATGCAATTGTATATGCTTGCTATATTCTCTTTGCCGCCCAACAGATCGAGCAGCTGTGAAGCCAAAATTTTAGACATACTATTTACCCCTTGTCTGTAGTCAATATTTTCCTGATATGCGACTGCTCTGACAGCAGTGATTCCGCCTCTGTTCTGTCCACATCCAGCATGATCATCAGCACAGCCGTCTTCACATGTCTCCCTGACCCATTGAAAGCCTCCGCGGCTGTGCCTTCATCAGTATCCGTAATTTCCCGGATCATATTGATCGCACGCCTTTCAAGCTTCCGGTTGCTCGGATTGACATCCACCATGTAATTTCCGTAAACCTTTCCCCTTTTGATGTTGATGATCGTCGAAATCATGTTGAGGACCAGCTTTTGCGTCGTGCCTGCTTTCAGACGTGTAGATCCTGTAAGTATTTCAGGGCCGGAGGCCACTTCCACCGGAAAATCAGCAAAATCCGATATGTCACTCTCCTTATTATTGGAGATGCTGCCGGTCAGGGCCCCCGCCTCCTCAGCTGCCTTGAGTGCCCCTTTGACGTAGGGCGTCCGGCCGCTCGCTGCAATGCCGATGACGCAGTCCTGCGGCCCCACTTCGAGATCCAGGACATCCGATTTCCCGAGTGACTCGGAATCCTCCGCCCCTTCAACTGCGAACCTGAGCGCCTTATCGCCTCCGGCTATGATTCCGATGAATTCATCCGGGTCCGTATTGAAAGTCGGAGGACATTCGGATGCATCCAGAACACCCAGCCTGCCGCTCGTACCCGCTCCGGCATAGATGACCCTGCCTGCATCCTGCTCAAGAATCGCAGTAATCAGACGTTCGATACTTCCCTTCTCCGCTTCCACGGCCTTCAGAGCATCCACCGTCTCCGCATTCATGAGAGTAATGATCTCACCCACACCCAGTAAATCCAGTTCCTTTGATTTTTCGTTTCTGTTCTCAGTACCCATAGATTTTCACTCCCTTAAAAGCAGTATAAGGGAAAGCGCTATCAAAGTAAATAATATTTCTATATAAATATTATAATATATAAACATATTATTAATTGCAGTAAAAAAGTCCAGGCGACACCGATGATCCAATTTTCCTGTCCGCCGGCTGCACCCGCGCCTGTAATACCCGCATCCACCCTGTCGGCATCTTCTTCGATTGCGGCGATTGAATTCGTCACGTCATATGATCTCCTTTTGACAAGCCAACGTTCAGAAATTCATTTAATGTAAAAAACCGGGACTTTTGTCCCGGCAGTATTATATTCCGATCAGGTATAGGAAGAACGGTATGGTCAAAAGACTCAGCAGTGTTGTGACCAGCGTCGAGAATGATACCAGATTCGGCTTTACATTGAATTGTACGGCAAGCATGGTGGAATTGGCGGCCACCGGCATTGCGTTCAGTATGATGAAGACCATCTTCATTGTCTCGTCCACAGGCATGAATATGACGAGCACCATCGCAACGAGTGGTGAAACGACCATGCGGATGAGGACGACAGTGTTGATGTTCCTCAGCTCAAAGTTCTCTTTTCTGATCTCGGCGAGCTGCATGCCGAGGATAAGCATGACGACAGGAATGGCCGCATTCCCTGTCATCTGCAGGATATCCATCAGCTTGTCATCGATTGTGATGTGCGTGAGCTGGAGCAATAACCCTGCTGCGGCACCGTATATCACCGGTATCCTGAATATGCTCAAGATGGCATCCTTCACGGAAATCGTCCCCCCACTGCCGAACGATGCGATGAAGATGCCGACCGTGCTGATGATGAATCCGTGCAGCACCATTAATACGATGGCATAGTCGAAAGCCACAGCACCAAGCGCAAACAGCATGACCGGCGCGCCGTAGTTCCCGCTGTTCGGGAATAAAGTCCCGAGCAAAATGGCTGAAACATCCTCTTTGGTGGATTTCATAAACCATCCGATGAGGATCGTTATTCCGATGAGGATCACTGTAATGATCACCGAGAATATGAACAGATACAGATAGTCCACTGTCAGCTCATTACGGTAAAACGTATCGAATGTCAGAAGCGGCAGCAGTATGTATAGAGACATGGCGGATATCGATTTGATATCCATCTTCAAAAGTTTCTGGGAGGCATAGCCGATGCCGAAGATGAGGAACACCGGCAGTACAATCATCAATAATTCCATGCTGTTCAACTTCCTTTGAAAAGATTTGAATCTCTCCTACATGATAGACGAAAAAGGTACATAAAGGTAGCCATTGAAACAAAACAGAAGCACCGACCTGTGTCAGAGCTTCTGCCATGCAGTTATTATTTCTTCCTTTTCCATATCAGTATTGCCGCGATGATTGCCAGGATAACCAGTACAGCGGACAGCAAAATCATGAACGTATTGTCTTTTGACGCTTCTGCCTGTGAACTTCCCGTCTCGGATTCGGCTTCCGTTTCCTCTATGGATTGCTCTTCCTTCGATTCTTCAGTCTCTTCTGAGGCAGGTTCTTCGGTCGTTTCTTCTTCTTGTGAAGATTCCTCCGCCGCTTCCCCGGTCGTCTCTTCTTCCATGGATTCTTCAGTAGACTCTTCTTCTGACTCTTCCCCGGCAGCTTCCATCTCTTCTTCGTTTGACTTGATTGCAGAAGATAATGCTGCCTCGGCCTCATCCATCTGCTGCTGGTCTGCATCATCGTTTTCGATTGTGCTTTTTGCATTTTCAAGTGCGGACTGCAGACCCGGACTGCGGTCTTCCTCACTGACCGCTTCGGCCTCTTCAATCACACTCCCGAGTTCACCTGTATCCACTTCCGGGGCATCATCTTCAGCCTGTGTGGTCGTTGAACGGAAGTATGATGTCAGAAGCGGATCGCCGGATGAATCCACCGGTTTGATATAATAGTTATAGTTTGTGGAAGTCTTGAGATCCTCATCCGTGAAACTTGTCCCGGTGGTTTCATCGATTTTCTCGTCATTCCGGTAGATTTCATACTTGGCTGCGCCATCCATCTCATCCCATGAAATTTTTGCAGTGTTCCCCGTCACTTCATCGACCGTGACAAGCCTGTTGTGGAGATGGCTGATGAATTCATACGTTTCAGGTGCGCGGTTCTGGAGTTTGCTGCGGGCATCTCCGCCAAGATAGTACATCGCAAATACTTCAGCAAAGTATTCTCCCGGTTCATCAAAATATTCCGGCACTTTATGGTCACCGAATAATGCACCCTTTTCCCGGTTCATGATCTGGCGGAATTCATCCGAGCCGCTCACTGTGAAACCGGCAGCATATGAATCGACTGCGTGACCGTATTCATGCAGTTCGAGATTGATCGTAGAATGGTCGTTTCCCGGGTCGCTGTAACCAATTCTGGCAGCGGTTGTGTGACCGCCTGCCCCCGGTACTTCATCCCATGTGGAATTGGTGTTTTCCCAGCCTCGCGGCACCTTGCCTGAAAGGTAGTCGAACTCAGGCAGTTCTGTGAGCGGCATATCCATAAGTATGATGCTCACCCCTGCACTGTCTGTATGCTGCAGTATGCGGTCGTCCACTCTCTGAAGCCTGTCGATCATCGCCTGTGCCTCCGCCGAGTCGTACTCTCCGTCATCTGACCTGATCTCGATCATGCTGTCCAATGCACTGTTCGCTGATGCCTGTTCTGTGTTTGCTGTTAATAATGAAAGGAAAAGAACAGCCAGGATTACCAGACCGAACTTCCAGAGGGAGCTGCCTTTCATAAAATTCCCTTCTTTCTTTTTGCTGATCAATATTCATATTTTTCCCGCACTCGGAAAAAATAGTCATGCATTAATCACCTTTTAGCAAACGTATCGCTATTGAGAAATAAAGTCAATTAATTCACTGTCGTATAAAAAGCCCGTTTTTGGAAAACAGCCTCAAAAAAGCCTCCATTATTCACATCCAGCCTTTATATTTGAAGAATCCGAGCATGGCTGTACTGATGACCAGCATCAATGCCAGTGACAGATAGTACCCGATATCCCATTTCAGTTCAGGCATGATTTCGAAGTTCATCCCGTATATGCCGGTAATCAGCGTAAGTGGAAGGAACACTGCCGAAATGAGCGTCAGGACACTGATGATTTTATTCATCCGATAGGTATTATAGGATATATAATTATCCTTCAGCTCATCTATCATCTCTTCGGAGAACCGGATGATCAGTTTCTGCCTGTCTATCTTGGAATTCACCCTGTCCAGAAGAACTTCACTCCGTGTACTGGTAATTATATCGTCCTGCTCTTCAAATTTCTCCGCCAGTTCCTCCATCGGGATGATCACACGTTTGACCTGGAACACTTTCCTTTTCACATCAAATATTCTCGGGGACAGGTCCCTCCCCTTTTTCTCATCCGCATGCTTCTCCTCAAAAGATATGACTTCATCCTCGATATCATGCACGATATCGAAATACTGATCCACTGTCGCAAGCAGGATGTGAAGGGCGATATCGATTTCCAGACCGTCATTTTTATTTTTTATGATCCTGGCGATATCGATGAATTCATCAAGGACCCCGTTATGGAAAGTGATGATGATATCCTGCATGACGCATATGTTCACTGCATGCGCCTCAAGTGTATCCTGGTCTATGACATGACAGATCAGAAGCTGATAATCTTCATTATTGAAATAGGCCGGCCGGTAATTTTTAATCACTTCATCTTCGAGTCTTATACCTTCAAATCCGAAATCATCGATCAGCTCCTCCTTATCATCGAAGCTGTTGTAGTCATACCATGTGAATGTTACGTCATCCGGCACATTCCCGCTGCGGGATGCTTTTTCTATAGTGTCATCTTTCGTTATGTACTGTATGGAAAGACTCATCTCATCACCCCTTTATCCCTAATACCCGAATTTTTAAATGTAAAGCCGAAAAAGGCAGTGAAACCGTGAGGTCCCACTGCCTATCAGGGTTGAATATATGATTCGGATCAGACTTTTCCCGCCCGGAGCAGCAGCCATACGAAGTACGGGCCGCCGATCAGGGAGACGACGATACCTGCCGGTATGATCATCGGTGCAAGGAGAAGCTTGCCCAGGAGATCCGCTGTGGTGAGCAGAAGTGCGCCCATCACAAATGATGCAAAGAACAGAAGCTTCGTGTTATGCCCGAACATCATCCGGGAAATGTGCGGTGCAATCAGTCCGATGAAGCTGATGGCACCACATACGCTGACTGCGAGGCTCGACAACATCGCTGCCAGCACAATGAGGATGATTTTTTCCCTATTGACGTTCATGCCGAATCCTGTGAGCATTTCATCGTCCAGGTTGAGCATTTCCATCTCACGGAGCCTAGAATAGACGAAGACCAGGATGATCAGAATATAAGGGACTGAAACGAGGACAAAGGCCCATGTGTCCCCCCATATATTCCCTGCAAAATAGCGGTTGAGCATTTCCATCTGTTCGGTATCGAACATCGATGTGAATACATAGACGAAGCCGGTGACACCCATCGCAGTCGCAATACCGATCAGAATGAAGATATTGCTCTTGAACTCCCCGCTCATGAAGGACAGGGAGAAGATGATGAGTACCGTCAGCAGCCCGCCTGCGAAACTCATGATCGGTAGTGCATATAGGTGCTGGGAGAGCGAACCGCTGATGAAAGTGATGAATAGGACCACACCAAAGCCACTGCCGGCATTCACTCCGATGATACCCGGATCAGCCAGGGCATTTCTCGAGATCGCCTGAAGTATGAGGCCGCTGACTGCAAGTGCCGCCCCGCAGACGAGCGTGATGATGATCCTCGGCATCCTGAAATCAAAGAATACGGTCATTACATTCTCGTCCGCACTGCCCGTCAATAGAGCCGCGAGGTCCTGGAAAGTAAGGTTGAATGTTCCTGTCACAAGGCTTGCAATGACGACAGCAGCGAGCAGGAAGACCGCAGCAGCCAGTTTGTATGAATTACGCATACTGTCCACCCCGCTTCTTGATGATATAGATGAAGAAAGGCAGACCAATCATTGCAATGACTGCATTAACCGGCGCTTCATTGAACATCCTTGCGAACATATCGGACAAAGCAAAGATGATCGCACCGAACAGCCCGGTATAGATGATCGTATACTTGTGCATATTACCGTATATCATCTTGACGATATGCGGCACCAGGAGACCGAGGAAGACGACGTTGCCCACCATCGCAACGGCAATGCTTGAGAGCATCACGGCAATGACGAGCGTCAGCCATTTGTACAGTCCACGGTTCTGCCCGAGGGAGACCGCCATTTCATCACCGAACAGCAGCACATCCAGTTCCTTTGCCATTATATAAAGCGCGAGGACGAGTACGGCCGCCAGCGGAACGACAATTGCGAGATTCCCTATGGACTGGCCGCTGGCGCCGCCGGCAGTGAAGAACGTCATATACTGTCCGAGATCATTCGTAATCACAAGGAAATCCGTGATTGCATACAGGAACAGGGAAATCCCCGCGCCTGCAAGAATCAGATGGAGCGGGGATCTCGTCCGGGTGACCGACAGGATGACCAGCCCGACGATCATGCCGCCGGCAAAGCCGCTCACCATGATGGCCACGAAGGATAATGACGGAATGAGCAGTGCCGCCAGTATGATTGCGAGGTTCGCCCCGGCGTTTATGCCGAGAATGCTCGGCTCACTCAGATCATTATGCGTCACGGACTGGAGCACCAGACCCGCGATGCTGATCATGAACCCTGAAACAAGTGCTGCAAGTACGCGCGGCATGCGGATTTCATACAGGATCTGATGCGTCTTATCCGTCATATCAAGGTTCGTGATGACATTCCACACCTCACTGAAGGTATAGTGGCTTGCCCCGAACATCATCGCAAGGATGAATGAAATAAGAACGCCCATCACAATGATGGGCAGTGTATACCATCTACGATCCATATTTGACACCTTTTACCGTTTCACAGAACAGATCATAATCTGCAAGAATCGGTTTTTTAGTGATGGGATCAATAGATATCTTTCCGTTGATATTGAAAACGTCATTCAGAATTTCGTTGGTCAGGACTTCTGCAGGATGGCCGCTTGTGATGATGTCCCCGTCTTTCATGACGACAAGGTTGTCAGAGTACTTGATTGCATGATTGATGTCATGCAGCACCATGACAACCGTCTGACGCGACTGTTCATTGAGCTCTTTGACGATATTCAGTGTTTCAAGCTGATGGTGGATGTCGAGATAGGTCGTCGGCTCATCCAGTAGCAGTACGTCCGCTTCCTGTGCAAGCAGTAGGCTGATCCATACGCGCTGCGCCTGGCCGCCCGAAAGCTCGCTCATCATGCGTTTGCGGAATTCATCCGCACCTGTTTCCTCCATCGCCCAGTTGATGATTTCTATATCATGCTCCTTCAGGCTCTGGAACCTCTTCAGGTGCGGATATCTGCTGAAGCTGACAAGATCTTCCACTTTGACATCATACTGCAGCTTGTTGCGCTGTGACAGTATGCTGATTTTTTTGGCAACGTCCTTCGATTTCATCTGGCGGATGTTGATATCATTGATGTAGACACCGCCCTCTTTTGCGGAAATGATGCGGGATATCGTCTTCAGCATCGTCGACTTGCCGCAGCCATTCGGCCCGATGATCGTAGTCACTTTTCCTTCCATCAGTTCCATGTTTATATTGTGCAAAATCGCTCTGTCGTTCAGTTCCACTTTTATATCTTTAAGAGCCACACTCGTCATTATTAGACACCTGCCTGATTTATTTCGTTAAAGCATCGACCAGGAATTCCTTCTGATGCTCAAGGGAGTAGGGATCATTGTAGTAGAAAGTCGGCGAATCGAATTCAATCACCCGGTCGTTTTTCACTGCATCGAGACTCTGCCACACCTCTGTATCCTTATAGGCATTATCTGCACCGCCATCACCGGTTCCAACGAACATGAAATCACCGGCATATTTTTCAATCTCTTCTGCAGATATGCTCTTCCATCCTGTTTCCACGACTTCATTCTGAATTTCTTCCGGTACTCCGAGTCCGAGTCCCTGATACAGTATTTCTGTACCGCGGCCCCAGTTCGTACCATATACATATATATCTTTTGAGTATTGTTCCATTACTGTTGCGGTGGCATCTTCACCTACCGCATCTTCCACTGCTTTTTTGTCTTCGGCTAGTTCAGCTTCAAATCCTTCAACCCACTCAGCTGCTTTCTCTTCCTTGCCGACTATCCGGCCCATCTCCTCATGGACATCAAGATAGTTCCATTTGTCATACTCCACCGGAATCGTCGGGGCAATCGCTTTCAGCTTATCCAGATTTTCATCCGTCGAGAAAGTGATGATGAGGTCGGGGTCCAGGTTCATGACCTGCTCCACATTGCCGACTTCAAGCAATTCTACATTACCATCTTCGGCCATTGGCTTCAATACTTCACTGCCTTCAATATCGTTCGAAACACCCGCAACATTCGCATCAAGCTGCATCAGGTTGCCGAAATAGCTCGAAGCCAGCACCACGATGCGCTGTGGGTCTTCAGGGATCTCAATCTCTTCCCCGCCATCTGTAGTATACGGTACCATCTCCGGTTCCCCGCCGGAAGCTTCTTCATTTTCTGTATCCTCTGTGTTGCCGCATGCTGCGAGAGTCAGCATCATCACTGCTGTAATCATCCATATGTACTTTTTCATTCCCTTTTCCTCATTCCTGTTCCTTAAATTATATTTCTCATTGATAATCATTATCATTGATTATATAATAAATGAGAAACCACCCAATTTCAATAGAAAAGAGGATGGACCATGAAAATTTCTGATACGCTGATCATCGGCGGCGGCCCCGCAGGCCTTTACGCAAGCTTCTACGCCGGGCTCCGCGGCATGAGTGTCCAGATTATTGAACATCATCCGGAGCTTGGCGGCAAACTCAATATATACCCTGAAAAGATCATCTGGGACATCGGCGGCATTCCGCCTGCCCCGGCTCAAGACATAAAGAACGACATGGTTGAACAGGCAAAAACCTTCAACCCCCGCATTTCCGTTTCCACAACGTGCGAAACGATCACAAAACATGAAGACTGTTTCGAGGTTATCACGGATAATGGTGTCTTTTACAGTAAAACCATCATCATCGCATCCGGCCGTGGCATTTTCACTCCGACACGGCTCGAAATCGAGGGCGCAGACAAGTTCGAAATGTCCAATCTTCATTACACAGTCAGACGCTTCGCCCGCTTCAAGGGCAGGCATGTGCTCATTTCAGGCGGCGGCAATACCGCTATCGACTGGGCCTGCGAGCTCTCCGATATTGCAGCCAGTGTTACGATGGTGTGCCGCAGTGATGCCATGCGCGGCCACGAAGCGATGGTCGAAGAACTCCACAGAAAGGAAGTCAGCATACATTTCAACAGATGTATCGATCACCTGACCCCGAATGAGGACGGAGACCGGATCGAGTACGTTGTGCTCGATGACAGCAGCCATGTTGCAGTCGATGATGTCCTCATCAGCCATGGATACGAATCCAACTGTGCATTCCTTGAAGCCATGGAAGACCAGTTCGATTTCAATGAATACCAGATGATGAAAACAGAGCACATGGTGGATACACCGGTACCGGGCATCTTCGCCTGCGGCGATCAGGTCGAATACGACAACAAAGTCAGGCTCATTGCCGGGTGCTTTACAGAAGCCGCTCAGGCAGCAAACCACGCAAAACTCTTCCTCGATGAAGATGCACTAGCAGAAGGCATGGTGTCTTCGCATAACGAAGTATTTGCAGAGAAGAACAGGGAACTGATGAAAAAGATGTAGTTGAATTCGAAGACGCCTGAAGGCGTCTTTTTTTTGACAATAATAAAAGCCGGGACACATATCCCGGCAGAAATCAATCATATCAGAGCTGTTATGAATACGAAGAGTATGATCACAGGCAACAGGTACCTTATGATGAACACCCATGTCCTGAATATCAATCCCTGTTTCACATTCAGTGCTTCTGAGACTCTGTCGAGATCGACCTTCCAGCCGAGGAAGAGTGTGGTGAGCAGTGCTCCGAGCGGCATGAATATGTTGGATACGAGCATGTCCATGGTGTCGAATATGGACCTTGAGAAGATTTCCACATCCGACAGTATGCTCATGGACAATGTACTCGGTACACCGAACAGGAAGATGAGCACTGCGAAGATCCACGTGGCTTTATTCCGCTTTTCCTGACGTCCCCTGATGACGTTGCTGACGTTGATCTCGATCATCGAAATGGAAGAAGTGAGGGTCGCGAAAAGGAAGAGCAGTATGAACAGCAGGTAGAACCATGAACCGCCGGTGATCTCTGCAAATACCTTCGGCAGTATGATGAACAGGAGTCCCGGTCCCTGGGCCTCGTCCTGCATGCCGAATGATGCGACGGCGGGGAAGACCGCAAGCCCTGCAAATATCGTGATGACGATCGTCGTGAGGACGATATATCCCGCACTGTGGGAGAGGTTTACATCATCTTTCACATAGGATGCATAGGTAAGCATCCCCATTGTACCGATGGACAGTGCGAAAAATGACTGGCCGAGTGCGAACAGCACCGCTTCACTGGTTAGCGCACCAAAATCCGGCATGAGGAGGAATTCCACGCCCTCCATTGCGCCGGGAAGCGTCAGGCTGCGTGCAATCAGCAGTATGAATGTCAGGAACAAAAGCGGCATCATGATTTTCGATGCACGCTCTATTCCCTTCTCGATTCCTCCTGTCACAATCCATGCCGTAACGAGCATGAAAGCCGCCTGGCCTGAGATGACCATCCATGGGGTTCCTGTCACCACATCGAACAGTCCCGGCGCTGTGACATCAGCTTTGCCGAAAATATTCCCGGTTGCCAGCACAAAATACACCATGATCCAGCCGCCGACTACGCTGTAGAAACTGAGCAGTATGAAGGCGGCGATGTTGCCGAGCAGTCCGATCAGCCCATACGCCCGGTGGCCTCCGAGGTGTTTGAATGTCTCGATGGACGGCCGTCTGCCGAGCCGGCCCAGTGTGAATTCCACCATCAGCATCGGCAGGCCGACGAGCAGTGTGAATATAAGAAATATCAGGAGGAATGCGCCTCCGCCAAATTGTGCCACCATGTACGGGAACTTCCATACGGCGCCCAGACCGACCGCCGAACCGGCTGCTGCCAGTATGAACCCGAGCCTGGAACCCCATTGTACCTGTTGTTCTTTCATTGTATGAATCACCTTACCTCTCATTTTCCATTCCAATAAAAAAAGCCACCCGGTCCGCCCGGATAGCCTGGTAAAGTGAGCCATCCGGAAAGAACAGATGGCCGATTCCAATTCCTCAGCCATCGCAAGTACAGAACTTCGGGACCTGTACTTACGATGTGTAAATACAGGTCTACCTGCGATAGCTATACCAGATGTTTGTGCTGATGATGCGGAACATGGAAATCATCCTTTTCAGGAAATATTAGAATGCCACTATTCTACTCACATGTGAACGGCTTGTCAAACATCAGATAATTCTGTATTCTATACTGTTTTGCATTATTATTTCATAGTCGGGGAGTAAAGTTTCCCGCTTATCTATTGACACAGACGGTTTCACGCGTTAAAGTAGATGAATTAAATAAACATTGATCTTATCAAGAGAGGTGGAGGGACTGGCCCTTTGAAGCCTCGGCAACAGCTCGTTTGAGCCAGTGCCAATTCCAGCAGCCGTCAAGGCTGGAAAGATGAGAAGAGATACAGTCTTTTTATGACCTCTTCTATATCTGAAGAGGTCTTTTATCGTCCCGAAAACTAACCAAAGGAGTATTATCATGAAATCTGAACAATCCAGGGGGAACCCGCTCGCCCTGCTGCCGCTGTTGGTCTTCGTGTTGCTGTTCATCGGTACGGGCATCATTACGGGTGACTTTACAGCCATGCCGATTCCCGTCGCACTCGTCATAGCAATCATCGCGGCTCTGCTCATCAAACCCAAGGACCGTCTGAGTGAAAAAATCGGCATCGTCACAAGAGGTGCCGGCAAGGAAAACATCATGCTCATGGTGCTCATCTTCCTTTTGGCCGGTGCATTTTCCAAAGTTGCCGAGGGTATGGGAGCGGTGGACTCCACCGTCAATCTTGGTCTGACACTGCTGCCGGGCAGCCTGCTGCTCGTCGGTATGTTCATCATCTGCTGTTTCATCTCCATCTCTATGGGGACTTCCACAGGCACTGTTGTCGCCCTTGCACCTATTGCGGTCGGAATCGCCGACCAGACGGAAATCGGCCTGGCGCTTGCATTGGCGACGGTCATCGGCGGTGCAATGTTCGGTGACAATCTGTCAGTCATTTCCGATACGACGATTGTCGCGACGCAGTCCCAGGAAGTGAAGATGGTGGACAAGTTCAAAGTGAACTTCTTCATCATACTCCCGGGTGCAATCACAACAGCCTTTATCCTTTATTTCATATCCACCGGATTTTCGACAAATGTCGGGGAAGGTCTGGAGTATGATCTGGTCAAAGTCATCCCGTACCTTGCGGTGCTCATCATCGCCCTCTGCGGAGTCAATGTCCTGACCGTCCTTGTCGGCGGCACCCTGCTTGCCGGACTCATCGGACTCATCGACGGTTCATATAATTTCATATCATTTGTCGGTGCTGCGGGTGAAGGCATCACAAGCATGATGGAAATTTCCATCATTGCCATATTGATCGGCGGCATGATCGGTCTCATAGAACACTACGGCGGCATCGACTACCTGCTGCATTTCATCACGAGCCGCATACGCTCGAGGAAAGGTGCCGAATTCGGCATCGCCGCGCTGGTCAGCGCAACGGACGTCAGCACTGCAAACAATACGATTTCAATCATCATTACAGGGCCGCTCGCAAAGAACATTGCTGATGAATACGGTGTTGACCGTCGGAAATCCGCCAGTCTGCTCGACATTTTCGCAGCGGCATTCCAGGGTCTGATCCCGTACGGCGGACAGTTGCTCGCAGCAGCGGGCATCGCGGCAATTTCACCTGTCGCCATCGTCCCTTATTCAATCTATCCGGCGATGCTTCTGATCTGCGGCATCATCGCAATACTCGCCGGCTTCCCGAAAAAGCTGAAGGCATAGAAAAATCACTCCATAAAGATGGAGTGATTTTTTTATGCACCTTCCATTTCCTGGACACCTCTTTCGATGAACTCATCCGGTTGACCGCCTCATTTCAAGCGCGACGCACACTATCGATGAAGTCATCTTCATCCAAAATTATATTATTCCGGCAGTTGTATCGGGCCGCCCGGTCCGACCGGGAATCCGAGAAGAAACCAGATGATCGTAAATACCGTCCAAGTGAAAAACAGTATGATTGTATAGGGCAGCAGTGCCGAAATCAGTGTCCCCAGTCCGGCATTCTTATCGAACCGCTGTGCAAATGCAAGCAGCAGCGGCAAGTACGGCAGCATCGGGGTAATCGGGTTGGAGAACGAATCCCCTACACGATACAGCATCTGTGTAAATGCAGGGTCATAACCGAGAAGCATGAACATTGGTACGAAGACCGGTGCCAGTATCGCCCATTTTGCCGAGGCGCTGCCGATCAGCATATTGACCAGCCCGGCGAGCAGGATGAAACCGATGACCAGCGGAATGCCTGAAATATTCAATGCCTGCAGCAGGTCCGCCCCTTTGATGGCGATGAGCGGACCCAGGTTGCTCCAGTTGAAAAATGCAAGCATCTGGGCGGCAAAAAATACAAGGACGATGTAGCTGCCCATGGTCGCCATGGAATCGCCGAGCATCTTGCCGAAATCCTGCGAGCTGGTGATCGTCTTTGAAACAAGGCCGTAGACGAGACCCGGCACAAAGAATAGTATTGTGATGATAAAGACAATGGAGTCCATGAATGGCGATTCCTGTATGATTGAACCCGTTTCCTGATTTCTCAGTATTCCATTTTCAGGAATAAGGAAAACGAGGAAGAAAACCGCTGTCAGCAATGCGGCGATATTCGCCCATCTGAGCGCGACAATCTGTTTTCTTTCCAATGGCTCATGGTTTGCTTCCGGCCCGTCGTATGTACCAAGTCGTGGAATCGTGATCCTTGTCGTGACAAAATATACGACAATCAGCAGGAAGAATGTCGACGCGGCGATAAAGTAGTAGTTCATCAGTATATTTCCGGAATAGTCAGGGTTTATCAGCTGCGCTGCCGGCTCTGTAAATCCAAGTGCCAGCGCGTCCGCCATACCCGGCAGGATATTGGCGGAAAATGCACCGAGACAGGCTGCATATGCTGCAACCAGTCCGACAAATGGATGATGCCCGAGTCTCATGACAACCATCGCAGCAAGCGGCGGCAGTACGACAGGACCTGCATCTCCCGCCACGTTTCCGATGATGCCGATGAGGATGATCGCCGGAATGATGAGTCTGGCCGGCGAAATCTCGATGACGCGTCTCATGGCCACTTCGAAATAACCCGATTTCTCAGCAAGCCCAATACCGATCATGACAACGAGCACCATGCCGAGCGGGGGAAATTCACTGAAATTCGTAATGGCCCCTGTCAGCATCTGTACAAGACCTTCACCATTAAGCAGGTTGACCGCCTCGATCGTCTCGCCTGTAGCAGGGTTCTCCGCTTCAAGGTGGAACAGGCTTGCAATCAGCGATCCGAGAAGTATAGTAAACATGAGTATGATGAATAAGACGATGGGATCCGGCAGTTTATTGCCGAGGGCCTCCACAACATTTAAAAAACGGTTGAAAAGCCCTTTTCTCTCCTTGGTTTCCATGTGCACCTTCCTCTTTGTTGCAATTTTCTAATTATTAGCCCATTATTCCAAACTGAACGGAAAAGTACAAGGTCTGTTTCTAAACTGATGACAAAAATATCTCCTCTTATACCTATTGGCATAAAAGGAGATTGCAGACATTTTCACACATCTTTAAATTTCTGTACCGTCTCAACAAATCCATCCAGCATCCCCTGCTTTCCGGTATTCCCGGGCCATATGAAGTCCGTCGAGATATTGCTGTAGTGTTCCGGAATGCCATAACTGTAGAGGGCTCCTGTTTCAATCAGCCCGACCACGCTCGATTCCGGCACCAGGCTTATGCCGAGTCCCGCTCTGACACTGCCGAGTATCGTTTCCATCGTTCCGAATTCCTTCACTTTCGTCTTTTCTATTCCCCCATCAAGCAGCCATTCCTCCAGCTTGGCTCTGTAGCTGCAGCCTTCCTTGAAAACGAGCATGGGCTGCTGAGTTAAATCTGCCATCGTAATTTCCGGCGCGTTCGATATCAGCACCAGTCTTTCCCTCAGTATTTCCATCTTGTTGATTTTCGGATGATGGTCGAAATCAGCGACAAATGCACAATCAATATCTCTGTTTATAATTTGGTGGACGATATTTTTCGTCACGTCCGTATACACAGATATATTAACTTCAGGGTGTGCAAGCTGGTATGCCGTCAATATTTCAGGGAGCCTGGTGATGGTCTCGACAGTCCCCACCGTGACGCTCCCTCTCAGTGATCCTTTATCAAAATCCTCATGAAGGACATCGACGCGGGCCAGTATACCGTCAGCATGTTTCTGCAGCTTTTCACCGTCCGGAGTCAACAACGTGCCCCGGCTGGTACGCAAGAGCAGTTCCGTACCAAGTTCCGTCTCCAGCGCCTTCATCCGCGTTGTAATATAAGATTGCACAAAATTCAGTTCCGCAGCCGCTCTGCTGATGCTCCCCGCAGCAGCGACGCTGTTAAATATCCGAAGATCCTTGAGCTCCATCGTATCCCCTCTCCCTGGTTTTACCGTAACCGTAATTTAGGCCAGTATACAGGAGTATTTCACCGGGACACAATGGAAAAGCTCTGCTTCCCAATGAGTGTCATTTACCGATATTATCCGGGTACAGCGCCTGCCGTCTCGCTGAAAACGAGGAGATATCCTGACTGCTTTCTCCTTTTGTCACAAGCTCACTTAAAATCTCTCCCACTGCACTGGAAAATTTATAGCCATGACCGGAAAAACCTGCGGCAATCGCAACATGACTGTATTCAGGGTGCAGATCGATGACGAAGTTCTCATCCGGTGTATTGGTGAACATGCACGTCCTGCCGACATTCAAGTTCCCGTTCGCCTTCGGCATGTACTTTCCGAGGAAATAACGGAGATCCGCTTCATCTTCCTCGTACGCACCAAATTCACGGTTCATGTATTCAGGTTCAGCATCCACTCCGTTATCAAAACGACCGATTTTCAGCCCGGCGCCATCAATGCTCGGGAAGCCATAGAAGATTCCGTCGGGCAGGTCGCATATGAATCCGGGGAATACATCGGATGCATAAAGCCGGTCATCGGAGTCGAACCAGCCGATGACACGCCTGCTCGGCTGTATCGCGATTTTCAATTTCAGGTCGGAGAGTATACGACTGTTCCATGCGCCGGCGGTGATGATGAGTTTTTCCGAAGTGAAAATGCCGTTCTTCGTTGCCACTTCAGCTGAATCTGCTTCAACATCAATCTTCATCACCGGCGAATCCGTCATGAGCTCCGCACCATTTTCCAGTGCGAGCCTTCGGAATGTCCGTATGCAGTTCTCACCAAACAGTACGCCTGCATCGGGCTCGTAGCAGCCGATATTATCCACCGGCAGCGTTGTTCCCGGCCACCGTTCCATGATTTCATCCGCTGAAAGTTCCTCTATGTTCATATCATATCTGCGGCCGGACGTAACCGCCTGGTCCACAAATTCAGAACCCCTTTTTCCGAACGTCAGTATACCCGTCTTCCTGAAGAGTGATTCTGATGTTTTCTTCTGCAGCTCATCCCAGAGTTCCTGTGCCCTCAGTCCAAGTGGAGCATATTCAGGCCCTTCACCGCAGGCATGACGGATGATCCGTGTATCCCCGCTGTGACTCCCGTTCGAATGAGGCGGATCGAACGCATCAATCATCAGCGTCCTGACTCCATTCCGTGACAGATAATACCCTGCAGCCATACCCATCGCTCCTGCGCCGACAACAATTACATCATAATGGTTACTCATGTTACCTCCCCTTCCATTTCATCTGTTTAATGAAATCATACTCCATGGAGGCATAAGATGTAAAATTACTATGCAAGATGGGAGGCATCACAATTTGAGATAGGAAGATTACTGCCGTTTTTCAGTATATTAAAATTCATTATTATTATTTAATGTCACATGCTAATATAATAACCATCAGAGGAGCGTAGAATAATGATTATTAACAGAGTGATTAATAACAATGTAATAAGTATTCTTGACCAGAACAGCCGCGAACAGGTGATTATGGGGAGCGGTGTGGGGTTCCAGAAGAAAGCCGGGGATCCTGTGGACGAATCAAAGATTGAAAAGATTTTCTCCCTTGATAACAAAGAAATTTCCGACCAGTTCCAGACTCTTTTGAGGGAAGTTCCCATCGACACGATGAATGTTGTCGAAGACATCATCCAGTTCGCCAAAAAAAGATACGGTAAAAAGCTGAATGATATCATCTATGTCGCACTGACGGATCATGTCAACTTTGCCATAGAAAGACAGAGAAATAACCAGTCTATAAAGAACGGACTGCTCTGGGAGACTAAAAAACTTTATAAAGATGAGTATGCCATCGGCCTGGAAGCAATGAGAATGATCGATGATAGACTTGGCGTCCGGCTACCCGAAGATGAAGCAGGGTTTATCGCCATGCACATCGTCAATGCGGAGCTGAATGAAGGTCTTTCCGATATCAACCAGATTACTGAAATCATACAGAATGTCCTGAACATTGTCCGGTATCATTTCAGTATCGGTTTTGATGAAGACTCGCTGAATTACTTCAGGTTTTTGACACACCTTAAATTTTTTGCCCAGCGACTGCTCAGCAGTACCTACCTGGAAGACCACGATGATTTTTTATACAGTGCCATAAAACTGAAGTATCCTGATTCTTTCGAGTGTACAACCAAGGTCTCATCCTTCATCAGGAACAAATACGGATATGCACTGCCAAACGAAGAAAAGCTCTATCTCACCATTCACATAGAGAGAGTGGTACGCAGATAAAATAATTGAAAGCGTTGACAGTTCATTTTACAGGTGGTACATTATATTTAACTTAGAAAACTATATATGAATCTTAATGTTATTAGGATTGTTACTGGTTAAGCAGGCAAGACCTAAATCATTGATGGATAACAGTTCCCGAAACAGCTGTGTCCATTTATGGTTTAGGTCTTTTTTATTGCCCAAAAAGTATTATGGTTTTCTGGATACTGGAGGTGTCTGAGATAGACAACAATAAATTAGCAAGAGAAATCATCGATTTGGTCGGAGGTACAGAAAACGTCAACAGTGTCACCCACTGTGTGACGCGCCTCCGCTTCAAACTAAAAAACCATGACAAGGCGGACAGGGAAGCACTGGAGGAGCACGAGGGTGTCGTAACTGTCAGGGAGGCTTCAGGGCAATTCCAGGTTGTCATTGGCAACCACGTCCCCGATGTCTACAAAGCAGTTGTGACAGAAGGCGGATTTAAAACCGAGAAACAGGAACAGGAAGATGAGGATCGAGACGATGAGAAAAAAGGGCTTCTCAACAGCTTCATCGACATCATCTCAAATATATTCCTGCCGATTCTCCCGCTGCTTATGGCCACCGGTATTATCAAAGGGTTCAATTCGATGTTTGTCGCCTTCGGCTGGCTAGAGAGCACAAGCGGCACTTATCAGATACTGAATGTCATCGGGGATGGGTTCTTCACCTTCCTCCCTATCTTCCTTGGCTACACAGCAATGAAGAAATTTGGCGGCACGCCATTCCTTGGTATGACTATCGCTGCTGCACTTGTTCATCCAAGCCTTGCTGGATTGGGCGAAAGCGAACCGATTATGACACTTTTCAGCGGCACAGTTTTAGAATCACCAGTACAGGTATCATTTTTAGGCATACCGATCATCCTTATGAGTTACACCGCATCCGTAGTGCCGATCATCCTGTCCACCTACTTTGCATCGAAGATTGAACGCGCTTTTGCGAAAATCATACCGCAGGTGGTCAAGTCATTCATCGTACCGTTCCTGACACTGCTCATCATTGTGCCGCTGACGTTCATCATCATTGGTCCGGTTGCGACATGGCTGGCACAGTCCATAGGGTTTGTCATACAGGAGGGTTATGAGTTTGCCCCAATCCTCGCCGGCATCATCGTCGGTGGTTTCTGGCAGGTACTCGTCATCTTCGGCGTCCATTGGGGCATCATCCCGATCTACTACAACAACCTTGCTGTCCAGGGTTTTGATATGCTGATTGCAATGACATTCGCCGCTTCATTCGCACAAATCGGTGCGGTCCTTGCAGTATGGATAAAGTCCAGGAATAAAAAGCTCAAGTCCCTGAGCATCCCGGCCTTCATTTCAGGATTCTTCGGTGTTACAGAACCGGCAATCTATGGTATTACCCTGCCGCTCAAGACCCCTTTCATCATGAGCTGCATCGGTTCCGCCGTCGGCGGGGCAATCATCGCGATTACAGGCGCGGCTTTATACAGCGCGGGTCCTCTGGGCGTCTTCAAAATCCCTACATTCATCCATCCGGAGAACGGAATCGACGGCGGTTTCATAGGAATGCTCATTGCCATAACTGTCGCTTTCATCGTAGCTTTCATACTGACTTACTTCTTTGGGCGCGTCAATCAGAATGAAACCGATGATGCTGTAGTCGGAGACGAAACGATGAAACAGGAAGTCTATAATGAGGAGCTCCTTGAGGAAAATGCAACATGGGAAGCGGAGGGCACTGCCATCCACGCCGAAAATATCCTCAGCCCCACAACAGGAGAAATCGTTCCACTAACATCTGTAGAAGATGAAGTATTCTCTTCTGAAACGATGGGACAGGGTGTTGCCATCAGGCCGGATGAAGGCCGCATGTATGCACCGGTGGACGGTACAGTGACCTCCCTGTTCAGAACAAAGCATGCGGTAGGTATAACCAGTGATAATGGCGCTGAAATCCTCATCCATATCGGGATGGACACTGTACAGTTGGACGGTGAATTCTTCGAAACCCATATCAGCCAGGGGGACATAGTCAAAGCTGGCGATCTGCTCGTGGAATTCGACATCGATAAGATTACAGAAGCCGGGTATTCCATTGTAACGCCTATTATCATCACCAACACGAGTGCCTATGAAGAACTGGAAATCGTTTCAGGTGATACGATTGTCACGAAAGAAGTACTGATTATTACAAAATATTAGAACAAATTGATAATTTCAAGGAGGAATTGTTCATGGAAAATAATAAAAGATTTCCAGAGGGATTTTTATGGGGCGGCGCTGTGGCTGCCAACCAGGTTGAAGGTGCCTATCTCGAGGACGGCAAAGGATTGACGAATGTTGACCTGCTTCCTACAGGCCCTGAAAGAAGAAAGATAATGGAAGGCTACATCCAGAGTCTGAAACCGGATTCTGGAGACTTTTATCCAAGCCATGAAGCCATTGATTTCTACCATGCCTATAAAGAGGATATCGCCCTTTTTGCAGAAATGGGCTTCAAATCATTCAGGTTGTCCATTTCATGGGCCAGGATCTTCCCGAATGGCGACGATGTCGAACCGAACGAAGCCGGTCTTCAATTTTATGATGACCTGTTTGATGAACTACTCAAACACGATATCGAACCCGTCGTTACAATTGCACATTTCGACGTCCCTGTATCACTCATCGACAGGTTCGGCAGCTGGAAGAGCCGCAAGCTCGTCAATCTGTTCGAAAAATATTCAATCACCCTATTCGAGAGATATAAGAATAAAGTCAAGTACTGGATGACATTTAACGAAATCAACATGCTCCTCCACCTGCCTTTCATGGGAGCCGGCATTGTATTGGATGAAGAGGAAAACCGTAATCAGGTGCTTTATCAGGCGGCTCATCATCAACTTGTAGCGAGCGCCAAAGCAGTCAAAGCATGCCACGAGATCATTCCTGGTGCCCAGATTGGCTGTATGCTCGCAGCAGGAATGACATACGCCTATACTTCCAATCCCGAAGATGTATGGAAAGCCATGGACAGAGACAGGGAGTCATTCTTCTTCATCGATGTGCAATCCCGCGGCGTCTACCCAGGTTATGCCAGCAGATTCTTCGAAGACAACAGCTTGGATATCAAAATGGAAGACGGTGACGAAGCACTGCTGAAAGAGAACACAGTGGACTATATCGGCTTCAGCTATTATTCAAGCAGATGCACAAGTACCGATCCTGAAATTTTGAAACAGCAGACATCCGGCAATGTTTTCGGTTCCATTAAAAACCCTTATGCAAGAGTTTCAGAATGGGGATGGACAATCGATCCGAAAGGCTTCAGAATTACTGCAAACCAGCTTTGGGACAGGTACCAGAAGCCATTATTTGTAGTGGAAAACGGTCTTGGCGCCGTAGACCAGCCCGATGAGAACGGCAATATCGATGATGATTACCGCATCGAATACTTGAGCGAACATCTGAATGCAATGTCCGAAGCCATCAAAGACGGCGTGGAGATCATCGGCTATACTAGTTGGGGACCGATTGATATTGTAAGTGCATCGACCGGAGAAATGAAAAAACGCTACGGATACATCTATGTAGACAGGGACAATAAGGGTAACGGTACACTGGACAGAAGCAAAAAGAAAAGCTTTGACTGGTATAAAGAAGTCATAGAAACAAACGGTGAAAGTCTCTAATCTCCCAATTATGATTTCATCATTGAGTATATTCTGTTCATATTAAACATCCCTGAAGTTGAACTTGGAGTTCAATTTCAGGGATGTCTCGGTTTACATATATTTTTTAATACTTTATTTATCAAAACAAGCTGGACAGCCTGCCTACTGATCTTTAAAATACCACTTCCAGAGTGACAGGCTTACGGCCAAAAGCGAAAATATAGATCCGTAAAGCCAAATGGAAAGCATTTCGTTTACAAACATCAGGCACCCTCCTCTACTGAAGCTTTGCCGGTATTCAGCCTGATGATCCATGAGGCTATGTTTATCGTGGCAATGCCGATGAACGTAGCCACTGCACCTGCTGACATCGTGCTCGATACTACTCCTGTGAAGTATAGCAGCAGATATGACCCCAGTCCGCAGAACATGGACAGTTCGGCAGCTTTTGCCGGCGCCCTCCTTTTGGCATAGACTGCCTGCAGTATCGGCCCCATCGTCCCGGCTGCAATGCCGGATATGCCGATCCACATGACATCACCCATATATTTCGGCGGTTCAAGGACAAGCAGGAATGCGAGGAGTCCGATCAGGG
Source organism: Candidatus Salinicoccus stercoripullorum (assembly GCA_019113295.1). Lineage (GTDB taxonomy): Bacteria > Bacillota > Bacilli > Staphylococcales > Salinicoccaceae > Salinicoccus > Salinicoccus stercoripullorum. Next base: position 18,932 of record DXHR01000007.1, on the reverse strand, counting down.
GGACTGTCATCCTGCTGATACTGAAGGCGATCTTCTGCGCTTTGTCGTCACTCATTTTCACTATGTTGCGTTTGACCAGGAATTTCAGGAAAATATCATTGGCGAAGACGGTTGATATGGAAACGAATATCCCGTCGGTCGTGGACATTGCTGCTGCGAGTATCACCACGCCGAACAGGGCCACGACGATTGCAGGGAACGCCCATAGTATATAATCCATCAGTGCGAGGTCGACGGCAGCTGCGGAATCACCGAGTGCCGCCCTGCTGTAGAGCCCGCCGAACAGTACGAGGACACACAAGGTGGCGACTGCCACGTAGGTTGCTATCATTTTCCCGAGGTCCTTCTCATTCCTGAGACCGAGCACTTTATTGAACAGATGCGGTGCGGAAGCGAAGGCCCACTGGATTGTGATGGCACCGACCGCCGCACCGAGTGAAGAGAAGTGCAGTGATTCCGGATTGAAGACAGCGACGAGATTTTCGTTCTGTCCGGCGAGATTTGCTGAAATCCCTGAAAATGTATCGGTGATGCTGCCTTTCCAAAAAATGACGATGCCGGATACGAAGACGGCAACGCCTGCGACGGCCATGATGACCACCTGGACGGCGTCGGTGTATATGTCCGCAATGGCTCCCCCTGCAAATACATATACGACGACAACTGCGGTTATGAAGATGAGCCCGCCGGTATAGGACATGCCGAGAAGGTATTCAAAGATCTTGGCACCGGCGACGAACTGTGCGGCGATATAGAATATATTGAACAGCAGTATAAGGGCTGTGCCGACACGCAGCACATCGCTCTGGTAGAAATCCCCCAGCCAGTCGGGAAGGGATATGGATTTCTGTGTCGTATTGAGCTTCCTGATCTTCTTCGCGACCATCAGGACACCGGCCGGCCCGCCAAGTATTATTGCGAGAAACAGCCACAGATTTGAAAATCCCCATTCATACGACCATCCCGGGTAGCCCAGAAACGTTGCCGCGCTCAGATAGGTTGCCGCAAATGACAAACCGAGTACATAAGGTCCCAGCTTTCCGCCGCCTGTGGCAAAATCCGCGATGGTCTTCATCCTGCGGGCACTCATGTAGCCGATTGCAAGCATCAGTAGAAGAAAGGCGATAAAACCTATCCATGTATATAGCGTAATCTGCTCCATATGATTCCCCTTTCCGTCATGTCAATTTTGTAACCGTACTTTCCGCTTTGGCCGGATGGTTGTCCGCAATATGGCACCTTCCCCTGCCGAACATGTTTTCACGTAGTGTCTTCCCTTCATATTCCGTCCGGTAGATGCCACGTTCCTGCAACTCGGGGACGACATGATCGACGAACTCCTCGAATGTCCCCGGTGAATAGCCTTGCGCAATATTAAAACCGTCCGCTCCGCCGCGCACTGCCCAGTCTTCCATCATGTCCGCAATCGTTTCCGGCGTGCCGATGAATTTTACGGTGCCGTTGCCGAGACCGTGGTTTTTGACCGCTTCACGTAGCGTCCATTTCCTGTCTGGATCTTTCGTATACATATCCAGGTTTCCCTGCACGGCTCCCGTCTCGATATCCTCGATATACTGGTCCGGGTCATAGCCTGAAAAATCTATGCCGGTATGTCCTGAGAGAAGCGCCGCCGTCCCTTCATAACTCACATTTTCCTGGAGTTCCTCATATTTTGAATACGCCTCTTCTTCCGTGGCGCCGATGATCGGCAGTATCATCGGGAATACCTTTACATCCTCCGCATTCCTCCCCTGGGCAACCACACGCTCCCTCAGGTCTTCAGTATAGGAAGCCAGTGCCTCGAGCGAATGGTTTTTCGTAAACACCGCCTCGGCATGCCTGGCGGCAAAATCCCGGCCGCGCGGGGAAGCACCCGCCTGGAATATGACCGGCGTCCTCTGCGGGGACGGTTCGACAAGGTGCGGTCCGGGCACATTGAAAAATCTTCCTTCGTGATCGATCTTATGCACCTTCTCTGGATCGGCAAACGCATCGTGCTCCCTGTCATGCAAAACCGCACCGTCATCCCAGCTCTCTTCCCAGAGCTTGTAGACCACTTTCAGGAACTCGTCCGCCCTGTCATACCGCATCGCTTTGGGCAGGCGTTCAGTCAGACCGAGATTCACCGCTTCACTTTCGAGGTACGAGGTGACAACGTTCCATGCCAGACGCCCTTCCGTCAGATGATCGAGCGTCGACAATTGACGGGCCAATGAGTAAGGCTGTGCATACGTCGTCGAAACTGTAGGGGCAAAGCCCAGGTGTTCTGTTGCCGCAGCCATGGCCGGAATGACGAGCAGCGGATCGTGGGCAGGCAGCTGCACAGCATGTTTCGCAGCCGGCCCGTGTGTACCGCCGTAGACGCTGTATGTGCCGAGCACATCCGCTATGAACATCGCATCGAATTTCCCGCGCTCAAGAGTACGCGCAGCACCGATCCAGTAATCCAGCCTGTTATGCTCTGTTCCCCTGTCTCTGTCATGTTTCCATAATCCCGTCGAATGCGGTGAAGGTGAGTTCTGGATGAATCCGTTAAGATGAATCTGCTTTTTAGTCATCAAAAATCCTCCTGTCTAAAATTCTTGGGAACAAAAAACCTTCTTTCAATGGATAGAAAGAAGGCTGAATTATAATATTCCCCGATTTCCTCCTATCTTCTAGCAATACACTACTGGAATTGGCACAGTTCTTAAAAAGTCTGCTGCCGAAGCTTCAAAGGGCCAGTCCCTCCACTTCTCTGGATAAGAAAATTCTGAAATATTAAGTTGTTCCGCTTAATATATATCATCGCGGATACATGTGTCAATGAATTTATAGTAATTTAGTACGATATATTTTTCACCGCCGTATGTTACTATGGACATAAACGAAAGGCTGATAAATATGCTCTCCCAAATCTCTCCCCATGTCTACATTCTGCCCTTCGACAAAGAACGCGACAGACCGAACCTCGGATACATCCACGGTAGTAACTACAGCATGCTGATTGATGCAGGCAACTCGCCTGCGCATCTGAAGGCGATGCTTGACGCAGTCAGTGCGTCTGATCTCCCTGCTCCCAAGACTGTCCTTATCACCCATTGGCACTGGGACCATACTTTTGCGATGCATGCTTTTCCCGGGTTGACCGTCGCCCACCAGAAGACAGACAGGATGCTCGGCACACTGACAGAGTGGGAATGGACAGAGGAAGCCATGGCGGAACGCCTCCGCACCGGTGAGGAATGTGAATTCTGTGACACCCATATCAAAATTGAATACGGAGACATCAGAAAGATCAGAGTCGTGCAGGCGGATATTGTATTCGATGGTAAGACCGCATTCAACCTGGGAGGTGTGACCGTGGAAGCGACCCCCATCACAAACCCGCATTCAGACGACGGCATCGTCGCTTTCATCAGGGAGGACAGAGTGCTCTTTGCAGGCGATGCCGACACGGGTGACTTCTACAAACTGGACGGCGGCTACGATCCGTACCGTTTCCATCATTACATCAAAGAAGTCGATCAGATAGACTATGATACATATATCCATGGCCATCTCGGACCGATGAGCCGGGAAGAAACAAGTGCTCTGCGCAGGCAGATAAAGGCGGAGGAACTGTAAAAAGAAACCATTCATACAGCTTCCTTTAATATTTCCCGGGTAATAACACCGTATGTTTTTAAGAACAGCGTCGCTTATGGTACACTCGTCACCATACATAATTCACTGCAAAATGGGAGCGATTTTTCCTATGAACCCGATCAGCCAACTTCTGGACAATAACGTCAAGATCACATTATTGCTTGTCTTCGTTGTGCACCTGGCAGCCATTGTCGTAATGGTACTGATGCAGCATCATTTCCATACCGAGGAGATCAACCTCCTCGTGAACGGCGCTGTAGCCAGAGATGAAAATTATGAACTTGTGATCCACAACGAACTGACGAAGGCGTACAGTTTCAAGACGAAATGACCGAAAAAAGCAGGGACTGGATTTTCCAGTCCCTGCTTCCATATACATTATCATTTTCCTTATCTGCATTTCTAATGCCCTTTAAACAATAAGCCCCCGCATTATCATTTAACCAGTCCGTTACGGCTTCTTACTTCCTGCGGAATGTTTCCAGAAAGCTCAATGTGTTCAAACCAAAGAATTTAAGTGCATTTTTACTTCCTTCGTAGCCGTGTCCCGCTTTATAGTGTTTGAAGATTGCCACACCGAGTACAGCGTTGATCAACACCGTTCCGATCCTGGTGAATGTCTTACCCAGGAATGAAACGAACAGGAGTGCTGAGCCGACTGCCTCAAGATAACCGGCAATCTTCATCTGATTGCTGTCCACCTTGAATTCATTTTCAAATTCTTCTCCCATCTGTCCGTCACTCTTCACTTTGGAAAGACCGCTGTCGATTATGTTTTTACCCACATAGGCATTAAGTAAATATTGAATCATAATGAAATACTCCTCTTTATATAAATTTATTTAACTCTTCTATTTTCAGTTTCCCCTGATGGCATTACTTGTTCAGCCAATTTTTAGCTTCCAGAGCCACTTCCTGCGTGAGACTGTGACCGTTCACCCATGCAGTCGTGACGTCAGCGCCTCTCTTTTTGAAGAGATTGATGACCCTTTCACTTTCAGGTTCAGGCACGATCGGATCGCCCTTGCCGAGTGACAGGAATATTTCCGCGTCACTGAAGTCCTGCTTCTCTTCCACATCGGCCGGATAGAGCGGTGCGAACAATGCCGCCTTCCCGAATGTTCCCGGCCGCTGGAGCATCATCTGTATCGCGATGTTCGAGCCGTTGGAGAATCCGACGAATACGACATCTTCCAGTTTGAAATCATACTCCCGCGATTTCCGGGCGATGAACTCATAAAGTTCGTTTCCGCGGAAATCCAGGTCCTCCCAGTCATACTGCCCTTCACCATGGCGTTTGAAGTAGCGGTTCATACCGTTTTCCTGCACGTTCCCTCTGATCCCCAGGATGTTGTACCCGGGATTCAGCAGTTCAGCGAGCGGGACGAGATCATTTTCCGTGCCTCCGGTGCCATGCAGCAGTACGAATACCGGTGCACCTTTTCCCTTTTCTTTATAAATATGTTCCATTGATTACACTCTCCATTCATTGGATTATCCAGGACGGTCCACTGTGAACAACCTGCCGGCCCCGCTCCCTTTGCGGCCGTAATTGTCATTCGGCCATGGGAAGAATGTGATGCCCTCCCCCGGTGTTGCGTCGTGATCTGCAAAGTACAGATGATAGACGCCCGGATCATCGAAGTTGACGGTCTGCCTGATCAGTCTGGGACCGAATTGATTTACCTCCGATTATTATGAGCGCTTCGTGTCAAACGGGCGGATCTGTGCTTCGATATATTCACGTTTTGGCTCGAGGAATGGCGGCAGTGCCAGGCTTTCCCCGAGTGTTTCATAAGGTTCGTCATCCATGAAGCCCGGGCCATCTGTAGAAAGTTCAATGAGGATGTGACCGACACGTGTATAGAGGGCTTCGAAGTAGAAGCGGTCCACGTTGCCGGAATGTCCCATGCCGATTTCGTCATACTTCGCTTCCCACTGCTTGATTGCATCGTGGTCTTTCACCCTGAATGATACGTGGTGCACCTGGCCGTGCCCTTGACGCCCCGCAGCAGTTTCATCTTTTTTCAGGATGACCCGGCCGCCGTTGCCGCCTTCACCGACATCGAATACTGTCACATTCTCTTCCTCTATGACCGGTTTCATGCCGAATATATCCGTCAGCACTTTCTGGAAATCCCCGAAGTAGCTGACTGTGATCTCAATCGGACCAAGACCGTAGATTGCCTTGTCTTCCGGTACCGGACCATTCTTCCATGGTTTGCCAGGTGCAACACCTTTGTTGTTTTCATCAGAGAAAAGCTGGTATCTCTGTCCGTCATCTTCCTCGAAAGGAAGGACCTTTTTGCCGAACAGTTCCTGGATACCGTCATGCTTCACGCCGAATTCCTCGAAACGTTCTCTGTAGTATTCAAGTGCGGCATCATCCGGTACCCTGAGACCCGTCCTTGAAATCGAGTTCGTTCCCGGTGCGCCTTTCGGGTTGTTCGGGAAGTCGAAGAACGTCATGTCCGTACCGGGTGAGCCCAAATCATCCGCGAAGAATGTATGGTAAGTGTGGATGTCATCCTGATTGACCGTCTTCTTCACCAGTCTCATGCCGAGTACATTTGTAAAGAAATCATAGTTTCTCATTGCGTTATCCGTCATTGCTGTAACGTGGTGGATCCCAAGCAGTTCATTTGCCATTATCAAAAACTCCTTTGTAATTATTTTCAATTTATCTCGATTCCGGGATATTCACTTTTATGAAATTACGGTCCCGTTTCAGACACCAGCTTATTTCAACAGACTTTCTGCGTGTATGCCGATGCGTTTGAGGAGGTTGATTGCATCTTCGACTTCACTGTCATCCCATTCATCAAAAATGGTGTTGATCAGCGCCTCCTGCTCCTCCACCCGTGTTTCCATGTACTCACTGCCCGCGTCCGTGATGCAGGCAAACATCTTGCGGCGGTCCTCAGGACACGGCTTCCTGTACAGGAAACCTTTATCCTCAAGCTTGTCTATGACATAGGTGATGCTGCCGCCGCCCATCAGCACCCTCCTGCCGATCGACTGGATCGGCTGGTCACCCCTATGATACAGAAGCTCCATCACCGCATACTCGCTCAGATTGATCTCCTTTTTCAGAAAATCCTGCTTGATCAGCTTCTGTACCGACTGCGAAGATTTGATGAAAACTGTAAAGGCCTTGATGCGTGGATCTTTTCCTTCCATCTCTGCACCTCCCCAAAATTAAATCAAAATGAATTATATTAAATCTAATATATTTGAAATTAATATAATCATATGATACTGGCTTACAAAATGCAAGTATGTGATTAAAAATATTTGAAAAGATCCATTCAGAGCATAATCAGCGGACAAAGCGGGAACATTGACTAATGAAAGGAGCGGATGACTTGGGCATAATAAGAGGCATGAACCACATCGGACTGACCGTGCCGGATATAGACGAGGCGACAACATTCTTCAAAAAGGGACTGGATGCACAAGTGGCGTATGACAGCCAGACGCTGGAAGACCCGCCGAGAGGCGGCAGCGAAGTCGAAAGATTTCTCGGCATACCGGAAGATTCGAAAATAACGAGGAAACGGATGATCGTCATCGGCAATGGCCCGAACATCGAAATGTTCCAGTTCGAAAACACATCTCCCAGCCGGCCGCTCGATCTTGAGGACTACGGATACAACCATCTGTCGTTCTATACGGATGATATAAAGGCAGCTTTTGAAAAAATGAAAATCGCCGGAGGAGAGCCATTATCGGAAATACACGAAAATACGAGATATGAAGATACAGAAGGAAACGGTACCGTCTATTTCAGGACACCGTGGGGCAGCCTGATCGAACTCCAGACCATGCCAAACGGCTACTATTATCCTGAAGACAGTGAGTCTGAGGTGTTCATTCCCGAATAATTCCCTAAACATGCGTTTTGCATATACTCTACGGGGAATATACAAAATATATGAACATTTAGGGGTGAACTTATTCAATGGGTGGATATTCGAAAGAGGATATTATACGGATTGCAGAAGACGAGAATGTCAGATATATAAGACTTCAGTTTACAGATATACTGGGCACTATAAAGAATGTGGAAATTCCATTCAAGCAGCTGGGCAAGGTGCTGGATGGCGAGATGATGTTTGACGGCTCCTCCATCGAAGGCTTCGCACGTGTGGAAGAATCGGATATGTATCTCAAACCAGACCTTGATACCTGGCTCATTTTCCCCTGGTCATCGGATGATGCAAAAGCCGGACGGCTGATATGTGATGTATACGATATCGACGGCTCACCGTTTTCCGGCGACCCGCGTTCCAACCTGAAGCGGCTTGTGGGCGAGATGCAGGATATGGGCTATGACGACCTGCAGCTCGGCCCTGAGCCTGAATTTTTCCTTTTCAAACTGGATAAGGATGGCAATGCCACAACGGAACTCAGCGATACCGGTGGCTATTTCGACCTGCAGCCGATTGATTTCGGGGAAGACTGCCGCCGGGACATCACCCTGACACTTGAAGACATGGGCTTTGAAGTCGAAATGTCCCACCATGAAGGTGCACCCAGCCAGCACGAGATCAGTTTCAAATACAGCGATGCAGTGACCGCTTCTGATAATATCCAGACATTCAAGCTTGTAGCCAAGACGATTGCACGCAAACACAATCTGCATGCAACGTTCATGCCGAAGCCTCTGTACGGCATCCCAGGCAACGGCATGCATTACAACGTGTCACTGTTCAAAGACGGCGATAACGTATTTTATGATGAAAGTGACGAATTCGGGCTCAGTCCATGCATGAGATATTTCATGGCGGGACTGCTGAATCATGCCAGAGGGTTCACAGCGATATGCAACCCGCTCGTGAACTCCTATAAAAGACTGCAGTCGGGTTTTGAAGCACCGAAATATATTGCGTGGAGCGGCAGCAACCGTTCACCGCTTCTGAGAATCCCGCTTTCCCGCGAAAAAGCGACACGTGCTGAAGTAAGATCTCTGGACCCCTCGGCAAACCCTTACCTGGCCGCAGCCACCATACTGAAAGCAGGACTGAATGGAATCCAGAACAAAATGGAACTCGACAATCCAGTCGACGAAAACATCTATGAGATGAGCACCAGACAGAAGGAAACTGTAGAAGACCTCCCGTCCACACTATACACAGCATTGAAAGCGCTGAAAGCGGATGACGTCATGAGGGAAGCACTCGGAGACCATATCTTCAAACAGTTCCATAAGAATAAAAGCATCGAATGGAACATGTACAGCTCTCAGATTACACAATGGGAAATTGATGAATATCTGGGACAGTACTAAACCCTACCCTCATAAATGATCGAAACACACTCGCCAATTGGCTGGTGAGTGTGTTTTACTGTATCAGCCCATCTATTCCTTTTTTCCGGGATAGAACGTATCGAACCGTTCCCAGATTTCCTCAAGCCTTTCAAGGCGGGTTCCGGACTCATTCATTTTCTGTTTTCCGATTACCGTTATCAATGCATTTATCAGACTAAGCGGTGCAACGAAGGAATCAAAGAATGTCGGCAGTTCACTCGAAGCAGTGAGTGCTACATCGGCATGCGGAACCAGCGGCGAAAGAAGATTATCCGTTATGACGATAGTGGTAGCCCCCTGCTCTTTCGCGAATGCCATCATGTTGACTGTGCTTGCCGAATAGCGTGAAAACCCGATACCGATGACCACATCCTTCTCATCCAGGCCGTATAACTGTTCCGGACCCGTTTCAATCGAACCCAGCAGCTGTGCGTTCCCAATCATCATGTCCAGGTAATACTGAAGGAATATGCCAAGGGAAGCGGCACTGCGGTTTGCGGAAATATAGATTTTATGACCTTTTGTCAGATGATCCGCAGCCTTCATGAGCGCCTTCGAATCCAGGTTCCCCATCGTCGATTCGATATTTGCCACATCGTCTCTGAATATATCATAGATCACCTGATCCGAACCTTCGTATACCTGGGTGGACATCTTCATCCTGTCTTTCGTCGACAGCTGCATCCGGACAGAATTCTGCATATGGCTCTGCAGCTCGCGATATCCGGAAAAGCCCAGAAAGACAGCAAAACGGACGACTGAGGCTTCACTTACTTCTGCCTGCTTTGCAAGCCTCGCCACTGTGTAAAACGGCACCGTGTTAGTATTGTGAAGGATATAGGATGCCAGTTTTTCCTGAGATCTGCTCATGTCCGGCATCTTTTCTGCTATAAGCTGATATACATTTTTCTGATCCATGACGACTCCTTAAAATAACTGTATTTATATACAGAATATCATAAACCGATGTAATGAACACTCCACAATACAGAAAAAATGAAATTTATACTCCAAAAGACTTGACTATTTCATCACATCCTTTATAATGAAATATATATTTCATATAGGGACTGTATATGAATAAATATTTTCTTTCCGGAGGACTATTCATGACTTTGATGACAAAAGACCCTTTCTTAGCAGAGTTGAGCGACCGGACGGCCAAATCAAGAGAAGCGTTCTTAAAAGCCAAGGAAGTCATGCCTGGTGGTGTGACGGCGAACATCAAATCATTTGCTCCCCATCCAATCATTATGGAAAAGGGAAAAGATGCCTATCTTTACGATGTTGACGGCAATGAGTATATCGATTATCTGCTTTCCTACGGTGCACTGATGCTTGGACACGGACATCCTGAAATCAGGCAGGCTGTAAATGAGCAGCTTGATAAGGATGGTACGATGCTTTTTGGAACACCTCACGCACTTGAAACCGAAATGGGGGAGAGGATAAAGGGGCTTTATCCGAGCATGGAGAAGCTCCGCTATACAAACTCCGGCACAGAAGCGACACAATTGGCTTTGCGCCTTGCCCATGCGCATACTGGGGGGAAAAGTAAGATCGCGAAGTTTGAAGGCCATTACCACGGTGGTTATGATCAGACACTGCTAAGTGTGAATCCTCCCCTTGATGAAGCCGGACCTTCCTACGCCCCCAATTCCGTTATCGAGTCCAAAGGGGTTGATCCGTATCACAGCAGACACACTCTGACTCTGCCTTTCAATGATCTGGAGCACACTGCTGAAATACTGAAAGTCCACAAAGATGAACTTGCGGCAGTCATCATGGAACCCGTCCAGGCAGGGTTCATACCTGCAGATGCTTCCTTCATACGCGGATTACGGAAACTGACAGAAGAACTTGGCATACTGCTGATTTTCGATGAAGTAAAGACCGGGTTCCGACTTGGACTCGGCGGTGCCCAGGAATACTACAAAGTACGCCCGGATATTACTGCCCTGGGAAAAGTGATCGGCGGCGGTTTTCCGGTAGGTATCGTAGGAGGCAAAGATGAAATCATGATGAACAGCGCCCCGAAAACATCATCCGATGTCTTCGACAACAGCCAGGGCTCAGCTTCCAGCGCCAGAGACGTCCTGTTCCACAGTGGCACATATAACGGTCATCCGACCATACTCGCTGCCGGGCTGGCGACCCTGGATGTCCTGGAAAAAGAGACCGGCCATGTTTTCAGCATGACCGAAAGATTGAAGAGTGGCATCAGGGAAGCTTTTGCGCTTCACGGCATCCCGGTACAGACAATCGGCCTTGGTTCAATCTTCAATGTCGTCATTACTGAACAGGAGCATGTGAAAAACTACAGGGAACTGCAGCATGCTGATTTTGATTTCCGGAAATCATTGGATACCGGCCTTCTCTCAGAAGGCATCTATACAAAGCCTATGAACAGATACAGCCTTTCCACTGCACACGGAGAAGAGGAAATAGATCGTACGCTGGAAGCCTACAGAAGCGTCCTGTCAAAAATGATCTAGATCAGAGCAATGAAAACAGCGGAACCACCTTTTCAGAGTGGTTCCGCTGTTTTATGTTTTCATCCAGAAAAAGGTTCCGAATACTGCACAGTCCCCGGACATCATCCAGTGCATCATCAACAAATCCAAGCACCATGAACGCTTCATCATGAAGTATATCAACAGCGTACGCAGCATCTAAATCTTTTATGTATTATAAGCTATCATGAGCTTTTAAATTATTTTTCTGTATAATGTTTATAAGAACGGAAACAGGCTAATGGGTATATAAGTATTTGTGCGCTCGAAAGTTTTAAGTGTACAATATTCTCAATAATATAGGGGCGTGTTAAAGATATGGATGAATATTCAAGGGAAGATATTTTAAGGATTGCTGAATCAGAGAATGTGAGGTACGTCAGACTGCAGTTCACCGATATTCTGGGGACAATCAAGAATGTGGAGATCCCAACAACCCAACTGGGCAAGGCACTGGATGGAGAAATGATGTTTGATGGATCTTCAATTGAAGGGTTTGTCCGGGTGGAAGAATCTGATATGTACCTTAAACCTGACTTCAACACCTGGAGGATTTTCCCTTGGTCGGATGATAATGCAAAATCCGCGAGATTGATCTGTGATGTATACGATATCGGCGGCGAACCTTTTGAAGGTGATCCGAGATCGAATTTGAAAAAGATCATCAAAGAGATGGAAGACATGGGGTATACTTCATTCAATCTGGGACCTGAACCGGAGTTCTTCCTCTTCAAGTTGGACAGTGACGGCAATCCGACGACGGAAATGAATGACGAAGGCGGTTATTTCGACCTTGCGCCGATCGATACCAGTGAGGATTGCAGACAGGAGATCGCAAGGACACTTGAAGAAATCGGGTTTGAGGTGGAGATGTCACACCACGAAGCCGGACCAAGCCAGCATGAAATCAGCTTCAAATATGCTGATGCCGTGACTGCATGCGATAATATACAGACATTCAAACTCGTTGCCAAAACGATTGCGCGCAAGCACCATATGCATGCGACATTCATGCCGAAGCCGCTTTACGGCATTGCGGGCAACGGTATGCACTTCAATGTTTCACTGTTCAAGGACAGTACGAACGTTTTCTATGATGAAAATGATGAATTTGGGCTGAGCGGTGACATGAGGCACTTCATGGCCGGGATCCTCGAACATGCGAGGGGATTCACGGCGGTGTGCAACCCGCTGGTAAATTCCTACAAGAGGCTCCAGTCCGGATTCGAGGCTCCAAAATATATCGCGTGGAGCGGCCGGAACCGTACGCCGCTTCTCAGAATCCCGTCAGCCAGGGGTCCGGCAACACGGGCTGAAGTAAGGTCGCTTGATCCGTCAGCCAATCCTTACCTTGCCACAGCAGCAGTATTGAAAGCCGGACTCGACGGCATCCGACAGGAACTTGATCTCGATACCCCGGTCAACCAGAATATATATAAGATGAGCAAAAAAGAACGTGAAATCGAAAATGTCGAAGACCTGCCAACGACGCTGTACACGGCACTCAAGGCGCTGAAGGAAGATGAAGTCATCCAGGAGGCGCTGGGAGAACACATATACAAACAGTTCCACAAGAACAAATTGGTCGAATGGAATGCCTACAGTTCTCAGATTTCCCAATGGGAAATTGATGAATATCTGAAAAACTACTGACACACTGAAACCCTCCCGAAATCAGTTCTGATGATTTCGGGAGGGTTTTTTATGTAATGCAAAACGTGCTGCAGGAATGGGGGTTACTACCAGAAAGTTTGAAGGACAGCTTATATCCATTATATTCGGGTAGAATAACGAGGCCCCCTTTTTCTCATTTCTCCACGCCGAAGCGGAATACCGTTTCCCTTTTATAGGTCTCCTCTTCCTCTACCCTCATATCCTGATCAAGCGGCAATTTTAAAGCAGCCGGAGATTCCTGGGTCTCCATGCAGAATCCGGCATGCTTCTGCGCCTTCCTGTCTTTAAGTACAACATGCCCGTCCAGATTATTACCAGTATACAGCACCATCCCCGGGGATGTGGTCGTCACTTTCAAAGTCCGCCCGCTTCCCTTTTCAGTGATTTCCACTTCCTTTTCATCTTTTTCAAAGATGAAATAGTGGTCAAAACCTCCGCCGGCAATCCCGACCTGTCCATCATCACTTTCAAAAACATCTTTGAGCAGGCGGCCATGCTTCAGATCGAACACACCTTCGCATACTGCCACACTTTCCGGCAGCAGATCCTCGTCCACCTTGAGGAAGCTTCGGGTATTGCTCCTGACCAGATGACCGCCTGCATCTCCTTCCAAGACATTACTCAGATTGAAGTATGTATGGTTGGTTGGAGCCACTATACTTTTCGACTCGGCACTGATTTCATATTCAAGTTTCAACTCATTTTCATCATTCAGGCTGTACATGACTTTGATCAGGGGATCGCCGGGAAATCTTTTATCCATCTTATACTGGAAAACGATCTTATCTTCTTCTATGGAGCTTTCCCAGATTTCATTATATGGATTTAATTCACCACTATGCAGGAGATTCCTCCCTTCATTCGGAGTAAATGAATATGATTCATCACCGATTTCGAATTCCGCATCCCTGACCCTGCCGGCAATCGGAGCAATCACCGCACCGAGGAAATCCTCATTCCTGAAGTACTCCTCCAGCGTGTCATACCTCAGCACAACGTTGCTGAAATCACCCTTATTGTCCGGAACAAGTATTTCAGTGATACTGCAGCCTATATTGATTGCCTTTACCGTCATACCGTTGTTATTCGTAAGAGTATATTCCTTGATTCCATTGTCATGTTCTTCGTGCAAAACATTCATACTAGTAGCCCCTTTCATTTCCTGTTGTACTCAATATATCAAACTTACAGAGCGAAAAAACATCATTGAAACATTTCCGTAAGTCAGAAGAAGACAGTTTGATGCAGGATGGCACTCCTCTTCGTTTTCAAGAATGTCACGATAAATCTCTATAGACCCCCGCAACCGGGAAGATATGACGAGTATCCGAGGCATAAAAAAGAACTCCAGCATTATAAATGCCGGAGTGTCTGTGATAATTCTAAAATAGTGTTTTTTATGCATACCCTCTTCTCATTCTGTTTTCCAGTTTGTTTATCAGGTACGTCAGCAGTCCGCAGATCACCCAGTACACGAGTGCCGCGGCGACAAAGGCTTCCAGGTAGCTGAAAGTCTGCGCTCCGACGAGCCTTGCCTGGGCGAAGATATCGACCACGGTCACCAGGAAGGCAAGCGACAATGCTTTGATGATGATGAGAAAAGCGTTCATCGTATCGGGCAAAGCTTCAGTCATCACCTGTGGCACGATAACTTTCCTCAAAGTCTGTGTCGTACTGTATCCGAGCGACTGGGCCGCTTCTATCTGATCTTTATCCAATGAGTGCAAAGCACCTCTGATGATTTCTGATTGGAATACGGAGTAGCAGATGCTGAAAGTCACGATAACGACTGCTGCAGAATTCAGCGAGGCCGGATCGAAAGCGACGTCGAATAAAGACAGGAAATACGAAACGACCAGGGGCAGCGAGTAGTACACCAGGTATAAAAGGACTACATTCGGCGTTCCTCTGAGGAATGACTGCAGCACATCGATGACCTGTTTGATCACGGGAATATTCAGGCTCTGGATATAGGTGATCGCA
The DNA here is from genome assembly GCA_019113295.1 of Candidatus Salinicoccus stercoripullorum. GTDB lineage: Bacteria > Bacillota > Bacilli > Staphylococcales > Salinicoccaceae > Salinicoccus > Salinicoccus stercoripullorum. Next base: position 3,824 of record DXHR01000007.1, on the reverse strand, counting down.
GCGCCCAGCACAAAGGACAGGAGAAGGATGATCAATGCCAGAAGCAGGGTTTTTGGTACGACTTTGATGATTTCAACCAGGCTTTCAAATACGGTCAGAATATCAAACATTGTATCCGACCTCCTTCGTCATCTCATAATCCGTTTTCCCGAGTACTCTTTTCTTTCTTCTTTCCAGATATCTGATGAGCTGCTCTGAAACGAATGATATGCCCCAATAGATGAATGCCACTGTAAGGAAGACCTCCACCTGCTGCATTCCGAATGATTCCGAACTGATGATGGTCGCAAGACCCATGATGTCCACCACACCGATGGCAAACACGAGGGAACTGTCATGGATCAGATGGATGAGTGCATTACCCAGTCCAGGCAGAGCAATAGGGGTCATCTGGGGAAGTATTATTCTGGTGAATTTCTGGAATCCATTATACCCCAGGCTTTCTGCCGCTTCATGCTGCCCTTTCTCTATTGCCAGATATGCCGGCCTGATCACTTCAGACATATACGCCCCGTTATATATTGTCAGGCAGACGGTTGCAGCCGTCACCGCACTTATATTGCTTACATCGAAACCAGACATCTGGAGCAGCACCGGAATCCCGAAAAAGAACAGGAACAGCTGCAGCAGAATGGGGATGCTCCTTGTAAATGATATATACAGGCCGGTCATGAAATTAAGCACCGGCACCCTTTTTATCCTTACGGCTGCAACAAGGATGCTCAATAAAAACCCGGCAATTGCCGAGACCACTACGATGAGCAGTGTTACCGGTATGACAGATAAGAATTCCGGCAGGATCCCGATCATATATTGAAGGTCCACTATTCATCCTCCTCTTCATACATTTTCCATCAATTATTCGTATTGGAAGATGTCCTCTCCATAGAATTCATTTGAAATATCGGATAATACCCCTTCGTCTTTCAATTCTGCCAGGGCCTCTCCAACCTGTTCATTCAGCTCGATGTTTTCTTCGGAGTCGTGGATCATGAAATAGGTCGGATTCACTTCAACAGGTTCTGTTATGTGCAGGTCGAGCCCGCCTTCTTCGATGATTTCATCCTGTCCGAGGTTGGAAGGATTGACGAATGCATCATATGTACCTGCATCAACTTCCTTCAGACGGTCAGAAGTAGGAATGCCGCCGTCCGACGTTTCGAAATCAATCTGGTTATCCGGATGCTCCTCGTTGTAAGCCGTCAGCAAGTTGAAGACACCGCCTGTCGGGGTGACCGGTGCCACTGTTTTCCCTGCGAGATCATCAAGTGTTTCAATCTCACCTTCCATATCACCGGTCGCATAGATCTTCATCAGACTGAACCCGTTATGTTCAGACGGGATGAGATAGCTGTCTTTACGCTCTTCAGACAAAATCAATCCTTGGGCAATCATGTCATATTGCCCTGTATCGATGCCGATTTCAGCCGCGCTGTCACTCGCCCCCTGTATATTGAATTCGTAGTCTTCCAATTTCTCATCGACTGCTTTTAAGATTTCGACTTCATAGCCGGTCAGCTCACCGTCTTCACCCGTATAACTGAGCGGTTTCGATGATGAAGGCACAGCCACTTCCACTGTGCCTGTCCCATTTTCGGCAGCTGCTGAACTGTCCCCGCCACCGCTGCCGCATCCGGCAAGAATGGTTCCTGCGATTGCTGTAAACAATAATAATTTTTTCATCTTCATCTCTCCCGTCTTTTAATGAACGCCTGTGTAGAACTTATTCAAAAACTGCTGTGTCCTTGCATTGGTTGAGTGTTTGAAAATCTCTTCCGGGCGCCCTGATTCAGCAATCCGTCCCCTGTCCATGAACACCACCTTATCTGATATATCCCGGGCAAATGACATTTCATGCGTCACCAGCATTATGGTCATACCTGACTTTGCCACTTCCTCGATGGATTTCAACACTTCCCCGACCAGTTCAGGATCGAGCGCGGAAGTCGGTTCATCAAAAAGGATGACTTCAGGTTCCACTGCAAGCGCCCTGGCGATGCTGACACGCTGCTGCTGCCCACCGGACAACTGTCTTGGATATGCATCCACTTTCTCTTCCAGCCCCACCCTCTTCAATTCTTCCATGCTTTTTTCATAAGCTTCCTTTTTGGTTTTCTTCTGGACGACCATCTGGGCATCCATCACATTCTCGATCGCCGTCTTATTTTTGAAAAGGTTATACTGCTGGAACACCATCGCTGTTTTCCGTCTGAGGTCCAATGTCTCTTTTTTACTTATTTTGCTGTAATCATAATCCAGATCGCCCAGGGCGATGAATCCGCTGTCCGGCTTTTCAAGCAGGTTTATGCACCGCAACAAGCTGGTTTTCCCGGTGCCACTGGGGCCGACCAATGTTATGACCTCTCCCTTTTTCACTTCCAGATGGATATCATCCAGCACCTGATTACCGTCAAAAGACAGTTTCAAATCTCTTAAACTAAGCATAACGTCACCCACTGTGTATATATTCAGAATAATTAAAATGATATGATTCATTATAACTGTTATTACCTACTTGTCAAATAGGAATTAAAAGATTATTTTCCAACATTCTATTGAAATCATATACAGAATAATGTAATAATAGAATAATTCATAGTTTAATTGTGGGTTTTTGAGAGGAGTCATATTGTGGGTACATTACAGGAACTTGATATGAAAGAACGGTTGGAACTTATGGAGGAGACGGCTCGTAAATTCAAGGATACCTCCCGGGAACATGATGAGAATGCCACTTTCCCCTTCGAGAATTTCGAAGCTTTGAAGAAAATTGGTTATCCCCAGGTGACCATACCGGCAGAATACGGCGGCGGCGGCATCTCTCTATGGGAAATGCTGAAGCATCAGGAGATCATCGCCAAATATGACGGGGCAACGGCCCTGTCCATCGGCTGGCACATGGGTATCATCATGGACCTTGGTGAGAAGAAATCATGGGACGAGGAAAAATACAGGAAAGTTGCAGCGGATGTGATTGAAAACGGGTCGCTCATCAATAACCTTGCGACAGAACCTGCAACAGGCAGCCCGACAAGGGGCGGCAGACCTGAATCGACCGCCAGGAAAGACGGTGACAAGTACATCCTTAACGGCAGGAAGACATTCGCCACACTGTCGCCCATCTTGAAATACGCCGTCGTCAGCGCTTCTATCGAAGGGACGGATGAAGTCGGCAACTTCGTTGTGGACACATGTCTCCAAGGCGCACATGTCGATGAAACATGGAACTCAGTGGCCATGCGGGCATCCGGCAGCCATGATTTCATCATGGAGGATGTCGAAGTGGCATCAGAAGACCTCGTCTCCTTCAGGACGCCCGGCAGAAAAGCCCCGGCAGGCTGGGCGCTGCACATCCCCGTTTGCTATCTCGGCATTGCACGGGCCGCACAGGAGGCAGCGGTGAATTTTGCAGCGAACTATTCCCCCAACAGCATCAAGGGAACCATTTCAGAACTGCCGAATGTCCAGGAAAAACTCGGCCGTATCGAACTGATGCTCCTCGAAGCGGAACACTTCCTTTATTCCGTAGCGAGGAAATGGGATCAAAGTGAGGCAGAAGAGAGGCAGCTTATGGGCAGCGAGCTTGGTGCCGTCAAGACATCCATCGTCAATAAGGCAGTCGAAGCTGTCGACCTCTCAATGAGAGTCGTCGGGGCGAAGAGCCTTTCTGCAGACAACGAACTGCAGCGGTACTACAGGAACGTCCGTGCCGGACTCCATAACCCACCGATGGACGACATGGTCATCATCGGTCTTGCCAAGGAATCGATTGGGCGGAGCAGGGAAGCGGACAAAGAAGCGAGCAATATATGAGACACGTAAAT
>DXHR01000006.1 GCA_019113295.1 Candidatus Salinicoccus stercoripullorum | reverse complement strand
AGAAGTAGTTCAGCGGTAGAATACAACCTTGCCAAGGTTGGGGTCGCGGGTTCGAATCCCGTCTTCTGCTCCATTTATTTGATAGTGCCGGGGTGGCGGAACTGGCAGACGCACAGGACTTAAAATCCTGCGGTGAGAGATCACCGTACCGGTTCGATTCCGGTCCTCGGCACCAGATTTAAAACTTTTATAATATGCGCCCGTAGCTCAATTGGATAGAGCGTTTGACTACGGATCAAGAGGTTAGGGGTTCGACTCCTCTCGGGCGCGCTTTTAATCCAATTACGGGAAGTAGCTCAGCTTGGTAGAGCACTTGGTTTGGGACCAAGGGGTCGCAGGTTCGAATCCTGTCTTCCCGACTCTTTAAAAAGTCAGCGGGTGTGGCGGAACTGGCAGACGCACTAGACTTAGGATCTAGCGCCTTCGGGCGTGGGGGTTCGACTCCCTTCACCCGCATCGCTTCACCACTTATCATATGTATGGGGGCTTAGCTCAGCTGGGAGAGCGCCTGCTTTGCACGCAGGAGGTCAGCGGTTCGATCCCGCTAGTCTCCACCATTCATTAAAATTTTATGTTTATCATGGCGGCGTAGCTCAGCTGGCTAGAGCGTACGGTTCATACCCGTGAGGTCGGGGGTTCGATCCCCTCCGCCGCCATATTGGACCTTTAGCTCAGTTGGTCAGAGCAAACGGCTCATAACCGTTGGGTCGCAGGTTCGAGTCCTGCAAGGTCCACCATGTTTTTGGTACAATTTATATCATTACGGAGGAATACCCAAGTCTGGCTGAAGGGACCGGTCTTGAAAACCGACAGGGGCTTAACGGCTCGCGGGGGTTCGAATCCCTCTTCCTCCGCCATTTTTATTATTATCGCGGGATAGAGCAGTCTGGTAGCTCGTCGGGCTCATAACCCGGAGGTCGGTGGTTCAAATCCGCCTCCCGCAATTTTCAATAGGTCCCGTGGTGTAGCGGTTAACATGCCTGCCTGTCACGCAGGAGATCGCGGGTTCGATTCCCGTCGGGACCGCCATTTTAAAATACAATATGCAGTGGTTCAGTAGCTCAGTCGGTAGAGCATGTGATTGAAGCTCACAGTGTCGGCGGTTCGATTCCGTCCTGAACCACCATTTTTTAATTAAGCCGGCCTAGCTCAATTGGTAGAGCAACTGACTTGTAATCAGTAGGTTGGGGGTTCAAGTCCTCTGGCCGGCACCATTTAGCTGATGGAGGGGTAGCGAAGTGGCTAAACGCGGCGGACTGTAAATCCGCTCCTTCGGGTTCGGCAGTTCGAATCTGCCCCCCTCCATTCATACAGGGGTATAGTTCAATGGTAGAATAGAGGTCTCCAAAACCTTTGGTGTGGGTTCGATTCCTACTACCCCTGCCATATGGCGGTTGTGGCGAAGTGGTTAACGCACCGGATTGTGGCTCCGGCATTCGTGGGTTCGATCCCCATCATCCGCCCCATTTTGGGCTATAGCCAAGCGGTAAGGCAACGGGTTTTGGTCTCGTCATGCGAAGGTTCGAATCCTTCTAGCCCAGTAGAAGGCGCCATAGCCAAGGGGTAAGGCCGAGGACTGCAAATCCTCTATCACCGGTTCAAATCCGGTTGGCGCCTCCAATTTATATTAATGATAAGCGGAAGTAGTTTAGTGTTCAGAATATGCTTCTTCCTGAAGCAAGACATAGGTTCAAATCCTATCTTCCGCTCCATTTTTTAATTACTTGATAATGTCGTGCCACCGTGGCGGAATTGGCAGACGCGCTGGACTCAAAATCCAGTTCCCACTGCGGGAGTGCCGGTTCGATCCCGGCCGGTGGTATTTTAAATTAACTATAAAATTGATTCAATATAAAGTATTACAATATTTTTAAGACGATCAGATGTAGTTCAATGCTGATCGTCTTTTATTTTGTCCACTTTAAAACCGGGTTTGTTAATGGGAAATAAATTATTATGAAGGAGAGGAAACAGTACGGATAATAAGAAACAGACAAAGGATATAGTCCGCACAGTTAAAGAAATTCTGGAACGACGTTAACAGTGTGTATGTTCACTCATGTACGGCATGAGTGTTTTTTTGTCCTTAGGAATATGTATAATAGGGACATAGAGAAACTGAGAGGGGGGCTTGGATGGACAGCTGGTACAGGATTGATAATACGGGAAAGATATTCCACGCTGTATCGAATACTGATAATTCCTATGTATTCCGTGTATCCATGCTGATGAGAGAAACAGTGGATCCTGAAATGCTGCAAGAGGCACTGGATGTCATAAGCCCGCGGTTTCCCACGCTGACTGTAAGAGTCCGAAAAGGTCTGTTTTGGGATTACATGGAGAAGAATGATGAAGTGCTTCTTGTTCAAAAAGAGAAGGACTATCCGTGTGCGCCCATCAAACCATCGGAAAGCAGAGGGTACCTTCTGCGGGTTCTGTACTTTGGACGAAAAATTTCAGTGGAGATATTCCATTCACTGACAGACGGTACGGGAGCAACTGAATTCCTGAAAACCCTCGTATATCAATATTTGCAGTACCGGAAAAGGGATGTCACGGACGAAGGCATCATTCTGCTGCCTGAAGAGGACCCGGATTCACAGGAGACTGAAGATAGTTTCAGCCATTATGCTGACAATATAGACAGGAATGTCTTCAGAAAAGAGGACAAGCCTTCCTACCAGATAACAGGCACTCCCCTCAGAACTGAGGGAATGAACATGATTCATGGTATAATGGATGCGTCTGTTGTGAACAATTATGCAAAAAGTCTGGGGACAACGTTGACAGGATTCCTCACAGCCCTTATGATTCAGGTTATAGGCAAAGAAGCGCTGTTAAAATCCAGCAGACCGAAGAAAGTTACAATTGCGGTTCCGGTAAACCTGAGAAGACAGTTTCCATCGAAAACATTACGGAATTTCTTCTCAGTTGCGAATATCGGAGCAACCATAGATGAAAAGGCTTCCTTTGAAGATATTTTAAAAGTTGTAAATGGGGAATTGGTGAAACGTACGGGGAAACCATCACTTCAAAAGGGCATCAATCAGCATGTCTATCTCCAAAAAAGCTTCATGACCCGGACAATTCCGGTATTTCTGAAATATCCGGCAATGCGCTATGGATTTAATTATATCGGTGAGAGAACAAAGACACTGACAATGACCAATATGGGAAACGTGTCGCTGCCGTCATCCATGAGTGGGCATGTAGAACGGATGGAGCTGGCTTTTTACACCACAGTTAAAAGTCCGGTCGGATGTGGGATTGCCACGGCAAACAACAGGATGACAGTGACATTTTCACTTTCCATTACTGAAACAGATATTGTCCGGGACTTTTTTAATGAACTGATGAAGCATGTTGACGTAGACATAGAAGTCTATTCAAACGAGTGGGGGAAACATGATGAAACAATGTGAAGAATGCAGAATCTGGACCAGCCATGCTGCATGCCCTTTATGCCTTGTAAGCATGGAAGGTTTAAGTGATGGATCTGAAGAAAAAAGATATCCGTCATATATGGACAGGAAATTTTCCAGGAGGCGAACGCCAAAAATTACTGTGCTTGCAGGTATCTCAGCCATTTTAATCTGTCTGTTGATCAATATTATCGTCATGCCTCAATTATTATGGATATTCCACGTGGCAGGCGCAGTGATGTATATGCTCGTTTCCTTCAATCATACAATCTTATCAAAGTCACATCTGGGCAGTAAGATTGTCATGCAGGTGATGAGTCTGACAGTTCTGCTTCTGCTGATAGATTCGCAGTCGGGCGCAGAGTTCCTCTCATGGTCCGTTAATTATGTCGTTCCATTGTTAATCATTTCAGGGATGGTCATGATAACATCGATCGTCCTATTCAGACGTATCAAATGGAGCAGTTACTTCAGCTTCATGATTATGATGCTCACCCTCGGGTTCTTTCCTGCCGCCCTATTTGCAGCGGGAATCACCAGTGTCATATGGCCGAGCGCGGTTGCCGCTGCTTATGCAGTATCAGCCATCATGATCATGATAATATTTGCCCAACAGGCACTTCTCACACAGCTGGGCAGGAGGTTCCATATATAAGCGTAAAGATCTATCCGTAAATGATGAACACTTCATTTGTGGATGGATCTTTTTTTATTCGTTATAAATGATAAATACGGCACAGCCTGAAATACTGGTGAATTTCATATCAATAACCTCAATGTAAATGTTCTCTTTCAGAAACTCGTTCACTTTTTTATTTATATCTTTCTCAGTAAGCGTGCTGATCGCCTTAACTTTCACAATGCATCCCTCAGGAATATGGGTTTTTTGTTTAATCAGTGCGTCAGCAGGCTATTTAAAGGTAAGAGGTGAAGTCATATGCGCAGTTTGTCAAAAGCCGGTGTATGGGGGATGTTCGTGGCCGGAGCAGCTTCTTTAATATTCTCCCTGCACACAGTACATATACAGAAAAGGAGTATCGGCAGCAGACTGGCTGAAGCGGCTGTCGGTCTTGCGCATATGTGGCCGGATAAGATTGATGATAATTACATCAGAAAGATGAAAAGGAAAAATGGCAGGGAGTATATAATTCCTGCCGGCATCATTGTGGATTCCGATCTGGAAAGCTGGTTCATCGACGGCATGAAAGTTTACAGGATGTCACCTGAGAATGAAGGTCGTAAAAAATGTGTACTGTATCTTCACGGGGGCGGGTACATCAACCAGCCGTCATTGTTCCACTGGTGGTTTCTCGACAGGCTTGTGCAGGAGACGGGGACAGAGTTTTTTGTCCCAATCTATCCCAAAGCTCCGGGGTATTCTTACAGAGCGGCATATTCCAGGATGATGAAAGTCTACGACGGGCTGGTCCATAAAGGTTACCGGGAAATCAGTCTGATGGGAGATTCTGCAGGAGGCGGTCTGGCATTCGGGTTTGCCCAGATGCTCCGTAATGAAAATATGCAGCAGCCAAAAGAGATAATATTGCTCTCCCCCTGGCTGGATATATCATTGGGGCATAAGGACATTAGAAAATATGAAAAGAAGGATCCGATGCTGAATGTGGACAACCTGAGAAAGATTGGAAGAATGTGGGCCGGCGGGTCCCCGCCGGGTTCATACCAGCTGTCTCCAATGTACGGTAGCTTTGAGGGCCTGGGAAGGATTTCCATATTCATCGGGACGCGGGAGATATGTTTTCCGGACGCGGCAAAACTGTCCCATATCTTAAATTCAGAAGGAATCGAACATAATTATTTTGAATATAACTGGATGAATCATAACTTTCCTCTGTATCCGATAAAAGAGGGAGCAGCTTCCAGAGCTCAGATTGCAGAATTGATCAGATAGGAAGGATTGGCCGCGGGCCAATCCTTTTTCGATGTAATACCGGAGAAAGCTTCCATTAATCATCAACCATGTTATAATGTCCTGTGATAGAAAGATTCAGGTATATTGATTTGGCCAGGGACTGGAGTAATGGTGATGGATGAAAATAAAATTATATCAGAAGCGCATGAAATTTTAAGAGAATATCATAAGAATGACCGGACTGGTCACGACTACTGGCACGTTATCAGAGTTTATAATAATGCGTTACATATTCAGTCTGTAGAAGGGGGCGATTTATTCGTCGTACGGTTGGCTGCCCTGTTCCACGACTTCATCGATTATAAATTGACGGATGACGAAAATGGACAGATCGATAAAGTGAAAGTATTCCTCAGGGAAAATGGTGTGGATGAAAAAACGACAGGACGTATCATACATGCAATGCGTGCGGTGTCTTTCAAAGGAGGGAATAACCCTGTAAGGCCGGAAAGCCTGGAGGATGAAATAGTACAGGACGCTGACAGGCTGGATGCACTGGGTGCTGTCGGCATTGCCCGGACATTCATATACGGCGGTAGTAAAGGCCATGAAATGTATGATCCAAAAACGGGCGCACGTGAAAATATTTCGTTTGAAGCGTATAAAGATGAGGATAACACCATGATCAACCATTTTTATGAAAAACTGCTGAAACTGAGAAGTCTGATGAATACAGATACTGCCAGAGACATTGCAGAGGACCGGCATGTGTTCATGGAAAACTATCTGGAACAATTTTACGCAGAATGGGATGGGAAAAAGTAAAAAACTTTAAAAAAGGGTTTAAATTTTCATGTGTATGGTGTAGATTATTATAGTGTTTCAAATAGACAGTAAATAAACTAACATATAGTTGCTATAATAACCGGTATAGGGGGAAGTCTTAAATGAAAGTGGAACTGACCAAATTCAGGATAAAAGAAAATAAAAGTGAACGCGTGGACGAATGGGTTGACTACATGCAGGATCATATGGACGACGTTCTCGTCACCCTGGAAGGGGAAAAAATGTTCGTTGAGACTATCTTCCGTGAGAAAAAGGGAAATCATGAATACTTGTATTGGTACAGTGTGCAGGATGAGACCGGCAAAGAGCTGGATGAAGATGATCCGCCAATCGATGAGACACACCTCAAATTCTGGGAAGAATGCATCGATAAGACATTCAGGCCTGAAGATATGAATGCTGCGGTATGCATGATTCCTAAACGTATCCAAAGAGCAATGAACGAATACGCCTGAGACAGGTGCACTCATATAGATATATTATACGGGGCCGGAACTGTTAAATCAGCTTCCGGCCCTGTATAATATAATAATATACGAATAAATTAAATGACTGGAGTGTCTTAAATGCTGATAGGTGCCATAGAGGCAGGCGGAACAAAGTTTGTCTGTTCTGTGCTGGATGAATTCAATGAAACGAAAGACAGATGTGTAATCAGAACGAGGGGGCCGGAGGAGACATTGGCGGAAGCTGCTGATTTTTTCAGGAAGCACCCGGTTGACGCGCTTGGTGTCGGTGCTTTCGGCCCCATCGATCTGAATGACAGAAGTGAAACTTACGGAACGATAAAGAATACTCCTAAAACAGCCTGGAAGGATTTTCCGCTGCTCGATGAACTGAAGCGCAAACTTGGTGTGCCGGTTGCTGTTGATACAGATGTGAACGCCGCCTGTCTCGGAGAGTTCCGCTTCGGAGCGGGCAGGGACACTGATTCCGCCATGTACATCACAGTCGGCACCGGTGTCGGCGCCGGATTTGTAAAGGATGATCAGGTGTTCAAAGGTTTTACCCATCCTGAAATGGGACATATCAAAGTCAGCAGGATGGATGGTGACAGTTTCGAAGGCGTCTGCCCTTACCACGGCGATTGTCTTGAAGGGCTCGTCTCAGGTCCTGCGATCGAAAAACGGGCAGGGGTCAAAGGAGCAGATATCAGTGCTGATGACCCGGTATGGGAAAGTGTTTCCCATTATATTGCCCAGGCACTGGTGAACTATACATTGGTACTGTGCCCGGAGCGGATCATCATCGGGGGCGGAGTCATGAAACAATCCCATTTGTATCCGATGATCAGAAAGGAATTCAAAAGGATTCTGAATGATTATATTACAATAGGGAATCTTGAGTCATACATTACTGCTCCGAAACTGAATGATGACCAGGGTGTCATCGGTGCAGCGGCGCTTGCCAAAGACATTGTGGAATCACAGAGGAAAAGGCCAGTCAGTTACTGACTGGCTTTTTCCTCTATCTGTTCATGATTGCTTTTTTTCTGCGTAGAAGCTCCTGGAATTCGGAATCCAGTATTTCATCTGGCCCATCAGCCATTCTGCTTAATACTTCCGTAATCTTAGTCTCTATGACCATCAGTTCTTCTTCCGCCTCATCCTTTTCCCTGACGCTGATTTCCTCAGTCAGTTTTTTATTTTTGATGGTGTAGGACTTCTCCGTAGTGTTTTCCCTGAACATCCTGTCGTGGCTCGCAAGCAGTACGGTGCCCGGAAAATC
>DXHR01000037.1 GCA_019113295.1 Candidatus Salinicoccus stercoripullorum | reverse complement strand
TATTTTTTCTTTTGATTTAATGCGTTAAATATATGTCCTTAAAGTAAAAACATTGATGTTAATGGATTTTTAGTAATTTACTCTTGATAAGATCCGTCTCCATCAAGAGAAGACATTGAAGTGACTAAAAGGCTTCATGAATGCGGAGATATAATTGGTGTTGATTTCCTGGATCATATAATTATAGGGTCGGGAAAGTATATCAGCCTAAAGGAAATGAATTACATAAAATAGGGGGCGTAACAATGGGACTGGATATGTATATTTATCTTGAGGATAAGGAAACGGAAGAGGTTATTGAATACAGCTATTACAGGAAGTTCAATGCGTTGCAGGGTTACTTCGTTAAACAATACGAGCTTGAAAACTGCGGCAAAGTTAAACTGACTTACGAAATGATCAATGAAGTATATTTGATGTTGAACGAAATACGGCATAATCCTGAAAAAGCGCATCTTCTTATGCCAACGTTTCCCGGACCATTTTTCGGATCCTATAAGTATGATCACATTTATCATGCATATGTCCATCAGGCAGCGGGTGATTTCTATCATGCTAAGTTCCTGGATTACGGGAAATACAATCTGTATTTCACTTCTGACTGGTAGGAACAAAAGATATATTCATAATTGATTGTAAAACGAGGCACCGGAAAACTTCCGGTGCCTCGCTGTTTTTCCGGCTACATGACAATCACATTGTACTTATGCCCGTCGGGATCTGTAAACAGGCAGCCGTAATATCCCTTGATGATTCCTGGGCCTTTCAACACCCATCCGCCATTCAGTGTGATCTTTTTACAAAGGTCATCTACTTCCTCATTCGTATCCATGTTGAAAGAGATTACAAATTCGTTTCCCGTATTGGTGTCAGCAAGGTTTCCGCCGATGAAGGTATGCAGAACGTCATCCTTGAAGAGCAGGAACGGATGATCTCCAACCATTACCTGCGCCATGGTATCATCTTCTCCGCCATTTACTTCGAAACCGATTTTTTCAAAGAACTCCATGGACGCTGCTACGTTTTTAACCGGGATGTTCAGCCAGTATGATTTCATATCTTCACCCCCTCCTGCCATATCCATCTCTTTAATGTAAAAAGTAACTTTTTATTTTATTATATATGATTTATCCATGCCGGTAAAATATGTTACTTCATATAAACGGTATCGGAGTTACTTTTGAGTTACAATGATGGAAACGAGGTGTCGATATAGTAGAGGTAACACGGCAGAGCAATTATCAAGGAGTGAAAGGGACGGTATGAAATTGAAATGGTTATTTAACCCCGGTGACTGGCTTGCGGGGCTCCAATGGCTCTTTTTTATTTTCACGAATATAGTTGTGATACCGATTACAGTCGGAGCGGCTTTCGGGCTTTCCCAGGAAAAGGTTGCGGGCCTGCTTCAGCTCTCCTTCATCGTGACCGGAGTTGCATGTATGATGCAGGCGCTGGCGGGCCATGGAAGGGCGGTGATGGAAGGGCAGTCCGGCCTCTGGTGGGCGGTGATTCTGGCTCTGGCTTCCACTGCCGCTGCTCAGGGAATGCCGCTTGATGTGCTCGGAGGAAGCCTGACGGTGGGCATCTTGATCTCCGGTGTGCTGACTCTGATCATCGGCATCAGCGGTTTGGGCCCCCGTCTTGCGAGACTGTTCAATCCGGCAGTGATGGGTGTGTTCATGTTTTTGTTCGGGTGCCAGCTTATCGGGATCTTTTTGAAGGGCATGCTGGGTATTCCCTTCGGGAATACAGGGGATGAAGCTGGGATTGATCTGTCCATTTCACTTCTTTCCATCATCATTGCGGTGATTGTGGCCCTCATCAGCATCAAGGCACCGCCGGGTGTCAGACGCTATGCGCTGCTGATCGGTATTGCCGTCGGATGGGTGGTTTTCAGCCTGGTCTTTGAACAGCCTGACACGATGAATAAGGCGGGCGCCGCTAATATCGAACTGTTCCCGCTTGGAAAACCTGCCTGGGACACCGGGATCATACTGACTGCAGTACTGGCCGGTCTGTTGAATACAGCCAATACTTTCGGTGCGCTGAAGGGGACGGATGAACTGTATCAGTCGGAGACATCCCCTTCACAGATGCGTGCGTCATTCACGATTACCGGACTCTTCACCGGCCTGGCAGGTGTCCTTGGTCTGGTGCCTTACGCGCCATATGTCTCTTCCATCGGTTTTCTGAATCAGACCGGCATCATCAGAAGGCTGCCTTTCATACTCGGTGGTTTCATGTTCTGCATGATGGGAATCATCCCGCCGGTAGGCAGCTTCTTTTCCATGATGCCGCTCAGCATAGGCAGTGCCGTATTGTTTGTAGCATATCTGCAGCTTCTGAATTCATCCTTCAGTTTTTTCCGTCGGGTCAAATTCAACGCACTGAATGTATACCGGTCCGCTGTGCCCTTATTCACAGGAATCGTCATCATGACATTCCCCGCTTCCTATTTTTCCAGTCTGCCGGCCTTTCTCCAGCCGCTTGCAGGCAGCGGACTGCTGGTGGGAATCACACTGGCGCTGTTGATAGAAAACATCATGGATTGGGACCGGGTATAACCGGATCAGTACGCAATTCCCACCCGTGCTTTTATATATCCATCATCTTCAATCTGCCTGAAGGCGAACTCTGCTGTATCCGGGACGGAAATCTTCCCTCCGCCTTCGGGAAGATGATTGCGCTCTGTGCGGTATTCCCCGGTACGTTCTCCGTCCGGCAGGTAGGTTGGACAGATGATGGTCCAGTTGAGTGCTGAATCTTCGAGAAGGGTGTATGCTTTATGGTGTTCTTTGGCAGCACGCGCAGTTCTGCGTTTTGATTCACTGGATTGGTAGCGCAGTTTTCCCGGTTCGGTACGGCTTTCGAGTATTCCGGCTGTGCCGATTGTAATGATGCGCCCCACTCCTTCCTCCTGCATGGCTTTGATGATGAGCGGCATGCTTTCGGACAGGGTGGTGCCACCGTCTGTTCCAAGGGCGCTTATGACCAAATCGGCTTCCTCTATCGATTCCCTGATGCTTTCTGCATTCAGGACGCTGCCCAAGATGATGCCCAGTTTTTCATCTTGTCTTTCGATCTTATCCGTATTTCGGACGAGGGCGTTGACATGGTGACCCGCTTCAAGGGCATGGTTGAGTATGCAGCTTCCGACGCGCCCGGTGGCACCGAGCAACAGTATATTCATATTGGATGCTCCTTTGCTTTTACTGTCATTGTAATATAAATATCTCTTTGATTTTAAAAGAGACGGTCTGATCAGGTTTTATATTACAGTGATATTACATCACCGTAACATTTGTAAAATGTGTTGATAACCGAAATTTATTACGATATGATGAACATGTCTTAAAAATAACATATAGAGGAGGACAACCTGATGTTTAACTCAGCTCAAGTCATATATAACAAACTTCATAATGGTGCCTCCTTTGATAGAGCCTGATTATTCATCATAACCTGCTCTAGATATCATATAATATTATTATCTTATCTGTGGTAGGGAGGCCTGTGCCTCCTTATTTTTATGCAATTTTTCAGTGTGCACAAAAATGGTGTACACTTTTTTTTGATGTTAGTTTTATGAAAATTCAGAAAATGATTGGCGTACTGTGTCAAAATCCGGACTGGAAAGACACTTTGAACACACATCCGAAGATTATGTGGCAACTAAGAACACCAAGGGGTTTTATCGGGGATAATTGTTGATAAAAGCCCTGGTATGAGGCGGGGTGGTTAAATCATGTTTGAGTTTCTTATCAAATTGAAATGGTTTTTCAAAGAGAATAAGTGGCGGTATATTTCAATCCTTGCGGTGCTGATCATCGTCAACGTGCTGGAGGTGATACCGGCCCAGCTGATCGGCCGGGCAATTGATTTCATCAGTACGGGAGAAATCACCCTGATGCTTATGTGGCAGCTGATCATTGCATTCGTCGTGGTCATCCTGCTGAGCTACGCCGGCGGATTCATATGGCAGTACATGCTTATCGGTGGCGCGGTGAAGATTGAAAGTATCATACGGATGAAGCTGATGCGGAAATTCCTCATGATGTCACCGAGCTTTTTCGAAAAGAATAAAACCGGTGACCTGATGGCGCGGGCGACGAACGATTTGCGGAGTGTCCATCAGGCGACCGCATGGGGTGTGCTCACACTGATCGATGCGACGACTTTCATGGGGACGATCATTCTTGCGATGGGCGTGACAGTGTCATGGGAGTTGACTTTCTATGCATTGCTGCCGCTCCCGCTCCTTGCACTGATAGAGGCGAAACTGGGCAGGAAGATCAACGCGGCGCATAAGGAAAGCCAGGAAGCTTTCAGCAGCATGAACAATTCTGTGCTTGAAGTGGTCGAAGGTGTCAGGCTCACGCGCAGCTATGTACAGGAGAAGGATGAACGCAGGCGCTTCAGGGGGATGACGGATGAATATCTCGAAAGGTTCATGAAAGTGGAGAGGCTCGATGCACTGTTCCAACCACTCACGATCCTTGTCACGATGACAAGCTTCATGGTGGCCCTGGGATATGGTGCTGTCCTCGCCAACAAAGGTGTGATCACAGTCGGCGACATCGTCACTTTCAACATCTATTTGAATATGCTCGTCTGGCCGATGTTTGCACTCGGCATGCTGTTCAATATACTGCAGAGGGGCAATGCCTCGCTGACCCGCATATACAAAGTGCTGGATACGGAGGATGACGTGAATGATGACGGTAACGATGTCATTGGAAACACCGATATGAATTTTGATGATGTATCCTTCACATATCCGCTGAGCAAACGGGAGAATCTCAGGCAGGTCAGTATCAAACTCAAATCCGGACAGACACTTGGCATTGCCGGAAGGACCGGCAGTGGCAAGACGACACTCATCAAGCAGCTGCTGAAGTATTATCCGCAGGGCAGAGGACGCCTGGTCATTGACGACATGGATATCGGCCGCCTCGGCAAAAAGGAACTGCGCGAGAAGATCGGGTACGTTTCACAGGAAAATATCCTCTTCTCAAGGACGGTGGAAGCGAATATAAGGTTCGGCAGCCCAGGTGCGACAGAGGAGGAACTGCAGGAGGCCATCCGTCTGAGTGCACTGGATGCGGATCTCGGAAGGATGCCGTACGGTCTTGATACGATGGTCGGGGAAAAGGGCATCGCCCTCTCCGGCGGCCAGAAACAGAGGATTTCGATTGCGAGAAGCCTGATAAAGGATCCTGAGATCCTGATCCTGGATGATGCACTCAGTGCAGTCGATGCAAAAACCGAGAAGCGGATTATCGATAATATCAGGCAGTCAAGAAAAGATAGAACGACGATAATAGTGACACACCGGCTGTCTGCAATTACCCATTCCGACGTCATCATCGTGATGGAGGATGGTGAAATCCTGGAAATGGGCACACACGGGGAACTTGTGGAAAATAGCGGCTGGTACAGCGTTCAAAATGATTATTATCAAACAGGTGGTGCATCATGATGGCGGAAATGAAACGGTTGCTCGGCTATGCAATGGAATATAAATGGATGTTTGCTTCCGGGATACTGCTCATGATCCTGATGGTCGGGTTCGAGCTGCTCGGGCCGTTCATCGCCATGATAATCCTGGACAACCATATCAAAGTAGGGGGGAACAGCATTGAACTGACGCCGATATTCAAGCTGCTGGGGCTCTTTTTTGCCATAAAAGTCCTTCATGCGATCTTCAGCTACTTCCAGACGGTCATCCTGCAGAAGTCAGGCGGCCTTGTCGTCCGCAAAATGCGGAATGATGTGTTCAGCCATGTGCAGAAGCTGCCGATCCGCTATTTTGATGACCTGCCCGCGGGCAAGGTGGTGGCCCGGATCACCAATGATACCGAAACGATCCTTGAGATGTTCAGTGTGGTCCTGCCGCTGTTCATGGTGAGTGCGCTGACGGTGGGGACGGTCACCGTCATCATATTCACGATCAATGTCTGGACCGGAGTGATGATGCTGATCTTCATTCCTGTGGTCATTTCGTGGATGATTCTGTACCGGAAATATTCCAACGACTATAACCACAATAAACGGGAGAGGAACAGTGATATGAATGCAATGATCAATGAATCGATCAACGGCATGCCGATCATCCAGATTTTCAACCGCGAACGCCAGATCGAAGAGGAATTCGGCGAACTTAACGATGATTATGTCAAAAATTCGAAACGGCTGATCAATCTCGAGAGTGCAACAGGTGAAAACCTTCTGGAGAGCTTCAGATCTCTGTTATTTGCCATCATGGTGTACATCTTCGCATCCGGATTCCTCAATGATGCACAGGCGCTCTCTGTCGGCACGATGTACGTGCTGGTGGACTATATCACCAGATTTTTCAACCCGCTCTACAACATCATCGGTCAGCTGAACATCTTTGAAGAGGCGCGGGTTGCCGCAGTGAAGGTGTTTGAACTGCTCGATGCCCGGGCGGAGGAACAGGATGACGGGGAACTCGGAGAATTTACCGGCGCCATCGAGTTCAGAGATGTCAGCTTTTCCTATGACGGCAGGGACAATGTGCTCGATGATATCAATATAGAAGCGGCTGCTGGGGAAACGGTTGCCCTGGTCGGCCATACCGGTTCCGGCAAGAGTTCCATCATCAATCTTCTGATGCGGTTTTATGATCCCGATGAGGGACAGATACTCTTTGACGGACAGGATACAACGGAGATTTCCAAACAGTCACTCCGGCAGAAGATGTCCATCGTCCTGCAGGATCCTTTCATCTACAGTGGTTCACTTCTGTATAACATCCGATTGAACAATGAGGACATCAGTGCAGAAGCGGCAGTGGATGCACTCGCCAGCGTCGGCGGCGGAGAGCTTCTCGGCAGGATGGAGCAGGGCATCCACACTGAACTCGCTGAAAGGGGTTCGACGCTTTCTCTTGGGGAACGGCAGCTGATTTCATTCGCCCGGGCGCTTGCCTTCAATCCGAAAGTGCTCGTGCTGGATGAAGCGACCAGCAATATCGATTCTGAAACAGAGGAGCTGATCCAGCATGCGATGAAGATCGTGAGCCGGGACCGGACGACATTCATCATTGCGCACAGACTCTCTACCGTACAGCATTCAGACCAGATCATCCTGCTCGAGGATGGGCGGATTGCTGAACAGGGGGATCATGCCGCGCTGATGAAGGCCGGCGGAGAGTATTCACGGATGTATGAGATGCAGGTGACCGGAAGACCGGCATGAAGTATTGACTTTGGCTTTTTGTTGTTATAAGATTGAAAACAATCAAATAATTCATTTATCCAGAGAAGCGGAGGGACCAGGCCCTGTGAAGCTTCAGCAGCGGACTCGGTCGAGTACTGTGCTAAATCCTGCAGGCTGTGGCCTGGCAGATAGAATCTAAAGACCCATCTGCCGATGAATTTGGCAGGTGGGTCTTCTAATGGAAATGGAGTGGTTGAATGGGCATTGAGTTACAGGGTGTATCCAAGACCTTCGAATTGAAAAACAGGAAAGTGGAGGCATTGAAAGAGACGGATCTCTCGATAAAGGATGGTGAGATCTTCGGACTGATCGGCTTCAGCGGAGCCGGCAAGAGCACCTTGCTGCGGGTGATCAATCTTCTTGAACGGCCGACGTCGGGCAGTGTCATTGTAAACGGTGTGGTGCTGGAAGACCTGTCTGATAAGGAGCTGCGTACCAGGCGTCAGAAGATCGGCATGATTTTCCAGCAGTTTAATCTGATTGAGTCGAAGACGGTCTATGAAAACATAGAGTTCGTGCTCAAGGCGAGCAAGTATGACAGGCGTAAAGTGAAAGACAGGGTGAAGGAGTTGCTCGAGCTTGTCGGGCTTACCGATAAGATGAACTCGCGGCCGAATAATCTGAGCGGCGGGCAGAAGCAGCGGGTTGGCATTGCGCGTGCGCTGGCCAACGAGCCCGAGGTTCTGCTCTGTGACGAAGCGACCAGCGCACTGGATCCGGATACGACTAAAAATATACTCAGGCTGCTGAAGAAGATCAATCATGATCTCGGCATAACGATCATCCTCATTACACATGAGATGGAAGTCATCAAGGAAGTGGCGGACAGGGTCGGTGTCATGTCTGAGGGTGAAATAATCGAAACGAATGATGTATACAGCATTTTCAGCCACCCGCAGCATGATGTGACAAGAGGCTTTGTACAGGATATTTACGACTTTGTGATCCCGCCCCACATCAGGGAGACGGACAGCTCACAGGTGATCACCATAAAGTTTCTGGATGAAAATGCAGAAGCGAACTATGTAAATCAGCTCTACCGTCAGTTTGATCTGGACATCAGCATCCTGAACGGGCGGATAGAATACATAAACGGCATGCCGCTCGGATTCCTGATGCTGCATGTCCAGGGAGACAGCGGGGAGATCGGCAGTCTGAAACAGTTCATTGCCGAATCCAAAGGCATAGAGGAGGCCGGTATTTATGAATAGGCTGACAGAGATCATGCCGCTTTTGTATAAAGCGCTGCTGGAGACGACGCTCATGGTTTCCATTTCAATATTCTTTGCGGTGCTTATCGGGCTGCCGCTGGGCATATTGCTGTATGTGACGGCGAATCCGCTGCTGTTCCGGATAAAGCCGCTCAACGCATTTCTCGGCGCTCTGACCAACGTAATCCGCTCATTCCCATTCATCATACTGATTGTGGCAATCATGCCGCTTGCGACTTGGCTCACCAACAGTTCGCACGGCCCGGTCTTTGCCAGTGTGGCACTGTCCATCGCCTCGATCCCTTTATTTGCAAGGCTTGCCGAGACAAGTTTCAACGGCATCGGCAAAGGAGTCATCGAAGCGAGCATCGCCGGCGGGGCATCATTGTTCCTTATCATTACGGATGTGCTGATTCCTGAAGCGAAACGAGGAATCACTCAGGCGATCACGCTGACGATCATTTCTGTTGTTGCCTTCAGTGCAACGGCAGGAGTTGTCGGGGGCGGCGGCATCGGCGACCTGGCTATCCGTTACGGCTATTACAGGTATGACACCGTGACCATGGTGGCGACTGTGGTCATCCTCATCATCATCGTCCAGCTCATACAGCTTATCGGCGACTTTTTGAGTCAGAGACAGGAGGGAAGATAAATGCGCGGTATACTTACATTTCTCGGAGCGACACTTCTGGTCATCATAGGGGCGGGTGTGCTGCTATATGAAGGAGAAGGCGAGGTCATCACAATCGGTGCTTCATCCGGCCCATACAGTGATATGGTCAACCTGGCTTTGAAGCCGGCGCTCGAAGAACAGGGTTACACGGTGGAAATTGTGGAGTACACGGATTACATCCAGCCGAATAATGCGCTCCACAACGGCGACCTGGATGCCAATCTGTATCAGAACGTATCCTTCATGAATGATTTCAACGAAGAGAACGGCACGGAACTTTTGAACCTGATCCAGGTGCCGACTGCGCCAATGGGCCTCTATTCCAGTGATTCCGATTCTCTCGAGTCAATCGCAAACGGCAGTGAAGTGGCGCTTCCGCTGGATCCGGTCAACTCTTCGAGGGGATACCAGACACTCGAGGACGCCGGTCTGATTGAAATCAGCGACGATGCCAATATGCTCGCAATCGAACAGGAGGACATCACCCAGAACAACAAGAACCTGGAGTTCGTGTTCCAGGATTCCGGACAGCTGCCGAGAAGTGTGGATCAGATCGGTCTGTCACTTGTGCCCGGCAACTATGCGCTGGCAAGCGGCATGGATCTCGCAGATGCACTGCAGCTTGAACAGATGAATGAGAATTTCCGTAATCAGGTGGTCATAAATGCAGAGGATGAGGACAGTAAGATGGCGGATGATCTCATCAGGGCCGTGGAATCAGACCATTTCAAACAGACGATCGATGAAGCGTTCGAAGGATTCGATAAACCGGAGGGATTTTAAATGGCAAATGAACTACTGAGAAGCATTCCGCCGAGCTATTTCGGGAGTGCGATGGCGGGGGAGCCCGTCACGGGCGAACTGCCGCTGCTGAATCTGGCGGTCGGCATCCCGGACGGGGAGACACCGGACAGCATCAAGGAATCGGTGGCTGAATCAGTGTATCTTCCCGAAAACCAGAGGTACGGCGTATTCCGTGGTAAACGCTCCTTCAAGGATGCAATCATAAGATTCTACAAGAAACATTATGATGTCACCCTGCATGAAGAGAATATTGCACTTTTGTATGGAACCAAAAGCGGTCTGGTACAGTTTCCGATGACATTCATAGAACCGGGTGAAGGCGTCTATCTGCCGGATCCCGGCTACCCGGATTACATGGCGGGGGTGAAGCTCGCGAGAGGAGAAGTATATGAGCTGCCCCTCCTTGCCGGCAATGATTTCCTGCCTGACTTTGATTCTCTGGACAAGGATGAGCTTTCAAACGCGAGGCTGATCTACCTGAACTATCCTTCAAATCCACTCGGCGCGGTGGCCACAAAGGAATTTTTTGATGAAACGGTGGAAAGATTCAAAGAGACCAGGACAAGGATCGTCCATGATTTCGCCTATGCCGCATTCTCCTTTGATGAAAAACATCCGAGCATACTTTCAAGCGACCCATCGCTTGAATGTTCCATGGAAATCTATTCATTGTCAAAAGGTTTCAATATGTCAGGCTTCAGGGCCGGTTTTGCCGTCGGCAACAAAGAGATGGTCGAATCCATCAATCTGTACCAGGATCATACCCAGACCGGTATGTGGGGTGTACTCCAGGATGCGTCTGTAACAGCGCTCGAGCATGAAGAGGAAATACTCTCCAGCCAGCATGTAAAATTTCAAAAAAGGCGTGATGTTTTTGAAAAAGCATTCGCAGATTCGGGCATACCGCTGAACCCTTTAAAGGGTGGTATCTTCGGCTGGATCCGTGTGCCAAAAGGGTATGACGGGGAGAGCTTCGCTGAATTCCTTCTCAGGGAAAAATCGGTACTTGTCACGCCAGGCATACCTTTTGGCTCCCGAGGCCGCAATTATATACGGATTTCACTGGCGGTGGATGATGCGGTCCTTCATACCGTCATAGAGCGTTTTGACAGCATAAAGGAAATGTGGCGGTAATTTTTTTATGAACTTTTTGCAAATTGCCCTTGAAACATTCACGACTAACATGTACCATTATAAATGTAACGAAATCGACATAAAAAGGCAGGTTTTCCGACTCGTCACCGGTGAATCAGACCTTTGATAGAACCTGGTTTGAAACCTGTTCTAGATATCATATATATTATTATCTTATCTGTAATAGGGGGGCTTTTGCCCCTCTATTTTTTTGTATATGCTTTAAAAAAATCATCCGGATGTGGTATTCTTTAAAGCAGATATAATGGATTATGGAGGCGCCTTACTGTGAATAAGCTTTTCAACCGAAATAAGATGCTGCTGATACTCTTTGGCATCATAGTACTCATTCTACTGATCGGATTCTCGATGGCTGACAGGGATTCGACGACCAAAGCTGAGCAGTTCACCGCGGATGCAACAGCCGGGACCCAGACAGTGATCGGTGCCCCACTGAATTTTGTCGGCAATGTTTTCTCGACCATATCGAAAAGCTTCGATGCGATAGAGGAAAATGAAAAACTGCAGGCAAAGCTCGACATGCTGCCGCAGATGGAAGCGGATATAGAGCGCCTGGAAGCTGAAAATGAAGAGCTGCGTGAGGCGCTCGATGTCAGCTCCAAAAGGGAGTATGACACGACAGCCGCCCGTGTGATTTCTCGCTCTCCCGATCAGTGGCTCAACAGCTTCACCATAGACAAAGGGGAGTCCGACGGTCTGACGGAGGGCATGGCTGTGATGACCACTGAAGGACTGATCGGTACAGTCAGACGGGCAAACGGCGGAAGCAGCTACATAGAAATGCTCACCACTTCCGTCTCACAGAGCAAACTGTCAGTGGAGATTATGCATGATGATGAACCAGTGTATGGAAATATCAGCAGGTATGACAATGAGCGCAATCTGCTTGTCGTTGAGAATATCAAGAACAAGAGCAGCCTTGAAAAAGGGGACGAGGTGTTCACGAGCGGGCTGGTCGGCGATTTCCCTGAAGGACTCATCATCGGCACGGTAGTGGAGGCCGAGAATGATGAATACGGACTGAGTCAGAATGCCTACGTCCAGCTGAAGAGCAATGTGGATGATATCGATACGGTATTCGTCCTCGACAGAAGTCCGGAATCGATGGAGGATTAATATGAAGGCGATCATCATCTTCGTGTTCTCGCTCCTGTTCATGTACCTCGATTTTTTATTCGCGGAATTCAGTCCTGTAATGGTCAGCGGCCTTGAAGTCTATTTTGTGCCGAGGCTGCTCCTGATGTACGTGCTGCTGATCTCAATCTATGTCAGTCCGTCAATGAGTGCTTTCATAGGTATCGTCACCGGCCTGATGCTCGATGTGTATACCGGTTCCGTATACGGGGTCCACGCATTCGGCATGGTGGCGTTCATTGCTTTCATGCATACGGCATTCCGTGTGTTCTATAAGGATTTCGTTGCGATGGCCTTCGTCATCCTGCTGCTCACTTTCCTGTACGAAACATACATCTATTTCATCTACAGGGTGCTGGATCTGATTTATATGCCAATCTTCGATTATCTGGCGCTGAGGGCAGCGCCGGGCCTGCTGCTCAATGCCCTCCTGTTCTTCTTTGTCTTTGTGACAGCGCTCAAGACATCAAAAGTCAGGAATAACCTGCAATCCAGACATTGACAGGCATTGGGGCAGTTGGTATAATGCAGTAGTTGGTGAATCTGTAGACATCAACCGCACAATTACGGGTCTAAGTGACACTCGTCCACCTGTAGATGGCGTGTCTTATTAAATCAGGAGGTGTAAGTATGTTTGCAATCATCGAAACTGGTGGTAAACAGCTGAAAGTTGAAGAAGGCCAAACAATCTACGTTGAAAAATTGAACGCAGAGGCAGGCGATTCATTCACTTTTGACAAAGTACTGTTTGTCGGCGGCAATTCTGTTAAAGTGGGTGCCCCGACTGTAGAAGGTGCGACTGTTTCCGCTAAAGTTGAAAAACATGGCCGTGGCAGGAAAATCAATGTTGTCAAGTTCAAGCGCAGGAAGAACTATTCCCGCAAGCAGGGGCATCGCCAGCCATACACGAAGCTCACAATCGGAAAGATTGAAGCGTAATGATCAATATATCCATAAATATCAACGACGAAGGGCAGGTTGAATCCTTCGACATGTCGGGTCACGCCATGTTCGATGAACACGGCAAAGACATTGTCTGTGCAGGCGCTTCGGCAGTTGTGTTTGGATCTGTCAATGCAATCATCAATATGACTGAGGCCGACCCTTCCATTCAAATGGATGAGGATACAGGCTATTTCAGTTTCATGGCGCCTGATGCGTCGGATGAGAAAATGCAGGTCCTTTTGGAAGGCATGATCATATCATTGAAGACGATTGAAGAAGAATACGGTGAACATATCAGACTTGCATATAAGTGAGGTGAAAGCAATGCTTAAACTCAATCTTCAGTTTTTCGCATCCAAAAAGGGTGTTGGTTCCACAAGGAACGGACGTGATTCAGTATCCAAACGCCTCGGCGTCAAAAGACAGGACGGCCAGTTCGTAACAGGCGGTTCTATCCTTTTCCGTCAGCGTGGTACTAAAATCCACCCGGGTGAAAATGTAGGACGCGGCGGCGATGATACATTATTCGCCAAAATCGACGGTGTTGTCAAATTCGAACGCATCGGCAGGGATAAAAAACGTGTTTCCGTCTACCAGGAAGCTAAATAATTTATCTAACGGGCATCAGCTTCTGCTGATGTCCTTTTTCATTAAATCAATAACAGGCATTATGGTATAATACAAAGGAATTGAGGTGAAATCATGTTCATAGACCAGGTTGATATATATTTGAAAGCAGGGGACGGCGGCAACGGACTCGTTGCCTACCGCAGAGAAAAATACGTGCCTATGGGCGGTCCTGCAGGCGGTGACGGCGGAAATGGTGCGGATATCGTTTTTGAAGTCGATGAAGGACTCCGGACTTTGATGGATTTCCGCTATCAGAGACATTTCAAGGCCCAAAGAGGCCAGAACGGCATGAGTGCAAATGCGCACGGAAAGAATTCGGAACCTCTGGTTTTGAAAGTGCCGCCGGGGACAGTGATCAAACGTAAGGATACTGAAGAGACGCTCGCAGACCTGACCCAGCACGAAGCGCGGGCGGTGGTGGCAAAGGGCGGACGCGGCGGACGCGGCAACTCGCGCTTTGCGACTTCAAGGAACCCTGCTCCGGACTTTGCCGAAAACGGTGAACCGGGCGAGGAATTCGAAGTGATCATGGAGCTCAAGCTCATGGCTGATGTCGGACTCGTCGGTTTCCCGAGTGTCGGAAAATCGACGATGCTGAGTGCAGTGTCAAAAGCGAAGCCGAAGATCGGCAACTATCCTTTCACCACGATAAAACCGAACCTCGGTGTGGTGGCAACCAGAGACGGCAGATCATTTGTCATGGCCGACCTGCCGGGTCTGATCGAAGGTGCCTCGGAAGGAACGGGGCTCGGCCATCAGTTCCTCAGGCATGTTGAGCGGACGAAGGTCATCGTCCATGTCATAGACATCAGTGAATCCGAAGGCAGGGATGCGGTTGAAGACTACAGGACGATCCGCAATGAGATGGCGCTCTACAATGAAAAACTTATCCAGCGTCCGGAAGTGATCGTGCTCAATAAAGTGGACCTTGTGTCGGACGAGGCAATTTTCGGCCGCTTTGAAAAGGAAGTCGGAGGAGACAGTGAAATCTTCCGCATTTCCGCAGCGACACGCCAAAATCTGGATGAGCTGCTTTACAGGGTGGCCGATCTGCTCGAAGAGACAGATACAGCTGAAGACATCCCGGAAAATACGGATGAAAGAGTGGTCTACCGTCATGAAAAAGACAGGGATGCCTTTGAGATCACACGTGATGATGACGGGGCGTACGTTGTCTCCGGTGCATCAATCGAACGTATTTTCAAAATGACAGACTTCAACCGTGATGCGGCAGTACGCCGTTTTGCCCGTCAGATGCGCACAATGGGCATAGATGATGCCCTGCGGGACAGGGGGATCAAAGCCGGCGATACCGTGAGGATCCTGGGCGGCGAATTTGAATTTGTAGAATGATGGTGATTTCATGTATCAGTATATAAAAGGTGTGCTTAAAGAAGTGACACCGCAGTATATAACACTCGAGTCGGGCGGTATCGGCTATCTGATCCATGCGCCGAACCCGTTCAGATTCGAATCGGCGCTTGAAAGTGAAGTGGTGATGTTCACCGATCTGATCGTGCGGGAGGACAGCCATACGCTGTACGGCTTCAAGGACATGGAGGAGAAGACCCTCTTCCAGTCCCTCCTCAAAGTGACAGGGATCGGACCGAAGAGCGCCATGGCGATACTTGCGGCTTCGACACCTGCAGGTGTCATCAATGCGATAGAAAATGAAGATCAGGCATACATGCAGAAGTTTCCCGGTGTCGGCAAAAAGACGGCAAGCCAGATCATACTGGATTTGAAAGGGAAACTGACACAGGGAGAAGCTCCGATGGCTGAAGAGCAGAATGGCACAAATGCACATTATATCAGCGAAGCCCTTCTTGCGCTTGAAGCGCTCGGCTACTCCAAACGAGAGATTACACGTATTGAAAAACATCTTAAGACCATTGATATAAACTCAGTGGATGAGGCAGTGAAGAGCGGACTTAAATTTTTAGTACAATAATGGGGTGCTTGTATGGATGACCGTATTTTGGATGACTCCCAAATGAATGATGAAGAAAATGTAGAGATGTCGCTGAGGCCTGAACTTCTGAACCAGTACATAGGGCAGGATGCTCTGAAAGATAACCTCAAGGTTTTCATCGAGGCGGCAAGGATAAGAGGAGAAGCACTGGACCATGTCATACTCCATGGCCCTCCGGGGCTTGGCAAGACTACCTTGTCCAATATCATAGCGGCTGAGCTTGGTGTGAATATCCGGACGACGTCCGGTCCGGCCATAGAGCGCGCCGGGGACCTGGCTGCGATACTTTCCAGTCTTGATGCAGGCGATGTGCTCTTCATCGATGAGATACACCGTCTGCCCCGTGCTGTAGAGGAGGTCCTCTATTCTGCCATGGAGGATTTCTTTTTGGATGTCGTCATCGGAAAAGGAGAAGAAGCGAGGAATATAAGGATCGACCTGCCGCCATTTACACTTGTCGGTGCGACGACGCGTTTCGGCAGCCTTTCCGCGCCGCTAAGGGACCGCTTCGGAGTGCAGCTCAGGCTGGAGTACTATGATGTGGACAGTCTTATTACAATCGTCAACCGCACCGCGGAGATTTTCGAAGTGGCAATCGATCCGGACAGTGCATTGGAATTGGCAAAACGTTCGCGGGGGACGCCGCGTATCGCCAACCGCCTGCTCCGGCGAGTAAGGGACTTCTCCATCGTCAAACAAGAGGTCTCCATAACGCTCGGGACGACACACCATGCACTCAAAGTGCTGGAAGTCGACGGACTCGGGCTTGACCCGGTCGACCACCGTATTATGACGACGATCATTGAAACATACGGCGGCGGCCCGGTCGGCCTTGAAACCGTGGCGGTTTCGATCGGCGAAGAAGTGGTGACACTGCTTGATGTCTACGAACCATATCTGATCCAACAGGGATTTCTGGAGCGGACACCACGCGGACGCAAAGCGACCGCCAAAAGCCTGGATTATTTTAAATCACACAGACAGATAGATATTTTCAGAAATGAGGAATAGGGTTTGAAACTCGATGAATTTGATTTTGATCTGCCCGAATCATTGATTGCACAGACGCCGCTTTCGGACCGTTCAGGCAGCAGGCTCCTTGCCCTGAACAAAACGGACGGCAGCATAGAAGACAGGCATTTCACCGACATCACCGACTATCTTGAAGCCGGCGATACGCTTGTCCTGAACGATACGAGGGTCCTTCCCGCCAGACTGTACGGCGTGAAGGCGGAAACCGGCGCCAAGATAGAGATGCTCATGCTGAAGCCGATCGAGAATGGCTATGAAGTGCTGATCAAGCCGGCAAAACGCGTGAAACAGGGGACTGAAATCGTGTTTGGCGAAGGACTGCTCAAGGCGGTCTGTACGGATGTTTTCGACGAAGGCATCCGTCATGTTGAACTGATCTATGACGGAGTGCTGGAACAGGTTCTTGATGAGCTCGGTGAGATGCCGCTTCCGCCCTACATCAAAGAGACCCTTGATGACAAGGAGAGATACCAGACGGTATATGCGAAAAACAGCGGATCGGCGGCAGCGCCGACTGCCGGACTTCATTTTACTGAAGCGCTTCTTGAAGAAATTGAAGCAAAGGGCATCAGTATTGCTACGATTACACTGCATGTCGGACTTGGTACATTCCGGCCGGTAAGTGCAGATGATATTGAAGACCATAAGATGCATTCCGAATTTTATGTCATGGATGAGGAGACGGCTGCTCTGCTCAATAAAACCCGCGAAAGCGGCAAAAGGATAATCAGCGTCGGTACGACGAGCACAAGGACGCTCGAGACGATCATGCGGGATCACGGCGTCTTCACTGCTGCCAGCGGATTCACGGATATATTCATATATCCAGGTTTCAGCTACAGGGCAATCGATGCGCTGATCACGAATTTCCATCTGCCGAAATCGTCGCTGGTGATGCTGGTCAGTGCCTTCTCAGGCCGCGGCATGATAATGGATGCATACCGTCACGCGGTGGAGGCGGAGTACAGGTTCTTCAGTTTTGGCGATGCGATGATTATTTATGAAGGGGATAAGTGATGGCAATCAGATATGAACATATAAAAACATGCAGACAGACAGGGGCGCGGCTCGGCAGGCTGCATACACCGCACGGCACAATCGACACCCCCATCTTCATGCCGGTCGGCACACTGGCCACCGTCAAGACGATGACGCCGGAAGAGCTCGCCGACATCGGCAGCCAGATCATCTTAAGCAACACGTACCACCTGTGGCTGAGGCCCGGCAGTGACATTGTCGCCGAAGCGGGCGGACTTCATAAATTCATGAACTGGGACAGGCCGATCCTGACGGACTCCGGCGGCTTCCAGGTATTCAGCCTGAGCGACAGACGGAAGATCGAGGAGGAGGGCGTGCATTTCAGAAGCCACCTGGACGGCTCCAAACTGTTCCTGAGCCCTGAAGGGGCGATGGACATCCAGCATGACCTCGGTTCTGACATCATGATGTCGTTCGATGAGTGTCCGCCACATCCTGCGGAACACAAATATGTGAAGGATTCGATAGAGCGTACGACCAGATGGGCGGAACGCGGGCTCAATCATCATATAAAAAGTGGTAAGGACAAAACGCAGGCGCTATTCGGAATTGTACAGGGCGGCGAGTACAGCGATCTGCGCGCTCAAAGCGCGAAGGATCTCGTTTCCATGGATTTCCCGGGCTATTCGGTCGGCGGGCTGTCGGTCGGCGAACCGAAGTCAATCATGTACCGTGTGCTTGAAGAGACAGTGCCGCACCTGCCGGAGAACAAGCCGAGATATCTGATGGGTGTCGGTTCGCCCGATGCACTGATCGAAGGCGTGATACGCGGTGTCGACATGTTCGACTGCGTACTGCCGACACGGATTGCGAGAAACGGAACAACGATGACTTCAAAAGGCCGTGTCGTCGTCAAGAAAAAAGTCTATGAACGGGATTTTACACCGCTTGACGCGCAGTGCGACTGCTACACATGCAAAAATTATACGAAAGCGTATTTGCGCCATCTTTTCAAAACAGATGAAATTCTCGGGTTGAGACTTACCACTTACCATAACCTTTATTTTCTGTTAAAATTGATGGAAGATGTTCGAAGTGCGATTTTAAATGATAATCTTATGGATTTCAAAGAAGCGTTTTTCGAATCTTATGGATTGAATGTTGAAAATCCGAAAAATTTCTAGTCAAGAGGAGAGATTTAGCAGATGGAATTTTTCATGGCCATCCTGCCGTTCCTGGTACTCATCCTGGTAATGTATTTCCTGATGATCCGTCCGGCACAGAAGAAACAGAAAGAAGTACAGAACATGCAGAGCAACCTGCAAAAAGGCGACAAGATCATTACAATCGGCGGTATGCACGGCGAGGTGGAATCATTCGACCAGAAGCATATGTATGTCCGCACTGACGATGCAGACAGTGCAGTGCTCAAGTTCGACCGTGTGGCGCTCAAGGAAATTGTAAAATAAATGCCAGGAGCTGACAGAATATTGTCAGCTTTTTTTGGTTTCACTTTAAGTGTACAATAGGTATAATTGACACGTTGGTGAATCGTAGGAACAGGGGTGTAAAATTGAAAACAAAGTTTAGCAGAATAATAGCGTCACTCATGATTGCCGTCATTCTTTTTGCAGTAATCGGTCTTACTTTGAAGGACGTCGTGAAGGATGTGGATCTCGGTCTCGACCTGCAGGGGGGCTTCGAAGTCCTCTATGAGGTAAATCCGCTTAATGAAGGGGATGAGATTGATGACACCGCAGTCAAGAGTACAGCCAGTACACTTGAATCGAGGGTGAACGTGTTGGGTGTATCTGAACCCAACATCTCTGTAGAGGGTGACAACAGAATACGCGTACAGCTCGCAGGTGTCGATGATCAGCAGGAAGCACGGGAAATGCTGAGCACCCAGGCTGAACTTACCATCCGTGGTGTCGATGACAACGTGCTGCTGTCCGGTGCGGATCTGGTACAGGGCGGGGCGAGCCAGAATTTTGATGAAACCGGGAATCCGATGGTTTCACTTGAACTCAAGGATCCGGATAAGTTCCGCCAGATAACAGAGGATATTTCGCAAAAGCCGCAGGGTGAGAACCTGATGGTGATCTGGATGGACTTTGAGGAAGGCGAAGACAGTTTCGCTGAAGAGACGCAGAAGGAAAACCCTAAATTCGTCTCTGCACCAAGTGTGTCCGAACCGATCAATTCCAAAGAAGTCATGATATCGGGCGGCTTCTCCGGTGAAGAGGGGCTTGAGCGGGCTCAAAATATCTCTGCCCTCCTGAACGCCGGCTCCCTGCCGGTGGAACTGGATGAAATCTATTCCAACTCTGTCGGTGCCCAGTTCGGTGAACAGGCACTGGAAGAAACGGTGACAGCCGGCCTGATCGGCGTGGCACTTGTGTTCATATTCATGATCGCTTTCTACCGCCTGCCCGGCCTTGTGGCGGCAGTAACACTCGCTGTCTATATCTATCTGACGATACTCGGATTCAACACGATCAGCGGTGTGCTTACACTCCCGGGTATTGCGGCACTGATCCTCGGGGTTGGCATGGCGGTCGATGCAAACATCATCATGTATGAGCGTATCAAGGATGAACTGCGCATCGGACGAAATCTGAAGGCAGCATACAAGAAAGCAAGCGCACAGTCACTCTGGACCATCGTCGATGCCAATCTGACGACGCTGATCGCCGGGGTTGCGCTGTTCATCTTCGGCACGAGCAGTGTCAAAGGCTTTGCGACGATGCTCCTTCTGTCCATACTTATGAGCTTCGTCACAGCGGTCTTCCTGACAAGGATCCTGCTTTCGCTACTCGTGCAATCAGGATATTTCAACAGGAAACTCAGCTGGTTCGGCATCAGGGACAGACAGCGTCATGACATAAACGAAGGCAAGGAAATCGAAGACCTGTCCACGCCGTGGGACAGATTCGACTTTATAAAACACTATAAGAAATTCTTTGCTGTAAGCATTGCGATGATCATTGCAGGTGCTGCCGTTCTAGCCATCTTCAGGCTGAACCTCGGCATCGACTTTACAAGCGGCACAAGAGCGGATATCACAACAGACGGTTCCGCCACAGTGGAGCAGGTGGAACAAGAGCTTGAAGAGATGGACATCCCGCCGACCAGCATTACGACTTCCGGCGATGACAGCTTCACTGCAAGGTACAATACCGATCTGACGCAGGAGCAGGTGACAGGCATGCAGGAAAGGTTCTCTGACCTTTACGGTGCCGACCCGATGATCAGTACCGTGAGTCCGGTCATCGGTCAGGAACTTGCTCAGAATGCGATGTTTGCCCTTGCCCTGGCGGCAGTCGGCATCATCCTCTATGCATCCATCCGGTTCGAATGGCGCATGGGTCTGCCGGCAGTGCTTGCACTCTTGCATGATGCATTCATAATGATTGCCGTGTTCTCGATATTCCGCCTTGAAGTGGATATCACATTCATCGCCGCGGTCCTGACCATCGTCGGATATTCGATCAATGATACGATCGTTACCTTTGATCGTATCCGTGAGAATCTGCGTAAAGTCAAAGTCATTGATTCGGAAGATGAAATCGACATGATCATCAACCGTTCAATGAGACAGACATTGACCAGATCCATAAATACGGTGCTCACTGTCATAATCGTCGTCGTGTTCCTTGTATTGTTCGGCAGCACAGCGATACTGAACTTCTCCATTGCACTGCTCGTCGGGCTCATCAGTGGTGTTTATTCCTCAATGTTCATAGCAATCCAGCTGTGGGGCATTTTGAAAAAACATCAGCTCCGCAAAAATGACGGCAGACTTGTGGTCTATGAAGAGAAGAAGAAAGATGATGAAAAAATACTAGTCTAAATACTGCGCCCGGGGGAACCCGGGCGTTTTCATAAGGTGGTAGAATCATGTATCAGTCAAAATATGAATGGAAAGTCCGTAAAAAGACGGCGGATATGGAAGAGGCGGCCGTCCGGGACTTCAAGCTGAACAACCTGGAACAGACGGTTTTGGAGAACAGGGGCTATACAAATGTGGAGGACCTGAACGGCATCTTTCATCCGAAAACCTATGAACCTTCGATGGTTTGGGGAATGGAGGAGGCCAAAGCACGGGTAGAGAAAGCGATCACAAATGGTGAAAGTATTCTGATCTACGGAGATTTCGATGCTGACGGCATAACGAGCACTGTACTGTTGTCGAATGCACTCCGCCGCAGAACGCAGAAAGTCGAATATATCATTCCGGACCGCATCACAGACGGCTACGGCCCGAACCGTGCAATTTTCGAAGAAGTTGTTGTCGGGCAGTTCGACCTGGTCATTACGGTGGATAATGGCATTTCGGGAAAGGAGGAGATTGCATTCCTTTCCGGGCAGGGCGTGGATGTAATTGTTGTCGACCATCACTCCTTCGGCGGGAACATCCCTGATGTGACCATCATCCATCCCGATCATCCGGACGGCTCATATCCGTGCAGGGATCTTGCGGGTGTCGGGATCACCTACAAGCTGGTCCAGGCGCTCGGCATTGATGCATCTGAAGACCTTGCTCTTGTTGCCATCGGCACGGTGGCCGACCTCGTGCCGATGATCGATGAGAATAAGAAGCTCGTCACAGACGGCCTTGATATACTGAATGACAGAGCGCCACTCGGCGTGAAAGCACTGCTCCGGGCCGCCGGACACGACGGACCGGTCGATGAAGATACGATCGGGTTCACGCTTGCACCGCGTCTGAATGCAACAGGCAGGCTCGGGGAGGCATCCCTTGGTGTGGAACTCCTGATGGAGGAGGACCCTGATGCCGCCTATGAGCTGTCCGTGGCAGTGGAGAGGATGAACCAGGAACGCAAGCAGATAGTGGAGGAAATCCATAAAGAAGCGGCAGAAATGATCGATGGCACGAAGCAAATCAATATCGTGTACAAAGATGGATGGCATCCCGGCGTCATCGGCATTGTCGCCTCAAGGCTTGTCGACCAGTTCGGCAAGCCTGCCATCGTGTTCACAAAGGACGGTGACAGCTTCCGGGGTTCAGCACGATCGATAGAAGGCGTCGATCTTCACGGTGTCCTCAAGGAACACTCCCGGCATCATTCAAGCTACGGGGGACACTCACAGGCACTCGGCATAGAAGTGGCGACCGGCTCAATGGCGCCGTTCAAAGAGGAACTGGAAATGTATTTTGAATCACTTGGCCTCGACCTCCGCCCCGTCAGACACATTGACTACCAGCTGAAACCCGGCAATATGACAATGAAGGAATTTGAACGTTTTGAACGGCTGAAACCTTTTGGGCAGGCTTTCAAAACACCCGTTTTCATGGTCAATAATGCGAAAATCGGTATGATCCGGCAGGTTGGCAAGGATAAGACTCATATCAAAATCAATATCCCCGAAATCGATCTTGATGTCATCGGCTTCAATTTCGGCCATCTGTTACATGAAGTGGGGAAAGGGGATACAATCAGCCTCATTGGTACGGTGAACATTAATGAATTCAACCAGAAACGCACGCTCCAGATGGTGCTGATGGACGCAGCTGTCGATACGGTGCAGATCATGGATATGAGAAGCAGGACAGATCAGCAGTTTGATATAATAACACAGGATGACTGTTTCCTGATTGGTGAAGGCAAGGAGAAGAAAGGGCCGAACTATTACCATTACGGCGAGCGGCTGCCGTTTATCACAGGAAGTGTGGTTCTCCGTGACCTTCCCGACAGCCTGGACAACCTGACATACTCACTGAATGATATACATGTTTCCAAGATGATCCTGATTTTCCACAGTAACAGAGAGCTTTTCTTCAGCGGAATACCCGGGAGGGAAGACATAGCAAAACTTCAGGAAGTCATCCAGGGTGCGGAGGATGGATCGATCGACCTTGCCAGACACGCACCGCCCCTGTCTAAAAAATTGGGTGTAACTATGACTTTTCTCAAAATGATGACAGATATCATGGAAGATTTGGAGATAATCGAGCTGAAAAATGGTATAGTATATAAGGGAAATGACGATTTGGATTGGAATATCAATGAATCGGCACATTTCAGACTGCTGAACAGCCGCATGGAAGCTGAAACGCGTCTGAAAATGTCTTCGACAAATGAACTTAAACAGTATGTCAGAACATTAATATCGAATTGAGTGGGTGTTATAATGGATTTGAAAAAATATGTATCCGAAGTTCCGGACTGGCCTAAAAAAGGTGTGAGCTTCAAGGATATCACGACGATCATGGACAATGGTGAAGCGTATGGCTATGCAACGGACCAGATTGTGGAATATGCCAGGGAAAAAGAAGTCGACATCGTCGTCGGCCCTGAAGCGAGAGGGTTCATCATCGGGTGTCCGGTCGCCTACAGCATGGGGATCGGTTTTGCACCGGTCAGGAAAGAGGGCAAGCTGCCGCGTGAAGTGATTCGCTATGAGTATGACCTGGAATACGGTTCGAATGTACTGACGATGCACAGCGACGCGATCAAACCCGGCCAGAGGGTATTGATTACTGATGACCTGCTTGCCACAGGCGGCACGATCGAAGCCACCATCAGACTGATCGAATCACTTGGCGGCGTGGTGGCGGGTATCGCATTCCTGATCGAGCTCAGATATCTGGAAGGCAGGAAACGTCTTGAAGGATATGATACAATTTCCTTATTAACCTATGACGAGTAGTATCAAAAGTCTGTGAAAGCAGGCTTTTTTTGGTCATTTATTTATTTGAAGCCTGTTTTATAGTATGATGATTCTAACTATTTCTTTTGGGAGAGGACGGTGAGGTCATGAATAAGGAATATCCATACAGCAAAGATGATGTCATCTCCATGTGCGCAGGCTACATGGAGGATCGGGACATCGTGATGGTGAAAAAAGCATATGAACTGGCCCATGAAGCACACGAAGGACAATACCGTAAAAATGGCCTTCCGTACATCCTCCACCCCGTGCAGGTGGCCGGCATATTGGCGGAACTCAAACTGGATGGGCCGACAATCATCGCAGGCTTCCTGCATGACGTCGTTGAAGACACACCGTATACATTCGCGGACCTCGAAGAGATGTTCAATGAGGAAGTGGCAGTGATTGTCGACGGTGTGACGAAACTTGAAAAAGTCAAATACCGGTCCAAGCAGGAAGAACAGGCGGAAAACCACCGCAAACTGTTCGTGGCGATCGCAAAAGACATACGGGTAATACTTGTGAAACTTGCCGACAGGCTGCATAATATGCGGACATTGAAGGCGATGCCTGAAGCCAAACAGATCAGGACATCCCGGGAAACACTAGAAATATATGCACCGCTTGCGCACCGCCTCGGTATATCAAGCATCAAGTGGGAGCTTGAGGATACTGCACTCAGATACGTCGAGCCGCAGCAGTATTTCAAGATCGTCAGCATGATGAAGAAGAAGCGGAGTGAACGGGAGAGTGTCATCAACAATGCCATCGACCGTATCGAAACCGAAATGGGAAAGACGGGACTCGAGGGTCAGCTGTCCGGCCGGCCGAAGCACATATACAGCATCTATAAGAAGATGAAGAAGCAGCATAAGCAGTTCGACCAGATATTCGACCTTCTTGCAATCCGGGTGCTGGTATCAAGCATCAAGGACTGCTACGCCATACTCGGTGTCATCCATACGATATGGAAGCCGATGCCTGGGCGATTCAAGGATTACATTGCGATGCCGAAACCGAACATGTACCAGTCCCTCCATACGACGGTGGTCGGTCCGAACGGTGATCCGCTGGAAATCCAGATCCGTACTTATGATATGCATGAAATTGCCGAGAACGGGGTGGCGGCCCACTGGGCCTACAAGGAAGGCCGGGAACTCAAGGAAGCACCGTCTCTTGCCAACCGGATCCACTGGTTCAAGGACCTGGTCGACCAGGAGACATCTTCACCGGATGCCGAAGAATTCATGGAAGCCCTGAAAACGGACCTTCTGAGCGACAAAGTATACGTCTTCACACCGAACGGTGATGTTGTCGAGCTGCCGCAGGGCGCAGTGCCGATCGACTTTGCCTATCAGGTGCACACCGAAGTCGGCAATAAGATGATCGGTGCAAAGGTCAACGGCAAGATAGTGCCCATCGACTATGAACTGTCCACCGGTGAAATCATTGAAATCCGTACAAGCAAACAGTCATATGGTCCGAGCATGGACTGGCTGAAGCTTGTCAAATCCTCGAGTGCAAAAAACAAGATCAGGGCATTCTTCAAAAAGCAGGACCGGGCCAGCAATATAGAAAAGGGCCGGTTTGCCGTGGAACACGAGATCAAGAACAGGGAGTACAAACCGGATGATGTGCTGAAGGACCAGTATATAGAACCTGTTCTCGACCGCTACAATCTGTCGAGTGAAGATGACCTCTTTGCAATGGTCGGCTTTGGCGGTGTGACGGCGCAGCAGGTCACAAACCGGCTGATGGAGAAATTCAAAGTCACAGAGGATAAGACCAACCAGGTCGAGGAGATCGACCGGACCCATCACTATAAGGAAGTATCAACAGAGTCGGGTGTCTATGTCGAAGGTATGGACAACATGCTGATCAACCTGTCGAAATGCTGCAACCCGATTCCGGGGGATGACATTACCGGCTATATTACAAAAGGACATGGCGTGAAAGTCCATGTCTCAACCTGTCCGAACATCAAAAATGAGACAGAGCGGCTCATTGATGTCGAATGGGTGCGTAACAAAGACCGGGACCGCAAATACCAGGCCGATCTTGAAATCACAGGCTATGACAGACAGGGACTGGTCAACGAAGTGCTGAATGTCATCGCAAGCACGAAGTTCCCCATCACACGGGTAAATGGCAGAGCAGACGTCGACAAGCATGCAAAGATCAGCCTGTCGGTCATGGTGCAGAATGTCGCCGACCTGTACAGGATTGTCGACAAGATAAAACAGCTGCCTGACATATACAGTGTAGAACGCGTTTTCAAATGAGGTGAAAAAATGAGAGTGGTACTGCAAAGAGTTTCCAGTTCAACAGTGATCAGCAATGAGTTCTTCAATGAAATCGGCAAAGGCTACTGCCTTCTGGTCGGTGTTTCAAATGAAGATACAGAAGCGGACGCCGTCAAACTGGCTGAAAAGATTGCTGCCAGCAGGAATTTCGAGGACAGGGACGGCAAGATCAACCTGTCCATCAAGGATGTCGGGGGCGAAATCCTCAGCATCTCCCAGTTCACGCTTTATGCCGATACCAGAAAGGGTAACAGGCCGAGCTTTACCAGGGCCGCCGGCAGGGAGCATGCGGATAAACTGTATAAACTTTTCAATGAGACCCTTCAATCATATGATCTCACCGTCAAAACAGGCTTCTTTGGTGAAATGATGAATGTCAACATCAATAATGATGGTCCGATCACGATTCTCTATGAATCCGAAGGTGGAAAAGTCAAGTGATGGAAGGAGTCAAACAGCTTCTCGGCACGGCGGGGCGGGGAATTCTCAATTTCCTGAAATATAAGAAACACATATATCTCCCCCCTTTGTTCTTTCTGATTCTGGCAGGCGTAGTCATCGGCGCTGCCGTCTACATCTACAGCAAATTCATAGAAGAGGACTACACGCCGGTGGAAATGGAATTTGAAACAAAATCCTATGATTTAAGCGGTCAGACGATTGTGCTTGATCCCGGACATGGAGGGAAGGATCCCGGTGCGACCAGTGCATCCAATATCAACGAAGCACAGATCGTCTATAATATCGCAGACAAACTGCGTGAGAGGTTGGAGGAAAGCGGTGCTGAGGTGATCCTTACCCGCGAAGAGGGGACGTTTGTGTCTCTTGACGAGCGGAAGAAAGAGGGAGATCTGTTCATCAGCCTGCACAGTGACGCCATGGATGATCCAGAAATAACGGGATTCACCACATATTATGCCTATCCGAATCAGAAAGAATTTGCCGAATCATTGAATTCATCACTTGATGAGTACTCGTATTTCCATAACAGGGGAAATCGTGAATACGGCTATCAGGTGATATGGCAGCTGGATTATCCCGCTGCGCTCATCGAACTCGGATATTTGAGCAACCGTTTCGACGATCATACGATCACCGATCCCTCCTACCAGGACAGGATGGCGGAGGCGATCATCGAAGGCGTGGATAATTATTTGAAGTGAATGCTTGACTTCATTGTCATAAATCAATATTATATAACTTAATCGAATGAGTGAATTCAATCACCCGGAGAGGTGGCCGTACGATTGTACAGAGAGATCTGCCCTGGCTGGAAGCAGATTCGTCAAGCGGCCTGAAACCGACACTCCGGCAGAATCCTGCAAAAAGCAGGCGGTGACAGTCGTTAAAGTGTAAGAGGGCTTATTCAAGCCGAATCAGGGTGGCAACGCGAGATGATCGTCCCTTATATCCGTCACGGATATAAGGGGCTTTTTTTATATTTTAAATGAGGAGTGAGACAGATGATCCAGATTCCAAGAGGGACACAGGATATATTACCCAAAGATAGTTACAAATGGCAGTTCATAGAAGAGAGGCTGCATGCGATCGCTAAAAATTATAATTATAAAGAGATCCGGACACCGGCTTTCGAATCCACTGAACTTTTTGTCAGGGGTGTCGGTGGCTCGACGGATATTGTAAACAAAGAGATGTACACATTCAAAGACAAGGGTGACCGCAGCCTCACCCTCAAACCGGAAGGGACGGCGCCGGTTGTCAGAAGCTACATCGAGAACAAGATGCAGCATGATGTCGTGCAGCCGACTAAGGTTTATTATATGGAGCCGATGTTCAGGTATGAGCGCAAGCAGAAAGGCCGCTACCGCCAGTTCGTCCAGTTCGGCATTGAAGCGATCGGTGTCGAGGATCCGCTGATCGATGTAGAAGTCCTCAGCATGCTGATGCACATCTATCAGTCATTCGGACTCAAAGACCTGAAATTGTACATCAATTCGATCGGCGACCAGGACAGCCGTGCAGCATATAATGAAGCGCTCGTGGATCATTTCAGGCCATCCATCACCGAGTTCTGTACAGACTGCCAGACAAGGATTGATACGAATCCGATGCGCATACTCGACTGCAAAAAGGACCGGGATCATGAACTGATCAAAACGGCGCCGAGGATGTATGACTACCTGAATGAAGAATCGAAGACATATTTTGAGGAAGTGAAGTCGAATCTGGATGCGATCGGCATTGGCTATGAGATCGACTATAACCTGGTTCGCGGGCTTGATTACTATACGCACACGGCATTCGAAGTGATGAGTGATGCGGAAGGTTTCGGTGCGATCACCACACTGTGCGGCGGCGGACGCTATAACGGGCTGCTTGAAATGCTCGACGGGCCGCATGAAACGGGCATCGGTTTTGCACTCAGCATCGAACGGCTGCTTCTGGCACTTGAAGCGGAGGGCATAGAAATTCCGGAGCCTGAAGGCATCGATCTATACATTTGTGCACTGGATGAAAAAGCGACAGAAAAGGCCAGCCACATCGTCCATGAACTGCGTACGAAAGGCATAAGCTGTGATATCGACTACAAACGGCGCAAGCTGAAGGCACAGATGAAGGATGCAGACAGGAAAGGGGCCGCCTACACGATTGTGCTTGGCGAGGAAGAACTGTCGACAGGGAATGTCGAACTGAAACATATGGCCTCGGGAGAATCCAAGACAGTTCATCTGGATGAGCTGCATACGCTACTGGAGGAGAAATAATCATGAGACATCATACAATTGAAGTGACAGAATCAAAGACCGGGGAAACGGTAACATTAAAAGGGTGGGTACAGAAACGGCGCGATCTCGGCGGGCTGATATTCATCGACCTGCGCGACCGTAAAGGGATCATCCAGGTGGTATTCAATCCGGAAGTCTCAAAAGAGGCACTGGAGACGGCAGAGAAGATCCGTTCCGAATATGTCATCGAAGTTTCGGGTGAAGTGTTGAAGCGCGACCCTTCCCAGGTCAATGAAAACATCGCAACCGGGAAGATCGAAGTCCTTGCAGGTGAAGTGACGGTGCTTTCTAAATCGGAAACGCCGCCGTTCCAGATTCCAGACGACTCGATCGGTGAGGATGTCAGACTCAAGTACCGCTACCTCGATCTCAGACGCAATAAGCTGCAGAACACTTTGAGACTGCGTCATCAGATCAACAGAAGCGTAAGGAATTTCCTCGACAGCGAGGAGTTTGTGGACATAGAAACACCGGTGCTGTCAAAATCCACACCGGAGGGCGCGCGCGATTATCTCGTGCCGTCCCGTGTGCATGAAGGCGAGTTTTATGCACTGCCGCAATCGCCGCAGATCTACAAGCAGCTGCTGATGCTTTCCGGCATGGAAAAATACTATCAGATCGTCAAATGTTTCCGTGATGAGGACCTGCGCGCAGACAGACAGCCGGAATTCACACAGATCGATATCGAGATGTCGTTCATGGACCAGGAGCAGATCATGAAACTCAACGAACGCCTGATCCAGCATGTGATGAAAACGGTAAAAGGCGTAGATATCGAGCTGCCGCTGCCGAGAATGACGTACGAACAGGCAATGGCTGAGTACGGCATAGACAAGCCGGATACACGCTTCGGACTTAAGCTCAACGATCTGAGTGAATTCAGCAAGGCAGTGGACTTCAAAGTATTCCGTTCCACAGTGGAGAACGGCGGCAAGGTCAAGGCAATCGTAGTCAAAGGAGAGGCGGACAACTTCTCAAGAAAAGATATCGATAAGCTTGAAGCCTACGTGAAAACATACGGGGCGAAAGGTCTCGCATGGCTGAAAGTGAAGGGCGGTGCATTGAACGGTCCGATTGCCAAGTTCTTCAACGAAGACAACCAGAAGGAACTGTCAGAGACATTGAATCTGCAAGACGGAGATCTTATCCTGTTCGTTGCGGACAATGCAAAAGTCGTCCACGCTTCCCTCGGGAACTTAAGGAACAAACTCGCGAAAGATCTGGGTCTTATCGAAGCGGATCAGTACAATTTCCTGTGGGTCACAGACTGGCCGCTGTTCGAGTACGATGAAGAGGCAGGCAGATATTTTGCAGCCCACCATCCGTTCACGTCTCCAAAAGCGGAGGACGTGGAACTGCTTGAAACAGAACCGGAAAAAGTGAAGGCCAATGCATATGATATCGTGCTGAACGGCTACGAGCTCGGCGGTGGATCCATCCGTATACATGATGCAAAAATGCAGCAGAAGATGTTCAAAGCACTCGGGTTCACAGAGGAAGAGCGCGACGAACAGTTCGGCTTCCTGATCGAAGCATTCAAGTACGGCGCTCCTCCGCACGGCGGAATCGCATACGGGCTGGACCGTCTTGTCATGCTGCTTGCAGGAACAGATAACATCCGTGACGTCATCGCCTTTCCTAAAACGGCAAGTGCGGCGGATCTCATGATGAATGCGCCGTCAGAAGTGGCAAAAGCACAGCTGAAGGAACTGCATATAGAACTTGATACAGAAGACGAGGAATAAAATCCGGCGGGATGAGGGCTTACATATGCCCTTATCCCGTTTTTATGTTTAAAACTGCCGTTTTGGAACTATATATAACTATATGAATAATATTGAAGGTGGTGCAATAAAGTGAAAATAGCATTCATATCCGATATACACGGCAACGCAACAGCGCTGGAAGCCGTGCTCGCTGACATTGATAAAAAGCAGGTTGACAGGATTGTCGTCATGGGAGACATTGCCTACCGCGGTCCGGAACCTAAAAAGTCAATAGAACTCGTCAGGAGTCTCGATACTGACGTCATCAAAGGCAATGCCGATGAATGGGTCCACCGCGGGATAAAGGAAAGAGAAGTACCCGATCAGTCACTCGGAACGATGAGGGAGGAACGGGAATGGACAGTAAAGCATCTGGCTGATGAAGACCTGGACTATCTCCGTGAACTTCCGGAGGAAGTGACAGTCGGACTGACTGACGATATTAAGATCCACTGCTTCCATGCCACACCGGACAGCCTGTTTGATGTTGTGAAGCCGACAGAATCAGATGAGGCACTGAATGACAGACTGATGCAGAACAATGAAGCGGACATCTATCTGTACGGCCATATACACCTGCCGTATATCAGGCACATCAATGGGAAATGCATCGCAAACCCGGGCAGTGTCGGCCTGCCGTTTGACGGGCGCAGCCAGGCATCATATCTGATTGCAGAAGGGGACGGCAGCCAGTTCAGTACAGCCATCCACCGTGTGCCATACGATGTTGAGAAAGTGAAGGAACAGCTGGCAGATGCAGACTATCCAAACCTCGACTTCCTGACAGGAGTACTCGAACGCGGTGCGCTGCCGCAGTAAAGAACAAAAATCCAGCGGGGTGTGAGACGTCATCTCATATCCTGCTGGATTTTT
The DNA here is from genome assembly GCA_019113295.1 of Candidatus Salinicoccus stercoripullorum. Lineage (GTDB taxonomy): Bacteria > Bacillota > Bacilli > Staphylococcales > Salinicoccaceae > Salinicoccus > Salinicoccus stercoripullorum. The sequence goes on along the minus strand of DXHR01000037.1, from coordinate 9,941 downwards.
AATGTTTGCTTTCCAAATATTATTCGATTTTTGTCAGATCATAGTGAAGAACATATTCATTGAATTCTACGTTAAATGAGTCATCTTTGAAGCCGAGGCTGCGCAGCAAATGCCCCATCCCGTCATTGCCTTTGACGTAATCAGCGATTACAATATCATATTTGCCGCTGTCAGCGGCTATTTGTATTGCTTTCCTGACGGTTTGTTTGCCGAAACCTCTGTGTTGATAATTCTTATCTACCATCATTCTCCATATCATGAATTCCCTTTCTGTTTCGTCTATATCAATGAGTATGAAACCGATGACTTTTCCATCTGTCACAACTGCATAGGGAAAGACATCATTTTCATGTCTATAGAGATAGCATTCCGCCAGTGATCTGACGTTTGGGGCAACGAATTTCTTCCGCTGCTGATAGTCATCAATTTCCAGGTTTATAACATCATAGAAATTCTCTTCTGTGATTTCCTTAAATTCAATCATATTTTACCTCCAGTGATCATCAGTCAGTCACTGCATTCTCCAATATTCTAAATGTCAGGTTCTCTGTATCAACTTCCGCCTGAAGTCCGTATGGCACGATGAATTTCGGTTCATTGTGACCGAAGTTCATATTGTAGAGTACAGGCAGATCTTCACGTCCGGCTTCTTTCAGTATCTGTCTCCAGACTTTTTTATAGTCTTCATAATGGACACCGTCCTGCGGTCTGCCGACTATTATGCCGTTCACTTTGTCGAAGATGCCCATCATTGACAACGCCCTTAAATAATCCTCGAAGAAATCCGGTGTAATATGGGCTTCCGATGTTTCCAGAAACAATATCGCATTATCAAAAGCTGCAGTATCAGGGAAAAGGCCGGTGCCGCGCATGCTGCCGAACAGTTCGAAACAGCCGCCGATCAGATGCCCGCGGACTATGCCTCTTCCGCTGATACTTTCGTAGCCGGGGTTGGTGAAAGATTCGCGTTCAATATCCCTGTTCTTTTCATCCCATTTCAGACCGAATCTGCGGATGGTCTCAGATGGTTTTACCTCTCCGATGGTGTCGCTTTTGAACCATGTTGTTCTGATGGAGTCTATGGTATAGTCATCCATCTCTATATTCTCTGCAAAATCCGTGAGCAGCGCAGGGCCGTAGCTTGTGGAAATTCCGTTATTGTAGAACATGAAATGGTTCGCAGTCGTGTCGGAATAACCTGTAAAGATTTTAGGGTTGTCTTTCAATGCATCAAAATCCACATAAGGCTGGATGCGTATGGTTTCATTGCCGCCGATAGTGCAGATTATCGCCTTTATGTCCGGGTCCCTCAATGCCTCATTCAGATCTTCAGCACGTTTTTCCGGATGCTCGTATATATAATCCCCCCCTTTCAATGCATGGGGCATGACTTTCACTTTGAGGTCGAAAACTTCTTCAAGTCTTTTTATACCCTGCTCCGTACGCCACCTGATTGTGTCTTCGCCTGCCAGTCCGCTGGACAGCGATACTATGGCTACAGTATCGCCGGGAGAAAGTTTTTTTGGTTTGATCATAAAAATGCTCCTTCCAATGACTAAATATTCTAAAAATATATGGTACTATGATACCATAGGAAAACTCAGGAGGGGATGGTCATGGACCATATAGAAGTTAAAAATCTGGTGCCGGATTTCATTGATTTTTTCGATGAGGCCAGTCGAAGGAGCATGAGTGAAAAGAAACGTTTTGAATTATGGAAAGAAACCTATGATTTTGCCGCGGTTCCTCCAGGGGTTGAAGGGGAAAAGATTGCTCGGACAATGCTTGCAAATACTTGGCCGAAATACTTTGGAGAAATAGAGACCATCAAAAGTTGGGGACCTGAAAATAATATTATTGAGAATCCTCTTTTTCATATTAAGAAATTGCTGAGGTGTGATGAACCGATCGATTTGGTATTGATATATTTTGTCGGTTCGTTTGAAGGGAATTTTTTTACAGCACCATACGACAGTGACAGAACGGCGCTCTGTATTCCTATAGAAAGCGAAGTAAATGATATCATTCTATATCACGAGCTGACCCATATCGTGCATCAGAAAACTGCGGGTCTCAGTTTGAACTGGGAACGGCCGGTGGCTAATCTGATAATGCAGGAGGGGCTTGCCACCAGAATCAGTCAGCATTTAAAACCGGGTAAGAATGAGGAGATTTATATAGAGTTCACTCCGGGATGGCTTAAAACCTGCGAGATGAAAAAAGAAGAGATCATTGAGGGCATAATGCCATATTTCAATGATGCGAGATCTGAAACACTCATGAAGTTTACACTGGGTGAAGGAACCACTGGCTTGGAAAGGGAAGCTTACTACGTCGGATGGCTTATCGTAGGGTCACTTCTTGACGCGGGTGTATCATTTGAGGAAATGGCAAAAATACCAGGTGACCAGCTTGCCCAGTATATATTTGATGCCTGCAGGGATATGATTGAAGTAAAATAAAGCGGAGGGACGACATGATCATCCAGGCGACAACTGCTCATATCGATGAAATGACCAGACTCTCATCTGCATTGTGGGAGGAGGAGTATGAAATATTAAAAACAGAAATTGAAGAGAATATATCCAATGATGCTGCAGCCTATTTCATAAAATTGATTGATGATAATCCGGTGGCTTTTGCACACTGCGGACTCAGATATGATTATGTGGAAGGAACGGATTCATCACCGGTCGGCTATCTCGAAGGTGTTTTTGTGAAAGAAGAGCATCGTCTGAAGGATATTGCCTTGGAGCTGGTCACGGAGTGCGAGCAGTGGGCGAAGGATAAAGGATGTACGGAATTTGCCAGTGACTGCGAACTTGATAACGCAGGAAGTCTTGAATTTCACTTGAAAAGCGGCTTTGAAGAGATGAACAGGATCATCTGTTTCAGGAAAAGCATTTAGAAACCATTACTCCATAACAGATAAAAGGTAAAGCAGGGGGGGTGTGGATAATCAAAAAGTCAGCTGTCACATTACTTGGAGTTGCTGTAATATGCATCGCTTTTGCAGCAATCTTCGTCAAGTTATCCGACGCTTCCGCGAGTATCATCAGCATGTACAGAATGTTGTTTGCGAGCATCCTGCTCATTCCAATCGTTTACCGTTATAGATTCGAATTCACCAGATTATCATCGAGGGAGTGGCTGTCACTCATCATTGCCGGGTTATTCCTCGCACTGCACTTCGGATTCTGGTTTGAATCACTGCAGCTGACATCGGTGGCAAGTTCAACAGTCATCCTTGCACTCCAGCCGATAGTCGCAATGATTGCCGCCTATCTGATCTATAAAGAAAGGATCACCAGAGCAGTCGTCATATCTGTTTTCATTTCATTTACAGGAGTGCTCATCATCAGCTGGGGGGATTTCAGTTTCACCAATATGAGCGCATTTTCAGGTAATATACTGTCATTTCTCAGCGTTGTCGCAGTCGTCTGCTACTTCATGATCGGCCAGAGATCTGTCAGGAATCTCAAACACTGGGTATACAGCTTCATCGTGTTCACAGTTGCGGGATTGTTTTTGCTTGTCTTTAATTTGATTACACGGGAAGAGCTGATGAGCTATCCCCCGAGAGAGTGGCTTTTATTCCTCATGCTCGCCATATTCCCGACAATCGCCCATGTGATATTCAATGCACTGCTTGACGAGGTCAGTCCTACAACTATTTCGATGAGCATGCTGCTGGAACCGGTCGGTGCATCACTGCTTGCATATCTGCTGCTTTCAGAGACACTGGATGGACTTCAATTGATCGGCGGCGTGATAGTACTGATTGGTGTGTATTTCTTCCTGGCGGCACAGAGAAAAAACAGTTATATATAATACTTCGGCATTTAAATGATGGAGGAGAGCTTATGAAAAAGCTGATAGATGGTGTCATCAAGCATATACTTAAAAATAGAAACTGTGTTATCAGGATAAGTGGACATGGTGCAGCAGGAAAAACAAATTTGGCCGAGGAGATTATGGAAAGAATGGAGCATGACACATTCAATTATCTGAATACGGATGCCTACATTATTCCCGGGGAGTACAGAAAATCATTGGGGGCCGTTTACGAATATGAAAACGAAGAATATAGAGAAAAAGTCACAGCATGCCTGCCGGCAGCACATGAACTTGCCAGTCTGAAGCGCGATCTCCTGATGCTCAGAAGAGGGATGGATATTCTAACCATCGATGCTCACTGGGCGCCCGAAAAAACCATTCATGCAGACCGTCCTTTACAATCGTCGATGGCATGAGCACTACATTTCTGGAGGATCAACTATTCGATCTATCCATCTACATCTATACGGACGAGAGGACAGAACTCGCCCGGAGGATGGAACGGGATGTTAAGGACAGGGAGAGATCATCAGAGGCGCTGCTCAGTTCCCATCATCAGAGGAGGATCCAATATGAGCTGTTCATGCATGAGAAGCGCCATGAATTCGATATTGTCATCGATGATACAGATGGCCGGTACATAATAGAGAAAAACGATGTGATGATGTGACATGTCAAATTTTAAGGAGTTATTTATGACTGCGACAATCAAAGAATTGAATACAGTGGATGAAATATCGGAAGCCTACCCGGTCATGAAACAACTGAGAAGCCATCTTGACGAAAAGACGTATATTGATTTGGTAACAGAGGCAAAAGAGAAAGACAGCTACAGGATGTATGCACTCATCGATGATGGAGACATAGTGGCAGTCATCGGGTTCAAACCCATGATTACATTATATTACGGCAGATTTATATGGGTATGTGACCTTGTGACTGATGCTGAAATTCGTTCAAAGGGTTATGGGGAAAAGCTTCTTACATACGTCCATGAATGGGCGAAAGACAGGGGATGTGAAAGTGTCGCCCTGTCATCCGGTCTCAAGCGCAAAGGTGCCCACCGGTTCTATGAAGACAGGATGGACTATGACAGGGTCAGCTATGTATTCAAAAAGGAGCTTGAATAAGTGATGGTCAAATTTATATCAATGAGCTGTTATCAGCACAATGAATTTACCATATGATAACGTAAGAATTGATAAGGACGCCAGACTTGTCTAAACGTCACCGGCGACTGTCTACAAGACTTTCATGAATCCTGATTCAATACGCAGAATGATAGAGAATATAATTTCTCGTTTAAAGGTATATCTTTATGATGGTTTAACAAAAAATGGTACGATTGATTATATGATTCATACAAAGGAAGTTACATCTTTATGAAAAATTCTAAACCACGGCGAATATTCATCTTCACCGGCCGTATCATCATGACGATGCTGGGGGCATTCATTACCGCCTACGGACTTGAATCTGTACTGATTCCGAACCAGGTTTCTGACGGAGGGATTACAGGTGTCAGCATCGTCGGTTCCAACATATTTGATATCAAGCTCGGTTATCTGATTGCTGTATTGAACATACCGTTCATCTGGCTGGGATATAAACAGATTGGTGCCAAATTTTCTGCACTGTCCATCGTGGGCATATTTTCTCTCGCTATATTCACATCCATAATGCATCACATCCCGACGATCATAGAAGGGGACTCACTGCTCGTCACGATTGTGGGCGGTGTCATCATCGGTACCGGTATGGGCTTGGCACTGCGCAACGGGGGTGCACTTGACGGCATTGATATGTTTGCGGTACTCCTGTCGAGGAAGCTTCCATTTGGAACCAGCGACTTCATTCTTTTCCTGAACATATTCGTGTTCATACTTGTATCCACAGTATTCGGTTTTGAAGGGGCGATGCTTTCCGCCATCGCATACTTCATTGCCTCCAAAGTCATCCATCTGATCGAAGAGGGACTGAGCGGCTCCAAGACATTTACCATAATCACTACAATTCCCAGACCAATCATTGAAGAGATCAAGGAGGAACTGGGCCGTACATGTACGTATAATGAAATCCATGGCGGCTACACTGATATCACATTTACCCAGATTACATGCGTGATCAACCGTCTCGAGGAGCAGAAACTCAAGGAAATAGTGAGTGAAACCGATCCGCACGCATTCATTGCCATATACGACGTATCCGATGTTAAAAAAGGGGAATTTGTAAAACAGGACCTGCAGAAACGCTGATATAAATGAGACCTGGAGACAGTGGTTTTTGTCTCCAGGTCTTCTTTTAATCCAATGAATTGGAAACTTTGGCAACCTGCTTGCCGAAGTTGTCTCCGGTGAATAGGTTTCTGAAGGCATCCGGCAGCTTGTCGAAGCCTTCGGCAATTGTCACTTCGGAATGGATTTTTCCTTCCTCGACCCATTGTGCCAGCTGTTCACTGGCTTTTTTGAAGTCTTCCTTGAACTGTGCGACGAGGAAGCCCTGCATCAGTGCCTGTGATTTGACCAGTTTCTGCTGTACACGCGGGCCGTTATCATCATTGCTGTTGTATGAGGAAATCGTCCCGCATACAGGTACCCTGGCGAATGTGTTCAGATGGTTGAACACTTTGTCGGAAACAGGGCCGCCGACGTTTTCGAAATAGACGTCGATGCCATCAGGTACAGCTTCAGCAAGTTTTTCGGCAAAATCATCTTTCTTATAGTCGACACCTGCATCGAGACCAAGCGTTTCAGTGAGGTAATTGACCTTTTCAGGGCCGCCGGCTATGCCGATAACCTTCGCACCTTTTATCTTTGCAATCTGGCCTGCGACAGAGCCGACTGCGCCGGATGCTGCAGAAACAACAACACTTTCACCTTCCTGCGGCTTGCCGATGTTCAAAAGACCGCCATAGGCCGCCTGTCCCGGCATGCCGAGTGTGCTCAAGTACAGATGAAGCGGCACATCAGTCGACGGGACTTTATTCACAGCATCTTCAGATACAGTATTGAACTTCTTCCACGGGAGTACACCCGTGACAACGTCTCCTTCCGCGAAATCCTCATTATTCGATTCAGTGACCCTGCCGACAATATGACTTTCAATCGGTTCATCCAATTCAAAAGGCTTGGCATATGATTTCGTATCATTCATCCTGCCGCGCATATAGGGGTCGACTGATATATAGACACTCTCGATTACCATCTCATCTGTGCCCGGTTTCCTGGTTTCCACATCTTCGTACCGAAATACACTATCCCCGGGCAGTCCCTCCGGACGTTCAGCTAAAACAATCTGTTCATTATTCAAAGTAATCCTCCTCATATTTCTTAAATCACTGCATGAGTCTTATACCCGTTGTGATGGATGTTAAAATCATATTGTTCGATGCAGAAGGGTAAGATAATACAAATCCTCAAAAATATATTAGGACAAAGTGTTGACCTTGACGCTGCGTCAATCCATATACTGTGAGTTACAGGAAGGTGATGGGTATGAAATACACTGTCAGACAAGTTGCAGAGATGTCCGGTATCAGTACACGCACATTGAGATATTACGATCAGATCGGGCTCCTGAAGCCGAGCGAATACACGGGTTCGGGATACAGGATCTATAAAGATAGGGATATCGACAGATTGCAGCAGATCCTGCTGTACCGGTCAATGGAATTGAAACTGGAAGAAATACGGTCCATCCTCGACGACCCGGAGTTCAATACACTGCAGGCGCTGGAGGAACACTATCAAAAACTGCAGGCAGAACAGGAAAAAACAAAGATTCTGCTCGCTACTGTCGGCAAGACGATACAACACACAAAAGGAGAGATTGAAATGAGCGCAGAAGAAAAATTCGAAGGCTTCAAAAAAGCCAAAATTGAAGAAAACGAGAGAAAGTACGGAGAAGAAATCAGAGAGAAGTACGGTGAGAAAACGATAGACGCATCCAACCGGAAGTATATGAACCTGAGTAAAGCAGACTTCGATAAGATGCAGAGCATCGAGGACGAACTGTTTTCAAAACTCGAACAGCTTTCAGAAACGAAAGATATAGAGTCGCCATTCGCCCGTGAAGTATATGAACTCCATAAAGAATGGCTCATGTACTCATGGACGAATTACTCCGCAGAAGCCCACAGAGGACTCGCACAGATGTATGTGTATGATGAAAGATTCGCGAAATATTATAACGCCCGTGCAGGAAAAGAAGTCGTCAGTTTACTGAGAGATTCCATAGAAAGAAACGCAGAAGATTAAAGAACGGTGAAAACCGTTCTTTTTAAATGATAAATGCTTTTTTCGTATTCTGGATTTTTATAATAGTGATGTGAATTTTCTGATATAATCGTAGTACACCGAAACATTACGGTAACCGAATTAATGAAGCGGGTGACTGATATGAAGATTAGAGAATTACATGTAAACGATACTGAGTCTTTTATCAAACTGAATAAGAAAATAGACGATTCGGGGTATATGCTCTACGACCCGGGTGAAAGACAGATTAGAGCAGATAAACAGAAAAAAGCGATAATGAGGATCAGCTTGATGGGAGAATTTACATATGAATGTTAAAGCTCAATTGTATTGGGATGATTATTGGGGAAATAAAGAAAAACCGGGATCTGTCGGTGCATGGCAGTTTGGTGATGATCCGGATTATCTTGCACAGCTGGTTGTGGACGGCATTAAAACAGCGACTTGCTCCGGGCACATATTTTACGAACTTGAAAATGAGCCCCTTCCGTCGACGGAAGATTACAGTGTCATATTGAATAAGAGTGATGAACCGGTGGCAATCATTAAAACAGCGGAAGTAGGTATAATGCCTATGAATGAAGTGTCTGAGGAATTTGTGGTTGCGGAAGGTGAAGGTGACGGGACCTATCAGTACTGGTGGAGTGCCCATGAAAAATTTTTCAGGGAAGAGCTGAAAGGTACTGGTTACGAGTTTTCAGAAGACATGCTTCTGGTCTGTGAACGGTTTGAACTGGTGGATGTTAACAGAGATTAGATGGTCATTTTCAATATCTTATTCTATAATGGGTATTAAATTTCAATTTTTGCTCAGTTAATTATAAAGGAGACCACTGGATGAAACCAAAAATTCAAGACGTTGCCAGGATTGCTGGTGTATCCACAACTACTGTATCACGGGTTCTTAATGATCGGGGTTACATCAGCCAAAAAACCAGGGATAAAGTTTACTCAGCTATGAAGGAGATAAATTATGTGCCTAATGATCTTGCACGGTCTCTTTTCAATAAACGTTCCTATTTGATCGGAGTAATCGTTCCGTCAACAAACCACCCATTTTTCGGTGAACTGGTTGCAGATATAGAAAACATCTGTAATGAAAAAGGATATAAAGTTTTACTGTGTAACAGTCTGCATCAACCTGATAAGGAAAAAGAATACTGGGATATGCTTCGGCGCAATCAGGTTGATGGTGTGATTGTTGTAACATATAATCGTGGGCTCATAGATGAAAAACAACAGTTACCTGCGGTTGCGATTGATCATTATCTATCTGAAAATATCCATGTCGTCAGCTCTGATAACTATAAAGGAGGAGAGATGGCAACGAAGGAATTGATAGAAGCCGGCTGCAGTAAGATCATTCATATAAATGGCGATGCGTCACTGGATACGCCTGCAAATAAACGTATGTACGCTTACGAACAGGTGATGAATGAAGAAAACCGGTTTTATAAAACTTATCACGTTCCGGATGTTGCATTTTTAGATCAGAGTTCCGATGTGATAAAAAAACTTTTCCACGATCATCCGGATGTAGACGGTATATTTGCAAGCGATGATTTATTGGCCATACATATTCTGCAATATGCTGAGAGCCAGGGTTATCGTATACCAGATGACCTTAAAGTGATAGGATATGATGGCTCGGGTTTGATTCGTTCAATTTATCCGAGTCTTACAACAATTATCCAGCCTGTGTATGAAATTGCCTGGAGTTCAGTAAATACCCTTATTGAAGAAGTTGAAGGGAAGAAAACTGAAACACAGGAGCAGGTATTCCCGATTTCATTATGGCGGGGGACTACGATATAATTGAATTATAAGCGCTGTTCCATACTTTAAATG
>DXHR01000036.1 GCA_019113295.1 Candidatus Salinicoccus stercoripullorum | reverse complement strand
GCAGTAATATTTAGAGCCCCATCTTTTATTTGTTGGACAACTTGTTCAATTACAGAAGATTTGCTTTCCGTAGAATAAGTATAGATATTTTCATTATTAAATAGAATATCATATTTATCAAAAGCTTCTATATAACCTTTCATACGGAATTTACCTTGCAGGTCATCTATTTTAGTGATAAGCGCGATATTCTTGTGGCCATTCTCTAATAGATGTGTTGTGGCCAGAAAACCTGATTTAGTATCATCGATACTTATAGAGGGGAAATTAAGTTCTTCATATCGGGCATTTATCATAAGAGTTGGGATATTTCTCTTCTTTAAAAGAGAGTAATAGGATAGATTTGGATTGAATACATTGCTTTTTGTCGGTTCGATTATAAGTCCTTGGACCCCTTGGTCCAACATCATTTCCAGGCAACGGCGTTCTTCTTCGTGATTGTTATTAGTACTTGAAAGGATCAGTGAATAACCGTTTTCTTTTAATACTTTTTCAATCCCTCTTATAATACTGGGGAAAATGTAATCTGACAGGTAAGTTACAACGACACCAATCTTTTTTTGCTCATTATTGCTGTTCTTGCTGATGAATGTATTGGTTACGTAGGTGCCTGCACCCTTTTTCTTAATAACATATCCTTCATTGACAAGTATTCCCATAGCTTGTCGAATGGTATGTCTGCTTACTTTGAATTGCAGCTGCAGTTGTTTTTCTGTCGGAAGCAATTTTCCAACTTGGTATTCACTATTAATTATTTTATTTTTAATATCAAACGCAATTTGCTGATACTTTGGTTTCTCCATATTTTTCGAGTCCCCTAAATTTTCCTTTTTATTGAATACGAAATTGTATCATATTAACATTATTATAGCATATAGGATTTTATAGATTTACTTTGAGAATACATCCTGGACTGACAATTGAAAAAGGAGCACGATGCTGCTTTTGAGTCGAAGATCGTTTCAGGAAAACATACGCAATTTATTTGCTTCCTGTAATCATTTGAACAAATGTTCACCATTCCGTACTGACTAAGAGTGCCCCTGCTTGATTCATACACTCTAATTATTAAGAAGAACCGGACTTCAAAGCAGGGATTCTGGAAGGGCAGCATATTCAATGGTTTTCTGGTTTCCCCTGGTCCGCTTCATTTTTGCCATGCATTCTTTAGGATTTTCTTAGAGGAATACACAGGAAATTGTGATATCATGATTCCCGGGGATCAGATCCCCATCCTGAAATAGACAAATGACGAAGCAATACATAAAGGAAGACGGTGCATTTCATGGCAAAGCTCTATTATAGGTACGGCACGATGCAGAGTAATAAAAGTAATCAGATCATAACGACACACCATCAGTATACGACGCAGGGGAAGCAATGCCTTGCATATTCGACGCCCATCGATACACGGAGCGGCTTCAAGAAGATCAGGTCCAGGGTTGGGCTTGAACTGGTCTGTGAATATATACATGAACATATCTATGATGAGGTAAAGGAAATCAATGAAACCTCAAGAGTGCATGCCGTAGTTGTGGATGAAGCCCAGTTCCTGTCGAGGAAGGATATTCATAATCTAAGTGATATCGCGGACTACCTGGACATTCCGGTCATCTGCTTTGGCCTCAAAACCGACTTCCGGGGGGAACTGTTTGAAGGAAGCAAAGTACTGCTGGAGCTTTCGGATGCAATCGATGAGCTGAAGACGATATGCCAGTTCTGCAACAAGAAGGCGACGATGAATATGCGCATGCTGGACGGTGAACCGATCAACGTCGGTGAAAGGATACAGATGGGTGATGAGGAATATGTGCCTGTGTGCAGGAAATGCTACAAAGCACGGCTCGAACTCGTAAAATAATAGATGAATGTATAGAAGCTTTCGAACGGTTAAAGAAAACACTCCATTCTTTAATCGTTTTTTAATTTTTCATTAACCGTCCTTTAGCTGACGTTTCCTATAATGAAATCAACAAATAGCACAGGAGGCGTTACAAATGATAGACAAAAAATATTTACTGGCAGGCGGTATCGCATCAGCATTACTCTTGGGAGCATGTTCAAGTGTCAGCGCGGATACGGATTTGGACTGGAAAGCAGACGGCAAAGAGGGCACGGCTGAAGTAACTTCTGAGCAAACGGAGACGGCTGAAGTGGAACACAATGCTCAGAAGGCAGTGGAAGAAGTGAAGAAGAATTTTGATGGTAAAGTCACAGAAGTCGAACTGGATGAAGACGACGGTGTTCATTATTACGAAATCGAAATGGAAAACGGCAAAGAAGAGTACGAAGTGGAAATCAATGCAGAAACACTGGAAATTCTGGAAGAGGATTTCGACAGTGACGACGGCAAAGAGGGTCAGGATGATGCAGGCAGCGGCATGATCTCTTCTGAAGAGGCAGTTGAGATTGCAGAAAAAGAAACCGGCGGAAAAGCTGTCGAGTGGGATTTCGATGATGACGATGCTGAATATGAAGTGGAGTTGGACGCAGACGGTGAAGAGGTTGAAGTCGAACTGGATGCGAAAACCGGGGACATCATTGAAACAGATGACTAGCACCCGCCTTGAATTTTGAATCCGGGAGTCATGCTCCCGGTATTTTTAATTGAATTTTAATAATTACCTGACCAAATTCCGGGTTCCCGACATGCTATAATCGGTGTAATAACATTCATAAACACAGTGACTGTCATAAGGAGAATCATATATGGATAAGATACTGATTGTCGAAGATGATCAGAAAATTGCACGTGTCATCCAGTTGGAACTGGAGTTTGGAGAGTATGAAGTGGCGATTGCCTACACGGGAAAGGAAGCGTTGGAGCGTTACGCGAGAGATACATTCGATCTGATACTTCTTGATGTCATGATTCCGGAACTGAACGGTCTGGAGGTGCTCCGAAGGATAAGGCAGAAGGATGAGGATACAAGAATCATCATGCTCACGGCACGGGATGCTGTAATGGATAAAGTCAGCGGACTGGATTCGGGTGCCAATGACTATATGACGAAGCCGTTTGAGATTGAAGAACTTCTTGCCCGCATACGCACGCAATTGAAACAGAAGTCTGCAGCTTCGGGTGCGGTGCCGGAAGATATCGAATACCGTCATCTGAGAATTGTTCCGATGGCGCGAGAAGTTTATATCGGTGGGGAACTGGTCTATCTGACCCAGAAAGAATACGATCTGCTGTATTTCCTGATCGAGCATAAAAATCAGGCACTCTCACGCGAACAGATCATTGAAGCGGTATGGGGCTTTGATTATTACGGAGACACGAATACCGTTGATGTCTATGTGAGATACATCCGTAAAAAACTCGACCGTGACAAACCATCCATTATCTCGAGTGTCCGCGGTATTGGCTATATGGTGAAGGACTGACAGGATGAAACTAGGGACGAAGATACAATTATATACGACGGTCATGACAGTCATTGTCGTCATACTGATCAATCTGGTCGTCTATTATTCCTATAAGAACTTTTCGCTGAATGCGGAAATGGGCCAGCTTGAAAACCGTGGTGCGAATATTATGGAGGAACTCCAGAAAGCCAATGCAAATAATGTCAGCAGTGAAGCGGTGCTGCAGGCTTTCCTGCTGTCGGATGGCTATGTGAAGGTCATTGACAATGAAGGGAATCCCGTAGTCCGTATCGCAACCGAGTCAGAATATGCAAGTCTGGATGAACCATACAGCACAAGCCAGTATAAAAAAACCATCTCACATGAAGGCATGGAGTTTGTCATGGTCTCTCTGCCCGTCATATGGGATGATGGACAAGTGTACAACCTTCAGATCTATGAAAATGTATACTTCCTCTATGACACATTCGAAGTGCTGAAATGGATTCTGGCAGTCTCGACACTCATTATACTGACCGTAATCTTCCTTCTGAACCGGATCATCACCAATGCCATCCTAAAACCGGTCAACAAGCTGATCGATAAGATGAAAAAGACTGATGATACGAGTAAATATACAATGATCGAAATGAACCGGAAAGATACGAAAGAGCTCAGGGAACTGTCCGAAGCGTTCAATGAGATGATGATGGACCTGAAAACGCATGACGAGAATCAGCAGGCATTCATCATGAACGCTTCCCATGAACTGAAGACGCCGATCACTGTCATCAGTTCGTACAGCCAGATGATCAAACGTTTCGGAAAAACACGTGAAGACGTATTGGATGAGGGTATCAATGCCATCAGTGATGAAACAGAAAGGATGAAATATCTGACAGAGCAGCTTCTTAGTTTTGCGAAGGTGAATCGTGAGGATGAAACATTTCAAGTGGAGCCCATACGTATCGTGAAACTGATCAGAAATGTAACGGCTCGTCTTGAGACGGTATATGGCAGGAGGATAGAACTTGCCTTTGATAATGGAGAGATGCTGGGTCTCGTGGATGTGGACACATTCGACCAGCTGATCAAGATATTCCTGGATAACGCCTGCAAATACAGTTCGGATACTATATCAGTCAACATCCGGGAACTGGAAAATAACGTTGGAGTAACGATAGCGGACAAAGGCATTGGTATACCGGAAGAGGATATCGGACATATATTCACGAGATTTTACCGTGTGGATAAGGCACGGGCACGGGAAACCGGCGGTTCCGGTCTCGGTCTGTCGATTGCACAGGAACTGGCAGATTTAAATGACATCAGTATTGACGTTACAAGCCGGGTTAATGTGGGGACGACATTTAACTTGTCTATTAAAAAGGTGAAGAAAAATGAAGAGACTGAATAAGCTTCTGATAGCGGCAGCAGCTGTCATTGCTGGCATAGCCATAAGTATTCTGCTGGTAAGCCGTTCAGGCGGGGAGAATATCAGTGAAGAAGAAGTGAGTGCGATGATCACGGACCGCTACGGCGGTGAAATCGAAAATATATCACAGACAGAGGACGAGCAATCCTATATAGTAGATCTGACGGATGAGGAATACCGGTATGAGATTACAGTGAACCGTGAAGATGCGGGGATCGAAGATATTGTAACTGAAAAAAACGAAGGTCAGAGTAATGATACGGCATCCGGCGGCGGGGAAGAAACAATGGGAGAGAGGACGTCCGAAGAAAAGTCTGCAGAAGGAAAAGACGATGGCCTGCAGGAGAAAGAAAAGATGGACCGTCCGATCACAGAAGATGAGGCGAGAAAGATCGCCTCGGATGAAGTAGGCGGCCAATTCATTCATTTGACGTTGAACCAGGATACACATCCGCAGCAGTATCAGATTATCCAGCTGGTCGAGGATGATGACGAAGGTGCGCTTGTGACAGTGGATGCCATCGAAGGAGAAACGATGAATATTTTATGGTTCCAGGCAGATTTCAACGAAATCGCTGATATTGAAGCGTTCGCCCGCCAGCTGCAGGATTACAGCACCAAGTATCAGAACAACCATTATATAGAATTTGATGACGACAATGACGATGATGACGCCGGAGATGTTTATAACGAGGATGACAGTGACGATGATTAAAATGATAACGGACACCCGGTTTGCGGAATTCATACTTTCGGCCGGGTGTTTTTTGTCTCTATGGGGTCCGGGAAGTAATCGGATATGATATTATGAATGATACTGACTATCAATTGTATGACAGTAATGGAAGGTGGTTGTGGTTTGATTGACATTAAAGCGGCAACAAAATCTTTTGCCGGTAAAAATGGGGATTTTAAAGCGGTCGACAATATTACACTGTCGATACAGGAGAAAGAAATATTCGGCATAATCGGCGAAAGTGGTGCCGGGAAGTCGACTTTGATGCGGTTTATCAATGCACTTGAAACGCCTGATGCGGGACAGGTGATGGTAGATGGTACAGATGTCGTTACGCTCGGTAAGAAAGCCTTGAGGAAGCATCAGAAGGATATCAGCATGGTCTTCCAGCATTTCAATCTGTTGAATAATAAGACGGTCGAGGAGAATATCAGACTGCCTCTCACACTCCACAAGTATAAAACCCCCCTGTCAGTCGATGAAGTGATTGATTTCGTCGGCCTGTGCGATAAGCGGGACAGTTACCCGGCGGAATTGTCCGGTGGACAGAAACAGCGGGTGGGAATCGCACGGGCTCTTGTGACACGGCCGAAAATACTGCTGTGCGACGAGCCCACTTCGGCCCTCGATGAAAATACGACAGATGAGATCGTGGATGTTCTGAAGCGGGCCCAGGAGGAGTTTGACATGACGGTGGTCATCGTAACGCACGAACTTGGTGTGATCAAGCAGCTGTGCCGGCGTGCCGCGGTAATGGAGCACGGCAGACTGGTCGATACTATTGATGTGAACCGTTCAGTGAGGGAACGTCCGGAGTTGTCCTATCATGAACGTGTATTGGAAGTGCTGCAGGATGCCTGAAATGATTCAAGTTTACATAGAACGCATCATCGAATACACTCCCCGTCTTGTTGAAAGCCTGTATGAGACAGGGATAATGATGATATTCGCCATGGTCGCTGCAATCATCCTCGGACTGCCTCTCGGCACCCTGCTCTATCTCGCATCCAAAGGCAAACCGCTTGAAAATAAAATTCTGTATCAGATTGCGAACATCTTCGTGAATATCGTCCGTTCATTCCCTTTCCTGCTGCTTGTAGTGGTTATGCAGCCCCTGATCCGTTATTTTTACGGACGTGCTACAGGTGATCCCGTCGCCGCATCGTTCCCAATGATGCTTATCGCAATCGCACTCTATGCAAGGTTCGTGGAACAATCCCTGCATGATATTCCAAAAGAAGTACTTGAAACAGCAAGGTCCATGGGCGTTACAACGCCGCAGCTCGTGTGGAAATTCCTTTACGTGGAGGCGAGGAGTTCCCTTATTATCGGTTTTACCACTGCATTTGTCAGTTTCATATCTTATTCCACCATCATGGGGGTAGTCGGCGGAGGCGGTATCGGTGATTTTGCGATACGCTACGGTTATCAGCGCTATGAGACTGATATCATGTACAGCGCAATCGCTGTCATTATCATATTTGTAATCATTGCTCAGTGGCTCGGGCTGAAACTTGCAGCCCAGCTGGATAAAAGATAAATCAAATTTAAAGAGGAGAATCATATATGTTGAAAAAAGGATTGTTTTTCACAGGAGTTGCAATACTGCTGGCAGGATGCGGCGGAAGCGGGGAAGAGAATGCCTCTGAAGAGGATAATGTGGTCAAAATCGCATCACACCTTCCACCGATGACGGATGTGGTCGAGATTGCCGCTGATGCGATTGAGGAACCCTACCAGATTGAACTGGTTGAAGTATCCGACAATATTCAATACAACGAAGCACTTCTGAATGAAGAGGTGGATGCAAACTTTGCCCAGCATGAACCATTCATGGAAGTCTTCAACGATGAAAAAGATGGGAACCTTGTTGCGCTGCAGCCGATCTATAATGCGATTGTAGGCTACTATTCACCGGTATATGACTCCATCGAGGATATAGAAGATGGCGCCGAAGTAGCGATTCCGGCGGATGCAACGAATGAAGCGCGCGCACTGATGATACTCGAACAACATGACTTGATCACACTGTCGGCAGACGTCAGCCATGAAGCGACGGTGGATGATATTGAAGAGAATCCGCATAATCTTGAATTTACACATATCGACCTGCTTAATCTGACAGGCGCATATGAAGACGGGGTCGAGCTTGTGTTCAACTATCCTGCTTATATAGAAAGTGCCGGACTGACGCCGGATGACGCTGTATTCCTCGAGGAGGATGAGGACAATACATTCGCTATACAGCTTGTAGCCCGTGAAGATAATCAGGACAGCGAAGCGGTGCAGGCGGCTAAAGAAGCATTCACCTCCCAGGAAGTTTATGATTTTCTTTCAGAGCTTGAAGAGGACGGACATTTGGAACCTGCATTTGAAATTGAATAGGAAGGAATGCTGCCGGGGATGAAATGCCCCGGCTTTTCGTTATATCATAATATTTTTTATCATAACCATAGAATGATCCGGAGGTATTCATGAAGAAGTTGGTTAAAATAATTCATCCCTGAACTTTTTTGATATAAAATTTCATATTTGAGAAACCATTGTATTTTTTCTGTATTTATAAGCTGAACTTTGGTATTGTAGTTTACATTGACAGTAAAAATTTTTATTTAGAACTAAACTATCTATTAATATGTATTATAAAAAGCGTAATCATAAGGTTGGAGGGAGTCCAATGACACTTGGAAATTGTTGGAGCGTCTGAAGGAAAAGGAAGACCGCTTGATTGGCATATGCAGGCATCTGCAGGAAAATCCTGAACTTTCATTTCAGGAAACTGAAACAGCCGTGTATATCGTTGATTTTTAAAAAGGCAAAATTGCCAAAAAAACTGCAGAATTTGAAACAGGAGCCGGGTCAATATCATCAAGGGCCGGGTGGTACTTGAAGGCGATTTGCGGGCGTCAGGACTTAAAACGAAGAAGAGAATAGAGAAGGAAATCGAAAGGATCCCTTCAGATCTGGAAGGGACCTTTGGTGTTACGAATGTACTGGAGTATAGGAGGACTATCCTGCTCTTTACAATAATCCGGCCTGACATTCCAGATCGCTGCGGCGATGCATATCCTCATCCGAAATTCCGGATCAATGATGTGCTTTGCTCATTGCAGCACAAGTGGCCGGCAGCGTCGTGATAAATTACTTGAATAGTGACAGCAATGAAAATAATCATTCTCGCTGTATGCTTTTTCGATAGGGGAACAATGATGGAACAGATAATTGGAATACTACTGCTACTTGTGATACTTGTGTTCTTTACCATATTTACTTATTACGCACCTTACGGGGCAGATGTCATGGGTGCACTTGCCGGAGCCGCCATTGCGACGTTTTTGGTCGAAGCTCTGCAGAGGTTCGTCATCGGTGATATTTTCGGGCTGGAATTTTTTCATGAGACCGGACTTGAAGCCGGGCTCCTCAGCGGAGTTATCGTTGCATTCCTTGTAGCACTCACTATGAAGGTCAATGCACAGAACTCAGCCATAATTGCGGTGTCTATGGGAGGTCTCGGACTTATCCCGGGGATGATTGCCGCATACATAATTTCATTTGCCGCCAAATTCTTTGAAAAGAAAATTCCGAACGGGCTGGATTTCATACTGGTTGTCATTTTACTGGTGCCGCTCACACGTCTGATCGGTCTGGGTATCTCGCCATTGGTGGATGCCTCCCTGCTCCAGATTGGAACCATCATTGAAACAGCAACAGACACCAGTCCGCTTATCATGGGGCTCATGCTCGGCGGTATCATCACAGTAGTCGGCACCTCACCGCTCAGTTCCATGGCCCTTACCGCCCTGTTAGGTCTTACAGGAATACCGATGGCCGTCGGCAGTCTGGCGGCATTCGGTTCTGCGTTCATGAACAGTGTGATTTTCCATAAGCTGAAAATCGGGGATTTGAAATCTGTCATTTCCGTAGCCATTGAACCGCTGTCAAAGGCTGACCTTGTCAGTGCGAACCCGGTGCCGATTTATGCGACAAATTTCATAGGGGGTGCTTTAAGCGGCATGGTCATCGCCTATTCCGGTCTCATCAACGATGCGCCGGGTACAGCGACCCCGACTGCCGGGCTGCTTGTCCTGTTCGGTTTCAATCCGGCTTCACAGGTTGTATTGTATGCTGTCATTGTCGCAGTCATTTCAGGGATAACCGGTTTTATCGGCAGCTATATCTTCAGGAATTACCGGATCCGAAAAAGTGACTTTGATGCAATTGGTAAACTTTAAACCGCTCATTGAGCGGTTTTTTATTATTGGCTCAATAGAACTCCTTTCCTTTAATTCACTAAATTATTTTTATGTTGACTTTATCAGAAAATTCATATAAATTTTAATCATGTTGTCAGATAAAGGGAGGAAAAAACATTGGGTGCATGGTTTGTAGATTTTACAGCAGATGTCAGCAGTTTTGTATGGGGTCTTCCCCTTATCATCTTTCTTGTGGGAACGGGCCTGTTCCTGACTATCAGATTGACATTCTTTTCTTTCAGGATGCTGCCCTACTCACTGAAGATGGCTTTCAGCAAGTCCGATGATAAAAGCGAAGGAGATATATCGCATTTCCAGGCACTGATGACTGCCCTTGCGGCAACGGTGGGTACCGGTAACGTCGTCGGTGTAGCTACTGCAGTCGTTCTCGGCGGTCCCGGAGCGGTGTTCTGGATGTGGATGACAGCTCTTGTCGGCATGGCCACGAAGTATTCGGAAGGGATACTCGGTGTAAAGTACCGTCAGAAAAATGATAAGGGTGAGATGTCCGGCGGCCCCATGTATTATTTGGAGCATGGCCTCGGTCAGAAATGGCTGGGCGTCCTGTTCGCTTTTTTTGCAGTGTTCGCCGCAATATTTGGTATCGGAAATATGATCCAGGCGAATGCTGCATCGGATGTTGCTCTCGATGTGTTTAATGTGCCGACCTGGATGACCGGGACGGTAATGGCAGTTCTTGTAGGGCTGGTCATACTCGGAGGTGTCAAAAGTATCGGACGGACTGCCGGTATATTGGTACCATTCATGGTGGCTTTTTACTTAGTTGCGGGTATTGCAATTCTTATCATTCATATTGATCAGGTGCCTGCTGCTCTCGGAATAATCTTTTCGGATGCATTTACAGGTCAGGCGGCTGCCGGAGGGGCACTTGGTACTGTAATACGCATGGGTGTGGCCCGCGGGCTGTTTTCAAACGAAGCCGGTCTCGGCACCGGTGGTATCGCCGCAGCCTCCGCCCGTACGGACGTCCCTGCACGTCAGGCACTGGTATCCATGACCCAGGTATTCATAGATACCATAGTAGTCTGTTCCATTACAGGTGTGTCGCTGACGATGGCGGGCATTTATGGGTCGGGCACAGAGGGTGCAGCCCTCACAGCCCAGTCCTTTGAGATGCTGCTGCCGGGATACGGGGACTATGTAGTAGCGATAACACTGCTTACATTCATTTTCTCAACCATCCTTGGATGGGGGTATTTTGGTGAAAAGTGTTTCACCTATCTCGTTGGGGATAAATTCACTTATCTGTACCGGCTGATTTTCGTTCTTGCCATAATCCCAGGAGCGACGATGTCTCTGCAGACCGTCTGGAACCTTGGTGATATATTCAATGCACTCATGGCGGTGCCAAACCTCATCGGCCTGCTCGGTCTGTCTGGTGTCGTTGCAGCTGAGACGAAGATATTCATCGATATAAGAAAGAAAGAAAAACAGCAGCAGCTTGGCTGATAATAAAGGCCGAAAAGGACGAAGGCGGCCGCCTTCGTCCTTTTCACGTCTTTAGTCCTGGATGATGTAGCCGTGTTCAATCAGGTCGCGGATGGCATTATCGAGGATTTTTTTTGTGTCTGCAGATATTACATGCAGATGGACATTATCGGTAAGGTTGGCGAGCATCCTGCTTTTCTCTTTATCCATGCGGGTGAGGAACAGGGTCAGGTCCTCATTCGTCGCAATCATCAGTTCGCCGTTTATTTCCCCGTACACAGGATGATCGATGGATACATCATCTATCATCGCACCGTTATCGAGGATGATCTTCAGTTCCTCTTCCATCTGTTCAAAATTATGCTGACAGGCAATCGTGCGTTTGAAAGGCTTGCCCCGCCGCACTGCCGGCCGGTGCACATACCCTCTGCTTGTGGAAACGATGGGGTGTCCGTCAGCCTTCAATATCGAAATATCCCTGACGATGATCTGCCTGGATACATCATATTGCTCAGCCAATTTCACTCCGCTGATTGAATCCCCGGTATTTCTTAGATCTTCCAATATTTCTGCTCTTCTCTTTTTTGCTGTGGTCATTATTCCACCTCCTGTAGTATCTGGTCCATATGGGAGACAAGCGAATCAATCTCATCCTTTGTCGTATTTTTTGAAATCGATATTCTTATATAATGTTCTCCTGATGTTCCGTATCCGCCTTCAAGCACTTCTTCAAGTCCCCTGCTTATCATCCGTCCCCGGCCGCATGCTGTGCCGGTGGATACGTATATATTTTTGCTCGACAGGCCCTGCATCACATACTGTCCTTCAACCCAAGGTGTTGCACATGCAAGGATATGCGGAGCACAAGCTTTGAAACAAAGCGTTATAACGCCGATGCTATCCATTTTTTTCACCAGATATTGCCTGATATCCTTCATCCGTTTTATGCCGGGCTCGGAGGACAGGCACATTGCCATGGCCGCAATGCCCGGAACATCCAGGGTGCCGTTCTGTGTGCCTGATTCATGATGGAAATGACTGTTCAGCACATTCATATACCGGTAGTCCACCATCAGTGCGCCGGTGCCTTTCGTGCCATGGATCTTATGACCGGAAAAGCTGTAGCTGCCGGGGATCCGGTCGATATCTATCCCGTCTTTGTGTGCGCCCTGGACACCGTCCACATGAAGAGGTATACCCCGGACATCACACATATCTCCCACCACCTCCACCGGCAGCCGATATCCCGTTTCGGAATTCACATGCTGCATGATGACAAGTGCAGTATCATCTTCCATCATTTCCGAAAGTTTATCCAGATCGATGTGTCCGTTCCGATCGAGCGGCATCATGGTGCAGCTGTAAATCCCACTGAATTGTCCAAGAGCCGCTTTGATGGAAAGATGTTCGTACGGAGAGATCAGTACATGGCCCGGCTTTCTCTCCTTCAACAACAATTGTAGCGCAATTTCATTCGCATGTGAGCCGCTTCTTGTGAAAATAACCTGTTTGCTGCTGTTAAAATACTTTTGTATGTAATTTCTCGTCTGCTGCAGAAGATCATTTATATCGAGCCCTCCTCCATGAAGACTTTCGCTGTTATAGAACATATCCTCAGACAGTTTTGAATATGCCTCCAATATATGTGCATCCGGCTTTGTAGTCGCTGCATTGTCCAAATAAATCATTATATTTTCTCCTTTGGTATTGTAATTGATATCTTTTAATGTCAATATTAATGTAAAGTTAGATGTAAATAAAGGTGTAAATATATGAGTGATGTAATAATTGTCGGATCCGGGCTCGCTGTGCTCAGTTTCATTGAGGTTCTGGATGAAAGTAATCATGGTGAAAGTCATCTATCGGATACATACGAGACAGGTTCCCGCATAGGTGACAGGGAAGTCATCCGGCGGATGATCGGAAAAAATGATGGACTCATAAAGCGTTATATGGATGATGACCCGATTCTTTCTGGATAAGACCAAAAACCGTAGTGCAGAGATATTATAATGGATGATAAAAGTAACGCCCGGCGTTATTTTTCAGATGAAGAAGTATTGGCTGCCGGTGGTTACAGCGGCTTCTGGTCACAGCAGAGCACCGCCGGACAGATCTGGACAGCTGGGAGTGATACTGCTAAATCATTACTGTTTACAGTATTATTCAAGGATGTTTACAGAGGAGGGGACGCGGGGGAGTCACAATCACAAAAATTCCCGGGAAAAGAAAGAAGAATTGAGAAACACGGAAATCCAGCTAGCTATGGAGGGAGAGGAACTCATTGCTGAATGTGTTGAAAATCAGAGAGAAACTCAGAAATTTTTATATTGAAGATAATCATTACGGGGACCTTGCGTCAGGGATTTTTGACAATGATGCCGGGGGAACTGCGACCTTGTTTGCCAAATCCGACGGTATTTTCTGCGGCGGGTTGATTATTGAAGAAGGTTTTAACTTAGTCGATCAGAAAATATCCGTCGAGCTGCTTTTTGATGATGGTACAGAGATCAGAAAAGGTGATGAAATCGCCCGGATCCATGGAAATGTAAGGTCCATCCTCACTTCAGAACGCTTCGTTCTTAATATGGTACAGCGTATGTCCGGTATCGCAACGATGACAAAAAAGCTGAATGATATCATTGCAGATACAGATGCCACCGTCACAGACACCAGGAAGACAACACCGGGCCTGGGAGAGTTTGAGAAATATGCGGTGACAACAGGGGGCGGGAAGAACCACAGGAGGACGCTGAATGA
Source organism: Candidatus Salinicoccus stercoripullorum (assembly GCA_019113295.1). Lineage (GTDB taxonomy): Bacteria > Bacillota > Bacilli > Staphylococcales > Salinicoccaceae > Salinicoccus > Salinicoccus stercoripullorum. Next base: position 10,079 of record DXHR01000036.1, on the reverse strand, counting down.
CGGCATCATGCTGAAGGACAATCATATTTCCTTCATGGGATCGATGACGCGGGCAGTGGAAAGAGCGAGAGCCATTCAGGGGCCTATGGACAAGATAGAAGTTGAGATAGAAGATGATCTGATGCTTGAGGAGGCAATCAGGAACAAAGTGGACATTATCATGTTTGACAACTGCTCTCCGGAGTGGATCAAGGCGCACATCGGCAAAGTCCCTGAAGCAATCAGAACCGAAGCCTCCGGCGGTATAACCGAAGACACACTACGGGCTTATGCGGAATCGGGAGTCGATTATATTTCAGTCGGTGCCCTCTTCCATCAGCAGCAAGCACTAGATTTCTCATTAAAGGTGGTATATTGAATGTTCAATCCAGTAGAAACACTCCCAAAAAGAATTCCGGATTATTACATACAGGCAACGAATGAAGAGCTGGGAGAAAGGATCAGGAAGATAAAAGAAGAGATGGGGGACAGACTTTTCATGCCCACGCATCACTACCAAAAAGATGAAGTGGCACAGTTTGCCGATGTAATGGGTGATTCCCTGCAGCTGGCGCGCATCAGCAGGGATAATAAAAACGCAGAGCATATCGTTTTTAACGGTGTCCATTTCATGGCCGAAACGGCGGATATACTGACTGATGATGATCAGACGGTGTATCTGCCTGATTTGAATGCAGGCTGTTCCATGGCGGATATGGCGGATATCGACCAGGCCGTACTGGGTTATGAAAGGCTTACAGAAAGGCTGGGAGCAGGGATACTGCCTGTGACATATGTCAACTCGACCGCTGCGATCAAGTCATTCGTTGGAGAAAAAGGCGGCTCGTGTGTAACCAGCAGCAATGCCAAAAAAGTGATCCAGTGGGCACTCGAACAGGGACGGCGGATTTTATTCCTCCCTGACCAGCATCTTGGCAGGAACACGGCATATGACCTTGGAGTACCGCTTGAGCAGATGGCAGTCTGGGATCCGATCCATAAAAAACTTGAGTATGAAGGTGATGATGAAGATTTACGCATCATTCTATGGAAGGGGCATTGCTCAGTCCATGAGAAGTTCTTCCCCGCCCATATCGATCAGGTTCGCAAAAAGAAACCGGATGTCAATGTGCTGGTGCATCCTGAATGTACTTTTGAAGTGGTTCAGAATGCGGATTACAGCGGCTCTACGAAATACATCATCGATATGCTGGAGGACGCGCCAGCGGGGTCGAAATGGGCGATCGGGACTGAGATGAACCTCGTCAGCAGATTGAAGGAAACGTACACACATCTGGAAGTGGAATCACTCAATCCGATTATGTGCCCGTGCCTGACGATGAACCGCATCGACCTGCCCCACCTTGCGTGGTGTCTGGATAAGATTGCACAGGGAGACCGGACGAACATCATCAAGGTGGATGCGTACACAGCCCACAACGCAAAAGTCAGTCTGGAGCGCATGCTTTCAATCGTTTAAACAGGAAAAAGCAACCGTACGGTTGCTTTTTCCTGTCTTCGATCCACTTTATTTACGACCAGACTTCCTCTGCGATTTTCACGACATGTCCAAGTTTTTCCCACTGCTCTTCTTCCGTCAGCAGGTTCCCCTCTTCTGTGGAGGCAAAACCGCACTGGGGGCTGAGGGCGAGCTGGTCCAGCGGAACATATCCTGCGGCTTCATCAATGCGTTTCTTCACTTCTTCCTTATTCTCCAATTCCCCATGCTTTGAAGTGACAAGACCCAGTATGATTGTGAGGTCGTCCCTGTCAACATGCCGCAGCGGTTCGAAACCGCCGGCCCGTTCAGTGTCGTATTCCAGGAAGAATCCATCGATGTTGAGCCTGCTGAAAATTTCCGCGGCAACCGGTTCGTATCCGCCGGAAGAAATCCATGTCGAACGGAAGTTTCCGCGGCATATATGCATTGTGATCCTCAAGTCATCCGGCCGGTCAGAAACTGCCTCATTGATCGTCTCCAGATATTTTCGGACCAGATAATCGGGATCCCTCCCCTTTTCCCTCAACTGCTCTTTCTGTTCATCGGAGCAGAGATATGCCCAGGCAGTATCATCAAGCTGGAGATATCTGCATCCTGCATCGTAGAATGCACGGATGGCTTTTTTATATGCTGCAGCCAGATCCCTGAAGAAGTCATTTTCCTCCGGATAGACATGTCTGTCGATTTCACCCCGGAAATGCAGCATGCTCGGACTGGGTATTGTGAATTTCGCTGTATGGTCTCCTGCCTCTTCCTTGAGATATTTGAAATCTTCAAGGAAAGGGTGGTTGCCAAAATCCAGTTTTCCGGTCACCCTGATGGCCCGTGACTTCGTCCTCTGTTCCTTGAACTGGATGCCGCCTCCGGCCCAGTATCCTTCGACACCGATCAGGCTTTCAAGGAAGTCGAAATGCCACCAGGCACGGCGGAACTCCCCGTCTGTCACTGCTTCGAGCCCGATGTCCTTCTGCTTCTGTACGATTCTTGCAATCTCTTCGTCTTCCACCTGCCTCAGGCTGTCAGCCGGGAGTTCACCTGATTCATGCAGCCTGCGTGCTTCCTTGATCTTTTCCGAACGGAGCAGACTGCCCACATGGTCTGCTCTGTATACTCTTTTCGCATGTGCTGTTGTCATCAAAATCCTCTCCTTTTTATATTGTTTAAATATTATCATGTATGTAAGATATAGAGTAACTGTTAAAGGGCATAATCTGCTATAACAAAAAACTATGACGATAGCGAGGGGAAACGATGAAACTGCATCAGCTGAAATATTTTATAGAAGTCGTTTCGAGCGGCTCAATCAATGAAGCGGCCCGCCGGCTGTACATATCCCAGCCGACACTGTCAAAAGCGATCAGGGAATTGGAGAAAGAAGTGGGGTTTACTTTATTCACAAGGACCTCCACCGGCATCTCACTGTCGCAGGATGGAGCGGAGTTTTTGAGTTACGCGCGGCAGATCAATGAGCAGGTGGAACTTCTCGAAAGCAGATATTTCAATAAACAGCCTTCGCAGCAGCTCTTCTCTGTATCCTCCCAGCATTATTCATTCGTCGTGGATGCTTTCGTCGAGACGATCCGTAAATATGGCGGGGATAAATACCAGTTCACGATCAGAGAAACCCGGACGTATGAAATCATCGATGATGTGAAAAATCTGACGAGTGAGATCGGCGTCATGTATATCAGCGCTTTCAATGAGAAGGTGCTGCTGCAGCTGATGAAGGACAAGGGACTTATGTTCAATGAGCTGTTCGAGGCAGCGCCGCATATTTTCATCAGTCAGAAAAATCCGCTGGCAAAAAAGGATGTGGTGACACTCGAAGACCTTGAAGATTATCCGAGACTGACATTTGAACAGGGGCAGTTTAATTCGTTCTATTATTCCGAGGAGATTTTCAGCACTCTGCCGAGTCCGAAAAGTATCCAGGTCAGTGACCGTGCCACACTCTTCAATCTGTTGATCGGACTGAACGGCTACACGATCTCCACAGGGATTCTGAGTGATGATCTGGATGACTCTGAAATTGTACAGGTGCCGCTTGCGGCCGAAGATAGCATCAAAGTCGGGTGGGTGGTCAATAAAAAAGCAGAGCTCAGCACGATGGCCAAGCTCTTTTTGGAAGAGTTGCAGCATACGACCTGTCATATGCGCTAGCTATTTATAAATGTACCCGAGGACTTCCATTGCCTGATCCACTGTTGTCACTGTCACATTCGCTTTGTTGGACAGTTCCTTTAGCGGATGGATAAGCTCTTCCGGACGGACGAGGATCAATGGTTTGTTCAGTGCAACCGCAGTGCTTGCATCCATGGCGGTGTTCCACTGTTTATACTTTTCTCCGAACAGTGCAATGACGACATCGGATTTCTGCATCAGCACCTGGGTGCGCAGATTATTGATTGCAGAAGCGGCATCATCCTTATAATAATTGCCGGGCTGTTCTCCGAGGATGTTTTCACCGATGTTGTCGGAAAGGTCATGATCGGTCTGTGGTCCCGTGAATGTAAGCGGCAGATTCTTCTCTTCCGCTTTCTGTACAACCGTATCCCGCCAATCATCGTGGATCTGTCCTGCCAAATATACTGTAAGTTCCATATTATATACTCCCTCCACATAGTTGCTACTTCAATCATATATAAAAGTGCAGCGTTTTCATAATAAATTGACCAGGCAATGATATATTGGGATGAATGGTTTTGTGGTAAAATAATAAATGAATTCCAGTGTTTTGTACAGGATGACTATGATTAGGAAAGGAACATCGAATATGAAAGTTGCTCTATTTGATTTCGATGGCACACTGTATCCACATGAAACATTTACAATACTGATGGAGCGTCTGAGACACCATCCGAAATTCAGCAAAAACTACAGAAGGTTCATCAGGAATTTTGCTCCTTTCTATATAGGCTATAAATTGAAACTTGTCAAAAAGACGAAAATGCAGCATAAGGCGATGGAATACTATATCCGCTCCTTCAAGTATAATTCCAAGCCGGAAATAGAGCAGTTCTTCAGCGATGTCGCCAGTGACATGGCTCTGGAACTCAGAGACTCCCTGGTCCGGAAAATCAGACAGCTGCAGAAGGACCACTACTACATCATGCTGATATCCGGCGCATTTGTACCGTTACTTGAAGCGGTGTTCAAAGGATTCAATATCGACTGCATCGTTGGTTCTGAAGTGCACTACAAAGACGGCAGGCTGGATGTTAAACCTCAGTTCGAACGTGTGCATGCAGAGAGGAAAATAGATATCATCAGGAATCATTTCAAAGGCAGGGAGGTCGACTGGAAAAGTAGTGAGGCCTACAGTGACAGCTACTCGGATCTGAAGATGCTGGAACTCGTGGGAAGGCCGGTGGCAGTGACGCCCGATCCCGAACTCCTTGCCGCTGCTTCCCAAAATAACTGGACGATCCATCGGGATTAGCCGGTTAATTTATTAGCTCCTGTCTGTCCGAAATGCTAAAATTGGTAGGTAAAGAAAATTGAATGGAGGCGTTGGATATGAGTCTGATTGAAATAGACAAGAATGAACTGTATCCGACTGAGAAAATCGGCCCGGCTGTAGAAGGGACGATTATCTACAAAGTTGGGGAACAGACGCATTTTAAAGGTGCATATATCACCACGAATGAAAGAATGATCATGAGCGTGGACATGAACGGTGAGCCGTATAAACGAGTATTCAGCTACCAGGACATCGTGCAGGCCCTTGTTGAGGAGAATACTCTCTATATCGAATTCCCGGAAGGCATGGGCAAAGTGGCCATGATCGATGTAACAGAAGGCAATCTGCAGGAGTTTGCTGATTATGTCAACGGAAAAGTGAAATAAAAAATCAAAGGATCAGAGCCGAAAAAATTCATTGGTTCTGGTCCTTTTCTGATTTTTCGTTTTTGTATCTCTCGTAAATCCTGCTTGCAAGCATGACAAGGTAGAAGATCAGCACGCCCCCGGCGGCATTTACAGCATCAGTGATGGATAGCGGGAATATGAACAGGAGTACCGGGCTGATGAAGAATATGGTGAAATTTCTCATTATAAGGCCCCTTATTTAATATATAGTCAGTTTAACAGGTTTAATGGCCTTCATACTCGCTGGTCCCGACTGACAGAAAGAGCATGTTACATTCAATTGGTATGGCACATTATTTAATTGTATGTCATATTTTAAAAGAATATTCTTTTATATCTCAGAAAAAAGGAGTATAATTAAGAATAATAAATATTTTTGAAACTTCAATATGCGCTACACTAATTTCGGTGTGGTGTTTATTGATTGTAAAAACAGAAGTTCTTGCAGTCTGATTTGTGATTTCTGTAACGTTTATGAGCTTCTGGTCTTGATTATATATACAAGGGAGCATTGTGGTTATTATGAACAGTGTATTGAACAAAACGGATGTCATCCTGATCGGTGGCGGGATAATGAGTGCCACCCTGGGGACATTGCTTAAAGAATTAAAACCGGAATGGGATATCAAAGTGTTCGAGAAACTTGACAGGACCGCCCAGGAAAGTTCGGATGCGTTGAATAATGCGGGAACCGGACACTCTGCATTATGTGAAATGAACTATACGCCGGAGATGGCGGACGGTTCCCTGGATATTACCAAAGCGATCAGAATCAATGAGCAGTTTCAGCTTTCCAAGCAGTTCTGGTCCTATCTGGTTGACCGGGAACTGCTTGAAAATCCAAATGATTTCATCATGCCTGTTCCCCACCTGAGCTTCGTGGAAGGAGATAAAAATGTCGAGTTTCTGAAAAAGCGGGTAAAGGCGCTCACGGACAGCCCTCTTTTCGAAGGCATGGAATATGCGGACGATGAGGAGACGCTGAAAAAATGGATTCCATTGATGATGGAAGGTCGGAACACGGAAGAACCGATTGCAGCGACTAGAATTGAATCGGGCACGGATATCAACTTCGGCAATCTGACACGTAAGCTGTTTGACGTACTCGAGGAAGAAAAAGGTGTCGATATCCGTTTTGAACACAGCGTCAAGGATATCCGCAGGACTGAAAGCGGAGAATGGCAGGTCAAGGTCAAGAACTTGAAAAACGGGAAACATGAATACCATACATCAAAATTCGTATTCATTGGTGCAGGCGGCGGCAGCCTTCCGCTTCTGCAGAAAACCGGCATACCGGAATCAAAAAATGTGGGCGGCTTCCCGGTGAGCGGGCTGTTCATGGTCTGTCAGAATCCTGAGGTTGTTGAGAAGCATAATGCCAAAGTATACGGTAAAGCGAAAGTGGGCGCACCGCCGATGTCTGTGCCCCATCTCGATACGCGTTATATCGACGGTAAGAGGTCCCTTCTGTTCGGACCATTTGCAGGGTTCTCACCCAAGTTTCTGAAAACAGGCTCCAATATGGATCTTCTCGGTTCAGTGAAGCCTTATAATGTTCTGACAATGCTTTCAGCAGGTGCCAAGGAGATGGGTCTGACGAAGTATCTGATTCAGCAGCTGCTACTCTCCGAAGAAGAGAGGATGGAAGATCTGCGGGAATTCATTCCGGAGGCCAGAAGCGGAGAATGGGATGTAGTGACTGCCGGACAGCGCGTACAGGTGATAAAAGACACGGACAAAGGCGGCAAAGGCACGTTGCAGTTCGGTACTGAGGTCATCACTTCAGAAGATGGTTCCATCGCGGCGTTGCTCGGTGCATCTCCGGGCGCCTCGGTCTCGGTTGATGTAATGCTTGACGTAATGAGCAGGTGTTTCGATGACTTCCCGGAATGGGAAGATAAGATAAAAGAAATGATTCCTTCATTCGGCATATCGCTAACCGACAATCCCGAATACTTCAGCGAAATTGATGAAAAGATCTCCAGGAATCTCGGCCTCAATACGCATGAGGAAGGCGTTCTCCTAAGCTGATAAACGAAGCCCGGCAGTTCATTTGAACTGCCGGGTATTTTTTAATTATGGACCAGTTTTTTCTCTTCTGTTTTTTCTTCAGCAACTACGTGTCCATCATCCAGTGTATAGATCCTGTCGGCATAGTCGAAAAGTCTTTCGTCGTGGGTGATCATCAACCCTACAGAATTGTTGGTTCTGATATTGTCACGTATCATACCCATCACTTCTGTGGCCCTCTTGGCATCGAGGCTTGCTGTCGGTTCGTCGGCAAGTATCATTTTCGGCTCATTCATCCACGCCCGCATGATTGCGACGCGTTGCTTCTCGCCGCCGGAAAGGACATTCGGATAGGCTTTTAGTCTATGTCCAAGGCCGATTTCCCTTAGAAGCTGTTCTGCTTTTTGCCTGGCATCTTTTGATCTCATTCCCGCCTGTTCCCCCACGAATGCCAGTTGGTCAATGACTTTCATATAAGGGATGAGGTGGGAGGATTGGAAAATGAATCCAATCTCTCTAAGCCGCATGGTTGTCAGAGCTTTCTCATTAATATCCAGATAGTTTTCACCATTCAATGTTACTTCTCCGCCACTGCGTCCGAGCAGTCCGCCGATGATGGAAAGCAGCGTCGTTTTACCGGAACCTGAGGCACCTTTCAGTATGACCAGCCCCCCTTCATCCACTTCCATATCAATCCCTTTCAGCACTTTTGTTTCTACGTCGCCTTTGCCGAATGATTTCGTAAGATTATTTATGACTAATCCCATATTATTCGCCTCCTATAGCATCTAATGGATCGATTTTGACGATACGCACGAGTGACAGAATGGCCCCGAGGAATGCTACCACCAGGAACAGACCAGATACAACCATCATGAGACTGGTATTCAGATAGAATGGCATGGATACGGGTATGACGGTATTGAGTCCAAACATGATGGCGACAGACAGGATGACTCCGATGAGTGTGATGAGTATGACCTGTACCAGTATCGCTTTCACCAGTTCACTGTTTTTGGTTCCTATCGCTTTAAGAATGCCAAGCTGTGATGACTTCTGTATCGTTATGACGTAGAAGAATGCAGAGAGTACAATCGCTGAAATGATGAACAGGAAGACGATCATAAGGTTGAGTGGCTGCTGCTCCGCCTGGTAGCTTGGTATCGCCTGCATGATATCGTCCTCGCTCACCATTTTTATATCCTCGATCTCATTGATATCGTCAGAAATACCGCCCATGCTTTCAGGCAGTGCCACGGCTGCAATGCTGGTGCGGTCAAGTCTGTCCATACCGTCAGCTGTAACGTAAGCCATGGAAGTGTGCGCATACATTATGTCATCAGTGAAACCTGTAATTTCGTATGTGACATCAGTATCTTTCAGTTCAATGGTGTCTCCGATACTGCAACCTTCATCGGTCAGTTTATAATTCAGAAGAATTTCATTGGCAGTTTCCGGCAGACGTCCTGAATCTGCCTGGGGAACGATATTTTCATCTGTGTTGGTGAATACCATATCAATATTTGAGTCCGGGGTGGATAAGCTGTTTCTCGAAAACTGTATTTTATGACCATCATTTGTTATTTCTTCTATTTGATCCAGCTGATCACCGATATTTGACTGTGTGAGTGAATCATCAACACCTTCTGATATAATAAAGTACTTCTGATTCCAGGCTTCGACACCTGAGACGTTTTCTTTGGCCAATCCCTGTGCAAGTGCCGAGATGAACAATACAAGAAATGCGAGCAGGAAAAGAATCAGTGTAACGAGCACGTATTTGAATTTGTAAAACTTAAGTTCTTTTAATGCGAGTTTCATATTCACGGTTCCTTTCTCAATGTTTGAACCCTATTCTACCCCCGCCGTATAAATCGAATATAAAAATAAGATAAACTGTGTATAAACTTTTAATGATATTCCGGCTATCACATTAGTGTTTCAAATATTGTAAAAGTGGTATAGACAAGTAGCTCCAATAATTACTAAAAAGCAGACCTTCCGTAATGAATTCCATTGCGGAGGTCTGCTTTTTGTATTGGTATGTGCTACTCATTTCCCTATCGCCCGGCGTTACTTCCGGGTTTGAAAAGCAGATAGAAACCCAGCATTACAAGGATAATGCCCAGCATTACAGGGAACCAAAGGCTCATTTCGATTGATGGTCCGATATCGACAGCATTCTTCAAAAAGCCCAGAAATATAATAATCAAAAAAGAGACTGCACTGATGATGAAAAATAATCCATATTCTTTCCAGGCCGGCCAATTTCTGAACAAGGTATACTGCATCGTATGGAAAAAGAGGAATACGAAACCAACTCCGGACAGGGCCATGATAACAATGTAAAAGATTTCTGCTGTAGCATCGATTGTGATGGATAACGGTGCCCTGTCAATAATGTTGAATATCAGGTCTGTAAAAAACGAAAACAGGTACATCACTCCAAGAAAAATCAATGCTATCCTCCCTGCAAGCTTCCATATATTTCTTTGCGGGAGTTCTTGGATGATGCTGGCAGCATATTCTTTATAGTCTTCCCCGGTAACGCTCTCGATATTTTTACCATCCCTCTGTGCCTGTACTGTGTGTATAAGAAGGTCATTCAGTATTTCTTCAGTTTCTTCGTCTTCGGAAGTGTAATTTAATCTGATATAGACCAATATATCTTCGTAGACTTCTTTGTTGTGGGGATTCAGTTTTTCTCTCAGTCTATTGTTCT
>DXHR01000035.1 GCA_019113295.1 Candidatus Salinicoccus stercoripullorum | reverse complement strand
ATCCTGAGCCAGGATCAAACTCTCCATAATTGGAAAGCTCATCTTGAGCTCGTATGATACTGTTCCAGTATCAGTTGCGTTTATATTGTCCGCCTCAATCGGTAACACACATCGTGTGTCACTTTCTCGGAATTAACGTTGACATATTGTCATTCAGTTTTCAATGTTCTCTTTTTTGTGTCGCCTTATCATATTATCACTTTAGCAACTTGATTGCAAGTACTTTTTTAAAAATGTTTTTCATGTTGTTTGCCTTGCTTTTGTTTTTGGCCACCGTGTTTCAGCGACAAGATATATCTTACCAAGCGTGCGGTTTGGTGTCAACGATTTGATCGATAAATATATTGGAGTTTTACACCGGATAAATAAAAAGCAGCGCAAAAGCGCTGCACAACAGGGTTTTAACCCTATTTATCTTTTTTCTTTTTATCATTTTCCGCCATGCGGGTCTCATTTTTATACTTCATGCTCTTTCTTTTCTTCGTCTGGGACTCTTCTTTTTTCTTCTGCGCGGCTTCCTGCTGTTTTGATTCAGCCCTCTTTTGTTCATTGATATCACTCTTTGTCACCCTGCCCCGCTCTTCCTTCTCTCTTTTAGAATCTTCTATATAAGACGGCAGTGTCAGAAGCTGAACTGCATTACATATGATGAGTGTGAATACCGATCTGTATATCCATGATGTGTCTTCCACACTCAGAAACGGAATGAGTGTGACTGAAGTCATGAATATCATATAGAAGAGAGCCGGGATGAATATATTCGTATCTTCAGAGGACTTGTTCTTCATTCCCGCCACGATAAAGCCGGCTAAAACGACAAGTCCCGGAATCCAGATGAAGCTCCAGACCTGACCTGATTCAAGGCCGAACCTGTAGAATCTCAAGTAGAAAAGATCAAAGATTGCGTACATCACAAGCAGAAGCTGGACATACGGCCAGATCCGTCCGAATATTCCCATGCCGAGTGGATGGATGAATAAATATATGAAGAAAGCGACCTGGCTGACTGTTGCTATGAGCAGTCCGTAACCCAGGAACCATACAAGTCCCGCCAGAAATTCGCCGATCTGTCCTTCGAACAGATACTGTGTGACATTCTGATACTCAGTGACCAGGCTGACTGCTGCAGTGATGATCATGCCGAGCAGAAGTATCCTGAAGTAAAACTTAACTAGATATTTTGATGTCATGCTTTTACTTCCCCCGCCTATTCACTTTCCTGGATTACATTTTCTGCAATGCTCTGATATACTCTTCCGATTTCGTCATCTCCATAGACAGAAGGTGCAAAATCAGTTTTATCCCATTCCGGCTGTCCGAGGGGAAGCTGTCCGAGCACCGGTACGCCCAGTTCCTTGGCGAGTTTGTCCCCGCCACCTTTACCAAAAATGAATTCCTTCTCTCCTGTGTTTTTGCTTTCGAAATAGCTCATATTTTCTATGACCCCGATGATCTCATGATCTGTGTGCTGTGCCATTGCCCCTGCCCTTGCAGCTACAAAGGCAGCTGTCGGATGTGGTGTGGTCACGATGATCTCCTTACTGTGCGGCAGCAGCTGATGAACATCCAGTGCCACATCTCCCGTACCCGGAGGCAGGTCGAGGAGCAGATAATCGAGTTCTCCCCACTTCACTTCGTCGAAGAAACTGTTGATCATCTTGCCGAGCATCGGCCCCCGCCAGATGACAGGAGTGTTTTCCTCTACGAAGAACGCCATTGAAATCACTTTGACACCAAAACGCTCAACGGGAATCAGTGTTTTATCCTCTATTTCCGGTTTATCAGTGATACCCATCATGTCCGGGACACTGAAACCATATATATCTGCATCGATCAGACCGACTTTCTTCCCCTTGTTGGCAAGTGCAACTGCGAGGTTTACCGCAACTGTGGATTTTCCGACTCCGCCTTTACCGGATGCGATGGAGATGAATTCCGTATCGCTTTCCTTGAAACGGTTCTCAACTTCGCTGCCTGCAGTCCCGCGATGGCGTTCGATCGTTTCTTCATCCAGTTCACCAAACCTGAGTCCGACTGAATCAGCCCCCGCTTCTTTGACAGCATTTACAATCTTCATCTGAAGGTCGAGCTGCTCCTGCCCGCCAAGACGGCCGATTGCAACCTTAATGCTTACGTGGTTCTTTTCTTCCTTGACGCTGATCTCCTGAATACCTTCTGTTTCTGCTATAGGTACGTTCAGTATCGGATCATTTATATTTCCAACGATTTCTTCAACTTGACCTCTCGTGATCATTCAAAAATTCTCCTTTACGCCTATGGTTAATATATTCATGATAACACAACATCTTCATTATATAATCAAAAAAATCCAAACACTTTATGCATAAAGTGTTTGGATTGGAATTAAATTCAATCACATTCCGTTACTGGTTGCCACGGTCTTCTTTTTGAACTTTGTCTTCAAATTTATGAAGCTGCTTTTCGGCGAATGTTCTGCCACCGATACCGAAACTGATTGCAAAGGCGATGGCCACTGCGCCCAGGATGAACAGGAAGGCGAGGTTGACGATGCTCTGTGCAAAATTCAGCTGATCGAGTGTCATGAATACTGCCACGATGATGATAAGATATTTGGCAATTTCACCAACGAACGCATTTCCCGTACTTTTGGTAATGACAGTGGACAGCAGGTTGCCCCCGATAAAGCCGAGCGCCAGGATTATGAGTGCTGAAATCACCAATGGAATATAGGCGATGATTGCCGTTCCGATCGTATTGAACACTTCAAGATTAAGCACGCTAAGCGCCTGTACTACGAAGAACAGACCAATCAGAACAGCGACAATCCATCCAACAGCATTAGGAATATCGATGCCCTCTTTGGATTTGTCTCCAAAATTCACGTAGGAATTGAATTTACTTGCATTCAGGCTCTTAAGCAGGTTCGTTACAAGCTTGCCCAGGATTTTCGCCAGATACAACCCGAGCAGAACCAGTACACCTGCAACAAAGAGCCTCGGAATGAAGTTCAGCACTGCAGTCATCATTTCCCTGATGGGATCTGAAACAGACTGCATGTTCAGCGCATCAAATACCGGCGGAAGGAACAGGATGAATACCAGGAAATAGGCAAGTTTGCCAAGTGTTGCTATCAGTCCTTCCGACTCCCGCTGCGCTTCATCGGGACTGCTCACCCCCTTCTTCTCAAGCCATTTGTCGAACCCGATTGCCTTGAGTCCCTTCACGATAATATTCTTCACGATTACTGCAATGATCCATGCCAGAATTAAGAACAGGATTGCACTGATAAGATTTGGAATAAAATCAATAATACTGTTCAGCACGGACATGAATTGATCTCCGATGTTATTCATGTATAACTCCTCCTTCTTTGTGGTCTATTTTATTATAACCTGAGTGCAAAGGCGATAAACGGAATATCACAATTTTTCATCTGGAACTTGTCATCTGGATGGCAAAATTTTTATCCTTATGGGAAAAAAGGTTAAACGAAATGAATAAGGGATATATATAAAACAATAACTTCGGGAGGATATGAAAAATGGATCTGACTATTATGCAATATTTCGAATGGCATTCACCGGATGACGGGGAACATTGGAACCACTTATCAAAGGAGGCTGCGAAGATCAAAGGGCAGGGGTTCGACGCCGTCTGGCTGCCGCCTCCGACAAAAGCGGACCATCCTTCGAATCCCGGTTATGCAGCCTATGATGTTTATGATCTCGGCGAATTTGATCAAAAAGGCAGTGTCAGGACCAAATACGGCACTAAGGAACAGCTTCAAAATGCCATCAATGCCTGCAGGGAGACCGGACTCCTCGTCTATCTCGACCTGGTGATGAACCATAAGGCGGGCGGTGACGAAAAAGAAACATTCAAGGTCGTCGAAGTCAAAGAGGACGACCGCGAAGAGGAAATCCGTGAGCCGTTCGATATAGAGGGATATACTTATTTTGACTTTCCGGGCCGGCAAGGAAAGCATAGCGATTTCAAATGGAACTTCAACCTTTTTACAGGTGTCGACTATGATGCAAAGGAAGAACGGAACGGGATTTTCAGGATCATGGGAGAAGACAAGGACTGGAGTGATAACGTCGATGCCGAGCACGGCAACTATGATTATCTGATGTACGCAGACATTAACTACGCCCACCCGGAAGTACAGGAAGAGATGATCCGATGGGGCAAGTGGCTGTCCGATGAACTGGATGCGGATGGATACCGTATTGATGCCGCGAAACATATTGACAGTAATTTCATTAAACGTTTTATAGATGAAGTGGCTGAACATGCCGGCCGGGATATATATTTCTTTGGTGAATACTGGAACCCTTCGCTTGAAGCGAATGAGGATTTCCTGGATGATGTGTCATTTGATATCGACGTATTTGATGTCAGGCTCCATTATAATTTTTACACAGCGGGCCTGGAGAAAGAAACATATAATCTGACACAGATATTCGATGGATCAATGGTCGCAGAAAATCCATCGAATGCTGTGACATTTGTGGATAATCATGATACGCAGCCGGGTGAATCGCTCGAATCGTTTGTTGCGGACTGGTTCAAGCAGCCGGCCTACTCCCTGATACTTCTGAGACAGGACGGCTATCCATGTGTATTTTACGGAGACTATCACGGTATCAGCGGCGACCATAAAGTCGACGGAAAGAGAGATGAAATCGACGTTCTGCTCGATATCCGGAAAAAACTTGCTCACGGCAATCAGAAGGACTATTTCGACCATCCGGATACAATCGGCTGGATCCGTTTCGGCGGTGAGCATACTACCGGTTCGGGATGCGCCGTTGTCATTTCCAATGGGTTGGAGGAAGGATTCAAAAAGATGCATGTCGGAGAAATCCGCACCGGTGAAAAGTGGGTGGACCACACCGGAAACCGAGCTGATGAAATTACAATTGACGAAGAAGGAAACGGGGTATTTTATGCTGACAGCCAGTCTGTCAGCGTCTACGGCAAAAAGATGGATTAAAAAACACAGGCCGCGCGGCCTGTGTCCTATTTTGTATGATCGTATTCCATCAATGCATTGAGCCCGGCAGCATCCACATTTTCAATGCCGAGTTTCTTGAGCGTGACGCCTTCATTGAAATAATCCCTTCCGAGCAGTACACCGGCCAGTGTGATGACAGCATCCATCACAGGTGTTTTTACACCGGCTGCATCACCGATGCTCGCCCAGAGGACGAGTCCGTTGGATACATCTTCAGTCACATATCTGTTTTCAAGATCTGCCGGCCCCTGTATGTCAGCGAGCACCGGGGAATGGTTGTACTGTTTCTGCAGGGACGCAGACTTTCCGAAATACCCACTCCGTACGCTGCGCTCCGATTTTGACATCGCTTCAAAATCAAGCACTCTGCATATCTGCTGCCGCTCCGCATCGATTTTGTGTATGATGTTCACCGTGTGTTCGGTGATTCCCTCTTTATACAGGTAAAAATCATCACCGGCATAGTCGATGCGCCCGGCATTGAGAATAGACGGCCCCGGGTGGCTTTCCGGATTGCCGTTGTTCAATGTCGTTTCTATGATGTTCTTCGCCGGCTTCAGATGATCATACATCCAGCCCAGCACTTCCAACATTTCTGTTGTGAATCTTGAAGGGTATGCCGCAAAAAGGTTGTGTTCATTGTACGAAATCAGCGTCGCTTCATTCGTCTCCTGATCATATCTCGATGCATATGTGAGCGACATCGTTTCACCGACTTTGACATCGATATCATTTTTCATATTATTCAGCACGCGTTTGAATCTCATACTGCTCATTGAACTCGCACTGTTTATAAATACATACTGGCCGTCTTCAAGATAAGGGGCGAGCTTTTCGGCAATTGGCTCAACGGCTGTTGCAGGTATCGTCAGCATGATGACATCTTTGCCGCGCACCGCCTCCTCCACTTCTCTGGTGAATTTATGGATTTTGACCGGTTGGCCGTTGAAATTGATTATGCCGGTCTCCGCAATGCTTCCGAGGTTCCTCTGCGAATTTTTTGACTGGTGCAAAGTGACCTCATGTCCTTTTTCCGTCATATCGGCAGCTGCAGTAATACCACCATTCCCGGCTCCGAAAATACTGATTTTAAGTGTCATACTGGTTCCCCTGTTCATTGACCTGATATACTGTATCACCATCTATTACAGTTCTTGTCACCCTCGCTTCGAGCAGTTCTTCAGCATCAACCTGCATAATGTCCCTGTCGAAGACGGCAAAGTCCGCGTAATAACCGGTATTTATCCTGCCGGACCTGTCTGCTTTATAGGCAATTTCCGCCGGATTTACCGTATACATTTTAAACGCATCGAAACGGCTTACCCCTTCAGCTTCATTGTACACTCCGGCGCCGCCCTTACGTGTGACGAGGGTGTGGATGCCATGAAGCGGATTGACGTCTTCTATCGGTGCGTCCGACGAGCCGCCGAGGATGAGCCCGTTATCCTGCATCGTTTTAAAGGCGTACAGATAATGCGCCCGTTCCTTACCAAGATATTCTAATACCCACGGCATATCTGAAGTAAGGAAGGCAGGCTGGATATCACATATGACGTCCAGTGTCTTCATGCGCTGTATGAGTCCCTCATCAAGCAGGCTGCAGTGGATCAGCCGGTCATGTTTCCCTTCCGGCGCCGGGTATTCCTCAATCGCATCCAGCACCAGTTCGCATGCCTTATCGCCGATCATGTGGACTGCGACCGCATCATTGTTTTTCCTGGCACGCTTCACCATGTCCAAAAGCGCCTCCCTGGAATGGATCTGAAGCCCGTAATTCTCCGTTCCCGCATAAGGTTCTTTAAGGAGTGCCGTCCTGCCGCCGAAAGCACCGTCCATGAAAATCTTCATGGCATCTTTTTCAATCCAGTCTTCAAGATAGGCAGGGGCGTCCTGAACCATCTGAGGGTACACTTTTTCATTCCTCAGCAGATTGACCCTGAATTTCTTCCTGTCCGGGCCGATGGTCTCAAGATAGGCTTTGAACGGCATTTCATAAGGACCGTAGTTGGACATGTCTTCCGTGTGCGCTCCGGCGATGCCGTAACTGTACATATGATCAATGGCTGTGCCGAGGTCATTTGATAATGACCTGACATCATCATCCACCGTCTGGTCTCTTATGAGGTCAAACGCTGTATCATACACCCAGCCAGTGAGTTCGCCGTTATCATCCCTTTCAAAATAGCCGCCTTCCGGATCTTTTATGCTCCGATCTATACCCAGAAGTTCCAGGGCCATCGTATTCACGAATCCGGCATGATGGCAGACGCGTGTCACAAGCGTCGGCTTATCCGTCAGCCGGTCGAGTTCAAACCGGTTCATGCGGTGTTTATCCGGGAGATTGTTTTCATCATATCCAAGAATCAGATTCCATTTCTGATCCGTTCTGAATTCCCCGATCAGGTGCTTCATCTCGTCGATGTCACCCATATGATGAAGCGCCAGGGATTTCAACTTCTTGCCAAGCATGATGAGATGGATATGTGCATCCGTGAGAGCAGGCAGCATCGTCTGACCGTTGAGGTCCGTTTCAAAATCAGCCTCCGCTTCCAGTTCGCTGCGGCTGCCGGTCCCGACGACCCGTCCCTTATCCACCAGAACCGCTTCCACCGTTTCCCCTTCACGGTTCATCGTATATATGGTGCCATTATAGTACAGTGTTTTCACAAGACCCCTCCTAGAAAAAAATACTCCATATAAAGCTTATATGAAGTATCACTATTCCTGAACTCTTTTATTCGTCTGCGTCGTCTTTGCTTAGTTCCTGGCTCCGGCTTGCAGCTGCATTAAGCGTTCTGGACAGGATTTCCTTGATTCCTTCTCCGTCCAGTGCTTCAAGCCCCGCCTCTGTTGTGCCGCGTTTTGAGGTGATGTTCTTGCGTAGCTGGCTGAACGGCAGCTCGGAATCCTCAACCATCTTACCGGCGCCGATCACAAGATTCGTTGTCAGGAACATCGCTTCCTCTTCACTGAACCCGAGGTCCATGAGACTCTCCGCATATTTTTCGTATATATAATAAAGGAAAGCGGAACCCGAGCCTGTCGCAGCAGTGATGTTGTGCATCTCCTCTTCCTCTTCGACCACAACTGTCGTACCGAAGCTTTTCATTAATTCGACCAATTCGTCCTTGTTCGGGAAGTTTTCGGAATAGGTGATTCCGCTGACGGAATGCTGTACCATGGCGTTCGTGTTCGGCATGATCCTGGCAATCGGATTTTCAGTCTTAAGCTCGCGTCTGATCGTCTTTATCTGAGTGCCGGCCATGACAGATACGATCTTTGTCTTTTCTTCAAGGTGCGGCCGGATCCTTTTCGCAACATCCGGGAAACTCTGTGGCTTGCTGGCAAGAATGACATAATCCGCTCCTTCAAGTAGTTCTGTATCATCATATGAGACGTTCACACCGAGGTTTTCCTTGAAGAACATGATCTTCTCTTTCTGGCTTCTACTCGTAAGGTAAATCTGTTCCGGCTTTACAACGCGATTTTCAATCATGCCGATAAAGATGGCACTCGCCATGTTTCCCGCACCATAAAAGACAATTTTCATCGAATCAACTCCATTTAATTTTTTTCGCAACGGTTCCTATCATAACAAACTGAATAAAAAAATCAAAAATCGATAAATATTCATGCCTGGATGAAGAATACGATGCCGATATAGTGCAGTATGCTTCCGATGATGATGAAGAAATGCCATATCATATGAAAATACTTGCGGGTTTTCTGGGCATAGAACCAGGCACCCACCGTATATGCCACCCCGCCCAGGGCAAGCATGAGCAGGAACATCCAGTGTGTATTGACAATGATTGCCGGGAAGAAGATCACCGCCATCCATCCCATTAAGAGATAGAAGATCAGGCTGACTTTTGAATTCACTTTCGGACTCAGCACCTTGTACAGGATGCCGAGGACTGCCGCCGTCCACTGCACAATGAGCGTGACGATCCCCCATGTTCCGCCGATGACGGAAAGTGCGACGGGGGTGTATGTGCCGGCGATCGCTACATATATCAGACTGTGGTCAAGAAGCCGCATGATGTACTTGTGCTGGGTGTTATGTGCCATCGAATGATAGAGCGTCGACGTAAGGAACATCAGCAGAATGCTGATGACGAACACCGAACCGCCCACTGCATGGAGCGTGCCGCCGTCTGCATACATATATATGGCGGTGAACGGCAGCATGAAGATGAACAGGAGTGCAGCCACCCCGTGACTGACACTGTTACCGACTTCTTCACCAAAAGAGAGGGGGACGATATTTCTCAGGGATCCTTCCAGTTTCCTGGTCATCTTTTCTTTTTCCATAAGGATATCTCCCTCTACACCGGTATTTTTTGCTGTCATACAATCCCTTCATCTTTCAGGTCATTATATGCCGTTTCGATGCTGTCTTTGCCCACTTTGTTTTTAAGTGGAGAAAATTCACCTTTGCGGTCCACCTGCAGTGTCATATGTTTGCGCGCATGACGGAATGCATCAAAGTAGAATTTCTCGAATTTCAGCACCTCATCTTTGACGAGCAGCAGATTTTCATTCATATGCTCCAGTTTCTTCAGCGCAAGGTGATAAGGTACTTTCTCTGCGGCCGCTTGGTCAAGATAGTCCATGCCGAATACGTGGATGCCGATGTTGCCGTTCTGGAATTTTTCTCCGGCACCTTCCGGCAGTTCTGTATATTCCACGACACTCTTTTCCCCATTCACGAGACTCAGGCGGCCGACACTTTCACCCGGTTTCGGGAGGATCGATTTTGAAGTTACGTCGTTGTCCTCACTGATATGCAGTCCGAGAAGTACCGGATCAAGCACTTTGACCACTGCATTGTCCACGTTGTTCATGAACACATGTCTGATGCCCCGGTTCTTCATATCTTCAAGCATTCCGCTTGTTTTGAGCGCGCTGAAGATGCCGCCGTTGCCGTTTGGAGTAAGCATGATATCCTTGTTTTCTGTCAGAAGCAGTCCGCCCTCTTTGGACAGTGCCGGGAAATGCTCCTGGCGAAAGAAATGGATATCCTCTTCTGCAAACCCGAAGTGGTTGTGTTCCCGGAAGAAATCGAGCGTCTCTGTATGGTTGATATCACTTGTCATAATATACCAGTGGACAGGTTGTCCGGATTCATGTCCGGCTGCTCTGATCTGTTTCGCCTGCAGTTCAAACAGTGAGAGCCCGTCAAAAGAAAACGTGCCTTTCGGTCCTGGATGTTCAAGGCGTGTGCCCTGGCCGCCTGCCATGAGCAGTGCAGCCACTTCACCGTTTTTAACCGCTTCTTTTGCCGTACCTGCCAGTTTCTCTATATCCAGTTCCTCCCTGCTTACAAAAGGAACTTCTTCTACCGTTGTCATGTCCACCGGCTTCGGATTCACGTATACCTCTTCATATGTCTCTCTGATTTCATCTAACGGGAGTGTTTCAAACTGCTCCTCCACTTTCTGTTGGTAGTTTTTTTCCAGCCTGTCAAACTGGGGTACCCATTTTGTTATCATTGCTTTGCCTCCATACTTCTGTTTCCTCCATTATAATCCAATTGTACATACCCTGTAAAAAATAAGCAGCATGAAAAAGACACCGGTACCCCGGTGCCTCACGCGCCACTCTATTCAGTGATCACCTGTTTTATGAGTGAGATGCTCACTTCTTTGTCTCCTATTTTGTAGTTGTCGAGAATTTTACGTTTGACATCCTCTACATCCTTACGGTTCGAATGGATGACAGCCAGTGTTTCACCTTCGTCCACCCGGTCGCCAATTTTCTTCTCGAGCATCAGACCGACCGCAAGGTCGATGATGTCATCTTTTGTCTGCCGGCCGGCACCCAGCATTGCCGAAGCGACACCAAGCTCCTCAGCGGCAATCTCTTCGACGTACCCTGAATTCTCCGCCTTCACTTCAATCTGATACTTTGCCTGCGGCAGTTTTGAAACATCGTCAGCAACAGAGGCGTCACCGCCCTGATTGGAGAGGAACACTTTGAATTTCTCAAGTGCGCTGCCATCATCGATGACCTGGTGCAGCTTTTCTTTCGCTTCATCGAGCGTTTTCGCCTTGCCGCCGAGTACTGTCATCTGGGCGCCGAGCTCCATGCAGAGGGCAGTCAGATCTTCAGGCCCTTCTCCGCGGAGCGTTTCAATCGCCTCTTTCACTTCAAGGGCGTTGCCGATAGCATGACCGAGCGGTTCCTCCATACTTGAAATGATTGCCATCGTCTTTCTGCCCACGTTGTTACCGATGGATACCATTGCCCTGGCAAGTTCAACAGCATCCTCTTCGCTCTTCATGAAGGCGCCGTCGCCGGTTTTGACATCGAGGACGATCGCATCCGCCCCTGCAGCGATCTTCTTGCTCATGATCGAACTTGCAATCAGTGGGATCGAGTTGACTGTTGCGGTCACATCACGCAGCGCATAGAGTTTTTTGTCGGCAGGAGTCAAGTTGCCGGACTGGCCGATTACCGCCACCTTATCCCGGTTGACGATATCTGCGAATTCCCGCTCAGTGATCTCGACATGGAATCCTTCCACTGCCTCGAGTTTATCGATCGTGCCGCCGGTATGGCCGAGTCCGCGTCCGCTCATTTTCGCTACAGGTACATCAAGTGCCGCCACGAGCGGTGCAAGGACGAGCGTTGTTGTATCGCCCACACCGCCTGTGGAATGCTTGTCCACTTTAATGCCCTCAATTGATGAAAGATCGATTTCATCCCCGGATCTGACCATAGCCATCGTCAGATCGGCCCGCTCATCCTCGGTCATGTCCCGGAAGAATAAAGCCATCATCAGACTGGATACCTGGTAATCAGGTATATCATCATTCGTATAACCATTGATGAAGAAATCGATTTCCTCTTTCGTCAAAACTTCACCATCGCGCTTTTTCGCTATCAAATCTACCATTCTCATTACTTACACATCCTTTATCAAACCATTTTGTCACCCGTCGAATGCCTGTCTCTCGCATCCATATAAAAATCAATAAGTCTCTGTGACGTATTGTCCCATGCGTAACCCATCGCTTCCCTGCGGGCATTCCGTTTCATTTCAGCAAGCTTCTCTTCGTCTTCCAGCACTTCCACCGCCCTGATCATACTCTGTAGATCCTCGTTCTCAAAAAGCATGCCGTTCATACCGTCAGTGACCTGTTCGTTGGTCGGCCCGCTTTTGGCGGCGATGACGGGCAGGCCGGAAGCCATGGATTCAAGTATGACGAGTCCCAATGTCTCCGATACGGAGGGAAATATGAATGCATCGCCGGAGGCGAATGCCTTTGACAGTTCTTCACCATGCATAAAGCCGGTGAATACGGTATTCGTACCTTCAAATTTCTTCTCGATTTCCTTACGTGCAGGACCATCGCCGACAATCGCCAGGCTGATGTCCTTCCGCGCATCGAGAAGCGGCAGGAGCTTATGGATCTCCTTCTCCACGGCAAGTCTCCCTATGAACACAAGCAGCTTGTTTTCCGGTTTCCCGCCACTCAGCCTGTCGCGCATTTCACTGTCCCTGAAATCGGGATGACGGTTGATTACATCCACTCCACGCGGAATGATGTCCAGGCGTTTTATCCCTTCGGCATCCAGTTCATCCCTGATTGCACGGGAGGTGACCAGGTTAATGTCTGCATTTTTATGGTTGCGCCTGATGTACCACCAGAGCAGAGGTTTTGCAGGTTTATAGACTGTATAGTAATCCAGATACTTCGGCAGGTGTGTATGGTATGAAGAAACGAGTGGTATATTGAGTTTCTGCGCTGCCCTGACAGCACTTGTCGCGAGCAGGACAGGGTTGACTGCATGGACAACATCCGGTTCAAAGTCTTTCAGTATATGATATACCCTGCGGGAAGGAAAACCCCATTTGCGGTATCTGTAGAAAGGGAAAGTGACCGGTTTGATACCGGCCACTCTGGCTCCCTTATAATCATGTACACCGAGATCAGGTGCGATGACAAGCACCTCGTGCCCTTCCCGCATGAAGTAATCAATGGCTTTTGTCAGTCTTGTAACAATACCATCTGTCGATGGTAAAAATGTTTCGGTGACAATCGCAATCTTCATGCCATTACCTCTTTCTTTATTTCCACGTAACTGTCGGCAGTACGTTGTCCACGATGATGCGGTCTTTATGTTCGAGCGCTTCCTGAAGGATTTCCTTCAGCACATCCTGTGTCAGAAGGTGAGGCTCAAGACCAAGGTCGATCAGGTTGGTGTTGACCGCATTATAGTAATGGTCTTCTTTTTCAACACGCGGATTTTCGATATTTGCAACTTTGGCATCAAGGCCGAGCCCTTTTGCAGCATCCCTTGTCTTTTCAGCGAGGTCCTGTACAGAGAAGGATTCGGTGAACTGGTTGAACACGCGGAACTCGCCCTGATCGGCAGGGTTTTCCGCAGCAATTTCAATACAGCGCACAGTATCTTTGATGTGCAGGAACGCACGCGTCTGACCGCCTGAACCATACACTGTCATATCGTGGCCGATCGCCGCCTGGATGAGGAAACGGTTGAGCGCCGTTCCGAATACACCATCATAGTCCAGTCTGTTCGCAAGTGCAGGATCTTTTTTCGTTTCTTCAGTGTTGAGTCCGTAGACGATGCCCTGGTTCAGATCCGTTGCACGGATACCCCAGATTTTGCACGCAAACATGATGTTGTGTGTATCATGCACTTTCGTCAGGTGATAGAAGGAACCCGGCTGTTTAGGGAACGGCAGCGTATCTTTCCTTCCTTTATGTTCAATTTCAATGTAACCTTCTTCGATGTCGATATTCGGCTGACCGTACTCTCCCATCGTACCGAGCTTGATCAGGTGGCAGTCAGGCTCGAATTCCTTGATTGCATATAGAACGTTGAGGTTGCCCAATACGTTGTTCTGCTGCGTATAGACCGCATGTTCACGGTCGATCATAGAATAAGGTGCTGAACGCTGTTCTGCAAAATGCACGAATGCTTCCGGGCGTTCGTTTTTGAATACGAGGCTCAGGAAGTCATAGTGGTTGAGGTCGCCTTCATAAATTTTGATATCCTTGCCTGTCAGTTCTTTCCATTTCGCCACGCGTTCCTCCAAAGAGGCAATCGGTGTAACAGAGTTGGAATGCAGTTCATTATCTATTTTACGACGTACCATATTGTCCAGGATTGTTACTTCGTGACCTTTTTCAGATAGATAGAGCGCAGTCGGCCATCCGCAGAAACCGTCTCCCCCAGCTACAATAATTCTCATTTGAACTTCCTCCGCTTCAAGTGTTAGTTGATTTATACATAGTATACCGCAAGTATACATATAACATTATAAAGATGTTTGCTGAATGTCACAAATTTTTTATGATTTCACCATGGTAAATTGCGGCAGGAACGTAAAAGGTTTCACTCAAATCAAAAGCAGCACCCGGTTTTACAGGTGCCGTCCGGTCACTGTGCACTCTGTGCTGTCTCCCTTTTCTTTTTGTAGATTTGGAAAATGATAACAATGATGAACAGGCTGAACGCCATCGCGTCAGTGGCAAAATCGCTCTGGATGAACAGGAGGGTTGTAACGAGGGTGGTCATCCTCTCAATGATGTTCAGCCTGGCGAACATATACCCTTGTATGAATGCCGCAAAAGTCGCCATCCCGACAGCTGCGGTGAGGACCGACCAGACCATCTCGAATGCTGTGGCATCGGTGATAAGCAGTATGGTCGGGTTGATAGCGAACATGATCTATTTTTTCATCCTCGGCATTAAAAAACACCTGGAGCTCCAGGTGCTTCCTCTGTCATTTTGCAGTTGCCGTCCACTCTTTGCTGTTCCGGTACCTTTTTACATGGGCATATATGTTTTCCGCCGCATAGTCTTCGTTCGTATAAACAGTGAGGTCGAAGTATTTTCCTCTGTCGGAAAAGTTTTCAGACAGATAGACATCCTTCAGATGTTCAAACAGGTTTCTCATGCCCTCCATCTTCAAACCGGGATACTCCCTGAGCACCCGCTTCTGAAGCTGTCCCTCCTGTTCGGTCACTTCCTGCACGACGATGACGAATGATTCGTCCTCCTTCATTACATCATCAAATATGTTCGTCTGGCCGTAATCCCTCATGTCAGACCTCTCCTTGTCCTATTATAGTTCTGTGCGCAGTTCCCACAGTTCCTTGAAGAAATAGTCATCAATCACGCGCTTCAGATAGTTGACACCCGAGCTGCCGCCGGTCCCTTTCTTGAAGCCGATGATGCGTTCCACGGTCTTCATGTGCCTGAAACGCCACTGGCTGTACAGATCTTCAACATCTACAAGTTTCTCAAGCATCTCGTACAATTCAAAGTACTCCTCCGTATTGAGGTAGATCTGCCTGAACGCCTCTTTGACCGATTCGTTCGGCACATAATTTTCGGTGATATCACGTGACAGCACTTCCCGGTTTATGTGGAAACCCTGTCTCGCAACGGCACGGATGGCCTCATCATAAATACTCGGTGTTTCGAGCTGTGTTTTAAGCTGGCTGTGGATGTCCTGATTCTTTTCATAGATGCTCAGCGCATGAGTGGTCTTATAGCCGAGACAGTACTCCATCATACGGTTCTGATAGGACTGGAAGCCGGACGCATTGCCAAGACTGTCCCGGAAATTGAGATAGTCGCTCGGTGTCATCGTTGCCAGCACACTCCAGGAGTTTATCAGCTGGTTCTGGATATTCGTCACACGTGCCAGTTTCTTGAAAGCCATCCTGAAATCATCGTGTTTTATATCTTCTATGGCGGAATTCAATTCGTGGATGATCAGCTTCATCCACAGTTCTGAAACCTGATGGATGATGATGAACAATTTTTCGTCATGCTGATCCGTCAAAGGATTCTGTGCTGTAAGTATCTGATTCAGATTCAAGTATTCACTGTACGTCATGTCCTTTAAAAAGTCTGTTTTGACATCCTCACCGGCAAGCGTATGATCCTGATAGTCATTCATGGTCCATTTCCTCCTTCACTCTCAATACAGCGCGCACTGGAGAACCGTCAGCCCCTCTGATTTTCAGCGGCAGCGCTATAAAGTCATAATAGCCTTCGCCGACTTCCTCAAGCACCGTGTTTTCAATGATCATTATATCGTTCTCATGTAGCTGATGGTGGTTGTTCAATGTCTTTGAGTCCACCGGGTCGACCGATGTCACATCCACGCCGAAAAGACGGACCCCCTTGCCGGCGATATATTCGACCGCCTGTTCATCAAGCACAGGTACAGTGTCCGGAAATACTTCCTGAGCCGTCCGTTCTTTTGTCTTTACGAGCAGTACCGGCCCCCTGATGTCAAACCTTCCGAGATCCTCTTTTGTGATGACTTCCCTGTCCATCACTTCTATGACCGTTGCATCGCCGATATAACGGTTGATATCCAGTTCATCCACTTTCGCTCCGGCGTCATCGAAGTGGAAGGGGGCATCGATATGGGTGCCGATATGGGTGCTCGTCTCAATCTTACCGATATTGACGGAGCCGCTCTGCCCTTTCGTCACAGGCGTCGTATAACTGAATGGTGTATCTTCCGGCCAGTGTGCAATGGAGTGTTCAAGTGTCTGCGAAATATCAATCCACATCAGGCAACGACTCCCCGTTTGTTATCAAATTCATCATACAGACGGTCATCCATTATTTCTTTGAGGACCACAACTGCATGATATACATCTTCGAATGAATTATACAACGCCACCGGTGCAATCCTGACATAGCCCGGAGCCCTGAAGTCAGGGATCACCCCTTTGGATTTCAATGCTGCATTGATGCCCGCCGCCTTCTCATGGCCAATCAGTATGTGGCCGCCGCGTGATTCGTGCGCTTTCGGTGTAACAATATCAATATCATAGCCGGCAAGCACATCTTCGATCATCGCAATCATGAAATCAGTCAGTCCGAGGGACTTCTCACGGACGTTTCCAATGCCTGCCTCCTCAAATATCTCCAGTGCGCCATAGAGCGGCGCCATGGAGAAGATATGCGGTGTCCCCACCTGATACTGGCTGACATCCGGCGCCTGATCGAAATCGTGTGACATATCGAACTGTGTTTCCTTGTTGTTGCCGAACCAGCCTTTGAGACTCACACTCTTCTGGTGATGCCTTTCATGGACATATAATCCGGCGACCGATCCCGGTCCACCGCTGAGATGTTTGTATGTGCACCACGCAGCGAAATCCACACCCCATTCCTTCAGCTGGTGCGGCACGGCTCCTATGGAGTGGCACAGGTCAAAGCCGACGATGATTCCTTTATCATGGGCAGCCTCCGTGATTTTCTGCATCTCCAGCACCTGACCGCTCCGGTAGAGAACGGATGGCAGCAGTATGAGCGCGATGCTTTCATCCATCATATCGATGATTGTTTCAGTATCAAGAAGATGTCCGTCTTCTGACGGCACCTTCACCATTCCGTCACTGTAACCATAGTCATCCAGGACGGACTGGAGGGCATATATATCTGATGGGAAATTCAGATCATCCGCCATGATCCTGTACCGCTCCTCTGTAGGCTCATACAGTGTTCTCACGGTTTGATGTATATTGTTCGTAGTCGAATTCGTTGCCAGCACTTCATGAGTGCCGGCACCGATGAGCTGCGCCATCTTCTCCCCGATGGCCTCGCTCATGTAGAACCACGGCCGCTCCCCTTTCACCCAGCCGTCTATGCCATGGTGCTTCCAGTCATCCATCACATCAAGGAGTGACTGCTCCGCACGCTTTGACATCAAGCCGAGGGAGTTGCCGTCCATGTAATAGACATCCTCTCCGATATAAAACTCATCCCTGAAGTGTCCGAGTGCATCCTTGCCATCTTTCATCTTCGCTTCCTCCAACCATTTCTCCATCAAATACCTCCTATGTCGTCATAACGATTGTAAGCCTTTTCTATTTTCATTATACAACGATTCCCGCAAATAAAAAGCATCATCAATGATAGTGTCCGCCTATCTTGCTACAATGAATATAACATCATATGAAAGAGGAGCGCTAATTATGCAGAATATCAAAGGCAAGAATGCAATCATTACAGGCGGCACACGTGGCATCGGCCTTGCCACAGCCCACGCATTGGCAAACGAAGGCGTCAATGTAGCCATTATCGGCCGCAGCAGGGAAACGCTTGATAATGCTGTGGAGGAACTGAACAAATACGGTGTGCAGGTCATCGGCGCGAACGGCGACGTATCCAGCCGGGAAGAGGTCGGGAGCATGATCGCTTCCATCAATGAGACATTCTCCACCATTGACATCCTGATCAACAACGCCGGCATCATGAGACACACCCCTTTCCTTGAATCCAGTGAGGATGAATTCAGGAATATGATGGATGTCAACGTCTTCGGCCCCTACTACACGATGCAGTCGGTGCTGCCGCAGATGACAGCACAAAAGAAAGGTGACGTCATCAATATCTCCTCCATGTCAGGCTTGAAGGGGACACTTGGTTCTTCCCTTTATTCAGCCACGAAATTTGCAGTCATCGGCATGACGGAAGGCATCATGCAGGAGATGCGGAAGCATAACATCAGAGTGTCCTATCTGACCCCTTCGGCAGTATTGACAGATATGATCGGCGAGACAAAACTCGAGGAGGATTCCATGACCCACGCAGAGGATATCGCCGACATCATCGTGAGCCAGCTGAAACTGAATCACAGGACGTTCATCAAAACGAGCCAGATGTGGGCCACCAATCCGATTCCAAAGGAAAAATGACAGTTTTGATATGAGGAGGCGGTGAAACAGATGGACAATCTGCCGCTCAATGATTATTCAGCACACAAAGATTTGCATGACGAAATACTGGGAGGTGCAGAGGAACAGCTCGAATCCATGAAAACCCTGCTCAACAAACTTGAACATAAGGAACTTGCAGACGAGATGGAATCCTTCATTGAATATGTCGAAGAGCGTGTACTCGGTCACTTCGATGAAGAGGAAACAGACAGCGGCCTGTACGACAGGGCCGTCGGCCGGGAACCCGCCCTGCACGATAAAGTGCAGAGGCTGAAGCGGGACCACGAGCTCATCAGAATGATGGTCGGCCGCATGAAAGAGGAACTCTCAAAAGATGAAGTCGACTTCCAGAAGCTCATCGATCACTCCGTCTCCATCATTCTGGTGGATGAACTCCATTCAAGGGATGAGGAAAACCTCCTGCTCGGCGGCAGTGAATAAGTAATATGACAACAGCCGGTACGGGCATCTGACCCCGTACCGGCTGTTGTCATATTATTGTTTTTTGCTGATGTGCCAGATTTCACCGGCATATTCTTCAATTGTCCTGTCTGAGGAGAACTTTCCTGCATTAACCATGTTCATATAGCCTTTTTTGTAGAATGCTTTTTTGTCCTTATAGTCATGGGCGATCCTGTCCTGCGTTTCTCTGTAGGAAGCAAAGTCCTCCAGCACAAAGTACTCATCGCTCTCCACAATGCTGTCATACAGAGCACGGAGCATCCCTGTCCCGTTATCCTGATAGGTGCCGTCAATGAGTGATTCCACGACCGCTCCGAGTCCTTCTGTTTCCCGCATCGGTATTTTCGGATCATAGTCCGCCCGCTTTGCTGCGACGGCGTCAACTTCCATCCCGAAGATATAATTGTTTTCCTTCCCCGCCTCTTCGACGATTTCAACATTTGCGCCATCCATCGTACCGACAGTCACTGCACCGTTCAGCATGAATTTCATATTGCCGGTGCCGGAGGCTTCTTTGCCGGCGGTTGAAATCTGTTCCGATACATCGGCTGCCGGGAAGAGCTTTTCAGCATAGGATACGCCGTAGTTTTCAACAAACACCACTTTGATGATATCTTTCGTGTCGACATCCTTATTTACCCGGCCGGCAAGCTCATTGATGAATTTGATGATCGCTTTCGCCATGTAGTATCCCGGTGCCGCTTTTGCCCCGAAGATGAATGTGCGTTTCGTCCACTCCGCCCCGGGGTCTTCTTTTATACGGTTGAACAGGTCAGCGATATAGAAAGCCATCATCAGCTGCCGCTTGTATTCATGCAGTCTTTTGATCTGTATGTCGAAGATCGATTCTGGATCGGCATCCACTTCTTCGTGGAACTGTATATAATCCGCGAGTTCCTGCTTCTTCTCTTTTTTGATTTCGATGAACCGCTCAAGCACTGCGTCATCCTCATGTCTGTCCTCAAGATTTTTGAGCAGGCTCAGATCGGTGATCCACTCATCACTGCCGAGCAGATCTGTAATCATCCCGCTGAGCCCCGGGTTGGCCTGGAGCAGCCATCTCCTCTGGGTGATGCCGTTTGTCTTATTGACTATGCGATTCGGGAACAGTTCATCCCACTCATGGATCACTTCCGTTTTCAGCAGGTCAGTATGGATTGCAGCCACACCGTTCACTGCACGTGAGGCATAGATTGACATGAATGCCATATGCACCGAATCGTTCTGGAGGATGAGGAACTTATCCCACAGAGCTTCGTCCACCTTCCATTCCTTCAGCTCCCTGATGAGTCTTTCGTTGATTTTTTCGATATACGGCATCAGGTCCGGGAGCACAGATATGAAGAGCCCCTTATCCCACACTTCCAGCGCTTCAGCCAGAAGTGTATGGTTTGTATAGGCCATAGTCTTCTGCACAATATCAAATGCCTTCTCAAATTCCACCCCTTCCATTTCCAATAAACGGATGAGTTCTGGAATCGCCAGTGCCGGATGGGTATCATTCAGCTGGATGGAATGCAGTTTGGAAAAGTCATCAAAGCTTTTATGACCCTCTTTCTTGAATTTCCGGACCAGGTCCTGGAGGGAGGCTGATGTGAAGAAGTACTGCTGTTTGAGCCTGAGACGCTTACCTTCATCTGTGGAATCGTTGGGGTACAGTATCCGGGAGATCGTCTCCGCTTCATCCTGGGCCTTTACGGAATAAATGTAATCCCCTTCATCAAAAGCCCTGAAATCGAACTTCTCTATCGCTTCGGCACTCCAGAGTCTGAGAGTATTGATCGTCTGTCCGCCGTATCCGACTACCGGCATGTCATATGGTACCGCCTCTACCTTGTCTTCTCCACTGAATTCGACAATGACCGTATCATTGCTGTCTTTGACGAGCCAGGGGTTTTCGTATTCCAGCCATGGATCTCCCTCTTCGACCTGGAAGCCGTTGACGAAGTTCTGTTTGAATATGCCGTACTGGTACAGTATTCCGTATCCCGAAAGCGGGTAGTCGAGCGTCGCCCCGGAATCGAGGAAACAGGCGGCAAGACGTCCCAGCCCGCCGTTGCCGAGACCCGCATCATCTTCTGCATCCTCCAGGACATTGTAGTCGATCCCCATTTCACGAAGTGTTGCCTTCACTTCCTTTTCTATTTCCAGATTGGCCAGGTTATTGCTGAGCGCACGTCCCATCAAAAATTCAGCCGAGAAATAGTACGCCTGCTTCTGAGTCCTGAATTTCTCTTTGGATCGTATCCATTTGGGCACAAGATACTCCATCACTGCATTTCCTACTGTGACAAACTGTTCTTTCTCATGTAAATCATAAAATGACCGGCCATAGCTTTTATAAGCCTGGGCTTCAATCCTGTCCTTCAATTCAATTGATTTCATAATGACCTCCCGTAAAGTCTGTTCAACTGTTTCAGTTTTTTTAGCGTGCGCTTTTTCAGAGCATCTTCGGTCATCCGCCACTCCCAGTTGCCGCCGATGGTGGATGGTATATTGAACCGTGTTTCATCCCCCGTCCCGAGCAGGTCCTGCATGGGAATGATGGAAAGGTACGAATGCGAGGCAAACACACCTCTGATACACCCGTCAGTCGGCCCTTCCTCTTCTGTCAGGTTCAGGTACGCCGCCGCTTTTTCGTATGTCTTCCCTTCAGCGGATTCAAGCCAGCCCCGCATCGTCTGTGTATCATGGTTTCCGGTATAGGCTATAGTGTGCCGGGAATAATTGTGCGGCAGATATTCCGAATCTTCTGCAGAGTCAAAACCGAACTGCAGTATTTTCATACCCGGGTATCCCGTATCCTCAATCAGTTTATATACTTCATCCGTCAGGAACCCGAGGTCTTCAGCCACGATATCCCGCTCGCCAAGTGCATCCTTCACAGCGTTGAACAAGTCCATGCCCGGACCTTTCACCCAGTTGCCGTTTTCGGCCGTCGGGTCCCCTGCTGGAATCTCCCAGTACGACTCAAATCCCCTGAAGTGGTCGATTCTGACCGTATCATACAGATTAAAGCTTTCCTCTATCCTTCTGATCCACCATCGGTAGCCGTCACCCGCCATCGCATCCCAGTCATATATGGGATTTCCCCACAGCTGGCCCGTGGCACTCATCATATCCGGCGGCACGCCTGCGACGACCACCGGTTTCAGATCACCATCCAGCTTGTACAGTTCCGGCTGCGACCAGATGTCCGCCCCGTCTTCCGCGACATAGATCGGGATGTCTCCCATGATCCGTATGCCCCGTTCATTTGCATACTTTCTGAGTCTCTCCCATTGTCCAAAAAACAGGTACTGGGTAAACACCCAGAAGAAAAACTCGTATTTATGTTCCACATAAAACGCGTCAAGAGCAGCACTTTCCCTCAGCCTGTACTTATCGGGCCATTCCATCCAGGAATCACCGCCATGCGCCTTTTTAATTGCCATATACAATGCAAAGTCATGGAGCCAGTAACTATGACGGGCGAGAAAAGCCTCCAATTCACTGCCGAGCTCTTTTTCCGCGCGACGATATGCTGCTTCAAACAACGGCATTTTATGCAGATAAAGTTTTGAATAATCCACTTTTTCGGCATCATCTCCCAGATCCGCCCCTGCCGCTTCCTCTTCCGACAGCCATCCCCTTTCAATCAGTTCATCCAGATCGATGAAGTACGGGTTGCCGGCGAATGCAGAAAAACTCTGGTATGGTGAATCGCCAAAACCGGTAACTCCGAGCGGTAATATCTGCCAGTATTTCGTACCGGAACCCGCAAGAAGCCTGACAAACTTATAGGCTTTTTGGCCAAAATCCCCGATGCCGTATTTCCCGGGCAATGAAGAAATATGCAGAAGCACTCCGCTTGACCGCTTTTTCATAGAGATCCTCCCCTTTGGTGCAAACGTTTGCACTAATACGCGTTCATTATACCATACCCTCTGTCCATATCAGAATGATATGATAAGCCCGTAAGTATTTTCAGTATCAGGAAAGAGGTTTGATCCATGAAAAATTATAAGTATCTGCTGTTTGACCTTGATGACACCATACTTGACTTCGGTGCTGCTGAAAACAGGGCACTCGAATTTGTCCTTGAAAGCCAGAGAGTTGACAGTTCTCCAGGCCTCCACGACCGGTATAAGGCGATCAACCAGGCCCACTGGGAAATGCTTGAAAGGAATGAACTGACAAAAGACAGAGCACTGACGAAGAGGCATGAAGTCTTCTTTGGCGAACTTGGACAAAGTGTGGACGGAGCGCTTATCAATGAAATGTATATGAAGCAGATCGCAGAGCACGGCCACCGGATGTTTGACGGCGCACTCGATGTCCTCCGCATCCTGTCTGAAGCCTTCCCCTTGTATATCATTACAAATGGCGTGAAGGCGACCCAGGAAAAGAGACTCGCCAATGCCGGTATAAAACCCTATTTTCAGGATGTATTCATCAGTGAAGATACAGGTTTCCAGAAACCTATGAAGGAATTCTTTGAACATGTGGCCGCCCGTATTGACGGATTCACGCCAGAAGATGCACTAATCATAGGAGATTCATTGACTTCAGACATACTCGGCGGCATCAACAGCGGAATCGATACATGCTGGTACAACCCGAATACCAAAGAGAATCCTTTTGAATTCAGGGCGGATTTCGAGATCAGAAAGTTGAATGATCTGTTCCATATTTTAGACCGGTGACACCGGAGGACAGATTATGAAAAGGACTGCGTTAATATCAGTCGTGATGCTCTTTGTGCTCCCGCCCTCACGGCCTATCTGCTCATCAATGACTACATCGAAAAGAAGAATGGGTATTATACCTTAACAGAACGGGGCGAGGAATATACTCATTACACCCGGAGCAAATATGAATTGCCGATATAGATATTTTTCTTCATAATAGTAATGGATAATTCTGAACGGAGTGAGACTCATGAGCCCAACGAAGGAAGATTATTTAAAAATACTGTTTGAACTCGGCGGCCGGACGGAACAGGTGCCGAACAAGGAGATAGCCAACCGGCTGAGCATCTCTCCGCCCACCGTGACGGAAATGATGAACAGCCTGGTCAAAGCGGGATGGGTAGTATACACGCCGTACAAAGGAAGCAAGCTGACCCGGGAGGGCACTGATTATGCCAAAAAGCTGATCCGCAAGCACCGGTTGTGGGAAGTGTTCCTTGTGAAACATCTCGGCTTCAATATCCATGAAGTCCATCCTGAGGCGGAGCTCCTGGAACACTCGACCAGTGCCGAACTCGCCAACAGGCTGGAAGCCTACCTGGATTTTCCCGAATACTGTCCGCACGGCGGCGCCATCTCCACCGAGTTGATGGAGGAACAGGAAGTCAGGACGGTGCATCTGACTGAAGCAACGCTTGGGGAACCGGTTCGCATTTCCCGCATCGTTGATGAAGATAAGCTGCTCCAGTATTTTGAAAACCATGATCTCAGAATCGGAGACCGGGTGACAGTGACCGGCAGGGATTCAGGACTCGACCTCCTCACCCTGAATCACGGTACCACTGATAAGGAAATACAGATCAGCCAGACAATTGCCCAATACCTGTTCGTCGAGCGCATCTGACCTAAAAAAGCATTCCCGGGGAAATGAAACTTCCCGGCGAATGCTTTTTCTGTCTGCTTTTCTATTATCCGTTGCCCTGGCCGTGCCGTAACCATTCGGCCACTTCCACGGTGCGCCTTGCCTGATGCTTGACTGCATCTTCTATATCCTCCACAATACCGTTCTCTGTTGCGGTTGCGGAGACCCCGTAAGGGTTGCCGCCCGCTTCAAACTGTACAGGGTCGGAGTAGCCCGGCGGCACGATGATCGCACCCCAGTGCGCCATCGTCTTATAGACGGAGAGCACTGTCGCCTCCTGGCCGCCATGCGGGTTCTGGGCCGACGACATTGCGCTGACCACCTTGTTCATCAGCTTGCCCTGTGCCCACAGACCGCCCGTTGTATCTATGAAAGCACGGAATTGTGACGCCTCCACACCAAAGCGGGTGGGCACACTGAACACGATTGCATCTGCCCATTCAAGGTCCTCCACAGCCGCCTCCTCGATATTCTGTGTCTTATCATAATTTTCCTTCCAGGCCGGGTTGGATTCAATTGCTTCCATGGGAGCTGTCTCGGGGATTTTGCGCAGTCTTACATTGGCCCCGGCATCATTCCCCGCTTCCTCGGCCCACTGCGCCATCTGATGATTGGTACCCGTCGAGCTGTAATATATAACTGCCAGATTCAAGTCTGCCATCGTATCTCTCCTTTAGTGATCTATTCCCCTTCTATTGCCCTCTACCCCGCATACCGCCACATTTAACGTTCTTTACCGTTTTTTTCAAAAGACTGTCAGCCGTTTCCTCTCTTTGGCTATGAACACGCGGGGGGCTCCATCTGGTCTGCATGCGGGGGGGAGATTTCATCCATCAGCTTTCTGCATTTGGGACTGAGCGTTACATACATCATCCTTCTGTCCATCTTGTACAGTTCTTTACTGCGCAACCTTCATTGACCAGCTTTTCCACAACGTACATAATGACTCCGCAGGCAAGCAGCACCCGGCTGCCATCACGGGTCACTCGCGTTTTTCAAAATTTTTAGGGCTAAAATATACTTTTATATTACTATTACAACCTTTATATGAATACGTCTTATTCTTCAGTTTTTATATGTTAGAATATTTTTGTATATCAAATTTTAAAAAATCATTATGCAAATGCTGAAGGAGGAGATTTGATTATGAAAGAGAAGCCGGGACGCGGCGGATTAAAAACCGTCGATCATAAAATATTCCTGCCCGCCGTCATCATCATAGTGCTGATCAGTATTCCTTTCGCATTATATGAATCGGAATCCCTTGAACTTCTTAATAATATTTTCGACCAGATCGTCGCCCAGTTCGGATGGGGATACATCTGGTATGCAAACATACTGCTGGCTGCGGGACTTTACCTGTCCTTCTCCAAATACGGCAAGGTTGTGCTCGGAGCGCCGGATGAAAAACCGCAGTTCACTCTGTTTGAATACGCATCGCTGCTGATCGCAATGGGGCTGGGTTCGACAATCATGAGAACCGGCATGGTGCAGTGGACGGGTGTAGCGGACAACCCGCCGCTCGGCGTGGCGCCGGGCTCCGCCGAGGCGCTTCTCTGGGGCAATTCCTATGCCATGTATATATGGAGTTTCCAGGTGTTCTCCGTTTTCGTCATGGCGGCACCTGCGATGGCATACATCATCCACGTGAAGAAACGCCCGATGATGCGAATATCCGAAGCGACGCGCGTCATATTCGGCGACCGGTTCACAGACGGCGCAGGCGGCATCATACTCGACATACTGTTCCTCATGAGCATCCTTTCAGGGGCAGCAGTCACACTCGGACTCGGTGCGCCCATCATCACGACCAACCTCGCGGAACTTTTCAACACAGAAGTCACCTTTACGATGACCATGATTGTGACCGTCGTCTGGGTGGCGCTGTTTTCGCTGAGTGCCTACCGCGGTATCGAGAAGGGGATCAAGAAGCTCAGCGTCTTCAATATTTACATGGCCGCCTTTTTGGCTTTGTTCATATTGGTCGTCGGACCGGGCGTCTTTATAATGGACTTTTTCACCGAAACCATTGGTCATCTGCTCACAAACTATTTCACATTCTCGTTCTACACTGATTCTGTGGCTACAGAGCAGGCGACTTTCATCAGGAACCATCTGGTATTCTGGATGGCATACAATGCAACGTGGGCGATGCTCCACAGTGTATTCGCCGCTAAAATTTCCAGGGGCCGGACCATCAAAGAGATGATCCTGACATACCTGCTCGCACCGACGGCCATATCATGGATTGCAACAGGGGTGCTCGGAGGTGTCGGAGTGCATGCGCAGCTGAACGGCGATCTCGATGTCCTCGGAATGCTCGGGGATAATGAGGCCGTACAGCTCATACCGGCCATACTCCAGACACTGCCCCTGCCCGGATTGATGATGGTACTCTTCATCATCATCGCTATGATTTTCCTGACGACGACGCTCGACTCCACTACGTACACCATTGCTGCCTACACAAGCAGAAATGACATGAGTAAGAAGGAACCGTCGAAATTCCTCAGGATCTTTGTAGCTTTCGTCATAACAGCACTTGCTCTGCTGCTCATGCAGATCGGCGGTCTCGCACCGCTTGAAGTCGTTTCAGGCATCATGGGCATCCCGATCATATTCATCCAGTTCTTCACGATCTACGCCGCCAAGAAAATGATGGATGAAGACGAAGCATGGAAGTATAACATCAGGAAACCCGACAAATAAAAATACACATAATAAAAAGAGTGGCTGGTGTTCCAGCCACTCTTTTCTTCATCTATACATCCTTGCCGAGGAACGATTTCAACATCCAGTTGTTCTTCTCAACTTCTGTAATCATGCCGATGAAAATATCTGCCGTGCGGTCATCACCAGCATCCTCCGCCGCTTTTTTACCTTTATCAAGCTCTTTGATCACAGTGGTGTAATCCTTGACCAGCTGCTTTACCATATCGTTGGCATCTGTATCATAGTCCGCTTCTTTTACACTGGCCTCCTCGATGGCATCGGATTGTCTGCCGATCGGTTCACCACCGATGGCGAGCAGTCTTTCTGCCAGTTCATCGACATAAGTGCCTGCTGTAGTGTAGAGCTCTTCGAATTTCTCATGCAGGGAAAAGAAATTGGGTCCTTTTACATACCAGTGGTAATTGTGGAGTTTCGTCCACAGCACTGTAAAGTTCGCCACCTGCTTGTTCAGTGACTTTTTGACTTCATTTTTCTTGTCCGTCTTCTTGCCGTCTTTAGTTTTAGCCATTCATTATCACCTTTCCCAATATAATCGGTATCTCTATGAATCTACCCTGTGCCGCCCCGAATAAACCGCACTGCCGGAATCGCCTCTACTTCAGAGTATTGAATAGTTGAGCACCTTGTATGTTTTATTATCCAATTTTTCAATATCGCCGGCTGCTTCAAGTTTTTTAAACAGGCGAGTAAGCGTCTCGGGCTGCATGCTGAGGTATGATGATAAGTCTCGCTTTGTCATATCAAGATTCACATAGTCGTCCGCATCCACATGGCTCCTGATATATTCCAGCAGGCGTTCTTTGCTGCTGAGCAGCGAGATGTTCGTAGTCTGCTGCTCCGCCGCTTCAAGGCGTTCTGAAAACTTCTCGATTATCTTTATGCCGATATTAGGGTATTCCTCCATCAATCCGTATATATCGCCTTTGGTGATTTCACAGACCTGCGATTTTTCCATTATTTCCGCGTATGATTCATGGGACTTGTCCGTCCCGAAGAGGGAAAGCTCTCCGGTGAACTCCCCGGGCTGCAGCACTCTGATCAGCTGTTCCTTTCCGTCGTCAGTCAGCCTGTAGATCCTGATCTTCCCCCGGTGGAGCACATACAGCGATTGTTCGGGATCCCCGGCCATATAGAGGTGCTCATTCTTACTGTAGTTTGTGGAATTGACCTTGCTGAACACTTCATTCATTTCCTCATCAGTCAGATGATTGAAAATCGGAACGCTCCTCACACAAAGTTTTTGTCCTGAATGTCCATTCATTTCACTGCCTCCGTATCCCCGGCAGGCCGCCCCGCCCTTTCCCGGAGCTCCGCCGTTTCGGCCCGCCTGTCCTTCAGTCTGATCAGCCGCATGGCATTCACTATGACAAGCAGAACACTCACTTCATGAATCAGCATACCAGATGCGAGGTGGATATATCCATATAATACTCCCGCAAGCAGCAACGCTACTGCGAGAAGCGCGATGGCAGTGTTCTGGAGCATTATCCGGTATGTCGCTTTGGAAATGTTGAAGCCGTGGGCAAGCTGCTCCATCCTGGACCCCATGAGTACGACATCAGCGGTTTCCATTGCGATATCCGTGCCGCCGTGCCCCATCGCGATGCCCACATCGGCAAAAGCCAGCGCCGGTGCATCATTGATGCCGTCACCGACCATCATCACTCTCCGGCCGGCCGCTTTCTCTTTCTCGATGTACTTCATCTTGTCATCGGGCATGAGTTCAGCACGAAAACCGTCCAATCCGAGTATATCGCTTACCTTTTCAGCTGCATATTTGTTGTCGCCTGTCAGCATGATAAGATTTTTCACGCCTTTATCGCGGAAAGCCTGGATGGTTGCAGCAGCATCGTTCCTGATCTTATCCATGATGGACACGATACCGTTGATTTTACCATTCTTCGCAATAAATATTGCCGTGTTTCCTTCTTTCTGCTCTCTTATATAACGCACACTGACATCCCGTGATATCTCGATATCATTGTCATCCATCAGTTTTTTATTGCCGATGATGTAGCGATCGCTTCCAAGTGCACCGCTGACACCTTTGCCCTTTATCGTCTTCGCGTCATGGACATTCTCTTTTGCCGGATTCAGTTTACGGTTTCCGGCTTCTGTGACAATGGTCTGACCAAGGTGATGCTCACTCACCATCTCGATTTCCGCGACATTCTTCATGAATTCATCTTCATCGGTACTATCGAAGATCTGGATATTTGTGACAGACGGTCTGCCTTCGGTCAGCGTCCCTGTCTTGTCAAAAATCACAGTATCTATTTTTGCAAAGTTATCTATTGTTTCCCCGCCCTTGATCAGTACACCTTTTTGTGCACCGTTGCCGATACCCGCCACGTATGCGACCGGTGCACCGATTACCAGGGCGCCGGGACATGCGATGACAAGGAATGTGATCGCCAGGTGCAGGTTGCGCGTCAGCAGATATACAATGATTGCAAGCACTACGATGGAAGGCGTATAGTAATTTGCAAATTTATTCAGGAATTTTTCAGTGCCGCTCTTCGTCTCCTGTGCATCCTCCACAAGTTCGATGATCTTCGCAAACGTCGTATCCTCGCCGACTTTTGTCGCTTCAAGCTCAATATATCCACTGTCCAGCACACTGCCGCTGAAGACCTCCGCTTCATCTCCTTTGAACTTGAGATTGGATTCACCGGTGATTGCCGCTTCATTTATGTTTGCCTGTCCTTTGACGATGATGCCGTCAACCGGAATCTTGCCGCCCGGCCTGACAATGACACGGTCGCCTTCCTCAACGTCATCGATGTCGACTTCAAGTTCCTCCCCGTCCCTCACGACCGAGGCAACCGATGGTGCCATATCCACCAGTGACTGGATGGAACTCCGTGTCTTTTTGAGTGTCTGTTTTTCAAGATAGGCACCGAACAGAAAGAGGAATGTAACGATTGCCGCTTCTGTATATTCCTGGATGAATAATGCACCAATCACTGCAATCACAATCAACAGCTCTATGCTGAAGCTCTTCATGGAAAGTGCCATCCACGCCTTCTGTACAATCGGGCCGATCGCAGCGAGTGTCGCAAGTATGAATGTGACGTTCATGACTTCAGCATATCCGGAAAACCTGAAAATGAGACCAGTGACAATCAGTATTCCCGATATATACATCAGTGTGTTCAAATGCCGGTTCAACCACTTGTTCATCTTCCTTCACCTCTTCTTATTCCATTTGATTACCTGGATTTCACGTCCAGTACCGGATAGCCCAGTTTTTCCACAACGCCTTTGATTTCATTGGGTGTAATCTTTCCTTCATCATGCTCCACTTTCACTTTGCTGGAATTGAACAGCACTTTTGCCGCTTCGATGCCTTCCTGCTTTTTCAGGTTGCCCTCAATCTTCTTGATACAGCTCGGGCATGTGAACATTTCTGTCTGGAGATCCGTTTTCATATTGATTACCTCTTCCTATGATTTTTGGGATGCTTATCCCTTTCTTCACTTATTATTATATTGTGAATCCCTAAGCAAAAAATTGACCTGCGTCAATATTGCCCCAATAAAAAAGAACTGTGGCAATTCCACAGTTCTCAGCAGATATTTTTCTATTGGATCAGCCCGGCCATCCTCAGGCCGTGTTCGACGCCATTGTCATTCACATGCTTCGTAATATGCCTCGCTTTTGATTTCACTTCGTCCTTGGCATTGCCCATGGCAAAGCTGTGGTGGACCGTACTCAGCATCTCAAGATCATTCGGGCCGTCGCCGAAAGCATACTGCCTTTCCGCAGGGAAGCCCAGTTCATCGATCACTTTGGCAATGCCTTCTGCCTTGGAGGCCCCTTTGGGAATGACATCCATTGAAACCGGGTGCCATCTGATGAAATCGAAGTTATCATATTTATCAATATACTGCTCCTCTTCCCCTTCGGGAACGAACAGCAGCGTCTGATACAGGTCGCGCCCGTGAAGATACTCCGGATCATGTCCCGGCATAATGCCTAGTTTCAGCGAGGCGATGCCCTCATTGATGTATTCATGTTCCGGAACGTTCGACATCATATCTTCTTCACTGAGATAGACGACCGGGTGATCATTGCCGAGTGCCTCTTCCGTCAGGGCAGCAAGATCCTCTCTGTGGAGCGGATTCCGGTAGATCACTTCCCCCTCCA
This sequence comes from Candidatus Salinicoccus stercoripullorum, assembly GCA_019113295.1. Classification (GTDB taxonomy): domain Bacteria; phylum Bacillota; class Bacilli; order Staphylococcales; family Salinicoccaceae; genus Salinicoccus; species Salinicoccus stercoripullorum. The sequence goes on along the minus strand of DXHR01000035.1, from coordinate 120,733 downwards.
GTACAACGTACTGGCCGTTACAGCTGACAAACGTATCGATGCCGAGCTCTTTGCGCAGCTCCTCGTACATGAAAGGCGCACGTCCTGTGGCAATCGCCACGATATGGCCGTCCTCTTTCAGCCGGGCCACCGCCCTTTTGGCGGATTCCGGCAGATTTTTATCCGTATCCAGCAGCGTACCGTCAATATCAAAGAAAATAATACTCTGTTCCTTCATTCCTCTGCACCTCTAGTCATATTTTTAAAGATTACAGCAAGTCTACCCTATGAAACGCCTTTCATGTCAACACTGACCATCATTCCGTCCTTGAAGACAGTTCTTCAAACCACGTTTTGGTCGTCCCGGCGTCACTGTCATTTATATAAATATCCATATTCACTGTCTTTAAATGGATCATCGGCTGACCTTTATCTTCGATATCCAGCCTGTACACATTCGCTGCACTTTCGATGAAAGTGCCGTGGAGATGTCCGCCCACGCCCAGTACAAGATGGTTGGATGGGATTTGCGGTGCGGTGTCTGTCATTTCCACACTTTCAATATCATCGTATGGGATGCCGTAATCGAGTGATGCCAGAGTGAATTCATCCGTTTCAAAAGACATGTCGCTGTCGTTGATACTTGCCATCGTCAGAAAACCGAATATGCCGATGATCATCACCAGCCAGATGACAGCCATGATGATATGTGTCTTGTCATAGGCGATAGTATACAGCTTCAGATCGACAATTACGCTCAGCAGCAGGATGCAGGAGAAAAATGCACCGAGAAGCCATATACTCAGTATCGGGCTTAGGAAAAGATGCACCAGCAGAGCCCCTGCATAAATGGCGAACATTATATAGAGGAAAACACGCTCCAGCCCGCCGATATTCAAATCCTGGACCTTCATGTAATCATCTTCCGTAAACCGCCGGTCGTCAAAGCTGAAATACTTCCGTTTTTCTGATATGTAATGCGTATAGAACGACTTGATAAGCTGTCCTCCGAACAGTATGAAAGCAATCGTAATTATCATGCAGTTACCTCCTTTCGAAATTATGCCACACAGGAATAAAAACCACTGAACCCGCCTTTATTCTATCGGGTAACTCTGTTTTTCAAATTTCATCAGTATTTTGGAAAGCATGAGCCCGACCATGAAAATCCCGAACGTACCGGCGATATTCAGGACGGTATACGGAATTTCAGGCATGTTGTGCAGGAAAGGCCTGTCATCCATGTAGAAATAGTTTCCGTCGACGAGTGCATTCACAGCCAGTATCACTGCGAAGTACACGAGGAACACCCCAAAGCTGCGTATCGCCCCCTTGAATGCCGGCTCCCATCCCGTCATCCAGTGGATGACGAAAGGATAGATGATGATGACGGTATGCAGCAGCACAAATGTCCATCCCACGAAGTGGTGAGGGGGATGGATGGCAATAGGCAATGCAAAGGAGCCGTATGCATAGAGACCGAAATAGAATATCAAATCATGCATCCAGCACTTTCTGACGACCCCCTGGATGATGATGAACCAAACGACCACCCTGCAGATGTGAAGCGGCATGGCATCCCTCAGATCGTAGCCGGTTTCGAAAATATACCAGCTGGTGATCATCAGCTGATGGATCAGACCGAGGACGGCAAAAACCAGATATATACCGGCTTCCCCACCCCTGAAATCCCTCCTCTTTCTGAAAACGATGATGAAAACAATGACTAGGAATATTATATATGTAATGTGTCCCGCTCCGCCTACCTGTATATAAGGAACGGCTTCATCCCAAAAATAATTCATCAGAATCCCCCGGCTCTGTATATGTCATACATGGATTCTATCACAAGTGCAGAGGACAAATCCCTCTACTTTTGACATTTTCCGATAGTGAAGCCCGATGCGTCATTCACTCCGCATCGGGCTTTGTATACTTCATCGCTCATCTTGATCTGTCAGTTCTTCTATGATTTCCGAAGGTGTATCCTCTTTCATTTCCTGCTCTGTCTCTTTCCTTATGAAGAATCCGTGCAGCAGTTTCAAAATCGGCCGGGCAAGCAACTGGAGACTGCCCAGGATGAAGAGGATAGTGCCGGCCATCATGGTCGAGTGAAAGAGGAAAAATACACTCCCTACTACAAACCAGATACCGAGCATCAGATCGTTGACGGTTGACACCAGATGATATTTTTTGTTGAAGAAAACTCCGAAACTGCCTATATCAAATTCGAAGTAGTTCTTATCCTTTTTCATCTTCGGCATGTTTTTCACTCCCCGCGTGAAATCGTGAAATTATACAATAATCTCTACCCGCTGGAGATCAATTTAATTACAAAATCATCTTTATACCGAAAATCGAATCATTCAATATTGAATACGATCTTGCCCATCATCCCCGAGTTCTCCAGGCGGTCGAATGCCTCTTTGAAATCGGAAAGCGGATAGGACCTGTCCATGACAGGCCTGATTTCATGCTTTTCGATGAATTCAAGCATTTCATGCAGCTCCTCTGCACTCGCCATGGTGGAGCCGAGAAGATTGTATTGCCCATAGAAGAATTTTCTCAGATCGAATTCCACAGTGTCACCGGCCGATGCTCCGAACGCTGTCAATGTCCCGCCGCGGCGCAGCTGGCCGACCGATTTGTTGAAGGTTGCCGCACCGACACTTTCAATCACAACGTCAACCTTTTCACCGGCAAGCTCATCGTTCCAGTCCGCTTCACTGTCTATCGCCTTGTCTGCACCGAGCTCCAGCGCCTGGCTGCGTTTTTCTTCAGATCTCGACGTCACATACACTTTCGCACCGGCCGCTTTCGCAAACTGGAGCAGGAACGTTCCGGCTCCGCCTGTTGCTCCGGGAATGAGGACCGTCATACCTTCTCTGACTTTTGCCCGTGTAAATAGTGCGCGGTATGCAGTCATGGCTGACAATGCCAGTACGCCGGCTTCCTCCCATGAAAGGTATCCGGGCTTTCGTACTGCGTTTTCAGAAGGGAGGGTGATGCATTCAGCGAACGTTCCATCAAAAGGCATGCCCACTATTTCAAAACCTTCCGGCGGCGCGTCGCTGTTCTTCCGCCACCCGAGTGACGGATTGATGATGACTTCATCCCCTGCTTTTACATTATCCACACCATCACCGACACCATCCACTATGCCGGCACCGTCAGAACCGAGAATCAGTGCCGGATCTTCCGCTTTATGCCGGTCCGGCACGAAGAGGTCTCGGTGGTTCAGTCCAGCTGACTTCAGCCTGATCCTCACTTCCCCAGCCTTCGGTTCCATTTTCTCCACTTCACCGTATTTCAAACCTTCCATTCCTGATACACCTTCATGAAGCACTGCTTTCATTGAATATACCCCCTGTAAGTCTTGTTTTATATTATGCTGATACAGCTATCATAGAGCGAAACTTGCTGGTTCCGCAATCATTCGGCTCCTGACATTTTACCCGGCCGGGAAAATAGTGACGCCCTTATCCGTCCACTTCATCTCCCAGTTTGAGGAAAGCAGGTTACCCAGAACTTCCACATCTGTATCACCGAGCTGTAGTTCCGATACTGTAAAATCCTCGAGCCTGTAATCATCATCCTGCTTTTTTCCGTATTTCATCCGGATGAGATTCGTCAGCCCGTTGATCGTCAGGAATTTCACCTGGTATCCTTCCTCCAGTATATTTCCCAGGAAATTTCCTGATTCAAGCATCCGGAGTCCGCTGTAATCCATGCTGCTGTCCGCAGACTTGAAATCCGTCATTTCATCATTTCTCACTTTTTCCAGAATGGTTTCATTGGAATAGCCGCTGCTCCTCAGAGTTTCAATGGCATATGCTTCCATCAGTGTTATGTGCTGCATCACATTTCCTCCCTCATTTATCTGATATGGGTTCATTATACCTGAACCCGACAGGCATCTGTTCTATAATGAAGTCATATCAACTTATTGAATGGACGCCGGATGGTTCAGAAATATCAGTGCCGTAAACTTTATTATCAGGGAGGGTGCAATTATGAATCTGACATTGGATCACATAAAAGAAGCTGCGGAACGGATTGCTCCATACACCGAGGAGACACCGCTTCTGCGCATGAAAAGCCTGGATCCGTTTCTGGGCTGTGAAGTCTACCTCAAAATGGAAAGCATGCAGAAGACGAACGCTTTTAAAATACGCGGCGCGATGAATAAAATCCTCCAGCTGCCGGAAAGTGTGCTGGAAAAGGGGATCATCACGACGTCCTCAGGAAATCACGGCCGGGCTGTTGCTTTTGCCGCAAAACAGCTCGGCATCAATGCCACTGTGGTTGTCCCCGAAAGTGGTTCCAAATTCAAAGCCGATGCAATCGAGGCACTCGGCGCAGAACTCATCCGCTGTGACGTAAGAGAGAGATTCGAAGTGACAGAAGCGCTCGCCGAAAAATATGATTACACCTACATCCCTCCGTTTGATGATTACGGCGTCATGGCCGGCCAGGGGACGGTCGGACTTGAGATCACCTCCCAAAACAATGCACTCGATCATGTCATCATGCCGGCAAGCGGTGGCGGACTGCTCGCAAGCAGTTCCACCGCGATCAAACTCACAGCGCCTGTCATGAGAGTATACGGCGCAGAGCCTGCGAACCTTCCGAGATACACAGAAAGCCTGGCAAGAGGTGAGGTTACCGCAGTGACCAGAAGGGAGACGGTGGCGGATGCACTCGTTACCTCCCAGCCGGGGGAAAGGAATTTCCCGATAGTGGAGGAATACGTGGACAAGATGATGACCGTTTCGGAGGAATTCATCCTGAAAGGGATGAAACTCCTGATGATGGAAGGGAAAATCATTGCAGAGCCCTCCTCTGCCATCACCGCCGGCGCCCTGCTTGAAGGTTCACTCGATGTCTCTCCCGAAGATAAAGTGTGCCTAGTTATCTCGGGCGGCAATGTCGGGCTGGATTTTCTGGAAAAACTGAAAAATATCCACTATTAAAAAGAGACAGGTAAATAGCTGAAATTCCTGTAAATGCATTTAAATATTCCCGCTCGATTAAAAAACGCAACTTTCCGTTACTGTTTATACAGTAACGGAAAGTTGCGTTTCTTTATCTATCATATTTACCCAGATCGAATTGTTCTGCAATCAGTCTGTAGGATTCCCGTTTGTCTTCCGGTGAATGTGTGAGGGTGACGATCATGATTTCATCCGCCCCTGTCTCTTCATGTATCTTTTCAAGTTCCTGCTTCACTGTCGCCGGATCGCCGATGATCATCTGATTTTTCATGCCATCCACCTGCTTTTTTTCCTCCGGGGAAAGGACGGCTGCTTCGGCTGCTTCCAGAGAAGGCAGATTTTCAAATTCCCCTTCTTTATCCTTCTTTACCTGCCAGATGAGACAGCTGTATGCGAGCTTCGCCGCCATTTCATTCGTTTCTGCACAGATTACCGACAGTGTGATGATAGCGTAGGAGCCCTGCCTTTCAGAGCGCGGTTTAAATGCCTTCCGGTATTCGTCGATGACATCTTTGCCTTCTGCATCACTCATGAACTGTCCGAACGCATAATAAAGACCGTTCCCAGCTGCTGCTTTGGCACTCTTCCTGCTTGTGCCGAGCATCCATATATCAGGTCTCTCAGGCGGCACCGGGCCGGCTTTTATCTTTTCATCTGCATCATCGACATACCTGATCAGATCTTTGAGCAGATCCGGCATCCTGAAAACACTCTGAAGGAAGTTGTCGGACAAAGCTTCAGACACCTCGGCGGGGCCTCCCGGCGCCCTGCCGACACCGATGTCCACACGTCCCGGAAACAGGGTCCCGAGCATATTATACGTCTCCGCCACTTTATAAGGTTTATAGTACGGCAAGAGAACTGCACCGGAGCCGATTCTTATTTTATCTGTATTGGCCCCGATATAGCCGAGCATCACTTCAGGAACACTCGAAGCAAGCCCTGGCAGACCATGATGTTCAGCTGCCCAGAAGCGGGTGTACCCCAGTGATTCTGCCGTCTGTGCAAGTTTCATTGTTGCCCTGAGGGCCTCATGCGGCGTCTGGTCGTCTGATATGGGGGACTGGTCCAATATACCCAACTTCATATAACGATTCTCCAATTATTCAATTTCAGTAAAAGTCACCTGATACTCCCCTGTCTGATCATCTTCATACAGGTTATCGAGGGATGTTAAATAGTTTGTTATGACACCTTTGAACTTCATATCTTTTTCAGGAACGGAGATATTGAAATCCTCCTCGTATAAAAGCGTGGTCACGTCATGATACTCTTCGCTTGTCACATTGAATTTCACTGAAACAACCAGCCTGCCGTTCTCTTCTCTCTCTTCAAAGCCGGTCAATTCAAAAGTATGATCGTTCAGCTTCATTTCCTTAACCACGAAATCATCCCTTCACACCATATTTAAAACTTATGTAGCCCTGTTATAACATATTTCCGGCCAAAACTGAAAAACACTGCCTGATACTATTTCTGTACCAGGTCAGTGTTTACGGGCAGTATACTTTTACGGGCAGGAACGTTGAACACTTTTTTATATCTGATTGATATGAACATTCCCAGTACCAGTGCAGCCAGAGCGATGAGCATCTCGAACAGGAATATGAACGAGACCCCGGCATGCCTGTCAATCAGACCTGTCACGTAAGGGATTACGATGAAAGCGATGCTCGATGATAGTGTGACAAAGGCTGTACTCGTCCCTTTCTTCCCGGGGAAAAATTCTGCCATGAGCGTCACCGCAAGCTGGAACAATCCGGCTGTGGACAATCCGAGTATGAATGCAATCCCTGCCAGCACATAATAGTTCGATACGGACAACAGGACAGACAGTGCTGCAATTGCTGCGAGGGGATACAACATCAATATCGTTGTATGCCTGAATACCCTATCCAGCATTACAGCCAGGAGAATGACTGTGATGAATCCACCGAAACTGTAGAAGCTCAGCAGATTGATGGCGGCTGATTCACCAAGGCCCGCTATTTCCTGTGCATACTTTGCCAGCCAAGTCTGGATGACCATCAACAGTGAAACGGAAGTAAAGCCGATGAAGATGACGGTGATGCCTTCTTTCCAAAAAACTGGCTTTTCTGTGAAATAGGACTCTACTCCTTTCTTCTCCTCCTGCTCACCACTCCCTCCCGGTTCGACTACCACCATATTCGGTCTCGGGAACATCACTGTGATCAGGTGGATTGCATTGAAAAGAAATACAGCAGCCATGATGATGAATGTGTATCCGTAGAACATGTCCCCTGCGATGAAGAATGTGATCATCAGAGGCAGTATTGTCGCGCCGACTGACATGAATGCTTTCACCAGCACAGCCGCAGAACCCGCCCGCTTGGGAAAACCTTCGATCAGGGCCGGATATGTACTTGTATCGAGGATGGAATTCCCCACCCCGGCAAGCAGTGCAAACACAAAAGCGACGGCGTATGTCGGCGAGAATGGTATGGCAACAAGAAATATGACATAGAGTATGCAGGCTGTAATCACCATCGGTTTTCTCCCGAGAGAATCCGAAAGCCTGCCTGCAAACGACAGGCCAAACAGCTTGCCGATTCCGATGGCAGAAATCAGCATACTGATTGCCGCTGCATCAGTATTGAACTGTACCGTCAAAAAACCCATGTGCAGCGCGATGATCAGGTTGATCATGCCGAGCAATATATAGTTGATATAGAGACTCGATGCCATGCGTATGTTTTCACCCATAGGCACTACCTTCTTTTATTGTATTTCCCCGTTTGTTTAATTAATAATTAAAACATGAATACCATGAAGTATCAATGTGAATTTTCATAATTATATGATTTTTCGCCGCCCATCTGCCTCCCTTATTGAACAGGGGGAGCGATTTCTTTACAGGGGCTATCACCATCTTCAGCCATCATCTCTTAATTCTTTTTCTGCGTATTAACATTTTCTAAAAGTTAATACGCTTTCATTTACATGAATATCGTTTCCCGGCTGATATTTCGATTTTACTTATGGACAGTGTGTATCATTTGTAATATCATTACCTTTTATATCTGCAGAAAGCGAAAGGAGCCCCCTATGTTCAATCCTTCAAGAAACATTATCATTGCAGTGTTTATGATCGGCACTTTCGCCATCGGTATGACGGAATATGTTGTCACAGGGCTGCTTACCCAGTTTGCAGCAGATCTTGATGTCGCCATAGCAACTACCGGGCTCCTTCTGAGTGTCTATGCAATCAGCGTGACAGTCTTCGGGCCGGTCGTCCGTCTTGCAACATTGAAATTCACTCCAAAAATTTTGCTGATCATACTCATCACTGTCTTTCTGATCAGTAATATCATAGCAGCCACTGCACCGACCTTTGAAATTCTGCTTTTCTCGAGACTCCTTTCGGCTTCAATGCATGCACCTTTTTTCGGGTTGACAATGAGCCTGGCAATGGCAATCTCTCCGCCGCATAAGAAAACAGCCAGCATTGCCGCTGTGAACGGCGGTCTGACCATCGCAGTAATGATCGGGGTACCATTCGGTTCGTTCGTCGGTGCTGCTCTGGACTGGCGTTTGGTATTCTGGATCATCGCAGCTCTCGGGCTCGTGACTCTTATAGGCATCATCATGATCACGCCGAATTACCGGCCGGCAGAAATCCCTAAAATCTCAAAAGAGCTCAGGGTCATCAAAAACAAGAATGTACTCATGACCATTTTCGTCATCGTCTTCGGTTTCTCCGGCGTCTTTACAGCCTATACTTTCTTGGAACCGATGCTCAGGGATATCACCGGCTTTGGAGCGCTCGGCATCACCATCAGCATGTTCCTGTTCGGTGTCGGGGCTGTTTCCGGGAACTTCATCGGAGGCACAGTCCAGCCGGAACAGCTGAGTCAGAGGATTGCTCTGACAATGGGTATACTCGGAATCGTACTGTTTGCCTTCACATTCATGCTTGAAACCCCTGTACTTGCCTATGCTGCCAGTCTATTATTCGGTATCGGCACTTTCGGAACCACGCCGCTGCTGAATTCAAAAATCATCTTTGCAGCGAAGGAGGCACCCGCCCTGTCCGGGACACTCGCAGCCTCCGTTTTCAATCTGGCGAATTCCATCGGTGCCACACTGGGCAGCACACTGTTGAATCAGAACTTCAGCTATACACAGATTACCTTTGTCGCCTGCGGCATGATATTATTCGGAATGTCTTCCATGCTCATCGGTGGAAGATTTGAAGACAAAAGCCTGTTTGAAATGAATCGGCACTAAAAAGGCAGCGCCTCCTGACTGGAGCGCTGCCTTTTTGATCGTCTTACTACAACACCTTTATACTATACACTTCAATATCCCGGTTTGATAATATTTATCCAGAATAAGGAAACTATGCCGCATCATCACTTTCCTGAGCCTCTTTGTCCTCTGCATCCTTGGAGATGCCGAATTCATCTATGAGCTCTACAGTGCGTTCATCATCGGATTCCAAATCCCCGCTGATCTGGTACATGCGTACGATCATTTCACCACCGTCCACTTCATACACTGCAAAGTTCTGGGTGGATGAGTCCCTGTTATTGGAATGAGATTCTTCGAACGCATCCGTTTCCTGCGGCTGCCCGCCGAATCCGAACAGGCTGTTGTAGTGATCCATGTCTTCCTGGGACATCCAGTCGAGATCAGGCCTGACTTCATGCAGATGCTCAAGCCCTTTGGAATAGACATCGTCATATTCCTTGGTACCGCCGGTATTCGGCAGGACATATACTGTGCCGTCCGGCTCTTCCATGTACTCGACACCGTTTTCCCCGACCTGCGTTTTTACGTCTTCAACTTCCGCGTTGGAGAAGTTCTCTTCTGTCGGGACGTGGGTGAGGGAATGGGTCCTTGAAATGACATGGTCATGCCCCTGCAGTGCGAGATCGATATCCAGCTCGTCTATCAGCGCTGTAAGCTCCTCCCTTACTTTCTGTACATCCTCATCCTGCAGCGAATGATAGGACTTGGAGTAAAGCGGTTTGTGATAGTTCAATACAATCCATTCAGCACCATTTTTCCGTGCTTTTTCGACATCTTCTCTGATCCACTCCATCTGTTCCTCGCCGATCGCTTTTTCATCCGGATTGTCTTCAGATTTCTTGTTGTCATTCGTATTCAATGTTACAAAGTGGACCCCATTATAGTCGAAGGAGTAGTACGAGCCGCCTGAGACCGCTTCATTCGTCACCGGTACATTGGCGTGCTCATTGAATTTTTCAGTAAGCGGATCATCACTGTCATCCAGTGCATTTTCATCATGGTTGCCCGGCGCAACAACCATGGCCGCCTGCATGAAATAAGGCCGGGACTGTTCGTACAGATCCACCCATTCGTCCTCCACCTCGGCAACTTCCACAACGTCCCCCGTATGAAGGGTAAAATCAGCATCTTCTGCAGTTTCGAGCGCCTGCTTCAGCGTATCCGCACCGTAAGCCGCCTCATTCCTCACATTTTCATTCCAGAAAGCATTTTGTGTATCTGTGTAATGGACGAATTTGAACGGCTCCCCCTTTTCACCTGACGTTTTGAACTGGCCGCTCTCACTCACTTCGCCCGATTCACTTCCCACTCTGTAATGGTAGGTCGTGTTTGGTTCCAGATCCTCTGCTTTTGCCTTATATGAATACTCGGTGACATCCGTCAGTTCGATATGCCCGTGGTCACCGGACATCCATTCATCTCCATACGCCTGCGCATCCGTATAGTAGCCGTTGATGACAGGCTCGCCTTCTGCATCTTCCTCCACTTCGGCGAATATATAGTTTCCATTTTCGTCACGTTCACCATAGCTTGAAGCGACTTCTTTTGCTTCTGCATCAAATTCCAGGGCATCATCGAATTCACCCGTTTTAGACACCCAAACTTTGGCGTCTTCAAAAAGGTCGGATGTATACCAGCTGAATCCCATTTCACTCGAAGTATCACCATTGATTGTTGTGATGATACGATTCGGCTGGTTGTTCACCGGCACCTCCGCGACATCCGGTTTTGTTTCCGAGAGAACAGGATCAAATTCCGACCCATCTTCGCTATTCTCTTCAACATCCAATTCCGGCACACTGTCCGGGACGGCCGGGCCACCTCCGCCAGCGGCAAAAACCACCGGATTCAGAAGCAGGGACCCAATCATTGCAAAGATCATAGTCGCAATGAACACAGCTGTAAACCTTTTTTTGTTCAGTAGACCGAAATGCATTATCGCAATACCTCCTGTTTTTATCACAATGATGTGACTGCATTTTTATTATAAAACATGAATGTGTAGGTAATTTTAATTTTATGTAAAGAAAATTTTACTTGAAATTACGTATTTAACACTATACCCATTATGTTCAGGAGGTGAAGGACGAAATCAAATTACATAAAAAATAATCCGTGAAAATTCAAGCATGCATAATAAATACATATTTCATTTCGGAAAAACACCTCATGTTTTTTAATACTATTGAAATATTAAAAATAATATTGACTTTTCTGTGAATATTGTAGATAATTTACATTCGAAAGCGTTTTCAATTTTTAGGGTGTATGTTTTTCAATAAGAACAAAGGGATGTAATTCTGCATAAAACGGAATTACATTACAAAAGGGAGAAAGAAGTGACTTGCTTTATGAAAAGTTTTAAAAGTTTATTACTCCTCGCTGGCCTGGTTTTTGCTCTTGCAGCCTGTAATTTCGGCGGAGATTCAGGCGGCAGCGAGGCCGACAGCGCAGACGGAGAGGGAGAACCGGAAAAATCAATCAACCTTTCCATAACATCAGATCCACCATCATTCCATCCGGCACTGGCAACCGATACAACATCCGGCGCAATCATGTCCAGTGTATTTGAAGGTCTGACACGCCTCGATCCGGAAGGCAACCCCGAACCGGCAATGGCGGAGAATATTGAAGTAAGTGAAGATGAGCTTACTTATACTTATACTTTGCGAGACGCTGAATGGTCGAATGGAGATCCGGTCACAGCACAAGATTTTGAATTTGCCTGGAAATGGGCACTTAACCCCGAAAACGCTTCTGACTATGCTTACCAGCTTTACTACATTAAAGGTGCCGAAGCTTACAATACTGGTGAAGGCAGTGAAGATGATGTAGCAGTTACAGCAGTGGATGACAAGACACTGGAAGTGACGCTGAACAATCCGACGCCTTTCTTTGATGAACTCACAGCATTCTATACTTACTATCCTGTGAATTCCAAAGTGGCTGAAGAAAATCCGGACTGGCACACAGATCCAAATGGGGAAAACTATATTGGAAACGGTCCATTCACTCTTGACAGCTTCACAAGCTCCGATTCAATCGTCCTCAAGAAGAATGATTCATACTGGGATACTGACAATGTTGCACTCAACACTGTGAACATCGACATGGTCGAAAGTGAAGCGACTGCTTTGAAGATGTATCAGTCCGGCGATCTGGATTATCTTGGTTCACCTTTCAATACGATTGACCTCAACGCCCTGAACCAGTTCAAGGAAGACGGTACACTCAATGTCCGTGACCAGGCGGGAACTTACATGTATGTATTCAACGTGGAAGATGAAATCATGCAGAATAAAAATATCCGCGAGGCACTGACAATCGCAATCGACCGTGAAGGTCTGATCGAGAATGTTACCAAAGGGGAACAGAAACCCGGCACAGGGCTTGTACCCCTGACAATGGAAGGTTTCGAGGAACCTACTGAATACTTCAAATCCAATGATATCGAAGCAGCCAAGGAAGCACTTGACAAAGGGCTTGAAGAGCTTGGTCTGAACGATCCATCCGAACTCAAAATCAGCCTTTCCTATAACACAAGTGAGGCACATGCCGCCATCGCACAGTTTATACAGCAGGGCTGGAAAAAAGACCTGGGCATCGATGTCTCACTGAACAACTCTGAATGGCAGGTCTATCTTGAGGAGCTCGATGCCGGAAATCACCAGGTGGGACGTTACGGCTGGCTCGGTGATTTCAACGATCCGGTCAACTTCCTTGAAATCTACAAAGCTGAAGGCGGAAACAACAATACGAACTGGACAAATGAAGAGTACACTCAGCTGCTTAATGACGCAGCCAAAGAGACAGACCCTGAAGCACGCACGCAGATGCTGAAAGATGCAGAAGAGATATTCATGAGTGAATTCCCGATTGCACCTATCTACTTCTACACAAACCTTTCAGTCCATGATGAGAAAGTTAAAAATATGAAATCCGACCCACTTGGAAATGTACAGCTGAAATATGCAGATATCGAACAATAGGAAATTCTTTTGTCAGGTGAGTATATGATACTCACCTGTCATTTTTGGGAAAGGAGCATATTACCATGATCAAATATCTTGGTCAACGTTTAATTTATATCATCATTGCTTTATTCTTGATCATCACAGCAACATTTTTCCTGATGCGCATGGCTCCGGGTAACCCTTTCGCTTCCGAGAGGGCACTGCCGCCTGCGATACAGGAAAGTCTCAATGAAAAATACGGACTCGACAATCCGTGGTATGTACAGTACAAAGACTATCTGATAAACAGCGCCACCGGAGATTTCGGAACTTCCATGAAGTATAAATACAGAGAAACGAACGACATGATTGCAGAAGGTTTTCCCATTTCTATGACACTTGGTCTGGAAGCGATGTTCATCGCAGTCGGTTTCGGAGTGCTGATCGGCACCATTGCCGCACTCTTCCATAATAAATGGCCGGATTATCTGATGAGCATTATGGCAGTCATAGGCATATCGGTGCCGTCATTCGTCATGGCGTCCGTATTGCAGTACTATCTCGCCCTGCAGGCAGGATGGTTTCCCATTGCCGGATGGAACGGTTTCATATACAGCATACTGCCGGCAGTCGCCCTCGCTTCGACACCGATGGCATTCATTGCAAAACTGACCCGTTCGAGCATGCTGGAAGAGACGAACAGTGAGTATGTGAAGATGGCTAAAGCCAAAGGGATTTCCCGTTGGGTCGTCGTATTCAAGCACGCCTTGAGAAATGCCCTGCTGCCGGTGGTCACATATCTTGCTCCACTGACTGCGGGAATCATCACCGGCAGCTTCGTAATCGAAGAGATCTTTGCCATTCCCGGCATAGGTAAATACTTCGTTACGAGTATTTCAAACCGGGATTACACAGTCATCATGGGAACCACTGTATTTTATTCTGTAATCCTGCTGCTGGCTGTTCTGATAGTTGATATTCTCTACAGCTTCATCGATCCTCGCATCAGCCTGAGGGGAGGAAAATCAAATGGCAGATAAGAAAGTTCCGGAACTTCAACCTTCCGACTTTGAAGTCGTTGGAAACAGGACGTCAGAGACCGAAACTCTTGCCAGTAAATCAATATCCTTCTGGGGTGAAGTGTCCCGGAGGTTCATAAAGAACAAACTGGCACTCATCGGCTTCGTCACACTTGCCATCATTATCATCGGCGCAATATGCGGTCCGTGGATTTCCGAATTCACGTACAGACAGCAGAATGGTGATTATAATATGGCACCGAATGGTACATACTGGTTCGGCACTGATGACCTTGGAAGGGATATTTTCACAAGGGTGTGGGTCGGTGCACGCATTTCCATCTTCATCGGCTTCGCCGCTGCAATCATCGACTTGATCATCGGCGTCGCGTGGGGCGCGGTAGCCGGCCTTACCGGCGGGCGAACAGATGAAATCATGATGCGCATCGCAGATATACTGACCGCCATACCGTACCTCCTCGTCGTCATCATACTGCTCGTTGTGATGCAGCCGGGGCTGTTCCCGATGATCATTGCGCTGTCTCTCACAGGGTGGGTTAACATGGCCAGGATTACACGTTCTGAAATACTGAAACTGAAAAACCAGGAATACGTTCTTGCAGCGAGAACACTGGGGGCGAACAATCTGCATCTGATCAAAAGGCACCTGTTGCCGAATGCACTCGGTGCAATTCTCGTCACCATGACTCTGACGATTCCTACTGCAATATTTACAGAAGCATTCTTAAGCTATCTGGGGCTCGGTGTCCCTGCACCGCTTGCCAGCTGGGGAACAATGGCCAATGACGGCTACCCGGCACTGGCCAATGCGCCGTGGCGGCTGTTCTTCCCCGCAGTACTGATCTGTCTGACTATTTTTGCATTCAATGCTGTCGGGGACGGCTTGAGAGATGCACTGGACCCTAAGTTAAGGAAGTGACAAAGATGAGTGAACCGATACTGCAAATGAAAAACCTTGAAATTGATTTTAAGACATATGCCGGTACTGTGAAAGCCGTCAGGAAAGTCAGTTTTGATGTATTCCAAGGAGAGACACTCGCCATAGTGGGTGAATCCGGATCAGGCAAAAGTGTAACCAACCAGGCCATCATGAAGCTGCTCCCACAGCCGCCTGCAATCTATGCCGGTGGAGAGGTCCTTTTTGGAGGGAGCAACCTTCTTGAAAAATCCGAAAAACAGATGGAAAAAATCAGAGGCAATGAAATCAGCATGATATTCCAGGACCCGATGACATCGTTGAACCCGACCATGAAAATTGGCAGACAGATTACCGAAGTCATGTTGAAGCATAAGAAAATGTCATCCGGTGATGCAAAAAAACGCGCACTGGAACTGATGAACCTAGTGGGTATCCCCAGCCCTGAAAGGCGGCTGAATCAGTACCCTCATGAATTTTCCGGAGGGATGAGACAGAGGGTGGTCATAGCAATTGCACTTGCTGCCGATCCCAGGCTGCTGATTGCTGATGAACCCACAACTGCCCTCGATGTGACAATCCAGGCACAGATACTTGAAGTCATGAAGGATATCCAGAAGAATTCCCGTACATCGATCATCTTCATCACGCACGACCTCGGTGTGGTTGCAAATGTGGCTGACCGTGTAGCAGTCATGTATGCTGGTGAGATTGTGGAGATTGGATCAGTCGATGATATCTTCTACAACCCGCAGCACCCTTATACATGGGGGCTGCTCGGTTCGATGCCTGACATGAACGCAGACAAAAAAGAGGAGTTGAGAACGATTCCCGGCTCCCCTCCAAACCTGGTCGATCCACCACGGGGAGATGCATTTGCTGCGAGGAATCCCCGGGCGATGAAGATCGATTTCGAAAAGAGCCCTCCAATGTTCGAAGCAGGCAAAAATCATTATGCAAAGACATGGCGTCTGCACCCGGACGCTCCGAAAACTGAAGTCCCTGAAATCATCAGGAACAGATATACCCAATATAATGGCGGTGATCAATGATGGCGGAACCGATTTTGACAGTGAAGAATCTGCAGAAGCATTTCGGCGCTACAAATAATCCTGTCAGAGCAGTTGATGGCATCTCCTTCCACGTCATGCCGGGTGAGACACTCGGTCTGGTGGGGGAATCCGGCTGCGGCAAGTCCACAACCGGTCGTACAATCATCAATCTTTATGACAAAACAGGCGGAGAAGTGGAATTCGACGGTAAAAACAATGACAGTCTGTCCAGGAAAGAACAAAAGCAGTTCCATCAGAAATTGCAGATGATCTTCCAGGATCCATATGCCTCACTCAATCCCAGGATGACTGTCTTTGAAATACTCGAAGAAGGCTATGACATCCATAGACTGTATAAGAAGAAGAAAGAAAGACGGGAGAAAATATATGAACTGCTCGAATCCGTCGGCCTGAACAGGGAACATGCAAATCGCTATCCACATGAGTTTTCCGGCGGACAGCGGCAGAGAATCGGCATTGCGAGGGCACTCAGTTTCAATCCGAAACTGATCATTGCCGACGAACCGATTTCAGCGCTGGATGTTTCAATCCAGGCGCAGGTCGTAAACATGATGAAGAATATACAGAAAGATCGGGGTCTCGCATATCTCTTCATCGCCCACGACCTTTCCATGGTCAAATATATTTCCGACAGGATTGCTGTCATGTATAAGGGTAAAATCATGGAAATCGGGGAAGCTGCCGATTTATATGACCGGCCGGTGCATCCGTATACCAAATCACTGCTTTCAGCCGTCCCGCAGCCGGACCCCCATTCCGAAAAGGAACGCCGCAGGATCAGTTACGATGAAAGCGTACATGAGTATACTGAAGATGAGAAACTGGAGCTCAGGGATTTCGGCAATAACCACCTTGTTTACTGTTCCGAAAAAGAATATGAGAGCTGGAAAACATGAGAAAAGCGCTGCAGACATTTCTGCAGCGCTTTTCTGTTCCCCTGTCTCAGTCCATTTCAGAGAAGGTGCCGACATATCTTTCTATGTCTCCCTCTTTGCTCCGAACTTCCCTGATGTTCAGCCATTGCCTGTACAATTCACCGTTTTTCTTTTTGTTGATGATTTCACCCTGCCATATGCCTTCCTGACGCAGCATATCCCACATGTTGGTGTAAAATGTCCTGTCCTGTTCGCCGGACTGGAGGATGTTCGGGCTTTCACCCCGCACTTCCTCCTCGGTATATCCTGTGATTTCGGTGAATCTTGGATTGATGTCAGTGATCTTCCCGTGTTCATCGGTCACCAGTACACCCTGTCCCATTGAATTGAACACTTTGGAGGCGATGGAGACTTTATTCTGGTAAAACATCCATCCGGCCAATATGAGGCTTGCCAGTGCGACCTGTGACAACAGCATGAAGCCGATCGAGTACTGGCCTGTAATACTATATATTGATGCCAGTATGAGCGGCGGGAAGAATCCGCCGAGTCCGCCCATCATGGAGACGAACCCGTTGGCGATCCCTGCCTGGTTGCTGAAGTACTGTGGCACCAGTTTGAATACAAGCCCGTTGCCGATGCCAGATGTAGCGGCCACCAGCAGACACCCGATGCTGAACAGCAGGAATGTCGGTGAAAATGCAAGGATGATTCCTCCGATTGTGATGCCGAGGAAAGTATAGATGAGCGCAATCAGCGGATTGAACCTGTCGCCGATGAACCCGCCGAGCGGCCGGATGAACGTGGCCAGCGCTATGAATCCGGCTGTCCGGACTCCCGCATCCACGTTATCCACGTCGTAGTTCGTAATCAGGAAGTTCGGCAGGAATACCGTAAAGGCGACGAATGAACCGAACGTGATGAAGTACCACAGGGAGATCACCCATAATTTCTCGTTATTGATGATTCCCCTGACCTGTCCGATCAGTGGCTGTTTCACCAGCTTCTCCCGGCGGTCGCCGAAGAAGATATTGATCACGATGAAAACGACCAGTACGACGAGCAGCATCCGGATGGTATTCTGCCATCCGATCTGTACGGCCAGCACCGGCGCAGAAAAGCTTGCAATTGCCGTCCCGATATTGCCGACACCATAAATGCCGTTGATCAATCCATGCTTCTCCTTGGGATAGTATTTCGGCAGGCTTGTAACTCCCACAGAGAACATTGCTCCGCCGATTCCCAGGAAAAACCCTCCTATGAGCAGGTCTATGTGTGAAGATGTGTTGCTTATATAATAGATGGGAAACAGGAGAAGGATGAAACTGATGATGAATACTTTCCTTGCGCCGATGACATTCGCATAATAACCCAGCGGTATCCTGAGGATTGAACCGAGGATAACCGGCACCGCCGTAATGATTGCCACCTGTTCTGCGGGGATGTTTACATCTTCTGAGATGAAAGGTATCAGAGGAGAGATGATGACCCAGCAGATGAAACCGATCAGCATGTTCACAGTCTGTAGCGGAAGCTGAATTTTCCTGATCATTGTTTTCACACCTTATATCATTTTCTATTTTTTGATCTTCATCTTCATTATAATTTCTGCAGAAAAAAAGAAACATAAGGGACTCCCCTCGTTATTCAGGGGGAATACCTTATGTTTCCTCGAGTATATTACTATTGAGCTGTTCCAGCAGCTTCTCTTCATCAATGGTCCTGAACTGTTTTTCAGCCATCGGAAAAAGGACATTCTCTTCTTTATACATGTGCATATACAGTATTTCATATGCCTCCTGAAGATAGGGGGAGAACTCAGCGAGTGACCTGCCTTCGCCATGCATGACAAACGCATTGGTGAAATACTGCTCTATCTCGCTGTGCTCTTCCTGTATCGCCATGATCGGCCCCTGGTCCATTCCTATGTAATGGCCCAGCATTTCAAAGAAATACCTGTCCTCTTTCAGCTGATGCCTGTTGATGATCTCTTTGCTCACTGCAATCTTATCCATCAGCGCTTCCATTTCCGCAGTACCATACTGTCCTCTTTCTTCAAGCTCCCGCATGCGGTCGAACCAGCTTGTGATTTCATGCATGATCAGACGGTGTTCGTTCTCCAGCACCCTGAGCGCCTTCATCTTGAAATTAAATGTCTCCATAATACACCTGCTTAAAATTCGATCAGTTTCTTCTTTATTGCGTACTCCAGTATTTCCGGACGCGAGGAGAGGCCGATCTTATCCATGAACCTCGATTTGTGCGCCTCCACCGTCTTTACTGATATGAACAGTTTTTCGGCTATCTCCTTGTTGCCGTAGCCTTTGGCCACGAGCGGCAGTATTTCAAGTTCCCTCTTTGACAGTATTTTGAACGGGTTCGTATTGTCCTCTGCCATATCATCCTGTGTGATGAACTGTCTGACAAGCACATCCGTCATCTTTGGGTGGACATAAGTGTCACCGCCATATACAGAGCGTATGGCGTCGAGAAGCTCCTCATCAGGCGCGCTTTTCAAAACGTACCCTTTTGCACCGTTCTTAAGGGAATGAAAAAGATATTCATCATCGTCGTACATTGTAAGAATGATGATTTTAGTATCTGGAAAGTCCTGTGAAATCTTCCCCGTCGCAATCAGGCCGGATTCCCCCGGCGGCATGCTGATGTCCAGCAGGATGATATCGGGCTCATATTTCTGAACCATCCTGTATGCCTCAAGCCCGTCCCCTGCAGTCGCAACGACTTCCATGTCCTTCTGATAATTGATGATCATCGAAAATCCGCTGCGTACAACGGAATGATCGTCGGCAATGATTATCCTCATTTGTCTTCCTCCTTCTTCAAAGGGAGGATTAGAGCAATCTTCGTTCCTTTGCCTACAACACTTTTAATGCTGAAATTCGCACCGATGGCTTCCGCCCGCTCCCTCATGCCGAAAAGTCCGAGTCCGGTTCCCTTCGGTGAACCGTGCATGTCGAATCCTCCCCCTTCGTCTTCAATGCTGACTTCCAGGTATTCACCGCGATCCATCAGGGTGACATCCACGGAATCCACATCGGCATATTTCATCGCGTTGAAAACAGACTCCTGGATGATACGATATAATGCCGTTTCAATTTCGGTGTCAAATCTCGTGTCCTCTATATTGGATTCGAATAAAACTGCCATGCCGTAGTTCTTGCCGATATACTTGAAGTGGGACCGGAGTGCGGACAGAAGGCCAAGATCATCGAGTGATGATGGTCTGAGCTCCACGGATATATTCCGGATCGACTTCATCAGATTATTAAGCAGGGATTCCGCCTGCTCCGTCTTCTCCGACAGTTCGTCTGCAGGCAGATATTTGAACAGCCGCACTTCCACGAGGATGTTCAGTATATTCTGGATGATGCTGTCGTGCAGCTCTCGTGAAATTCGCTTCCTTTCATCTTCCTGCGCCGCCATGATGTGCTTCGTGAGCATTTTCTGGTGCAGGACCTGCTGCGTCTTCATCTGATTCGAGATGTTGTTCAGACGCAGTACTCTTATATCATCTTCGTAGCTCAGTGTCTGGTAGTTTGCAGAGTACGGCTTCACGGTCCCGTCCTGCAATTTCATGAACAGCTGGAAATCCACCTTATCGTTGGCGCCGCTGTAGAGATAGCAGCCTTCACAGGTCACCAGATGGTTTTCATCCGTCAGCCCTTCGCAATGATGGCATAATGCATTATCCAGCTGATGCTGGACATCATCCCCCATTATTTCGTATGACGCACCGTTGCGGTAGATGATCTTTCCTTCTCTGTCCAGAAAGAAGATGATCTCATTCGACTGTTCATAAAGCAGCTGCAGATATTGGGTAAGATCTTTCTGCTTAGTCATAAATGCACCCCTCCCAGTTCGCATTTGCATACTGGCTGTATATCCTCTATATAATCCATCATCAGAGATTTACTGATACGCCCCAGCGTCCTGAAACCGATGATGAGGGCACCTTCCGGCATCCCTTGTTTCAGGATGGGGATGGCGATGAATGAGACGATTTTTTCATTTATGATGATTGGGTACCGGTACTTTTCGGACAGCGGGATTTCTTTATTCACGTCTTCGACAATCCAGGGTTTCCCCGTTTTCTTGACAATGCCTGCCACACCTTTGCCCGGTGCCACGGATATCCGTTTGTAACGGTTGTTCATGTTGCCCGTCATGCGGGTCCATTTGACCACCGTATCATCAAATGTCCGGATTTCTTCCGCCATACCCACACAGTCGGAGCGGGTGATGCGCCGGATATGATCCAGATCTATCGTCTGTTCAATTGTACCATTCATGCCCTTCACCCCTTTGTGAATTTTTATCTGACACTGTGCTTTCTGTAGAGGATATAACTTCTCGTACCGTAATTGAGCGGTACACTCCATACATGTACAAGCCTCGTAAACGGCCACATCATGAATATGGCGAAGCCGGACAGGACATGGAGCTTGAACGTGAGCGGTACGGTTTCCATCAGTGCCGCTTCAGGCCGCAGCGTCAATAAACCTCTTATCCATACTGATATTGTAGCACGATAATCGAAATCCGGCGTGGTCGTATTTGTGACAAGTGTCGCGTAGCAGCCAATGAATACGATGAACAGCAGCAGGAGGTTCACTATGATGTCTGAGGCCGAACTCAGCTTCAGGACACTCGGCTTGCTCAGTCTTCTATATGTCAGGAGGAACATTCCGACAAGTGTCATGATGCCGAAGATACTGCCGATATAGACTGCCCCGAGGTGATAGAGATGATCATTCACGCCGATGGCGGAAAGCCAGGCGGCCGGGACAAGGAGGCCCGCCACATGGCCGAAGAATACCGGGATGACGCCGAGGTGGAACAGCAGGCTCCCCCATTTGAGCTGCTTCTGTTCTATGAATTCACTGGATTTTGCCGTCCAGCTGAACTGATCGTACCTGTACCTGAATATATGACCGATGACAAATGTCGCGATGGCAAGATAAGGGAAAATCACCCATAAAAATTGATCCAGCATCAGCCTCTCACCCCTGCTCTCCTGCCGGCTGTCTCATGCACTGCTTGAATGTTTCACGCAGTGCCCTCACCAGCGGCGTGTAATGGCTTTCCTGTTTTTCCAGTGATTTCAGCAGGTGGTAGCTTCCATCCTCGATCACTCCGATGAGCAATGAAAAGCTGCCTTCCTTCCTGTCATCGTCCTCCCAGTCCCCTGCATAGATGAATTCGCACATCAGCGGCAGGTAATCCGAAAGTTCATTATCCGGCATTTCAAGCCCGAACATTTCATACAGCACTTTAAGTTTGGCGAGCATCTGTCCCCGCTCTTTGCCGTCTTCGAAATTTGCATATGTCATGAAGAGGCTGTTCTTCTTTTCAAAATCGAACGTGTGGATGTACTCCTCCCTGTTTTCATCCAGGCTGAATCCCATAACATTCCTTTCGTATTCATCTATATGGCTGCTTATCGCTTCAGGCAGGTCTTCCTTGACCGCAAAACTTTTCGGATGGTATGTGAGTTTTTCGGGATAGTCAAAATGCACGCTGAAGAATTTGAAAAGATCTTTATACTCTGCGAGTCTCTTGAAATCAATCACGCCAGATTCCCCCATAGAAGTTTTCTTCATAGATCTGCTTCCCTGATTTTTCAGCTGTCACACCGACTGGTCCGCAGCCGTCACAGCCGTCTTGGAATCCATCCTGCGTGTAGCCGGTCGATCCCTGTGCACGGTACGGATCCATCGCACCTTCCCGGTGGGAAGTCGGTATGACGAAGCGGTCCTCGTATTTGGCTATGGCAAGCAGCCTGTACATTTCCTTCGTCTGGATCGCTGTCAGCCCGACACGTCCAAGCTTCCTTTCATCGAAATCTCTGCCGCTTGTTGCCGCACGCATATAGCTTCTCATCATCGCCATCCGCTGGAGCGATTCCTTGACCGTCTTCGTATCGCCGGCTGTTAGCATGTTGGCAAGATACTGGATGGGCGTCCGCATCTCTTCGATGGCCGGGAAGATCGCATCCGGGTTCTTGATGGAATCCCTGCCCTCAAAATAGTTCATGATCGGACTCAGCGGCGGAACGTACCACACCATCGGCATGGTCCTGTATTCCGGATGGAGCGGGAATGCAAGCTTGTATTCAATAGCGAGCTTATAGATCGGTGACTGCTGCGCCGCTTCGATCCAGTCATAGCTGATGCCGTCCCTTTCAGCCTGTGCAATCACTTCCGGATCATTCGGATCGAGGAAAAGGTCCAGCTGCGCCTGATACAGGTCTTGCGGATCTTCCGTGCTGGCCGCTTCAAGCACCCTGTCTGCATCATATAGCAGAACGCCCAGGTAGCGGATGCGTCCTGTACATGTTTCAGAGCATACCGTCGGCAGCCCGGTCTCGATTCTAGGATAGCAGAATGTGCATTTTTCGGCTTTGTTCGTCTTCCAGTTGAAGTAGACCTTTTTGTAGGGACAGCCTGTCATACAGTATCTCCAGCCGCGGCATGCTTCCTGGTCCACGAGTACGATTCCGTCCTCATCGCGCTTGTACATCGCACCACTCGGGCAGGATGCCACACAACTCGGATTCAGGCAGTGTTCACACAACCGCGGCAGATACATCATGAATGACTGTTCGAAGTTGAACTTGATCTCTTCCTCGATTTTCTGGATATTCGGATCCTCAGGTCCCGTGACGTGGGCGCCGGCCAGGTCGTCCTCCCAGTTTGGCCCCCATTCGGGAGACATCTTTTCACCAGTCAGTACATTGCGTGCTGTTGCGACGGGGGAATGTTCTCCCTGTTCCCGCGTGATGAGGTTCTTGTAGTTGTATGTCCAAGGAATGTAATAATCCTTCATCTCAGGCATATCCGGATTGTAGAAAATCTTGCCCAGCGCCATTTTGGATAACCGGGTGCCTGATTTCAATTCCAGCCTGCCCCTCTTGTTCAGCTTCCACCCCCCTTTATACACTTCCTGGTCTTCCCATCTTTTCGGATAACCGATGCCGGGCTTTGTTTCGACGTTGTTGAACCACATGTATTCCGCACCTTCACGGTTCGTCCACGTACTTTTGCATGTAACCGAACATGTATGACATCCAATGCATTTATCAAGGTTCATTACCATTGCCACTTGAGCTTTAATCTTCAAGGAAATCTACCTCCTTCATTTTTCTCACTGCCACATAAACGTCCCGCTGATTGCCGATCGGGCCGTAATAGTTGAAGCCGTAGCTGACCTGCGCGTATCCGCCGACCAGCTGGGTCGGTTTCAGATGAATCCGTGTCGGCGCATTATGGCTGCCGCCCCGCGTATCCGTGATTTCCGAGCCCGCTGCCTGTATATGCCTATCCTGCGCATGGTACATGAACATCGTCCCTTTTGGCATCTTATGGGAGACGACAGCCCGTGCCGTAACGAGCCCATTCCGGTTATATACTTCGAGCCAATCATTGTCATTGATGTCATGCGCCTCTGCATCCTCCACACTGATCCAGACGTTCGGTCCGCCTCTGAATAAAGTGAGCATATGCAGATTGTCCTGGTAGGTCGAGTGGATATTCCATTTGCCGTGCGGGGTCAGGTACCTGAGCACCAGGCTGTCGACACCACCCTTGACCTTCTTGTCCCGCGTGCCGAACACCATCGGCGGGAGCGTCGGCTTGTAGACCGGCAGGCTCTCACCGAATTGGCGGAAGAACTCATGGTCGATATAGAATGACTGGCGGCCGGTCAGTGTCCTGAACGGTACTTCCCGCTCTATGTTCGTCGTGAACGGGGAGTACCTCCTGTCCCCTTTGTTTGAGCCGGGGAATACTGCTGTTGGTATGACTTCCCGCGGCTGCGCTGTAATATTGCGGAATGTGATCCTTTCGTTTTCACGGTCGGAGGAGATATCCTTGAGCGCCATGCCGGTATCCGCTTCGAGCGCTTCGTATGACTTTTGGGAGAGTCTGCCGTTTGTCGCCGATGACATATGGAGGACCATGTCCGCCGCCCTCCTTGCAGTGTCTATTTTAGGCAGTCCGTCTCTGATCGATCCGTCCGTATATACGCCGGTGATGGATTTCAATTCCTCGAATTCTTTTTTGGCGCTGAACTGTACACCGTGCGCCCCGATCTTGCCAGTGCCGAGCTTCGGACCCACCGTCACATATTTATCAAAGATTTGTGTATAGTCGCGCTCCACTACATTGAAGTTCGGCATCGTCAGTCCCGGAACCGCGTCGACTTCACCCTTGGACCAGTCTTTGACTTCTCCGAGAGGCTGTGCGATTTCACCGGGTGAATCATGCATGAGCGGCATTGTGACAACGTCTTTCACCGGTTCCGGCAGATGTTGCTTCGACAGTTCCGAGAAGTCTTTGGCGATTGTCTTATAGATGTCCCAGTCGCTTCTCGATTCCCACAGAGGATTGATCGCCGGGTTGAATGGATGGACGAACGGGTGCATGTCCGTTGAGGAAAGGTCCGTCTTTTCATACCATGTCGCCGCCGGCAGAACAATGTCGGAGTGCAGCGGCGTCGACGTCATCCTGAAGTCGAGTGACACAAGCAGGTCGAGCTTCCCTTCCGTTTCCTCATCGATCCAGTTGATCTCCTCGGGCTTCTCATCCCTGTTCGGTTCGGCAAGCAGGCCGCTTTTCGTACCCAGCAGATGCTTGAGGAAATACTCCTGTCCTTTGGCCGAAGATGAAATGAGGTTCGAACGCCAGACAAACAGTGTTTTCGGATGGTTCTTTTTCGCTCCCGGATCCTCGATGGCCAGCTTCATCTTCCTGTCAGTCAGTGCATCCACCGCTTTCTGACGGACTGTTTCATCAGATGTATCTCCGGCCTTCTTCGCTTCTTCGTAGAACGACAGGGAACTCCTGTCGAACTGCGGGTAGGACGGCAGCCACCCAAGCCTCGCGGCGAGAACGTTGTAGTCGGCCGGATGGGAATATCTCAGCTTGCCTCCCGTTTCCGCTCTCAGCGATTCCACAGATGATTCTTCATATTTCCACTGCTCTGTCGCGAAGTAGAACCAGCTCGTTGCGTTCTGCTGGCGGGGCGGTGCCTGCCAGTCCTTGGCGAAGGCCAGTGTCTGCCACCCTTCTATCGGACGGCACTTTTCCTGTCCGACGTAATGGGCCCAGCCACCGCCGTTGACACCCTGTGTTGCACACAACATGACAAGGTTGAGTATTGAACGGTAGATCGTATCCGCATTGAACCAGTGGTTGATGCCGGCCCCCATGATGATCATCGATTTCCCTTCTGTATCAATGGCATTCTGGGCAAATTCCCTGCCGACCTGGGTCACTATGGATGCTTTGACACCTGTGATCCTCTCCTGCCATGCCGGAGTATAGACACTTTCCGCGTCATCGTAGCCTTTTGCCTCACGTTCGTCCCCGAAACGTCCGACGCCGTACTGGCTCAGCATCACATCGTAGACCGTCGCAACTTTGACTGTGCTCCCGTCCTTCAGCTCAACAGACTTATATGGAATCGGACGCGTGAAGCGGCTGTTGCCTTCGTTGTCGAATTCCGGGAAATCAATATCGCACTTCCCGTCGGACTGCTCCAGGATCGACAGCGCCGGATGGATCGGCGTACCGTCATCGGTTTCCATCTTCAGATTCCATTTCCTGCCCTCTTCATGTCTCTGACCCATCGTACCGTTCGGCACGACAATCCCGGCGGTCTCTTCATCGAACAGCACCGGTTTCCATTCCCCTTTTTCATGCGCATCCTCCATGTCGCTCACTCGCAGGAACCTGCCGGCTTTGTGGACCCTGCCCTCCTCTTCCAGGATCAGCAGGAAAGGCAGATCCGTAAAACGCTTCGCATAGTTTATGAATAAAGGCTCCCTGCGCTTCTCGTAAAACTCATCCAGTATGACGTGCGTCATCCCCTGCGCCAGTGCCGCGTCCGTTCCCGGATTCGGGGCCAGCCAGTTATCAGCAAACTTGACGTTTTCCGCATGATCCGGAGCGACGGATACGACCTTCGCCCCTTTATACCTCACTTCGGTCATGAAATGGGCATCCGGTGTCCTCGTGAGGGGCACATTGGAGCCCCACATGATGATGTATGACGAGTTGTACCAGTCCGACGACTCAGGCACATCCGTCTGTTCCCCCCAGATTTGCGGAGAGGCCGGCGGCAGGTCCGCATACCAGTCATAGAATGAAAGCATCTCGCCGCCGAGCAGGGAGATGAACCTTGCGCCGGATGCATAGCTGATCATCGACATCGCCGGAATCGGCGTGAATCCCGCAATCCTGTCGGGACCGTATTCTTTGATCGTATACACGAGCTGTGCTGCAATAAGTCTCGTCACATCACGCCATGATGCCCGCACGAGCCCCCCTTTGCCCCTCGCCTGTTTATAGGACTTCGCCTTTTCCTCGTCTTCAACGATCGAAGCCCATGCTTCGACCGGATCGCCGTGTTCAGCGAGCGCCTGCTGCCACAGCTTCCACAGAATGCCGCGTACATAGGGGAATTTCACCCGCAGCGGACTGTATTCATACCATGAAAACGATGCACCGCGCGGACAGCCCCGGGGTTCGAATTCAGGCATGTCGGGCCCGCAGGACGGATAGTCGATCTGCTGGTTTTCCCAGGTGATCACCCCATTCTTCACAAACACTTTCCACGAACAGGACCCGGTACAGTTCACCCCGTGTGTGGTGCGCACTACTTTGTCATGACTCCAGCGTTCCCTGTAAAGCCGCTCCCAGTCACGGTTCTTCTGCTCAAGCACTGACCAGTCACCGTTGAATTTCTCTGTCGGTTTAAAATACTTCAGGCCTTTAAACATCCGGCACACTCCTCTTAATCAAGTTACATTTATTATGTAATAGTATTCACAAACAATGAATTAGGGAATTTCCTAATATCTTCGGGAAATTCCCTATCTCAATATAAGAGGTATATTTCGTCATCCGGTCAAAGACTGTAACAGCCTGCCTTGAGGCTCTGGAAATATCTCAGGGAAGTCCCTCACCCTCCTGTTTATAAATCAGCATGCCGGGAATCATATGAATGTATGAATTAATAATATATTGGAGGTATTCAGAATGTCCCATGAACAAAATCGAAATCTGATCCAGACGCTGCATGAGTGTGCGGAGGCATGCAACCACTGCTATGATGCCTGCCTGAAGGAAGAGGATATGGAAATGATGGCGGAGTGCATACGCCTCGACCGTGAATGTGCGGATATCTGTTCCTATCTGGAACATGCACTGACGAGGAATACGCCGTTCGGTTCCGAACTTGCGGCCGTATGTGCAGAAATCTGTGAAGCATGCGGTAACGAATGCCGAAAACACGACCATGACCACTGCCAGAAATGCGCAGATGCATGCTTCAAATGCGCCAATGCATGCAAAGAGGCGGCGTAACTTCAATACACGCAAAAAAGGTGTTCACCGGCTCAAAGTCCGGTTGAACACCTTTTTACATAATTCATCCTGCCTACAGGAGCAAGAGCAGTATTGCATATCCCAGCACCCCTGAGAAAAAGGAAGGGAAACTGCTTTCCCTCTCCTCCGGCAATTCTTCTTTCATCACGTTCAGTATGACACCGCCGGCCAAAAAGGCTGATAACATAGAAAGGATGAGTATATTGACTTCCGTAAAGACAGCAAGCAGCCATCCGACTGTGATTGACACGGCAAGCAGCCACCGGCCATAACGGTCATAATCCTCTTTATGGGTGGCACGCAGGCCTTTGTCATTCGTCACAAAATGGATGCCCATTGCGACGAAATACAGGAGCATCCCCCATTGCGACTGATACTCACCCCGCAGGATCAGATATCCGATAATTGCATTGTAAAGGGCGAAAGAACCGATATGGACCCAGAATACATTGAATGACGCTTTATATACGCCGGACTTCTCACTTTCCTGTTTTGATTTTTTCGCAAGCTGTTCCAGGCCGTAGAATATGACAAGTCCGAGCAAGGCAATGATATAAATATGGCTTTCAAGAAACGTGAAATTCCGGAAAGATGCATCAAATCCCTTCTGGTATTCTTCCAATTCCGGCAGCAGGTGCATGAAAACATAAGCCACTGATATTCCCCCGGCTACCGACAGGAATCTGCTCCTCGGCTCCACTTTGAGAAACTTCATCTGCTTCGATGTCAGATGGATGACTACAAAACCGATCACAAAAATCAGGCTCATCCATGTGCCCATAAAAGACCCTCCCGCCTCTTCTTATATATTCATATTCTTCCCTCTGCCCGCCCGGACAAACGAAAGTTCCACAATCATTGAAAAGCCCCTCTTCGAACGAGGAGGGGCTGTATCTGCATAGTACTGAATTTCAACCGGGCCGCTTCGGTTTCAAGCCGACATTATAGGCAATCCACAATGTCACCAGGGTCATGACTATAAACCCGGCATACATCACCCACATGCTTGTGATGAGTCCGGCCTGCATCATTGCGGCTGTCATGTTCGTCAATGCATGGAGGACGATCGCCAGCGGGAACAGCCACCACCGTCCCTCCATTACCGCAGCAAAGACGATGACGGACAGACCGATATGTACACCGATCGCAAAGATGCGTTC
Source organism: Candidatus Salinicoccus stercoripullorum (assembly GCA_019113295.1). Lineage (GTDB taxonomy): Bacteria > Bacillota > Bacilli > Staphylococcales > Salinicoccaceae > Salinicoccus > Salinicoccus stercoripullorum. The sequence goes on along the minus strand of DXHR01000035.1, from coordinate 91,063 downwards.
CACGATACCGAGCGCATATGCAATGGCGGGTGTCCCGGCAATCGATTCGACCGTACCGGCAGGCAGGGTATCCACGATGCTGCTGCCGCTGTTGATCATAAAGCTGAAAATAATGGTGTTCAGCATGCCGAGACCCAGTACAATGACAGCTTCGATGCCACCGTGGCCGATACCGTAGGAAATCGCTGAATCCACCCGCCTGTATTTCTTCTTCATCAACAGGAAAGCCGCGAGCCGTCCCGTCTCTTCAAATATGCCTGCCGCCAGCACACCGTAGAGTACATACAGCCACGGTGAGTCGACCAGCGCATGCGCCTCTGTGCCCGTTCCAGGTCTCAGAACGAGGAAATGGGAGATCTGTTCGAGTACCATCGCAAAGATGATGAACGTCGCTGCGCCGATAAGTATCGGAATCCACCGGATGTTGAACCTGCGGCGCAATATCAGTATGAAGATGAAAGGCAACAGAATCGAAAACAATCCCGCTATGCCCATGAGCACTATACTCATTGTTGATATCATGATTTACACCTGCACTTTTCTTTTTATTATAACAATAAAACAAAAAAAGGATGTCCCTCCTGTACATCCTTTCATGCATCATCAATCCAATTTGAGTGTCATTGCGTTCAAGGCGACGATTATTGTGCTGAGTGACATCAATACGGCCCCCACTGCCGGTGACAGCAGTATGCCGATGGAAGCGAGTATTCCTGCCGCCAGCGGCACTGCCAGAATGTTGTAGCCGGCACCCCACCACAGGTTCTGCACCGTCTTTTTCATCGTGTTCTCGGACAGTGAAAGGAAGTGGATGATGTCGGACGGTTCGCTTTTGACCAGTATGACATCACCGGATTCCACCGCGACGTCTGTGCCGGCACCGATGGCGACACCGATATCCGCCCTGACAAGGCTCGGTGCATCGTTGATGCCGTCACCCACCATCATCACTTTCCTGCCATTCTCCTGATATTCCCTGATGATGCGTTCCTTGTCCTCAGGCATAAGCTGGCCATGTACATCCGTGATGCCAAGCTCTGATGCAACCGACTCTGCGACCTGTCTGTTGTCCCCCGTCAGCATGACAGGTGTGATATCGCGTTCAAACAGAGCTTCAATCATTTTTCTGGATCCCGGTTTGATCTGATCACCCTGGGCGATGATGCCGCTGTTTTCCCCTTCTATGACAAGGAAGCTCACGGAGTTGCCCTGACTGGCCAGTGTCTCAAACTGTTCTTTGTCATAGGAAATGCCACTATCTTCAAGATAGGAGACACTTGTAACCTTCATATCCCTGCCTGCAACCTGTGCCTCGAGACCAATGCCGGGGATGTTGCTGATGTCCCCGGCCTTTGCCGCTTCCACATTTTCCGCCCGGGCTTTATCAAGTATGCCGGCTGCCAGCGGATGGCTGGAACTCTGTTCGATTCCTGCCATGAAGCCGAGCACTTCATCATCGGTATGTTCATCGGTGAAGCTTTCATAATGATTCACTGCAAAATTCCCCTCGGTCAATGTGCCTGTCTTGTCCATCATGACGACATCCAGATGACGGGCTGTCTCGAGAGATTCCCGGTTCTTGACGATGAGACCATTTTTCGCACCAAGTGATGTGGATCTTGCAGTGACCAGTGGAATTGCGAGCCCGAGTGCATGAGGACAGGCGATGATGAGCACTGTCACCAGCCGTTCAAGCGCAAAGTCCATGGTATCTGAAACCATCAGCCAGATGATGAATGCCAGAAGTCCTGTGATGAGGGCAAAGTAGAATAAATATCCTGCAATCCTGTTCGACAGGAGTTCCGCCCGCGACTTATCACTTTGGGCTTCACTGACCAGTCCCATCACCTGTGACAGATAACTGCTTTCACCGGTTCCGGTCACTTTCACGTTAATCGTCCCCGAACCGTTCACCGAACCGCCGATTACAGTATCGTCTGTGACCTTTTCGATGTTACGTGACTCCCCTGTAACAAGCGCCTCGTCCACAGTCGTACGGCCGGATGTGATGAAACCGTCCACGGGTATATTGTCTCCGGCTCGGACCTGTACGATGTCGCCCTCGGCCACTTCGGCAAGTTCAACTTCCCTTCCCTCTCCATTTTCATTGAGTACAACCGCAGTGTTCGGCAGCAGTTCCGCCATCTTCTGCAGAGCGTCTCCGGCATTGCCCACCGCTTTCATCTCAATCCAGTGTCCAAGCAGCATGACGACAATCAGTGTGGCCAGTTCCCAGAAAAAATCCATCGTATGTGACTCAGCCGTCCCGAAATGATTCATATAGAACGCATAAAGACTGTAGAAATACGCAACCGAGATTCCTAGTGAAATCAGTGTCATCATTCCCGGTTTGCGTGCCTTAAGCTCATCCTTCGCTCCGCTCAGGAAGGGCTCTCCGCCATAAATATAAAGCGCAGTGGCAAGAACCAGCACCAGCCAGCCGGAGCCCGGGAAGGTGAACTGGAAAGGCAGGTCGATTCCCATCATCGGGGAAAGGAAAATGATCGGTACCGCCAGGATCAGCGATATGAAGAACTTCTTCCTGAAATCCCCGTGATGATGGTGGCCTTCATGTCCCCCGCCATCATGCTGGTGCGCACTGTGATCATCATGACCGTGGTGATCATGATGACTATGGTCATGCTCTGGCATGATTCATACCTCTTTTCTTTTCAAATTGTATTATTCCGTCTGTGACAGTTCCTCTTCGGTTACCCATTTATGGTGCTCGACTTCATCTCCGGTCTCGGTATCTGTATAACTCACCATGTAGACAGTCGTATCCTCGGCTGAATCGATTGTCGCCGTGGCACCTTCCATGCCTTCCATATGTGTAGCTTCCAGCACGACTTCATCACCAGGTTCAAAAGGGGCGTCGCCGGCATCTTCTATTTCCTCATGGATGACCCATTTATGATCCTCGACCGGTTCCCCGCCCGTCGTCGGCGTATAGGTCACACTGTAGGCTGTTGTATCAAATGCTCCCGTGACAGTCGCTTCCGCTCCATCCATGCCTTTCATATGGTCCGCGTTGATTACCGCCTGGCTGTCCACAGGATATTCCGGGTCCTCCGCTTCCGCGAGATCGTCCGGAACTTCACCGGAACTGGAAGGGTCCATTTCGGCGTGATCCATCTCTCCGCCGCCTTCTGGACTTCCATCATCCGTGCCGCACGCTGCCAGCACGACCGCCACCGCAGTAAGTAAGAAAGTTAAAAACTTTAATTTCATCATTAAGACCTCCAAAGATTTTTATATTCTCTCGACATATGAAATATACCCTATCGGGGTATGACTAAACAATAAAAAGCCGACTCCCCTGCGGAAGTCGGCTACATCATGTCTGTCACTGATTCAGTTATTTGGATAATGCAATCTTTATATGCTCCAGGTGATGCTCTTCATGCCAGGCCAGCTTGGCAATCTTTGTGGCCACTGTAATCTTCCCATTCGTTTCATGCACGAAATATCTGTCCAGCTGCTTATCAGTAAGTGTTTTCCCCAGAGCCACAATCCGTTCATTTATGCCTTCCAGCATTTTCACTGAACTTTCCACAGGAATTTCCGTATCGGGCAGCACAGCCCATTCGTCCTGAACGAAACCGGGCACTCTCGGTGCATCCTCCGTCAGAGCGAGTTTCAGCCGCTGGTACATGTTCAGCTGTGAATCTGCAATGTGATGGACAAGCTGGCGGACATTAAAGCTGCCCTCACGGTATGTTTTCGCCAATTCCTCGTCACTCAGCGAATCTACATTTCCTCTCAACCTGAGAGTGTAATTTTCAATCTGGTCCAGCCATTCCTCAACGCTATCAAGTGTCACATTTTCAGGGACATCCAATTGACCGATAGGGAATTTCACATCCATTGTCATGCTCCTTTTCATTACTGGTTTTATTTTCTGCATCATATTTAACATAGCCGATGAGTCTGCGGATGTAAAATATTTGAACCTACATACCCTCTTCAAGCCTCCGCTTAAACAGTTCCGCAAAAGCCCGCCCATCTTCTTTTGAAAAAGGTTTCGGCCCTTTCGTCCGCCCGCCGCCTTTTCTGATCATACTGCCCATGTACCGCGTCTCCAGAAGATGGTTGATGTTTTCATTGCTGTACTCGAAACCCTTATGATGAATGACCTTGCATCCTTTCGGCAGCAGCAGCGAAGCGAGGCCGTAATCCTGGGTCACAACCACATCCCCCTGTTTGGCAAGCTGGACAATCCTGAAATCCGCAGCATCCGCTCCCGCCTCCACAAAGACCGTCTCCACATGCGGCGGCAGCTCCCGGCTGGAATAGTGCGACAGACTTGAGACCAGGACGGCAGGGATGTCTTTTTGTTTTGTTTCTTTTATGACAATATCTTTTACCGGACATGCATCCGCATCAACAATGACTCTCATCAGCATAAATCTCCCATTCTAATCAATTTGTGTGAGCCAGCTTAATCCAAAGACTCATATGCCAGGCGCCGGATAATACCCTCGTGTGATGGAAACTGTTCCACAAGTTCTTCCTGGGTAAAAAGTCTGAAGTTCGAAAAGTCAAATCCAGGAACAACTGCACAACTGACCAGAGCATACCCTTTTTCTACAGAAGAACCGAATATATCACCTGCTGCAACCGTATGCTGAAGCTTTGAGTCAGGCCCAATTTCTTCTTTTTTGTATTCCCCATCTGGAGAAATGGAGTGGACAGTCAGCGGATTGCCATCATGAAAAAACCATATTTCATCAGAAGAAAGCTGATGGAGACGGGACGGATTTTCTGCTGTTAACAGGAAGTAGATTGTTGTGTACTGCGGCAGTGATTTACTGTCATGTTCAAAAGTATTATCACTACGTTCCATTTCGCGGTAATATCCCCCTTCCGGATGCGGTGACATATCAAGCTGTTCAATCCATTGCTGTGCTGTTTTCATTACTATTCCTCCTATATTTCATTTTTCCCTCGAAAAAGTACTCTGACGGCAAAAGACAAACCTGTTTCTTTTCAGTATATACACCATAAGGTCCATAATCAAAACACAGCGACCTCTGTATTGGAGGTTATCGTCAACTGACAGAAACTTAAAACCACTTTCGAACAAGCACAGGATTTGAGTCTGCGGATGATGAAAACAGTACTGAACAACAAAGGCAATGAGCTGTTTGGCATAGCCAGAAGCGAACTGTTCTACTAAGCCTTTCAATAATGGAGATAATATGAAAAAAAAGCACTTCCCAGAAGTAGGAAGTGCTTTTCAATATATCGAAATATATTAACGTTTTGAGAATTGTGGAGAACGACGGGCTTTCTTAAGACCGTATTTGTAACGTTCTTTCATACGTGGGTCACGTGTAAGGAGTCCTGCTCTCTTGAGTGGTCCACGGTTTTCAGGGTCTGCTTCCAGAAGTGCTCTTGCAATTCCGTGACGGATTGCCTGTGCCTGTCCTGTGAAGCCTCCGCCTTTGACGTTTACCAGTACGTCGTAGTTACCTTCTGTTTCTGTAACTGCGAAAGGCTGGTTCAAGTCAAGGATCAAACTTTCGAATGGAAGGTATTCTCTCATGTCACGTCCGTTGACTGTGACATTACCTTCACCTGGTACTAAGCGTACGCGTGCTACTGAGTGTTTACGACGACCTGTTCCTGCATATTCTACTTTAGCCAATGAATTAACCTCCTATTCCTTAACCGCGAAGTTCGTATTTTTCTGGTTTTTGTGCTTCATGTGGATGCTCGCTTCCAGCATACACGTGAAGTTTCTTGCCTGTTGCGCGACCGAGTGGGTTCTTCGGAAGCATGCCTTTGATGGAGTTTTCCAAGAGGCGTACAGGGTTTTTGTCTCTAAGATCTCCTGCAGAGATGGATTTGATCCCACCTACGTGTCCGGAGTGTCTGTAGTACATTTTATCCTGTGCTTTGTTACCACTCAATTCAATTTTCTCAGCGTTGATGATGATTACGTTGTCACCTGTATCAACGTGCGGTGTGAATGTCGGTTTGTTCTTGCCGCGAAGGATCGCTGCAACTTCTGAGGAAAGACGGCCGAGTGTCTCTCCCTCTGCATCGACAACATACCATTTACGCTCAATGTTAGCTTCGTTGGCCATAAATGTTTGACGCATTTTTTGTCCTCCTAGTTTATCAATAATCTGCTCGTTTTTATGCTCTAAAATAAAAAAAGCTTCTTCATGTTATTATATCTGTTCTACAATAAGTTTCCGGGGCTTATCGCGGGTGATATAAAATTATACCGTTGTCTATGATAACCTTATAAGTGCATTTTGTCAATGTTTTTCAAGGTTATTTTTCATTTCCTGCAATGTTTCCCCGAGGGTTTTTTCATCGAGGAACACGCGTTCCAGATACAGTCCCGCAGCGGGGGCTGTTTTGGGCACAAGCTTCCTGTCACGGGCGGCCAGTATCTCCGGTGTCCTGGCGCCGTCCCATCTGCCCTGGCCGACTTCGAGTACGTACGCAACGAGTATCCTTACCATGTTGTACAGGAAACCGGAACCGATGATGACGAAATCGTATCCGTCTTCTGTGCGGATGAGGTCGAAACGGTGGATGTGCCTCACTTTATGGTCGATTTCGGATTTGGCACTTGAGAAGCTGGTGAAGTCATGTGTACCGGTGAAGTACTGCATGGTTTCACGCATGCGCCTCTCATCCAGCGGATAGGGATAGAATACTTTGAGCCCGTCCTGGAACGGGTCCCTGTCTGTGCCCTGGTATATCCTGTACCTGTACGCCTTGCCCTTTGAATGATACCTCACATGATAATCTTCACTGATCTCCCTGACTTCCCGCACGAGTATATCTTTGGGCAGTCCTGAATTCAGTGCGAATTTCCACTTATCCCCCGGAATGTCGATATGGGAATCGAAATGGAAATACTGCTCAATTGCATGGACGCCGGCGTCGGTCCGGCTGGCCGGATGGATGCGTATGAATTTTTTATGCATGCGCCGGAGTACCTGCTCGATTTCATCCTGTACAGTACGTGCATCCTTCTGATACTGGAAGCCGTAGAATCTGCTGCCGTTATAACTCACTTTTACTAAATATCTCATCGGTGATGCTCCTTATTGTCTGATCATGAACAGGACGATTCCGAACAGGATCATCATGATTATGACGGCTGTATCTTTGAACTGCCAGTCCAGTACACGGTAGCTTGTCCGCCCTTTTTCGCCCTGGTAACCCCGAACTTCCATCGCCACCGCCATTTCCTCCGCTCTTTTGAATGCAGATATGAACAGCGGGATGAATATGGGGGTAAGTGCGTTGAGACGTGATTTGAGACTGCCTGTCATGAACGTGGAGCCCCTTGCGCTCTGTGCTTTGATGATCTTTTCCGTTTCATCCATGAGTGTCGGTATGAAGCGCAGGCTGATCGACATCATCATCGCAATTTCATGTACAGGCACTCTCAGTACTTTGAGCGGCCGGCAGATGCGCTCAATCGCATCGGTGAGGGACAGCGGGCTCGTCGTCAGCGTGAGCAGTGTCGTGATGAGGATGAGCATTGCAAGGCGTATGGTAATGTAGATGCCGTGGACGATGCCTTCGGATTCTATGGTGAACCACCCCGCATCGATCAGCACTGTCCCCCCTTTTGTGAAGAAGAGGTGCATCATGAATGTAAATACGATCAAAAGCAGTATCAGCTTCAGTCCGTTGAACAGGAATATGAGGGAGAGTCCCGCAAGTTTTGTCAGGCTGAGGACAAAAAGGATCAGCAGAAGATATCCTGTCCAGTGGTTCGCAAAAAACACGATAATCATGAAAAGCAGCACAGCGATGATTTTCGCCCGGGGGTCGATCCTGTGGACCATGCTGTTGCCTGGGATATACCGTCCGAGCAGCATCTTACTCAGCATGACTATCCCTCCACTTCGTATAGAGTTGTATGAATTCCTCTTTAGTGCCGGGCATCTTTGCGAGTTTTATTCCTTTTCGCTCCAGATCGAAGGTGAGTCTTACTATGTCAGGCACTTCGAGTTCATACCCCCTGAGAAGCGGTTCATCTGTCAGAATTTCCTTTGTGCTGCCTGAACGGATGAGATTTCCCTGATTAAGAAGTTTCACTTCGTCGGTATACTCGTATACATCGTTCATATCATGAGTGATCAGTATGACGGTAATGCCCATCTCCTTCTGTATTTTCCCAAACAGCTCCATCGTCTCTATATGACTGAGCGGATCGAGACCCGCTGTCGGTTCATCCAGGATAAGGACATCCGGTTCCATTGCCAATATTCCCGCAATGGCGACCTTCCTCATCTGTCCCCCAGACAAATCGAAGGGAGGCTTACCGAACAGTACTTCATCGACATTGAGCAGTTTCAGATAATATTCCGCCTTCTCCCTCGCCTCACCTTCATCCATGCCGATGTTTTTAGGGCCGAACATCACGTCCCTGATGACCGATTCCTCAAACAGCTGGTGTTCCGGAAACTGGAAGACCATCCCCACTCGTTCTTTAGCCTGATGGACGGTTCTCTGTTTCGTCCGGCGTCTGAGCGTAATGTCCCCGACATGCACTTCCCCGTAGCTCGGCAATAAGAGCCCGTTCAGACTCTGGAGCAGGGTCGACTTCCCGCTGCCGGTCTGCCCGATGATGCCATAATATTTCCCCTCTTCAAACTCCGTCGTGACCCTGTTTAGTGCCAGATGTTCAAACGGTGTATTTTCCTGATAGATGCTCGTCAGTTTTTCCAGTCTGATATTCATAGACGTTCCACCAGTTCATCGTATGACATATAACATCCCTCAAGCAGCCGGTCCGCCATCGAAATCGTAAAAGGCAGGACGAGACGGCTCGAAATGAGTGCTTCCGTATCCTGATAGATTTCCTCCACAGTGCCTTCATTGATCACACGCCCGTCCTTCATGACCACGGCATGATCACTGACCCCGATTTCTGCGAGATCGTGGGTGATATATATGATCGTAGTCATCCTGTCCTTATGGATTTTCCCAAGAATTTCAAGCACATCCCGTCTGCCCTGGGGATCGAGCATTGACGTCGCTTCATCAAGAATGAGGAGATCCGGCTCCATCGCAAGTGCGCCGGCGATCGCCACGCGCTGCTTCTGGCCGCCGGAGAGCCTGGATGGTTCATGGGAGCGGAATTCCAGCATATTGACTGCCCGCAGTGCTTCTTCGACTTTCCTCGACATCTCGCCTCTTTCAACACCGTTGTTTTCCAGGCCGAATGCCACATCGTCTTCTACCGTGGCCCCGACAAACTGGTTGTCCGGGTTTTGGAAAACTATCGCAAAACGTCTCCTGATGTCCTGAAGATTCTCCTCCGTCAGAATCTCGCCGTCTATTCTGATTTCGCCTTCATAGCCTTCCAGCACCCCCATCAGAAGTTTCACCAGCGTACTCTTCCCCGAGCCGTTGTGGCCGATCACAGAAGTCCATTCACCCCTCCGGAATTTCAGGGAGATATGATCCAATGCATTATAATCTTCTGTTCTGTAACTGAATGTGACACCGTTGAATTCAATCATATCTCCCACCACCTGAATTTATGTAATAAAAAAGCGCGTACCCTGCGTTCGGAGTCGCGCGATCATTCATGTATTGCCTGCAGGGTACGATGAGCTAGACAATACGGCTGTTCAGCCGTACCATCGTAACACTCAGTCTGCTTTTATAGATTATGCTTCTTCTGAAGCAGTTACAGCGCCTTGCACGAATTCGATGATTACGAGTTCAGCACCGTCGCCGCGGCGTTCTCCAAGCTTCTTGATGCTTGTGTACCCGCCCTGACGATCTTCAAATCGCGGAGCGATATCGTTGAAGAGCTTTTGGAGCGCATCTTGAGTCGTTCCATCTTCATTAGTGATTTCAACGTTACGTACTGTCTGGCCTGCACGGCGTCTCGCAGCGAGGTCTCCTTTTTTACCAAGTGTAACGAGTTTATCAGCAACTTTACGGAGTTCTTTAGCTCTTTTTTCAGTTGTTGTAATGCGTTCACTTACGATAAGGGATGTAACCAGGTCGCGCAGCATCGCTTTTCTTTGATCAGACGTACGTCCGAGTTTTCTGTAGCCCATTGAAATTTACCTCCTTTATCAATCTTCTTTGCGAAGCCCCAACCCGAGGTCTTCAAGTTTGAATTTGACTTCTTCAAGAGACTTGCGTCCCAGGTTTCTTACTTTCATCATGTCAGCTTCTGACTTGTCAGTGAGTTCCTGTACAGAGTTGATTCCTGCACGTTTGAGGCAATTGTAGGAACGAACTGACAGATCCAGTTCCTCGATTGACATCTCAAGAACTTTTTCCTTCTGATCTTCTTCTTTTTCTATCATGATTTCAGCATTTTGCGCCTCATCAGTAAGACCGACAAAGATATTCAGATGTTCAGTCATAATCTTGGCAGCCAGTGATACACCTTCCTGCGGGCTGATGGAACCATCTGTCCAGACATCCAAAGTGAGTTTATCGAAATTGGTCATCTGTCCCACACGTGTGTTCTCTACTGTGTAGTTTACCTGTTCGATCGGTGTATAGATTGAATCCACCGGAATCACACCTATTGCCAGATCGCTTTTGTTGTTCCCTTCAGCAAGAGTATACCCTCTGCCGCGGTTGGCAATCATACGGATTTTAAGCTGTCCGCCTTTGGAGACAGTAGCGATTTTAAGGTCACGGTTCAAAATTTCGACATCACTGTCGTGAGTAATATCCGCAGCCGTCACTACACCGTCACCGCTTATATCTATCTCAAGTGTTTTTTCCTCTTCAGAATAGATTTTCAGTGCAAGCTTTTTAATGTTAGTAACGATTGTTGTTACATCTTCAACAACATTTTCTATTGTTGAAAATTCATGCAGTACATTTTCTATTTCTATCGTTTTGACAGCCGCACCAGGTAATGAAGATAACAGAATGCGACGTAAGGAGTTCCCAAGTGTTGTTCCATAGCCTCTTTCCAGAGGTTCAACAACAAACTTACCAAACTTAGAATCTTCCGATACTTCAACTGTTTCAATTCTAGGTTTTTCGATTTCTATCATTTGTTTACTTTTCCTCCCTTTAAACGTCGGAAATAATATGCAACCATGTGTTTACATTACATGAATAGCGTTCCAGTAACCAGCAATTATACGCGGCGACGTTTAGGCGGACGGCAGCCATTGTGCGGTACAGGAGTTACATCTTTGATTGCTGTGATTTCCAATCCTGCAGACTGGAGCGCACGGATAGCTGCTTCACGACCTGCTCCAGGTCCTTTTACTGTAACTTCAACAGTTTTGAGGCCATGTTCCATAGCTGCTTTTGAAGCTGTTTCAGAAGCCATTTGTGCAGCGAAAGGCGTTGATTTCTTGGATCCTTTAAAGCCGAGTGCACCTGCTGATGACCAAGACAATGCATTACCAAAATCATCTGTGATTGTTACGATTGTGTTGTTGAATGTTGAACGGATGTGAGCCACACCGGACTCAATATTCTTTTTCACTTTACGTTTACGAGTTTGTTGTCTGCGAGCCATTATTATTCCTCCTTTTCCCTACTTATTTTTTCTTATTCGCAACTGTTTTAACTGGACCTTTACGGGTGCGGGCATTGTTTTTAGTCTTTTGTCCACGAACCGGGAGTCCACGACGGTGGCGAATACCTCTGTAAGATGCGATTTCCATCAAACGTTTGACGTTAAGGTTCTGTTCACGGCGAAGATCACCTTCGATCTTGTAGCTGTCAACAACCTCGCGGATTTTGTTCAATTCATCTTCAGTAAGATCCCTTACGCGAGTGCTTTCTGAAACGCCAGCCTGTTCAAGAATCTCTTCAGATCTTGACTTACCAATTCCGTAAATATAAGTCAGTGAGATTACGACACGTTTTTCACGTGGTACGTCTACTCCTGCAATACGAGCCATATTGTTACACCTCCATTTATAATTTTAGCCTTGCTTCTGTTTATGCTTAGGGTTCTCACAGATTACCATAACTTTACCTTTTCTGCGGATGACTTTGCATTTTTCACAGATCGGTTTTACTGATGGTCTTACTTTCACGTGTATTACCTCCTTAGAATATGGAGTCCATTATTTGAAACGATAAGTGATTCTGCCCCGAGTCAGATCATACGGTGACATTTCAACTGTTACTTTATCGCCAGGAAGAATACGTATATAGTTCATACGGATTTTACCTGAAACATGAGCGAGTATCTCATGTCCATTTTCAAGCTCAACTTTGAACATGGCGTTCGGTAAAGTATCGAGTACAGTACCCTCCAGTTCAATAACATCCTGTTTACTCATTATAAATTCCCCCTTTACAGTCTTCTAATCCCTATTAGAAATTCACTTCAGGTGAAGTTTGGACATACACTTAACGTTAAATATTGAACCCGGGTATTTTTCGTAGTGAGACGAGCTGGATTCACCTAAAGTGTCTGAAGAGGTGAATATCCTTATAAGTTCTGCAAAATTTCATCAATATCATTGAACACTTCATCAATATCACGGGCTCCATCAACATTGACCAGTACGCCCTGATCCTCATAGAAGTCAAGTAATGGCGCCGTTTGCTTAATGTTCACTTCAAGACGATTTGCAACTGTTTCAGGATTATCGTCTTCTCTTTGATACAGTTTTCCGCCATCCAGATCACATACGCCTTCCTCTTTAGGAGGGTTGAACACAAGATGGTAAGTGGTTCCGCACACTTCACAGATGCGGCGGCCGGTCAGACGGTTCATCAGCTCTTCTTCAGGTACTTCTACGTTGATTGTTCTATCAATCTTCGTATCAAGTTCGTCCATGATTCTGTTGAGCGCTTCAGCCTGTTCCACCGTGCGGGGGAAGCCATCCAGCAGGAAGCCTTCCTTAGCGTCACTCTGGCTCAGGCGTTCTTTGACGATACCGACTGTCACTTCATCCGGAACAAGTTCGCCTCTGTCCATATAGGATTTGGCTTCATTGCCGAGCTCTGTTCCATTCTTGATTGCAAGACGGAACATGTCTCCGGTTGAAATATGAGGGATCGGGTATTTCTTTATAATCTTGGAAGCCTGAGTACCTTTGCCGGCACCAGGGAGTCCCATTAATATAATATTCATACGCTTTTCCTCCTACCTGCGTTTTCTGAAACCGCGGTATTCTCTTTGGTTTGCCTGTGCTTCCAATTGTTTCATTGTTTCAAGTGCAACACCGATAACAATCAGTAAGCTTGTACCTCCAATTTGAATCGCCTGCGGCAGATCCATGAACTTCGTTATAAGAAGCGGCAAGATGGAAATTCCGGCTAAGAACAGTGAACCTACAGCCACCAGTCGGTACAGCACAGAGGTGATGTAATCCTGGGTGTTTTTGCCCGGGCGTATGCCGGGTACATAACTTCCCTGTTTCTTAAGGTTATCTGCCATCTTTTCAGGATTGACCTGAACGAATGAATAGAAGTACGTGAATGCTATAATCAGGACAACATAGAAGATCATGCCAAACCAATCTGACGGATCAGCAAATCTCGCCACTGTCTGGGCCCAGTTCTGATCGGGGAAGAATAGCGTCAGTGTTTGCGGAAGCATGAAGAATGCCATCGCAAAAATTACCGGTATTACCCCTGCCGGGTTGACTTTCAGAGGCAGAAATGTCGATTGTGGTGCCAAAGTGGACGAAGTCCTCTGTCGTTTCGCATACTGGATTGGGATTTTACGCACAGCCTGCAGGATGAACACGGCGAATGCCGTAATCAGGAGCAGGAATATGAAAAGTGCAGCCATCTGCAAAACAGCCATCGTCGTGTCGTCAGCACCGACAAATCTCTGCTGGTAAAGCTGGATGATTGCATTTGGTATCACACCCAGGATACCTGCAAAGATGATTATGGAGATGCCGTTACCAACACCATGTGTGGTAATCTGCTCCCCCAGCCACATCAGGAATGCGGTGCCTGTTGTAAGTACAAGTGCAATCAACAGATATGATCCGATACTGCTTTCTTCAATCAGCATGCCCTGGAACATCTGGTTGAATGCATATGACATACCGATGGATTGAATAAAAGCAAGGACTATAGTGAAATAACGGGTGAATTGAGTCAGCTTACGACGACCAACTTCTCCCTGTTTCGCCCATTCAGCAAACTTCGGTACAACATCCATCTGCAGGAGCTGCACCACGATTGATGCCGTAATGTAGGGCATGATGCCCATGGCAAGGATGGAGAAGTTCATCAATGCTCCGCCACCAAAGGTGTTCATCAGATCAAGTACCCCTTGCTGACCGCCTCCCATTTCGAACACGCTGGGATCCACGCCGGGAACCGGTATATACGTGCCGATTTTGAAGATGATCAGCATTGACAAAGTAAAGAGAATCTTACTGCGAATCTCTTTGATTCTGAAGAAATTGGAGATCGTGCCAATCATTAGATCACCTCGTAGCTTCCGCCCTGTTCCTCAATTGCTTTAGTAGCTGAAGCAGAAAACTTATGAGCTTTAATTGTTAATTTTTTCTCCAGAGCACCATTGCCTAAGACTTTGATACCAGATTTTTCATTTTTAACAATGCCATTTTCTTTCAGCATAGCCGGTGTAACTTCAGCGCCGTTTTCGAAACGGTTAAGATCGCTCAGATTTACAACAGCATATTCTTTACGATTGATGTTCGTGAATCCACGTTTAGGGATTCTGCGGAACAGTGGAAGCTGTCCACCTTCGAATGTCAGACCAACACCGCCGCCGGAACGTGAATTTTGTCCATCGTGTCCACGGCCGGATGTTTTACCGTTACCGGAAGACATACCGCGTCCTACACGGTTGCGATTTTTACGAGCGCCTTCTACAGGCTTCATCTCATGTAATTTCATCTTCGCACCTCCTATTTTATAATATCATTATTTTTCTTCGACTGTAACCAAGTGGCTGACTTTTGCAACCTGTCCTCTGATCTGAGGTGTATCTTCATGTTCTACAGTTGAATTGGTTTTTTTCAAACCGAGTGAAGCAACTGTTTTCCTCTGAGATTCAGGCTTGCCGATCAAGCTTTTTTTGAGGGTGATTTTAATCTTTGCCATATCTGTGTTTCCCTCCTTAGTTTCGTAGCTCTTCTATTGATTTACCACGCAATTCAGCAACTTCTTCTGCACTCTTCAGTTCAGTGAGTCCCGTGATAGTTGCGCGTACAACGTTGATTGGAGTGTTCGCACCCAGTGATTTACTCAGAATGTCTGTAACACCTGCAAGCTCAAGTACCGCACGGACCGGTCCGCCTGCGATAACACCTGTACCAGGAGCGGCTGGTTTCATGAATACTCTGCCGGAACTGAAGCGTCCGATGATTTCATGCGGAACAGTACCGTCAACAAGTGGTACTTCGATAAGATCTTTTTTAGCAGCTTCGATTGCTTTTTTGATTGCTTCAGGTACCTCTTGGGCTTTACCTGAACCGAATCCTACGCGGCCTTTTTTGTCCCCGACAACAACAAGTGCCGAGAAACGGAACTTACGTCCACCTTTTACAACTTTAGCGATACGGTTGATCGTAACCACACGCTCTTCGAATTCTTGTACTTTCTCTTCTCTACGAGCCATAAATGAATTTCCCTCCTTCGATTAGAATTGCAGACCGTTTTCACGTGCAGCTTCTGCCAACGCTTTAACGCGTCCGTGATAGAGATAGCCTCCGCGGTCAAATACTACAGTTTCTACATTTTTATCTTTAGCACGTTTTGCTATGAGTGCGCCTACTTCAGCGGCAGCATCTACGTTAGAGCCGTTTTCACCTTTGAAATCCGGATCAGTTGTAGAAGCACTTGCCAGAGTAACCTGCTGGCTGTCATCAATCACTTGTGCATAGATGTGCTGGTTGGAACGGTAAACGTTCAAACGTGGTCTTTCGGCTGTGCCGGAAAGCTTGTTACGCACTCGCTGATGTCTTTTTTGACGCACTTTATTCTTGTCAATTTTAGCGATCATTGATGTTCACTCCTCACTTTAATTATTATTTACCAGTTTTTCCTTCTTTACGACGAACAAGTTCATCTTTGTAGCGGATACCTTTTCCTTTGTAAGGCTCAGGTGGACGTACGGCACGGATTTTTGAAGCGAGCGCTCCAACATATTCCTTGTTGATGCCTTCGATTTTAACATTCGTGTTACCATCCACTGAGATGGAAAGGTCCTCTGAAGGTTCAAATTCAACCGGGTGAGAAAGTCCAACACTGAGGACAAGTTTGCTGCCCTGCATTTGTGCACGGTAACCTACACCAACCAACTCAAGTTCTTTGGTGAAGCCCTGTGATACACCTACAACCATATTGTTGATGAGTGCACGGGTTGTACCATGGACAGTACGGTGTTCTTTGGAATCACTTGGTCTTACGACTTCAAGTGTATTATCTTCCAGGTTATAAGTCATATCTTCATTAAATGTATTTACAAGTTCACCTTTGGGACCTTTTACTGTAACAGTAGATCCGTCAATTGTGACTGTTACATCACTTGGAATTTCAATAATACGTTTACCTACACGGCTCATTAGTTTGCACCTCCTGTTAATTCATTACCAAACGTATGCGAGTACTTCCCCGCCGATATTTCTTTTGCGTGCTTCTTTATCAGTAAGCACACCTTCTGATGTTGAGATAAGAGCAATTCCAAGGCCGTTAAGGACTTTAGGAAGTTCTTCCCTCTGTGCATATACTCTGAGTCCAGGCTTGGAGATACGCTTCAGGCCAGTGATGACTCTTTCGTTTTTACTGCTGTATTTAAGGAACACACGGATAACGCCTTGCTTGTCATCTTCGATGTATTCTACATTTTTAACATAACCTTCTGCTTTCAGGATTTCAGCGATTTCTTTCTTGATGTTAGAAGCAGGAATTTCTAGTGTTTCATGTCTGACGATGTTCGCATTTCTGATGCGTGTCAACATGTCTGCAATTGGATCTGAGATTGTCATTTAAAGTGCCTCCTTTCAATTTATGGCGCTTACCAGCTTGCTTTTTTAACGCCAGGAATCTGACCTTTGTAAGCAAGTTCACGGAAACAAATACGGCAAAGCTTGAATTTGCGAATTACTGAATGTGGTCTTCCGCATCTTTCGCAGCGTGTGTATTCTCTTACTTTGAACTTCTGTTCTTTTTGCTGTTTAGCAATCATTGATTTTTTAGCCACAATTTCGCCTCCTTATAACTTACTTTTGAAATGGCATTCCGAACTGAGTAAGCAGTTCACGAGCTTCTTCGTCTGTGTTGGCTGTCGTAACGATCACGATATCCATACCTCTGACTTTGGATACTTTATCGTAGTCAATTTCAGGGAAGATCAATTGCTCTTTTACGCCCAGTGTGTAGTTACCGCGTCCGTCAAACGCTTTTTTGGAAATACCTCTGAAGTCTCTTACACGTGGGAGGGATACCGAGATCAGTTTATCCAGAAAATCGTACATTCTTTCGCCGCGGAGTGTTACTTTCGCTCCGATTGGCATACCTTCACGCAATCTGAATGTGGCGATTGATTTCTTAGCTTTTGTGATTACCGGTTTCTGACCAGTGATCGCTTCAAGTTCTTCAACTGCATTATCCAGTACTTTTGCATTCTGTACTGCATCACCAACACCCATGTTTACAACAATCTTTTCGATTTTAGGTGCTTGCATCACGGATGTATAGTTAAATTTATTAACAAGTTCATTTTTGATTTGTTCATTGTAACGTTCTTTTAAACGTGCCATTGAATGGACCTCCTTCCGCTAACTATTAGTTCTTTTCGTATTTTACAGCCGGAATTTCTTTTCCAGACTTCGCAGCTATTCTCACTTTAGTTCCGTCTTCCTTTACTTCATGACGGATACGAGTGCGTTCGCCTGTTTCAGGGTCAACGTGCATTACGTTGGATACGTGGATTGCCGCCTCTGTTTCGAGGATGCCGCCCTCAGGGTTCATTTGAGAAGGTTTAAGGTGTTTTTTGATCATGTTGACATTTTCAACAACCACACGGTCTTTTGCAGGGATTGCTTTTAGGACTGTGCCCTCTTTACCTTTATCTTTACCGCTGATTACAACGACTTTGTCTCCAGTTCTTACGTGCATGGGAATCGCACCTCCTTATTTAAATGTGGATTATAGTACTTCTGGTGCTAGTGATACGATCTTCATGAAGTTGCCTTCACGGAGTTCACGCGCCACTGGACCGAAGATACGTGTACCTCTTGGACCTTTATCATCACGGATGATTACACATGCGTTTTCGTCAAACTTGATGTAAGAACCGTCTTCGCGGCGTACGCCAGTCTTAGTTCTCACGATTACAGCTCTGACTACTTCACCTTTTTTGACAACGCCACCTGGCGTTGCATTTTTTACAGTAGCAACGATTACATCACCGATATTCGCTGTTTTACGGCCTGTACCACCCAGTACTTTGATAGTAAGCACTTCACGTGCACCTGAGTTATCTGCCACTTTTAAGCGGGATTCCTGTTGAATCATGCGAATGGACCTCCTTTACCTTCAATTGTTTAGATGAGCACTGATTCTTCAACAATTTCCACTAGACGGAAACGTTTAGTTGCTGACAATGGACGTGTCTCCTGGATTCTTACGATGTCGCCCATTTTTGCTGAATTATTTTCATCATGCGCTTTATATTTTTTAGAATATTTAACACGTTTGCCAATGATAGGGTGTCTTTTTTGAGTTTCTACCACTACCGTAATTGTTTTGTCCATTTTGTCGGACACAACACGGCCGCGATAAAATTTGCGTTCGTTTTTACTTTCCACTGTGTGAACCTCCCTTATAAATTACTGGTTTGCTTTAGCTTCGCTGAGTTCTCTCTCGCGGATAGTTGTTTTCATTCTTGCGATAGTTTTTCTAACCTCTTTGATACGAGCAGTGTTCTCTAGCTGGCCTGTTGCTAGCTGAAAGCGTAGGTTGAAGAGTTCTTCCTTGAGTTCTTTAACGTTTGTTTCGATTTCGGAAGTTGTCAGATCACGGATTTCTTTAGCTTTCATTCGTATCACCACCTAATTCTTCACGTCTTACGATTTTTGTTTTTACAGGCAGTTTATGAGCTGCAAGACGAAGTGCCTCTTTAGCTACATCTTCTTCTACACCTGCAACTTCGAACATGACACGTCCAGGCTTAACTACTGCGATCCAGCCTTCCACTGCACCTTTACCTGAACCCATACGTACTTCCAATGGCTTTTTGGTATATGGAGTGTGCGGGAAGATGTTAATCCACACTTTACCGCCACGTTTCATATAACGGGTCATAGCGATACGCGCTGCTTCAATCTGTCTTGAAGTGATCCATGATGTTGTTGTTGCCTGCAGTCCGTATTCACCGAATGATACTTCAGTTCCGCCTTTAGCGCGTCCTTTTGTATCCGGACGGTGTTGACGACGGTATTTTACTCTTTTTGGTAATAGCATTTGTCAATTTCCTCCTTTACTTGTTGTCAGTTTTAACAGGAAGAACTTCTCC
The DNA here is from genome assembly GCA_019113295.1 of Candidatus Salinicoccus stercoripullorum. Lineage (GTDB taxonomy): Bacteria > Bacillota > Bacilli > Staphylococcales > Salinicoccaceae > Salinicoccus > Salinicoccus stercoripullorum. The sequence goes on along the minus strand of DXHR01000035.1, from coordinate 71,619 downwards.
ACGGTAGATCCATACTTTGACACCGAGTTTACCGTATGTCGTATCTGCTTCTTCATGTGCATAACCAATGTCAGCACGAAGTGTATGCAGTGGAACTGTTCCTTCACTGTAACCTTCAGAACGTGCGATGTCTGCGCCGCCAAGACGACCAGAAACTTGTGTTTTGATACCTTTTGCTCCAGCTTTGATCGCTCTTCCAAGTGCCTGCTTTTGAGCTCGACGGAAAGATACGCGGTTTTCAAGCTGACGTGCGATACTTTCTGCTACCAATTTAGCATCCATATCCACTTTTTTAACTTCGATCACATTTATGTGTACTTTTTTGCCGGTAAGTTTGTTGAGGGCAGTACGGAGTTTATCGATCTCACTACCACCTTTACCAATTACCATGCCTGGCTTACCTGTATGAAGCGCGATGTTCACACGGTTAGCAGCGCGTTCAATTTCCACTTTGGAAACTGCTGCGTCTTTAAGATTGTTTTCGATATATTCACGGATTTCCAGGTCTTCGTGCAAAAGATCTGCAAATTCTTTGTCTGCATACCATTTTGCTTCCCAGTCACGGATGACACCTGTACGAAGTCCAATAGGATTTATCTTCTGACCCAAATTAATTCCCTCCTTGTGGTTTTATGCGTTTTCTTCCACTTTGTTTTCTTCAGTTTCTTCTGCAGCCGGTTCCTCATACACAGCTTCTGAAACTACGATTGTGATGTGGCTCGTACGCTTGTTGATTTTTGTTGCGCGCCCTTGTGCACGTGGACGGAAACGTTTCAATGTCGGACCTTCGTCAGCGTATGCTTCAGATACTACCAAGCTGTCGATGTCCATGTCATAGTTATGTTCAGCGTTCGCTACGGCTGATTTGAGTACTTTCTCAACTACCGGCGAAGTTCTTTTGTTAGTCAGGTTAAGAATCGCGATCGCTTCTCCAACTTCTTTTCCGCGGATAAGGTCGAGTACCATTCTCGCTTTGCGTGGAGCAATTCTGACTGTTTTAGCAACTGCTTTCGCTTGCATCTTTCGTTCCTCCTTTTATACCGTCTTTAACTTATCTTCTTGTTTTCTTATCGTCATTTCCATGACCTCTGTACGTTCTTGTTGGAGCGAATTCTCCAAGCTTATGTCCGACCATGTCTTCTGTTACATATACCGGCACATGTTTACGTCCGTCGTATACGGCGATTGTCTGTCCGATGAAGTTAGGGAAGATTGTGGAACGGCGAGACCATGTTTTGATTACACTTTTTTTGTTGCTTTCGTTGTTCGCTTCAACCTTTTTCATGAGGTGTCCGTCAACGAAAGGTCCTTTTTTAAGACTGCGAGCCATTTAGGCGCCTCCTTCCAATAATGCGTGCGGATTTATCATCCGCACACTATGGTTACTTTATTTCTTACGCTTTCTTACGATCAGCTTATCAGAGCGGTTTTTGCCTCGGCGGGTTTTCTTGCCGAGAGTCGGTTTGCCCCAAGGTGACATTGGTGATGGACGTCCGATTGGAGCACGCCCTTCACCACCACCGTGTGGGTGATCGTTAGGGTTCATTACAGAACCGCGGACTGTAGGACGCTGTCTTTTCCATCTGGAACGACCGGCTTTACCGACATTGATCAGTTCGTGCTGTTCATTGCCGACAGAACCGATTGTTGCACGGCAAGTTGCAAGGATCATGCGGACTTCACCTGAACGGAGTCTTACAAGTACATATTTACCTTCTTTACCAAGAACCTGTGCGTTTGTGCCTGCAGACCTTACAAGCTGGCCGCCTCTTCCTGGTTTAAGTTCGATATTGTGTACTGTAGTACCAACCGGGATATCCTGAAGTGCCATTGCGTTACCTGTTTTGATATCCGCATCCGGTCCACTCATGATTTCATGTCCCACTGTTACACCTTTAGGTGCAAGGATGTAGCTCTTTTCACCGTCTGCATATACAACAAGTGCAATGTTTGCTGAACGGTTTGGATCGTACTCTATTGTTGCAACACGGCCTGGTACACCGTCTTTGATACGTTTGAAGTCAATCACACGGTATTGACGCTTATGTCCCCCACCTTTATGACGAACTGTCATTCTACCCTGGTTGTTGCGTCCCGCTTTTTTCGGAAGCGGCTGTAATAATGTGCGTTCCGGCGTTGTGGATGTAATTTCTGCAAAGTCGGAACCAGTCATATTACGACGAGCGTTCGTGGTCGGCTTATATTTTTTAATCGCCATCTCGTTTTACCTCCTTAATGGTATATCGGCTCTTCTATCAGAAGATTTCAATAGAGCCTTCTTTAAGTGTTACGATTGCTTTTCTTCTTCTCTTAGTGTAGCCGCTGTAACGCCCCATGCGTTTTTTCTTCGGCTTATAATTCATAATGTTCACTTTTTCGACTGTTACATCGAAAATCTCTTCAATTGCATATTTTACCTGTGTCTTGTTCGCTCTGACATTTACGTCAAACGTATACTTGTCAGAAGACATCAAGTCAGCAGAACGCTCAGTGATTACCGGGCGTTGAATGATATCGCGTGCATCCATTACAGAAGCACCTCCTCTGCTTTATTGATAGCACCTTCAGTGAAAATAACACGGTTAGCAGAAAGGATGTCGAGTACATTGAGCTGCTGCGGAGTCAAGATAGTGACGCCCTGCAGGTTACGGGATGAAAGTTCAATATTTACATCTTCGCTTCCGAGTACAAGAAGTACCTTTTTGCTCGCTTCAAGATTTTCCAGGATTGCGAGGAAATCTTTTGTTTTTGGCGCATCCATCGTGAAGTCTTCAACGACTGTGAATGCTTCTTCGTTCACTTTCGCGGAAAGTGCTGACCGAAGTGCCAGACGGCGCATTTTTCTAGGCATTTTGTAAGAATAGCTTCTTGGAGTCGGTCCGAATACTACTCCGCCGCCACGATAGTGAGGGGCACGGATTGTACCCTGACGTGCGTTACCGGTACCTTTTTGTCTGAAAGGTTTTTTACCGCCGCCGCGCACTGCCGAACGGTTCTTAACAGAATGTGTTCCACGTCTGAGTGACGCACGTTGTAGGTTTACAGCTTCGAACAGTACATGCTGGTTGGGTTCGATGCCGAAAATTTCCTGGTTGAGGTCTATAGAATTAACTTTAGTTCCCTCTTTTGATAAAACATCTAAGCTTGCCATGTGTTAAATCCTCCTTCCTTATCTATTATTTAACACCTTTTTTAAATGCTGCTGCGATTTTCAAATATCCTTTACGTGGGCCGGGAACGTTACCTTTAACAAGTAGAACGTTTCTCTCTGCATCCACTTTGACGATTTCAAGATTCTGAAGCGTTACTGTTTCTCCACCCATGCGTCCAGGCATTTTTTTTCCTTTGAAGACATGCATTCCGTCATTTTTTGCTATGGTCCCTAATGACCCCGTTGTTCTATGAAAACGAGAGCCGTGAGTAGCGGGACCACCTTTGAAATTATGACGTTTCATTACGCCTTGGAAACCTTTACCTTTTGACGTCCCGGTCACATCGATCTTATCTCCCGCTTGGAAAATATCAACGCTAATTTCCTGACCGACTTCATATTCCTCAATTTTAGCGTTACGGAATTCGCGTACGAAGCGCTTAGGGGCTTTACCTGAAGCTTTAGCATGTCCAGTTTCAGCCTTGTTTGCGTATTTCTTTGATCTTGCTCCATCAAAGAATTCACGTTTGTCATCGAAACCGATTTGTACTGCATTGTACCCATCAACTTCTTCTGTTTTCTTTTGCAACACTACGTTGCCTGCTGCTTCTACTACTGTTACCGGGATGAGCTCGCCGTTTTCACCGAAAACCTGAGTCATTCCCACTTTTTTACCTAAGATTCCTTTGGTCATCGAAAGTCGCACCTCCTGCTATATTATAGTTTAATTTCGATGTCCACACCTGATGGCAAGTTAAGTCCCATTAGGGCATCAACTGTTTTTGGTGTAGGGTTAAGAATGTCGATAAGACGTTTGTGTGTACGCTGCTCAAACTGCTCACGGGAGTCTTTGTATTTGTGTACCGCACGAATAACTGTATAAACAGTTTTCTCAGTCGGCAACGGGATTGGACCTGATACGTCCGCACCTGAACGTTTAGCTGTTTCTACAATTTTCTCTGCTGACTGATCAAGTACTCTGTGATCGTAAGCTTTCAAACGAATACGAATTTTTTGTTTTGCCATTATTTAACCTCCTTCTGGTCGTCATCATTGATTGATAGACTTCTCCACGAAAATTCTCTTTACACGCAAGCCATGGCAAAGCGGCCGGGCGTGTCAGTAACCTCTCGCTTCTTCGATACTAAAAACCCCTGCCATCTATGTAAATGGCGTGTTTTTAACATGATCGCACAGACGGCGCTCATTTAAGTCCAACGTTAGATATAATACATGAAAAAAGTGAAAAAATCAACAGTTAACACAAGATTTTTTCACTCTTTCGCATGGACTTCTCATAACCTGGTCCATTATACAATATTCAGTTACAAATTACAATGTCTTTTTAGCTTAATCCGTCATAAATATAAAGTACAGAACGAAGATTACAAACAGGGCATACATCATTGGGTGAATCTCTTTTCTTCTGCCTGCCATGATCATTGTAATCGGATAGAACACGAAGCCGATGGCAATCCCTGTAGCGATGCTGTATGTCAAAGGCATCATGAACATCGTCAGGAATGCCGGGACAGCCACCTCGAACTGATCCCAGCGGATCTTGGATAGATTCGAAACCATCAGTGCACCGACAATGATGAGTGCCGGCGCTGTGACTTCCGAAGTGAATGTCACAATCAGCGGAGACAGGAAGATGGCGAGCAGGAACAGCCCTCCTGTGACCACACTTGCAAAACCTGTACGCGCCCCTGCAGCGACTCCCGCCGTCGATTCGACATAGGAAGTGGTTGTCGATGTACCGAATATCGCTCCTGTAATAGTAGCAATTGAATCGGAAAGCAACGCACGGTCTCCACGTGGAAGTTTATTATCCTTAATCATGTTTGCCTGGCTCGCGACACCGACCAGTGTCCCGGCTGTATCGAAGAAATCTACGAACAGGAATGTCAGGACAACAATCAGAAACTGCATATTGAAAAATGCTGCCGGGTCTGAGAACGCATCAAATGCGACACCGAAAGTCGGCTTGATGCTCGGAACTGAACCCACAATGCCTTCAGGCATGGGAACAAGGCCGAAGAACAGTCCGATTACAGCGGTGATGATCATGCCGATGAATATTGCCGCCGGCACTTTCTTCGCCATCAGCACGACTGTGATCACCAGTCCTCCGAGAGCAAGCAGTACTTTTGGATCGTGAATGGCGCCCAGTCCAACCAGGGTCGCTTCATCCATTGTGATGATGCCGGCACTCTGGAGACCGACAAATGTGATGAAAAATCCGATTCCGGCACTGACCGCCATTTTCATTTCCATCGGTATTGAGTTTATGACGTATTCCCGCAGGCCGGTAACGGTCAGGACCGCAAAGATTACACCGGAGAACAGAACTCCGGTCAGCGCAGTCTGCCATGGAATCCCCATAGTGAGGACGACTGTGAACGCGAAGAATGCATTGAGACCCATGCCCGGAGCAAGAGCGATGGGGTATCTCGCGTACAGTCCCATGATCATACAGCCAATAAACGCAGCCAGGGCTGTAGCCACGAAAACAGCTCCCATATCCATCTTCATGGAATCAGGTATACCTTCAATACCCTGCAGGGAAAGGACGGAAGGGTTGACCGCAAGTATGTATGCCATCGACAGGAATGTCGTGAGACCGCCGATGATCTCCCGGCGGTAGCTCGTTCCATTACCTTCAAAATCAAAATATTTCTTCATGAATATCTCCATTCTTTCATTAGGATAACTGGGCCGCTAGATTACTTTAATGATTTCAGGGTCTTCTCCCCCGAGGAATCGGACCATGAGCTTCCGGGTGAGCGGCAGGAATACTTCTATCAGCCTGCCGAGACCGAGGATAATGATCACCGTGCCAATGAATACCGGGCCGCCAAGAAGGAAGCCGGCCACTGCTGCACCAAATTCCATTACGTTACGCGCCATCGACAGCTTCATATTGAATTTCTCGACAAGTACAAGCATCAGCGTATCGCGGGGACCGGCGCCAAGGTTCGGAGTGATATAGAAGGCCACGCCGAAAGCCATGATAAAAAGACCGAGTGTAAAAATCAGAATGTGCGCCCCCCATCCATAAACATCGGGAATCAGCCAGTTAAAGATATCTATGAACAGACCAATCGCTATCATATTCACATACACGCCGATTTTAGGCCAGCGTTTCATCCCTATGGCAGTCAACAGGACAATTACAGCCCCTGTAATGATCGCCCAGGATCCTATCGTCAGCCCAAAAGTCTGCCAGAGACCGTAATGGAGGACATCCCAGGAACTCAATCCGAGAAGACGCCCTTTGATTGTGAGCGCAATACCCAATGCAAGAATGATCAGGCCAACAACATAAAAAAGCCAGCGTTTTGCCAGATTCCTTTTCAATTACGACACCATCCTCACCTATCATATCTCAAACAGTTTACGCTTTTACAGGTAAAATTGCAATACGTGTTTTTCTTCACATGAACGGTTTAAACTATGCCGTAAAGGGAAGTTGGTTACTAAACTATTATTTAGAAGAGGTGGTAACATGTCATACAGATATAAACTCGCAAGTGTACTTCTTTCTGCGGGACTGGTCATGGCTGCATGTGGAAACGGCGGAGAAAATGAAGAAGAGTCTGCCGGCAATAGCGGAGAAAATGAAGAAACTGGACAGAACACTGAACAGTCATCTTCAGAAGAGAATTCTGAGGAGAGTGTAGATGAAACTTCACCGGATGAAGAAATGGATGACAGTAATGATGACGGCAGCAGTGGCGACGGAAATGATTCAGAAGACAATGCATCAGGCGACAATTCAGGAGAAGGTTCCGGCGGCAGTTCCAGTGATACTATTGTGCAGGATGATATCAGCCACAACGCCCAGGAGGCAGTGGACACTGCCAGGGAAAGCTTTGACGGTGAACTTATCCAGGTCGAACTGGACCATGATGATGGCCAATGGGTATATAAGGTAGATATGGAACAGGGCTCTGAAGAATATGAAGTCAAACTTTCTGTCGAAGACTTGTCAGTCGTTAATGAAAGCACTGAAACAGACGATGATGACGATTCAGAAGACCAGTTCGAATACAGTGAAGCCATCACTGCTGAAGATGCAGTCCAGACAGCAATTGATGAAGCAGGGGGCAACGGAGAGATTGAAGGCTGGTCCCTCGATAAGGATGACGGCAGCCTGGAGTATGAAATAGAGCTCAAAAATACGGATAATGGCGATGCTGATATAAAAATCAACGCTGAATCAGGGGACGTCATCGAGACGGATTTTGATAATGATGACGGTGATGATAGCGAGGACGATGAAGACTGATAATTAAATGACATGCGAGGTACCGGGGCAGACTCATCTGACCCCGGTTTTTTTACGGAGTGTTAACAAAATGTCACGACTCGTTTATGCATATCTATATGATTGTGATATGATACAACTATAATTCAAGGTGGTGATATTCATGGATTTAGATTATAGACTTCTGGAACTGAAGAATGAGTATATCCGTATCCAGGGAGATTTGGAAAAACTTGAATCCACTGGCAATAATACATCTAAAATGGAAGAACGCCTCGAGAAAATCGAACAGGAAATCGCCGACACTAAAGCAGCAATCAGAAATCAGAAATAAGTATAGGAAGTGCACGACATGAAGAAAATGATTTCGCTCATTATGATCATCCAGTTTTTAATATATTTTGGCTTCAGCATGATCATTCCGGTCATCCCGCAACTGGTCACAGAGCTGGAAGTCTCTACAACACATATGGGCTGGCTGCTTGCGGTCTATTCTCTGGCAAGTTTTTTGTCAGCGCCGTATTTCGGCAGGCTGAGCGACCGCTTCGGCCGTCGTCCGCTTCTCCTTTACGGACTGCTTGCATTTAGTTTCAGCTTTCTCTTATTCGGTATGTTCATAGACGTACTTTGGGTTCTATATATAAGCAGATTGATCGGCGGTGCCGCTTCGGGTGCACTTTACACTGCAACCACAAGCATGGTCGCCGACATTACGACCCGCGAGGAACGCACCAGATACATGGGTCTCGTCGGAATGTGCATCGGACTCGGTTTTATATTCGGACCGGGCGTCGGTGGTCTTCTTGCTGAAATCAGTCTGAGCTTCGCCTACTATATGACGACGAGCGTCATCGTCGGCGCACTCTTGTTCAGCGTCATCAAAGTGCAGGAAACATACAGTCCGGGCCACTATACCAAAAAACGGATTGCACTTGCCGGTGATTATTTCATCCAGCCGGTCGGCATCCTTCTCATCTGTACATTCTTTGTAATGTTGACGATGAGCGGGATGGAGAGTACATTCCAGCTTCTCGGCATAGAACGCATCGACATCACCCCGGCCCAGATGGGAATTTTGTTCTTTATCGGAGGGATTTTCAATGCAGGGGTGCAGGGAGGCATCATCGGAAGGCTGAAGAACGGTCAGGAATACCCCGTTATGATCATCGGACAGGCGATGGCACTGGCTGCCTTCGTCATGCTGCCTTTCATGCCGAACCTGCTCTATGCAGGAGTATGTATCGTACTGTTGATGTCGGGTAATGCATTCGTCAAAACACTGCTGACTTCCCAGATCACCAAAGAGGGGGAACAGCATGAGATGGGACGCTTGACCTCAACCACATATTCACTGGACAGTCTGGGCAGGATTTTCGGTCCGCTCGTATTCAACTATCTGTTTGTAATTACAGCCGGCCTTCCGTTCTGGGTGGGCGCTGCCCTCACGATATTCTCGACATACTTCATATTCCAATACTATAGGAAAAGGAGGAGAATGGCATGATTCTGCCGATTCTGATGCTCCTGATGTATCTCCTCGTCAGTGCAGTGACCATACTGGGCATGCGCAGCCGGATGCTTGACATCCTGAGAGTCCTCGCCGGCATTGCCTTTTTGCTTTTGGCAACCGTCACATCTCTGAACATGGAAAGCCCCGGCAGTATTCTGACATTCACACTTGGCCTGTGCGTGTTCATATCGGTCGAAATTACTGGTTTCAAGCAATATAAAGGGGACGGGGACCGCCTGTTCATGATCCATGCATTTACAATCATGCTGGCTGCCGCTTACATCATTGTACTGTTCACGGCATAACCCGAACGGATAGGAGGTGTTCCATGAGACGGGTCATACTGATACTGCTGATATTGATGCAGCTTATGTTTTTCATCAATTACATCATTAACGACGGCATTATATTCTTCAATATATATGTATGGTCCGTCCTGGGGCTCATTTCCCTTATTACAGGGTGGCGGGCGGTAAAAACAGGACCGAACCTCTACGAGAGCCGCATAGTGCATGCCGGCCTCTCGCTTACCCTGTTCATCCTTTCAATTGCCTCACTCCTCTTTATACTGCTGATCGTTTTCACCAAGCCCTACTTTCTTCATATATAAAGGAGCTGAAAAGAGGCCCGCTATGTAAGCGGGCCCCTTTTTCTATTCAGTAGGCGATTATGATTCCCCGAGCAGATATTTCTCTTCATCACGGCTGTGGTGCCAGTTGACCACCAGCAGGCTTTCATACATGGAAAGCCTTTCATCAGAGGATCCATCCGACTCCAGATTATCTTCGATTGCTTTGGTGATTTTGCGCAGCAGGTCATGATCTCTCATCAGCTGGATGACAGTCTCAGAGAGTTCAGGCCGTTCTTTCCTGACATCCAGATAGAGCCCTTCCTCTTCCGAATCTGCATGGGCGATGATATGATCGCGCCAATGTTCCAATATCACCTTTTCGGCTTCACGTGCCTCCACGTCCCTTCCTTTTTCATACAGAAGACGGAGGGAAGCCGTCATATCTTTGACCTGGCCGTGCGCCGCTTCATGAATAGAGCGGTGGGCGGCCAGTTGCCGCAGTGCGGGACCTGACATCATTCAACATCCTTTCTTTTTCCCATTTGCATCTGCGCCGCCCTTTTGTATTTTGCCGGGTTGGCGGCACGGTAGATGATATATCTTCTTTTAATGTATTCAAGCGGCAGACTCCATACATGGACCAGTCTTGTAAATGGCCATACTGCAAACAATATGAAAGCCGACAGTATATGCGCCTGGAACCCCCATGGTGCCGTTGCAACCATTTCCGGCATCGGACGGAAAGTGAGAATGCCCCTGAACCACGGCCCGATTGTATCACGGTAGTCAAAATCCCCGCCTGTCGCCGTATACCAGGCGGTGTTCGTAAACCCTATCACCGTCACAACCCCGATCAAAAGGAGTATATACAGATCTTTACGCGTCCCTTTCCTGTGGACCCGTTTGCTCTCCAGCCTCCGGATGGTCAGCAATGCACCGCCGATCACCATTACCAGCCCGGCTGCACCGCCAAACCATACGGCCCCGAAATGATACATCTCCTCTGTCACTCCAATCAACGGATAGACGGTCTGCGGTACTACGACACCAGCAACATGGCCGAAGAACACGAATATGACCCCTACGTGAAACAGTATGCTCCCCCATCTGAGCATCCTGTCATTTTGCAGAAACTGACTCGATTGGGCAGACCAGCCAAATTGGTCCTTATTGTATCGGTAGATATGTCCTACAATAAATATAGTCAGGGCGATATAGGGGAATGCAACCCACAGCAAAAAATCGATTATCTCCAATTCCTTCATCTCCTTTCGGAAGATTGCCCGTGACTGCCAGTCTGCCGGCAGGTATCGGGGAAAAGAATTACACCATTTTCTGTTCCTCATCCTGCTGGCGCGCTACAGTCTTATCGAGTGTTTGCAATACGGCTGCCAAGAGGTAGGCGTAGGGGGAATTCTGCTCCCTCAGCTGATCATACAGCCGGTCCATCGCTTTCTTGTGGATGAAGTAGAGCTTATGGATGAAGGGGTCATCCGTTTCCGACATGGCCTCAAGTATCAAAGGCAGATAATCGGGCAGTTCGTCACCCGTAATCCTGTAACCGGCCTTTGCATATTCCATCTTGAGTTTGATGAATCCCTGCCCGCGTTCACGTTTGTCTCCAAAGATGCCGTATGTGAGATACAGAGAACAATCTTTGCTGAAATCGAACTGCTTCACATAATTCTGCTCCAGTTCCAGCCATGACAGAGATACGGAGTAATCCCAGAAATTCAACAGCTGCTCACGTTCGGATGCACTCCCGAGCCCGAGAATGAAGTCATGTATTTCCCCATTGCGGTACCATTCATCGTCCGGGTACTGAAGGAAGATCGACGACAGTTTCAATATACTTTTATGCTCTTCCATCCGGTGCCCCTCCTGCTACATCACTGAAGTACGATTCACTGTATTCGTACGGGTCTCTCCACTCGCCATTCATTGCACAGGATTCACAGCCGGCCTGGAAATCAAAACCGGTCTGCCCCTGCTGCGCAAACATGTTTTCCGCTTCTTCCCGGTGTGCTTTCGGAATGACGTAACGGTCGCCGTATTTGGCTATTGCGGACAGCTCATACATATCCCTGGCCATCTGCTCCGAGATACCCAGACGATCGATCAGCGTGGTATCCGGTTCCTTGCCGAGATCGATGCTCCGCATATAGGATCTCATCGCGACAAGACGCTTCAGTACAGTCGACACGACTTCAGTGTCACCGGCTGTCATCAGATTCGCCAAGTACTCGATTGGAATGCGGAACTGGTCGATGGCAGGAAATACGACATCGGAGGAAATCGTGTCAAGATGCCCGTCGAAAGCGTCGACGATCGGGCTGAGCGGCGGAATATACCATACCATCGGCATTGTGCGGTATTCCGGGTGGAGCGGCAATGCAATCTTCTGCTCCACTGCCATTTTATAGACCGGGGATTCCTGCGCCGCTTCAATCCAGTCTTCTGGAATGCCGTCCCTTTTTGCCTGTTCGATGATTTCGGAATCATGCGGGTCCAGTATCAGGTCGAGCTGCGCTTCATAGAGATCCTGGTCATCCTCGACGGAAGCCGCCTCTTTTACACGGTCGGCGTCATACAGCACTATGCCGATATAGCGGATTCTGCCCACACATGTTTCAGAACAGATTGTCGGGTCACCATTTTCAATCTTAGGGAAGCAGAATGTGCATTTCTCTGCCTTGTTTGTCTGCCAGTTGAAATACACCTTCTTATAAGGGCAGCCGGACATGCAGAAGCGCCAGCTTCTGCATGCATCCTGATCGACAAGCACGATGCCGTCCTCCTCCCTTTTGTACATCGCCCCCGACGGACAGGAAGACACACAGGAAGGGTTGATGCAGTGTTCGCATATCCTCGGCAGATACATCATGAATGCATCTTCGAATTCGGTCCTCACCTTTTCATCGATACCGTACATATTGACGTCATTTTTTGCTGTTTCATGGACGCCCGCCAGGTCATCTTCCCAGTTCGGCCCCCATAATATATCCATGTAGTCGCCGGTCAGCTGCGATACCGGCCGGGCAACAGGCTGATGCTTCTTCTCTGGACTATTCACAAGATGTTCATAGTCGTATGTCCATGGTTCATAATAATCATCGATGCCGACAAGATCAGGGTTGTGGAAAATATTGAGCAGCTTATGCGCTTTACCGCCCGCTTTCAATGCGAGTTCCCCGCCCCGCATTTCCCAGCCGCCTTTATTCTTCTCCTGGTTCTCCCATTCCTTCGGATATCCGACACCCGGCTTCGTCTCCACGTTGTTCCACCACATATATTCAGCACCCGGGCGGTTCGTCCACGTATTGTTGCAGGTCACAGAACATGTGTGGCACCCGATACACTTATCCAGGTTCATTACCATTCCAAACTGCGCTTTAATCTTCAAGCCAATCCACCTCTTTCCGGTCCATCCGACGGATCTGAACCTGCTCATCCCGCTGGTTCCCGGTCGGACCATAGTAATTGAAGCCGTAGCTCAACTGGGCATAGCCGCCAATCATCTGGGTCGGTTTGATATGAATGCGGGTCGGACTGTTGAAAGTCCCGCCCCTGTCTTTGGTGATCTTGGAGCCCGGTACATTGATGAGCCTGTCCTGCACATGGTACATGAATGCTACGCCGCGCGGCAGCCTGTGACTCGTCACCGCTCTGGCGACGACAACGCCATTGCGGTTATACATTTCCAGCCAGTCGTTGTCCTTGATGCCCACTTCCTCGGCATCTTTGTTGTTCATCCAGACGTGTGGTCCGCCCCGGAAAAGTGTCAGCATCGGCAGAGCATCGCCGAACATGCTGTGGAACGACCATTTGAAATGGGGGGTCAGATATCTCAATGATATTTCCGGCTGGTCACTGTCCGGCCGGTTATCCCCGTTATAGAAAGTGGCCTTTTTAAGAGGCGGCTTGAAAGTCGGCAGCTCCTCGCCGAATTCCAGCATCGTCTCATGGTCGAGATAGAAATGCTGTCGTCCCGTCAGCGTCCTCCACGGTACAAGCCGTTCAACATTGGTCGTGAATGCAGAATATCTTCTGTTGCCTTTGACTATGCCGCTGAATGCCGGCGAAGTGATGACATGCTGCGGCCGGTTGGTGATATCGGCAAAAGTGAAGTAATCCTCTCTGCGGTCCTCTGCAAGGTCCACCAGTTTCTGCCCCGTCTTCCGCTCCATCGCTGCGAATCCTTTGACCGCCAGGGTGCCACGTGTTGTACTCGACAGTCCGAGCATCGCCTCCGCAGCATCCACTCCTTCGTAAAGTGTCGGCATTTCATCCTGCATGCCTTCTGCACGTGACGGTCCGAGCAGCGCCCTCAAGCTTTCATATTCCGATGAAGCGTCCCACGTATTGCCCTTGGCTCCGATTTCCTTCACTCCCGGACCGAGAGTGATGAATTTGTCATAAACTTTGGCATACTGCCGTTCGACGATATTCACTTTCGGAAAATTAACTCCGGGTATCGGCTTGATATCCGTCCCCTTCCAATCCGGGACGTGACCCAGCGGCTGTGCTATCTCATCCGGAGAATCATGCATGAGCGGTGCAGTGACCGTGTCATGGACGGTTTCCGGCAAGTATTCCCCTGCCATCTCCGAGAAGCGTTTAGCAAGCCGCTTGAATGTATCCCAGTCAGAACGGGCTTCCCAAGGCGGCGTAATTGCCGCGTTGAACGGATGTACGAAAGGATGCATGTCCGTCGAGCTGAGATCCTCTTTTTCATACCATGTTGCTGTCGGCAGTACGATATCGGAATAAAGTCCCGTGCCCGACATGCGGAAATCGGAGTTGATCAAAAGATCGAGCTTGCCCGTAGCAGAAGGGATATCGTTATTCAGCTCCACCGTCTCAAGATCCTCATTCTCTTCGCTGAGATTGTGTCCATGCGTACCAAGGAGATGCTTGAGGAAATATTCATGTCCTTTAGCGGAACTTCCGAGCAGGTTCGCCCGCCAGACGAACATGGTTTTCGGAAAGTTGACCGGATCATTCGGTGATTCAATCGCAAAATCCATTTCGCGGCCTGCAACCGAGTCCACCACTGCCTGTACATTCTCGGCATTTTCCCGGTCCGGTGCAGCGAGCTCCAGCGCATTCCGGTTGAACTGCGGATAAGAGGGCAGCCACCCCAGACGTGCCGCGAGTACATTATAATCTCCCAGGTTCTCGTACTTCGTCCCTTCGGCAAGCGGAGAAGCGATATCCCTTGTCTTCTGCTCCTCATACCTCCACTGTTCCGTTGCAAAATAGAAGAATGAAGTCCCGTTCTGCAGTCGGTTGGCGCCTCCCCAGTCTTTCGCCATTGCGACGGTCTGCCAGCCTTCATACGGACGCACTTTCTCCTGGCCGACATAGTGGGCCCATCCCCCGCCGTTCACACCCTGGGAGCCGGTCAGGAGCACAAGGTTCAAGATGGCACGGTAAATCGTGTCCGAATGATACCAATGGTTGATGCCGGAGCCCATTATGATCATCGATCTGCCTTTGCTGTCGATGGCGTTCTGCGCAAATTCTCTTGCAATCTGTGCGACCAGCTCAGGCTGTACATTCGTGTATTTCTCCTGCCAGGCCGGAGTGTAGGGCCTGTCATCTTCATATGTTGTCGGTGTGTCACCGGCTATACCGCGGTTGACACCGGTCTGGGCGCACATGATATCGAATACCGTGGTGACGAGTACAGGACCTGCGTCTGTCTCTATCTCCCGGACAGGTACATTCCGCTCAAAGATGTAATTGCCGGGTTCCTCGAACGCAGCAATGCTGAGAGGCTCGATGCGGTCTTCCGCACCCAGGAGCGTAAGCGCCGGGGAGATGTTTTCCACATCATTAACCGTATCGGTCCGGCGCATGTTCCAGTTCGAGCTGCCGTCCCATCTGTGGCCGATCGACCCGTTCGGAACAGCGTATGAATCTCCCTCTTCATCGTAGACCACCGTTTTCCAATCGGCCTTTTCAGTGTCATACCCAAGGTCTCCTGCACGCAGAAAGCGGTCCGCCTTGTAACCGCCCTTCGTCTCCTTCAGCCTGATCAGATACGGCAGGTCTGTGTATGTCTTTGCATAGTCATCAAAATACGGCACTGACTGATCAACATAGAATTCCTGAAGGATGACATGGGTCATTGCCATGGCAATGGCACCGTCCATCCCCGCCTTCACCGGCAGCCAGTTGTCGGCAAATTTCACGAATTCAGCAAGGTCCGGTGCAACAGCAACCACCTTTGTGCCTTTGTAACGTGCTTCGACCATGAAATGTGAATCCGGTGTACGGGTTTGAGGCAGGTTGGATCCCCAGACGAGCATATAGCTCGAGTTATACCAGTCGGAACTCTCCGGAACATCGGTCTGCTCCCCCCATACTTGAGGGGAAGCCGGCGGCAGATCGGCATACCAGTCATAGAAACTGAGCAGTACACCGCCAATGAGATTCAGGAACCTTGCACCGCCGGCATAGCTGACCATCGACATGGCAGGGATCGGTGAAAATCCGAATATGCGGTCCGGCCCGTGTGTTTTCAATGTATAGATGAGCTGGGCGGAGATCAGCGTTTCCACTTCGTCCCATGTAGTCCTGACAAATCCGCCTTTCCCCCTTGCCATCTTATAGGTGCGGCTGGAGTCTTCATGCTCAATGATGGATGCCCATGCTTCTACCGGGTTGTCTTTTTCTGCCATGGCTTCCCGCCACAGTCTGAGCAGGGCACTTCTTATATATGGAAACCGTACGCGGTGCGGGCTATAGGTATACCAGGAGAAACTTGCCCCCCTCGGGCACCCCCGGGGTTCATATTCCGGCATCCCGGGACCAGTGGAAGGATAGTCGGTCTGCTGCGTTTCCCAGGCGATGATACCGTCTTTGACATGCACCTTCCAGCTGCATGAACCGGTACAGTTTACACCGTGGGTGGTACGTACAACTTTATCATGCTGCCAGCGTCTGCGGTAATAATCCTCGTTTCGCTGCCGATCTTTCGGAGATTTTTCACTATGTTCAGTTTCAGGTTGTGTTTTTCCTAAATATCGCAGCTTCTGCAGCAGCGGCGGCACTTTCTTTCTCATCGGATCCACTCCTCTGTCTACTATTGGAAAATCTAACCAGCTTGATTTCAGACTAGCAGAAGCAAATTTTTTTGTCTATGAATATTACAAAAATTATGAATATTCATACTATAAATAGGGTTTTCCCTTAATAATAAACTTATGTTGCACAAAAATAAAAAAGCCGCTGAATTCTCAGCGGCCCCTCCTCCTGTTTCTGATCAGCTGATTCAATTTGACTTTCCCTTTCTGGAACATCGGTACTCCGACTTCAGCCAGTGTATACAGCGGCTGATTGATCACATAGTCGAATTCTCCAATTTTTTCACTGACTTCTGTTCCCCATACTTTCTTGAACTGCCATAATCCAAAATGCGGAGAATCCTGTGGCGGGGAAACACTGACTCCGCCGAAATCGTAGGTTTTTGCACCGTTATCACGCGCATATTTCATCATTTCAAACTGCATGTTATGGTTCGGCAGGTATTCCCTGTAGCTATCAGATGAAGCGCCGTAAAGGTAATAGGCTTTGTGCCCGGACTGTGCGAGCAGTGCTCCGGAGAGTATCACACCTTCCGGATGCTCCTGTTTGATCACTTCGATTTCAACGAGCTGTTTTGAGAGTTTCTCTCTGCGATTTTCCAGATCTTTCAGCTGGTTTTCCTTTTTGCTGCTGTCTTTTTTCCGGGCTGCTTTCTCAATATCCTTTTCCACTTTCATAAGATCTTCCTGAAGAGACGCAGATACGTCTTCGGGAATGAGCTTCACCAGGAACAGTTCCATATGCCCATGCGGGTTTAAATGATCATACATGGATTCGAAATAGGTGATATCACGTGTCAGGAATCCATCACGCTCTCCCGTTTCTTTCATCAGCTCCACAAATATCGCCAATTCATTACGGCCGGCCTTATACACCACTGTCCCCCTGCGGGCTGCGTTCCGGACTTTTGTCCGATTATTGCGTTCAAAACTCTGAAGAAGCTCCTTATCATCCTTCTCGATATCTGCCACCATGGTCTGGCGTGGCTGGATATTATCTTTGCTCATGCCGTCCTGCAGGCCCCGGTGGCGGAAGCCGAGCGACTTCAGGAATTCTATGGTGCCGCGGTGCTCATCAAGCGGCAGGTCGGGATCGATTTTGATGGCATAGGCATTTTCATCCTCTGCAATCTTCAGAGCTTCCTTCAGCATGAATTCAACGAGCGGCCTGTTGTTGAAATCGCATACGAACCCCCGGGAAATATAACACAATGTGCTCCCTGTCTTCGGAACTTTCTTGAACAGGAGCATTGCTGTTCCGAGTATCTTCCCTGTCTCATCACCAACGGCGATCCGCCTGGAGTACCACCCGGTCAGGCGCTTGGACTGTGCCCAATCCGTCAGTTGCAATAGATCGCCACAAGGGTGTGATTCGACAAATCTGTTGTGTTCTTTATTAATAATATTCAATAATTTAAGCATAGTAATCTCCATTTCAGTAATATCTGATATAATTGGTTGGACAGAAAGGTGGCAGATGAATGAGACTTATTATCCTGGTTATTCTTGCAGTTTTAAACATTTTCAGCATTTTCCAGCTGGGCGCATATTCCAGTGGTGATCTGATTGCACTGATGAGCGTGCGGATTATTCTTGCCGTCATCACATTCATGCTGAGTCTCGCATATGTCCTTGTACGGGGCACCCGCCCGATGATCATAATGAGTATCATAACTGCATTGGTCGCCCTTATCCACATTGGATTCATCGTCTATATAAACTTGTAGATCGCCCCTTTATATATTGCAGACTCGCCGTCCATCCCCACTTCCATAGTGATGGACGGTTCCTTGTTCTGCGAAAGAACGACACGTGTAAGGGAATCGATCTCCCCCTCCCAAATGCCGAGCACATCATAGAACGCCTCCCACACATGAATATCTGTAACTTCCTGCCGTATGGTGATGGAGGGACGGATGAATTTCCCGCGAAGCGCTTCAATCCGCTTCAGGCGTTCCTGTTCCGGCTCATCCCACTCGATGAAGAAAGGAAATATCTCATTGCCGCTTCCCACATACAGCAGTTTCCAGCTGATGGTTTCCCCGTCTGTCACGCGCTCCATTTCGACAGGGCCATGGACAGCAAAACCGCTTGCCAGAAAACGCTCAGCCAGTCCTTTGATATCATCCGTACTTAAAGCATAGCGGATAAAACCTTCTTCGTAACCCAGTGCGTCAATCGTACCCGCAAAAGATTCGCCGCCCTCCTCCAAGTGTCTGCTGAACGCCTCCTCATTTTCAATCGCCAGATATTCCACATACCTGTAATCAAAATAAGACAGAAGGTTGGAAGTACCGAATCGCTCATGCCTTCCGCCTGAGTGGATGGGCAGAACCGGGCTCTTCTCCACCTCTTCCAACTGATTGACATAATGTATGATATGATCGAATTTCACCATTCCAGCCACCTCTTTTTTTAACTATATCATAATAACACGCCTGCTCCACGAAATATACTGAAGCGCAAGACAGCCCCTTCCTATTCGGAAGGGGCTGTCTTGCGCTATGCTTTTATAACATCCGGACCGGCGTCTTCCATCTGATCCCGCTCTTTTTCACGTATTTCCTTTGTGACGATCCGCTCCCCCGACTCCACATCGAAGAAATGCCCTTTGTTCATATCGAAGGCGAATTTCACGACCTCTCCCGGATTGAGTTCGTTCCTCGCATCCACACGGGAGATGAATTCCTGATCTTCAAGATCTGAGTAGAGCATGATTTCAGAACCAAGCAGTTCGCTCACTTTGACTTCTGCATTGAATGCAGAGGCAAGCGCTGATTCCACGAACACGGCCTCTTCCCTGATATCCTCTGGCCGGATGCCGAATTTCACGGTTTTGTTGTCATATCCTTCATTGATAAGCATACGGCGTTTCGCTTCCGGAATTGTGATTTCCGTATTACCGATCACAAGCTTCCCATCCTTGATTTCGGCATCAAAGATATTCATTGCCGGCGATCCGATGAACTGTGCCACAAAGACATTTTCCGGGAAATCATAAACTTGCTTTGGTGTGCCCACCTGCATGATGTCCCCCTGGTTCATGACGACGATCCTGGATGCCATAGTCAGTGCTTCCGTCTGGTCATGAGTGACATAGATCGTCGTCGTTTTCAGACGTTTGTGCAGCTTGGTGATCTCCGCGCGCATCTGAACCCTGAGTTTGGCATCAAGGTTCGAGAGGGGCTCATCCATAAGGAAGACATTCGCTTCGCGGACGATTGCACGCCCCAGGGCGACACGCTGTCTCTGCCCGCCGGACAGCGCCTTTGGTTTCCTGTCCAGGTAGTCTGTCAGACCGAGGATTTCAGCGGCTTTTTCCACACGCTCTTTGATTTCCGGTTTCGGCGTCTTCCTGAGTTTGAGCCCAAAAGCCATATTATCGTACACACTCATATGCGGATAGAGTGCATAGTTCTGGAATACCATTGCGATATCCCTGTTTTTCGGCTCCACCTCGTTCATGCGTTTGTCATCGATGTAAAAATCTCCGCCAGTAATATCCTCGAGTCCTGCAATCATGCGGAGAGTCGTGGATTTACCGCATCCCGACGGCCCGACAAGCACGATGAATTCACCATCATGTATTTCCAGATTGAAGTCGTGCACGACTGTAGGACCGCTATCATACGTCTTCTTTATGCTTTCGAGTTTCATTTCAGCCATTAGACCACTCCTCTAGGCCCACCACATATCGGCCGGCTCTTCTTTTATGATTACACTCTGCAGATTCCGTACCGCTGTCTGGAAACCTTCTTCAATGGACATCAGTCCGTCCTCATGTTCGATGGAAACAACATGGTCATAACCGTATGTCCTGAGTGCACTCATCATGTCCGCCCATTCATCCATGCTGTGGCCGAGACCGACACTCCTGAATGTCCAGCTTCTGTCTTTAATCTTACCATACGGATTCATATCCAGGTATCCATGCATATTCAGATTTTCCCGATCGATGTAAGTATCCTTGGCATGGAAATGGTGGATTGCGCCCTCACGGCCGAGTATTTTGATGGCGGCCACCGGATCGATTCCCTGCCACCACATGTGACTCGGATCGAGATTCGCTCCGATATACGTGTTTGTCCTTCTCCTTAGCTCAAGCATCGTATGAGGTGAATGCACGAGGAACCCGCCATGCAGTTCCAATCCGATTTTCACATCGTGCGCTTCAGCCAGTTCGCCGATTTCCTTCCAGTATGGAACGAGGCGGTTCTCCCACTGCCATTCCTTGATTTCGGAATACTCTTCCGGCCACGGGGTCACGGGCCAGTTCACTGAAGTGTCTGTTTCGTTTCCGGCCGGTGTACCGCTGAACGCATTGACTACCGGAACACCCATCATGGCAGCCAGTTCAATCGTCTTCCTGAGTGCTTCATCGGATTCTTTCCTGAACGCATCATCCGGTGAAATCGGATTGCCATGGCAGCTGAACCCGCTGATTGAAAGCCCGCGCTTTTCAAACTCCGACAAATACTCACTGCGTGCCCTTTCGGACCCGAGCAGTTTGTCCACATCGCAGTGGGCCTTACCCGGATAGCCGCCTGTGCCCACCTCTACTGCATCAAGTCCGGATGCCTTCACATAATCCAGCATCTCCAGAAGTTCCATGTTTTGGAACAATGGATTAAAAACTCCCAATTTCATGTATTAAACCTCCTAAAGTCTTACACTGCGCTGTTCTTTTGAACTTTTATATATTGCTTCGATGATTTTCGACACTTCCATCGCTTCATGTGACTTCACCCGCAGCGGAGTGCCGTCCTTCACTGCAGAGATGAAATCCTGAGCCTGCAGCCTGCTGTATGGCTCATCGACTTTGATGTAGTCGATGCGCATCGTCGTCATCAGGTCTTCATCCGCCTGGTTGACTTTCATATCAAAAACGTCAAGGCCGGCATCGGCGCCCGAGATACTGATATGATTCTCATCTTGAGGTATATTTGCAGCCCAGCTCGTTTCAAACAGCATCGATGCACCGTTGTCAAAACGGATGAAGGCACTCACATGGTCTTCGACTTCAAATGTATCCCTGTTGAAATGTCCCCATTCGTTCACCGTATTCGTTTTGCTGAGATGATTGTATGTGGAACTTGACACTTCCACAGGTTTTACATCTCCCATGAGGTACATCGCCAGATCCAGCAGGTGGCAGCCGTAATCGATCAGCGCGCCGCCGCCCTGGAGTTCCTGGTTGGTGAATACGCCCCATCCCGGAACTTTGCGGCGTCTCAGGCCTTTGACACGCACAACAATCGGATCACCGATGATACCTCTTTCAATGATCTTTTTGGAGGCGATCGCCTCTTTCATGAAACGGTAGTGATAGGCAATATGCAGTTTGACACCATTGCGCTGCTCCGCTTCTATCATCTGTCTGCACTCGTCTGATGTAAGGGCCATCGGTTTTTCACAAAGGACGTGCTTTCCGTGGTTCATCGCATCAATGCTGATCGGCGCATGAAATTTATTCGGCGTGCAGATTACAACCGCATCAACATATGGATACATATCTTCGATATTCGTGAAAACACCGGGTATCGCAAGTTCTTCAGCCACTTTCACCGCCCGTTCCCGGTCGATGTCCTGTACTGCTGTTATTTCCACTTCATCCAATGTTCGGAAAGTCGGAATATGCCGGCCGGTCGCAATGCCGCCGACACCGATGAACCCCAATCTTATTCTAGACATTTACAACACCTGTTCTCCAGCAATAATTTTATCTTTTCTGTCCGATTCGAATGCGTCCAGTATGATGCGGACGGAGTTTTTTGCATCCACCGCCGTCACAGGGACACGTTCACCGTTTTTAAGAGCCTCGATGAAGCGGTCCATGACTTGTGATGACTTGCTCTGTCCGGCATCATCATTCGTCTGGATGCCGCCGTAATTCTCTTTTATCACTTTACCGTCCGCACCTGTAAAAATGAAAGAATGCCTGTCATCATTGAGCAGCCGGAGCACGCCTTTCTCGCCGTATATCACAGTGGAGTTATCTTCTGTTCCATAGAACGACCAGCTCGCCTGCAGTGTACCGATAATTCCTGATTCCGTGCGCAGGACACACACTGCATTGTCATCAACATTCGAGAAGTCTTTGGCCTTTTTGGAAATCATGCCGCCTACTTCTGTCACCTCTTCGTCCAGGAGGAATCTGATCAGATCGGCTTTATGCACTCCAAGATCTCCCATCGCGCCCATGGCCGCCTGACTCTCCTCGAAAAACCAGCTGTCCCTGCCGTCGACGCTCCATCCTTCAGGTCCCGGATGGCCGAAAGTCGTACGGAAAGAATAAATTTCACCCAGCCTGCCGGAAGCAATCCATTCCTTCGCCACTTCATGCTCTTTGACAAAGCGCTGGTTGTGGCCGACCATGAGCTGGCCTGCGGAACGCTCCTCAGCTTCAATCATGGCATCCATCTCTGAAAGCGTCACACCCATCGGCTTTTCACAAAGCACATGTTTACCCGCTTCAAGCGCTGCTATTGCAATTTCAGCGTGAAGATAGTTCGGGGTGCATACACTGACCGCATCAACGTTTTTGTCGGCAAGGAGCTTGCCGTAATCTTCATAGGCAGTACCGCCATGCAGCACTTTCTGCTCCTCTGCACGCACGTATACGCTGTCGCAGAAAGCGACAAGCTTAACATCTTCGTTTTCACTGTATTCCGCGATGTGGCGTTTGACACCGATGCTGCCACACCCGATGATTCCAACATTAATCATTATGATTCCCCCTTTATCTCTTCCAGTGGTTGATAATTTCCATAATAATGGCGCACGCCTTTAGGCGATCCGGCCCAGCCCACACCATTTTGAATGACCTTCTGGACATTTTCATCATAGTAGGTCGGATGTGTTTCATGCCCCGGGCGGAAATAGAAAATCTTACCGTTGCCGCGCTTGAAAGTACAGGCACTTCTGAACACCTCTCCGCCCTCAAACCAGCTGAGCATGACCAGTTCATCCGGGACCGGAATATCAAAATGCTCCCCGTACATCTCCTCTTCAGGCAGCTCAAAGTACTCGCCCAGACCGGATGCAATCGGATGCGTCGGGTCCACAATCCAGAGCCGCTCCCTCTCATTTGCTTCACGCCACTTCAGGTCGCATGAGGTGCCCATAAGCAGCTTGAACGGCTTGGAAAAATGCGCGGAATGGAGCACCACAAGCCCCATGCCTTCAAGGACACGCTGGCGGACCTTTTCCGCAATCTCATCCGATACCTCATCATGCGCCTTATGCCCCCACCATACCAGGACATCCGTCTCATTCAGCACTTCGTCAGTAAGACCGTGTTCTTCGTCATCCAGCGTTGCCGTCGTTACATCATACCCGTTCAGAAAAGAGGCAATCTGAGCATGGATGCCCTCAGGGTAGACCCCGCGCACCACATCAGATTCCTTCTCATGCCTATACTCATTCCATACCGTCACTTTCATCAGATTTCCTCCTCATAGTAGATTGACGCTCGATAATCGAGGTCGGGATAATGATATTTTTCTTCAATTTTTCAGGATTCCTTATTAAATCTATAATTTCATTCCCGGCTTCTCTGCCGAGTTCACTTGGATATATATCCACTGTCGTCTGGGGCGGAGAAGCAAATTCAGTCAGAGGCGAGTCGTTGAATGTGACTGTCGCAACATCCTCTGGTATTCTGTAACCCTCCTGGTACAGTTCTGATATGACCTTTGCATTAACTACCCCGTCCAGTGTAAGGATCACATCAGGACTTCCATCAGAAAAAATTTCCTTCACTACACTTCTCACAGATTCAAAGTCATTACGGCACTTCAATATTCTTCCTTCAGGGCTGATCCCCCTTTTCTCAAGAGCTCTGGAAAATCCTTTTATCCTGTCTTTTGCAACGGCAAATATATCATTATCTGTAATCATTCTTATATCACTGTACTCTTTATCCAAAAGATAATCCGTAATCATATGCGATGCATAGACGTTATCATTATCTACGTATATGGCATCCTGTGAATTCGATATATCCTTGCCTATCACGACATAGGGGAAATTGATCTCTGTCAAATATTTGGCAGCCGGATCATCTTCTTTTGAGTAAAGCAATATGAAACCATCGACCTGTCTTGAATTAATCATATCCTTTATTTCGTCAAAGAGATTTTCATCATCATTCGCAGATGTCATAAGTGTTGAAAAACCTTCTTTGCGGCAGGCTTCGGATACACCGTAGTTGACTTCTGTAAAGAATGGGTTCAATACAGTTTCATGGACTGCACTTTTTATAATCAGTCCGATGGTGAAGGAACGGTTGGTCACCAGATTCCTTGCTGCAATGTTAGGCGAGTAGCCCATATCATCCATTATTTTCCTGATGCGTCTTTTTGTATCCGCACTTATTCCCTGATGGTCTTTGACAACCCTTGATACTGTCGATGGGGAAACTCCCGCCGCTTTCGCCACATCTTTGATTGTTACCATGCACTCACCCCATCTAACCTTTAGTCGAGCCGGACATCAAGCCTGAAATCAGATACCTCTGCAGGAACAGAAACACAATTGCAATCGGAATGGCGATCAGTATCGATCCGGCAGCAAATCTTGTAAATGTATTCGCAAACTGATCATTCACCATATTGTACAGCCCCAGAGCCAGTGTAAAGTTTTCGGGGCTCCTGAGCACAATACGCGGCAGTATGAAGTCCATGAACGGAGCCATGAAATTGAACAATGCCACGACTGCTATGATAGGTTTCGCAAGCGGTATCATGATCGTGAAGAATATACGGAAATGTCCTGCTCCGTCCATCTTCGCAGATTCATCGAGCTCACGGGGGATTGTATCAAAATATCCTTTGACAAGGAAAGCATTCATCGGTATCGACCCGCCCACATAGACAAGTACGAGACCCCAAAGCGAGTCCAGGAGGCCGATGGTATTCAAAAGAATATATATTGCCACCATAGCCATCAGCACCGGGAACATCTGAAGTATGAGGAAAGCGTATAAGCCGTATCGCCTTCCGACAAATCTGTACCTGGAAAATGCGTAGGCCGTCAGTGTTACGAATACCACCGAGAAAAACGATGATGCGGCCGCAACTATAAGTGTGTTTTTATACCATGTCAGATACATGCTCTGAGGGTCTGTGAACAGCCATTTATAATGTACAAATGACCAGTTTTCCGGGATCATCTGTGCCCCGTACAGGTTACTGCCCGGATTGAGTGAAATTCCGAACGTCCAGAGCAGCGGATAGATGATGACAACAAACATAATGAATATAACGGCGTACATCGTTATCATTTTGACAATGTTCTTTTGTTTTCTATTCATCAGATCTGTCCCTCCTCTTTCACCGATCTCGTACGGCTGAACTGGAATGCCGCAATCGAAGCGACTATGATGCCTATGATGATGGATATCGCCGCTGCCATGTTAAAGTTCTGCGTCTCAAACGTCAGTTTGTATACCCATGAAATCAGAATATCCGTACCTCCGGCATTTTGTCCGCGGATTGCCGGTCCGCCGGCGTTGAACAGATAAATGATATTGAAGTTGTTAAAGTTACCCGCATATTGCATGATGAGCAAGGGGGCAGTTGCAAACATTATATGAGGGAAGGTGATGCTCGAAAATTTCTGCCAGCCGGAAGCACCATCTATGTCCGCCGCCTCGTACCAGTCGTCGGAAATACTCTGCAGCACACCGGTGAACAAAGCAAACACAAACGGGAATCCGAGCCAGGTCTGAATGAGTATCAACGCAACCTTTGCCCAAAATGGGTCAGACAGCCATGGTATTGTCAGGCCGAACAACGGCTGCAGTATATCGTTATTAATTGCTCCGAACTGATTATTGAATAACGCTGAAAATATAAGTATTGTTACGAATGCAGGCACTGCCCAGGGCAGAATCAGAATGGTTCTTATAAATCTTTTGAATTTGATTAAAGGATGATTCACGATGATTGCCAATAGCAACGCCAGAGCAATCTGAAGTGTTGTAGCGACCAGCGTCCAAATGATTGTCCATGTGAAAACGCTGAAGAAGGTATTCCGCCACATATCCACTTCTATCAATGCTTTGAAATTTTCAAAACCTACATAGTCCAGAACGTTCCTCGGAGGAGCGTTATACAGATTATAGTTTGTAAACGCCAGGAAAAACATATACAAGAGCGGAAATACCACAAGGAAGATAAGCAGAAATAATCCCGGTCCTACAATGAGATAAGGGAAACTCTTATCCCATGAATCCCTGAAGCGCTGCATCAGCGTTCTGAAATCACCACTGTTGATCAGTTTTGCATCTTTGTATGCATCGATGATATTAGCCGTATAAAATACGATTGCAATAACTATGACAAGGAGGGAAATGATTCCCTGGGCGAGCAGGATTCTTGAATCATCCACTCTCGGAATTTCTCCCAGCGTAAAAAGTCCCCAGAAACCAATATTCAGAAAGTTATAAAATACAACAAAAAACGAAATAAAAAGAATAAAGAGGACACCAGCTTTGATGTACCTCTTATTGTATAGTTGACCAAGCCCGGGAAGGATGGACAGGGCTGCGGCCAGCTTCGGGTTCTTCATCATCCATTCCTCCTAAAATTTTGTATGTCTATTCTTCATCTTCAGATCCCTGACCACCCGAAGCTGCTTCAATATCCGACTCAATTTGCGTCTTTGCTTCTTCCAGCACAATCTGAGGGTCATCTCCATTGGAAATGAAGATCAATGCATCACCCATAGGCTCCCATACCTGTGCCATTTCTGGAATGTTCGGCATCGGGTTTGCATTTTCTGCCTGGTCGTTAAACACTGTCAGTAATTCATTTGAGTTCTCCACATCTGAACGCGGTACAGTTTCCTGAAGCCCTTCAGTGACAAGCGAACTGTTTTCCTGGTTTGTCATGAACTTCAGAAGATCCTTGGACCAGTATTCTTCCTCAGTGTATTCTGAAATCATCCAACCTTTGACCCCCATGAACGGTGTCATCGTTTCCCCCTCAAGTTCAGGCAGTGTTGCCGTACCAAGAGAATCACCTAATGCTTCCGAGTAATCTGACAGTTTCCATGGTCCTGTAAGTGCCACAGCACCTTTCCCGTCAGTGAACAATCCATCGAGAACATCACCAGTGATATTTTCGCTCAGATAACCTGCTTCAAACCATTCCTGCATGCGTGTGGCTTGTTCGACCACTCCTTCATTTGCCACTTGCAGATCGTCTGCGTTATAAGTTGCATCCTCATTTTGGCTGAAGATCTGTTCATCACCGGAGAATAGGAATGGATATGCAAAGTAGAAGTTCGTCGCTTCCAACAGTAGACCATATTCATTATTCCCCTCATCTGTATGTTCCTCCATGATTGCTTCCAGATCTTCAATCGTCTCCGGCGCTTCATCCACAATATCCTTATTGTAATAGAGTGAAGCAGCTTCTACTGCAAACGGAACACCCATAAGAGCACCTTCGTAAGTAAATGCCTCTACTGCATTTTCATTAAATGCTTCCAAGTCGAATTCCTCTGGATCGAGCTCCATGCCCAGGCCCTGCAAATAGGCGCTTCCGATCATGTCATGCGGCTGCTGATAAAGATCCGGTCCCTGACCTGCCGGAGCATCCAGTGACAGCTGTTCCAGCTGATCAGTCATGCCTACTTCTGTATACTCCACCTTGATTCCGGTTTCCTCTTCATATTTCTCAAATATTTCCCCATATGTAGATACCTGATTTTCGCCATCCAGCCACACTGAAAGACTTTCCGGCTTTTCAGGTTCATTGCCTGCTTCCGGATCTTCTCCTCCGGCTGAATCCCCTTCTTCCAACGACTCCGGACGGTCCGGCCCACATGCCGCAAGCACAAAAACAAGTGACAGCACCAGTACTAAAAACAAGTTGAACTTCTTCATTCCTTTTCCCCCTTCATTTGTAAGCGATATCATATACACCTTAATAATAAAACGCTTACACAAATAAGTCAAGAGTTTTCTGCAAACGATTGCATAAAATAACTTACAATACACTCAATGTTTTAGATGATTAATTCTTACATTATTGTGCTTATTACTGCAAACGATTGCGTTAAAGTGCACCACTGCTGTATTTTCTTACCCCAATAAAAAATCCGAATTCCATCTGCCATGGATTCCGGATCATCATTTATGCTTCTATTCAAATGTCGCTTTTTGTTCCCTGCCGTAATACTTCAGTACTCTCCGTGCAAAATCGTTCATATCCCCGACGTACTCGAAAGTGCCTTTCAATACCGGATATATATTTTTGATACCTGCCTCACCGAGGGTGGATACTATGAATGATATGACGTTCAGCTTCCTCAGTTTGAAAACTGTACCGAACAGTGTTGCCAACTGGCTGAGATACTCCTTTGATTTCATTCCTGTGCCATCTGTCTCTTTGGCCTTTTTGATGTAATCTGCGGCTCTGGGTATCGGCCTGCCGATTATTTCGCCGTCTTCGGGAGTGACTTCGAAATGTGCCTGTGTCATCTCTTCTATGGACCGGTATGCCCTTTGGAGAATGATATCCTTCAACCCCGGCGATAATAGTTTTGCTGCCAGTGTATTGAGCCTTTTATTCAAAAATTTCTCCATATACTCTGCACTGTGGGTCCGCTCGTCGAACTCTTTGTCCTTTGATTCGAAGATCGGCTGCAGCGCGGCTTTCAGACCTTCAATGCCGGATTCATCCCTGACGCTCACGAAATGATATTTGAGCGGCTGATCGAGATACTTTTTAAAGGTGACATGCAGCTCTGTGTCCTTATCATGCATGAGCACCTCCCGCTCTCTCGTCCCTGATACATCCACAAGGGTATCGGCTTTGTTATAGACGAAGATGATGCCGACCTTCTTTTTTGCAAGAAATCGGATGATTTCCTCATCCGCCTCCCTGATCTTCGAAGAAAATACGTACAGGACATGGCTGAGATCTGCTTTTCTGATCAGCTTCTTATACTGTTTCGGAGAGTATTCCATCGTACCGACGCCGGGGAAGTCGAGTATCCGTCCCCTCATGCCGTATTTATGTGAGGATATCGTACGTGTGGCATCAGTCTGCGTGGAAACGTGCGTATCGGCTCCTGCCAATGTACTGACCAGTGCACTTTTACCGGCATCGACCTGTCCCAACACTCCGATACGGTAGTCGATTGTGCCCTCGATATATTTATGGAATGCCCTGACCAGCGGATGTCCTGCAGACATAACATTCACCTCTTTAAATAGTGTTTTTGTTCTCTTTACCCATATAGTAACTCACCATGAGGCCTGCAATGAATACGATGACCGTGGCAACCCAGGACAGCGGAGTCGCCGGCAGACCCGGATAAATCGCAAATACGGATCCTAGAACAAGACCGAGTATCGCAGCATATGTCAGGTAGGTGTAGTGGTGCAGCATATACTGTATAACGCGGCTCGCAACGATCAATCCCGCCAGGATCCCAAGTCCCGCAGCAGTCAGCACAGGCAGGACGCTCAGATTCAGCGATGTCAGTTCGCTCAATGAAAAGATGATGATGGAGTATGAACCGAGAAGCAGAAGGACGAGTGAGCCTGAAATCCCCGGCAGCAGCATCGTTGCCGAGCCCATCATTCCACTGAAGAACAGTTTGATGAGGAGCGGCGCTGTAATCGATATCTCTTCTATCGGCACTTCTTCCGCACGCAGCATCCCCATGATGAAGAGGCCCGCAACCATAAGGAGGATCAGTACATAATGCGGCATTCTGAACTCCACTCTGTAATTGGAAATCCTGAGCATCATGGGCACGACACCCAGAATCAACCCGATGAAGAACCATTGCACTGCCACTGTGTGGTTTCTGAGAAGATAGTCGATCAGCGATGACATCGTCAATATCGCAATCCCCATGCCGATGACAAGTGGAATCAGGTAGAGGACCGCATTTTTCCAGTGTTTGGAGACGACTCTGCTGACAGCCCCCAGAAACTGGTCATAAATGCCAAGCAGGAGTGCCATCGTGCCGCTGCTCACGCCGGGGATAAGTTCGCATATCCCCATTAGGAAACCTTTAAATATATTTACCCATTTCAACATGTTTTAATTTACCTTCCATTTTCACGTAGTTTATTACCATACGATTGTAGCATAATTTTTGTTTGGCTTCGCCCGATACAGAACACCCGGTTTGATAATACGTTTTCATATTGTTATAACTAATTTAACAGATCAATCGATGGGAGATACGGATATGAGAGACCTTGGTATATATTTTGGAACATTCGCCCCCTGCCATGTCGGACATTTTGAACAGATTGTGCGCGCCAAACGCGAGAACAGACATGCACTTGTCATTGTCAGTGGATATGAGGGGGACCGCGGCAATACATACGGAATGTCACTGGATAACAGGATAAAGGCGATGCGCCAGCTGCTGCGCAATGATGAAAACGTGTCTGTCATCAAACTGGATGAAACGGATATCCCGAGGTATCCCCACGGGTGGGAGCCATGGCTCGAAATGCTTGCAGAGAAGATTTCCGGAGGAATCGGCAATCTGGATTTCAAAGTGGAGGAAATGACCTACTATGTCGGCGAAGAAGAGTATATCGATCCTCTTCGTAATTTCTTTGATGAAAGATGGAGCGGCATCAATACCCGTATCACCATGGTGGACCGTAAAATCCTCGGCATCAGCGGGACCAGTATACGGGAAGAGCCCATACTGAACTGGGATTACGTCACCCGGCCGTTCAGACGGTTTTTCGTTCAGAATGTACTGGTGATGGGCGCGCCATCTACGGGAAAATCATCGCTGGTCCAGGACCTGGCCCGCAGATATTCCACCAGCTATTCCACAGAATATGCAAAGGAATACCGAGCTTCCCAGCATGTTGCCACCGATGAACTGGATGTGAAGGATCTTCACGCAGTGGGCATCGGACAGTTCGAGAATAATAAAAGGAACATCCACTCGCCGGGTACACGGAAAGTGTTCTTTGCGGATACAGATGTGATGATGACGAAGATTTATATGAAGATGCACGCTGTGGGAGACGAATTCCATCAGTTGAAGTCGGTGTTCGACTACTTCATAGCTCTGCAGAACTGGTCCCTCGTCCTCGTGCTGCCTCCCCGGGAAGGTGACGGGAGTGAATATTCCGCAACCATGCATCAGATGATTCTGGAAGAACTGGAGCAGCAGGAACTGAAGGATGTCACACATATACTTGAAGGGGAATCCTACAGGGACCAGTACCAGGAGGCGCACAGCCTTGTGGATCAAATTCTCAAAGGCGGCAAAGATAATTGAATGAAAGCGCATTTATTTGTAAAAATACACTTTAGGGCTCTCCCTGCTCCATATATTGATGGAAAATACAGAAAAGTTTGTTATCATAGTTACCATCTATTTAATGGAGGAAGATTACATGGAACAAAAAATGTTGCTTACACCCGGGCCGACACCCATCCCGCCACAGATCTCAAGCCGTATGGCTGAAGGCATGATCGGTCACCGCTCAAATGATTTCAACCAGCTGATGGAAAATATCCAGCCTGGATTGAAGACCATACTCGGCACGAAAAATCCTGTTGCCATCCTTTCTTCAAGCGGTACAAGCGCACTTGAAGCTGCTATGGTGAACCTCATCAGTCCCGATGAATCGATTATCATCATAGTGAGCGGTGCATTCGGTGACCGTTTCAGGAACATCGCGAAGACATATCCATTCAATGTGCATGTCTATGAGGTTGAATGGGGGAAAGCAGTGGATCCCGCAGCGTTTGAAGACTATCTCCGTTCGAAGGAGAATATCAAAGCAGTCTTCTCCCAGTCATGCGAAACCTCGACAGCTGTAATCCATCCGCTGAACGCACTCGGCAGAGTGGTTAAATCCTATAACAGTGACACATTATTTATCGTAGATGGTGTAAGTATTGTCGGGGGCATGAAGTTCGATATGGAAACGGATAATATCGATTGTCTTGTGACAGGCAGCCAGAAAGCCCTGATGCTTCCACCGGGACTCGCATTTGTTGCAATGAATGATGCAGCGAGGCAGAAAGCGGCTGACAACGATCTGCCCCGCTTCTATCTCGATATCAACCGGTATTTCAAGGCACTGGAAGACTATTCCACACCGTTCACACCTGCAGTCTCCCTGATCCAGGGCCTTGAGAGAGTGCTGGAAATCTATGAAGAGGAAGGCATCGAAACAGTATTTGAACGGCACAGGAAAATGCGGGATATGCTTCGGGCCGGCCTCAGGTCGCTTGATCTCAAGATGTTGGTGTCTGATGAATATGCCTCCCCGACCGTCACGGCATTCAAGTCAAGTGAAGACGAGTTGAAAGTGATCAAGGATAGACTTAAAAACGAACATCAGATTACCATTGCCGGCGGCCAAAAAGAACTAAAAGGTAAAATACTCCGCATCGGACACATGGGTTACATGTTCCCACATGATATGATCCGTGTACTCGCCGCAATCGAAGCGATACTCAGTGATCACAGAAAAGCAAATTACTACGGCAGGGCACTCGCTGCTGCACAGGAGGCATACTATGGATAACTATAAAATACTCGTGCTCGACCCGGTAAGTGAAGACGGCATCAGGGAGCTTCTCGACCATCCCAATTATGATGTCGATGTCAACACCGGGCTCAGTGAAGAGGAAATTCTGGAAACGGTGCACGACTACCATGCACTGATCGTCAGGAGTCAGACGACCATCACTGAAGAGATCATCCGTTATGCAAGGCAGCTCAGAGTCATCGCCCGTGCCGGAGTCGGCGTGGACAACATCGATATCGATGCTGCCACAAAACATGGCGTCATTGTCATAAATGCACCGGACGGCAATACGATCAGCGCGACTGAGCATACAATGGCAATGATGCTCTCACTCACGCGCGACATCCCCGCTGCACATAAAGAGCTTTCGGCAGGTACATGGAACAGGAAAGGACACAAGGGGACTGAAATGTACGGCAAGACACTTGGCATCATCGGTGTTGGTAAAATCGGGTTCGGTGTAGCCAAACGTGCGCAGAGCTTCGGCATGAGAATCATTGCCTTCGACCCGTATCTGTCCGACGATAAGGCCCAGGAAGCGGAGATCGAGAAGATGGAAGTGGATGAAATTGCTGCCCAGGCGGATTTTCTTACCGTCCATACTCCACTTACCCCTCAGACGAAAGGGATTGTAGGTAAAGACTTCTTCCAGAAGACTAAACCGGAACTGAAGATCGTCAATGTTGCCCGCGGCGGGATCATTGATGAAGATGCACTGCTCGAAGCCCTGGATGAGGGCAGAGCGGACGGAGCGGCCCTCGATGTTTTCGAAGAGGAACCACCGACAGACATGGCATTGTTGAGCCATCCAAAAGTGGTGGTTACGCCCCATCTCGGCGCCTCCACCGTGGAGGCTCAGGAAAAAGTGGCCATCAGCGTTTCCCGGGAAATAATCGATATCCTGGAGAACAACACGATCGTCCATGCTGTCAACGCACCGCGTATCAGCGAGAATATCAATAAAGAGCTCAGGCCGTATATCAATATCGCGGGCCACATGGGGGAAGTCGGCATCCAGCTGATGAATCGTCCCCCTTCTGAAATCAAGCTTAAATACCACGGGGAACTTGCAATCGATGATACGAGCATGCTGACACGCTCATTCGTCTCCAGCATGCTCAAACCCCACCTCGGGGAGAACGTCAACATAATCAATGCACTCTATCTGCTTCAGGAACAGGATGTCGTCTATAAAGTCGAGAAGAAGGGAAAAGCCCACGGTTACAGCAACTATCTGGAGGTCGAACTGATTAATGACGAAGAGACGCTTGTCCTTGGCGCAAGCGTGCTTAACGGCTATGGGGAGCGCATAGTCAAGATCAATGAGTTCCAGGTGGATATCAAACCGACTAAACACCTGCTGTTCATAGATCATCAGGACAGACCAGGCATCATCGGAGAGATGGGCATCACACTCGGCACTCACAGAGTCAACATTGCGAGCATGCAGCTCGGCAGACACGACGAAGGGGGCAATGCACTCCTTTCCCTTTCCCTTGATCAGGGCGTGAACGATGAAGCGATGGAAGAGTTGAGCAAAATCGAAGGTTTTAACGGGCTGAAACAGGTTGACCTGTCATAAATAACAAAAACCATCACAATCATCTGTGATGGTTTTTTAATATAATTTCTTCAGTTTCCAAAACGGACTCAACCATGTTTGTCACTCCGAGTGCTTCAAAGTCCGGGATGATTTCCCTGCCGGTCAAGCCGGTCAGCGTGGCGATGAAATCCGCACCGATTGCATCAGCACAGTAGAAATCTGCAATGGAATCGCCGATGATGAAAATTTTTTCTCCGAATACGTTACGTTTATTGACCGCGTCTTCAAAATGCGTTTCGTCATGACCGTAAAGACTCCACAAATAACTGTAGGGATGCGGTTTTGACAGGGAGAAATCGACACTTTCCACACCTTCGGCTGCAAGGACCTCCGAGGCAGTGGAAACTCTGTTGTTTCTGAAAATGTCCATGAAACCCTGCTGATGGAAAGGAATCAATGTTTCCTGTCTCGGCCTGCCGGTGGCGACTCCAATCTCCACACCTGCTTCGATGAGCCGTTTCAGCATAGCTTTGATGGCCTCCGGCGGACGGATCCACTCCTCATCATTGATGAAACCTTCCTTCCCCTCTTCTTCGGCTTCCATACCGGTCGATGTTTTGACATCATCGCTTCCAAGATACCATTCCTGATACTTGTACTGTCCGGTCGTCCATATGGGTCCGTGCATATCAAATACTTCTGAATCTGCAAGGCCGATTCTGCGGCGGGCGTATTCAATCAGCTCCGTGTAGATTGTGTCTTTCGTATAGTTCCCCTCTTTCAGGAAATCCACAACATGGCTGTAGTTCACTTCCACATCACCCAGCATCTCGCCAACCTCGTAAATATCGGAAATATCCACATTGTCCACGTTAATACTGGAGTGTCTGATCAGGTTGATGTACAGGACGGAAAATGTGACAAAGAGCATATCCCAATTGGAGTTGAGCCCCATTTTTTTGAATCTTTCAAGCACTTCATCATTGCTGAAAATGGATGCCCGTATTTCATCTATCTCCTCATCTGTATAATCAATTTTGAACTTCTCTTTTCCCAAGTTTAAATATCTGGGGCTGTACAGCATTTCATGCACTGCAAGAGCAGATACATCAAAACATCTTTCCTCGCTGAGAAACACCCCGTCAACATCGAATAGTACCACAGTCACAGCCGATTTCCTCCTGTTCACAGTTGTTTTATACTAAGTACCAGTTTCTCACACTGACTGCCATATGTCGACTGAACTTTTACATAATTCAATATATTCATCCGCATGCCAATATGACAGATCCAAGTCATATTATTAAGGG
Source organism: Candidatus Salinicoccus stercoripullorum (assembly GCA_019113295.1). Lineage (GTDB taxonomy): Bacteria > Bacillota > Bacilli > Staphylococcales > Salinicoccaceae > Salinicoccus > Salinicoccus stercoripullorum. Next base: position 35,630 of record DXHR01000035.1, on the reverse strand, counting down.
TTTGTTGAAAAATTTTAAGCATTTCATCAAAAGCCAAATGATTGCAAATGTAAGAATTTAACCCGGGTTAATTTATTTATTTTAGTGCATTCTCTTAAATTCCATCCTATAATGAAACTCGTAACACCGCATGTAAATTTCAAGTAAAATCAATTAAATTAATGTAAAGGCGCCAAGGTGCCTAAGTGGGGGAATATTTATGGAACTCAGTCCGATGGAAGTCATCTTTCTATTTTTAGGCGGACTAGGTATTTTTCTTTATGGTATTAAAATGATGGGTGATGGTCTCCAGGCAGCTGCCGGCGACCGCCTCCGCGAAATCCTGAACCGCATGACATCCAATCCGTTGCTGGGTGTTCTTGCAGGGATTATTGTTACCGGGCTGATTCAGAGCAGCTCCGGTACTACGGTCATCACAATCGGACTTGTTTCAGCAGGTTTCATGACACTGAGACAGGCAATTGGTGTGATCATGGGTGCAAATATCGGCACGACAATCACTGCCTTCCTAATCGGCTTGGATATCGGTGAATATTCACTGCCTATCCTCGCCCTCGGTGCATTCATGATCTTCTTTCTCGGCAACCACCCGAAGGTCACTAATTTCGGCCGCGTACTATTTGGTTTTGGTGCCTTGTTCTATGGACTGGACCTGATGAGCCAGGGTGTAAAACCGTTGGCAAATCTCGAGGCATTCACTAATATGATGCTCACGATGTCTGATAATCCTATACTCGGTGTTGGTGTTGGTGCGCTGATGACAGTCATTGTACAGAGCTCAAGTGCAACAATAGCAATCCTTCAGGGTTTCTATGCCGGTAATCTTCTGGAGCTTAGCGCGGCACTGCCAATCCTGCTCGGGGATAACCTCGGCACGACAATCACTGCTGTTCTTGCCGCTCTCGTCGGTTCAATCGCAGCAAAGCGTGCTGCCATGGTACACGTCATATTCAACCTGTTCGGCGCCATCATATTTCTGATCATCATGCCGCTCTTCGTGAATTATGTCGAATTCCTCCAGGGAGCGCTGTCACTGAACCCGGAGATGACCATTGCATTCGCGCACGGTTCCTTCAACATCACGAACACGCTTATCCAGCTTCCGTTCATCTTTGCACTGGCATGGATTGTTACAAAAATCGTACCGGGCAAAGATTTCTCCGAAGAGTTCCAACCGAACCAGCTCGATCCGCTGCTGCTGAAACGTTCACCGGGCATTGCTCTGCAGGGCGCGCAGGCGGAAGTTAAAAACCTTGGCAACCTTACACTCAGCATCCTGGATGATGCACAAAGCTTCAGTAAAAATGGTGACAATAAGAAGTATAAAGAGATCAAAGAAAAGATCAATGTCCTGGATACTCTGCAGGACAGCATCAAGAAATATCTCATCGATGCCTCAAAATATGATATCGGTGATGAAGATATCGAGAGACAGGCAACATTGCTTGAAATCACGCGCATACTGTATAAAGTAAGCATACAGATTAATGACTATACCGAATCCTACAACAAGAAATTCAAAGAAAAAATCGACATTTCCGACGAAGCAAGTGAAGGCCTTCAGAACCTTTACGAACACGTATACAAATCATTCAAAAAATCCATCGATACGCTTGATATCTACAGTCCGCAGGAATTGGAGGAAGTCATCAGACTCAGCCAGAAATCCTATAAGATTGAGAACAAGCTCAGAAAGCAGCATGTCAAACGCCTGAACAAAGGAACATGCTCCACAGATGGCGGTCTGCTGTATGTAGACCTGATCAGCAACCTCGAACGTATCGGTTACAATGCACGGAATATTTCCGAGACGAACCTCGATGAAGACTACGATGAACTGTCCGAAGACACTGTAATCTATGAATAGACATGAAATCCCGATGTATTTGCATCGGGATTTTCTTATGCTTTCCCCTTAAGCATGCCGTAAACGACAAGCCTGAAATATCCTTTCATAACGCATCTTCATTTTCTTCTTCATTACACCCTGGGTCCTGTTTTACTCATCCCCCATACAATCGCGGCATTGTACATTTTCACATGTAATATTAGAATGAAGGAAAAGGGGGAGTTTTATGGATATCCAGGAGAAATTGATTCACTTTAAATATGAGGTTGGCAAAGTGATCATTGGAAAGGAGAAGGTGATAGAACTCATCTTTGTAAGCATGCTTCAGAAAGGGCACATCCTTTTTGAAAGCGTTCCCGGCACGGGCAAGACGATGCTGTCAAAATCTGTGGCACGGGCGATAGACGGAACTTTTAAAAGGATCCAGTTTACGCCGGATATACTGCCTTCTGATATTACAGGGCTCAATATATATAACCCTAAAACCCAGGAGTTTGAACTTCGGAGCGGCCCGATCGATACTAATATACTCCTTGTGGACGAAATCAACAGAGCGACGCCGAGAACCCAGTCAGCCCTGCTTGAGGTGATGGAGGAGAAGCAGGTGACGATAGACGGGGTGCGCATTCCGATGGAGGAACCATTCATCGTCCTTGCCACACAGAACCCTATAGAGTCCAGACAGGGGACATTCGATCTGCCGGAAGCCCAGATGGATCGCTTTCTGATGAAAATAGATCTGGGTTATCCTTCGAGGACGGAAGAGAAATTGATGCTCGATGCCCATGGCATCCAAAATGCGCTGGATGATATCCGGCCTGTGTTTTCTAAAGATGAAATCATCGAACTTCAGAGCCGGCTGTCAGCAGTAGAGGTCAACGACGCAGTACAGGATTACGCCCTCGACATTATACATAGTTCCAGAAATCATGAACATGTCGACACCGGTGTATCGCCGCGCGGTACCATCGCCCTGTTGCAGGCTGCCAAAGGAATCGCGCTCATCAGCGGCAGGCATTATGTAACGCCCGGCGATATCAAATATATTGCTCCTTTTGTCATCAGCCATCGTCTTGTGCTGAATATCGAGGGCATAACAGTAACAGATGCGGATGCAGTGACCCGCGACATCGTCAATTCAGTGGAAGTTCCTGTCGAATACGGAGTTTTGCGTGATGAAGTTTAAACTGGACTTCAGCGACTCAAAGACGATGAACTTTTTCATTGGCGCTGTGATCATTTTGTTCCTACTGAACATTTTCTATGGAATCCATCTGAACAGGCTGGTTGCCATTTCCCTGGGCCTGTTCATATCCTTCGCACTGCTGAACTATCTGTATGAAAGGAATGTTGCCAAAAAACTCAGATTCGAAATCATCGATAAGGAAATACGGATGTTTAAAAATCAGAATAATGTCCTCCGGATAAGAATTTCTCAGGACGGTCTGATGCCGGTTCTGGCCGGCAGGCTCACTGTGTCCGCCGGGGATGACATCCGCTTTCAGCATGATATCTCAACCGGTGTAAGGCAGCATACCATTACAGCCGTCACTTTCACTGTAATGCCAAAAAGCCAGACACACATCGAAATCCCTTTCAGGGGATGTTCGAGAGGTGTAAGCAAAATCGTCAGATCGGATATAAAAATCCCTAGAATTTTCGGGTTCGGTTCCATAGACCTTAAGCAGTACGGTAAGACCTCCCATGAGATCATCATTTACCCTGACCGTCATGCCGTCCATAACAAAGAAACAGAAAACCGTATGTTGCCCGGGGAGTTTACAGAAAGAAATGCGCTATTCTCCGATCCTCTGCTGACAAATGGTACGCGTGTCTATCTCCCCGGAGACAGAATGCGTGACATCCACTGGAAAGCATCTGCAAAAACCGGTGAACTGCAGACCAGGCTGTACGACAAGATGACCAGGATTTCCTGGCTCATACTTATCAACCTCCGCTCTGAAAACTCCTATGCTCCACCGGGAAACATCGAGACCATCTTTGAAAAAATTGCCTTTGCTACCGGCACAGCAGCTGAGGAAGGCGTGCCATATAAAATCATTACGAATATGGTGATGCTGGATAACCGTTCATTTTTCAGCATTGAGGAAAGTACGGGCAGGCTGCACTACAGACGCACACTTGAAGCACTTGCACGCACGGATACCGTCACCTATACGCTCAGTTTCGAACGGCTTCTGAAACATGTACAGATGTATGAGAAAACGCCGACCCATGTCATTTTTACCGGTGTTGCTCATGACTCCATCTCAAATCTCCTTTCTGTCTTCGAAGCAAAAGGTGCCAATGTATTTCAACTGGATGATCACGGCATAGTACCTTTTAAATCCGGTGTCACCGGGGAGGTGTGAAGATGAGCAGAATGAAATATACGTTACTGTTTGCCCATACATATCTCACTGACATGTTTTTGCTTCTGTTCATTGTTTTGACAATCAATGTGCATAACGGCAAAGAGGCGTTGATCATACCGTTCCTCCTCATTGTCCTGGCCGTGATGACAGCCAGTTCCTTCATCACAAGCCGCTTCAGGCTGGGCCGGATCTATTTCATGCTGCCATTCGTCCTCATCATTGCGCTCCTGTCCGGCTTCCACTGGCTGGCGGCGCTGCTGATTGCCTATCTGCCGATACTGCGGCTTGAATATCTGCATGATGACGTCGAAAACACAATTTCCGAAGTAACGCTCATCGTTACCTTTTTGCTGCTTATCGGCACAAACATTTTGACGACAGAGGAGACAGTTGCCCATTCCCTGCATTTCCATGTGATATTTCTCAGCCTTGCCCTGTTCTTTTTCACAGGCAGAATATTCATCCACCTGATTGGTAATGGATGGCCGATGCGAAAGAATGTTTGTATGTTCGTCACACTTTCAGGCCTCTTCATGCTCCTCGGCTTTTCTTTGGGGCTTGTTTATCACTATATTGTTTTCATCGCAAAATATATTGTCGTACTGCTGCTGAATGGTTTCATATTCCTGCTCCGGCCTTTTTTCCACATATTGGAGAATATTGAAATAGAAGAACCTGAACTGGAGGAAGAGACGCTTCCCGATTCAGAGGGGGAGGATGAGATCAGACCAGAATTCGACCAGGATTCCGCTGTGGCACATCTTCCCGTCGAAACGATAATGGTGGGATTATTCATCATCGCTGTCATTGCAGTGCTGTATATCTATTACAAAAAAAGAAAACAGCCCCAGACAGATAAGACAGGCAGAGAACAGGGATTCCCCGCTTCAACATCTGTTACTTCACAAAGAGCAAAACCGGTACAAATATACGTGCCGGAGGAGCGGGTCAGAAAGGTCTACTTTGATTTTGAGAAATGGCTGGCCGCAAAAGATATGGGCCGCTATCAGAACGAAACAATCCCGGAATGGGCCGACCGACTGGAATTGACTGACATCATTGATAAACAGAGACTCACAACCTATATCGAGACGCGCTACAGTGATATGAAAGCAGATGACAGAGACTTCCGCATATATAAAGAGAATATACGCATGATGAAAAAAGAGATAGATGAATATATTAAAGAAAAACAAAAAAACTTGCGGAAATGATTCCCGCAAGTTTTTCTAATATTGATTCAGGTATTGATTCAGTTCCCACTCGGAGACCTGTGAGCGGTACATGTCCCACTCCACACTTTTATTGCTGTTGAACTGCCTGTATATGTGAGGCCCCAGGGCATCCCGGATGACTTCATCCTCCCTCAATGCCTTGAGAGCAGTGTAAAGGGTGGATGGCAGATCTTCCACACCTACCGCTTCACGTTCTTCACGCGTCATTTCATAGATGTTTTCATTGACCGGTGAAGGCAGATCGATTTTATGCCTGATTCCCTCAAGTCCTGCTTTCAGAATTACTGCGAGTGCCATATAAGGATTTGCAGAAGGGTCCACCGACCTGACTTCCGCTCGTGTGGAAAGTCCTCTTGATGTTGGAATTCTGAGAAGCGGTGAACGGTTTTTGCCGCTCCAGGCAATATAACTCGGCGCTTCATATCCAGGCACGAGACGCTTATATGAGTTCACAAGCGGATTACAGACGGCTGTAAACCCTCTTGCATGCTTCAGGATACCCGCCATGAAATATCTCATATCCCGGCTCAGACCGATAGCATCATCTTCATCATAGAAGGCATTTTCTTTTCCTTTGAACAGGGAAACGTTGAAATGCATCCCATTTCCGTTTATGCCGTACAATGGTTTCGGCATGAATGTCGCATGCAGATTGTGCTTCCTTGCCACAGTCTTGACGACGAGCTTGAAGGTCTGAATGTTATCACATGCGGAAATCGCATCTTCATATTTGAAGTCAATTTCATGCTGTCCCTGGGCTACTTCGTGGTGGGATGCTTCTATTTCGAATCCCATATCCTCAAGTTCCAGCACAATGTCCCGACGGCAGTTCTCTCCAAGATCTGTCGGCGCAAGATCGAAATAACCGCCCTGGTCGTTCAATTCGGTTGTTGGATTGCCGTTTTCATCCAGCTTGAAAAGGAAAAACTCCGGTTCCGGCCCCAGATTAAATGCAGAGTACCCCATATCCTCCATCTCTTTCAAAACTCGTTTCAAATTGGATCTTGGATCACCGTCGAATGGTTTGCCGTCAATGTCATATATATCGCAGATCAGCCTGGCCACTTTGCCGTTGCCTGCAGTCCAGGGGAAAATTGTCCATGTGCTCAGATCAGGTACCAGATACATGTCTGATTCTTCAATACGCACGAAGCCTTCGATTGAAGAACCATCGAACATCATTTCTCCATCCAATGCTTTATCGATCTGACTGATCGGTACCTCAACATTTTTGACTGTTCCCAGAATGTCGGAAAACTGCAGTCTCAAATACCTGACGTTTTCCACTTCGGCAATACGCTTAATGTCTTCTCTCGTAAATGTTTTCATAGCTCACGCTCCCGTTAATTATTGAAAAACCTTGACAGATCACCGCGGTTTAAAAGCGTCCTTTGGTGCTCTCTGTGCTTCAGTACTTCCGGTGGACCAAATGTTTGAGAATCATTAAGAATTTCCCCGATCCTTTTCATGGTAAATCCCTTTTCCATGTAATTTCTGATGTTCAGCAGCACATCCAGATCATTCATCGAAAACAGCCGGTGGTTGCCCTCGCTCCGTTCAGGATCGATCAGGGACAATGATTCATAATACCTGATCTGCCTGGCTGATAAACCGGTCAGTTTCATGGCTGAAGACATAGGAAACACAGGAGTGCTCCTTCTTAATTGATCATTATCCATAACGATCACCTCAAATCATGTAAAAATAGTAGCACAGCTTTTTGGGATTTCCTAATCGATGTCAGGAAATCTTACATGTTTAATTCTATACTTTTTTACACTTTATTTAAATGAAAAAAGAGAAGGATACATATCCTTCTCTTTCCTGCAATCAGCCAAAAATGCTTACTGCAAACACTATCAAAATGATGACCGGCAATACAAATCTGAGCATGAAGATCCAGAATTTGAAGAATCCAAACATGCTGCTGTTTTCATCCACATTCAGCTCGCCCATCGTCACACGGCGGTCGATGATATAGCCGACGAATATTGTCGAGATGAACGCCCCTGTCGGAAGCAGAACGTTCGAAACCAGGAAGTCGACATTGTCGAATATGGAGCGGCCAAAGATTATGACATCACTCAGCACACCGTAGGACAATGCGGAAGGAATTCCCGCCAGGAATACAAGCAGGCCGAATAGATACGCCATATTCCTGCGTCTGTTCTCATTGCCCTTGATCGTATTTGCAACGTTTATTTCAATCATCGAAATGGATGAAGTCAGTGTCGCAAACAGGAATGCACCAAGGAACAGTATATAGAAGAGCATGCCGAACGGGATTGCGTCAAATACCTGCGGCAGGACGATGAACACAAGGCCCGGTCCTTCTGCCGCTTCCATATTCAGCGAAGCGATGGCCGGGAATATTGCCAGCCCCGCCATGACTGAAATCGCAACGTTCATGAGGACGATTGAAAATGCAGATTGCGTGAGGTTCTGCTCTTTGCCGAGATACGATGCATATGTAATCATCGTTGTGGCACCGATACTGAGCGCAAAGAACGACTGTCCCAATGCATACAGAAGCCCTTCTGAACTTATCATTGAGAAATCAGGTGTGAGGAAGAATTGTATCCCTTCCATAGCCCCCGGCAGTGTGACAGAACGGATGATGACGATCAGGAACAGGCCGAACAGGAGCGGCATCATCACCTTCGATGCACGTTCCAGACCTTTCTGCACTCCCTGCGCCACAATGAAGGCTGTCAGGAATATGAATATGGCCTGTGCCAGAAGCGCATACAGAGGGTTGGCTATGATCATTTCAAATGCAGAGCCATAGTTGTCTATCTGTATGAGATTCATCATTTCCCCGAGTGCAACAGTCATATAGATGAGTATCCATCCACCGATGACACTGTAGAATGACAGCAGCAGGAAAACAGCAATGTTCCCCAGCCAGCCGAACATCCTGTATGCTTTTTTGTTGCCGAGATATTCAAACCCTTCTATAGGGTTCCTCTGGCTCGCCCGCCCGATGACGAATTCAGAAAGCAGCAGCGGCATGCCGACAAACAAAGTAAGAATCAGGAATACAAGAAGAAAAGCTCCGCCGCCGTGTTCCGCAGTCATATAAGGGAAACGCCACAGCGCCCCCAGACCGATCGCAGAACCTGCCGCAGCAAGTACAAATCCCAGTTTACTCCCCCATTGTGATCGTTCCATAATATTTCCCCTTTTCATATTGAGACTTTTTAACATCGTAGCACAATGACTGCCTGTTTGAATACTTCAAACAGGCAGATCTGGCAGTATGATGGGGGAAACCGGGATATCCTTCCGGCTTCCTTTAAATATCAGTTCGGATTATCTTCGAGATCTGCCACAGGCCTCTCATAATACTGTCTGTCTTTGTTGGCATTGAAATGATCCGCCTTTTCAAGTTTCACATCCACAGTATAATCCGGCATTTCAGCGAAGTTCTCATATATCCCTTTAGGTACCAGGTAATTCCCTTCAGGGAATTGTATACCGATGTTCCCCGGTTTGATATCCGCCAGTCTGGCAAATCCCTGGAATACTCCATTTATGTTATAGATGACAACGGGCTCGCCTTCCTGGATCCCCTGTGATCTGGCATCTTCTTCACTTATCAGAGCATCGTAGCGTCCCATCTCATTGAATGCGTCATGATCGCCATACACCATGGAATTGAATTGTTTACCGCGTCTCATCAACAGCTTGAACCCGCCGGCTTTTACGTTATTGTCCGGAATATCGATGCTGATCAGATTCGCCTTCCCGTCGGATGTCGGACAGATTCCACCTTCACAGAGCCATGCCCCGCCATATTGATATACATCACCGGAATTTTTAAGATACTGTACACCGTCATACTGCGGGTTGGCTTTCGCAATCTCCTCACGAATCTCCTGTCCGGAGTTGAATCCGGCCAGATGCGCCTCACCGGGCTTCACCCGCCTGGCAAGATCGACATAGATCTGCCATTCACTCCGCGCCTCTTTGATGCGGTTGCGGTTCCCTTCAATCTCAGGTGAGAAATAGATCATCCGTTCAGTTGAGGTCGACAATCCACCGCCGTCCTGCTCGTAACGTGTCTTGGCGGGAAGTACGATGACCGACTCTTTTGCATCCAGCAGCGTGGAAGTATTCAAGATGATATCCTGATGGACACGGATTTCCAGATTTGACAAAGCTTCTGCCACAAAGTCCGGATCCGGCATCGTCTCCAGGAAATTCCCCCCGGACATATAATAAAGTTTCAGCTTCCGCTCATTATCATCCGGAAGCATGGCATTTTCTATGGTGATGCCGACAGAATCACCGGGCCATTCAGGAAGCTTGAAGTTCCACACAGCTTCGATCCTTTCGCGATTCGCCTCATCATAGTCGCCACCCGGAAGCACAAACGGATCAGCGCCCATTTCCCCTGAGCCCTGGACGCTTGAATGTCCCCTTAGCGGCATCAGACCATTGTACTTCCGTCCGAGCCATCCACGGAGAAGCGACAGATTGCAGACCTGTGAAATATTATCCGTGGCATGCTTGTGCATAGTCAGACCGAGCGCCCACACCATCACACCATTTTTGGAACGCGCCATAAGACCGGCAAGCTCACCGATGCGTTCGCGGCTGATACCTGAAGATTGCTCGATCTCCTCCCAGGACTGACGGCTGACAGTCTCCTTCAGTTCTTCAAAGTTATTTACATGGTTATGTACAAATTCATGGTTGATGGCGGAACCTTCCGCTTCAGCTTCCATTTCAAACCAGTATTTCATGATTCCGTGCATCATTGCTATGTCCCCGCCGATGTTCACTTCATAGAAGTCATCTGCGATCTTTGTGCCGAACAGGGCGGACTCCGTTACGGAAGGCACCCAGTATTTCTCCATGGAAGGTTCTTTGTACGGGTTGATCACGATAATCCTGGTACCGCGTTTTTTGGCTTCCATCATATACTTTGTGGAAACCGGACTCGAATTGGCAGCGACGCTGCCCCAGAAAACAAGGATATCCGTACCCATCCAGTCCTGATAGTTACAGGTGGAGGCGCCCACACCCACAGAACGTTTCATCGCTGTCTTACTTGGCGAATGACAGATTCTTGAAGCATTGTCAATATTGTTCGTTCCCAGGAATCTCGATACTTTCGCTGCAGTATAGTAGGATTCATTCGTGATTCCGCGGCTCGTCAGATAGAATGCAAACTGTTTCGGATCTAGGACTTTCATCTTTTCTGCGATTTTATCCATCGCTTCATCCCATGAGATGCGGATGAATTTGCGGTCTCCTTTGCGTCGCATCATCGGGTAAGGAATACGCCCGAGTTCCCTGAGTTCCCTGCTCGAGAGTTTGCGCAGCTCACCGATATCCTGGTGCAGGATTTCCGGTTTGATCGGCGGCGCCGTATTCAATCTGAGCACATTGAAACGGGTAGTGCACATATGCGGTCCTTTGAGAGTCTGGTCCTGGAGCCCTCCCACACCGAGTGCACAACCATCGCATACACCCTTGGTAATGATGTTCTTCGCATAATTCAGATTGTCTTTATTGTCCCATGCGATTTTTGCTGTATCTCTTATGTGCCGGGGTTTCACTTTGGTCAGGCCGAAAGGTACCGGGCTTGCCCAGAGGCTGGGATCCCATTTTTTTGTCTTGCTTACTGGTCCCGGGTGCAGCGTTTTTCCCATATTTACACTCCCTTATTGATATTATATTACTATTGTACCTCAAAGCCCCGCTTTATCAACTCGCTCCGCCGGGGAAATGCTATGTAGCCAGGTTGATTTATTGACAAAACAAATACTTAATCATGCTATAATGTATGCGCAGTCAAATGCTGCAATTCGGTTAACGAACATTATATTGGGTAAATAAAACGCTTTCGATATATAACCTGTAAAAAAGGAGGGCGTTGTTTTGGACATGACTTCGGAAAGGAAAATCGTCAGATATGACAGCGGGACATTCGAAGAGACGAATGATGCGATTGCTGAAGAATTCCCTCTGACAATCTATATAAATAATGTCGAGTTCGCGACACTTGTCTGTTCGCCTGACCACCTGGAGGAACTCATCATGGGCTTTTTGGCTTCCGAGGGGGCCATCCGTAAATACAGTGACATAAAGTCGATGAATCTGGATGACCACGGAGGATTCTGTCATATAGAACTAGGCAGCCATGTCCCGACGAGTCATTTTACGTACTCCAAAAGAATACTCGGATCCTGCTGCGGGAAGAGCCGGCAGTTCTATTTCCAGAGCGATGTCGATACCGCCAAAGTATCGATGTCAAAAACGACCATAACGCCGCCACAATGCACTGCTCTGATGAGGGAAATGCAGGACACCAGCACCATTTTCAAAGAAACCGGCGGCATACACAATGCGGGTCTCGGTACCGCCCGGGAGATGATCGTGCACCGCGGCGATATCGGCAGGCATAACGCCCTGGACAAGCTGTATGGCTACTGCATTGAGAACAGGATACCCGTTTCTGACAAAGTACTCATCTTCAGCGGCCGTATTTCTTCAGAGGTGCTGACAAAATCCGCCAAAATCGGTGTCGGCATCGTCCTCAGCAAATCGGCACCGACGGACCTTGCCATCAGGCTTGCAGAGGACCTGAACATTACAGCAATCGGCTTCATACGAGGGGATTCATTCAATATATACAGTCATCCATGGCGGGTTGTCCCACCCGGCGACAGCATATAGAAAAGCACTCCATCCGGAGTGCTTTTTTACTCTTCAGTATAGTAGTCCTTGCGGAACTCATCCGCTGTCAATCCATGCTTGCTATAATGGCTCTCCATGATATTGCCGATTTTGACCGCCCAGTGTATATCAGTGGCATACAGATGTTTCCCCGGATTTTCAGGATTCCACCGCATTTTGTAAAGCGTGTCCTGCCCTTTCGAAACATAATTTTCACTGATGAAGCGGGCACCCCCCATGATAGCCTTCTCAGGGGTTGTCCAGCCAGACTCCGCTGCATATCCGGAGCCTTTCGACACTGCTTTTTTATCAAATGCGCCTATACCGAAAAAATTATAATAGGTGGTCTCCCCCACTTCGATTCCTCCTGCAAGGGAAGATCTGCCATTTCCCGTTTCTATCTGTGCATGGCTGATCAGATACAGAGCGTTCAGACCATACTGTTCCTGTGCTGCGTGGAACGTTTCTCCCCGGCCTTCGAGGATCCCCTTGCCTTCCAGGGATTCATTCAGCTGCGCAGGTGTCAGATCTGCTGTTTCATCCAATTTCAGGAACTGGAAATCGGTGCTGCTCCGCCCGATATCCATGGCATTTCTGATATCCTCCTCTTCCGCTTCGGCTGCACCGCTGTCCTCAAGCTTCACATCCTGCGTACTGCTCTTTGCCTGGGCATCCACCGCCGCTTCAAAACTATGGGTATATTTTTCCTCCTTGTCAATCAGAGTCGTTTCTGAAGCCAGAAAAGTGATGAAGAACACCACCATTGCACCTAACAATATAAGAACCGGAATATCCTGCTTCGTCTTTTGTTTCATTTCTCATTTTCCCTTATTTTAAGTTCACTCATTACACCATTCTATCCCATAAGCCCAAAAAAAGTAAGCACCCTGTTCAGATGCTTACCGTTTCCGAATATGACTGTTTTACGAGTGTATCTATCATTATGCTCAGACGTTCTGTAATTTTTTCATTTTCAAGGACAAGCCCTGCATCAGTTTTCACAAAATCCGAGTCGCACGTGGATACCTGGGTTGGAATCACCATTGCATGGACCCCTCTCATCACCATTCTAAGCTGTGTCAGGGGATCGGAATTCCTCATCCCGCCGCTGTTGCAGAATAGACCGACCGGCTTCATTTCAAATTCATTTATCGAAAGATGATCCAGGGCATTCTTTAGAATACCGGAATATGATGTATGATAATTCGGCGTTCCGATCATTATTGCGTCCGCTTCATGTGCAAGATGCTTCAGTTCCTCGATATCCATCGTATTCCCCTGGCCGAGAACCGGTATGTCCCAGCCACATAGATCAATTACAGTCACTTTATGTTCAGGCTGTTCAACCAGAGATTCGATGATGCGGGCAACCGCGTTGGTGTGGGAGTCGGGGAAGGCACTCCCGGATATGACAAGCAGGTTCATTGAAAGTCTCCTTTTCATAGATTGCTGATTAGACCAATGGTATCATCCGGCAGCTGCCTTTAAAACCGTCTAAAGTTGTAATAAAAAAAGCCGAACCCCGGGCTCAGCTGATCAGTTTTGCAATTTATCATTTAATGTCTTGAGTTTTTCGACCGTTTCTTTATCCATCTCTTCATAATCTATTTCTTTGTCGATGATTGATTGAGCGTCATCTATGGAAATATCCACCGCACGGCTGATCTGATATGCTGTCAGTTTTTCAGTCAGCACTTCTAAATTCAAGCCTGTATCCATAATTTCACCTTCCCTCAATCAATTCTACTGAAGCAAGTTCAATTATACCATATGATGAATCATTAACAATGAAAATGAAAACGAAGAAAATAATTTCCAGTCCGGAAACACATGGATTCCTTCCGCAAAACAGGACTTTATTGGTCAAATAACGCCCGTTCCAGTATCTCTGCCCTCTCTCTTACCTCCGGCTCCAGTTCATCGATTTTCAGTTTATCTTCCAACAGATCGTTTGCCGTATCAATGCATATTCCCAGCGCTTCACTGATCTGATACGCCGTCAGCCTGCCGCCTGTTATCCTGGATTCCGTCTCCATCACATCACCCGCTTCACATAGATAATCTAATTATTATAGAGAAATGAAAAAATTGCAATTCTTTTTCACTAAATCCATCATATATCGCGGTTTTAAATATTTTTTCAAACTTTGGGAGAAATAGTGTTTCTCTTGCTATGTGAACCAAAGGTATTTCACAACATTAAAAAAAGAGGAAACGGGTACCAGATTACTGTGAGGAGTGGTAAATGATGTATGAATCAATCTATGCCAGGCAAAAGCAGTTCTATCAATCAGGTAAATCAAGGGATATAAAGTTCAGGATAGATGCTCTGAAACAGCTGAAGCGCGGAATTAAATATTATGAAGATGAACTGGCCGAAGCTATGCTCGCTGATTTCAACAAACAGAAACCTGAAACATACACGACTGAAATAGGCATCGTCTACACTGAAATCAACCATGCAGTAAAGCATCTGGAGGAATGGGCCAGTACAAAGAAAGTAAAGACCCCCATCACCCACATCGGCTCAAAATCAGTCATATATAAGGAACCTTACGGGGTGACACTGATCATCGCCCCTTGGAACTATCCGTTCAATCTAACGATTTCGCCCCTGATCGGTGCCATAAGTGCAGGAAATACTGCCGTGTTGAAACCTTCCGAACACACACCCATGGTTTCAGAAGTCATCACCAAGATCATGGAACACATCTTCCCTTCTGAATATATATATGCTGCCGAAGGCGGCATAGAAAACAACCAGGCATTGCTCAAACTGCCTTTTGACTATATATTCTATACAGGCAGTTCCCATGTCGGTAAGATTGTTATGAAGAACGCTGCAGAAAATCTCATTCCCGTCACGCTTGAACTCGGCGGGAAATCACCGGCGGTCGTCACCGAGAATGCGGATTTGAAACTTGCTGCAAAGCGGATTGTCTGGGCAAAATTTTCAAATGCCGGACAGACCTGTGTGGCACCGGACTTTGTGTATGCGCAAGAGTCCATAAAAGATGCACTGCTGAAGCATATAAAATACTACACTCACAGGTTCTATCATAAAGATTTCCGAAACGGCAGATATATGAGCATAGTTAACGACACTCATTTCGACAGGATCAAAAAACTGATCGAAGGGGATGTTGTATACGGCGGCCGTACAGATGCAGGAGATCTCACAATCGAACCTGTGATAATTGACAATGTGGAATTCGACCACCCGGTGATGAAGGAAGAGATTTTCGGCCCTGTACTGCCTGTCCTTTCCTACAGCAATCTGGATAAAGCCATACTGGATCTGCGTGACATGCAGGATCCGCTTGCATTATACGTTTTCAGCGATAATAAATCTGAAGTTGAAGCTGTCATCAAGCATGTACCGTTCGGCGGCGGTGCGGTGAACGATGCCATGTTCCATCTGGCCACACCATACCTGCCTTTCGGCGGCCGGGGCAACAGCGGTATGGGAAAATATCACGGCAAATACTCATTCGATACATTCACTCATGAAAAAAGCATATTGAAACAGACCACACTGTTTGATATGCCTTTCAGATATCCTGATGCAAAATTTTTCAGGGCGCTCATACGATTGGTGATGAAATAGAAAAGATCCTCCAATGTCCTGTTGGAGGATCTTTTCGTCACTGATTGATTGCTGTCCCGCCTGTAATGCCGTACACCTGCCCTGTAGTAAAGCTCGCACTGTCCGAGGCAAGCAGTACATAAGTGGGAGCAAGTTCCACGGGCTGGCCCGCACGTTTCAGGGGTACTTTCTGACCAAATTCCGGTATTTTCTCCTGAGGCTGTCCGCCCGCCACCTGCAGTACAGTCCAGACAGGCCCCGGAGACACAGCATTGATCCTGATTCCTTTCTCGGCAAGCTGACCGGTCATCGCAATGACAAACGCGACCTGTGCGCTTTTGGTCATCGCATAGTCCGACAAGTGTCCCGAAGGATTGAATGCCTGTACAGATGTTGTCACAATCACACTTCCCCCTTCCGGCAGATGATCCATGGCCTCCTGGAGCATCCACACATTTGAGAAGATATTGACCGTAAATGTATCTGTCAGCTGCTGTGTGGACAGATTTTTTATATCCTTTTCAAACTGCTGGATTGCCGCGTTCAATACCAATATATCCAATCCGTCGAGCTTTTCTGCCGCTTCATGGACAAGGTTCCTTGCAAACTCCTCGTCCCTCAGATCTCCGGGCAGAAGTACTGCCTTACGGCCCGCCTTTTCAATGACAGCCTTCACTTCCTGTGCATCCGATTCTTCATCAGGCAGATAACTTATGGCGACATCAGCACCTTCTTTGGCATATGCAATTGCTGCAGCACGCCCGATTCCTGAATCTCCGCCTGTGACAAGTGCTTTTCTGTCCGCCAGCTGATTGTTGCCGGAATATGACTCCTCACCACAGTCGGGCACCGGGTGCATTTTATTCTGGACGCCGGGGTACGGCTGTTCCTGCTTTTCAAACTTGCCATCGTAATGTTTATATAAAGGGTTATTCATTTCACTCATTCAAGTATTCCTCCTATATGATTCAGAATACTATACTATTGCGCGTTTTCCGCGCCGCCAAACATATTTATTTTCTCAATGGCACGGAGACGCATGAAAAATCCGGCGGCTGCACATGTCAGACCAAGTGAAATGCCTATCCAGAAGCCATACACCTCAAGTGCTGTGTATGCCGCGAGAAGATAACCGGCCACCAGACCTATGAGCCAATACGAGATGACAGCAATGAATGACGGGATGATAACGTCCTTATAGCCTCTGAGAACCCCCTGGTATAGAGCCTGGAGAGCATCCGACACCTGATAGATGATGGCGAATAAAAACAGCGGCGATGCAATGGTCACCACTGCCGGGTCATCCGTGTAGAAATATGAAATTTGTTCCCTGAAGGTGAACAGCAGCAATGAAGTGGCAGAAATCAATGCAAGGCTTGTTGCGAGCCCCATCATTTTATAACGCCTGGCATCACGGAACCTGCCGCCTCCTGCACTGAAACCAATAACGATGGTCATTGCCATAGATATGCTGAGCGGCAGCATGAACAGCATTGTCGTGAAATTGAGGACGATCTGGTTCGCTGCAATGATATCAGTTGTGAACATGATACCGATGAGAAGTGTCATCAGCGAAAAAATGCTCGTTTCCACAAAGAGAAGCACACCGATCGGGACTCCGATCTTCAGATGATGCAGCATTACTTCCGGTGATGGCACTGCCATTTTCCTGAACAATTTGAATGCCGCAAGCACTTCAACTTTGAAGGTCATGAACACAGCGATGAAAAAAATGAGCCAGTATGTAATGGCCGTCGCATATCCCGCTCCGATGCCGCCGAGCTCAGGAAAACCGAAATTCCCGAAAATCAGTGAATAATTGAAGAAGACATTGAGCGGCAGCGACATTGATATAACGTATAGCGATATCCTCGTAAGGCCCTGAGCATCAATGAAATTACGCAGTACACTGAACAGGAATAACGGTATTATACCGGTGGACAGTCCCGCGAGGTAATGGTAGGCGATATGATGCACGGCCGGTTCGAGATCCATTATATCAAGCAGGTCATCAAGGAAGAACACTCCCGAGATCAATATAATCACTGCAATAGCCATGGCAATATACATCGCCTGCGTTACAGTATTATTCACTTTCTCTTTCTCGTCCGCACCCATCAGGTTGGCAACGATTGCTGTGACCGCAAGCAATATGCCGTTGATGCCGGTGGAAACCGGGGCCCAGAAACTGGATCCTATGGCAACACCTGCAAGGTCATCGACACTTGCGCGTCCGGACATCATCGTATCGATCATATTCATGGAATACAGGAGTATCTGAGTAATGAGTATGGGCCATAATATACGCATAAGAATGGTATACATTTCCCGTTTTGAATCTGTATGATACATGTTTCTGCTCCGTTCCGATATTTATTACAATAATAAATCCATTACCGGGGTAATGGATCTGGATATTCGATCATAAGATCATACCTGCTATGAAGCCTGTTACCAGCACAGGGATATTCAAAAATATGAAGGTTGGCACACATGTGTCCCAAATATGGTCATGCTGCCCGTCGGCATCCAGGCCGGCTGTCGACCCGAGGGTGGAATCGGACGCCGGGGAACCGGCGTCCCCGAGAGCCCCCGCCGTACCGATGATTGCGATGATCGCCGGCATCGAAAGTCCCAGTTCGATGCCCATGGGAACAAATATGCTTGCAATGATCGGTATCGTCGCAAATGATGAACCGATTCCCATCGTTACGATAAGTCCGACCAGCAGCATGGAAAAGACAATCATTATTTTCTGATCGGCCAGTACCTCCGCTATCCCTTCCACGAGCGAGTTTACATGGCCCGTTTCAGTAATGACCGTCGCAAAGCCGTTGGCCGCAAGCATTACGATGCCTATATACGCCATCATCTGTATGCCATTTATCAGTTCAGCATCCAGGCTCTTCCATTTGAACCTGAACGAAAGGAAGAAAATCATGATTCCCGCGAGAGCGCCGAATATCATTGAATCCGTCATGATCTGGACGGTGAAAGTTGCGAGTATGGATAACACAGCCGTAATGATCGTTGCGGCGCTGACTTCTCTCTTCTGCTGAGTGGCAAGCTGGACCGTTTCATAACTCCTTTTCTTCCTATAATAGAAGAGAGCGAGGATGAGACCGGCGACGAAACCGCTGGCAGGGAGGATCAGGTTCGGAGCGACATCGCCAAAAGCTATGTCCACTCCGACTGTGTCAAAACTCGTCACTATCGTATTCTGGAATATCTGGCCGAATCCGACCGGCAATATGACATACGGAAATGTCAGCCCGAATGTCAGCACGACAGCAATCAGACGTCTGTCGATCTCAAGTTCATTCATCAGACTGAGTATCGGAGGTATAAGAATAGGTATAAAGGCAATGTGCACCGGTATCAGATTCTGACTCATCACAGCAACTGCGAGAAGTGCGGCGATGATGGAGGCCTTGGCGATGACCCTCGCCTTTTTCGACCGGTCTTTTTTCAAAGTCCTGATGATGAAATCGACCAGTACCTCAGTGATGCCGCTGTATGCAATCAAAGCTGCAAATCCGCCGAGGAGTGCATAGCTCAGGGCAATTTCCGCACCGCCGACAATCCCCCCAGTGAATGTAGTAATGACATCCGCAACCGGCATTCCCGCTGTAAGCCCCCCTGCAAGAGCACCGATGAACAGGGCAAGCACTACATTCAGCCTGAGCAGACTCAGGACAATCATGACCAGAACAGCGATTAATACTGCATTCATGATGTTTCCACCTTCCAAATTAATTCTAGCATAATATTGTAATATTAATTATTCAGAAGCCATTTGTCAATCTCAAAAAACATGCTTTATGAATATGTTTTAAAACCCGGATAAGGGGGAACATGACTATTGTACTGATAGAAAACATTTCTTTAGGAGGAGTAATATTTATGAAACCTTTTATCAAAGAATATGAAAATGATGAAACACTCCAGGAAGACATCAAAAAGATTTCCGCCAAAAATGTGAAGGACGAAGATATCTATGTCATTTCACATGATGATGACAGAACAAAAAGAATCGCTAAAAATACAGGAATAAACACTGTAGGCGCAAGCGAAATGGGTGTGGGAGATGCTGTCAAAGCACCATTCGAAAAGAAAGGTGACGAACTGCGCAGCAAGCTTCAGAACATCGGTTTCGATGAAGCCGAAGCAAAAAATTATGAGGCTGAAATGGATAAAGGCAAGGTATTTCTCATTGTGACAAACAATGAGAATGTTGAACAGTACCTCGTCTAAATTAGAGTATTACAGGCCGCTCCCTATTTGGGAGCGGCTTTTTCTATATCATTATATAAACAAGGACAGAAAGCATGATGGATACGGACAGTATCACTGCAAAGGGTTTTGAGGCACGACGTACCGTACTCAGCAGATCGATGTTCAACCCGAGGGCGGTCATTGCCATCGCAAGCAGGAGAGATGTAATGTCTGAAATGCCTTCCATCACCTTTTCCGGCATGGTTAAATGATTCCCCAGTACATAACTGTTCAAAATGCTCATCAGTACAAAACCGATGAGAAAGTAGGGGAAAGGGATTTTTTTGACACTCTCTTTACTTTCCCTTCTCCTCATGAAAAAAATCAGTATGAAGCACAGCGGGATCAGCAGAAACACCCTCGATAATTTTGCAAGCAATGCGAGGGCGAGCGCATTGGTGCCCGCAGGTTCTGCTGCGAGGGCGACATGGGCGAGTTCATGCAGGCTGAGACCCGCCCACGAACCGTACTCATCCGGCTTCATCGGGAGATATGGTTCCAGGAAAATGTAGGCGATTGAAAAAAGTGTCCCCAACAGTGCAATGATGCCGATGCTGATCGCTGTGTCTTCGTCCTTCGATTTGAGTATCGGCGCGACAGCGGCTATCGCAGCTGCGCCGCACACACCTGTTCCGACACCCACCAGCATGGAGATATTCATATCAGCCTTTATCATCTTCGCCAGAATGAATGAGATTACAATCGAAAAAGTGATGACGATGACAGACTGCGCAAGAAGCGTCAGCCCCTCTGAAAGTATGACATCTATATTCAGTTTCAATCCGTACAGTATAATTGCCGCCCGAAGCAGGATCTTGGAAGAAAATTGTATACCGGATGTCATTTTATACGGGTAGCCAAAAATCTGACGGTATAGAAACGCAAGTATTATTGCAGTTGCCAAAGGCCCGATGTATTCTAAAATCGGCAATTTTGCAAGAAGCATTCCGAATACGGCAATAATCAGTGTAAACAATATTCCAGTCATGAAACCTTTTGTTTTAACAGTTCCCATCATAATAACGCCTCCATAATTCATGATAGCGCCATATGAAAGATAAGTTAAATAGTATATAATGATGACATTGATAACCATTCAGTTATGGGGAGGGGATGCTGATGATAAACCAGACACTTAAAGTATTCGTGACCGTCGTCGATAAAAAAAGTTTCACCCTTGCTGCGGAATCGCTGCATATGTCCCAGCCCGCCGTCTCGAACTATATAAAGAAACTGGAGGAAGAACTCGGTGTCACGCTCATCGACAGATCAGGAAAACTCCTTAAATTAAATCCTGCAGGTGAAATCTATTACCATTATGCCAATGAGATGATCGGTATCGATGAAAGGATGCAGCATCTTATACAGGATCTCCAGAATGAATCCAAAGGCCCTGTACATATTGGTGCCAGTTATACATACGGGGAATATATCCTTCCCAAAATGATTGCACAGCTGATCAGAAGACATCCGGGAATCAAACCCGACGTCTCAATAAGCAACTCAGCATCCATCATCAGGATGGTCGATTCTCATGATCTTGATATCGGTATCATTGAAGATGAAGAACGTGAGACTGATAAAAACCTCAATATCACCCGGCTGATCAGGGATCGGATGTATATCATAGGTAATCGGTACACGCCGGACTCCCTTGATAATAAAGCGCTCGGGGCGGCCACCTGGATTGTCAGGGAAGATGGTTCCGGAACAAGAAGCTATCAGGATCAGCTATTCTCCTCACTCGGCATCAACCCGGAGACCATCACTCTCAGCAGTACACAGGCTGTAAAGAGTACCGTTACGAACGGCCTGGGGCTTACGCTCCTGTCGCATTATACCGTCGGTGAAGAATTGAAGACGGGTTCGCTTAAAATCATAAATGGAGAAAGCACAGAGCTTACCCGCTATTTCCATCTGCTTACACCGGGTGTCAAATTCCATTCAAAAAGCACGCGCACAATGGTTGATATGCTCAATGAAGACAGCATAGAAAACCATCATTTCGAATCATGAAATCAATTTCAGCCCGACGACTGCGAAAATGATGAGAAGGATGAATGCAACCCGCTTCCAATTCTTGGATTCATCATAGAAGAACATGCCCAAAAGTGCTCCTCCGGATGCACCGATACCTGTCCATACTGCGTATGCTGTCCCCATCGGCAATGTCTGGAGCGCATAGGCGAGGAACAGGAAAGACAAACCGAAACTTGTCAGCAATATCAGCAGTGAAGAAATATTTTTGTCCCTGTGAAGTTTATTGATTGATAATACCCCTGTGACTTCAAACAAACCAGCAGTGACCAATGAAAACCAATCCATGGTTACCGTACCTCTCTTTCATTGTCATCCGTGACCATCTTGAGTCCGATTACGCCAGCAAGAATCAACGCTATCAATATTATCTTCAACGGTCTGAACGGTTCACCGAACAGTATGATTTCAGACAATACTGTACCGAATGCACCGAGTCCGACGAACACTGCATAGACTGTACCGACAGGCAGGTATTTTCCGGCTTCGATCATCATATAAAAACTGGCATATATTGCGATAAATGTGAAAAGCCATTCATACCAACTGTCTGCATGTGTCAATCCCACGACCCAGCCTACTTCGAAGATGCTTGCTATGGCGACTTTTATCCATTGCATATTCATAAAAACCCTCCAGAATAATATAAAAAGCCCGGGATGAGAATATTATTCTCTCCCGGGCTTTTGTCCCTCCGTGACATGGCAGCATGCCATGAGCCCCCTCTCGGACCTGACCTGCACAGGCAGCGGAACCCTAGAGGGCATTCATTGTTCATTTGACTTCATTATAGGACGTTTTCTTTAGAAATACAAGATAGCGGGTACCTTATATTAAGAAAGCATATAAAACAGGAGTGATATATAAATGCTTATTGCCATAGACCTGCAGAATGATACTTTTGCCGAATCCGGTTCAAGCTACAATGAGCGGGCGAACAGGATAAAGCATAGGATAACTGGACGTATAAATAAAGCGGTTGCTGAGAATGAATCCATCATCTACACTAAAAACCTCTATCCTGACTTCGAGCATAGAAACAGAACGACAGACAGCATACGGTTTGATGAAGGAATCCACCCCGTCTTTTCTGATCTTCTGTATAAATACGGAGATGAATACGTTAAGACCTTTTACGGAATTCCTCCTGAAGAGGCAAAAAAAATCCAGGAAAAATATATTGAGGAGGTAGAGACCAACCAGACCATTGAATTCATCGGTGTCGAAACTAACGTTTGTATACTTGCAAACATCATGATCATACAGAATATATTTCCCTACGCAGATATCACTGTTGCTAAAGACCTTGTCGCCAGCTCCAATTCCCATCTTCATGATAAGACACTTGAAATACTCTCCAACATGCATGTAACCATAAAATAAGGCACACCCGGGAATCGTTTCTTTGGTCAGACTCTGGTTCTGTTCTTTTTATTCAGGAAGATGATACTTCCTGCGATATCGCCATAGCCGGCAACCTTTTGCGACTTTGAGTCAGCCCCCCATCATCGTCAGGAAGCTGAATGTCACTGCAATGGTAAATCCGCATACATTTCTTTATTGGACCTAAAAATTAAAGTCCACAAAAACACTGCCGTTACAGGCAGTGTCTTCAATTTGCAGAATCAAGGAAATCCAGTATATCCTTGAACAGCAGTGTCTTATCTTTCCCTTTGGTCATAAGATGGCCGGTATTTGGATATACTTTCATATCTTTCGCTTCAGAGTTAATCTTATTATAAATATGTTCTGCACTCTCTTCATACAATGCAGCATCTTTGCCGCCGTATTTCACAGCCAGCGGCACTGTGATACCACCGAGACTGCTGTGTACCTCATCGATCAGTGATTCAAATTCCGGAAGGGAAGCCATGGGTTCCCTCTCCAGTTCCTTTAGCCGCTCGTCAATTTCTTCGTCACTTCTGCCTATGAATTCCATGAAATTCTCTGTATAGGATACTACTCTCTTATTAATGTCTTCGATATCCTTTCCCTGCGGGACGGACATCGCAACAGCACCATTGATACCATCCAGTGAATAGGCTGCTTTAAGTGACAGTATACCGCCAAGCGATACTCCGGCGATTGAAATGCTGTCATACCCCTTTCGCTTGAGCATTTCATAACTTTCAATAACGTTATTCCACCATTCGGAAGGGCTCGATTCAATCAAAGGATCCGGCCCCATGCCGTGTCCCTCCAATATCGGTATTGACACTGCGTAACCGTTTGAATTCAGATATTCCCCGAGCTCCTTCATGTCCCTGGTGGTACCGGTAAAGGAATGCAGCAGAATGACTGCTTTATCCCCTTTTTCCAGATACACCGGGTCAGGCTGTGCTATTTTCATCTGTCTTCCTCCTTCTATTTCATTGCTCTGCCATACAGGTATTCCGCCTCCCGTTCCCTGAAGCTGGAATCCGGGATCAATCTCTCGATTGTTTCATTCCTTTCTTTACCTTGACTGTCATACTTCCAAACCTTTCTTATCATTTCGTCTTTCCTTGCAGAAGTTTTCATAATGCTCTCCGCCACTCTGAGGCTCACTATAAAAAGAATCAATACAAGTGCCGTGAGAAGAATGGTTATAAAATCCGAATTTTCCAAAGACATCCTCCTTACTGTGATTAAAATCTCCATGTCTATTTATCCCAATGTTTAAAAGTGTTTGACAAATCTGAAAGAAGTTAGTAAGATGATACTCAATAAAATAATTACTTATCCAGAGCGGTGGAGGGACTGGCCCTACGAAACCCGGCAACCTTTTCGGTAAGGTGCTAACTCCAGCAGGTTTTTTCCTGAAAGATGAGTGAAATGGGAGTCTCCTTATCTTAAAAAGGGAGGCTCTTTTTTTATTATTTGAAATTATATGGAGGCGTTAAAATGACAGAAGAATTCCGTTTTGAAACCAAGCAGCTGCATTCCGGTCAGACGGTGGATCCGACCACGAATTCACGTGCTCTGCCAATCTATCAGACAACATCCTACACTTTTGATGATACTAAGCACGCAGCCGATCTGTTTGGTTTGAAAGATGCAGGAAATATATATACAAGACTCATGAACCCGACGACAAATGCACTTGAAGTACGCGTTTCGGAGCTGGAAGGTGGTGTTGCAGGGGTGGGCGTTGCCTCCGGAATGGCTGCAATCACATATGCAGTGCAGGCCGTTGCAATCGCCGGGGACCATGTCATTTCGACATCCAGCCTGTACGGCGGCACTCATACATTGTTTACACATACATTCAAAAAATTTGGCATAGACGTCACACTCACCGATACTAAAGACCCGGAGAATGTTTCACGTGAAATAAAGGAAAATACCAAAGCGATATTCGTCGAAACCATCGGGAATCCTGAAGGTAACGTGGAAGACATTAAAGCACTCGCCAAAATTGCGAATGATAACGGCATCATCCTTATTGTCGATAACACTTTCGCTACGCCGTATCTCTGCCGGCCGATTGAGCACGGTGCACATGTTGTCGTGCACTCCGCCACCAAGTTTCTCGGAGGTCACGGGACTTCCATCGGCGGTATCATAGTTGATGGCGGCAATTTCGATTGGAATAACGGCAAATTCCCGGGCCTGA
This sequence comes from Candidatus Salinicoccus stercoripullorum, assembly GCA_019113295.1. Taxonomy (GTDB): domain Bacteria; phylum Bacillota; class Bacilli; order Staphylococcales; family Salinicoccaceae; genus Salinicoccus; species Salinicoccus stercoripullorum. The sequence goes on along the minus strand of DXHR01000035.1, from coordinate 9,991 downwards.
CGGAACCCGATCCTTCATATCACGGTCTCGTGTTTACGGAGGCATTCGGTCCTGCAGCACTTGCGTACAAGATCAGGACCACCCTGCTCCGTGACACAGGTGCAGCCCTCTCACCATTCAATGCCTTCCTTCTGACCCAGGGCATTGAAACACTCTCGCTTCGCATGGAACGCCATGTTGAAAATGCACAGAAGGTAGCCGAATTCCTCGAACAGCATGAAAAAGTGGAATGGGTCGATTACGCAGGTCTTGCTTCCAGTCCCTATCATGAGCTCCAGAAAGAATACCTTTCCAAAGGAGCCGGGGCTGTCTTCACATTCGGTGTGAGCGGCGGGTATGACGGAGGCATAAAATTCATAGAATCGCTGGAACTCTTCTCCATGCTTGCCAATGTAGGAGATGCCAAATCGCTGGTGATCCACCCCGCTTCAACGACACATTCACAGCTGACGGAAGAAGAACAACAAAAAAGCGGCGTAAAGCCTGAGACAGTACGCCTTTCCGTCGGTCTCGAGCACATCGACGATATTCTCGATGATCTCAAAAAAGGTCTGGATGCGATATAAATGCCTATCAAAATCATCGAGGGGCTTCCTGTAAGGGAGCTCCTCAAAAAAGAAGATGTCTACACCATAGGCGCGTCAAGAGCACATACACAGGACATCCGTCCACTGCGGATGCTCATACTGAACCTTATGCCCAAAAAGGAAGAGACCGAACTGCATCTCCTCCGTCTTCTGGGTAATACCCCTCTGCAGATTGATGTCGAATTCCTGTATATGTCAACCCACCGCAGCCGCAACACACCGACCAGCCACCTTCAGAAATATTATAATTCCTTTGATGAAGTCAGGGAACAGAAATTCGACGGTATGATCGTCACCGGGGCACCGGTTGAAAAACTGGAATATGATCAGGTGGACTATATAGATGAGCTTACGGATATCATCAACTGGGCACAAACCCATGTATATTCCCGCTTCTTCATATGCTGGGGCGCACAGTTTGCACTCAACCATTATTTTGACATCGGAAAACAGGAATTGCCCGCCAAGCTTTTCGGCATTTTTGAGTACAGCAATATTTATCCGGAACACCCTCTGCTCCGTGGCTTTGATGATATATACAGCGTTCCGCAGTCACGGCATACAACAGTCGATCTAAAGACACTCAGAAATACACCGGGGCTCGAAATCCTTACTCAACATCCCGACTTCGGCCCGGATATCACGGCATCAAAGGACAGAAGGGACCTGTTCATATTCGGACACCTTGAATATGAACGTGATACTTTGAAAAAGGAGTACGATCGTGATGTATCAGAGGGACAGCATATAGATCCCCCCCTCAATTATTTCCCGGGTGATGAACCGGCCCGGCTTCCCGTTTTCAACTGGAAAAGCCATGGGCACATACTGTTCAACAACTGGATAAACGAAACGTATCAAAATACGTATTACGACCTGGAGGATATGGTAAAACAGAAACACCGGCAATGATTAAATGAAAAAACGATATCCGTATATGAAAATACCTTCGCTTGAGTACAATGAATCCTGTACCGGAGCGAAGGTGTTTTTGCATATTAAAAAGCCGGGAACAACCCGGCTTCCTCACTATATATTATTAATGGGAGATTTGCTGTTTTTCAGATTTTCATGCTGACGTTTCCTGGAGAGTGCCATCAGATGCCTGAAAAACGAATCTGTATGACGGCCCAGAGTCTCATCTGCCAGTCTTCCCACATTCTTCTCAACGACTTCCTCTTCCCTTGCTTCATCGAAGATCGGAATATCATTCCGCTGTTTATACTCCGCTATTTCTGAAGATACATGCATCCTCGCCTCAAAAAGTTCCACAAGTTCCCGGTCGATGTCATCAATCCTGGTCCTGAGTTTTTCATGCGATTCCATTGGCGTCCCTCCTCTGGTTACTATTGCTGAACGATCGTTTCCATGCCAGTCGTCTTCTTCTCAATTTCAAGAAGCATATTGATGGTTGTCATCAGTTCATCGAACTCATCCGGTGTAAGGCACTGCTGGCCATCACTCCATGCATTTTCAGGGTCCTGGTGGACTTCTATCTGCAAACCATTCGCGCCGGACATAACCGCGGCCTTCGCCATGGAAGGGATGATGTGTCTGATTCCAGCAGCATGGGATGGATCGATGACGATAGGAAGGTGGGATTCCTTCTGAATTACCGGTACCGTCTGCAAATCAAGCGTGTTTCTTGTTGCAGTTTCGAATGTCCGGATACCGCGCTCACAGAAGATTACATTTTCATTTCCTCCCGCCATGATGTATTCGGCGGACATCAGCCATTCTTTCATCGTTGCTGACATACCGCGCTTCAGAAGAACCGGCTTGTCCGTTTTCCCAATCGCCTTCAGCAGATCGAAGTTCTGCATGTTGCGAGCACCGACCTGGATGACGTCCACCATCTCAACGAAATCATCGAGGTAGTCTGTTGACATCAGTTCAGATACTACGGGCAGACCCGTCTCCCGTTTTGCAGTCTGAAGAATCCTGAGTCCTTCAACCCCAAGGCCCTGGAAGGCGTAAGGAGACGTTCTCGGTTTGAATGCACCGCCTCTCAATGTGTTCGCCCCTGCTGCTTTCAGACGTTTTGCAAGTGCCACTGTGTCCTCTTCATTCTCTACTGAACACGGTCCCGCACAGACCATGAAGTTCTCCGCCCCCACTTTAACACCGTCGATATCAATGATGCTGTCATCTTCATGGAAATGACGGTTCGCCTTCTTGTATGGTGCCGAAATGCGGTGCGCATCCTCTACTACCTGGAATCTTTTCATATCGTTTTCTGTAATCTTCGAAGTGTCACCGATCAGGCCGATGATTGTACGGTTTTTACCATCTGAACGGTGCACCTGAAAACCTGCTTCCTCAATATTTTTCGTAAGTTCCAGAATCTCCTGTTCCCGTGCGTCCTGCTTTACATGAATAATCATAAAATAAAACCTCCCATTGAATTTTGATAATAATAAAACCGCCACTTATATATTAAATAAGTGGCGGTGGAGTTTATAAAATAATATACAGGTACTCTAGCCACTTATTTAAGATAAATGGCTAGACATCACAAAATGCTTTAGCCATCACTTGATACAAACATAAAGGTTCGTTTTACGTTTGTACTCAATGTGACGGGTACAAACGGTATCAAAAATAGCTAAAGTAAAATCGATTATGTTGTTGTTGTTTAGTGAGTAACATATATAATCGCCTCTTTTGAGATGTGTTGAGAGTAATTATATAGCGGTTATAATGTTTTGTCAATACAGAATTATCAGAAATGTTTGTTTGCGTATAAATTTGTTTACGTATATACTGATTTAATACATTGAAAGTGGAGGTCCATTCATGAAAATAGTAATTGCAGGGCTCGGAAACATCGGGGGGTCATTCGCCCTTGCCATAAAATCTAATGCACCTGAATATGAAGTATACGCGATTGATATTGATGCAGAATCACTCAGAGATGCAGAAGACAGCGGACTGATCAGAAAAGGCTACGAAAGTCCCGAAGCAATCATACCGCATGCCGACCTGATTATCTTCTCAGTCTATCCCATGATCCTAAAGTCTCTGGTTGCCGCGTATGTTCCCTATTTAAAGGAAGGTGTCATACTGACAGATGTAACGGGAGTGAAACGCTCCATCATAGAAGAAATAGAACCGCTGCTGCCTGATGATGCTGATTTTGTCTTTGGACACCCCATGGCCGGCAGGGAGAACAGAGGCCTTTCATTCGCGAGCGGAGAAGTTTTCCAGGATGCAAATTACCTGTTCACGCCCACGCCGAGGAACAAGCCGGAAAACATCGAAATGCTCACTGCATTCGTCAGGGAAGCCGGTTTTAAGAACGTGACGTCAATTTCACCGGATTTCCACGATGAAGTCATCGGCTTCACCAGCCAACTGGCGCACGTCATCGCGGTATCCCTCATCAACAGCGACGATACAAGACGGGATACAAAAGCATTCACCGGAGACAGCTACAGGGATCTGACACGCATTACCAACATCAATGAAAAATTATGGCCCGAACTTTTCATCATGAACAAAGACCATCTTCTCAACCATATCGACGGTTTTAAAGAACAGCTCGATCAGCTGACAAAAGCCATTGAAAACGAGGATGTGGAAACGATGCAGGAAATGATGATTGAATCGAGGCACCGCTATCACGATCTTCATAACCTGGATGAATCCATATGGAAATAAAAAAAGGGAATCAGCTGAAGCTGATTCCCTTTTTTCTTCTGTTAATAGACTTTATCCCCATTGAAAATGGAATTTTTGACCATTACATAGTCCACAGTTCGAATTGCCTCAAGAGTGTCCCCTCCTGCATAGGAGATCGATGACTGCAAATCCTGCTGCATTTCAATCAGTGTATCTTTGAGTGGTCCTTTATAATCCACGAACATCTTTTTCCCTTCTACGTTCTTCTTCTCGCCTTTTTGGAACTCGGATGCTGAACCGAAATATTCTTTGTATTTCCTGCCGTCCTTTTCCACAGTCTCTCCCGGCGATTCTTCATGGCCTGCAAACAGCGAACCGATCATGACCATGGAAGCACCGAAGCGGACCGATTTGGCGATATCCCCATGTGTCCTTATGCCTCCGTCGGCAATGATCGGTTTTGTAGCGGCCTTCGCACACCAGCGCAGGGCAGCAAGTTGCCATCCGCCTGTACCGAAACCGGTTTTAATCTTGGTGATACACACTTTGCCCGGCCCGATGCCTACTTTTGTAGCATCCGCACCTGCATGTTCCAGTTCACGTACAGCTTCAGGGGTGCCAACATTACCCGCGATGAGAAATGTCCCCGGTATGCGTTCTTTGATGTATTCAATCATCCTGATGACAGCATTTGAATGACCATGCGCGATATCGATTGTCATATATTCAGGTACAAGCCCTTCCGCCTGAAGCCGATCGATAAATGCATATTCCTCCTCTTTGACGCCTACACTGATTGAAGCAATCAGATTTTTGGAATGCATATCATTTATAAAACTGATGCGCTCTTCCGGCTGGAAACGGTGCATTATATAGAAATAGCCTTTCTCAGCCAGAGTAAGAGCAATATTTTCATCAATGATCGTCTGCATATTGGCTGGTACAACGGGAAGTTTGAAAGTATGGTTTCCGAGTGTTACGGATGTATCGCATTCTGAACGGCTGTTCACGATACATTTATTAGGAATAAGCTGAATATCTTCGTAATCAAATACATTATCCATTGTTTTTTCCCCTTTAATACGAATATTATGGCTAAATGATTAATATTTGTTCGCCATTCGGTATTTTAGGTTATTTTCACATTAAAGTCAATGCGTGGGCGGCACATACTGTAGCCTATATTTCAAAGATAATTTTTATGCATTATTTTAAATATTTATTTGAGTTTTTCCAGTTTTAATGTATAATACTTTTTAATTACTTTTTTAGGAGATGATTTCTTGGGGCGGCAAAACAATTAAAACTGGTTAACTTTCAAAGCAGGAACTTTTTAAAGGAGCATGACTTTGATAAAGAAGAGCTCGAGACACTGATCGACTTCGCAGAACATCTTAAAACTAAAGAGAAGCACGGCATTCCCCAGCGTTTCATGAGCGGGAAACAAATTGCACTTATTTTTGAAAAACAATCCACAAGGACGAGATCGGCTTTCACTGTCGCAGCTGGAAAGCTTGGGGCTACTGTCGAATATCTCAATAAGAATGACCTCCAGCTCGGAGCCAAGGAGTCCGTGGAGGATACGGCAAAAGTATTGGGCTCGATGTTTGACGGCATTGCTTTCAGGGGCTTTGAACAGAAGACGGTTGAAGCGCTCGGAGAACATTCCGGTGTCCCTGTCTGGAATGCACTGACCAACGACTGGCATCCGACGCAGATGCTTGCTGATTTCCTGACAATAAAGGAGAACCTTGGCACTTACCATGGTAAAACAGTGACATTTGTGGGCGATGGCAGAAACAACGTGGCGCATTCCCTGCTCATTACCGGAGCGATACTCGGCGTGGACATCAATATTGTGGCGCCTGATTCCCTGCAGCCTGAACTGTCGGTGCAGAAACTGGCAAAAGAGCTTCAGGAAGTCTCAGGCAGTAAATCACTGATTACTGCGAATGTCGAGGCAGGCATCATAGGGAGTGATGTAATCTATACCGATGTCTGGTGTTCAATGGGTGAAGAAGATCAGCTGGATGAAAAATATAACCTGCTGAATGCATATCAGGTCAATCAGCACGTGATTGATATGACCGGTAAACCCGATACCATTTTCCTGCATTGTCTCCCGGCCATCCACAATACTGAAACCGACATCGGAAAGATGGTGTATGAGAAATTCGGTGAGAGCGGTTTTGAAGTTACTGATGAAGTATTCAGGGCCGGTTACTCCAAAGTCTTTGAACAGGCGGAAAACCGTATGCATACAATTAAAGCTTTGATCGCTGCGACCTGCGGAGAAGTATACTAGAAAAAATTTATATTGGGATAAAAAAATGGACCCTCTCCCATCACGGGAGCTGTGGTCCATTTTCGTCTCTCATGCCTTTTTCTGTTGCGAGCAGTACATAGATGATGCTGCCGAGAATCCACCATTGCATAAGTGTCAGTGCCAATATACTTTCTCCGTTGAAAATGAAGAAACGGACGACCATCTGTGCGATGAAAAGCGTTATGAATACCATCAGTATGATCCGGAATCTGCGCCATGTAAAGTAGATGGCAAGCAGGGCTGCGAGCGATGCGACGGCCATGATGATATATGGTGGCTGAGTGATCAGTCTAAGTTCAAAAACACCGTATAGCGTTATGAATGCAACACTGAAAATGCTGTATGACTCCGCATAGAACAAGCTGTTGGAGCGGTATGTCATATAGATGAACATGACAGTGATTCCTGTCAGAAGCCCTGGTTGACCGCCGTTATAATAGAATGCATTCACAGGTTCCTCAATGAACTCCCCCCAATTGAAGATGATATAGGAGAATTTATATATCAGGAAAAGGATGATTACTGCATTCAGCCAATGGCTGAACAGATATTTCTTCTCTTCCGAATTCCAGATCATCATATAGGAAATCAGAAATGCCGCTGCAAGCGCAACATACATTGATGGAATTTCAAAGGATCCGATTGTAAGTGATTCAAGCATTATATCCATCCTATCCAAAAGTAATGAGGCCTCATTCATGATGACATTATACCTCTCTGAAATAAAGCAGTATGCACATATCTATTTCAGCCTTTTCATACCTTCATGTATTAAAAAGTCGTATGCGGACGCAGGGAGCAGTCTGCTCAGCATAGTAAGGCCAAATGTACCTTTCGTCGTCCTGTATACGGGTTTTACCTTTTTCCCGACAAGGGATCTGACCATGGCATCCCGTGTTTCCTCAGGGCCCGGCGCCCGCTGGAATGCACCGAGCATATACTGTTTCACTTCTTTCATCAGGCACGCGTACGCGCCATCTTGTGTATTGGTATAGTTTTTATCCAAAGCGATATTGCAGAAAGGTGTATTCACCACACCCGGCTCGATCATTACGACATCTATGCCGAATGACTTCACTTCCTGCCGCAGTGCAGTTCCCAAAGCTTTAATGCTGTGTTTTGATGCAGCATAATACCCCATTCCAGCACTCGACACATGTGCAGCTGCCGAACTCGTAATGACAATGCGTCCGGCTCTGTTCTCCCTCATTCCGGGCAGCACTGAACGGATTGTTTCCACTGCACCGAAAACATTGACTTCAAACTGCCTGGCTGCAGCTTCCTGTGGAACTTCCTCGACAGGACCATAGATTCCGTATCCTGCATTTACGAGCACAGCATCTATTTTCCCCACTTCGTCTTCTATTTTCCGTTGGACCGCGTGTACCTCAACGCTATCCGTTACATCCAATGGAAAAGCATATCCTCCCTCTTTGACAAGAATATCAAGCAATTCGTGCCTTCTTGCACTGACACAAATTTTATGTTCCGTATTCCTCAGCAACTGCAGTGCTGTTGCCATGCCAAATCCACTCGAAGCACCGGTTATCCAGATTACTTTTTTCATCGTCGACACTCCTTCATCTTAAAAAATTAAGAACGCCCTCTTTAAAAAGGACGTTCGTCATACATCATGCTCTTCATGCTCTGTTGGATAATGTTTCGGAAATACTGCCTCTGTAACGCCAAATGTTCTTTATCGCAGCTTTGACAACTGCATAAAAAGGTATCGCGATGAGCATCCCCACAAAGCCTGCAATATTTCCTGCCGCCAGCACTATGGTGATAATGGTCAGCGGATGCAGATTAAGCTTCTGGCCCATAACGTTGGGCGTTACTATATTGCCGTCTATCTGTTGCGCCACCAAAGTCACAGCTGCCACCCATACACCCATCAAAGGATCCTGGATAAGACCCATGATAAGCGCAGGAGCAAAAGCAATCCACGGACCGACAAACGGTATTACGTTCATGAAAAGTGCAAATAATGCGAGCAGTATCGCGTAATCCAGACCAATGAGAACGTATCCCGTATACAACATTACAGCAAGAATGATGCTTACCAGGACCTGTCCCCGTATAAAAGACTTCAGCGTATAATCTATATCAGACAGAAGCTCGTTCAGAAATTGCCTTACCGCACCACGGAACGGGGATAATGCTGCCGGTATAAATTTCTCATGATCCTTCAGCATGAAGAATAAAAAGAAAGGGACGAGTATAAGCATCGCCAATACCCCTATCGTGTTGGCCAGGAATGTGATAATTCCTGCTGACAGCCCTTGAATTATTCCACTTGCCTGGTCCACAATCTTATCCACTTGTTCCTGAACATCAAAAGGGAGACGCTCTCTCTGTGACATCAGAAATTCGAAAAGTTCCTCGAATTCATTCAGCAGATAAGGGGTCCGTTCCACCAGATGACCGGCCTCGGTGACAATCATCGGAACAATGATTGAACCGAGTCCTGCGAGGACCAGCACAACCAATATGAAAATCATTGTCGTACTTAACAGACGTCCTGCTTTGTGGCGCTCAAGAAAGCTCTGAACCGGCTCGGTTATATAATACAGCAGACCTCCCAGGAGCAACGGATAAAATATCGTCGTCAATATTATATATACCGGTTCAAATATCACCTGGATCTTTATCGTCAGTGCAACGATTAATAGTGTGATGATGATTGCTATTCCCGTCTGAAACCAGTTCTTATCCATCATATAGTCTGTTTCCTTTACCGATATTGCAGTCCGATTGCATTCGTCTGCTACTTCTTGAAGATGCTGAACAACTTACTGAAGTACCCTTCTTTTTCTTCCTCTTTTCCCGAAGTACTATCTGCTTCACGACCGTTCTGTTCACTGTCTCCTCTTTCATCATTGCCGTAGTTGTTCATATCAATATTTGAAGCTTTGGAATTCACAGCTCCTTCCATCACTTCATCCGGAATTTCTTCTCCGCCAGCCTCTTCCTGTGGACTTCCTTCAGGTTCTTCCTCCACAGAACTTTTTTCATCCCGGCCTTCTTCCGTAGCGTTGTCTTCACCCATCTTTGTTGAAACCTCTACATCCTCCCAATCCTGCGCCTGAACTGCATCAGAACTGCTCCTGTACCCAAGGCCCAGCGGCTCATTATATTTGCTGTAGGCTTCGAGCCTTTCAACAAGATGATTTACATTATGTTTGAGTTCACGGTTTTCCTGCTGCATATCATCGAGTTTATCCATCACAGCACCTATCATCCTGTTTATATCGTTATTAGTAACGTTAACAGGTGTATTCTCCCCTTTTTCAGAAACGATATGCGGCACCTTCACAATGATTTCATCCGCGGCAGTTTCCAAAGTATAACCCGGCTGTTTTGCGAGTTTAATGAACTCTTTCAGTACAGTTATATCTTCCTGCGAAAAGAGACGTCTGTTATGTTCATCTTTTGCAACTTCATATTTTCTCTCTTC
>DXHR01000034.1 GCA_019113295.1 Candidatus Salinicoccus stercoripullorum | reverse complement strand
TGTAAAGAATGATGATGCGGCTGAGAGGACTTGAACCTCCACGGGATTAACTCCCACTAGGCCCTCAACCTAGCGCGTCTGCCGATTCCGCCACAACCGCATATGATTGTTAAAAACTTTCAAATCACTTTTTAGCGACAAGTAATATCTTACCATGCCGGCTTTTCAATGTCAACACTTTGTCAGCTATTTTTTGAAGTGTTTTTAAGTAAGTGACCCGTACGGGATTCGAACCCGTGTTACCGCCGTGAAAGGGCGGTGTCTTAACCACTTGACCAACGGGCCATTGATTAGTGCAACGATATTTATAATAAAGGCATATAGGGGTAAAGTCAATACGTTTTTAATATATTCTTTATAAAAAAACAATGTTTCCAATGCCAATCTGTAAAAGTGACGTCTTTCTTCCTATATAATGTTCTCTAAATTTCTCTAACATTTCACGAGCGATAAGTATGTGTCTTCATCGAACTTATGCTGCATTCCATAAAAACCATCGCCCCATCCTGTTTAACAGTACCTGATATCGTAATGATATTATTACTACAGCTGATGTAATAATGCATTAAATATTCCCTGTCTGAATGAACAGAATGTTTCCTTTTGGTGTTTAATAGGAGTATAATTCATATTGGCAGTGTAATATTATAATATATTAATTGATTGCATATCTCAATAGGGATTGTAAATTTTAATATTAATTTGTTTAATTTTATGCTTTAGTGTTGTTTTTTAATCTGTTTGTGTTAAGATTTATTTATAATCATTCTAAATAAGAATATGGTTAATACTTAATTCGGAGGGATTTTTAGATGGACAAAGAAAATCAGAGTCAACACACTGGCGACATCCGTGCTGGAGGCGGCGACCAGGCGAGGGAACAGTCCCAGAATCAGAAAAGCGATCGTCTTACTACTCTTTTCGGTAATCCTGTAGGTGATCGTGACAATACGATGACTGCAGGCCCGCGTGGACCAATCGTCATGCAGGATCCTTACTTCCTGGATATGATGGCGCACTTCGACCGTGAAGTCATCCCTGAGCGCAGAATGCACGCTAAAGGTTCGGGTGCATATGGTACATTCACTGTAACGCATGACATCACTCAATATACAAAAGCAAAAATCTTCAGCGAGATCGGTAAACAGACTGAAATGTTTGCACGTTTCTCAACAGTTGCCGGCGAACGCGGGGCAGCTGACGCAGAACGCGATATCCGTGGATTTGCACTGAAGTTCTATACAGAAGAAGGTAACTGGGATCTTGTCGGTAACAACACTCCTGTATTCTTCTTCCGCGACCCTAAACTTTTCGCGAGCCTTAACCACGTGGTTAAACGTGACCCTAAAACAAACATGCACAATGCACAGAGCAACTGGGACTTCTGGACTTCCCTGCCTGAGGCCCTTCACCAGGTAACAATCATCATGACAGACCGCGGTATTCCAAAAGGTTTCAGAAACATGCATGGCTTCGGCTCCCATACTTACAGCATGATCAACGATGAAGGTGAACGTGTATGGGTCAAATTCCACTTCAGGACTCAGCAGGGTATTGAAAACTATACTGGTGCTGAAGCTGAAGATGTAATTGCAAAAGACCGTGAATCCTCCCAGCGTGATCTTTTCGATAATATCGAAGAAGGAAACTTCCCTAAATGGAAGATGTACATCCAGGTCATGACCGAAGAACAGGCAAAAAATCATAAAGATAACCCATTCGATCTTACTAAAGTATGGTTCAAGGATGAGTATCCGTTGATTCCGGTCGGTGAATTCGAATTGAACCGCAATCCTGAAAACTACTTTGCTGAAGTTGAACAGGCTGCATTCGCTCCAACAAACATCGTACCAGGTCTTGGATTCTCACCCGATAAAATGCTTCAGGGACGTCTGTTCTCCTATGGTGATACACAGCGCTACCGCCTTGGTGTGAACCATCATCAGATTCCGGTAAACTCTCCGAAAGGTGCTGCAAACGTATGCCCATTCAGCCGTGACGGCGCAATGAGAGTTGACGGAAACCTTGGTTCCCATATGAACTACTACCCTAACAGCTACAACAAATACAACAGCACTCCGGAAGCTAAAATGCCGCCTCAGGAATCCATGGGTGCCATCTATGAACATGACTTCCGTGAAGATGACAACAACTATTATGAACAGCCTGGTAAACTTTTCAGACTGCAGTCCGATGAAGCAAAAGAAAGATTGTTCCAGAACACTGCAGCTGAAATGCAGGGCACTACAGAACAGATCCAGCACCGTCATATCAGAAACTGCTACAAAGCAGATCCTGCCTACGGTGAAGGTGTAGCGAAGGCTCTGGGAGTCAACATCAGCGATGTTGACCTTGAAGCACCCGATTACCCATTCTAAAATCATGAAAAAAGGACCCGATCAGCCGATTGGGTCCTTTTTCGTACATATACCTTATTGCGCGAAGACGATATGCAAGACGTCTTTTCTTTCAGTCATGCATCGGTAATTTCCTGCGCTCCTTCCACGTTCATCTTCGTCATTCAGATTCTCTTTTGCTTTATAAATTAGTTCTCATTTTTTCATGGAAAGCGAAATCCGTCCCTTGTCAACATCCACTCCTGTGACTGTAACATCAACGATGTCACCGACACTCACGACTTCCATCGGATGCTTTATGAATCGGTTTGTCATCTTCGATATATGAACGAGTCCGTCTTGTTTGACCCCTATATCAACGAACGCTCCGAAATCCGTGACATTTCTCACGGTACCGGAAAGTTTCATTCCTTCTTTCAAGTCTTCCATTGAAAGTACATCCGATTTGAGCAATGGTGTTTCAAAATCATCACGGATATCCCTTGTCGGGGATTTCAGTGCCTCTATGATATCTTTAAGTGTGGGTATACCTGTATCGAGGCTGGCGGCCATTTTTACGATGTTGACCTGATCTAGCTCTTTAGACATGGCATCCGTACCGATATCCTCTTTTTTAAGGTCCAGCTGTCTGATCAGTGCATATGCAGCTTTATAGTTTTCCGGATGGATCGGAGTCTGGTCAAGCGGCTCGCCGCCCTCCGGAATCCTCAGGAAGCCGATGCATTGTTCAAATGTCTTAGCTCCGAGTCTTGGTACTTTCCCTATATCCTTGCGGGTCTTGAAGCCATCGTTCTCCTCACGGTATTTCACGATATTTTTGCTGATTGACGGGGACAGGCCTGCAACATGTTCCAAAAGCGTATGGGAGGCTGTATTCACGTTGACACCTACCCGGTTGACCGTCGTTTCCACGACAAAGTCCAGCGTTTCTGCAAGATTTTTCTGATTCACATCGTGCTGGTACTGTCCGACACCAATTGATTTGGGGTCGATTTTCACCAGTTCGCTGAGCGGATCCTGCACACGGCGCGCTATTGAGACTGCACTTCTTTCCTCAACATTGAATTCCGGGAATTCTTCCCTCGCGATTTCCGATGCGGAATAGACACTTGCCCCCGCTTCATTCACAATGATAAATTGGGTGTCCAGGCTGTTCTCTTTCACAAGTTCACTGACGAACAGTTCTGTCTCCCTCGATGCTGTTCCATTTCCGATTGCAACAAGGGAAACTTCATACTTTCTGATTGTCTCCAGAACGCTTTTTTTGGCTGCATCATACTTCTTTTGGGGCGGATGTGGATAGATGACACCTTTGTCGATGAACTGGCCCGAATGGTCGATGACAGCCATTTTGCAGCCTGTCCTGAACGCCGGGTCCAGCCCGAGTATCACTCTGCCCTTAAGCGGCGGTTGCAGCAGCAGGCCCTTCAGGTTCTCTGCAAAAATATCAATTGCGTGCTGCTCGCCGTTTGCCGAGAGGCCGTTCCTCACTTCACGCTCTATGGACGGCATGATCAGGCGCTTAAGAGCATCTTCAACGGCAGTTTCCATATATCGGCCGGTCTCTGACTTCTCTTCTATCTCCTGCTTGCTGATATAACGTTTCAGACGTTCCTTATCGTATTCCATTTTAACGCTCAGAACCCCAAGTTTTTCTCCGCGGTTTATGGCAAGTACCCGGTGGGGCACAATCTTCCGTATGGGCTCCTGATAGCTGTAATACATTTCAAAGATTCCTGCCGGATCTTCGGCATTCTTCTTCTTAGCAGTCACTATATCAGCAGTATCCCTGACCACTTTCAAAATATATGAACGGTATTTAGGTTCATCGGATATTTTTTCTGCAATGATGTCGAGTGCCCCTTTGACCGCAGCATCGACAGATTCCACTTCTTCGCTCACAAACTCCTCAGCTGCCGCTTCAACATCCATCGGTTCCTGCAGCAGAATGCGTTCCGCAAATGGGCCGAGCCCTTTACGTTTTGCCTCTGTCGCACGTGTCTTCTTCTTTTGCTTGAATGGACGGTACAGATCCTCCACCCGGTTCAGAACAGTCTGTTTTAAAATATTCTTTCTCAGGTCTTCTGTCAGCAGCCCCTGTTCGTCAATGAGACGGATCACTTCCTGCTTCCGTTTTTCCAGATTTTCGAGATAGGTGAACCTGTCGGAAATCTCCTTGATCTCCTCTTCGTCCATCCCGCCTGTCATCTCTTTACGGTAACGTGCGATAAAAGGGACAGTGTTCTTCTCGCCCAGAAGCTCCAGTACATTTATTATGTATTTGTCTTCCTTTCCTGTAATGCTTTGCAGTTCTCTGACAAGTTGCTTATTCATGAAAATCTCTCCTATACTACTCGTGTTCAGTTGAGCAATTACCATTATAACATTGATACCCCCATCCTTCTCCCGGACGGGGGTATCTGAAAAATCATTCGTCTTTGCTAACTGCCTGGCGCAGTTTATTGATTGCGGTACGCTGAAGTCTCGAAACATGCATCTGACTCAGACCGACCCGCTCACCCGTCTCCTTCTGGCTCAGCCCTTCCATGAAGGTGAACTGGATGATTTCACGTTCACGTTCGGAAAGTATCGGAAGAACTTTTTCCAGGATCAGACGTTTTTCGGAAAGGTCATAATTATCATCCGACTTCCCCATTACATCGAGCAGAGTGACTGTCGAACCGTCCTTGTCAGCTTCGATCGAGTGATCCACACTGAGTGCATTGTAACTCTGCCCCATCTCCATCGCTTCCAGGACATCTTCTTCTGTTACTTCAAGATATTCTGCAATCTCGCTGATCTTCGGTGAACGCTCCAGCCTGTTCGTCAGTTCATCGTTGGCATTTTTAATCTTTGGTCCGATTTCCTTTATGCGCCTTGGTACGTGGACGCTCCAGGTCTTGTCCCTGAGATAACGCTTGATTTCACCAACTACCGTCGGCACCAGGAACGCTTCGAATCTGCGTTCGAAGGATGCATCAAAGCGGTTGATTGCACCAAGCAGACCGACCATCCCAACCTGCACAAGATCTTCATGATGACTTTTCCCTTTCGAATATCTGTACGCAAGCGACTCTATCAGTTTCTGATAGTGCTCCACGAGTCTCGTCTGGGCTTCCTGGTCCCCTTTTTCCTGATGACTGCATATCAGTGCATTGATATCATCCGGTGTGAGTCCTTTATCGATTGACGATTGTTTCTCCATTCGAATGCACCTGACTTTCATTAATAAACTTCGTCATGCTGATGGTTACTCCAGGGTCTTTTTTGATATAGACTTCATCCATTAATGTTTCGATCAAGAACAGCCCCAAACCTCCTTCTCTCAAGAAGTTCACGTTGTCATCTTCCGTGTAAGGGCCAAGCTCTTTTCTCACATCTTCATAATTGAAGCTCTGGCCATGATCTGCAACAATTATTTCCACTTTATCTTCGTAGACTGCAAAACCGACAAGCACTTCACCCGTCTGGTCTTCCCCATATGCATGCTTCACTGCATTCGTCACTGCTTCTGAAACAGCAATCTTCGAGTCTTCAATCTGGTCATAGGTGGCACCTGCCCGCGACAGCACGCCTGAGAGAGTGAGTCTGATCAGACCGACATACTCTGCACTGGATGGAAATTTCATCTCTATATAATCATACTGCAATGGCATCCTATTCAACCTCCGACGCTTCGTTGATATGCATCAAGTCACGAAGTCCTGTAATCTCGAACAATCTGAGAATCCTGTTCGAAACTCCTGTCACGCGGAGTTCACGGTCATGCTGGTTAAGGTCCTTCAATGTACCGACAAAAATACCAAGTCCTGTGGAGTCCATATAACTCACGTCCGTCAGATCAATTGTGATGTCATGACTGCCGGACTGTCTGATGGGATCCAGAACTTTCTGAAGTTCAGGTGCTGTATACAAATCAAGTTCCCCATCCAGCACAATCAGGTATTCGTGTTCTTTTTCAGTTGTATCGATATTGATATTCATTAAGATTACACTCCCATTTTCCATAAATACATAGACCTTCCGGCTTTTACCCGTAAAAACATGGGCTGAAACATAACATTTATTCTTTATTGTTCTTTAATATGAAAAGCGTCAAATCATCTTTTTTATGCGGATTCTGCATGCGCATCAATGATTCGTATATATATTGGACAATGTCCTGGGGATGATGGTCCCTGACTTCCCGGATCATATCTTTGACGTCCTCAAAATCAATGAAGGTATCATCATGCTTCCTGAGCTCGGTCACACCATCGGTAAACACGATGATCATATCGTTATTACCGATTTCTATTTCCTTCTGTTCATACCTTGCATGATCTTTGACGCCGAGGACAATGCCTTTCGCATCGATCTCTTCGAATTCATCAGTTTCGTAGCGGTATAGAAGTGCCGGTTCATGTCCTGCAGAGGAATAATAAAGTAAATTGGTATTATGGTCATACAGTCCGTAGAACATGGTAACGAACATGTTCTGATTGACGTTCTTCTCGACAACACGGTTCAGTTTTTTCAAACTGTCGCTCGGCAGCTGGGAATAGCCGTAGGAATCCATGCCGAATTTGATCATAGTCATGGCAATCGCAGCGGGAATCCCTTTGCCGATGACATCCGCTACGGCGAAACTGAGCATACCATCATTGTGATCGATGATATTGAAATAGTCACCGCTCACTTTTCTTGCCGGCACGCTGATTGCACCGATCTCCATTGTTTCAAATGTTGGAATTTCAGCTTTCAGCATCGTCTCCTGAAGACTGGAGGCAACATCCATCTCCTTATCATGGATTTTAAGTTTGTTCATCATGGATTTATAATCTCTGTATGTAAAGCCGAAAGTTATGATGACTTCCTGCAGTATATCAAGGGATTTTTTTACAAGCTCGCCATCCTCGACTTTCATATCTTCAAGCAGATCGATGTGCAGTGAAACGACTTCCTCAGGCGAGGTGTCCATTTCGATGACTTCCTCACTGAACGAGTGGCACAAGTCGAATGCTTTGTCAATATCTTCACCATAAAGATACAGATTGAGCATCTCTCTATATTTATTAACAAGATCGTCTATATACGTCAAAATAAATCACCTCGGACTGAAAAAAGACTTTTGCGTACAAAAGTCCATCAGGTTTTCGATTCAGATTTTTTGGACTTGGGAGGCATGAGTTCCAAACTGATTTTCAAAGCCTTGTCCACTTCCTTCATCTTATCACTATTCAAATATGTAAGCTTCTCTTTAAGCCTTTTCTTATCCACTGTTCTTATCTGCTCAAGAAGTATTACTGAGTCTTTGTCCAGATTATATGTATCCTTTGATATCTCCACATGGGTCGGGATCTTGGCCTTGTTGATTCTGCCGGTAATGGCTGCAACTATCACAGTCGGACTGTGATAGTTGCCAATGTTGTTCTGAATAATCACCACCGGGCGTTTACCACCTTGTTCAGAGCCCTGCACCGGCGACAGATCCGCAAGATATACTTCTCCTCTTTTCATCTATTCACCATCTTTACTGTAGACGAGAAAATCTTCGTTCGACTGCCAGGCTTCACATTCCAGTTCTTCACTCTCACAGGCGATTGATAGATTAATCTCGCTCATTTCGATATATCCGTATTCAAGAGAAAGTTCAATACTGCCAAACAATGCTGCGCTGCTCATTACATGACCACTCCCCGGTAACATTAAACTTATGTCAACTATAACATGGATAAAATATCATTACTAGTTCATTTTAATACTTCATTATGCACGAATCCTGCTTTCTCCCCTCTGTATATGCGGGGGATTCTCCTTGATAATATTGTCAGTGATTCATAGGAAATCGTTTCTGAATATACACTGTAGTTTTCCATCGACTGTTCTGATTCCCTCTCCGGATCTATGATGATTACCCGGTCACCAATTTCTGCAGACTCGGGCACACTGATCATTGCCGAATCCATGCAGACCCGGCCTGTAATCGGGCAATTCGTCCCGTCCTCAAGGCGAACTTCATATCCCGTCTGTCTCCGCAGGAGTCCGTCGGCATATCCTATCGGCAGGGTGGCAATCTTCTCCCGGCCCTGTGCACGATGGGTCAGACCGTAGCTGACACCTTCGCCTTCAGACAACGTATGCATATCTGTCACTTTTGTGCTGAGCATGACAGAAGGCTTCAGTTTCACTTCAGAAATACTTTCGATATATCCTGAAGTATAATATCCATACAAAGAGATGCCGACACGGATTGCATTGCAGTAGTCATCTTTGACCCGGAGTGCACCGGCGGAATTCTGAATATGCACATACCTCGGCCTTTTGACCGCTCCTGTAATTCTTTTGAATTCATCATATTCACGCGCGTTCACATCTGAATCAATGTCGGCAGAACTGAAATGACTGTAGATACCTTCATATATGAAATGTTCATTGTTGTCAATTTCTTCGATCATGCGGCTGATTTCCCCGATATCGGAAGTACCAAGCCGGTTCATGCCGGAATTCACCTTGATATGGATCCACACTTCCTTGTCATACCTGCCATCCATGCTGCTGCATGCTTCATACAGCCATTCCAAATTGGGTGCAGTGACGGCAATGCGGTGCTGGATTGCCTTGTTGATGTCTTCAGGAGGGACTGCCCCGAGCACAAGCACCTTCTCCCGTATTCCGTGCATGCGGAGCTCAATTGCCTCATCCAATGTGGCAACTGCAAAAAAACCCACACCCCGTGCGGCAAGATAATCAGCCACAGTCACACTGCCTAGTCCGTATGCATTAGCTTTCACGACAGCAATGAATGTCTTGTCCGGATGCAGGTTCTGTATCATTCTGTAATTCTCATCCACCGCTTCCAAATCAACGTCAATTACAGTATGTCTATAGTATTTTTCCGACACGTACAGCCCTCCTAAATCTCTTCTAGAATCACCGTTGCTGTTGCATATTCATCGGCATGTGAAATCGACACATGTGCTCTTTTGTCACTTTCGATGAAAGGTTTGCCTTTAGAATCATTCAAGCATATGACATCCTGGAAGGCAGCACTTTTTCCGATGCCGGTCCCAAGTGCCTTGCTGTATGCCTCCTTTGCTGCAAACCGTCCGGCCAGATATTCCATTCTGCGCTTTTCAATTTTCAGTGTGTCATAATACGCCCTTTCAGACTCTGACAGAATCTTTCTCGAGAGCCGGTTGTTCCGCGACTCGATTTCTCTTACACGGCTTATCTCTATAATGTCCGTACCCAGTCCAATAATCATATTGCCCGCCTCGTATTCTCATTGATAAGTGCCCTTATGTCATTCCTCAGTCCGTCCGCCCTGTCCGCCTCAAGCTCGGGAATTACAATTTTCTCTGCAGATGTCCGGAGTGTAATACTTTTCAGCCCGAAACGTCTCATCAGAGGACCGACATGCGTATCGATGTTCTGTACGCGGAACAAAGGCACCGACAACCGTTTTTTAATCCATATCCCGCTGTGTATCTTAATCTCGTCTTCAAGCACCTCGTAGCGGAAGTATTTATATTTCAGTGCAGGAAACAGCCATATCTGAAATATACAGCCATACAGGAAGAAGCCGGATATGATCAGTGAAATCCACCACGGCAGCCAGTCCCATACAAACAGCGACAGAAGGAGTGATCCCAGGGCTGAAAGGAGCACAACCGCGGCAGCTATCGCTTCACTGATCCGCCATACTTTGATTGCTTCCGGTGATATCCTCTCCATTTGAATTCCCCCTTTCCGCCCAGTTCCAAATTTTTTCTATATCTTCCTTGTCTATGAATTTCAAAGATGCACTGGATCCCATCATGCCGGCGGCTGTGACAAGAGTTATGACACCGAGATCCGCTCGCCTGAGGAATGGATTGACCACCCATTCGGCCTGGATCACTTTTTCCTGCTTGATTACGAAGTGGGATCTTGAGAAGAACCCTGTCGCCATCATATTGATTTCATTGTCATAGATTGCATAGCCTGTATTCTTTGCACTGTATATCCCTGAAATGATAAATACTGCCGAGATTGCCAGACCGATCATCCAGGCATAACCGAACCAGAAGTACTGGACAATTCCTGTGATGATGACGATGATGGAGAGCATCACCTGAAAGTATCTCCTGTAGCCTCTGAACGGAACGATTTTCTCCGGTACTTCAACATGATAATTCGGGAATATTTCATCGATGATTTCATAAAGCCGCTTTTTTCTGATGAACGGCAGCAGTTCCACTTTGCCGTCGATTTCCTCACTGTCCAGGGAGTCACTTGTTATCGTCACCGACAGGGAATAATAGCCGATCATGCGCCGGATGAGCGAATCCTTGATGATGATATTCTGGACTCTTATGATGTTGACACTTCTGTGCTTCTTTTCAAGAAGCCCGTATTCCACGACAAGATCATCAGTTTTCATCTTCAGTGTGTAGTTGTAGTATTTAATGGACAATATCAGAATGCCTATTATATACCCTGCGGTGATGAAAATGAGGACAGCTATGCCCATGGCCACGAATATGTTCTGTATCAGCCCCTCAAAAACTTCGAAGTACCATTCAATGAGGAAGTTCGCACCGATAAGGTTGATGAACCCGAATACTATGGCAAGGAATGCACCGAGTGCTCCGCTTGTCATGCTCATGAGAATGAGGGTCTTTCCGGTCATCTCATACAACGTAACGAATTGTTCCGACTGGCTTTCAACAGGTGGTGCCTCTTCTCTTGGCCACCGGCTGAATTCACCGATTTCCACTGCACTGTCCAGCTGATCCATTTCATTGTACAGAATGGATTGGATGGATTGTGCCTGTGACTTTTTGATAGTATCTATTTTTATGCCTTCCCCGGGGGTGATGATATCCAGCTTGACCGCCCCGAATACCCTGTGGACTATCGGTTCGTTGAAATCAATGGATTGTATGCGGCTGATATCCAGTTCCTTTTCCCTGTTGGATATCACGCCGTCTCTGTATATGAACTTGCCGTCTTCGATCCAAAAACGCGTCCGGAACTTATTGAGGAAATCATATCCACCGAAAAGTACGACAGCGAGGATAAGTATACCCCCGGAAATCAGAAAATACTTCTGGGAGACATTACCTGAAAAGATGGCCTCCCTCGAATTGAACAGGACAATAATGATCGGTATCCACAAGTTTTTAAAACCGTTGACCAAACTGCCCAAATAGGCAACGGGATGGAGTTTTTCAGGACTATACATCTGTTTGCTCTCCCTTCACCATTTCTATAATCTCAAGTTTGAGCCTTTCTGCCTCACATGTTTTCAACGGCGGCATATGGAATACTGTACTTGCAGTCTTCACTGTGAGGTTCGCCAGATCATATCTTCTTGAAACAGGTCCTGTTGAAAGGACAGCACCCTGGATACGGCGGATCGGAATCATCTTTAAGGAAATCCTGAAAAATCCTGTACGTACAATCAGGACCTCCTCCCTGAGAACATACCGGGTCACCCTGTAATATACAGATGGCCTGGCGAGCCCTCCGATTAGGAAATCAAGTGCCAGCAAACCTGCCACCGCCCAGTATATCCAGTCAGGAAGATTGAAATATGCAGCAGCAGCACTCACGACTGCACCAAAAGCCGCCCGAATCAGAAACTGCCAGAAATGGCGTACTCTCAAATAATGAACAACATGTTTATGTATCCGGTTCATAAGAATCCCCCGTCAATAATTTATCTATTCATAACTCTAATTCAAATATCATTTTTCTTCAATTATATATCGAAGGAGGCTTCATATATAATAAAATACCCACGAAGCGGAAAAATTCCGGCACGTGGGTATCATGACTTCTATTTCATGTGGTCTTTGAAAGTGCGCCCGCCCTGGCTGCTGCCCCTGCGCGGACCTTTCTGCTGGCGGCCGCCATTGCGGTCGTTACGCTTGCCGCCGCCTCTTCTCTGGTCGCCGCGGCCTTTCCTGAACGGCTTTTTGCCGCCGGATGGTTTGCCGCCGCGGCGGTTTCCACCTTTTCTTGTCAATGGTTTTTCGAAGGAGAGCTGGATGCTGTCATCCGATTTACTGAAAAAGAATTCATTCAACAGTGCTGCAACCACTTCTTCAGATCCATTTTCTTCAAGCAGACGCCCGGCGATATCCTTTGTATGCTCACTGTCATTTTGGGATATCCAGAGCTGGATCTTTTCGAATATCTCTTTCTCTCTCGCTTTTTGGACTTCCTTTTTGTTCGGCGGTCTCAAAGCAAGAATTGTTTTCTTCTTTTCGTTCTCGATCATTCTGAGGTAATCCATTTCGACCGGATTGACGAAAGTGAGTGCAATGCCTTCCTTGCCTGCACGGCCGGTACGGCCGATTCTGTGCGTATAGCTTTCTGCATCCTGCGGGATGTCGAAATTGTATACATGGGATACACCTGAAATGTCCAGACCTCTTGCCGCCACATCCGTCGCTACAAGGATATCAAGTGCATTATTGCGGAATTTCTTAAGCACTTCAAGCCGTTTTGACTGGGTGATGTCCCCATGAAGGCCTTCTGCACGGTAGCCTTTGGCAATCAGTGCACTTGTCAGTTCATCTACACGGCGTTTCGTACGCCCGAAGACGATTGCAAGCTCCGGCTGGTGGGTATCCAGGAAATTCGTGAATACATCCAGTTTTTCAAGTTCTTTTACAATAGTATAGAACTCTTCGATCTGGGGATCGCTTGCACCCTGGTTCATAGTTTTGACAATCTGGGGATTGTTCATGAATCTTGTGACAAGCTCCTGTATCGCTGCAGGCATTGTTGCAGAGAACAGCAGTGTCTGCCTGTCTTCTTCCGGAAGACCGGACATGATGAATTTCACATCGTCGATGAAGCCCATGTTCATCATCTCATCCGCTTCATCAAGAACGAGTGTCTTGATGCTTTCAAGCTTTAACGTCTTCCTCTTGATGTGATCGATGATACGGCCTGGTGTCCCTACGATGATTTCCGGACGTCTTTTGAGGTCCTTGATCTGGCGTTCGATGCTCATCCCGCCGAAAATTACATTTACACCAAGTTTCTTGTACTTGGCGAATTTTTTGAGCTGTTCGCTCACCTGTACTGCCAATTCGCGTGTCGGCGTCAGAATCAGCACCTGGGTGCCGCCCTGCTTTTCAGTGTTTTCAATGATCGGGATACCGAATGCACCAGTTTTACCAGTGCCAGTCTGTGCCTGGCCTAAAATATCTTTTCTTTCAAGAGCAAACGGAATGCTCTCTTCCTGTATAGGGGTTGGTGTTTCAAATCCCATTTCTTCCAGTGATTTTAAGGTTTCATCACTGACACCTAATTGTTTAAAAAACTTCAAATTTAGAGTCTCCTTTGACTTTTCGTTTCTCATTTTCGTTACGCATAACTTCTCTATTTTAACATCGTCAGTGTGTTTATACAAGTGCGATTTAGCTGTCTTTGAAAAGAAACCTTTCTGCTGCGATGTTCAATTCAAGCTGGCTTTCCTCTGTATAGGCAAACAGGTGCGGTGCGCCGTCCAAAAGTTCAAGTCCGGCACCCGGGATCCTTTCCGCTGCCCGGATACTCGATTTATACGGCACCAGAAGATCCAGCTTTCCGTGCACGATCAGAGTATCCGCTGATATATTTTCCAAACCTTCTTTCTTCGTTTCGACAATTGCTTTGAACTCCTGGAACGCTCTGAATGGGATATCTTTGACCCTGCCTTTTATCTTTCCGTACATGTTCAGTTTCATATGTTCACTGAAATGTGTCGGCGTCAGCCCGAGTTCCCCGAGCTTTGTGATCTTCGTATAGTCGAATGCGGGCGCAATCAGCAGCAGTTTTTCCACCTTACCCTTCTGTGCAATATGCGCCCCAAATACACCGCCCATGGAAAAACCGATGACATAGACCCTGTCCACCCGTTTCTGCAGCTCGGTAAAGGCATCCCATGCTTCCTGGTACCATTCATCGCCGGTCACTTCCGTCAGGTCCAGCACCGTGCCGTGTCCGGGATAGACCGGAAATTCATATTCGAATTCATAACGGGATTTAAGGTAAACGAACAACGGCTCGAGCTCATGTCTGCCACCCGTATATCCATGCAGGAATAAAACCCCGATATTAGCCGAGATGATCAATCACCCTTTCGACAGCCATCCCTCTTGACCCCTTCAGCAGGATGACAGTATCCGGTCCGAGATGTTCCTCCAACGCCCCGGCGAGTGCTTCCAATGAATCAAAATGCACTTTTTTTGTGCCAACAACCGTTTCATGGATCATGCGTGCATCTTCTCCGTAAGTCAAAATCAGGTCGAATTCATGAGGGGAGTCGTTAATGTGCCCGCCGATTGCTTCGTGAAGTTCCTTCCTGTATGTGCCGAGCTCGAGTATATCAGCCAATACGAGTATTTTAAAATCATGTTCCATGTTGCCGACAGTATCGATTGCACTTTTCATACTGGACGGACTGGCGTTGTATGCATCGTTTATGAACAATGTTCCCGTACTGTGCTTTACCCTCTGCATACGCATGTCAGTCACCTGCAGACTTTTGAAATGTTCTTTGACCTCCGTCATGTCTAGTCCCACTGCCTCGGCAGCAAGCAATGCAAGCGCTGCATTGGAAGCATTATGAGCACCGAGCTGTGGAATTTCAACGGCTTCGTCAATTCCTGATACGTTGAAGCGGGTGCCGTCATCGGTCTGCTCAACATTACTGATCTGAAGATCATTGGCCAGATCCATGCCGCCTGTTCTGATCCTGTAATCTGCTTCTCTGTCGACAATCTGCTCAAGCAGCGGATAATCACGGGAGTATATGAAAGTCCCGGAGCACTTCAATCCGTTTACGATTTCATACTTCGCTGCAGCGATGTTTTCCCGTGAACCCAGTTTTTCAATGTGAGACTCCCCGACATTGGTGATGACCGCAACATCAGGCGTGGTCATTTTGCTGAGGAAGTCTATGTCTCCCTTCGCATCCATTCCCATCTCGAGTATCGAAATTTCAGTATCAGGATCGAGCCTGAGTATTGTCAGGGGCAGTCCGATTTCATTGTTGTAGTTGCCGATTGTCTTCTGTACCCTGTAATGTGGTGCCAGCACGCATTCGACCATGTCCTTGGTCGTCGTTTTGCCGTTTGAGCCAGTGACTGCAATGACTTTCGGTCCTACTATATGCAGATATTCACGGGCGATCGTCTGCAGTGCGTAAAGTCCGTTCTCCACCCTGATCAGCGGCCGTTGGTCCTCTTCATCAATTTCATGTTCTGTGAACGAAAGGGCTGCGCCTTTCTTAAATGCATCATCTATGAACCTGTGCCCATCTGCATTTTCTCCCAAAAACGGGATGAAGAGGTTTCCTTCTTCTATTGTACGGGTGTCTATGGACACACCTTTCACTTTTTCATCTTTAATTGCTTCAGCAGTTTTGTTGGGCTTTCCATTGCAAAATTCTGCAATTTGCCCTATTGTCATTTCTATCATAAGAAACTACCATTCCTTCTGTTTATTATATCGAGCCGGGAGTCCTCTACATTATAATACAGTCACCGGTCTCTATCACTAATGAAGTTCACGGAAATGAAAACGCAAAGCTGTGGAATTGTTCAAAGTTGTTATGATAATATTAAAAACCAGAGTCATAATAGTGTATAATTAAAAGATGATTTCAATATGGGTAGGGTGAAATTCTTGGATAACAAACAAGGATATAAAAGACAAAATACAAATATACTCGTTCGGGTCGACTGGCTGCTCCTTCTACTCATCACGATTCTTGCGGTAGTGAGTGTCATAATGATCCGTTCTGCGATGACAAGCGGCCAGTATGGTACAGATTTCAGCGTCCGTCAGATAATTTTCTATGTGTCGGGCTTCTTCATGGTCTTTGTGCTGACTTTCATTCCTGTCAAATGGATGAAACAGTATGTATGGATCATTTACGGCGCGGGTGTCCTTTCGCTCATGATACTTTTCTTTGCGCCGGTTTCACCGGTCACACCAATCATCAATGGTGCAAAAAGCTGGTATCAGTTCGGGTTTTTCAGCATCCAGCCATCCGAGGTAGTCAAAATCATATACATACTTACACTTGCTTATGTTGTCAGTCAGCATAACAGATATAAGTTGACGAATGATTTGACCGATGATGTCAAATTACTGTCCAAGATGTTTATCGTCTCAGTACTTCCCATGCTGTTGATTCTCGTCCAGAATGACCTTGGTACAACCCTCGTAATGCTTGCCATACTGCTCGGTATGATTATCGTCTCCGGCATCAGCTGGTGGCTGATCCTTCCGACCCTTACTGTCGCTGCAACAGTCGGCGGCTCCCTGATACTGGGCATACTGTACAGACCGGATTTCCTGGAACGTTACCT
This sequence comes from Candidatus Salinicoccus stercoripullorum, assembly GCA_019113295.1. Taxonomy (GTDB): domain Bacteria; phylum Bacillota; class Bacilli; order Staphylococcales; family Salinicoccaceae; genus Salinicoccus; species Salinicoccus stercoripullorum. The sequence goes on along the minus strand of DXHR01000034.1, from coordinate 116,512 downwards.
GGGAATCCATCCCTATCAGTTTGACAGGATCCATTCCTGGCTGCAGCCGGAAAACTACGTCACCGAGGGCGGTTTCCAACTCAGCAACTCCCTTAAGGCAATCGGGTCGGGAGGAATCACCGGCAAAGGGTTCAGTGACGGCATCATATATATTCCTGAGAATCACACCGATTTCATCTTTACGATCATAGGGGAAGAATTCGGCTTTCTGGGATCGACTGCAGTGATTGTGCTGCTGTTCATGTTGGTGCTCCACCTGTTCAGGATTGCAGTGACAGTCAATGACAGCTTTTCTTCTTATTTCATCGTAGGTTACCTGTCTCTGCTCATGTTCCATGTATTCCAGAATATCGGCATGACAATCCAGCTTCTTCCGATTACAGGCATCCCGCTTCCATTTCTCAGCTACGGGGGAAGCGGACTATGGGCGAACATGATCGCAATCGGCATAATCATGAGTATATATTTCCACGAATATCACCGGGAAAGCATAAAATAAACCGCAGCCGGTTTTCCGGCTGCGGTTTATTTTAAATGTTCTGTTCTTTTAATCGCAGTTTCTCATTGTGTGCGATGCGATTCATAATTTCGAATCTAGATCTCGAAACCTTGACTTTGACCCCGAGTTCATTTAGCATCGTGACGACTTGTCTGACCTTTGAATCGTCTTTTTTATGCATAATGACACTCCTTCATATACGTCTTATATATATTTTACCCTTTTACAACCGCTTTTTCTATACATTTTACAAAATAAATATTACAGAATTTTAAATATCCTTCCGAATATAATAGAATGGTAATGAGGTGAATGTCATGGACTGGATAATTTTCGACTACTTTTTCAGCACAAGCGTAATGAGCATCATCACTATTATCGTAATCATCATCAACTTCCTGCTCGCCCTCGGACTGATCTTCCTGGAGCGGCGCAGCGCCCAGAGTGTATGGGCCTGGATACTCGTCCTGTTTTTCCTGCCCATCATCGGCTTCTTCATCTACATGCTTTTTGGCCGTACGATATACAACAAGAAGCTTTTCACCTTTGACGAAGATGAAAAGGTGGGGATGGAGCACCTGGTACAGGAACAGCTGGATGAATTGAATGATAATACTTTGGACTTTACGAATCCAGTTGCCAGAAAACATAAGAAACTGATTCACATGCTCCTGTATAATAACCAGTCTTTTCTGACATTCAATAATTCCATAGAGACGTTCACTAATGGACGGGATAAATTCGACAGTCTGCTTACCGATATACGCAATGCAAAAGACCACATCCATTTCCAGTACTATATTTTCAAACTGGACAATCTCGGAGGAGAACTCTATGACGCATTGCTTCAAAAGCAGAAGGAAGGTGTCACTGTAAGAATACTTTACGATGACATAGGTTCCAGGGGGCTCAGCCTGAGAAATTTCAGGAAATTCAAGAATGAAGGGGGGCAGGTGGAATCTTTTTTCCCCAACATGCTGCCTCTGATCAATCCCCGGATGAATTACAGGAACCACCGGAAGATTGTGGTCATCGATGGAGATGTCGGATACGTCGGCGGCTTTAATGTCGGCGACGAGTATCTCGGACTGAATAAAAAATTCGGTTTCTGGCGGGATACACATCTGAAGATCAGCGGTGAAGCCGTTAAATCCCTCCAGCTCAGGTTCATGCTGGACTGGAACTCCCATTCCGGCCGTAACAACCTGACCCGCCAGGAAAGATATTTTCCGGAAAATATTCCCTGCCATGGTGAAAATCCCATACAGATCGCTTCAAGCGGACCTGATGAAAAGTGGCAGCAGATCAAGTACGGCTATATCAAAATGATCTACCATGCCAAAAAACACATTTATATCCAGACACCCTATTTCATTCCGGATCAGTCGTTTCTTGAAGCAGTCAGGATTGCCATCCTGAGCGGCATAAAGGTCAATATCATGATTCCCAATAAGCCCGACCATCCATTTGTATACTGGGGCACCTATTCAAATGTCGGTGCCTTGGTCAAAATGGGAGCGACAGTCCATATTTATGAAAAAGGTTTCCTCCACCAGAAAGTCGTCATGATTGATGACGAAGTGATCAGCATCGGAACGACGAATATCGATAACAGAAGTTTCCTGCTTAACTTTGAAGTCAATGCTTTCATATACGATGCAGAACAGGCGGCGGAATACCGGCAGATTTTTGAGAAAGATGCCAGGGATTCAACGATTCTCACCGAAGAGATATATGATTCAAGGAGCAAATGGATACGTATCAAAGAAAGCTTCGCCAATCTCATCTCACCAATATTATAAAAGAGAAAGCCCCTTCCATGGATCTGGAAGGGGCTTTCTGGTCAGCAAGTATTATTTTGTCTTCTTGCGTTTTTTCTTAGGCATCACTTTCGCATTTTTTATACGCTGTTCTTTTTCAGCCTTCTCTCTTTCATGGGCTTCGATGATCGGCGCCATCTCTTCTGCAACTTTCTTCTTGTAGAATGTATTACCCGCCCATGTCTGGAATATCAGGAATACACCGCCGACTGCCCAGTACACCGGGAGTGCAGAAGGTGAAATCAATGAAATCCAAATGATCATGATAGGAGAGATATACATGAACAGCTGCATCTGCTTGCGTTGTTCTTCCGGAACAAACTGCATGGATACAAAGGCCTGACCGGCATATACGAGACCTGCGATTGCGACCATGAAATAGTCGGTCTCTGTCAGGTTCATCCAAAGAAATGCAGGATACTCCGTAATACCGCCTTCTGACGGGAATTTGAGCGCGAAGTACAGCGCCATGACGATAGGCATCTGGATGAAAATCGGCAGGCACCCCATGTTAAGCGGGTTGATGCCGTGTTTTTTGTACAATGCCATCATTTCCTGCTGTGCTTCCATCTTTTCTTCCTGTGTAGTGGCAACTTTCGTCTTCTTCTGAATTTCTTCCATTTCAGGTTTTACTATCTTCATCTTCTCGCGCATCATCATCTGGTTCTTATATGTACGCATCATGAATGGGAAAATAGCCAGGCGGACGATAAGCGTGATGAGGATGATTGCCAGACCATAGTTATGGCCGAGACTGTCACCGAGCCAATGCAGCAATGAATCCATCGGCTGTACGAATGTATTGAAGAAAAAACCATCCCTGTTTTCATCCTGGGAATAATCACAGCCGGAGAGTACAAGCACCAGACCGATCATTATGGGGAAGAGCCATTTTTTACTCATTTTTTCACCTCAAAAAAAATATCTCACATAAAAAGCATTGTACCATAAACAGGGATGTAAAAAAATCGTTTTCCAAAGGTTAATTGAGTATATTTAATGTCCGGACATTTACAGTAGACCTTCAACCGCTCTTTTCGTGTCCTCCTCCGCCGCGATTGCAGAAATGAGCGACACGCCATCCGCCCCGTACTCCAGACATTCCCTGTAATTTTCCCGGGTGATGCCGCCAATGGCCACCATGGGGAGCCTGCCGATCAGCTCCCTCATCGTTTCCAGGCCTTCTACGCCTATCGCTTCACCTGCATCATCCTTTGAGCCGGTGGCAAACACCGGGCCGGTACCGATATAGTCAACCTTACTGATATCACTTTGCTCAAGTTCCCCACGGTCTCTGACAGAAAGCCCTATGATCTTATCATCGAAATAAGATGGCAGCAGTGCTGTATCCATATCATCCTGTCCCAGATGGATGCCGTCTGCCCCCACCTTTTCAGCAAGGTCCGGTGCATCGTTGATGATGAAAGGGACACCGTATTTCCGGCAAAGCTTTTTAATATCCAGAGCAAAGTTGAAAAGTTCCGCTCCTACCAGGGCATCTGTCCCTTTTTCCCTGAGTTGGAACATGGTCACCCCGTGTTTCAATGCCTCCTCGATAACCTGCAGCGGTCTGTCTCCGGCGTTACGGCTTCCGCAGATGAAATATAACCTGAGTGCGTTTCTGTCCATCAATACACCTCCACCACCTTTTCTTCAAGCAGGCTGTCTTCATTCAGGTACAATTCATCGATAAGCATGGTCATGAATGAGCCAGGTGCAGACATCCGTATTTTACCGGCAGCCGCTTCAGCACAGAGGTTGTAGTAGCTGACGGCATCCACTGCCGCTGCCTCATCAAACCGTCCTTCAATACCGATGAAACCTGCTGTCAATGCCCCGAGCAGACACCCTGACCCGGTGATCCTGCCCTGCAGACTGTGACCATTGGCCATGATTATTTCATTCTTCTCTGTCACAAGAGCGTCGCGTTCCCCTGTGACAAGAGAGGGAACGCCGAATTTTCCATATACTGCCCTGGCGATTTGCATAGTATCTGTCTTTTCCATCGAGTCGACGCCCTTAAGGCTGCTCTCCTCGCCGGCCAATGCATGCATTTCACCTGCATTCCCCTTGATCAGGGAGATGTGATGACGTGCGAGCAGTGTATCTGTGATACTGACACGGAAATCAGATGCACCGTATCCTACCGGATCAAAGACAATCGGCACATCATTATTACCCGCTTCCCTCATCATTTCATCCATGAGTTCATACTTTTGCTTATCTGCTGTCCCGATATTGACGAGAAGTGCAGAAGCTGCTTTCATGAGATCCTCAGCTTCTGATTTTTCCCCGCTCATGATCGGAGAAGCCCCGGCTGCCAGCATACCGTTGGCAGTGAAATTCTTCACTACGTCGTTGGTAATGCAAACGATCAGGGGGTTTTCTTCCCTCAGTTTTTCAATACGTTTCATGATCATTCTCCTTTAAAACTGAAATGATTGACCGGACCGCTCCCCTTTCCGATGCCGGGACTATTCTTTATGGCTGATGTTATATATTTCTTGGCTGTCCTGAAACTCTCTTCCATCGTTTTCCCTTTGGCAAGTTCAGCTGTCATCACGGCTGAAAAAGTGCACCCGGTTCCGTGGGTGTCTTTTGTATCGATGCGGGGGAAGGATAATGTTACATCTCCGTCTTTCGTAAACAGATAATCGACGGCATCCCCGTCAAGGTGTCCGCCCTTTATCGTTACGCTTCTGATGCCGAGCTCATCCAGGAAGATTTTGGCCGCCTTTCTTACATCGTGTTCATCGCTGATTTTTATGTCCGCAATTTTTTCCGCCTCATGTATGTTCGGTGTCACATTCGCTGCAAGCGGCAGAAGCGTCTCCCTTAAAAATTCGATCGATTCCTCTTCAATCAGGACATCTCCGCTGGTGGCAATCATTACAGGATCTATGACGTACGGGATATCATGCTTTATCACGGTTGCTGCGATGACTTCCATCATTTCAACTGTCGCAATCATACCGCTCTTCATGGCGTGCGGCACTTCATCCCTGAAGATGCTGTGCAGCTGGCTCTCCAGGAATTCAGCCGGTATATTATATACATCCTGCACCCCCATCGTGTTCTGGGCAGTCAGGGAAGTCACCGCCGCCATTCCATATACACCTCTCGAGTGAAATGCCTTGCTGTCGGCAAGTACGCCTGCCCCGCCTGTGGGGTCGTTTCCGGCTACTGTCAATGCAATCGGGAATTTACGCATTCACACCCGCCCCCGTCCATCTTTCTTTGATTACAGCCATATTAAAGAACCTCAGCTCATGTTCTGTACTCTCCATGATTTTTTTCCTGAGTGCTGCCATTTCAGCATCCTCCATCATTTTGTCAGTCAGCATCATATGTCTCCTTTCCATAAAATAAAAACCCGCTTCCAGGAACAGGAAACGGGTTCAGGTAAATAAGCATGAATATGCCGTACCAACCCGCTTCCCTACGCTGGTATTATCCAGATCAGGTCCGAGGGATCAGCCGGCCGGCCGTCTCAGCAAAAAGCACCCCTAGCGGTATTTCTATCTGATTAGTTCCAATGGTAATAAACCTCTCCGCCAAAGTCAATTGAATTGAAAAAGGCACCGGACGTGTTCGCCTGGTGCCTGGGATAGTAATTCATATTGAAAACTTGATATTACAGTCTGGAACCACATACAGGCCAAGGCTGGGAACCTCTCTGATCAAACAGGATCTGTGCTCTCTTAGTTTGTTCAGCTGCAGAAGTCTGTGATGGCAGCCCGCTGCCCCCTACTGATTTCCACGTCTGAACATCAAACTGGTAAAGACCGTGATAAAGACCGTTAGAGCTTACAACGCTTGAGTTTCCACCGGATTCACATTGTGCCAATGCTCCCCAGTTTTGATCACTGCTGTTTGCAGAAGTGGACTGTTTTTCAGTTTTTGCCTGCTGTTTTTCCTCCTGCTCCGCTCTCTCGGCTGCTGCACGTTCTTCTGCCGCTGCTTCCCGAGACTGCTGCTCGGCTGCCGCCTGTTCCTCCTGCTGTGACTGGCTGTCTGCTTCATTTTTCTGCGCCGGCTCTTGCTCTTCTTCAACCTGTGGCGCTTCCACTGCCGGTGCCTGTTCTGCATTTTCACCGGATACAGTGATTGTCTTACCCTCAAAGATAAGGTCGGAAGAAAGGTTATTCCAGGCTTTAAGGTCGGAGACTGTTACATTGAACTGCTGGGCGATTTCAAACAAAGTGTCGCCTGCTTTTATAGTGTAAAGACCTTCTTCAGCCGTTTCATCTTTCTCTTCAGCTTTCTCTTCAGCTTTTTCCTCTGCTTTTTCTTCACCGCCGATTTCAAGCACCTGGCCAGGCATGATGATACCTGAAGAAAGATCATTTGAAGTTTTAATCGATTCTACTGAAGTATTGTTTTCCTGGGCAAGGTCCCATAGAGTATCACCCGTATCTACTGTATGGCTTGCCGCTTCTGCACTGTATGCCAGAGTTCCGGATACAGCAACCGCTGCACCTATTGTAAGTACTTTCTTCATAAGAATGATTTCCTCCCGTTAATCAATATGTAATATTTTTAAGATTAAACATCTGCTCTGTTAATCAACTAGGTAATACTATAGCAGACAAAATCATCCAGCAGGTTACAGGAATATAAAATGTTAAGCGTTGTTTTACAGTTCTGTTACAGTAAGGTTTCCTCCAAAATTGCATTGTTGCAGAGAAATTCAATTTAAGTATCATTTTTCCCGGCAATCATTGCTTCAAAATTTTTCACAGTCCTCAAACACTTATACTAAATCATTTGTTAGGAAATACATTAAACGCAGATGAAAACATCGGATTATCCTCATTACCTGACAACTGTAATAAATCAGGGTTCTGCTGTAATAGAACACCACCCGAGAAGGACTTTACAATCTTAATAAACACAAAAAAGCCCTGCAGAATGCCTTTTCGCAGCTTTCAGCCTTCTGCAGGACGGGTGAGTAGTGTGTGAGTGTAGAATTTTTCAAAGATTGGGTGGCGGTGCGGCTAACAACTATGCAAGTGCTTTTTCTTCATCATGTTCATTCTCTTCATTTTCGGCATCAGCTTCTGTGATGGAATCATCCACAGCTGCAGTCCCGGAGACTTCACCTATGATTTTTTCAATGGCTTCCAGATGATCATCCCTGCCGGATGTGACCTGCTGGTCCCTGTCGTCATTCAATACATGGACAGATTTCTGGGTGACGATATTATGATGATCATAATATCTGATGGCATCACCGATCATTTTTGACGGATTGCCCAGGTCTTTTTGATCCGACATTTTCTGCGGCATCGGTTTTACGCTCTCCGCCCAGATTTCCATGCCATATTCTTTTTCCCCATTCGGCTTTGTATGGGTGGTTGATGCAACCTGTCCGCTGACACACAGTATCTCGCCTTCCCGGGCCCTGGAAAGTATTCCCGGTATCGCCTTTCCAAACGCTTTGCAGTATATGAAGTGGATTTCCTTACTCTTCCGCTCGTCCTTGGGCACACGTATCGTGGCAATGATGAAAGAATTTATACTTCCATTTGAAGTCTGGGACAGAGTAACATTCTTTACAAGTTCCCCGACCAGCAGAACTTTGTTCATCATCTTTTTCACCCCCTTCCTGTATACAAGATAAACGGCGGTGAAATTTTCTGCAAACGACGGATATTTGATTTTATCTGTGTTTTCTATACAATTAAACTGTATCTGCAGTTATTTCTGCTTCCGGCAGAATTTTACCGTGCAATTATATATATTCTGCTTCTTTAAGCTTTATAAACGAAAGGGGTACATGAATGAAGTCTTTTAAGATCGTCGAAGTCAAAATCGAGCGCGAGGGAAATTTCATCATCCTGGATCTCATTGACGGCATCATCATCAACAAGGAAATCAGCGAAGACTCATGGCTGCTGGAAATTTCCACTTCACCTGATTTCAAGGATATACTGGAACCGTACGTGGAACAGGAGGTCGATCTGCTTGTCACCATCACCAGACCGACGAATGAGCCGGCCAGATTTAAAGGTATATTCAATGAAATGAATGAAATTGATAACGCAATCTCTTTGATTTTCACCGGGGATATCATTGCACAGAATCCAAACTATGCAGAGAATCTGCTTGCACAGCTCATTGATGAAGGGTTTGAAGGGGAAGAACTGCTCAATGAGTTCACAGCAATGATGGAATCCAAGACAGAATTGAAAACATCCGATGATTGATCAATCATCGGATGTTTTCGTATCCTGTATGGCAAATGTGATTTCACATTTGCAGGCAATGTCACCGTCAACCTTGGCGACTGCCTCGCCTTTGCCGATTGGGCCCCTGATTTTAGTGATTTCCACAGTCAATTCCAGAGTATCCCCCGGCGTCACCTGTTTTTTGAACTTACATTTATCTATCCCGGCAAAGAATGCCAGTTTTCCTTTGAACTGCTCTTCCTGAAGCAACGCCACAGCGCCCACCTGTGCAAGCGCTTCTACGATAAGTACGCCCGGCATGACAGCATATTCAGGAAAATGTCCCGGGAAGAAAGGTTCATTTCCTGAAACCTGTTTGATACCTGTACATTTTACTCCCGGCTCTATATCCGTCACTCTGTCAATAAGCAGGAAAGGGGGACGGTGCGGGATGATTGCTTTGATCTGATCATAAGTCAACATTTAAATATCATTCCTTGGTCAAATTGATGATGTGTTCCCATGTCTCCAGACGGAATACTTCGATGGGATTATCAAGTATGCCAAATCCGATCATAAGTCCTACGAAAAAGACAATGACAGCGATATAGACGAATAAAAGGATCCGGACGATCAATGGGAATCTGCGGTGTACCAGTTTTTTAGATTGCTCCGCCATATTCATACCTCTTTACTTCTGTGTTACCGCACTTTTCTGTGCAGTGTCATCACCTGTCCGCTCGATGTCCGCTCCCAGTTGAGACAGCTTTTTGTGGAAATCGACATAGCCGCGGTCCAGGTGCTTAAGTTCGGTAACTACAGTATAACCATCTGCTGCCAAACCTGCAAGAATCAGGGCAGCTGCAGCCCTCAGATCGGTCGCGCTCACTCTGCCGCCGTGCAACTGCCTGACACCTTTGACGATGGCATGATTTTCCTGCAGATCGATATCGGCATTCATTTTCGCGAATTCATCAACGTGCATGAACCGGTTTTCAAAAATTGTCTCAGTGATGATGCTTACGCCATCCACCGTCGTAAGCAATGCCATCATCTGGCTCTGCATGTCGGTCGGGAAACCGGGATGCGGCATAGTTTTCACCTGTATTGCTTTCAGTTGCCCATCGGGCACTACACGCACACTGTGCCCGCCTTCAGGCACGATGCGCACGCCTGCCTCTTCAAGTTTGGAAATCAGAGCTGTCAGATGGTCCGTCATTACATTTTCAAGGACGATCTCGCTCTGCGTAATCGCTCCGGCAATCATGAATGTGCCGGCTTCTATACGATCCGGTATGACTGTGTGTTCCGTCCCTCTGAGATGCTCCACACCTTCGATGGTGATGTGTCCGGTGCCGGCACCTCTGACATTGCCGCCCATCGCGTTAATGTAATTGGCAAGGTCCATGATTTCAGGCTCCCGGGCAACATTTTCAAGATGTGTCACACCTTCTGCCAGACTCGCCGCCATGATCAGATTCTGTGTGGCACCGACACTTGGGAAATCGAGGTAGATTTTGGCTCCCTGCAGACGGCCGTCTGCCGTACCCTCAAAACTTCCATCCACCGTCCTGAAGGTAACACCCATTTTTTCAAGGCCTTTAATATGCTGCTCGACGGGTCTTGAACCGATAGCACATCCTCCCGGCATCGCCACATTGCAATATCCGTATCTTGCAAGCATGGGACCCATCACAAGCATGCTTGCACGCATCTTGCTGACAAGATCAAATGGGGCGTTGCAGTCAATCTTTCCCGTGGCGTCAATTCTCAGTGAACCGTCTGAGCGTTCTACATCGGCTCCCAGATACTTGATCAGATCGGCAAGATTATCTACATCTGATAACAGCGGTACATTGACGAGATTGGATACTCCGTCCTCTGCAAGCAGTGAAGCCGTCATTATCGGAAGCACTGCATTTTTCGAACCTTCTATTTTCACGGAACCAGACAGTCTGTTTCCACCCTTTACAATTATAGACTCCATAACAATCACTCCATAAATTTGAATCGCATTTTCACATTACACTATTCACTATTTTAAAGTTGTATAAACATGTTTGTAAAGCATTTATTGGAACATCAGGGAAGCTTCCTGCACCAGCCTGAAGAAATCCATGATGAAATTGCTTAAGGCACTTCCAAGGAGTATGGCGAGCAGAATGAGGAAAAGACGTATCCTTCCCGTTTCCCCGCGCCGGAACCATCCGTCCACATTGAGTGCACCGAGGACCCGGAAGGCAAATATGACACAGAAAATATGGAGTATGATGTGTATGAAGGCAAGTTGTGAAATTAACATTTTTACCACCTTAAAAAACCCAGGCCGGAGCCTGGGTGATTTATGAACTGTGCTTCGCTATATCTATTCTGTTGGTCGCCCTCTTTAGAGCGAGTTCCGCGCGGAACCTGTCGATCTTCTCATCGCGTTCCTTAGCGAGCAGGGTTTCCGCCCGTTCTTTCGCAGCAACAGCCCGCTCAGTATCGATGTCACCTGCAAATTCGCCAGCCTGAACAAGTACAGTCACTTTATCAGGACGGATTTCAACGAAACCGTCTGTCACTGCAAAATACTCAAAGCGTCCATCAACTTTTACGCGGAGGCCTCCGATTTTGAGTGCAGCTACTGTCGGGACGTGGCCGGCCATGACACCGAGCTCACCTTGTTTGGTCTGGAGTATGATGATTTCACAGTTCTCTTCGAAATGGACAGAACCATCAGGTGTTACTACATCCAGTGCAATTTTATTCATTTGCTAACCTCCCCGATTTTAAACTTCTACACCCATGTCGCGTGCTTTATCAAGCACATCCGAAATACCGCCGACAAGACGGAAGGCATCTTCCGGGATATTGTCATATTTGCCATCAAGAATTTCCCTGAAGTCCGCAACTGTCTGCGAAACCGGCACATATGAACCTTTTTGTCCCGTAAACTGCTCTGCAACGTGGAAGTTCTGTGACAGGAAGAACTGGATGCGGCGTGCACGGTTTACAGTTCTCTTATCATCGTCGGAAAGCTCATCCATACCGAGGATCGCAATGATATCCTGCAGTTCACGGTATTTTTGGATTGTCGCCTGGACTTCACGCGCAACTTCATAATGTTCTTCTCCGACAACAGCCGGAGTAAGCGCACGGGAAGTGGATGCGAGCGGATCCACCGCAGGGTAGATACCCATCTCGGAAAGACTTCTTTCCAGGTTCGTCGTTGCATCAAGATGTGCGAACGTCTGTGCAGGAGCCGGGTCGGTATAGTCATCCGCCGGTACGAATACTGCCTGGATGGAAGTTACTGAACCGACATTCGTAGATGTGATACGCTCCTGGAGCTGACCCATCTCTGTTGCTAACGTCGGCTGGTAACCAACAGCTGACGGCATGCGTCCGAGGAGGGCTGACACTTCTGAACCAGCCTGTGTGAAACGGAAGATGTTGTCGATGAAAAGGAGTACGTCCTGCCCTTCTTCATCACGGAAGTATTCCGCCATTGTCAGGCCTGTAAGTGCAACGCGCATACGTGCACCCGGCGGCTCGTTCATCTGGCCGAAGACCATTGCAGTCTTCTCGATTACTCCGGAATCTTTCATTTCGTAATAAAGGTCGTTACCCTCACGTGTACGTTCTCCGACACCGGCGAATACTGAGATACCGCCATGTTCCTGTGCGATGTTGTTGATCAGTTCCTGGATAAGGACTGTCTTTCCGACACCGGCACCGCCAAAGAGTCCGATCTTCCCCCCTTTTGTATAAGGGGCAAGCAGATCGACCACTTTAATGCCTGTTTCCAGTATTTCAACTTCAGTTTGCAGTTCATCAAATTTAGGTGCTTCACGGTGAATCGGATCTCTTCTCTCAGATTCAGGAATTGCATCCTCAAGATCGATATGTTCACCCAGTACGTTGAATACGCGGCCAAGCGTTACCTGACCGACCGGTACAGATATAGGCTTGCCTGTATTCGTTACTTCAGCACCGCGCTGTAAACCATCTGTCGAGCTCATCGCAATTGTTTTTACGACATTGTCTCCGAGATGAAGCGCAACTTCAAGAGCCAGGGTTGTAGTTTCGCCGTCTTTTTCAACGTCGACGAAAAGCGCGTTATTCAGTTCAGGGAGCTCTCCCTCATTGAATCTAACGTCAACTACCGGTCCCATGACTTGAATTACTTGACCTAAAGCCATTAGATTTCCTCCTACTCATTCTTGTTTATTCGAGTGCAGCTGCGCCGCCCACAATTTCAGTAATTTCCTGAGTGATTGCCGCCTGCCTTGCACGGTTATATTGCAATGTAAGATCATCAACCAATTCTTTGGCGTTGTCCGTTGCAGCTTGCATGGCTGTCATTCTCATGGAATGTTCACTTGCTTTGGCATCAAGCAGCGCGCCATATATAAGACTTTCCGCATATTGAGGAAGAATCGTTTCAAGAATGGTCTCCTTGTCCGGTTCGAATTCATATGTTGAAAGGCTTGAAGCCTGAGATTGATTCGAAAGGTCACTGTCGGTAAGCGGCAGCACTTTCCTCATATCGACTTCCTGCTGCAGAATAGAGATGAATCGGTTGTATACAATGTAAAGTTCGTCAAATTCTTCGCTGGAAAATGAAGACACCGCCTGTTGCGCAATTTCTTTCACACTGCTGAAATCAGGCTGGTCTGCCAGTCCGGTACGCGAATTCGCAACAGGGTACTTGCGGTTCTCCAGGAATTCGAGACCTAAGCTTCCTATTACAAACAAGTCGTAGGAGTCCGGATTGTTGTTATGACGCTCTTTTATTTCGTTCGTCACCGCTTTCAGCACGTTGGCGTTGTAAGGCCCTGCAAGACCGCTGTCTGCCGTGATTACAATGTATCCTGTGCGTTTGACCGGCCGTTCCTCGAGCATCGGGTGGGAACTGGTCGTGTCGCCGGATGCAATGGCCTGTACCGCCTCCTGGATCTTATCCATGTAAGGCTGGAACTTCTTGGAGTTCTCCTCCGCACGCTTGAGCTTGGAGTTCGCAACCATCTGCATCGCACGAGTGATCTGACTCATCTTCTTAGTAGATCCGATACGGCCTTTTATTTCTTTTATTGAAGCCATGAATTCACCACCTTAATAATCATTCATCTTCATTACTTGGAAGGATTGAATAGTTTCTTGAAGCTGCTTATCGCGCTTACAAACGCTTCATCATCAGGGAGCTGTTTGGTATCACGGATTCCATCCAACAGTTCCTGATTGTTGGAATCCAGCCAGCTGAGGAATTCATCTTCGAAACGCGTGATGTCTTCAACAGGAATATCATCCAGATGACCATTGACAAGTGCATACAGGATTGCTACCTGACGCTCTACTTTCAGCGGCTTGTTCTCGCCCTGCTTGAGCACTTCAACAGTACGCTGGCCGCGGGCCAGTTTAGCTGCAGTCGCTTCGTCAAGGTCGGAACCGAACTGTGCGAATGATTCAAGCTCACGGAATGCTGCAAGGTCAAGACGCAGTGTGCCTGCAACTTTCTTCATCGCTTTGATCTGTGCGGAACCACCGACACGTGATACGGAAAGTCCGGCGTTGATTGCTGGACGCACGCCTGAGAAGAACAGGTCTGACTGCAGGAATATCTGCCCATCTGTAATGGAGATGACGTTCGTCGGTACGAACGCACTGATGTCGCCTGCCTGTGTTTCAATGAATGGCAACGCAGTGATTGAACCGCCGCCAAGGTCATCATTGAGTTTGGCCGCACGCTCAAGCAGACGGCTGTGAAGGTAGAAGACGTCACCAGGATATGCTTCACGGCCCGGCGGACGGCGGAGAAGAAGGGACAGTTCACGGTACGCAGCCGCCTGTTTGGTCAGGTCATCATAGACGATGAGTACGTGTTTGCCGTTGAACATGAATTCTTCAGCCATGGATACACCCGCGTATGGTGCGATGTAAAGCATTGGTGCAGGCATTGAAGCACCTGCTGAAACTACGATTGTGTAATCCAGTGCACCGTTCCTACGGAGCGTTTCCACTGTCGCACGGACAGTTGATTCTTTCTGGCCGATTGCTACATATACACAGATCATGTCCTGGTCTTTCTGGTTCAGGATCGTATCGATTGCGACTGTCGTCTTACCTGTCTGTCGGTCGCCGATGATAAGCTCACGCTGTCCGCGTCCGATCGGTACAAGTGCATCAATCGCCTTGATGCCGGTCTGCAGAGGTTCATCAACGGATTTACGATCCATAACTCCGGTTGCAGGGCTTTCGATAGGTCTTGTTTTTGTTGAGCCAAGCGGGCCTTTGCCGTCGATAGGCTGCCCAAGTGGATTCAGTACACGTCCGATGAGTTCTTCACCGACAGGAACCTCCATGATGCGTCCTGTACGTTTAACTTCATCGCCTTCTTTGATATCATCATAGGGTCCAAGAATTACGATACCGATATTGTTTTCTTCGAGGTTCTGGGCAAGTCCCAGAACACCGCTAGGAAATTCAAGCAATTCTCCAGCCATTGCATCATTAAGACCATGAGCAAGTGCGATACCGTCACCAACCTGGATGACTGTCCCCACATCGGATACTTTCATATCCGCTTCATAGTTCTCGATCTGGCTTTTAAGAAGAGCGCTTATTTCGTCAGCTTTAATTGCCATCAAATATCACTCCTTAATTAACTGATAGTCCGTTCTCTGAACTGGGTTTTCAAGTCAGCGAGCTGTCCTCTCAGGGAACCGTCATAGACTTTCGTTCCGATGAAGACCCGGATGCCGCCGATCAATTTCTCATTTATTTTATTCTCGATGAGCAGTTTGGAAAAACCAGTCTTCCGGATGAACACTTTCCCGATGGAATCGATCTCTTCATCAGAAAGTTCATATACTGATTCGATCACAACATGCTCCTGGTTGTAATGTGCGTTATATGCCTCTGTGAAGTGGGTATGGACGGCTTCGATTTCAGACAGAATATTCCTGTCTGACAGAATCAACAGAAGATTGTAAAGTGGTTTCACGACACCGCTGAAGGCCTGTTCCACCACTTCTTTGCGCTTGTTTTTGGCAACCTTGGGGTTGGCCATGAATTCTGTGAAATCAGGGGTTTTCTGTACTGCCTTTATCACTTCATCGAAATCAGCCTTCACTTCATCAAGCTGGCCGTTTTCTGAGACACTGCTGTAAAGCGCCCGGGAATATTTTTGTGCTGAACCTGCCATTATTTATCCCCTGCTTCCTGCAAGTACCTTGAGACCAGATCTTTCTGATCCTCTTGATTGATTTCTTTGGAAATCATCTTCTCTGCAATCAGGACGGAAATCTCTGACACCTGACTGTTGATATCACGTATTGCTTTTTCTTTTTCCCTTTCGATGTCAACCTTCGCGTCGTTCATCATCTGATTCGCACGCGTGTTGGCATCGTGGATGATTGCTTCCTGCTCTTTTTTCGCCTGCTGTTTTGCGTTGTCCATCATAGAAGAAATTTCAGCCTGTGTATCTCTCAGTACTGCTTCATTCTCTTCTTTGAGACGTACAGCTTCAGCCTTGCGCTGTTCAGCATCATCAATTTCTGTATGGATCAGGTTCTCTCTTTCATCCATCACTTTTTTAAGCGGTTTCCACACAAAGTAGGAAAGGGCTCCGAGAAGAACCAGGAAAGTGACCAATTGTACCAGACTGCTTCCAATAGCTGTCGGAACCGTATCCGCAGCTCCTAAAATAAGAAATTCCACGTATGTACACTCCTTTCACGAGAGTTTCATTCTTTATTCATAGTCGACATAATAAGAGGGCGAAATCTTTGATGGAAGACTTCGCCAAATGTAACGATTCTTAGAACATGAACATAAGCATGAATGAAATAACAATCGCGATGATCGGAACGGCCTCAACAACACCGATACCGATGAACATGACTGTCATGAGCGGACCACGTGCCTCCGGCTGACGTGAAACCCCTTCAACTGTTTTGGAAACGATAAGACCGATACCGATGCTTGCGCCGAGTGCCGCAAGGCCTGCTGCAATACCTACTGCGAGTAAGTTCATCATAAGATATAGTTCCTCCTAATATTTTTGAATGATATTTAAAAATTATATATTAATGGTCGTCACTAACTTTGTGGGATAGGTAGACCATTGATAACATAACAAAGATGAATGCCTGAATTGCACCGATGTAGATTGAAAAGCCCTGCCAGATCATCATCGGGATAAATCCTCCGATAAAGCCTATTGCACCGCTCATCATCACTGTTGTGAGTAACGCCAGAAGAATCTCACCTGCATAGATGTTACCGTAAAGACGGAGACCAAGCGTCAGGTTGTATGTGAATTCTTCAAGTATTTTGAAAGGCACCATAAATCCAAAAGGTTCTGCGTATGATTTGATGTATGCTTTTGTCCCGCGCATCTTAACACCATAGTAGTGTGTCAGCACGATCATCACACTCGCCAGTGTCAGCGTGACTGCTGGATCCGCTGTAGGTGATTTCCACCAGAGCGTGTGATTTTCATCAGGTGCCACGAAAGCGAATGGCAGCCCGAGGAAGTTCGAAACGGCTATGTAAAGAATCAGTGTCAGGGCCAGGAAGTGAAATCTTCCTCCTTGCTTCCACGCCATATTGCCGGAAATGATACCTTTAACGAAGTTCACCAGTACTTCCATAAGTACCTGGCTCTTTCCTGTCGGCCGCACCGCAATGTTCCTTGTCATGAAGAATGCAATCAGAAACACTATTAACGACGACACGATGATCATCAGAGATGTCGACAGGTCAAATGTTACAGGTAAACCAAAAACGTCAATTGTCCATAACGGAGTTCCATGTTCCATTTTCTCACCTCTTTCACTTCGTCAATTCTTTAATTGCACGGAAAATGATCATGATATAGCTGAGCAGAAGCCCGCCTGCTATACCGAAAATGCTGAATACACCAGGGAATCGCACCCAAAAGAGACATGTAACTATCACAATCAGCAACCGCACAACAGTACCGGTCCTTATTTTGCCCTCGCTCTCATAAGCTCTTTCCAGGTTGCAGTACCAGTTCCACAGCAGGAAAATGGACGCAATGGTGCCCAGGGCAAATCCGGCTGCAATGGATGACTTGGTAAATAAATAGAAGAGTAGGCTTAAAACTAAGGGGAAAAGTAAAAACTTCAGGAATTGTCTGTAAAATCGTCTGAAAAATGGCACTATTAACACTGTCTCCTAGTGTGTTTTACGGCTGTGTCTGGAAACCGTTACATTACTCTTGTAATGATATATGAGTGCTTTTTTTATGTCAATAATATGTACGAAAATATTTGTCATGACGGCACTTCCGACATATTATTGACATATTTTTCACACTCTGAAACTTTGTGGTTTTTCATCCAGTATTTCATAATAATATTTTATGTTCTCACAGATGCGCTCTGAAGCGCGTCCGTCACCATAAGGATTCGCAGCCGATGACATTTTTTCGTACATCTCATCGTCCGTGAGGAGTTTTTTCGTCATATTGTAGATATTTTCTTTCTGGATGCCGGCAAGTTTCAATGTACCTGCATCCACACCTTCAGGACGTTCTGTCGTGTCTCTCAGCACCAGCACCGGTTTGCCGAGTGACGGTGCTTCCTCCTGCACCCCGCCCGAATCGGTGAGAATGATATGGCTCTTTGCTGCGAAATTGTGGAAATCAAATACATCAAGTGGTTCGATGATCTCAATGCGGTCATGATCTGAGAGATATTTTGCTGCAATTTCACGGACTTTCGGATTTTTGTGTATCGGATAGACGACTGTCACATCATCGAACTCTTCAACAATTTCCCTTACGGCACTGAAGATGTTCTCCATCGGCATGCCGATGTTCTCACGCCTGTGCGCAGTGAGCAGGATCACTTTTTTGTCCTTATGCTTCTCAATGATCTCACTTTTGTATGCTTCATTGACAGTCGTTTTAAGTGCATCAATCGCTGTATTTCCTGTAACAGATATATAAGTTTCATCCTTGTTCTCTTTGAGAAGGTTTTCCTTCGATTGATCTGTCGGAGAGAAATGGAGATCCGCGAGAACACCTGTCATCTGACGGTTCATCTCTTCAGGGAATGGTGAATATTTGTTGTAAGTCCTGAGCCCTGCTTCAACATGACCGATATCGACTTCATTATAAAATGCCGCCAGACTGCCGGCGAAAGTGGTCGTTGTATCCCCATGGACAAGGATCATATCCGGTTCTGCTTCCTTGATGACAGATTCCAGGCCTTCAATCACTCTGCCTGTCACTTCAGAAAGTGTCTGTCCCTGTTTCATGATATTGAGATCGAAATCAGCTTTGATTCCAAAAATATCCATCACCTGATCCAGCATTTCCCTGTGTTGCGCCGTCACTACCACAATCGGCTCAAGCTCCGGATCTTTTTTCAGTTCCAGTACAAGCGGTGCCATTTTGATGGCTTCAGGCCTTGTACCGAAGATTGTCATGATTTTCTTCATTCTATTTCTCCTTGTTGGTTCTATTTTGTTCCGAAGAGTCTGTCTCCAGCGTCTCCAAGTCCCGGGACGATATAACTTTTCTCATTCAATTTTTCATCCAATGCAGCAATGTATATGTCCACATCAGGATGTGCTTCCTTCAATACTTCCACACCTTCAGGCGCCGCAATCAGGCAGATGAAACGGACTTTTGTTGCGCCGCGCTTTTTCACTGCTGTAATCGCCTCAACTGCGGATGCCCCGGTTGCGAGCATCGGGTCAATGACAAAGATATCCCTCTCTTCGATGTCGCCGGGGAATTTGGCATAGTATTCGATTGCTTCCAGTGTCTCAGGATCACGGTACAGTCCGATATGACCCACCCGGGCCGAAGGGATCAGCTTGAGTATTCCTTCCTGCATCCCAAGACCGGCACGGAGTATGGGAACAATCCCAAGCTTTTTGCCGCTCAGCCTTTTTGCTGTCGTCCTCTGAACGGGTGTATCCACTGCAACATCTTCCAGTGACAAATCACGCGTCACTTCATATGCCATCAGCATGCCGACTTCATCGACAAGTTCCCTGAACTCCTTTGTAGATGTTTTCTCATCACGGATATAACTCATTTTATGCTGGATCAGCGGATGGTCCATTACTTGCACTTTGGACATAGTGTTCCTCCTGTCTTCTCTATTGTGCCGGAATTAAGACATTTATTCCGGCATCCTTTTTATTGGTATAGTGGGTACTTTCCAGTCAGAGCAGATACCCTGTCTCTGAGTTCAGCGAACTCCTGGCCATTTTTGACAGCAGTGAGTACTTCTGCCATGAGATCTGCCACTTCTCTCATGTCCTCTTCATTGAATCCGCGTGTTGTCATCGCCGGTGTACCGAGACGTATACCGCTTGTGATGAACGGGGATTCCTCATCAAAAGGAATTGTGTTCTTGTTACATGTGATGCCGACTTCATCCAGCGCTTCCTCCGCCTGCTTGCCTGTCAGGCCGAAAGTTTTCACATCAACGAGCAGGAGATGTGTATCCGTTCCGCCGGAGACGACGCGCAGTCCATTTTCCGTCAGCCTCTCAGCAAGCGTACGGGCATTTTTGATGACTTGCTCCTGGTATACTTTGAAGTCGGGATTCAATGCCTCGCCAAACGCTACGGCTTTCGCTGCAATGACATGCATCAGCGGTCCGCCCTGGATACCCGGGAAGATGTTCTTGTCGATTTTCTTGGCAAACTCATCTTTTGTGAGAATCAGGCCACCACGCGGCCCTCTCAGCGTCTTATGTGTCGTGGAAGTCACGAAATCTGCATGCGGTACCGGGTTCGGATGCAGACCTGCCGCAACCAGCCCGGCAATATGTGCCATATCCACCATCAGGTAGGCACCGACTTTATCTGCGATTTCACGGAACTTGCTGAAATCGATTGCGGTTGAATAAGCACTTGCGCCGGCAACGATCATTTTCGGTTTGTGTTCCTTTGCTTTCGCCAGCACATCCGCATAATCGATCTGCTCATTATCCTTTTTCACTCCGTAATCGACAAAATTGAAAAGTTTACCGCTGAAGTTGACCGGACTGCCGTGTGTGAGATGTCCGCCATGATCCAGTTTCATACCGAGTACTGTGTCCCCCGGCTCAAGCACTGAGAAGTAAACAGCCATATTTGCCTGTGAGCCTGAGTGCGGCTGCACATTGGCATGGTCTGCTCCAAATAGTTCTTTTGCACGTTCACGTGCGAGGTCTTCGACTACATCCACATGTTCACAGCCACCGTAATAGCGTTTATGCGGATAGCCCTCTGCGTATTTGTTGGTCAATGTTGAACCTTGCGCTTCGAAAACAGCTTTTGATACAAAGTTCTCCGATGCAATCAATTCAATATTATTGTTCTGACGATCAAACTCTGCTTCCATTGCTTCAAAAAGTTTTGGGTCCTGTGACTCGATATGTGACATATTCTCTCTCCTTGAACTTGAAATTTATTATTAATAGCGGGCTCTTGGTCCGCCAATTAATTTCGGTCTGGAAAATGCTATCGTTACATTCGCGCTGCCAACCGTCTTCTGCTCCGTTCTGAATGGAACAGCAACATGGCGCACATGCATGCCAATCAATGTCTGTCCGATGTCAATGCCGCGATCCGCCGTCACATGCTCGACGACCGCCGGGTCGCCGAGGTGCTTATACGCATGTTCACTCAGGCTTCCTCCAGCTTCCCTATGCGGCACAACATTTACAATCTCGTAACCACGTTTTTTCGCAACACTGCGGTCCATGGTCACGGCACGGTTGATATGTTCGCACCCCTGGAACATGATGTTGACATCAAATTTTTCTGCAACTTTGCTAAACGCATCAAATATCAGTTCTGCGACTTCCATCGAACTTTGCTTTCCGATGTGATGACCGATCACTTCGGATGTCGAGCATCCGAGGAGCAGGTCTTCTCCCGGAACAAAAAAATCTGCATCTGTGAGATTTTCAATCAAAGTACCGATATCACTCTTCAATCTTGCAAACTCTCCGTTCATGCCTGCCACCTTCATATTCAGTATTCAGCCAAATATCGACAATATCATTTGCCAGCCCGGAGCCTACCACTCTCTCCCCCATAGCCAGCATATTCGAGTTATTATGTTGTCTTGTCGCTTTTGCCGAGAAGCTGTCATGTACAAGGGCACAGCGGATGCCTTTCACCTTATTCGCCGCTATGCTCATCCCTATGCCTGTACCACAGATGAGGATTCCGCGGTCAAAAATACCGTCTGCAACTTTCTCCGCGACCGGTTTCGCATAATCGGGATAGTCCACAGATTCACCGGAATCCGGACCGAAATCCGTAATGTCGACCCCTTTTTGCGCAAGTGTTTCAACAATCGCCTTTTTGAGATTTACACCACCATGATCCGAAGCAATAGCTATTTTCATAAATTCACCTCTTTGCTGATATTATATATCAAATGTGCACGCAACCAAATAATTTATAAATTTCTACAGATTAAATTTATCGATATATGACTTAAGTTGATTGTACACTAATTCGTATTCCTTCGCAGAGCCGCCATAGGGGTCCGCAATCGATTTTTTCGCCCCTTCCGCAAACTCACTGATCATTCTCACATCTGCGCCCGGATAACGCTGCTCGACCATCATCTTGTGCTCTTCCGTCATGGTAAGAAGCAGACTGTCCGCCACATCTTCCGGTCTCAGCTGTGAAGGCCGGGAGGGCGGCACAAGTGATTCACGTTCTATTATATCAACAGACTCACTGCTTGTATCACCGGAAATCACCATCAGTCCACGCGATTCAAAGTCTCCGCCGAGAAATTTTGTTTTGGCATAGCTTTCAGCAAGCGGACTTCTGCATGTATTTCCAGTACATATGAATATTATCTTCATAGATGATCATCCTTAATCACTTCATCACCCGCTGCCTTGTAGATCCGGTTCATCAACGCATCGGTTTCATCATTTTTAGGGAAACCGTGGATATAGATCAGATCGACATCCGATTTATCCATCCGCCTGAGTGCAGCGTAGAGGTTCCTTGCCGCCTCGCGGTAATTTTCATCACCCGAGCAGAGGCTTATGAAATAAGAACCATCCGGAATAAAGCTCCTGCAGTTCTCCGGGGCGATGATTCCTATTTTTTTATCGCCATCCTCTTCAAAATGCGTGTTATTCTTCAGCCCCCCCTCGATGACTGCAAGCGGCTGCCGTGGTGCATAATGTTTATATTTCATACCCGGTGATATTGGTTTTTCCGAATCGGATACATGCCGGTCCACCGTTTCCTTAAGGACGTTTTCAAGCGCTTCTTTAGTGATACTGCCGGGCCTTGCAATTCGGTAGGGATATTGTGTACAGTCGAGAACCGTACTCTCCAGACCGAACACTGCTGGATCGCTTTCCACTACCCCGTAAACTTTCCTGTTCAAATCATCAATGACATGCCGGTAGTCTGTGGGAGACGGTTTACCGCTCAGATTTGCACTCGGCGCCGCCAGCGGGAATCCAACGTGCTCCAGTATCGCATGGCCCACGGGATGACTCGGCATCCTCACAGCAACAGAGTCCAACTCGGCCACGGTATTCCCTGCGAGTATACTGCCCTTCAATGGAAGAATGAACGAAATCGGCCCCGGCCAGAAATGGTTCATCAGGGATCGGACTTTGGGATCGAGCGGTTCTGTGAAATCTTCCAGCTGTTCCATACTGTGTATGTGAACGATGAGAGGATTGTCGCCGGGACGTCCTTTTGCTGAAAATATTTTCTGGATGGCCTCAGAGTTTCTCGCATCCCCTGCAAGCCCATAGACTGTTTCAGTGGGTATACCGACAACTTCACCATAGGTGAAGGCCGTTCTGATTTCATCCAATTTTTCTTCCGTACCCTTATCTTTTAGCTGGTCAATATAGATTTCCCAAACTTTTGTATCCATTTTCAATCCTCCCACCTGAAGAAGAGTATTCTGTCCTGTCCGTTCATATCTTTTTTAAGCTGCGGCCGGGTCTTCGGCCAGACCTTTTTAATATAGGTGCTGAGTGCCGTATACTGCCGCCAGCCAATTTCAAAATAGACAGTTCCGCCTGGTTTCAATACAGTCGGCAGCCCGTCCACCATCTGTTTATATAGCGCCATGCCGCCATCATCCGCAAAGAGTGCCAGATGCGGTTCATGCCGGTAGACAGAAGCATCCATATCGTCCTTTTCATCATATGCTATATACGGCGGGTTCGACACGATGCAGTCAGCCATGATCCCTCTGTCTGTCAACGGTTCAAACAGGCTGCCGCGGAAAATTTCCGGCGACACTCCCAATGCTTCCGCATTCTTCCCTGCCATTTCAAGCGCACCGGAAGATACATCCGTCAGTACCACCCGGTTTTTGTGCCAGTGTTTTTGCAGCAGGAGGCCGATGGCTCCTGTACCCGTCCCGATATCTGCAACAGTCCTGCCATCGTCCGGTTCCTGCTCCAGCACAAACTCGACCAGTTCCTCTGTTTCATTTCTCGGTATCAGTGTATTTTCATCCACTTCCATTTTATAGCCGTAAAACCAGCTGAAACCCGTCACATATTGATAAGGCTCGCCGGCGGCTGCCCTTGCAACCGCCTTTTCAAATATCCCATGCCGTTCCCCGGGGACTTCCTCCTCTTCATGCAGCATAAGGTATACGCGGTCGATACCGAAGAGATCTTCGAGCAGAAGTGACGCAATCCTCGGCTCCCTGTCAGATAAAATCAAAGAGGCTTCCGCCTCTTCGATCATTCTTTTGTAACTATAGCGCTGCATTGTTCAGCTCTTCCAGCTTGCTCGTCTGCTCCTCGATGGTCAGCGCATCGATCACTTCATCAAGCTTCCCTTCAATGATCTGGTCGAGTTTTTGTATAGTCAGTCCGATGCGGTGGTCTGTAACGCGATTCTGAGGATAGTTATAAGTTCTGATGCGTTCCGAGCGGTCTCCAGTCCCGACAGCACTTTTCCTCTTTTCTGCATATTCCGCATGGGCTTCCTGTTCTTTCAGATCATATACGCGCGCTTTCAGTACTTTCATCGCGCGCTCACGGTTCTTGATCTGGGATTTTTCATCCTGTGATGTCACGACAAGCGCTGTCGGGAGGTGCGTAATCCTGACGGCGGAGTCGGTCGTATTGACGTGCTGTCCGCCCGCGCCACTTGAACGGTACGTATCGATTTTCAGGTCTTCATTGCGGATATCCACTTCAACATCCTCAACTTCCGGCAATACTGCCACTGTTGCGGTCGAAGTGTGGATCCTCCCCCCTGATTCCGTCTCGGGCACACGCTGCACGCGGTGTGCACCATTCTCATACTTCAGCTTTGAGAATGCGCCCTGACCCTGGATCAGGAAACTGATCTCCTTATAGCCACCCTGGTCGTTTGAATGTGCTTCGACGATTTCCGTTCTCCATCCATGGTCTTCAGCAAATCTTGAATACATTCTGAACAGGTTGCCTGCGAAAATCTGCGCCTCATCCCCGCCTGCAGCACCACGGATTTCCATGATGACGTTCTTATCATCGTTCGGATCTTTCGGGATGAGCTCGAACTTCAGTTTTTCTTCCAGCTCGGGAAGCCGGGATTTCGCTTCCGAAAGCTCCTCTTTGAGCATATCGAGCATCTCTTTATCATCAGTTTCACCCATCATTTCTTCGGACTCTTCAATCGTTTCCTTCTGGAGTTTGTATTCCCTGTATATATCAACAGTTTTCTGAAGATCACTCTGTTCCTTGGAATACTCTCTAAGCTTATCTGAATCACTGACTACATCCGGGTCACTCAGCAGTTCATTAAGCTGCTCGTAACGATTTTCTATGATTTCGAGTTGATCATACATAAATTTCCACCTTTTTCGTCCTTTAATCCTGTTAATTATATCATATTTCAGGCATAAAAAAACTGCATTGAAGGACAACTTCAATGCAGTGATTTCCACTATTATTCGTTTGCGCTTTTGAAACCGAATTTTTTGTTGAATCTTTCAACACGGCCATCTGCAGACGCGAATTTCTGACGTCCAGTGTAGAATGGATGGCATTCAGAGCATACCTCTACTTTGATATCCTCGTTGTTTACTGAACCTGTTTCAAATTCGTTACCGCAAGAGCACACAACTTTAACTTTGTTATATTCCGGATGAATTGCTTGTTTCATTACTTTCAGCTCCTTTGCCCTGAACCATCTGGAACAGAGTTGATTAGTGGCATCCGCCACTTCGACATTAATATATTATACACTCCGCAGTGTAAAAAATCAAGAGATGCATTTCACTTTTAAATGACGGGTTTCCCTGTATTCTGGGAAGACAGCATGCGCTGCCTCAGAACATCGAAAAACTCTTCGTTGGTCTTTGTCTGCTTCAGTATCCTGAGGAATCTTTCAGTGAAGTCCGGCGCATCAGTAAACAGGTTCCTCAGCTGCCAGAGTACATCGAGTTCTTTTTTATCAAGCAGAAGCTCTTCCTTTCTTGTGCTGGAGCGCCTGATATCGATCGCCGGATAGATGCGGCGTTCGCTCAGGTTCCGATCCAGATGGAGCTCCATGTTGCCGGTCCCTTTGAATTCCTCATAGATCACGTCATCCATGCGGCTTCCGGTATCCACGAGCGCTGTGGATAATATCGTCAGACTTCCGCCCGCCTCGATATTACGCGCGGCCCCGAAGAAATGTTTAGGGCGGTGCAGACTTGCAGGGTCCAGCCCGCCGGAAAGCGTCCTGCCGCTAGGCGGGATCACCAGGTTATATGCACGGGCAAGCCTTGTGATGGAATCCATCAGGACAATGACATCCTCACCCATTTCCACAAGCCTTTTTGTCCGTTCAAGCAGCAGTTCAGCAACTTTCACGTGGTGCTCCGGCGGCTCGTCAAAGGTCGAATGCACCACTTCAGAATCTTCAACCGAACGTTCAAGATCCGTCACCTCTTCGGGACGTTCTCCGATCAGCAGTATGAACAGCTTCGTATTCGGATGGTTTTCAGTGATTGCATTGGCAATTTCCTTTAGCAGAGAAGTCTTGCCTGCTTTTGGCGGAGCAACGATCATACCGCGCTGACCAAAACCGATCGGGGTGACAAGGTCCATTATGCGTGTAGACAGATCATTCGATTTGTTTTCCAGATGGATGCGCGTATCCGGATAGAGCGGAGTCAGTGCCTGGAAGTGGGGCCTTTTCTTCACATCTTCTGCGTTCTGGTCGTTTATGAAGTCGACCTGCAGCAGCCCGTAATATTTTTCATTGTCTTTGGGGCGGCGTACCTTGCCGGTGACCTTATCCCCCTTTTTCAGTTCGAACCGGCGGATCTGCGATGCCGAGATGTAAATATCCTTCTCACCTTTTGAGAAGTTCACTGTTCTCAGGAATCCGTAGCCGTCCTGCTGGATATCATCCAGAACCCCTTCCATATAATAGTTGCCTTCTTTTTCCATTTCAGCTTCCATTATTGCCAGGACCAGCTCTTTTTTATTGAGCCTGCTGTAATTGGTGAGTCCCAATTCTTTGGCACGTGCTGTCAGTTCTTTCGTATTGTTCTTTTTATAGAGTGCATCAAAGGATTCATATTTCAATCCTTCCTTCTCTCGCTCTGCCATAAATTCACTTCACTTTCATATAGTAGGGACCCTCGGATAATCCAGAGGTTTTAAACAAGTGGAAACTTTTGAGTTTTTAACAATTTCATATTCTACACTATAAACATTTAAAATGAAAGAAGCCGCGGGGATGGACAAAAATTATACAAAAAATACCGGCTCATCTAAGGTGAGCCGGCTGTTCACGATCATTCCCCGGAGATTTCCTCGCGCCATATATCGGCACCGAGTGTATCCAGTTTTTTAACGATGTCAGTATAGCCGCGGTCGATGTGGCTGACGTTGTGGATCGTAGTGATTCCGTCGGCGAGCAGTCCTGAGATGAGGAGACAGGCCCCCGCCCTCAGGTCGCTTGCGTAGACATCTGCACCTTTGAGCTCTGACGGATAGATGAGCGCCGAACCGCCCTTCTGCTCAATTTTGCCGTCCATCCGGTTCAATTCATCGACATGCCGGAATCTCGCCGGGTAGATCGTTTCTGTTATTTTGCTCACGCCATCCGCTTTGAACAACAATGGGGTGAGCGGCTGCTGCAGGTCTGTGGCAAACCCCGGGTAGACCTGGGTCTTTACTGATACCGGCCTGTATTCATCCGGTTTTGTAATCGTCGCATAATCATCACCGAGTTCAATCTTGACACCGAGTTCCTCGAGTTTTGCAGTCAGTGACTCCATATGGGTCGGAATGATATTGCGGACAGTGAAGTTGTCCCCTGCAGCTGCACCGGCGATCATATAAGTGCCGGCTTCGATCCTGTCGGGGATAATATTATGTGTAGTGCCATGCAGTTTTTCAACACCGGTGATCTTGATCGTGTCCGTACCCGCTCCGCGTACGTCCGCCCCCATATTGTTGAGCAGGGAGGCGACATCCACGATTTCAGGTTCTTTCGCCACGTTTTCAAGGACCGTACGCCCTTTGGCACAGCTGGCCGCAATCATCAGATTGATTGTTGCACCAACGGACACCACATCGAAGAAAATCTTAGCACCCTTCAGTTCTTCAGCCACCAGATACATCGCCCCATGCTCATTGGTCACTTTGGCGCCGAGTGCTTCGAACCCTTTAATATGCTGGTCGATCGGGCGCGGGCCGAGCGGACACCCTCCCGGCAGGCCGATCACACATTTCTTGAAGCGCGCGAGCATTGCCCCCATCATATAATAGGATGCACGCAATGACTGCACCTTCGTGTTCGGCAGAGGCATGTTCTCAGCCTCTTCAGCATTGATTTTCAGTACAGTACCCTCAAGATCCGTTTTTATATTGAGGTCATTCAAAAGGCTCATCAATGTCTCGACATCCGAGATTTCCGGAAGCCCCTCCAGGACCACCTCTCCTTTTTCAGCCATCAGTGAAGCAGGAATGAGTGCTACTGCACTGTTCTTCGCGCCGCTGATTTCGACTTCGCCGGAGAGCGTTCTGCCTCCTCTGACTTTTATCACTTCTTTACCCATAATCCTTCTCCTTATACGGTAGACCCGTCTATTGGTCCTTGATGCTGTTCCAGTCGTTTAGGAACTGGTCGATCCCTTTATCTGTAAGCGGGTGCCTTGTGAGTTTCTTCAGCACTTTATACGGAATTGTCGCAATGTCCGCGCCGCGCAGCGCAGCACCGTGAACATGGCCTTCATCCCTGATCGATGCCGCAATGATTTCTGTATCTATTTCGTGAACCGTGAAAATGTAATGGATATCTTCAATCAGGTCCAGTCCTTCCAGTCCGATGTCGTCCAGCCGGCCGATGAAAGGTGATACATAAGTCGCACCGGCACGTGCTGCAGTCAGTGCCTGAACCGTGTTGAAAACAAGCGTGACGTTCGTTTTTATACCCTCTGATGCAAGCACTTTGACAGCTTTCATGCCCTCTGCAGTCATAGGAATCTTCACAACAATATGCTGATGAAGCCTGGCAAGCTCCCGTCCTTCAGAAATCATGCCTTCCGCATCGAGTGCGATGACCTCCCCGCTGACCGGTCCGCCGACAAGCTCGCATATTTCAACGAGACGGTCATGGAACGAGATTCCTTTCTCCTTGGCTACGAGGGAAGGGTTGGTCGTGACACCTGCCAGTACACCCCAATCATTTATTTCTTTGATTTCATCCATATTCGCTGTATCAATAAAATATTTCATTAAACGGGCACCTCCGAAATTTATTGGTCATTCTATTATAAAGTAGTTGGGATGGAATGGGCAACGAATTTGACGGCTTACTTCCGTGTATCCGTTTCCCATGCCTGATGACGGCACTTTTAGATGGCCGGGGCAGTAAAAAAGAGCCTGTCCCCGGGGACAGGCTCTTAACCGGCAGAAAATCATGCCTTGTTTGAAGTACCGAATTCTTTGATTTTACCCTGTACAGTCGCTTTGACAGCTTCACGTGCAGGCCCCAGGTATTTACGTGGGTCATAAACCCCGGAATCATTGTTCAGAGTGTCTCTTACAGCTTTTGCAGAAGCAATCTGATTTTCAGTGTTGACGTTGATTTTCGCAGTCCCGTAGGAAATCGCCTTTTGGATATCATGGGTCGGAATACCTGTTCCCCCGTGGAGAACCAATGGGATGTCGGACTGGTTGCCGATCTCTTCCATTTCTTTGAATCCAAGGTTCGGTTCACCTTTGTAAGGCCCGTGCACTGAGCCAAGCGCAGGCGCCAGGCAGTCGATGCCTGTACGTTCCACGAGTTCACGGCATTCTTCAGGATCAGCATAGATGACGCCATCTGCGACTACGTCGTCCTCCTGGCCGCCGACAACACCCAGTTCCGCTTCAACGGAAACACCTTTAGGATGTGCGTATTCAACAACTTTTTTAGTCGTTGCGATGTTCTCCTCAAAAGGACCGTGTGAAGCATCGATCATGACGGAAGTGAATCCCGCTTCAATCGCTTCGACACACTTCTCATAACTGGAGCCGTGGTCAAGGTGGATCGCCACCGGCACTGTGATGTCAAGATCTTCAATCAGAGCTTCAATCATTTTGACAACTGTTTTCATACCACTCATGTATCTTGCTGCACCCTCGGATACACCAAGGATGACCGGGGCATTCTCTTCCTGTGTCGCCATCAGGATACCCTGGGCGAATTCAAGGTTGTTCACATTATACTGTCCGACAGCATAACCTTCCTTCCTTGCTTTATTGAGCATATCTTTCATTGATACCAAAGGCATTATAAATTTCCTCCTAAAATTCGTTACTTCCTATTGATTATAGCAAAAGCATTTAATTATTAGCAATCCTTTGGTAATATTGCTGTACTATTAAAATGAACGGAGAGAGCGCCATGGATAAGATTTTACAGACTCAGCTCGTGAATATTTATAACCATATCGATGCCCAGTCAGAGGAAATAGAGATGGCTGCAAGGCTCCTCGCCCAGGCCGTCCACTCCGAAGGTGAAATATTTATAAAAACATTCCACGATATTGCGGGAATGGAAAACTTTCTGATTGAAGGCACACTGTCCCTTGCGAAAGCAAAGCAGCTCAAGGATGTCTCCCAGGTCGCGACACCGGACCGCGTACTCGTTGCTGCCGGCGTGTTCGACGAAGAAGTCAAAGCATTTACCGAATCACTCGAAACCGCAGGTGTCGAATTCGTCCTCGTTTCCAACTTCAACAAGCATGAATCTGAAAGGATGAATCAGATCCATCATTATATTGATCTGTCATCACCCCGCCCCCTCATTCCGACACCGAACTTCGATAAGATCGTAAATCCATACATGAGTGCCTTCCTTTATATCTATGATCATCTGTATGTACTTATAGATGAGATGACAAACGAAGACTACTGAATGCCGGGACGGGAAACCGTTCCGGTTTTTGTATGCGGGAGTATTTGCACCTCAATGGCCGCCATTCATTGAGGCGAGGAGATGCAGCTCGCATCAATGACTTGTTTTCATTAATGTGAGAATGCCTTTACGCATCAATGAAATGATTCCATTGATGCGAGAGGTATGGCCTCACCTTACCGTTTTACGATCATTGATGTGAGAAGCGTTTCTTACGCCAACGATCCGTTTTCGATAAGGTGAGACGGCGTGCCTCACCTTAATGAATGCCGTACATTAATGTGAGAAGCTGATTTCACATCATTGCTTTTATTCCGCGGAGGTGAGACGGCTATCATCGCATCAATGATTTTTGTGCGATGATGCGAACCCTCCTGTTACCCTTCTGAAATCGATAATAAGGCAGCGTCAATCCACTCAGAAAAAGCCCCGCAGCCATTCCGGCCGCGGGGTCAGCTATAATATATTCTATTTCATACTTGCCTGGATCAGACCCTGGAACAGCGGGTGCGGCCTTGTCGGTCTGGACTGGAATTCCGGGTGGAACTGTACCGCAACGAAGTATGGATGATCTTTAAGCTCAATCATTTCCACAAGACGTCCGTCAGGGGATGTTCCTGAGAATACCATGCCTGCTTCTTCCAGTTGTTCTTTGTATTTGTTGTTGAACTCATAGCGGTGCCTGTGTCTCTCGTCAACATTTGCCACACCGTACAGTTCACGGGCAGCGGTCCCTTCTTTGATGTCGCACGGGAAGCTGCCGAGGCGCAGTGTGCCGCCGAGGTCTACGACGTCTTTCTGATCAGGCATGAGATCGATGACCGGATACTGCGTTTCCGGATCGAGTTCGCTGGAATGAGCGCCTTCCAGTCCGACGACGTTGCGCGCAAATTCCACTGTTGCCAGCTGCATGCCGAGACAGATACCGAGAAGCGGCACTTTATGTTCACGGGCATAACGCAGCGCATGAATCTTACCTTCGATACCGCGTTCACCGAAACCGCCGGGCACGAGGATGCCGTCTGCACCCGCAAGTTCATCTTCATAATTGTTTTCATCGAGATGTTCAGAATTGATCCATTTGATATCTATTTCCGCCTGCTGTTCGTATCCGGCGTGTCTCAGTGATTCCGCCACTGAGAGATACGCATCCTGAAGTGAAACATATTTTCCCACCAGGGCTATTTTGATCGTACGGTTTATCCTGCTCAGATTATCAAGGAGATGTTTCCAATCTTCCAGCTCCGCCTCTTCGGTACTTCTGAGTCCGAGCCTGTCGATGACAAGGGAATCCATGTGCTGTTCCTGGAGGCGGATGACTATATTGTAAATGGTCTCCTCATCACGCGCCTCGATTACGCTTTCGGTATCAATATCACAGAAAAGTGCAATTTTATCCCGCAGGTCCTCAGCCATTTCATATTCTGAACGGACTACGATCATATCCGGCTGGATACCGAGCCCTCTCAGCTCTTTTACACTGTGCTGGGTCGGTTTTGTTTTCATTTCACCTGCAGCTTTGATGTATGGAAGTAAAGTGCAGTGGATAAACATTACATTTTCAGAGCCCAGATCACTTCTCAGCTGTCTGATCGATTCCAGGAATGGAAGTGATTCTATATCCCCGGTTGTACCACCAATTTCAGTAATGACGATATCCGCGTTGGACTCCTCACCGGCTTGCAACAGACGGGATTTTATCTCGTTGGTGATGTGCGGAATCACCTGCACCGTGCCTCCGAGGTAATCTCCGCGACGCTCTTTTCTGATGACTTCAGAATAGACTTTTCCCGCCGTGACGTTGGAATACTTGTGAAGGTTGATGTCGATGAAACGTTCGTAGTGTCCGAGGTCGAGATCGGTTTCGGCCCCGTCTTCGGTGACGAAAACTTCTCCGTGCTGATACGGACTCATTGTTCCCGGGTCAACGTTCAGATACGGATCGAACTTCTGTATCGTAATGGAAAACCCTCTGTCTTTCAGCAGTCTTCCCAGTGACGCAGCTGTAATGCCTTTGCCCAGGGAAGAAACCACTCCGCCTGTTACAAAAATATATTTAGTCATTGCACTTCCTCCTGTAAAAATAAAAATAGCCCCCTTCCACACTTGGTGAAAAGGAGCCGTTCTTTACAATCCCTGTTTCAGGGAGCCCAATAAAAATAATATCACTTTCAGAAGGAAAGTCAACTGGAAACTCTGCTTTAGAGGTCTGATTCGTCTTCGTAGCTGTCTTCCAGCTCATCAGAATCATCGTATTCGATATTGTCATCGATTGATTCATCAAGCGCATCGTCCAGATCTTCTTCAGTCTCGACCTCATTCTCATTGATCGGTGAATCAATATTCTCCGTATCATCCTCGACCAGCTCTTTATCCTGATCGAATGCATCATCCTCTTCGTCATAAACTACAGGATCCTCATCGTCGACAGCAAGCTCAATCTTGTGGATCGTCGGTGCAATCTTGTCTGAAATGTCATCGACAGAATACCAGTCCCGGAGTCCCCACACACCTTCTCCTGTGCTCAGGAATCGTCCGTCGGTGTTCAGATCTGTATAGAATTGAAGTACACGGTTCTCGATTTCCTCATCTGTATAACCGCCCACCTTCTTGAACTTATCAATAATATCGTAGAGATTCTTTTCCCTGCCTTCATCCTCTAAATAAATATGGGACATGTCGATGAAAGAATTCTCATCCATCATTTCCTTCGTGTATTCATCCAGTCGCATCCAATTCATCCTTTCAAGTCTGGAATATCAAAAAACATCATACAGTTAAACATCGTATGAATCAAGCACTAATTTAATAGTTTATATATTTCTTGTAAAGCTTCACATTTTCATCTTCATCAAATTTAACAAAAGCAACCCGTTCAAACAATCTTATTTTTTCTGCCGCATCATCCATGCTTACAGTCAGTTCACGGATGTCCGGCATATTCCTCCTGAGAAATGTCCCCAGCTGACGCAGCGCAGTGGAAGCAATACCACGGTTACGCTCTGGCGTCTCCGTATAAAGATGAATGATCCTCAGTACTTCTTTATCCACTTCCCCCTCTATATAACCCACTTTTTCTTTTTTATTCAAAATGATATCCACCCTGACATCAGGCAGATTCACAGACTCATCGAGCTCAAGCTTTACATTATGTACATATTTCTGATCCAGATCCAGGTAATAAAGGCGCTCCTTGCCGATCGGCCCGTCCTCTTTAGTTGCAGTATGCATGAAGCCGGCGCGTTCATACAGATTCCACGCCCCCTGATTCTCTGCATCCACCACCAGGTAGAGATGATCAAGCGATGTATATTTTTCCTGGACATACTGCGGCAGTGCCATGGCAACTTTAGTACCGTATCCTCTCCCCTGCAGTTTCTCATTGATGGATAAAGACCTGATGTATACGACTTCATGCGGTGTATCATATCCTTCGTGCTGATAGTATTTGTGAAGTACGAAAAACCCTACAATCTCCCCTTCCCCGTTTTCCACAACGCATGCCGTACGGTCCGGGTCATTGACTGCATCTTCCAGCACGTCCTTCGGCAGGCTGGAATAGACCTGCTGCTTCTCACTCAGTTGAAATGTTTCAAGACTTCCCCTGTCCTCTTCTCTGTACTCGCGAATTGTGATGTCATTCATATTGAAACCCCTTTTTGACAAGTTTTATCATTTTGTTATGATACTAACTATACCCTTATAAAGATATAATTGTCACCCAGATTAAAAACGTGATTTATTGCGTTTATTATACAGTAGTTGGGGGTAGAGCAAAAAGAATTTGCGAAATTTAGGGGGAGAAATTTTGGACAATGACAATTTAAACAAAAACTCGGACGATGAAGTACCTAAGATGCCTGAGAAGGTGAAATCCAAGCTTGGTATTGTCTTCTGGACATCATCCAGCATCATTCTAGTTGCAGCAATCGTCGCGATACTGATACCAGCCAGGTTCCAGGTGGCATCAGAGTCGGTGTACGGGTGGATTTCAAACTACTTCAGCTGGTTCTTCATGATTGCAGTCTTCGGTTTTGGTGTATTCCTGATTTTCCTGGCACTTTCACCTTACGGCCGTGTCAAGCTGGGCGGCGACCGCTCGCAGCCGGAATTCTCCTTCCGCTCATGGATAGGAATGCTGTTCTCAGCAGGACTTGGTGTCGGACTCGTGTTCTTCGGTGTAGCTGAACCGATGAGCCATTACATGATATCACCATTTACAGGCGGTCCTGTCGAAGATGAAGGTGCCGCCAAAATAGCGATGGGGTACTCCTTCTTCCACTGGGGCATTTCCCAATGGTCCATATTCGGTGTTGCGGGACTCGCCATCGGCTATTCACAGTACCGGAAACAGAAAAACGGACTCGTTTCAACTTCTCTTGAACCGCTTTTTGGGACTGATTATAATCAGAAAGCGCGAAAAGCGATAGATATCCTTGCTGTGATTGCGACTGTGACCGGCATGGCCACTTCTGTCGGTCTCGGCATCATGCAGATGGATGGCGGGCTGAATATTGCATTCGGCATCCCATCCGGCGCCTTGACACAAATCATACTTACAGCTGTCATGACAGGGCTTTTCATCCTCTCTACGACGACCGGTCTGAAGAGGGGCATCAAATGGCTGAGTAACCTGAATATGATTCTCGCTGCAGTCATCACAATTTTCGTAATGGCAGTCGGTCCTTTTACTTTTATTATGGAGAGCATCATTGTGGGACTTGGTGACTATCTTTCAAACTATGTCGGCTATTCATTGAGGATGCAGCCTTATTCCGGTGAGGTTTGGGTTCAGGAATGGACTATATTCTACTGGGCATGGGTAATCGCATGGAGTCCTTTCATCGGCTCTTTCGTGGCACGTGTTTCGAAGGGAAGGACCATCCGGGAATATGTTCTCGGGATACTCATCGTGCCACCGATACTGTCGTTCCTGTGGATTGGTGCACTCGGCGGTACGGCACTTTATTCCGACCTTTTCAATGGTACGAACATCGGGGAAATCGTATTGGATGATGATACCGCCGCACTGTTCGCACTGTTCGACCAGCTGCCGATGACAGCACTGTTCTCGTCATTTGCGATACTGCTGATTTTCACTTTCCTGGTGACCTCAGCCGACTCTGCGACCTTCATCGTGGCCGGCATGACCTCGGGGAACACTGAAAATCCTGAGATGCGCCTCAAAATCATCTGGGGTGTGCTGCTCGGACTGCTCACTGTCACTCTGATCATTGCAGGCGGGCTTACCAGCCTCCAGGCAGCTTCACTGCTTGCCGGCCTGCCATTTGGCATCATCCTGATCCTCATGATCGTCGCCGTCTCCAAGTCTCTGAGACGCGAGCCGAATGACTCTATGAAGCGCAGACAGAAAAAAAAGAAAAATGCATGATGTTAATATTAAAAAAGAAGAATGTCATTGGTATAATAAAAGCCAATGACATTCTTTTTTGTTGGAGGCTGACTATGAAAATCGGAATCGATGCAGGCGGGACGCTGTTAAAGATCGTCTATATTGAAGACAGAGAAAGACGGTTTGAGAAAAGACCGTCTTCGGAAATAGATTCACTGATCGGAGAATTGAACAGGGATCATACAGAAGATGAGATATTCCTCACCGGCGGGAAAGCAGAATACATGGATGAGAAGTTGGAACCACCGACACGGCTGTCCATAGAATTCGACGCAACATACCGCGGTCTGTCCAGACTGATGGAAGAACAGGGAGTGTCCCTTGGCCGTTTCGTCTACCTGAACGTCGGTACGGGCACAAGTTTCCACCAGGCAGACGGAAGCGGCCAGAAGCGGGTCGGCGGCTCCGGAGTCGGCGGCGGGACCCTAATCGGGCTGTCCAGCCTTCTGACAGGAGTCGATTCCTATGAAGATATTGTGCGCCTTGCCGCACAGGGCAACAGGGATAAAATCGACCTTCAAGTCCATCACATCTATGCCGGACGTCCGACCCCGATTCCCGGAGATATAACAGCAAGCAACTTCGGCCGGATACTCATGGATGACCTGCCTAATCTAAGCGACGCGGATAAGCTCCAGGCAGTCATCGGACTGATTGCAGAGACCGTAACGGTAGTGGGTATCAGCCTGGCTGAAGGGTTTGATACGAAGGATATCGTCTTCATTGGCTCCACCCTTTTGAACAATGGAGTGATGACTGAAATCATAGGGCGATATGCCGGCCTCAAAGGAGTTAATCCACATATTATTGAAAACGGCGAATATTCCGGCGCGCTGGGGGCAGTGCTATAGGGCGTCATGGAAGACCCACATCCTGCCCCTGTGGTGCTCGACAGTAAGCGGGGTAGAGTAGCAGTCCGTAAGCATCTCTGATGTAACTTCTCCAGGACCAATCCCATGCGCTATGACCTTGCCGCCCCTCATCATTGTTACAGTATCGGCGTATGTCATTGCAAGCGGCACATCGTGCATGTTTGCGATGACTGTTTTTTTGGCCGCTTCATCCTTCATCCATTTCAATATCCGGTGCTGGTATTTGAGATCCAGCCCCTGCTCCACTTCATCCAGCATGATGACAGCTTTCTGTTCCATCGCAATCTGTGCACATTGCGCCCTTTTGAATTCTCCGCCTGAGAGTGCTTCCACAGTCTGCCGCCTTAGATGGGCCAGTTCGAATGTTCGAAGAAGTTCATCCCTGAGCATCGTATCCGGAGCTTCAGCTGTCAGACCGATATATTCCTCCACACTGATGCGAAACGGCGGGGTGCTCTGGGGAAGATAGCTCAAAAACCGGCCGGTATGCCCAACCCGCCCGCCTTCATGACGGATATCACGGCCGATTATCGTTTCACCGCCATAACCGATAATCCCCCTCATAAATGAACTTTTACCACCGCCGTTCGGACCCAGTACGACATGCAGTCCATGACCAAACCTCATCCCCCCCACTCTTAGATGGAAATCTTCATAACCCACTTCGAGCTTCTCTATCGTTAGCATCCATGCCACCTCCGCTAGTAATTCATCATCCTGTCCCTTATAATTATAATTGAAACACATGGTGCAACATCCGACAATCCATGAAGCAGGAGCCTGATAACATGAGATTTTTCCTGACATTACTATTCATACCGTTCGCTTTCACCGCCTGCTTCGGCATCTCCGGTGACCCGGCAGATGAAAGGACAGCCGAGGAATCATCCCGGGAAACTAAGGAGGAAAATTCCTCTGAAGAAGCACAGTCTCCCCCTGAGATCAGCCCGATAGATGTCACAAGCCCTGCCTTCATTTCAAACTTCTTTAACGGCAGCTATGAATACAGGACAGTAACCGTACACTCAAGCTATGACTACATGATCAATACACTGGGCGAACCTTCCGGCAAAGGCAGTATTGTCGACGGCACCTATTACCACTATGATCACATCGGATTCAACTTTCCCTCTGCCGCTGAAAACACGGAGGATACAGACGAACTCAAAGTTGACGGCATCATCATCTTCCCCGATGATTTCTACAAACCTGATGCTATTGAGAATTTCGGATGGCCGACAAGGGATGAAACCTCCGATTTCCGCATGATCTATGACAGCGACACTGACAATGGCTATTACGTGATGATGAACTATACACAGGAAGACCGTATTTCAGAAATCATCATACAGTTCAAAGATCTGTCGGAAACAGAATTCTATGAAAAATAACACAAAGAAAACCGGTGCACCCGAAAATTCGGGTGCACCGGTTTTCCTATTGCAGTTCCCCGTTCAGTTCAAGACGGGTCGTCACCTCTGCATTCAGGGAGTTGATAGCAGAACAATATTTATCCGCTGAAAGGTCCACTGCACGCTGTGCAATTTTTGCTTTCACATCGCCTTTGATCCTCACCGTCAGGTCGACTTTTGTAAAGCTTTTGGGTTCAGTGTCCCTCCTGTCGCCATCAATATCTATTTCAATGGACTCGATCTTTTCCATCTCACGGCGCATGATGACACACAGATCAATGCCCATGCACCCCGCCACACCGTGAAGGACCATTTCCATCGGACGGGGACCGCTGTCATTGCCGCCCACTTCTCCGGAAGCATCCATCGTCACATCATAGCCGGAACTGTCGCCTGTCGAATTGAACGCCATGCCGCCCTGCCATTTTGCTTGTACTTTCATAACTGCTGACACCCTTTCTAAAAGTTCTTACTTGAATTATAAATCAAAACGATCCGGGTTTGAATCGTTTCAGCCTACAGGAAGGCAGTCACGGCATCCGCCAGGCTGTAGATTCCGAGGAATGAAACAACAGCTGCAACCACCCAGCCGATTACGTTCAACCACAGCGGATTGACATGCTCGCGCATAAAGTCCTTTTTGTTGATCACAATCATGATGAGGATTGCGATGATCGGCAGTATCAGCCCGTTCAAAGCCTGTGCAAATAAAAGTACCTCGAGCGGCTCCAGACCAAGCGCGGATGTAACGATACCGAGACCGATAACCAGCGAAAATACGATTTTATACTTCGTATTGTCAAAGCCTCCCTTCCATCTCATGAAACTGCTCACAGTGACAGCTGCACCCATGGGGGAAGCCGTAGCGGAGGAAAAACCCGCGGCGAAAAGGCCGATGCTGATGAACAGTGGGGCAAACTCTCCCATCAGCGGCTCGAGCGGAGCTGCCAGTTCGACGACGCTGGTCACTTCACGGCCATGAATGAGGGCACCGGCAGTGATGAGGATCGCAGCGGTAATGATGCCTCCGACAGTAATGGTTATGATCGTGTCCCAGCGGGATTCCTTCAATCCTTCGGCGCTGCCCCACTTCTCACTCACAGTGGTTGCATGTATGAAGAAGTTATACGGTACTACAGTAGTGCCGATCAGAGCAATGATCATCAATATGGAACCGTTCGGGATGCCCGGGATGAACGCCCCCTTCAGCACTTCCGCGATTTCAGGTCCGGATACGATCATTGTTGTGATGAAAGTGACACACATCACCGCTATGAGGAAAAGCATGAGCTTCTCTATGATCTTATAACTGCCGCTGATGCCGAGCAGCAGGATGATGACACCGATTACCGGTGCCACATAGTTTTCCGGTATGCCGAATAAGTATGAAACACCGAGTGATGTCCCGAGCAGATCCCCGCTGATGTAAGCTGCACAGCCTACACACACTGCAATCATCACGATCCAGACTGCTGCAAACCTTAAAATGACATTATCGAAAAGGTCACGGATGTTCTCACCCAGCCCCTGTTTCGTTATTATCCCAATCCTGGCGACCATCTCCTGCAGTACAATCGTTGCCACTATTGAAAAAATCACCGCCCAGAGCAGAGCAAAGCCGAATCCCGCTCCTGCGCGGGTCGCTGTCGTCACTGTTCCCGGGCCGATGAATGATGCTGTAATGATGGCTCCGGGGCCGAATATCTTCAATTTCTCTTTGATCTGTGCAAGCATATCT
This sequence comes from Candidatus Salinicoccus stercoripullorum, assembly GCA_019113295.1. Taxonomy (GTDB): domain Bacteria; phylum Bacillota; class Bacilli; order Staphylococcales; family Salinicoccaceae; genus Salinicoccus; species Salinicoccus stercoripullorum. The sequence goes on along the minus strand of DXHR01000034.1, from coordinate 76,229 downwards.
TCCTCACCCCTAGTTTTAAAAAAGGAAGGGCCTCCCCTTCCCGCACTTATTTATGATGGCCGCCGTGAACGTGCCCCGCAAGTACATACAGCACAACAGTAGATACGAAGTGTGCCGAGTTCTGGTTCGTATCCTGCTGCGGATATACTTCAACAAAATCCATGCCGCAGAGCCCTCTTTTGGCAAACTCATAGATCATCGTCAGAAGCTCATAGGAAGTAAGGCCGTTGCCGTCCACCGGTCCGCCCGGATTGAACGCAAAATCAAGGACGTCACTGCAGATGGTGAGGTAGACCACGTCCACGTCTTTTGCAGCCATATCATATATCTCATTCGCATACGCTTTCAGGTCTTTCGCTTCCTTGATATCATTGATCGTCAGTGTAACGGCCCCATTCTCCTCGGCGTACTTTCCTGTTTCCGGTTTGTTCCGAGGCCCTTTGATCCCTGTATGGATGAGGCTCTCGTTCCTCACACCTTCAGTTTCATAGAGACGCATGAACGGCGTACTGCGTGCAAATTTATCGCCGTCATGGTGCGGCATATTGTCATAATGGGAATCCAGGTGTATGATACCCACCTTTTTGCCTGTATTCGTCAATGCTTTGACGACAGGATAGGTGATGCCATGGTCTCCGCCCAGTCCGACAAGGAACTTTCCCGACTTCCATAACTCCTCCGCAAATTCTTCAATGCGCCCCATGGTTCCCGGTACATCATGAGGGATGACACTTACATCCCCCACATCACCGAAGGACATATGATCCTCCACATTGATGTGGTCCAGCTCCGGCAGATATGTACTGTATCTTGCAGATGAGAGCCTGATCTGCTTCGGTCCCAGCTCACTGCCCGTGTAATCCCCCCATGTACATGCACCTTCCCACGGTACCCCGTAGACCAGTACATCCGTATCATATACTTCGGCACCTGTCAGATTTTTTCCACCGAGCATCGGGGGAGTATTACCATAAATATTCGAACTCATTGATGATTCCTCCATTTAGTTAATATACACACAATATGATATTAATATAACCTCAAAAAGCAGGACCTAAACCAGTATTGACTATATAACCAAACACTTATATAATAATCACATCTGCATAAATGTTTTCTTATATAGAATGGAGGATGAAAATGGAAAAGGTTGAAATGAAGATTTCTGATGCTGCTGAGCTTTTTAAAATCCTCGGGGACACATCCAGGCTGTCGATGGTTGCCATGATGAATAAAAAGGAATGCTGCGTCTGTGATTTTACCGAGTGCTTCGGGATGAGTCAGCCAGCAGTGAGCCAGCATTTGAAGAAACTGCGCAGCCTCGGGCTGATCAAAGCCAGAAGGGACGGATATTGGACTTATCTGTCACTCGATGAAAAAAGCGTGTATTATGATATGCTTCCCTCCCTCATTTCCTCCATACCGGAAATGGATACACAGATCGACCGGCTGTTTTCAAAATGTGAAGGGGCTTCGTGCTGCTGATGGATAATTTCGCTGCCGCTATTGCCGTAATCATATTTCTTGTCACTTTGTTTTTCGTCATCAGACAGCCCAAGGGGCTTGGCATCGGATGGTCGGCCTGTGCAGGCGCTGTCCTCGCCCTGATTTTCGGGGTCGTCAGTTTGGGTGATATCGGCACCGTGTGGGGAATCGTATGGAACGCGACGCTTACCTTCGTTGCGGTCATAATGATTTCACTTATCTTGGATGAAATCGGATTTTTCGAATGGTCCGCTCTTCATATGGCGCGCATCGCCAATGGCAACGGCCTCAGGATGTTTGTCTATATCATCATCCTCGGAGCAGTGGTTGCCTCACTGTTTGCTAACGACGGGGCTGCTCTGATACTGACACCAATCGTACTTGCAATGGTACGGAACCTCAATTTTACGGAAAAAATGGTCATGCCGTTCATCATGGCCAGCGGATTCATCGCGGACACCGCCTCACTGCCTTTTGTGGTCAGCAATCTTGTCAATATCGTATCTGCGGATTTCTTCGGAATCGGGTTCATGGAGTATGTGTCAAGGATGCTCGTCCCGAATCTGTTTTCCATTATTGCAAGTATCATCGTACTCTACGTCTTTTTCAGAAAAGATCTGCCTGCCGACTTTGATGTCAGTGAACTTAAACAACCCGGCGAGGCGATACGCGACCGCAGGCTCTTCAACTGGTCCTGGCTGGTCCTTGCGCTTTTGCTCACCGGTTATTTTATGAGTGAACCGCTTGAGATTCCTGTGTCGTTCATCGCGGGAATCATCGCTTTCTTCTTTATCGTCATGGCCAGAAACAGCTATACTGTCCCCATACGTCAGGTGATAAAAGGCGCACCGTGGGATATTGTATTCTTCTCACTCGGTATGTATGTAGTCGTATATGGTCTGCAGAATGCGGGACTGACGGATATCCTCGGAAAATTCATTGGACTCGCAGCCGACCATGGGCTATTCATCGGTACAATGGTAATGGGCTTTACCGCCGCAATACTGTCCTCGGTAATGAATAACATGCCGACTGTCATGATCGATGCCCTGGCGATTGCAGAATCTGGGGCATCAGGACTCGTCAAGGAGGGGCTCATCTATGCCAACGTAATCGGTTCTGACCTGGGGCCTAAAATTACGCCTATCGGCTCACTAGCCACACTGCTGTGGCTGCATGTCCTTAAGAAAAAAGGTGTCCATATTTCATGGGGCTATTATTTCAAAATGGGTATCCTGCTTACCATCCCTGTTCTTTTCATTACGCTATTCGGACTATTCGCATGGCTGCTGATCATTTCTTAATTAAAGGAGACTGAATATGTCAAAACCAATCGTCTATTTCCTATGTACTGGAAACTCCTGCAGAAGCCAGATTGCCGAAGGCTTCGGTCACAAATATCTCGACGGTGAATATGAGGTTCATTCAGCGGGGATTGAAGCCCACGGCATGAACCCGAAAGCAGTATCCATCATGGAAGAAGCCGGGGTGGATATCACCGATCAGGAATCGGGCATCATTGATAAAGAACTGCTTGACAGATCGGATTACGTCATCACGCTCTGCGGAGATGCAGATGATAATTGTCCGATGACACCACCGCATGTTAAGCGCATGCACTGGGGATTTGAAGACCCGGCAAAAGCGACCGGGCCGGACCAGGAAGTGCATGAGGTGTTCCGGCACGTCAGAGATGCAATTGAAGAACGGGTCATCTCGTTCAAAGAAAATGGAAGATGATTTTCCCCTCCCTCCATATCGGAGGGGTTTTTTGTTCCTGACCGAGCCTTTATCTTTGATGTTTGGCCCGGTTTCCGTAACAATAAAATTAACATTAAAGGAGGAACACATGATGTCAACATTATTTGAACCCTTCAAAATCAAGAATCTGGAGCTCCGCAACCGGGTGGTCATGGCGCCGATGTGCCAATACAGTGCGGAGGACGGCATACCGAATGAATGGCACTTCACCCACTACACCTCCCGCGCCGTCGGCGGCACCGGTCTGATCATGGTGGAGATGACTAATGTCGAAGAGCGCGGAAGGATAACCGATCACTGCCTCGGCATATGGTCGGACGGCCATGTTCCCCACTACAAACGGTTGGTCGATGCCTGCCACAGGCAGGGTGCGAAAATCGGGATACAGATCGGGCACGCGGGCAGGAAAGCCCGGGACACAGATGAGCCGGTCTCAAGTTCGTCTATTGCATTCAGTGATAAATTCAAAACACCCCATGCGCTTGCCACCGATGAAGTCGATGAAATGATCGATGCGTATAAATGGGGTGCGGTGCGTGCAGTCGAGGCAGGGTTTGACATGATTGAGATACACGGGGCCCACGGCTATCTGATCCATCAGTTCCAGTCCCCACTCACCAATAAAAGAGACGATGAATACGGACAGGACTACGCTCTGTTCGGCAGCAGGGTAATCGGAGCAGTCAAGTCGGTCATGCCGGAGGACATGCCTCTTGTCATCAGGATTTCCGCTGTGGAATATGCTGAAGGGGGATACGGCCTCGGGCATGGAATTGAACTTGCCAAACGCTATAAGGAAGCGGGCGTGGATATGATCGATGTTTCAGCAGGCGGGGAAGGTGCACCGTCCAAAGAGCGTTTCCAGAGGCCGTATCCCGGCTATATGGTGCCTTATGCAAGCAGGATAAAAGAAGAAACCGGCATTCCTGTCATTGCCGTCGGGCTGCTTGAAGACGTCAATGTCGCCGAACACGTCATTGCTTCCGGAGATGCTGACCTTACGGCAATCGGCCGCGGACTGCTCCGCGATCCCTACTGGGTGATGAATGCAAACCGCAAACAGAACCCGGCAGACAGATCATTCATTCCCGAGCAGTATGACAGAGGTTTCAGAAAGATTTAAAGGGGTGGTTATATGCATCATAAATTGAACAGTTCCCATCTCTGCTATGAAATGTCCTCAACTATTGCACCGGCGCTCGAAATTGATGCCGGCGACACTGTCCAGATCCGTACAGTCGACTGTTTTGAAAATCAGATCACCGCGCAGGATATGGATTTTGACACTGTAGACTGGAGCCGCCAGAACCCGGCCACAGGCCCTGTTTTCGTAAGGGGCCTCTCTGCCGGTGATGTCCTCAAGGCCACCATCGAAAAAATCGAACTGGATGGCAGAGGTCTGGTGACCGTCGGGCCACAGGGCGGCGTCATGAGGGATTACATCGAGGAACGCCATGTTAAATTTTTCGACCTCGACACAGAGAATAATACGACGGAATTCAACGGCATGACAGTGCCTCTCAATCCCATGATCGGTGTCATCGGCAATGCCCCGGCGGCAGGCCCCGTTCCAAACAGTACGCCGGGAGCCCACGGCGGCAATATGGACTGCCGGAAAATGACTGAGGGCGCTGTACTTTATCTCCCGGTTTTCCATGATGGTGCGCTGTTCGGACTCGGTGATGTTCACGCAAAGATGGGTGACGGCGAAGTCGGCATCAGCGGCCTGGAGACGGCTGCCAGAGTGACAGTCAGACTGGAGAAAGCATCAGGAATCAGTACAAACCATCCTGTCCTGATTGATGAGGAAGGGATAAATATGATGGTTTCACGTGAAAGTCTGGACGAAGCGGTTGATGAATCAGTCAGACAGATGATCAAGCTGCTCAGGCCACAAACAACTCTGTCACTGCCGGAGATCGCCATGCTGATGAGCCTGATTGGTGAAACACAGATCAATCAGGTCGTCGACCCGTTGAAAACCGCACGTTTTTTTGTCCCCTATTACCTTTTGGAGCACTACTCGATCGATTTTGGCATGGAGTTGAAATTATGAAGATAGTCCTCGCTCCTGATTCCTATAAAGGAACACTGAACCAGAAAGATGCTGCAGACACTATGGCACGGACGCTCAAAGAGATTGGCCATGCCCCTGTCACCAAACCGATGAGTGATGGCGGAGACGGCCTGCTGAATTGTTTCGCGGATGAAGGATATGAAAAGATAGACCTGAATGTCACCGGGCCTGAAGGCGGTACGGTTCCGGCAGTCTATTATATGAAGGAAGATACAGCAATCCTTGAAACCGCCGAGGCATGCGGCCTCCATCTCTTGGCAGGCTCTGCACCCGGGCGCCGTACCTCGTTCGGTGTAGGGGAACTCATACTCCATGCCCGTGACCGGGGCGCCCGCCGCATCATTCTCGGACTGGGAGGTTCTGCCACCAACGACGGCGGTTTCGGCATGTTCATGGCACTCGGCGGCATGGCAAAGGATGCCTCGGGAAAGCCTGTATCTGTGATGAATGAAGATATAGGAAAAATTGATGAACTGCTCTCCGACAGCCTTCGCGTACTGGATGGAGTGCAAATGACAATCGCTTCAGACGTCACCAATCCATTGTTCGGTGAGTACGGTGCAATTTCCATATTCGGGCCGCAAAAAGGTATAGCAACAGAAGACATTGCACAGTTTGAAAGCCTGATTGCACATCTGCATCGCAAAGCGATGGATATATTCAGGAAAGACCACAGCAGTAGACCGGGCGCCGGTGCAGCCGGCGGACTCGGCTGGATGCTGATGAACATGGGCGCAAACATGGAGAAAGGCGGCACACTGATTGCAGAAATGATCAGTCTTGAAGATGCCGTCAAAGAAGCTGATCTTGTCATTACAGGGGAAGGGAAGAGCGATATGCAGACGATGGATGGCAAAGCTCCTTCGATCGTGGCTGAAATTGCAGATAAACACGGCGTGCCGGTCTACTTGATATCCGGTCAGATCACCGAAGACCTGTCCGGTCATTTCACGCAGACCTGGTCCCTTGCAGATGACAGCAAAAATGTAAATGAAGTCATGGAGAATACCGGAGAACACCTTGCAGAGCTGATCAGAAAAATATTTGAATAAATCTTAGGACGTGGCCGGGATGAAAGTCCAGGCCACTTTTTTATGGAATTCCAACAACAAGAAAAACGGAACCCTGAAAGGTTCCGCTGCATAGCTTATTCATCAAAACTGAAATTGTCCGGATCTTTCCCCAGTCTTTTATGTGTGTCCAGGGTGTCCAGCTGATCCATGTCATCTTCCGTCAGTTCGAAATCGAAAATAGAGATGTTCTGTTGTATACGCTCTGGCGTAACTGATTTCGGTATGGTGGAGACGCCTGTCTGCACGTCCCATCTCAGTACAATCTGTGCAGGTGTCTTGCCGTACTTTTCAGCGAGTTCCCGGATGACCGGATCATCGAAGAACGCCCCGCGTTTAAGAGGCGCCCACGCTTCAAGCTGTATATCGTGTTCATCACAAAAGGCCCTCATTTCCTTTTGGGCGAGCTGTGGGTGATATTCCAGCTGGTCGACCATGGGTCTTACAGATGCAACACTGAATATTTCCTCAAGATGCTGTCTGTGGAAGTTGCTTACGCCAATCGCCCTCACCCGGCCGTCTTTATACAGCTTTTCCAGGGCTCTCCAGGCATCTGTATACTTCCCTTCAATCGGCCAGTGGATGAGGTAAAGGTCGAGATAATCCATCTGCAGTTTTTCAAGGCTTGTTTCAAAGGCTTTCAATGTCTCTTCATACCCCAGGTCATCGTTCCATACTTTTGTCGTGATGAAGAGTTCTTCACGTGAAACACCCGATTTCTTCAGGACATCGCCCAATGCCCTTTCATTTTCATAGAAAGCGGCGGTGTCGAAATGGCGGTATCCTGCATCAAGCGCTGTCCCGATTGTTGTCTCCATCTGTTCTTCCGGAATTTTATATACACCGAATCCGATCACCGGCATTTTTACACCGTTATTCAATTCATAAGTATCCTGCTGTGAAATCGTCATTTTGGAATCCTCCTCAGTTGAATGTTTCTTTGCTTACCCCGTTTCCCTTCCAGGAAACGTTCCATGCGGTCAGCCGCTTCTTCAAGGTTCTCCATGCTTGTCGCAAATGAAATCCTTATATGCCCTTCACCGTATTCTGAAAATGCGGAACCAGGCACGACAGCCACACCTGCTTCCTCCAGCAGCTCCACCGCGAAACCGTATGAACTTTCATTGTATTTTTTTATCGAAGGGAATATATAGAAAGCACCTTCCGGTAATACGGTGTCAAGCCCCATATCGATAAGCCGTCTGTAAATATAGTCCCTTCTCTCTTGGTACGCGGCATTCATCGCCGCCGGCGCACCCGCAGCACCCGTCAAAGCTTCAAGTGCCGCTATCTGGCTCGGCATGCTGGCACACAACGTATTATACAGATGGACCAGCGTCATTTTCTCGACCATTTCGGCATTGCCGATCAGCCAGCCGATCCGCCATCCCGTCATCGCATGAGACTTGCTCAGGCCGTTCACAGCGAGCAGTCTGTCCTTTATATCAGGGTAGGAAGTGAATGAATGGTGTTCCCCGTCCAGAGTATTTTCTGCATACATTTCGTCCACAACGACGAAAATGTCGTGTCTCTTGAACAGCTCCACAAGAGAAGCTACCGTTTCCTCCGGATAGACTGCACCTGTAGGATTGTTCGGATAGTTCAGCAGCACCGCCTTAGTCCGTTCTGTCATTGCCGCTTCAATCTTTTGAGCAGTGGGAATAAAACCCGTGTCCGTCGTATCGACCAGCACCGTAATGCCGCCGAGCATCGTGACGATGGGTTCATAACCTGTATAGACCGGTGCCGGCATGATGACTTCATCCCCGGGATTGATGATTGTCCGGAAAATCGTATCGAGCGCCTCGCTTCCGCCGTTCGTGACAATGACTTCATCTGAAGGCTCATAATCCGCCTTATATTTATCTTTGTAGAAATCTGTGATTGCTTTCCGCAGTTCCATCGTTCCGCGGTTATGCGAGTATCTCATGGGCTGACTGTCCACGGCCTGCATCACGCGGTCTCTGACTGCCCCCGGAACAGGGAAGTCAGGCTGGCCAAGTGTCAGATCGATACTTTCCGGTTTGCCGGCCACCCGGTTCGCCATCTGCCTGGTGCCGGGCACGCTCACATTTTTCAATAGTCTGTTCAATTCGGGCACATTCATTCTCCTTTAATATTCAGTATATCTTTTTACAGCAATATTGTTCCGTACACGATACCGAAAAGGGTCACCAGGTAAACCGTTTGCCCCAGCATAACCATCACCGCTTCCGTTGACCCGGATGTGCTGTGGCAAGCATTATATTTTCGGCACGGACACTGAAACGTCTGTTCAGGAGAAAGGATGTTTAAAATGTTCCATCCTTTCTCCTGCCTTCCTGAAAATTCAATCATGAAATATAAGTGAAGCTCTGCATTCCCCGCAGGGCTTCACTCAAAAAATTATGCGCCACAGCACTTTTTGTATTTTTTACCGCTGCCGCATGGGCACGGATCATTTCTGCCCACTTTGATTTCTCTGACGACCGTTTTTGTCTTCAATTCCGATTCCTTATGTCCCCGAAATTTAAAATGCCTCGTATTATTCACGATGCCCGCTATGTTATCGAAGAAACTTCGCCGCTCCCCGTCATCCTTGAATTCCACACCGAGCGACGCCAGGTACTGTATGACTTCATCCTGATCCGCCCCTCTCATGATCAGCTGCAGCAGGGAGATATAGACACTGCGATGCTGATCTTTGGATACATCCGCATTTTCTGCAATCCAGTCCTTGAGTTCTGTGTGATGGATGGATTCATCGATGAAGTTCGGATCGCTGAACTTGATGAACTTCGCAAATTCAGGCTCATAGTAAGGCCGGTCGCCCTGCAGCCGACGCACCATCCGATACTGCTCGTCGTTCATGTCATCTATGACAATTTCCCCATTCTCCCGATCGATATTGATATCGTAGGGGGATCCGCCAAGGAAATCTGTAATTTCCTCAGCCGTAATGTCCATGTCATAATATTTTTTGAACAGGTGGATCAGCTGTTTGAAAGTCACGATACCATACAGATGCAGTGAGGCACGGATCAGGTTCAGTTTCCTCTGTACGCTGATACGCACTTCCCGGTTCTCCTCTGTGTCGGCACCGTCAAACAGCCCTGTTGCCGTATCTGTGATGAAATAGCGGTCCTCCCGCTCCATGTCCTCGACTGCGTATCCCATGATGTAGAGGCCAAAAACCTGCTCAAGGCTGTAGAAATTTTCGTTCCCTTCCCTCGCTGCACTTTCCCAGCTTTCAAAAGATGCATCATCGATGTAATGATAGGCATATACTGCGGTTTCAGGCTGTTTCTGTTTTTCGACAATCGCATCAATCAGTTCATCTTTTTTCAATTTGGAAAAATTTTTCACTGAAATCGTGCGTGCCATCTGCTTCAGATCGCTCATGATATACACATTCAAATGCTCATTGATACTGACCATACTCTAAATCTCCTTCGTCCCGTTTATCTTCCCTCCATTTTACCACAACAGGGGCACTTTTGATAAATCATCAGAACACGCTCATGGCGGCATATATGACAAAGGACACTGTTGCAGCACTCAGGAGCGTGCTCATCATGACGATTTCAGCCGCATATTCCGGATCATCACTGTACTGCTGGGCAATTATTGAACTGTTCACAGCCGCCGGCATTGCAGAAGTGATGAGGATTGCCTGGGCTGTGGTTCCCTCGATGCCAGACAGAAACAGCATCATAAGCGCCACTGCAGGACCGACCACAAGCCTTGAGAGACTCGCGGCGAATGTACTGAACCTGAGGCGTCTGAATTTTATACCGGCAATCTGCGCACCGAGTATGAACAGCACGATTCCGATCATCGCATTCCGCATGTAATCGAGGGCGGATGTGATCGGTGCCGGCATGCCGATATCAAAATAATTGAACAAGAGGCCGAGGGCAAGTCCGTAGAATATCGGCATTCTGAAATAGCCGAGAAGTGCCCTCCCTTTCCCTGAATTTTCCGCACTCAGCGAGAATATGCCGTATGAATATGCGAACATGTTCTGAAAGACGACCATGATGACCTGCACGCTCATCGCGTATGGGTCACTCCTGAATACAAGATCATTAACCGGCACGCCATAGTTCCCGGCATTATAGAACAGGTTGGAATTTGTAAAAAGGATGCTCTGTCCCCTGTCGAGACCGAGGAACCGCGCGATGAAACGGGTAATCAGGAATGTTACGAAAGCATACAGGCTGAGGAACAACAAGATTTTCACGAACAGTGAAAAATCGATATCCGATTCATACAGGCTCATGAATATGAACGCCGGCATCACATAATGGATCGCAAGCTTTGCCAAAGTCCCGCGGTCGAGCTTGAATTTGAGCTGGATGACATATCCCGTAGTTACTATGATGATGATCGGTAATATGACATTCATGAATATGAAAATGAAACCGCCCATTTCACTTCCCTCCTACAGCGTGATGAGATATACGAATACGATCGAACCCAGGACGATGAAAAACAGAGGAACCCTGAGCAATGCAAGCACTGTTGCAAACACTGCCCCGAGTAATCCGTATACCGGCCGCTCTACGGCACTCAGGATGCCGGGGAAAATCAGGACACCGAGTGCTGCATACGGTATATAATTCAAATATGTAACCAGCCATTCCGGCAACGTGAGCCTCGTCACAAAAAATGCGGGCAGGATCCTGGTAATGATTGTCGCCAAAAATAAACAAAGGATCAGGACTGTCATCGGGCGGCCTCCATTCTCTCTATCAATACTCCTGCAGAAGCAGCGAGCAGCATTGCAATGACGATGGAAAATCCTGAAGGTACTGCCGGTATCACGTCCAGTATCCAGTGGAAAAGCATTCCGGAGACAGCTACGAGTCCATATTTATAATGCACCCGGACCGCCGGTATCAGCAGTGCTATGAACAGTGCATAAAGGGCAATTCCGCTTGCCACTGTCCATGCATCACCCATCCAGTCGCCGGCAATGTAACCGAGGGCGGAAAAAATCACCCAGAACATGTATGCAGTAATGAAAGTGACGAAGTACTTCGGGAATGTCCTTTCATCTTCGCCGGTATTCGCAGTCACTGCGAACGATTCGTCGGTGACATATGAAGAAAGTATCAGCCGCTTCAGGAAAGATTCATGCCTCAGATCATAATTCACTTTAAAAGCCATGACAAAATGTCTAGAATTAAGTATGAAAACTGCCAGGATGATCGCCGCGGCGCTGCTCGTGTTCAGCATCTGAAGTACTAGAAACTGGCTTGCTCCCCCATAGACCATGATGCTCATCAGAGTCGTGTCAAAAAGGGAGATGAGCGGTTTGGCGGTGATGCCGAACGCAACTGCCACCGGCAGATAGCCCATGCCGATGGTCAGGCCGTCCATGAACGGCTTTTTCAGACCTGCTTGTGTCATAATATCCCCCATCTATAATAAATAATACTGAATATTTTAACACAACAATCCGGTTTACGGCAGAAATACAATGGTCTTAATATATTACTTTGACGAGGAGACAACAGAAATGAAAGCAATCGCCCTGGATATGGATGGTACGATACTCAACCATAAAGCAGAATTCCCCCTTACCCTGCCCGATACTCTTGCAGAGCTGAAAGAAAAAGGGATGTATATATTTTTCGCCACCGGCAGGACAAGCCATGAAATACAATCCATCACGCCGGACAACTGTCCTCTTGATGGATATGTCGCCGCAAGCGGCATGGGTGTATATGTAGACGGTGTACAGATTGAAGCCACTTCATTCAGCCCGGCCACTGTCGAAAAGATAATCGGTGAAGCCAGGAAACGTGAAATTTATTATGAAGTCCACACACTGGAGAACTCCTCACGCACCCGCCTGCAGGACAGGGATTATATAATCAGGGATTTCCAGCTTGAAAGGCCGGCTTCACTGAAAGCCTTTGAAATCGACTTTACTGAAACCAGCCTTGAAAATGATGAACAGTGGGTCGATGCCCTGCCCTATGAGGATGTCGTCAAACTGTTCTTCTTCAGCATAGATGAAAAGAAAATCGGCGACTGGTACAATTTCCTGGAACAGAACCGGGAATCAGGGGATTATGCACTCTATACGACCAGTGTCCATAATGCCGAAGTGATGCAGAAAGGGATTGATAAGTCGACCGGCATAGAGACACTGCTCGAGCATTTCGATATCCGTTTCGCAGATGTGCATGCCATCGGTGATTCAATGAACGACATTCCCCTGTTTGAAAAGGCAGGCAAAGCAACTGCGATGAAAAATGCGGATGATGACATCAGATCCGCCGCCGATGATATTACAGACTGCACGTGTGATGAAGACGGACTGGAAAAATACCTAAGGAAAACATACCTATAGATCGTCCATCATGCCATCCACTTTCAAATACCATATATGGCCTTCCATAAGCTCCTCGGAAACGATTTCGTGGCCACCGTCTGTGAGCTTCACTTCCACGGATGCACCTTTCAGTTCAAGGGACTGCTTCAGTTCATAGGCTTCACCCGCTGTAGCTGTCATGTCCCGGGCACCCGCAATGAGCAGTACACTGCTGCGGAGCAGGATGTCCCTCTCAATCAGCTCACTCCTGTAAGCAGGATGCATGAGCATTGCCCCGGCAACAGGAAGATCATGATTGAGCAGAAGATGGGCTGCCATGTTTGCGCCGTTGGAGTAGCCTATATAGACCGCTTTCGTCATGTCCAGTCCATATAGGGAAGAAAGTTCCCTGATCAAAGAGGCGGTCTTCATGCCCTCTCCGCGCAGACTCTCCTGGTCAAATTCACGGGGAGAGAGCCGTCTGAAATATCTCGCCTGTCCATTCTCCTCCACGGCACCGCGCAAAGCCAGTATGTTGGCGGATCCGTTCACCATGGCTGCGACTTCGAGCAGGTCCGTCTCTCTCCCGCCGGTGCCGTGGAACAGGATCAGCGTCCGATCGCTTCCACTCCTGCTTTTTATAAACAGATGTTCCATGTTAGATCGTCCTCCTTTATTAGAGTTTAACCCATCTCTATTATATACTGACAGTAATAGACTTTAAGGAGCGATAGCCATGACAGTTAAAGGCATCCACCACGTATCGTCCATCACAAAGGAAATACTCGACAACCATGATTTCTATACAAATATATTAGGTCTCCGGCTCGTCAAGAAGACAGTCAACCAGGATGACACCGGCATGTACCACCTCTTCTACGCCGATTACAAAGGTACACCCGGAACGGATATTACGTTCTTCGAGATATTCAATGCCCCAAAATTCCAGCCCGGAACCAACAGCATATCAAGGACCATATTCAGGGTGCCATCCATGGAAGCACTGGAGTTCTTCAGGAACCGCTTCGATGAAAAAAGGGTCTACCATGAAGGGTTCACAGAACGTTTCGGCCATATGTCCATGATCTTTGAAGACCATGAAAAACAGCGCATGGCACTCATGGTGGACACTGAATACGATGATTCCGAACCCAATTCAACCGATGAAATCCCAAAGGAGTATGCCATCACTTCGATCGGTGCGGTGGAAATCACCGTCCAGTATTTGAAAGCGGCGCTCCAGCTGCTCGAACTGCTCGGCGGGGAAGTGCAAGGGGACCTTACCGACGAAAACACAGGGGCTGAAGTCAAGGTCGGCCGGGACTCAGTCCATGTCGTCGAACAGAGGAACAGCCAGCTTGAAAAGGAAGGCTACGGCAGTGTCCACCATTTCTCGCTGAGAGTCGCAGACGAAAATCACCTGCAGAAGATGCTCGGGAAGCTCCGGGAGGAAAAGTGGCCGAATTCAGGTATTGTCGACCGCCATTATTTCAAGGCGGTCTATATCCAGGCACCGGGCGGCATTACAATCGAACTCTCCACGGATGGTCCGGGGTTCACTGTTGATGAACCTCTGGACAACCTGGGAGAGAACCTATCCCTTCCGCCAAAAATCGAAGACCAACGTGATTTCATAGAAACCTATCTGACACCCTTCAACTGAATTTGACGGTCCTGTATAAGAAGGCAGCAGTATATCTATCATCGATTCCGGAACGGTAATAAGGGCATCGCCTCATCGATAAATATATGAATGTATATAAAAATCTCCAGAACCGCCGTTCTGGAGATTTCCCTATTCCTCAGACTGTCCATTCTTCCATTTGCTGAACTTACGCAATATCACATCGAAGACGATATGATAAGGAAGGAAACTGGAATTGTTGATGCCGTTGAACAGATGGAACGGCGTACTGTTTACATATATGTTGAACATCGCATTCTGTGCAAGGAGATTGTCCTTCAGCGTTGTGACGCTGATATACTGTACATTCCTCGCTTTGATCAGCTGGATGATATCCTCGAAGTTTTTCGTCTCCCCGGAAAGTGAAATGATCAGCAGGATTTCCCCGTCTGCCAATTGTTCAATGCCATTCATCAGTTCCCGTTCATTTTTCAAAACCATCGACCGCTTGTATAAAGACAGAAGCTGGCGCTGCACATCATTTGCCACTTCGAGCTGGGCCGTGCCCGTACCGTAAATGTAGATGAAGGGCGCTTCATCGATCATGCGGTTTAGTCTGTCGAAGTTCAGTTGGCCCAGGTATTTCAATGTCTGTTTTATGTCATGCTCAAGCAGTTCCATCAGATCCTGAGTATCTTTCCCTGCCGTATCATTCAGCTTGATGTATGACTTCAGATCACTGTAGCCGTCGAAACCGAGTTTCTTAGCCATCCGGTGTATCGATGATATTGATATATGCGAGAGCTCTGCCAACTCCTGTATCTTCATCCCCTTCATTTCATCTATATTGTCATGTATCACTTTGATGACGTAGAGGTCATTTTCGCTTAATGCATCATAGTGCTGATTCACGAGTTTATCCAGTACCATTTATCCTATCCCCTGTCCTTGATGAAAATATTTCCGCCTCCCGCAAATATAACCATATCGTACTATTCTATTCCTAAATGCGTCAAACCTGTTGGAAATTGAAAGCGCTTCCTTTAAAGTGGCCCTTAAGACATACAGAAGGAGTTTTTGCCTATGAATGCTGTTAAACGATTTGGAAGCGCCATGATAGTCCCCGTATTGTTGTTCGCCTTCTTCGGGATCATCGTAGGGCTTGCGACTTTATTCAAAAACCCGAATATCATGGGGGGTATCGCAGCAGAAGGGACGATGTGGCATAGCATCTGGTCGATCATTGAAAGCGGCGGCTGGACGATCTTCGACCACATGGAACTCGCCTTCGTCATCGGGCTGCCGATTTCACTGGCGAAAAAGGCCCAGGCCAGGGCGACGCTCGCGGCACTGATGATCTACCTGGTATTCAACAACTATATAAATACAATACTGACTCTCTGGCCGGAGACTTTCGGCGTCGACCTGTCACAGGGTGTTGAAAATCTCACGGGGGTCAAAGAAATTGCGGGCATCGCCACGCTGGATACGAACATCATCGGTGCGATATTTATATCCGCCATCGTGATATGGATCCACAATAACTTCTATGATACTAAACTCCCTGAAGTCCTCGGCATATTCCAGGGCGTGTCATTCGTTGTGGTCATAGGTTTCTTCCTGATGATTCCGCTGGCTTTCCTTGTCGCTTTCATCTGGCCATACGTCCAGACCAGCATCGCCTCCCTGCAGGAGGTCATGCTCCAATCCGGTTATATCGGTGTATGGATATTCCATTTCCTTGAGAGGATCCTGATACCGACCGGCCTGCACCACTTCATTTATACGCCTTTCGAATTCGGTCCTGCTGCTGTAAATGAAGGACTGAAACCGCTCTGGATTTCGGAACTCTCCGAATACAGCAGCTCTGATGCCCCACTCAATGAGCTGTATCCATACGGCTTCCTGCTCCAGGGCAACATTAAAATATTCAGCTGTCTCGGCATCGGTATTGCCATGTACTACTCCACTCCGAAGGAGAACAGGAGGAAGATGCTGGCACTCGTGCTTCCTGCAACAGCTACAGCAGTATTTGCCGGCATCACTGAACCGTTGGAATTCACGTTCCTGTTCATCGCACCGTATCTGTTTGTCATCCATGCACTGCTCGGGGCAACAATGATCATGATCATGAACATGTTCGGCGTCGTCGGACTCATGGGCGGCGGGCTGATAGATATTGCGGCCATCAACTGGATACCGCTTGCTGCGAGCCATGGCGGCATCTATATTACACAGGCGGTCATCGGATTCATCTTCACGGGCATCTATTTTGTCACATTCAAATACCTGATTGAGAAATTCGACATACAACTGCCTGGGAGAAAAACGGACGAAGAAGCGAAACTGTTCACCAAAAAGGACTATCTTGATCAAAAGAATGGAGAGCCTGTCATTGCAGCCGAAAGCACCGGCAACGAATATGAAGATAAGGCCCTCTATTACCTCGAAGGTCTCGGGGGCAGCGAAAATATCAAAGATGTCACCAACTGTGCCACACGGCTCAGGGTGACTGTCAACGACCCCGGCCGGGTCAGGGACAACGACTACTTCACCAGCGGTCAGATGGCGCATGGTATCGCAAAAAGCGGCACGAGTGTGCAGGTCATCGTGGGACTCAGCGTTCCGCAGGTGAGGGAATACTTCGAAGCAATGGTCTGATAGACATAAAAAGATGATCAGGAGGAAATGACAATGAAAAAATTCAACATTACAATCGCAGGTGGCGGGAGCACCTTCACACCGGGAATCATCCTCATGCTGCTTGACTATCTTGATGAGTTCCCGATCGATACCATCAAGCTTTATGACAACGATAAAGAGCGTCAGCAGACAATTGCCGATGCATGCGGCATTTTATTGGAAGAGCGCGCTCCAGAGGTGACTCTTGCGGCCAGTACGGACCCGGAGGAAGCCTTCACGGATGTCGATTTCGTCATGGCCCATATCAGGGTCGGCAAATACGCGATGAGGGAGCAGGATGAAAAGATTCCACTCAGGCATGGTGTCGTCGGGCAGGAGACCTGCGGCCCCGGCGGCATCGCCTACGGCATGCGCTCCATCCCGGGGGTGCTCGAGCTCATCGACTACATGGAAAAATATTCACCGGACGCATGGATGCTCAACTATTCCAACCCGGCGGCAATCGTGGCCGAGGCGACACGCAAGCTGCGTCCGGATTCCAAGATCCTGAACATCTGCGATATGCCGATCGGCATCGAAGAACTGATTGCCAAAAACCTCGGCCTTTCTTCCCGCAAGGAGTTTGAAGTCGACTACTACGGACTGAACCATTTCGGATGGTGGACGGATATACGTGACAAGACAGGCAATACACTCATGCCGGAGGTCATCAGCCATGTAGCCAAAAACGGCTATGCAACGGACGGCAGCTCCGAACTCGAGCAGCAGGCAAGCTGGAACAGCACGCTGAAAAAGGCAAAGGATATCCAGACGCTGGATCCCGAGACTGTTCCGAACACATATTTGAAATACTACTTCTTCCCGGATTACGAAGTGGCCAATTCGAATTCAGATCGCACGCGCGCCAATGAAGTGATGGAAGGCCGTGAAAAATTCATCTTCAGTGAGTGCCGTGCAATCATCGAAAAAGGTACCGCGGAAGATACCGGTCTCACGATTGATGAACATGCCTCCTACATCGTGGATCTCGCCAGGGCGATCGCATTCAATACGAAGGAACGCATGCTGATGATCGTTGAGAACAATGGTGCCATCCGTAACTTCGATCCGACGGCAATGGTGGAGATTCCGTGCATCGTCGGCAGCAAAGGTCCTGAAAAACTCGTGGTCGGAGAGATACCGAGATTCCAGAAATCACTGATGGAGCAGCAGGCCGGTGTTGAAAAGCTTGTGGTGGAAGCGTTCGAGGAAGAATCCTATCAGAAACTCTGGCAGGCACTGATCCTGTCCAGGACAGTACCGAGCGCCTCGGTTGCCAAAGATATTCTGGATGATCTCATTGAAGCCAACAGAGATTACTGGCCGGAACTGAAATGAAAATATTCGGTGAAGACTGATTTGCATATTTTAATAGTCAAAATACAGATGCGAAAAAGAGGATGTCCCCCGGGCATCCTCTTCCTAGTTCTTGTAATAATAGACTGCAAGCTGTGTCCGGTCGCGCAGATCGAGTTTTGTCAGCATCTGTGAGATATAATTACGCACGGTCCCTTCACTCAGATACAGCTTCTCAGCTATTTCCCTGTTACTCAATCCTTCGGCAACCTGCCCGAGTATCTCCTGCTCCCTTTCGGACAGTTCTGCCATCGCTTTGAAATGGGAGTGTGTGGACATACTTTTTACAATATCGCTGTCAAAGACCATGTTGCCGGACGCAACCGCCTGGATGGCGGGCAGTATCCCTTTGAAATTATCTTTGAGCAGATAGCCCCGGCAGCCGATTTTAAGCGCCTCGTGTATGTACTCATCATCCTTGAATGTAGTGATCAGCAGGATGTTCGCCCCGCTGTCTTCATCCAGTATCTTTCTGCTCGCTTCAAGCCCGGACATGCCCGTCATCCTTATGTCCGTCATCAGAAGATCCGGCGTATGTTTCCGGTAAAGATCAATCGCCTCCCGTCCGCTCCCCCCAGTTGCCACAACGGTGTGTCCGGAACCTTCCAGTATCGTCCCAAGAGCATTCACGACCAGTGCATCATCATCCACTATTATTATATCCATCTACCTTATTCCCTCCTTGTAAAGCGTGATATACACCGTGAAGCCGCCGTCATGGAATGTGTTGAATATCCCGCTGTATTTCGCTACGATTTCCTGCATGGACAAAAGCCCCATGCCTTTCTTTTTCTCCGGTTTCCTCCTGCCGTTGTCTTTTATGGAGAGTGTCAGGAAATCATTCTGCTCTTTGATGAAAATATGCACTTCTGACGCTTGTGAGTGCTTTTTAACATTTGTAAGGGCCTCTTTCACTATAGACAGGATATCTATTTTGACCTCATGCCCGATCTCCATGTCCACATCATAATACAGCTCTACATCAAACCGCTCCATTTCTTCCATATAATCTTCAATCCGCGTCTTTAGATCGATGGATGTTTCATACAGATGATGGATGCTCATGCGTATGTCATCCATGCCCGACTTCAGCCTTCCCTGCAGCATACCGAGCGACTCCTTCAGCTTCTCCTCATCCTTTACATACTGCAGCGACTCGATCAGCAGGATGCTGCTGCTCAATGAATGCCCGAGTGCGTCATGCATGTCACGGGCAATCCTGTTCCGCTCATTCAATTCCGCCATGTATATATCCTTCTCATGATTTTTGAGCAGTTCGTTATGCTGCCGCCTGAGCAGCAGATTATCGCTTGTCAGCTGGTCCCGCACCTTTTTATTCTCCAACCTGAGCGCCGACACCCGCTCTCTCAGATAGACCATGTATATGACGATGCCCGAGAGCACAATCAGCGAAATTTTCGGTTCCGCCAGATAGAAGATGAATGTGGCAAGGACCCATCTCCTGCAGCTCCCGGCCACCGTGAAACTGAGCATCGGTACATAATAGACCCACCCGGTGTTAAGCAGAAGTAATAAAGTGAATATCCCTGCGGCAGCAAGTACGGTGAACCTAAGACCGGACAGGTCCAGGGAGAAGAACAGTATGAAAGCAAGCAGCGCGATGATCAGGCTTGCCCCTTCAGCATCCGCAAAATAGAAGCCGGTCAGCACGATGTACAGTATCAGCTTTTCTATGGTTCCTCCCATACCCTCACCCCCGTTTCATGACATCTGTCACCCTTTATCATTATTTTATACACTAACAACTGCTTCAATAACAGTATAAACTTAATGTAACAAAGATTGAACGGGGAGGAATCATGATGATCATGATGGAAGGAGTCGTTAAAAGGTACAACGAACTGATTGCGCTGGACCATTTTTCATTCAATGCGCAGGATGGCGAGATAGTCGGCCTGCTCGGCCCCAATGGCTGCGGCAAGACGACGGCCATAAACTGCATGCTTTCATTGCTCAGCTTTGACAGCGGGGAGATAGAGATCTTCGGCAAGAAAGTCGATTCAAACAATAACGATGTCAAACGGCGTATCGGCATCGTACCGCAGGAACTGGCGATTTTCGATAAATTGAATGTTTATGAAAATGTTGATTTTTATTGTGGATTGTATATCCAGGACAGCAGAGAGCGGAAAAAGCTGGTGGAGGAAGCGATTGATTTCGTGGGCCTGGACAAATACCGGAAATTCACACCGGGTAAGCTCTCCGGCGGATTGAAACGCCGTCTTAATATTGCCTGCGGAATCGCCCACAAGCCTGAACTGCTCTTCATGGACGAGCCGACTGTCGCAGTCGATGCACAGAGCCGGAACTTTATCCTGGAAGGCGTCAAAAAGATGAAAGCGGACGGCAGGACCGTCATATATACCACCCATTACCTGGAAGAGGCTGAACAGCTGTGCGACCGAATGGTCATCATGGATCAGGGCCGCAGCATCGCCCAGGGTACAGTCGGCCAGCTCCAAAAATCGATTTCCACTCAGGAAAGAGTAGAAGTCGGTTTCCTGACAGAATATCCCGGGATGAAAAGCAGACTTTCGGAACTGCCGCATGTCGTCAAAGTGACGAACAAGAATGACAACTATCTCATCCACTTTGAAAAACAGGAGAATAACCTGTCCAATCTCATCAAGTTCATAGAATCCAACAACCTGTCGTATACGGAACTCACAAGCGAGCGGTCGACACTGAGTGACATCTTCCTGGAGCTTACAGGCAAGGAGCTGAGGGACTGATGAATATATTCCTTATGACCTATTATCTGGTCAGTATCAGTTTCAAGGATTTCGGTTTCTGGTTCTGGACACTCTGCTACCCGCTTCTGCTCACCGGATTATTCATCATGACGGCTTCAAACATGACGGGCGGGGGGATTGAAAACATCGATGTCGGTATACAGAAAGACCAGGAATTGACTGAAGTGATCGAAGAGATTGATTTCATAAATATGACAGTCATGACAGAGGATGAAGCCGTGACGGGAATGAAGGAAGGGGAAATTTCAGGCTATATACACGGGGATAACACATTGCTTGTGACCGAAACAGGCTTTGACCAGACGGTACTCGAGATGGTCATCAATCAGATTGAAAAGATCGAAAGCGCCGGCATCCCCTATGAAAACTATGATTTTGAAGCCCAGTTCATAGAAGAGAACAGCCAGGAAGCCCAGCCGGAAGCTGTACTCTTCTATTCATTGATCGCCATGATAGCGTTCTACGGCATTTTCTCGGGCATTGAATTCATGTCGTCGATGCAGCCGAACCTGGACCCCATGGGGGCACGGTTCGCAGCGAGCCCCTACAGCAAAATCAAATTCCTGTCAGCCAGTGTGCTCGGAGCCCTCATGCTCAATCTGGCCACGAACATTTTCATACTGGCCGTCATCATCATCCTTTATAAGATCAACCTGTTCACGGAATTATGGCCGACGCTCTTCCTGCTCTTCATCGCCAACCTGACAGGCATCGGGCTCGGACTGATCATCGGGCTCATTCCGAAAATCAACGCCGGCATGAAAACGACGATCTCAGTTATATTCATCATCGGACTTGCCGCACTTTCAGGACTCATGGGACCGTTCATCAAAATCATCCTCATAGAGAATAATCTGATGTGGGTGAACACGCTGAACCCGCTCGCAAGACTTACGGATACGATGTATAAGATCAATTTCCTGCGCAACTACGATGACTACTGGGCCACCATCGGCATGCTCATCGTATATGCGGCGGTCTTTTTCGGCATTACATTACTTGCACTGAGGAGGAAACAATATGACAGTATTTAAAGGTATTCTCCTCCATTTCTGGAAGTACAAAATTCTGATAGTCCTCCTGCTTGCGGCATTTTTCGTATTTGCAGTCATGTTCTCACTCGGCAACTCAAGCGACAGCTATACTTCAGAGTCACTCAGGATCGAAGTCATCGACCACAGCAGTTCAGAAGTGAGCCGGGGACTGATCGGCTACTTGGATGAAAACAACGAAGTCACAGTGACCAATGCGGAAAATCCGGACATTGAAGCACTCGAGGAGAAGATATTCCTCGCTGCCATAGATGGTTTCATCATCATCCCCGAAGATGCAGAATCAAGGTTCACTTCCGACAGGCCGGTCGTCGAGACTACGACAGACCAGCGGTCGACAAAACATCTGCAGCTGCAGACCGCCATCCAGCAGTACTTCATATTCCTGAAGGCGGATTTTGACACCACGGGTGAACTCCACACAGATGATGTTACAAAGCTGCTTTCGGACAGTATAGATGTAGATGTTCATGAATCGGTGGATGTCGAAGCACAGAGCAATTTTGAATATATGAGGAACTACACAAACTTTGCCGGATACTGGATCATGCTGTTCCTGCTCATCCTCGTGGGCAACATCATGTCGGAATTCAATTCACCGGAATTGAAGCAGAGGATCAACGTTTCTCCCATGAAGACAAGCACCTTCATGTCCCAGATGATACTGTCCCAGATTGTCGTTGGCCTGTTCGTTGTCGCATTCATGTTCTTCGGTGCTCTGGCACTTCGCACGGGCAGCCTTTCGGGTGTGCCGCTCGGTAAAATGTTTGCAGCGCTGATTCTGATCACCGCACTCACACTGTCAATCCACTATGTAATCGGCGCCATAACGACTAACAAATTCATCATCAACGGTCTCGCAAACTTTATTGCGATTGGCATGGCGTTCCTCTCCGGTGTCATGATACCGCTCGAGGTGATGGGACAGACGGCGCAGAATATCGCCCAGTATCTCCCCCTCTACCATTTCACACAGATCTATGCGGAACCGGACATCTCATGGGGCGAGGCGGCATTCCCGATGCTGGTTACAGTTCTCTACACAGCTGCCTTTCTGATCATCGGGATGATTCTTGAGAATAAGAGAAAAACTTCCTCATAAGCATGCGAAAAGGCGATTCTGACGAATCGCCTTTTTTCATATCATATATGTGATTTTAAGTATTCCGCAAATTTCCTCTGTGTTTCGATGTAATTTTCAAGTTCCCGGTCCGGAATCAGGTCCATGTATTCTTCGCGAAGTTTCTCGGCATGCTTTTCTGCACGGGCAATCGTTTCCAATCCTTTTTCCTCAATGACCAGATACCGGTTCCGTCTGTCTGCCTCTTCCACTTCCCTTTTGACGAGTTCCTTATTTTCCAGGTTTTTGATGATCTGGCTGACTGCACCTTTGGAGATCACCATTTTTTCAGCAAGCTCATTCTGTGTCATCCTGCCGAATGTCTGAAGTTCATTGAGGACAATCAACTGGGTAAGCGAGACATCCTCCCCGAATGTCTTATTCCAGTGTCTCATTGATAAGTTTGTCAGTGACTCGTTTAAATTGAAAAGATTATAGAAATGATTATTTTCTACCAATTTTATTCCACCCCTTTCATATTATTTAAACATACTCAATTTAAATTTAAACTGTTTTTCTAATATTTCTTCAATTTTAATTGGGAATAAGAAAAGCAGGACAATGTGTCGTTGCCCTGCTGCTCAATTCCTGACTTTTTCAGGAATTTCTATATTATCGATACTGTTGAAGGATTTGAATTCCACATCGCCGGTCAGTTCGAACGGCCCGGTTTCTGTTTCACCCTCCGCTTCATAATCTATTTCCTTTATCGTGTTCTCCGCCGAATCCACTTCTATCTCCAGACTGTTATCTATTTCAGAAAGGGTAATATTGCTGAAGTTCTCCGTGAACAACTGTTTGAATGTCTCAAACACCTTTTCATTCTCCCCGTCGTAACTGTAGACCACCGTATTGCCATCCTCTTCTTTTTCCAGCTGGTCCCTGATGTCGGCAAGTGACAGCACGGCGTTGTTATAGGTTACCTGATAGAGGGAGAGGGCACCCGCAGAATCGGAAATGTTCACCCAGTCTGTGCCATTGTAATAGAAGGTTTCCCCATCCTTTGAGAATGTGCGGTCTTCTCCTCCTGATTTCAAATGCAGCGAAGGCGGGCCGTCTTCCTCCCCTTCCCTGAAGCGGACATCTGCATCGAGCGCCTCAGGACGGGCATCATCGATCTGGCCTTCAAGGTTCAGAAGTGCCTGATAACTTTCTATATCATGCGACTGCCCAATGACGGCATCGAGTGTTTCATCGTCCGTCTCTTCCATGTTCGAGAGCTTTTCCTGCACAGTCTGTGTCGGGACGACCTCTTCATCCGGCCCGCTTGTCTCAGATGCTTCTCCTGATGTTTCATTTATATCATCTTCCACTTCGTCTGTATCGGAACATCCTGCGAGGATGACCGAAACAGTTAATGTGGCAAATAAATATTTTGAAACTTTCATTCCCTCTTACTCCTCACACCTCAAATTGTCCATAAATCATAACACGATTCCCCTGTCATAACTAATAATATGCTAACCGGAGACGCGGCGCCTTGATTCTTTTCCGCTTTTTTTCCGAATCTGCATGAAGCGGCTGAGTGTATAGAGGATGAGTCCACTCCAGATCAGTATATACGCCACTTTATGAATATCTGTAAATGCCTCATCATACATGAACACCCCGATGAGAAGCATGATTGTCGGAGCAAAGTACTGGAGGAAACCGATCAGCGACAATCTTATCCGCCGGGCTCCCAGCGCAAACAGCAGAAGCGGGACTGCCGTCGCGACACCCGTACCCATCATCACCAGGCTGTCGAGGTTGAATCCGAAATTCCCTTCCCCGCTGCCTTCCAGACAAAATATGAACACCAGTGCAAAAGGAGCCAGTACGAACGTTTCAACAGCCAGTGCAAAAATCGCATCCAGATTGATCACTTTCTTGATCAGACCGTAAACACTGAACGATGTCGCAAGGTAGAGCGAAATCCACGGTGCCGCTCCGAGACCTGCCGCAAGATATGCAACACCCGCAAATACAATGATGATTGCTCCCCATTGAACTTTGGAAAATCGCTCACCGAGCAGCACGAAGCCAAACAGTATGCTGATCAGAGGGTTGATGTAGTAGCCGAGACTTGCATCCAGAATATGACCTGTGTTCACCGCGATGATATATACAAGCCAGTTTGACGTGATGACAACCGAGGCCAGGAACAAGGCAGCCACTTTCTTTTTATCCTTGAAAATGAACTTCAGATCCTTTTTGAAAAGGCGCAGCCTGTTTGTGACGATGATGAAGACGACCATGAATATGAAAGACCAGAATACCCGGTGTGAAATGATCTCATAAGGTGATATATGTTCAATCTGTTTCCAGTAGATGGGAAGGAACCCCCATATTATGTATGCCCCAAGTGCAAAAATGATGCCTTTGTTGTTTTCACTCACTTTACCACCTCTTCCCGTACATTTATAACAAGTTTACTCCTAAATTGATTAATTTCAAGAATATAAAAAGATCGGGACAAAAAAGTCCCGATCTTCCAAAACTATTCACCAATTCGATGATCAGAGCGGTCTCAGACCGTCGTCCCCTTCATACTGCGGCGCCTCTTCAAACCTGTCATAGCTGTTATCATCCCTGACAGGCTCCTGTGGATTTTCGCTGTATCTCCTGTCCAACTCGTCACGGCACTCGAAATAATAGGCCGTAAGGCTGCCGGTCATATAGTACATGACGTAACAGAACAGCGCGATGGTTATAAGTGTCGCCAGTGTCACAAGTATTATCATCATGTAGCCGAGGTTCTGTCCATCCCCGGCTGCAACTGCGGTTATGGCGATTCCTGCAAACATCAGGACGTAGAGGATAGTCGGCAGCAACAGCAGCAGGAAATTGCTCACAATCAGACGAATCAGGCCACCGCCAGCTTTGAACATCACGTCCCAGGCAATCCTGAATTTATCCAGTGTCGGGATCATCGGCTGATCGATGTAGGTCATGAACGCAAGGAACATGTAGATCCCCATCAGTATATAAGGTATATACGAAACGACGATGACCAGGACAGTGAGCAGGAACAGTAAAATGACAAGACCGACCTCCCCGTTTGAAATATGGCCGGTTCCGCCGGATACCCCCTCACCGATCGCGATCAGCGGTGCATTTATCGCCATCAGGAAAAATTGCACGAGAAAACCATAAACGAAGGAGAATATAAAATAGATCAGCAGCATGAGCAGGCTGAGTTTGACTACCTTGCTGTAATTCCCCTTTCTGAAGGTGATGAAGACATCTTTGAACTTATAATCCTTCTGTCTGTAGGCACTTGCAAAATATCTGAGGACACCGATGCTGACCGGATAGATTATAAAGATCGAAATCAGCAGAATGACGAAAAACATCGGAAATATCCAGAGCAGGACCCACGCGGAATCGAAGAATGCCGCCGGAAGCATCAGCAGCACTGCCACGGCAAACATTGCCACATAGACCAGAATGAATGTCAAAACAGTATACCAGAACGTCTTCCCATGAAGCCCGGAAGCATTCCGCTTATATGCAGACTGGTATTCGAACATAAAGCCACCTCTTCTTAAAAGATATTCAATACGCCGCTTTGGCACAGCGCACGCCGTAAAGTCCCTTTTGTCACTGAATCTGTGCCAAACTCGCATTTTGTTCCTATTGTAATAGTACTATACCCTCACTATGATTAAATTATATATAAAATATTTATAAATATATTTCAAGGGGTGACAGACATGTCAGAACAAAAAAGCGGTATCTCCCGCAAAGTACAGGCGTTCGGCTCGTTTCTGAGCAGTATGATCATGCCGAACATCGCGGCCTTCATCGCCTGGGGGCTCATTACAGCCATGTTCATCGATGTCGGCTGGTTCCCGAATGAAGATCTCGCGACCATGGTCGATCCGATGATCGTCTACCTCCTCCCTCTGCTCATCGCCTACACCGGCGGTAAGCTTATCAGCGACGTCCGTGGCGGCGTTGTCGGTGCAACGGCAACAATGGGAGTCATCGCCGCATTCCCTGATTCCCCGATGCTGCTCGGTGCCATGATCATGGGACCTCTGGGCGGTTACCTGATGAAACAGGTTGACGCCGTCCTTGTACCCAGAATCCGCCAGGGACTCGAGATGCTTGTCAATAACTTCTCGGCCGGCTTCCTTGCATTCTTCCTTGCACTGTTCGGATATTATGGCCTCGGACCGATTGTCTCATGGCTGACACAGCTGCTCGGCAGACTGGTCGATATAATCGTGGATGCAGGACTGCTGCCGATTGCAAGCATCTTCATCGAACCGGCAAAAGTACTCTTTTTGAACAATGCGATCAATCACGGTGTACTGACGCCGCTTGCATCTGAAGAAGTGCGTGAAGTGGGCCGTTCTATCCTCTTCACACTCGAATCCAACCCCGGTCCCGGTTTCGGTATCCTGCTCGCCTACATTATATTCGGCAAGGGCACCGCACGCGCCACTGCACCGGGTGCTGCGATCATCCATTTCATCGGTGGTATCCATGAGATATACTTCCCGTATATTCTGATGAAACCGACACTCGTAGTTGCTGCGATCCTTGGCGGTGCGTCAGGCATACTGACATTCTCACTGCTCGACTTCGGCCTTTCCGGTCCGGCTGCCCCAGGCAGTATCCTTGCATATATCGCAATGACACCGCGCGGCGAATATTTGACGATGTTCCTCGGAGTGCTCGCAGCAACACTCGTTTCATTCCTTGCCGCATCAGCAATATTGAAATTCTCCAAGCAGAAGGATGAGGCGGATCTTGAAGCGGCAACAGCACAGATGGAAGAATCCAAGGGCAAAAAATCTTCAGTTGCCGGCTCTCTGACCAAAGCGGAAGAAGCAGAAAAGACTGAAGCAGGATTCGACTACAAGAATGTCGACAAAATCGTCTTTGCATGTGACGCCGGCATGGGTTCAAGTGCCATGGGCGCAGGCATGCTCAAGAACAAGTTCAAAAAAGCAGGTCTTGATATCGAAGTGACGAACTCCGCCATCAACCAGCTCAAAGGTGATGAGGACATCATCATTACGCAGAAGACCCTGACAGAACGCGCTGAGAATAAAGTTCCGACAGCAAAACATATTTCAGTGGACAACTTCCTCAATAGCCCGGCATACGACGAACTGCTGGAAGATCTACAGGATGAACAGGGCACTGTACAGACGGAAGAAGCTGTAGAGAGCGGGCCCGCCGACTTCGATTATTCCAAAGTGGACAAAGTCGTCTTTGCATGTGACGCCGGTATGGGTTCAAGTGCGATGGGTGCGGGTATGTTAAAGAACAAGTTCAAAAAAGCAGGACTTGATATCGACGTAACAAACTCTGCCATCAATCAGCTCAAAGGTGACGAGGATATCATCATCACCCAGAAAGTACTGACAGAACGCGCTGAAAACAAAGTTCCGCATGCCAAGCATATTTCCGTGGACAATTTCCTCAACAGCCCACACTACGACGAGCTGACCGAGGAACTTAAAAAGCATCAATAATTAAATAGCATTATATGAAGGAGGTGTCATTATGATCAGTTCTCGGGAAAAGAAAATCATCAACGAGTTAATATATCATAATGACACCTTCATGCTTATCAAGGAACTCGCCGGCAAGCTGGGTGTCTCCTCAAGAACCGTCCACAGGGAACTAAAAAACGTAAGGTCAACGCTGAAGAAGCTGAACATCGAACTGATCAGCGAATACAAAAAAGGTGTCAAACTGGACCTTGCACAACTCGAAATCGAAGCGCTGACAAAATATATAACAGAAAATGCGGACAAAGACCTGAGCGATGAAGAAAAGAAAGTGGCACTCATATACAATCTGATGCTTAACCCCGAGGGTCTCAAAAAAAGTGCTCTGGCCGTCGAACTCGGGGTGGGCGAGCATACAGTTGATGAGCTCATCAGCCAGATGGAAGACCAGCTCCGTGCCTTCGACCTTGAAATCAGGAAGATACGGGCAATCGGTGTACAGCTTTCAGGCGACCCGCTCGGCAAACAGAATTTCCTCGCCAGCATGATGATCAGCGAGCTGAATTCAAACAGCATCTATTCCGTCATCGAGAATAACTTCGTTTTCAGTTCTCTCATCAACAACAAGGTCATCGGCATTCTGGAAGTGGATAATATATTCAAAGTGGAGCGGCTGCTCATGGATGAACTGGCCGTCCTTCCCTACACACTCACAGAGAATGCATACCTCAATCTGGCGCTCCATATCGTGCTTGCGATCGACCGGACGGAGCATGAACAGAACGTTTCCATCAAAGAGGAAATGAAGGAAGAGATGAAAAATTCACAGGAATTTGAAGTCTCCCGGTCGCTGACGGACAGGACACAGGATGAATTCGGCATCAAGTTCCCGGAAGAGGAAGTTTATTTCATCACCATGCACTTGAGAGGAAGCAAAAGGAAGTCTCAGAGTGCGCTTGGCCCGGACTCAACCGAGAATCTGATCATTGCATTCATCGACCAGGTCAGCCGCGAGATGGACTACCCGTTCTACGCCTATCCTGAACTGAAGGATGGCCTGCTGCTTCACATCGAGCCGATGCTCCACCGCATGGATTCCGGAATCATCACCGTCAATCCGCTTGTCGGGACGATAAAAGAGAACTATCCCGGTCTGTTTGAAGTCATCGAAGAAAAGTTCCGTCACTATTTCAACGGCAGGGAGCTGGATGAATCCGAAATCGGCTTTTTGACGATCCACTTCGGCGGTATCATGCATGCCAATCCGAGGATAGAGGCCACTACTGTCTGTTCAAGCGGCATAGGCACCAGCCGGATACTTGCCAATCAGCTGAAAACGAAGTTCAACAATCTGTACATCCGTCAGGAACTGTCAATATCCGAACTGTCCGACACAAAAATCCATGAGAATGAACTCATTCTCAGCACTGTTCCGCTCGACATGGATGGTTATATACTGGTCAGTCCCCTGCTCGATGAACATGATGAGAAGAAAATTACTGAAGCGATATCGAAGATCGGGTCTACAACCTATGACTACAGACCCAGAACCCCTGTATCCGATGTTTCACAGATTGACCCCGACCGGGTCATACAGGCATCCGAGCTCTACCTCAACCGCACTTTCACGGAGTCGGATACGCCCCTTGGGACGATGGATTCCGTCAGGAAGATGCTCGCGGAACATTCCACTTTGGAAAGACATGCGGCTCTCGATATCGTCCGCCGTCTGACTGAACGGTTTAAAATAACCGGACATATCATCGGGGAAGATGGTTTTTCATACCCGCATATCAAGTCGCCGTTCATCCGAAGCCACCAGCTGATCATCGTCCATAATTCAGCCGGCATTACCGACAGGAATTATAACGGCGATGCTGTCACTGTGCATTACCAGATCATCCTCCTTGTCCCTGAAGAATCACTCATATCAGATCTGATCAGCAATATCAGCGTACTCCTGGGAGAGCACCATGAAGACATCGGATCATTGCTTAAAGAGCCATCCCTGCTGGATGATCTATTCAAAAATTATATTCAAAATATTTATGTAACCGGAAGGAATTGATGAATCATGTTGAAAAAAGAGAATATCGTACTGAACCACACTGCAGAATCCAAAGAGGATGTCATCAGACAGGCCGGCCAGCTCCTTGTCGATCAAGGCGCCGTGGAGCCCGCCTATATCGACTCCATGCTCGCACGTGAGGAAGTCGTTTCCACATTCATGGGCAACGGTCTCGCAATACCTCACGGCACGGATGAAGGTAAAACATCCGTCATTGAAAGCGGCCTGTCCCTGATACAGGTTCCCGGCGGTGTGGATTTCGATGGAAATGAGGCGAAAGTGATCCTCGGCATTGCCGGCAAGGAAAATGAGCATCTGGACATGCTTCAGAAAATTGCTGTACTATTCTCCGATGAGGATAACGCAGAAAAAGTCATCAATGCATCTTCCGCTGATGATATCATCTCACTCTTCGAAAATGAGGATATATAATTATGAACGCAATCCATTTTGGCGCAGGAAACATTGGCAGAGGGTTCATTGGAAAAGTATTGCATGACAATGGATATAAAGTCACTTTCGCAGATGTCAGCAAAGAAATCATCGATGCGCTCAATGAAGAGAACGGATATACTGTCCATATCGCCGAAGAAAACGGCGCTTCCTATGACATCACCGGCGTAAATGGCATCAATACGGCTGAAAACCCCGGACAGCTGAAGCAGGCAATTTTGGATGCAGATATCATCACAACTGCTGTAGGGGTGAATATTTTACCGGTCATCGGCAAAAGCATCGCCCCCTATCTGCCTGAGCGGCTGGAGGATCCGAGGCCACTCAATATCATCGCATGTGAAAATGCTGTGATGGCGACAGACACGCTCAAAGAAGCCATCATAAAAGAAACCGGAGAACTGACGGGACCGAATATCGGGTTTCCGAACTCGGCAGTGGACCGGATTGTACCGGTACAGAAGAATGAACGCATTCTTGACGTCAAAGTCGAACCGTTCTATGAATGGGTCATTGAAGAAACAGAGTGGAAGAGCAACAAACGTCTCGAAGGCCCTGTCTATGTACGGGAACTGATGCCCTATATCGAGAGAAAGCTGTTCACGGTCAATACAGGGCATGCCGCGATAGCCTATTACGGCAGGACACTCGGCTATGATACTGTCTATGAAGCAATGACAGACAGCAAGGTTCAGAACTTTCTGGGCGATGTACTTTCAGAGACGCTGGAATACATCACCTCTGTTTACGGCTTTACTTCCAAAGAGCAGGATGTCTACATCGACAAGATTACAGAGCGCTTCACCAACCCCCATCTTTCAGATGATCTTAACCGCGTCGGCCGCGGTGTAATGAGAAAACTCGGTCCGAATGACAGGATCATCAAGCCGCTCGTCCACCTTCATAATGAAGGAAAGGACCACACCGCATTATCGAAGCTTGCGTTATATGCAGTGAAATTCGATAATGAGGAAGACCCGGAACAGGTCAAAATGAATGAAATCATCACCGAAAAAGGTCTCAGAGGCTTCCTTATGGAGCACAGTGGCCTGAAACATGATGTCACAGATGAAATCATAAATGCCTTATAAATAAGAAAAGGTGCGGCTGCAAAAGCATCCGCACCTTTTCTTATACCCTTGTAAAGTCTATGCAAAACCGTATAACACAAATGCATGCAAATGGAATATAACCGTGTTACGTTGTTCTAAGTGAAGCATTATCAAATTTTTTCAAGGGGGTTGTTTTAGAATGAGTAAGAAGAAGGACGATCTGCGGAAAGATACGATTGATAATACAAAGAAAGCTCCGTTGACTACAAATCAGGGGCTGCCGGTAAGTGAGGATGAATTTTCCCTGAAAAATGGCGAAAGAGGCCCCACTCTGATGGAGGACTTTCATTTTCGCGAAAAAGTGACACACTTCGACCATGAACGGATTCCGGAACGTGTTGTACACGCGCGGGGGTTCGGTGTCCATGGTGAATTCGAAGTCTATGACTCGCTGGAAAAGTACACCAAAGCGAAATTCCTGACAGAACCGGGCAAGAAGACACCTGTATTTGTAAGATTCTCCACAGTTGCCGGAAGCCGGGGTTCTATGGATATTCCCCGGGATGTGCGCGGATTCGCCACCAAATTCTATACAGACGAGGGAAACTATGACCTGGTGGCCAACAATATGCCGGTGTTCTTCATGCAGGATGCCATCAAATTCCCGGATTTCGTGCATGCTGTCAAACCCGAACCGCATAATGAAATGCCGCAGGCCGCTTCAGCGCATAATACTTTCTGGGACTGGGTTTCAGTAAATACGGAAAGCGCCCATATGGTGATGTGGCTCATGAGTGACCGTGCCATCCCGAGAAGCTTCAGTATGATGGAAGGTTTCGGTGTCCATACATTCAGGCTGGTCAATGCGGAAGGTAAGAGTCACTTCGTCAAATTCCACTGGAAGCCAAAAGACGGCATGCATCAGGTGATGTGGGATGAAGCACAGATGATCAACGGTAAGAACATCGACTTCAACCGCCAGACGCTGTGGGAAAATATCGAGAAAGGAAATCCCGCAGTATTCGAGCTGGGCCTCCAGGTAATTGATGAAGAGGATGAATTCAACATGGACTTCGATATCCTCGATCCGACCAAAATCTGGCCTGAGGAAGATGTGCCGGTACAGATTGTCGGCAAAATGACGCTGAACCAGAATGTCGACAACTATTTTGCTGAGACCGAGCAGGTCGCCTTCCATCCGGGAAGCGTGGTTCCGGGCATCGATTTCACGAATGACCCGCTTCTGCAGGGTAGATTATTCTCATATACGGATACACAGCTGATCCGCCTCGGCGGTCCGAACTTCCATCAGCTGCCGATCAACCGTCCAATCTGTCCGTTTACCAACAACCAGCGTGACGGTTATAACCAGGTCTCCATCCACAAGGGACAGACCGCCCATCACAAGAACTATATGAATGATAATCAGCCGGAACCCCGGAGTCCAGAGGAAGGCGGCTATGAGCATTACCATGAAAAAGTAGAAGGCAGGAAAATCCAGGCCAGAAGCGACAGCTTCAAAGACCATTTCAGCCAGGCAAAACTTTTCCTGAATTCACTGTCAGAAACTGAAAAGCAGCATGTATATGATGCATTCAGCTTCGAACTCGGCAAATGCGATGTGGAGATAAGGAAGCTCGCCATATCCGAACTCCTGAACAAGATCGACCGTGACATGACAGAATACGTCGCAGGCAGAATCGGCGTCGAAGCGCCTCCTGACGTGGAAGAGTCGACTTATGAAAAGAGTTCTCCTGCACTGAGCATGATGAATACCAACTATTCCCTCAACACCCGAACTGTCGGTGTCATCGTCATGCCGGATGTAGCAGAAGAAACATTGACAGAGACAAAATCCAGACTGGAGGAAAAAGGGCTCCAGCCGACCTTCATCTCCGATAATATATATAAAATCGGAAGTACGACACTCGATGCGACGTTCGACACCGTCCATTCCGTCCTGTTCGATTCAATGATCGTGATCAGCGGCAAACAAGCGCTCCCTGCCCCGGCAATAGAGAATCTGGAAATTGCCTACAAGCATAAAAAAGCGATCGGTTTCGGTACAGATTCAGCCAGCATATTCGACTCCCTTTCATTCTCAGAAGATGCGAAAGGTGTCACGGATATAGAAAAAGATTTCGATGGTTATCTGGACGATGTCAAACACCACAGAGTCTGGGACAGATAAACCCGAAAGTTCGGGGCTTCCCTTACAGGGAGCCTCTTTTTTAACATAAAAACTTAACATTACTGTCACACCATAAGTTTTGACCATCCATCAATTTAAATGCTAAACTTGGCTTTGTTTCTTTTGGTTTAGCACCCTAAACTAATACTGGAGGTCCCGCCCAAAATGGATAAAAAACTGAAGACCATAGAGAACCTTCGGGATATTTACGGCTATGGATACACGGAAGTCTTTACCGAAGTCACCGACTCCATCACCACCCGTCACATCTCCAGAACTCAAATGAATATCATCCAGCATATCTATCTTCGCGGTTCCGCGACTCCGTCCGAACTGGCAGAAGTGCTGAATGTACAAAAAAGTGCAGTCACCCATACTGTCAAAAAGCTGGAGCATAAAAAACTCGTGACCGTCAAAGAGAATACGCACATCAATGACAAGCGTTCGAAACTCGTATTCATGACCGGGGATGCAAAAATCCTTCTCGAAGAATTTCTGGAGAACATTCTGGAGAAGATCCGGTCGGATCTTGGCAGTCTGTCAAAAGACGAGACAGACAAGCTGTACACTGCAACATTGACAATCTTGAAATACATACCTGGGGGCAATCAAAATGAAGTACATTCTTAAATTCAAATGGCCGGTGACAGTGCTGATGATACTGTTCGCTGCCGTCACTTTCCTCATCTCCCCCAACCTGACTCAGCTTGCCACTGAAAAAGGGGATGTCCAGTTGTCTGATGAACAGCCAAGCGAACAGGCCCGCGTATTCCTCGAGGAATACGGGGAAGATAATGAAATGATGTCGCTTGTCCTTGAGTTCGGAGACAAAGTAAGTGAAAACGAATCCGACATCAATGACTATATAGAAGAAATCGACAGTATCGATGGAGTTGACAATGTCGTCAATCCGTTCGATTTTGCCGAAGAGATGCAGACGAATTTCATCAATGATGAAAACGGCGTCATAATGATCCCGATGGAATACACCGGGCCGGTCAATGAGATCGGCAACGTGGCAGCCGAGGTCGAGGACCTGAACTCGACTGACGCCAAAACATCGATGACTTCGAATGAACTGATACAAAATACCGTCGAACAGGATGCGATGGAAGGCATCCAATCCACTGAAATCTTCACAGTCATCATCGTCATCGCAGTGCTTCTGATCATGTTCCGTTCGGTTGTGACACCGCTTGTACCTGTAGCTGTGGTCGGCCTCTCCTATCTGATCGGCCAGTCATTCGTCGGCTGGTTCGTCGAATGGTTCGGCTTCCCGGTCTCGCCGCAGACGCAGAGTTTCCTGATCGTCATACTGTTCGGCATCGGGACGGACTACTGTATACTGCTGCTCAACCGCTTCAAGGAAGAGCTGCAGCTTCATGGTAAATATGAATCCGTACTCCGCACATTCAGAACAGGCGGCAAGACTGTATTCATCAGCGGACTTTCCGGAGCAATCGTGTTCGGTGTCCTCTATTTCGCCAATTTTGAAATTTACCGTTCGGCAGTCGGTGTGGCAATCGGCATAGCTTTCCTGCTGCTGTCACTGTTTACAGTACTGCCGATACTCATGCAGCTTCTGGGCCGTTACATTTTCTGGCCGAACATCAAAAAATCGGAATTCAAGGAAAGCAAGCTCTGGACACCGCTCGGCATCTTCTCACTGAAGTATCCGACCCGTATCATATTCACGGTCATTGCGATATTGATTGCCGTTGCGTTCTTCTACAATGACGAAGTGAACTATGATTCCCTGGAGGAACTGGATGATTCATATTCCGCAGTCCACGCAACCAACGTGGTGAGTGAAAACTTCGATGAAGGACAGCTCTTCCCTGTGGAAGTCATCATTTCAAACGGCGGCGATCTTCTGACACCGGAAAGTCTCTCCAGGCTGGAAGCTGTCGCTTCAACGCTGGATAATATCGATGGTGTCAAAGAAGTACAGACACTGACGCGCCCGTCGGGCGAGGCCATCGATGATTTCCTCGTCCGCAATCAACTCGAACAGGCCAACAGCGGCATGGATGATATGACAGAAGGCCTTGCCGAGATTTCGGACGGACTCAGCGAGGCGTCTGAAGGCATCGCCGGCAGTGAGATGGCCGGAGGAGACCTGAGCGAACTCAATCAGGGCATAGACGACATCAACGCAAGCATCGCCCAGATCAGCACCTATATGGCCCAGACCGGCGATGCCCAGGGCGCATCCCGGCAGCTCGGACAGGTCCAGCAGGGCCTCGGTACCATGTCGGAACAGGTTGCAGCAGCCAATGAGCAGATGACACAGCAGCAGGAAGCCGCCTCCGCCCAGATGGAAGAACTCAGCACAGGACTCGAAGATGCTACATCGGGTATCGATGAAATCCAGGGCGGCCTCGAGGAAGTTCAGACACTGCTCGGCAACATCAATGATAACGAAGCTGTCGATCAGACAGGCCTCCACGTGCCTGAGGAATTCCTTGAAACCGATGGGATCAAGGATACGGTGGACCAGTACTCATTCGGTGATGACAAAGCGCTCAGAATGAACGTCGTCCTTGATGTCGACCCATATTCGCCCGAATCCATGAACGTGCTCGATGATATAGAAAGCACAGTCAACAATGAACTTCAGAGGCTTGGTCGCGAAGATACGGTTGCCTACTTCTCAGGTGTCACCAGCATGAACCGTGATCTTGATGAAATTTCAACGGACGACTACACGCGTGTCATCACGATCTTTATCGCTACACTGTTCGTCATACTTGCTGTAGTATTCAGGTCGCTGATCCTGCCGGTTACGATGATCGGATCCATATTCGTCACATATTTTGCATCCCTCACCATCACACAGTGGCTGCTCGGTCTGCTTGGTCTCGGGAACCTCAACTGGGCCGTGCCGTTCTTCAGCCTGATCATATTTGCAGCTCTCGGCATAGATTACTCGATATTCATCATCGACCGCTTCAGGGAAGAGTTGGCAAATAAAAGCATCAGGGATGCAATAGAGCATTCAATCAGGCGCATGGGCGTCACTGTCATCACAGCAGTAATCATACTGTCCGGAACATTTGCAGCACTTCTGCCTTCCGGCATGATCATACTGATCCAGGTCGCAAGCATCATCATATTCGCGCTGTTGTTCTATGCATTCATAGTACTGCCGCTTCTCGTGCCGGCATTCGTCATCACTTTCCGCCGCGGAAACTGGTGGCCGTTCAGGATGCCCGGCGGCAAAGATCGTGAGGACAGGTTTAAAGAGGAAGACTGAAGGGTATTATAAACACAGAAATGAGGAATGAATCGATGCGAGAGAAAAGTTCAGGACTGGCCGCTGTGCTCAGCTTTTTCATCACAGGTCTCGGCCAGATCTATAACGGCCAGATTTTTAAAGGTATCATCCTGATGCTGATACAGCTTGTAAACGGTGCTTTGACTGTAATCTTGATAGGTTATCTGTTCCTGCCGATTGTGTGGCTGTACGGTATCATCAACGCCTATCGTGCAGCAGAACGTCATAACAGGATAAATCAGCGGAGATACGGCTGATGATCAGACAGGCATCCGGACATACCGGATGCCTGCTTTTCGTTTTAATGCGTGATTGCCCTGTGCTATAATCCCACTAAAGGATGTGTTAGAAAATGGAACTGTTCGGTCTTTTCGCAGGGCTTGCCATCATCGGCATCCTGCTGCTGCTGTTTCTCTTCCTGCTCGGAATCATCAAGTGGCTGCTTCAGGGATTCTTCCTGTATCAGGTAGCCGATGCAAAAAACCTCGACCTTCCGATTCTTGGCTTCCTGCCTTTTGGTACCTTCTATCTGGGCGGACAGATGTACGACGGGCATCTGATCCGAAAAGGTCAGTTCAACCCCAAGACCATCGGACTGGTATTTGCCATCGCCGGCCTTATCGTCTATATCACGGGACTGTCCATCGGTGATATCGCCATTTCGTACATCATCATGGAATCCATCGCATTTTCAGGCGTATTCAAAGCCTATTCCAGGAGCACGGGAGTGGCGGTGCTGCTTGCACTTCTCAACATCATTACAGCAGGCATCGCAGCCATTGTCATTCTCTTCCTCTACAGCCGCAGACTTGCTTCAGAGCTGTCGGATCCTGTTGTCAGGGATTTCGAAGCAACCTCCGAAAGGCATGATGAAGCAGAATCAGACAGTGATACAGATCATGACAACAGAATGTAGCATGCAGAAATGCGCCGGGATGATCGACTTCATCACGGCGCATTTCTTTATTCCAGATTGAATTTCAGGAGGCGGTCATCATCCTCTTCCGGCTGTCCCCTTCCGTCGGTATTGTTCGTGATGGCGTACAGTGCATCATCTTCTATATACACATCACGGAAACGGCTTCCTTCATCATAAAATGTCTCCGCATCCCCTGATTCAAGGGACACGAACACTGCCAAGAAGTATCTATACATTAACGTCCTCCTTTTTGAAGCACTTTATTCCACGTTCAAAATAGCCTGGTACAGAATGTCTGTGCCGTTGATGAGCGCTGTATGGTCAAATGTCATGTAAGGATGGTGCAGCCCCGGCTTCAATCCGCATCCGAGACCGAGCATCGCTCCTTTCAATTCCGGATATTTCACCGTATAGAAATGGAAATCATCCCCGCCGCTTGTAATGATCGGATCGAGGCACTTCTCCTCCCCGAGCACATCCACAATCGATTTTCTGAGCAGGTCGATGGCATCCTGATGGCTCTCGCTCGCCACGATGCCGGAGTAATTGACATCTTCGATGGAGACAGCATACAACTTCTCTATGTGTTTGAGAATTTCGGATACACGATCCTTCAGCTTCTCCATCTGCTCGTTCGTCTGGGCCCTCATATCTATGCCGCATTCGGCGCTCCCCGGAATGATATTCAGGGATTTCCCTCCTGAGAGGAACCGGGTCATCTTGACAGAGGAAGGCACTGTCGGATTGATATGGATTTTGGACAGCATGTTGACGATGTCCGTGCCCACTTCGATGGCGTTATGATTCAGATGCGGACGTGCACCATGCGCATCATCCCCGACAATCCTGAATTCAAGGGAAGATGCCGCACCATGTTCGATACTGGGGGATGCCACACCGCTTAAGGCTTCCTCCTCGGGCCTCAGGTGCACGCCGATGAAGTAATCCATCCCTTCTATTACACCTTCATCCGCGACGGACAGTGCTCCGGTCCCCACTTCCTCAGCCGGCTGGAAGATGAAGCGCACGCCCGCAGTTTCCAGTTTTTCATGCCCTTTTATCTTGAGCATCGTACCGATCACCATGGACGTATGGGCATCATGCCCGCACGAATGGTTCGCCTGCTGGACACCGTCCACTTCCTGCCACAGTGCATCGATGTCCGCCCGGACACCGATTACAGTATTTCCGGGTGCAAAATTCCCCATATCACAATAAAGGCCTGTGATATTTTTGAATCTGACGGGCTCAAAACCTTCACTTTTCAGTAAATCATATATGTAATCCGTAGTCCTATGCTCTTCATTGCTCAGTTCAGGGTTGGCATGCATATGTTCAAAAACCTTCTTCATTTTTTCTTCTATCATTCCAATGGGCTCCTTCTCATACGATTTATTGAATAACAATTCTGTCTTCTTTATAATATATTACTAATTACATGAAAATTCAAACAGGGAGGAATTCACATTGACTGAAGAAAAGAATGGACAAGAATTGAAAAAAGATGACAGGAAGAATAAAGGGATGCGCCTGCCCGATGCATACATCATCCTGTTTGTCTTCCTGGTACTTGCGGCCGTTGCCACATACGTAATACCGGCGGGGGAATTCGAGACCGAGGAATCATCCGAAGGGATTGATGTCATCGTTCCCGACACTTACAGCATCATAGATTCCAATCCTGCCGGTTTCCTTGATATATTCTCCGCCATCGTGGACGGACTGATCAGCACTTCCAACCTGATCTTCCTGGTGCTGATCATCGGCGGCGTGTTTGCAGTGATAGAGAAGACAGGTGCCATCGATGCCCTCGTAACCAAGATCATACGCATCACCAAGAATAAGGAATGGATGCTCATCATGATGGTCATGATCATCTTCTCGATTTTCGGCACACTCGGTATCATCGTCAATGCCGTCATCGCATTCATCCCGCTCGGCATCATTCTGGCCAGATCCATGAAAATGGATGCCATCATCGGTGTGTCCATAATATATTTGGGCGCCTATACCGGATTTGCGGTGGCGATACTCGACCCGCTCACCATCGGCTTTGCCCAGCAGATTGCGGAAGTGCCTTTATTCTCAGGGGCAGGCGTGCGCGTCGTCATGTACATTATCACGTTGATCGCGACGATGTCCTATGTCATATGGTATGCGGGCCGTATCAAGAATGACCCTTCCCGGGGAATTCTGAAAGACGATCCGTTCCCGAAGGATTCAAATGACGGTCAGGAACTGGGCAGGCAGGAAATGACGGCGAAACACATCCTGGTACTGCTGGCACTCCTTGCGGGCATCGGTGTCTATGTAGCCGGGGTTTTCACTGCCGAATGGAATCTCGAGGAAATGGCCGCTGTCTTCCTTGTGATCATGGTCGCCACAGCCCTTATCGGAAAGATCCACGTCAATGATATGGTTACTACATTTATGAAGGGGGCAAACTCCGTCCTGTATGGCGCGCTCATCATCGGCATGGCCCGCTCCATCGTGGTCATACTGGAAAACGGCATGATCCTTGATACGGTGGTCAACTTCATGGCCGTCGTGACAGAACCGTTCACCAGCACAATGGGTGCAATCATGTTGTTCATTGGAAACGGACTGTTCAACCTTATCGTCACTTCAGGGAGCGGCCAGGCAGCCATCGTCATGCCGATCATGTCGCCTCTTGCGGATATCATGGGGTTCCCCAGACAGATTGCCGTACAGGCCTATACGATGGG
The DNA here is from genome assembly GCA_019113295.1 of Candidatus Salinicoccus stercoripullorum. Taxonomy (GTDB): domain Bacteria; phylum Bacillota; class Bacilli; order Staphylococcales; family Salinicoccaceae; genus Salinicoccus; species Salinicoccus stercoripullorum. The sequence continues at coordinate 34,788 of DXHR01000034.1, read as the reverse complement.
CGACGGCTTCACCAACATCATTACGCCGCTCTCCGGTGTATTGATGGCGAATCTTGCGATTGCAGGCGTCCCCTACACCAAGTGGGTCAAATTTGCCCTGCCGCTTGTAGGAATATGGTATATTCTTGGAATTATCTATATAATCATACTTGTAGCTATAAATTGGGGACCAGTCTAAGGAGGACATGAATTATGAATATTAAAGAGGTAAAACTCCATCAGCTCATGATGAATATGAAGCACCCTTTCACAACCAGCTTCGGGACTCAGCAGGACCGTTTCATCACAATCATTGAAGCTGTTGATGAAAATGGACTTTCAGGGTTCGGTGAATGTGTTGCCGGGGAGGATCCGCTCTATTCAGAGGAATTCATGGACGCTTCCCTCATTGCGATGAAAAAATACTTCGCCCCGCTGCTTCTTCAGAATGAAATAAAGCATCCGGACGATGTGTGGGAACTGTTCAAGCCGTTCAAACGCAACAATATGGCAAAAGCGGGCATCGAAGGTGCGGTATGGGATCTCTACGCCAAACAGCACGATATGCCGCTGTCAAAACTCCTCGGCGGGGTCAAGGACAATGTGGATGTCGGAGTCTCCCTCGGCCTCGAAGAAACCGACGAGCTGCTGCTTGAACGGATTGCGGAAAAAGTCGATGAAGGATACAAGCGCATCAAGGTCAAAATCAAACCCGGCCGCGATGTTGAAATGATTCGCACAATACGGAAGAAATTCAAGGATATCCCTCTTATGGTCGATGCGAATTCCGCCTATACACTTGATGACATCGACACACTCAAGTCTCTCGATCAATTCAAGCTCATGATGATTGAACAGCCGCTGGCAGCAGGCGACCTCATCGATCATGCAAAGCTGCAGCGACAGCTGAAAACACCCGTCTGCCTGGATGAGAGCATCGACTCCTATGAAGCTGCCAGTGGTGCGATCGAACTCGGCAGCTGCCGTATCATCAACGTGAAAGTCGGACGTGTCGGCGGACTGACCCAGTCGAAGAAAATCCATGACCTCGCCAAAAAGCACCATATTCCACTCTGGTGCGGCGGCATGCTGGAAGCAGGTGTCGGACGTCTCCACAACATCGCCATCACGACCCTCAGCAACTTCACGCTGCCGGGGGACACCGCATCATCCAGCAGATACTGGTATGAGGACATCATTACGCCGGAAGTGACTGCAGAAAATGGTGTCGTCGAAGTCAGCCATAAGCCTGGAATCGGCGCAGAAGTCGATTTCGGCAAGATGGAACAGTATTTGAAGAAAACTGAAACCATCACAAAAGAAGACACACCTGATATGATATTCTACGATTAAAAAACAGTACACCGGGACGATGGCATCGTCCCGGTGTACTGTTTTTCCTTCTATGAATGCACTTCGCGCTCGAGATCCACTATGACGATTTCAGGGTGGTTGAACACCCTGAACGGGAACCTGCTGTTGCCGAGCCCCCTGCTGATCACGACACTCGTACCGTTTTTCGTATGGACCCCTTCCGTATATTTTGGCAGTATCCCCTGGTGCGGTGCGTAGAGCCCTTTGACAAAGGGCAGTCTGATCTGCCCCCCGTGTGCATGACCGGTGAACACAAGATCAATCGGAAACCTGCTGTACAGGCCAATCTGATCCGGTCTGTGCGCCATCAGCAGGGTCAGCCTGTCATCCTTGTCCTGCAGCCTCTCCCTGAGTGACATCTCAAACCTGTCCATGGTCATCGGATCCTCTTCACCACCGTAAAACCAGAGGTCCTCGAGCCCCAGCAGATGAATGTATTCATTACCGATATACAGTCTGTCACTCGTCCGGCTGATATTCTTCATATCCGACTGCTCAATCGCACATTCCAGCTTTCCGAAGTGTTTATAGTGGGCTTCATGGTTGCCCGTCACATAATACGTCGGCAGTATTTCAGTCAGCTGATCGATGAACCGGAGCGACCTTTTCAAGTAAGGCGTACGACGGTCGATGATATCACCAGTGACGAAAATCACGTCACCGTCCGCTTCTTTTATTTTCGAGAGAAGATTTCTGGAACGCCTGCCGAACCTTGCATTATGGAAATCGGACACCTGGACGATCCTGTAGCCGTCAAAGGCATAGGGAACCCTGTCTGACCGGTACACATAGCGTGTCGTGACGATGTCCTTGTCCTCCTTGTACAGAAAGCGGAACAAAGCGATCAGAAATCCCAGTATGATGTGTGAATATTTCATATTGCTACCTCTGGTTTTTATATTCATTATAAGACAAAGTGGTGCATCTTGAAACAATTATCAATCGTCCCCCCCTCTTTCAGCAATACTACAGTGGACATGCATTATGGTATCATCATATTTGAGGTGATATTGATGAAACAGATAAATTTAGGCGGTTCGGAACTTTCAGCGTCCCGTATTGTCCTGGGATGCATGCGCATCTCCCAGATGGACGATGCTTCGCTGTCAAAGCATCTGAATACAGCTTTGGGACTTGGCATCAACAATTTCGACCATGCGGATATTTACGGAAAGGGAGAATGCGAAACGAAATTCGGTAAAATCCTGAAGGATGAACTACGGCGTGAGGACATCATCCTTCAGAGCAAATGCGGCATAAGGTACGGCCATACTGCGGGAGAGGACATTGAATACTATGACCTGTCCAAAGAACATATCATCTATTCCGTCGATGCCATCCTCCAGCGCCTCGGCACCGATTACCTCGACCTGCTCATGCTCCACAGACCGGACACCCTGATGGACACCGGAGAAATTGCGGAAGCATTCGACCGGCTGGAACAGTCGGGAAAGGTAAGGCACTTCGGCCTGAGCAATTTCAACGCCGTGCAGTTCGACTATGTACAGAGATACACCAATCAGAAGCTGATCACAAACCAGATGCAGTTCGGTCCGGCAGAGCCGAAAATCATCAGCAGCGGACTGCAGGCCAACACACCATTCGCGGGGGCAGCCGACCGGGACGGCGGTCTCCTGGATTATGTGCGTCTCAATGATGTCACTCTGCAGGCATGGTCCCCGTTCCATTACGGCTATTTTGACGGCATCTTCCCTGACGATCCGAAATATAAGGTTCTCAATGAAAAGCTGGAAACGATCGGCGAAGCTCATGGCATCTCTAAAAGTGCGGCGGCGGTAGCCTGGATACTGCGGCATCCGGCCGGCATGCAGACCATCATCGGTACGACAAACACCGCGCGTCTCAAAGAAATTGCGAAAGCCGATGATGTGAGCCTTTCAAAAGAGGAATGGTACAGCATCTATAAAGCCGCGGGGCATGTAATCCCGTAAAAGAAGGCAGTCCCCGGATGGGAACTGCCTTCTTTCTGTCATTTTTCATCTGCAGGATACAGGATTCCTGCACTCTTACGGGCGGCTTCCAGGAATTTCATCACTGTCGCTGAATGATCGAGCAGCTTCAATGCCTGATTGCTGTCCCCGGCTTCAAAAATCTCCACGAATGCTTCAAGCTCCGCAACCATATTGTTCGGATTTTGCCCAAGATCAATGATCTCGGTTTCACCATCCGCATGGATTTTGACTCTGTCTATCGTATTGGCCGCTCCTCTGACATGGATATAACCTTCATCGCCCTGCAGCAGCACGAAGTTTTCAGATGCAGTATCCTTGGAGCCGACGCATGTGGCGAAAAAGCCGTCATAGTCCAGCACGCTGACACCCGATGTATCGACACCATTCCCATGTTTGTTCGGCACATAGGAGATTTCCTCCGGTCCGCCGAACAGACCGATCATGAAGTGGAGATTGTAAATATTGAGATCGGAAAGCGCTCCGCCTGAAAATTCCAGGTTGAAAACGTTCGGCGTCTCCCCCGCCTTCAGCCTGTCATAGCGGCTGGAATATTGTGAGTAGTTCGACTGGGCGACTTTGAGCACGCCGATTCTCCCCAGGTTCTCCCTTACCACTTTGAAATGGGGAAGATGGATGGTCGTAATCGCCTCAAAGAGAAACAATCCCTTCTTCTTGCTCAGGGCGATCAGTTCCTCCAATTCCCTGAGCGTCGATGTGAAGGGCTTCTCACAGATGACATGCTTGCCGTTCTCAAGCGCCCGCTTCACGTAATCGTAATGCAGACTGTTCGGCGAAGCCACATAGACCGTATCATAGTTCCCGTCCTCCATCATTCCATCCATATCCGTAAAAGTCATGCCTATCTGGAATTCATCCGCAAGCAGACGGGCCTTTTCCTCTGTCCGCGAATAAACACCGTAGCATTCCGCACCTTCCACCTGCCGCACTGCATCCAAAAAGCGTTCGACTATGAACCCTGTACCGATCGTTGCTATTTTCATATCCCTGCTCCCCTCTTCTGCGGATTTTCATAATCCATACTACCACAAAAATCATTCAAACGTTCGTTTGATTGATCCAGATTTTTATTATACAATGACATTCAAATATATATTTGAATGAGGTGTATCTGATGACGGAGACAAAACACACATGTGAAGTGGAAAGTGTCGATACAGAAAAAGTGAATCATGCCAGGGAATTCATAGATGCCGATGCCGCAGCCAATGTTGCAGCCATATTCAAGGCGCTCGGCGATGCAAACCGGGCCCGCATCGTCCGGGCTTTGAGTATAGAAGATGAGCTGTGCGTCTGCGACCTCGCCAACATAATGGGAGTGAGCACCGCATCCGCCTCCCATCATCTGAGGAGCCTCAGCAGGCAGGGGGTAACAAAATCCAGGAAAATGGGAAAGATGGTCTACTACTCCCTGGATGACGGCCACATTAAACAGATTGTGGATATGGCTTTCATACACCAGGAGGAGCTGAATGGAAATGGGAATTGAAGAGAAGACATACAGGATTGATGGTTTCTCCTGTGCCAACTGTGCCAAAACATTCGAAAAGAATGTAAAAGACATCAGCAGTGTCGAGGATGCGGCGGTCAACTTCGGCGCTTCACAGATAACAATCACGGGGGATGCCAGTGTGCAGCAGATAGAAAAGGCAGGGGCTTTTGAAAACCTCAAAGTCGTTGATAAGAATCGGCCTGAGCCTGAAAAGACTTCGTTTTTAAAGAAACACCGGGAAGTATTGATCTCTGCGGTCTTCATGCTGGCAGGCTTTTCCCTGGTCATCGCAGGGGGCGGACAGACATGGACTGCGACAGGTCTGTTCCTCGCGTCAATCCTCATCGGCGGGCACCGCATGTTCCTGACCGGCATCACCAATCTTACAAAACTCCGCTTTGACATGAAAACGCTGATGACCATCGCTGTCATCGGTGCTTCTCTGATCGGAGAATGGCCGGAGGCTGCAGTCGTTGTCGTTTTATTCGCCGTGAGTGAATCGCTTGAAAAGTATTCAATGGAAAAAGCGCGGGAATCCATCCAGTCATTGATGAATATCGCGCCCGGCACGGCAGTCATCAAAACAACTTCGGGCACAAAGACCGTTCCTGTAGAAGAAGTGGAAATCGGGGACATGATGGTCATAAAACCCGGCGACAAACTTTCCATGGACGGGATTATCAGATACGGTTCCACCGATATCAATCAGGCAGCCATTACTGGTGAATCACTGCCTGTTGCGAAACTTACAGGGGATGAAGTCTTTGCAGGCACACTGAACGGTTCCGGCTATCTGGAAGTCGAAGTCACGAAACACAATGAGGATACCACGCTCTCAAAAATCATCCGGCTTGTCGAAGAAGCACAGGGGAAACGCGCGCCTGCACAGCATTTTGTGGACCAGTTCGCAAAATACTACACCCCTGCCATCATGGCCGCCGCTCTGCTTGTGGCAGTCATCCCTCCCCTGTTCTTCGGGGCCCGGTGGGATGGCTGGGTCTACCAGGGTCTTGCGGTGCTTGTCGTGGGCTGTCCGTGCGCCCTTGTCATATCGACTCCGATCGCCATTGTTTCAGCAATCGGAAATGCTGCGAACAAAGGCGTCCTCATCAAAGGGGGCGTCTACCTTGAAAAAATCGGGCAGAGCAGGACAATCGCATTTGATAAGACAGGCACCCTGACAGAAGGACAACCTCATGTCACAGATTTCGTGACATACGACGATGAAAAAGAGGAATCCGTCCTCTCCATCGCCGCCGCCCTGGAATCAAGATCCGGCCACCCTCTCGCCTCTTCAATATTGGAATACGCGGACTCGAAAAATATTGATCATACCGCCCTCCACATTGAGGATTTCAAGTCTGAGACTGGTACGGGCCTCATCGGGTGCGTTGATGACAGAACATATACGATAGGCAAACCGGAAAATTTTGAAGATGCCGCATTTTACCAGGCGGAAGGAAAAACCGTCATGGTAATGAAAGAAGACGGCCGCGTAATCGGTCTGTTTGCAGTGATGGACCAGCTGAGGGATTCCAGTAGAGAAGCTGTTGAAAAGCTCCACAATATGGGCATAAAGACAGCAATGCTCACAGGAGACAATCAGAAGACGGCAGGAGCAATCGCAAAATCACTCGGCATTGACGAAGTGTTTGCCGAACTCATGCCTGAAGATAAACTTGATGCCGTCAAAACAATGAAAGCGGAGAATAAGGTGGCTATGGTTGGCGACGGCATTAATGACGCGCCCGCTCTTGCCACTGCAGACATAGGCATCGCCATGGGCAAAGGCACGGATACAGCCCTTGAAACTGCTGATGCTGCACTGATGGGCAATGACATCAGACAGCTGCCGTTCACAGTAGGCTTAAGCAGACGGACACTCCGGATCATCAAAGCCAACATCACATTCTCACTGGTCATCAAACTGATTGCGCTGCTGCTCGTCATTCCCGGCTGGCTGACTTTATGGATTGCGATACTGTCGGACATCGGGGCAACGCTGATTGTGGCATTGAACGGCATGAGACTGCTCAGAATAAAAGAATGACCGACCGAAAAAGCACAGGGACCGTTTCCGAAAGGATGACTGTCCCTGTGCTTTTCAGTTACACACTATTCTTTTCCTTCTTCCTCGTCTGTCTTTCTGATATGGACTTTACGGATCATCCGATCTTCCATTTCGACCACTTTGAATACAAGGCCCTCTTCTGTCAGGATATCCCCTGCTTCAGGGAAATCATTGAATTCCTTGAACAGGTAGCCTGAAAGTGTATCCTCCTCCTCCGGAATGTCGGTACGGAAAATTGAATTCAGTCTGTGCAGTGTAATCTTGCCGTCACAGACGATTTCCACTTCCGTCATCGATTCGACAAGGGAATCATTCCTCAGATCCGTTTCATCTTCTATCTCGAATCCGAGCATCGCCTCGATAATATCTTCATGGGTCAGAATACCTTCTGTGCCGCCGAATTCATCTATGACGATGGACATATGACGGCGTTCTTTCGTCATTTTTCTCAGAACATACTCCACAGACTGGAACTCGTGGATGATGATCGGGTCATTATCACAGTAGTCCATCAGCGGTTTTTCCGGGTCGGTAGACCACTGCAGGAGATACTTCGAATGGAAAACGCCGATGATGTCATCCATATCTTTATCGTATACCGGGTAGCGGGTGTACATATGATCAATGACGAAGTCACGGACTTCCTCATATCCGGCTTTCTTTGAAAGAGCTTCTATCTCCGTTCGGGGAGTCGTCAGTACATCTTTGACGTTCAGTTCACGGAAATCGAGCACACCGCGTATCCTGTATGATTCATGCTTCGCAAATACACCTTCGGAATCGGCAATGTCCACAATCGTCCTCAGCTCATCCTTTGAAACCGAAGCTTTCTCGATTTCCCCTTTGGAGAGTATCCTGGTAATCGTATCCGTCAGCCAGTTCAGCACGACTGTAACGGGCTTGAAGATGACCACAAAAAATGAAATTACAGGACGCACTGTGAGCGCTGTCCGCTCCGGGAATGCCGCTGCCACTGATTTCGGTATCACTTCCGCCAGGACGATGATGGAAATCGTCAGCGAAGCGGAAGCGACCGCAACACTGATGCCGTAATCAATGGCCATTGCGGTCACGAGAGTCGGAAGCAGTATGTTCGCTATATTATTACCGATCAGTATTGTCGTTATGAATTCACTCGGTTTTGAAGTGAGATCCAGTAATTTTCTGGCACTTGTATCACCATTATCCGCCTTGGTGCGTAGTTTCACCGTATTGACTGCCGTCAGGGCAGTTTCACTTCCCGAAAAGAAGAAAGAAGTGAAGAATAGAATTATGATCGCTATGATCAATTTGTCTCCTCCTCATGAAGCTTCCTGTATATAAAACAACCAGTCAGGAAACGGACTGGAAAATTAATGACATACATCTATTTTAACATTTTATAACAATATTGTTCCCCATGCAAAAATGAATGACCGCCGGCAGCACTTTGCTGGCGGCGATCATTCCATCTCTTAATCAACAGATCTTTACTTTCCTTAATCCAATTATATGCCGTAAGAGTATTTCAACCCGCTTAACAATGCCATAAAAACGATCGCTGGTGCCGTCGGTAACATTCATTTGAATCTGTAATTGTTTATTTTCACCTTATCGTTGGGCACTGCGGGCATATCATTGAATTCAAAGCTGAAATCCTGCTCTGGAACATTGTACTCGAGGTCGTTAACGAGGAAGTCAACTGTCGACTTCATCATGACGATGGTGATGAACTCACCGGCGCAACGATGGCCGAAATCATAGCTTCCTCCGCCCTGCGGGATGAAATTGAACGGCGTCTGCTGCCAGCCCCGGAAACGCTCCGGCATGAACTCTCCGGGCTGCACCCAGTCATCAGGGTGACGGTTTGTTCCATAGAGGTCCAGGAGGGTCAGGGTATCCTTTTCAAACTCATAGCCCTTCCATTCGAAAGCCGTATCTGTCCTGGCGGCTGCGAAAGGGAAGAATGGATAGTACCTTCTGACTTCCTGGATGAACCATTCCCTCTCAATATCCCCTGCCTGTTCAAGTTTGCCTTTTTCCTCCGGAAATTCATGCATGGCGAGACCAATCATGGCGATCCATATACTGACAGCCGTCATCGGACGGATCAGATTGAGCAGTTCCACAGCAGCCGTTTCCAAGGGCAGCAGCTCCCCGTTCTCATAGCGATGCCATGAGAACCTGTATGCTGCACGGGAGCTGTCGACGGATATCTTCTCGTCTCTGATCCCTTCTACGATTCCTTCCATCCAGTCATCTGCCTTGTTGCGTGATATCCTTCCCTTCCAGTGCTGGATGCCAAGTGAGGCAGGAGATTCGAACAGATCGGCAATCTGTTCTGCCCGCACTTCCGTCTCATCTTTTCCAAGCGGGACGCCAGTCCACGCGCAGGCTGTCTTCAGGGTCACGATTTTCGCCGCTTCATACAGCTCGACGGTCGCAAGGCTGTCTGCCTCCTCAAAATATTCCCGCCAGTATTTTTTCATCAGTCGGCCGATTTCATCCATTGCATCATCATCCATCAGTTTCATGAACATCATTTTCCTGTCATGATGGGCACTGCCGTCCAGCCCCTGGACGCCCCCTTCGCCAAAAAGGGTCTTATTCACTCTTGCAGGGGCCGCATCACTTCTCCTGAACCTCTCGTTATCATAGAAAAGTTCTGCAGCCTCACTGCCGGTCAGGCAGATCGCCTTCTCCCCCAGGATATGCGTCTCAAACACATCTGTATCCAGACGCTCTTTCCTGTTGAGGATGAATTCATACCCTTCCTTAAGCACCTTCAGCGTTTTGTCAAAGCCTTCATCTTTGGGTATGTTTCCAGTCATAGTATTCCTCCTGTCATTCCATGTTCGGAATACTCTTCCCGTAATCACCGGAATTCATTCATGAAGATGAAATCCAACGATTCCGGGTTGTTTAAATTGCACTGAAAATACCACGGATGAATCTGAATACCAGACCGACTGTCCCCATGAATGCTTCAAACATGACCGAGTACCAGGCCTCTTTCTTCCATGCTCCTCGCTCTTCCGGCGGCCTTTCCACCTCCCTGTCCAGCTCGCGCTTTGTAATATTCCATTCAGAATCCCGTTGCATTCCAACCGCCTCCTGTAAGAATATTCTGGCTTAGTCATCTATACCCCTATTTTCTTGAATTAGTTTCATTTCATTGATGTTTCTCTAGAAATTCGAGCTTGGTCTTATATACTTCTATCTCATTTTCTTTTTTGGAGAAGCCATGCCCTTCATCGTCAAGCACCAGGTATTCCACCTCCCTGCCGGCGTTTTCCAGCTTCTTGACAATCTGATCTGATTCCTTCTTGACGACTCTCGGATCTTTCGCTCCCTGTATGACGAGCATCGGTTTTGTCATCGTATCCAAATATGTCACGGGGGAGTCTTCGGTAAATTTTTTAATATCACGCTCCGGATCTCCAACCCAGCGCTCCATGATCGGCTTCCAGTGCTCGGGCACTGAATTATAGAACGTGAATAGATCGGAAACGCCGAATATATCCACTACGGCTTTAAAGTATTCAGGATGCCGGCCGTGCAGCAGAAGAGCCATATATCCGCCGTAGCTGCCGCCCACCAGGAATAATCTTTCAGGTGACGAGATACCGTTATCAAAGAGCCATTTGATCCCTTCGACATTATCCAGTCTCGGCCCTTCACCCCAGTCCTGCTCAACCATCTTCACAAAACTCGTACCATATCCGGTGCTTCCCCTGAAGTTCGGGCAGAATATATTATAGCCTCTGTTCAGAAGCATCTGGAACATTGCCCGGTATGATTTCTTCTCTGCCGCCTGGGGGCCGCCATGCGGCCAGAATATCGTATAGCCATTGTCGTTCTCCACTTTCGCCCTGAAGAACAGGGCTTCAACCTCCAGTCCGTCAAATGATTCATATGTGATGGTTTCCGGGTCGACCATATCGTCAGCCGTTACCCCAAGCACCTTATTCTTCGTCAGCTGCTCCCAGGAATCATCATCGTATCTCCAGATATTGAACGGGGACACGGCACTTCCAGCCAGCACAAAAACCGCTCCGGTACGCACTGCCTGAATCTGGTCGATGGATTCAAAAGGCACTGGGATCATCTCACTGGTCCGGGTCCCCAGATCATAGTAATAAAATTTATCCATCACACCCTTTTCAGTGACAACATACAGTTTGTTCTTCTCCTTGCTGAAAGTGACCGATGTGACTGATTCACCATCAAAATCCATCACTTTGGAAAATTCCTTATCAGATATATTATATTTCGCCAAATAGGCGTATTCACTGTCATAGTTTGTTGCAAACCAGACTTCATAATCATTTATAAAGCTGACATCCCATACTGTGTGGACAATGTTTTTGTTCGGTGTAATATATTCGTATGCTCCATCTGTCTGGATCATGCCGAGCATATAAGTATTCGCATACATTTTCAAGTAGGCGATGTGTTTTTCATCAGAAGAGACATCCTGGATATACGTGGCGGCGTCATCACCTTCAAACAAAAGTTCATGTTCATCGGTTTCTATATTGTACACTTTCGAATTCAGATAGCTTTCGTTCCCTTTGGATGTATTATAATAGATTCTTTCCCCGTCTTCGGACATCTTGGCAAAATAATACTTTTCATCAGGTTCACCTGTAATGAGTGGCTGTGGTATTCCACCGTTCGGTCCAATCACATAGATCTGAAAATTCTCATTCCCGTCACTATCATACCCCGCAAGGACAAACCTGCCGGCAGGATCATATTTCACGAAATTCGTCCCCTGGTTCTTCTCTGCGAATAAAAACGGATACCTGTCCTCTGTATCCATCGCCCATATATTTACTTTGCCGTTAAGATTCGTACTGAAAAACAGTTTCCGCCCGTCTGGACTCACACTGAAATCACTGATGTTGTACGATGTAAAATACTGTTCGACGTCTGGCCTTGGAAATTCTATCATTACTGCATCCCCTCTTCATCAATAGAATAATTACACTTTTAATTCTAGATGAGCGCCCAAAGAGTTACAACAAATAACAAAACACACCCGGATTCAGAACCGATCCGGATGTGCTTATCTGAAACTTATTTAATATTGATCACTACATCATCATTTGAAACGGCGCCTTTTTCTCTTGCTGCTATTTCTGTGCCTGCCGGTCCTGTGATGATGATCGGGGTGATGTCGCTCTTGGCATTTTCCCTGATGTACTCTAGGTCTACTTCCATCAGAACATCGCCTTTTTTAATCTTGTCCCCCGCTTTCACTTTGAGGTCGAACCCTTCACCTTTGAGGTTCACGGTATCGAGTCCGAAGTGGATGAGAAGTTCCACTCCGCCTTCGTTTGTTAGGCCGAGGGCGTGTTTTGTCGGGAAGTCAGTCACGATTTCACCGTCAAACGGTGCTTTTACTGTACCGTTCATCGGTTTGACTGCGATTCCGTCACCCATCATCTTCTCGCTGAAGACCTGGTCCGGTACTTCAGAGAGGTTGACTGCTTCGCCGTCTATTGGAGAGTAGATGTCTTTATCATCATCTGTCAGAATTTCTGCTGTCGCTTCGCTTACACTCTCTTCATCTTCAGTCACCGTCGTCTCTTCAGGTGAAGTGATTGCACCGTCCATTATCTGCTGCATGTCATGTTTGATCTGGTCGGATTTAGGGCCGAATATCGCCTGCATGTTGTTGCCGACTTTCATCACACCGGAGGCGCCGAGTGCTTTCAGTTCTGCTTCGTTGACAGAACCTGTATCTGCAACTTCCACACGGAGGCGCGTGATACATGCATCAAGATGTTTGATGTTTTCCCTGCCTCCCATCGCCGTAAGGACATTGAATGGAAGTTCCTGTACATTGGATGAAGTTGATGCTCTCTCCTCATCTTCGCGTCCAGGGGTTTTCAGGTCCATCACTTTGATCAGCAGACGGAAGAGTGCGTAATAGATGACCGCATAGACCGCACCGACTATGAAGACCCACCACCATTCGGTTCTGTTCTGCAGAATACCGAAGAGGAAGAAATCGATGAAGCCGCCTGAGAATGTATAACCGAGATTGAGGTCGAGAAGATACAGGATCAGGAAGCTGAATCCGTCGAGCAATGCGTGGACCACATAAAGTACAGGCGCTACGAACAGGAATGAGAACTCGAGTGGTTCTGTAATACCTGTCAGGAAACTTGTCAGTGCACCGGAAGCCATGATACCAGCAACATATTTCTTATGCTGTGGTTTGGCTGCATGGTACATCGCAAGGGCTGCTGCAGGCAGACCGAACATCATTACCGGGAATTCACCCTGCATGAAGTTACCTGCTGTCAGCTCCACTCCGTCACGTATCTGCGCAAAGAAGATGTTCAGGTCACCGCGGACGATATTGCCGGCAGCATCTGTATAAGTGCCGAACTCGAACCAGAACGGCGCATGGAATATGTGATGCAGACCGAACGGGATGAGCAGCCGCTTGATCATACCGAATGCGAATACACCGATAGCCGTGTTTTCTTCCATCAGCCACAATGAAACTTCATTAAGTCCTGTCTGGATCGGCGGCCATACGATGTACATGCCGAGGCCGATCAGGAATGAGAATACTGCCGTAACGATCGGCACGAAACGCTTCCCTGCAAAGAACCCCAAGAATGCCGGAAGGTTGATGTTGTAGTATTTGTTGTATGCCCAGGCAGAGAGGACACCGATGATGATACCTCCGAACACCCCTGTCTGGATTGTCGGCACGCCGAGTACTGTGGCGAAGGCCGGATCATCTGCAGCCATTTCAGGTGTTACACCAGCCACCTGGCCCATCGTCACGTTCATGATCATATAACCGACGAATGCCGCAATCGCTGCGACACCATCACCTTTGGCAAGGCCTACGGCCACACCAAGCGCGAACAGCAATGCCAGATTGTCGAAGACAACGCCGCCCGCTGCCTGAAGCATATCGGACAGGGCAACAAGCCATCCCGCTTCAAGGAAAGGCAGCCACTCTATCATCGCTTCTGTCTGCATGGCCGCGCCGATACCGAGCATCAGACCGGCAGCAGGCAGTATCGCCACTGGCAGCATGAGCGCCTTACCGATGCGCTGAAGCTGGCCAAAAAGCTTCTTGAACATAATATTTCCCCCTAAAATTTTTATTTATAAAGAATCCACAGAAAAAGGGCATGAGTATACAGGTATAGTTAAATAAACCATTCCTATAAACTCATGCCCTTGCGGTAACACGTCTATTTAGAATAATGCTCGAAATGTTGTATATGCATTGTCAAATAAACAACTTCAGACTCGTAGACTTTCCTCTGAAGTTTGTTCTGTATCATCTTTACGATTTTCACTGCTATATTATAGCACACCGGATATTGCGCTTTCAACAGTGAATCAAAATGTTCCTGTGTCGGCACACTTTCATCATTCATCACACGCTGCACGCAAAAACTGATGTGACGGACGAACCGGTCATACTGGATGGAGTTCTGATCCACCTTTGTATCAAGTCCGTACTCGATCATCGTAATGGCCTGATGCACGACTTCCGACAGCATATTCATATCCCTGACTGAACGGTTATAGATGGACGAATGCACATGCAGTGCGATGAAGCCCACTTCGGCCTCAGGCAGGTGGATGCCGTATTTGCGAGTGAACATTTCCACAACCGCTTCAGCTATTTTGTATTCCTTTGGATAGAGCGCCTTCGTTTCATTGACGAATGGATTGGAGATCTCCATCCCCTCCTCCATCCGCTTCATCGCAAACAGCAGGTGATCTGTCAGTGAAAGAAGGATGCGGTTATTTATCTTCTCGCTCGTCATGTCGTCGATGAGTTCGATAGCTTCGAGAGTCGACTGGAACAGTGTCTCGTCCGCCATTGTAAGGAGTGTCTGATATCTGCTTGTATCCTGCTTCCCTTCGAGTTTATACACTTTTTCAGCCTGATCTATATCAAGAGTGTCCCCGGCCTTCTTGTTGAAGCCGATGCCGCGGCCGATAAGGACGACTTCCTCAAATTCATCTGTGCCTATGACAACATTGTTGTTTAAAGCCTTTTCTACAGTGACCACCATATATCCCACTTTCATGTTCTGCTAGTTTCAATATATAGGAGGTTCTGACGGCTTACAAGAACATAAGATGAAAAAAGCCGGATTTCTCCGGCTTCAGGTTTTTGGTTCCTCTGTCACAAAGTTGACGAGCGCATTGATAGCAGTCTTTATGCTTTTTTCCGAGAAGACGACTTCAGGGCTGTGCAACGAATACCCGCTTGCTTCTACATTTTTCATTTTTGTGCCGACACGGAAGGCCGCCCCCACATAATCCTGCATGTAGAATGCAAAGTCCTCAGAACCCATGGAAGGTTCTTCCAGCTCATGGAACACTGAAGTGTCCCCGCAGCTTGTGAAGTCCTCGACAAGCTCCTGGTTGTTGATTACCGGCGGGCAGTAGCTGCTGTACTCGATTTCATAATCTGCACCTGACATTTCAGTCAGTTCTTTCGTATATTCCTCTATCATTTCCTTGGCCAGGTTTATCGATTTTTCTGAGAAGCTCCGTATCGATCCACCGAACGAACATTCACCGGGGATGACATTATTCTTTTCGCCGGCCTTGATCCGCCCCACTGTAATGACCACCGGTGTTGCCGGATCGTTGAATCTCGACGCGATTCCCTGGATGAACTGGATGATATTCGAAGACAGGTATATCGGGTCAGCCGTGGTATCAGGGTGTGCGGCGTGACCACCTTTGGCCGTCAGTTTCAGATCGAAGCTTGTCGAACCGGCCATCATGTCCTCCTCCCTGTAGCCGATCAGACCTTCCTTGAGTGTCGGCCACGTATGGAACATGACGATTTTATCGACGGGAATTTCGAGTCGTTCAAGTTCACTCTTGATATACTTTGCCCCTCCGAGTACCTCTTCGGCCGGCTGGAAGATGAAAACGAGGTTGTACTTCAGATCATCGTACATCTCATTTATCACTTTTGCAAAACCGTAGACGATGCTGGTGTGTATGTCGTGGCCACATGCATGCATCACCCCGTCTTTTTCCGACTTGAAATCAAGTTCCGTCATTTCCGTCACGGGAAGGGCATCCATATCGGCCCTTACTCCGATATAGTCGAGCCCCGGATCCTTTTCCATCACCCCTATGAGGCCAGTTTTTTCACTGAGTTCATGGAACTTTATCCTTGTATCCCCAAGACCATTTTCGATAAGATTCGTCGTCTGAAATTCCTCGAAACTCAGTTCAGGCTCCCGATGCAGCCGCCTTCTGAAATTTATAATATGCTCAATGTGATTATCCACCGCTTCATCTTTGACAGTCATAATCGCACCACCTTTTTTGAATTATATTGAATACGCATATAATACTCATATCCGTTAATGACCATGTTAAACTTTTTCAACTATCCCATCCCGCTTTGTTATCCGATAAAAAATACCGGTAGACTTATTACAGTCCACCGGCATAAAACTACTGGTTCGAAGCGATGCCACAGGATTCCGCAACCACTTCCACTATATGTTTCACTTCAATCGGTTCATTCTTTCCATCCAAGTTCAAGTCCGTCCGAATCCGGGTCCGCAGCACAGGATGGGACGTAATCACCAGATCCGGCTTTGCACGGCTTTCTTCATGCTTCGTTTCAATATAATCCAGACCCGGTATCTGCTTGAGAATCTTTACCGGTTCATCGAACACCTTCACCATATCAGAAAGCTGGTCCGGAGACTGATATACAGCTGTTCTCCCCACTTCATGTTTAAATTCAAGCTGCGCCATCTTCATGATCTCCGATATATCCCGGACCCGCTCAGTAAAGTGTTTTGCACGTTTATACCAGACAGTACCAGGAACAAATAATTTGTCATATTCCTTCAGAGAAGTGCCGGGGCCGCCGATTGTATTCACAATATAATCAAAGTCATGTTCCTCAAAAACTCTGATATTTTCCATGGCCAGTTCCAGAGCCAGATCAAATTCACCCGTCATATCCCTCTCAGAATTCACATCCTCCGGGAATCCCAAGCTGGTAACCTGTACATTGCCTGCTTCCATGATTCTGATCACCAATTCATTGATCTCGGAAAATGTCGGCTCTGCAACAGAATCTTCAAATAATCCCACGGAAATAATTTGTCCCATACAATCCTCCCCCTTCATGATGAATGCGTTTACATTAAAAGGCGGAAATTTTATCTGATTCAGGGTATCTCCTGAATGAATGCAAATCATCATTTTGTATACGCTTACATTATACCTCAAAAAACAGTTAAATATCAAACCATTTTAAGTGGAATTTCGAACATTTTATGACAAAACACAATATTTTGACGTAATAATAATAAAAACCGGCAGCTGGGGATAAATGTCTTCAGAAAGAAATAATATCTTCCGAGGACTTTTGTCCCGCCTCCGGAGAAATTCACCGTGTTTTCTTTGCAAATCGTTCCGCTATTTCCCTTCCTATCTCTATTGAGCATGTCGCAGCAGGTGAAGGTGCATTCAGTACGTGCAGGCTCCATTCATTTTCTTCAAAATGGAAATCACCCAACATGCTCCCATCTGGTTTCATCGCCTGCGCCCTCACTCCCGCTTCCATTGGTTCGATATCTTCTTCCTTCAGTAATGGAACCAGTTTCTTCGCTTCTTTGACGAAGGCTTTTTTGTTGAACGAACGATAATATTCTCCCGCGGCTTCTTTTATATTTTTCAAACCCATTCTATACAGACCGGGAAAAGTGAGTATTGCTTTAGTTTCTTCAAAATGGAACCCCAGTTTTCTATATGCCTCTTTCCTGAAACCGAGCACTGCATTGGGCCCGACATCAACGCCCCCGCCTATCATATTTGTGAAATGCACTCCCAGAAATGGCAGTTCCGGATTGGGGACCGGGTAGATCAATGTTTTTACATAGTGTTCAACACTCTCGTCCAACTTGAAATACTCTCCTCTGAAAGGTATGATTTTCACATCTGTATCTACACCGATCATTTTTGCCAGTTTATCACTGTACAGACCAGCGCAATTTATCAGATAGTCTGCTTCATACTGAACGGTATCAGTACCTACAGTGATTATTCCATCCTCCTCAGTGACAATTTGAACCGACGTGTTGTAATGTATTTCTCCGCCGTTCCGCTCAAATAATTCTCCGAATTTTTCCGTCACGGCTTTGAAATCCACAATGCCGGTATTTTTCACGAGGATTCCGCCCACTGTATTCACGAATGGCTCAATTTCCCGGACTTCATAACCATTCAGCAGTTTGACGTCCAGTTGGTTCTCCAGTCCACGCTCATACAGTTTCTTCATCCTCGGTATTTCTTCTTCATCTGTTGCGACTATGACTTTGCCGCATTGTGTGTAATCAATATTATACTTGTCACAAAATGCCATCATGGATTTGGAACCATTGCGTGCAAACCTTGCCTTGTATGAACCTGGTTTATAGTAGATTCCGGAATGAATTACACCGCTGTTATGGCCAGTCTGATGCTTTGCCGCCCCATCCTCTTTATCCAGGACAATGATTCTCCTGTCCCTGAATTTTTCCGAAAGATGATATGCTGTGCTGAGACCAATGATTCCTGCACCTATTATTATTATGTCCGTTTTCAATCTTCATCCACCCCACAAGCTTCTGCCACTACTTCCACAATATGCTTTACTTCAATTTCATCAGCCAGACCTTCACGCTCCACTCCCAGTTTCATCTGTATATGGCACCCCGGGTTCGAAGTAATGATAAGGTCCGGCCCCGATTTTTTTACATTTTCCATCTTGAGATCAAGAATCTGCATGGATTCATCGAAATGGAGGATATTATAGATGCCTGCTGAACCGCAGCACAGTGATTTCTCATTCATTTCCATATAATTCATCCCCGGCACCTGACGGATTACATCCAGCGGGTCTTCAAACACCTGCTGAACATTTTCCAGATGACAGGAAGGCTGGTATACAGCATTCTTTTTAATCTCATGCTTGAAATCAAAATCAATCATCGACATGATCTGGGAGATATCCCGTACTTTTCCGGTGAAACTTTTTGCCCGCTCATGCCACTCGGTGTCCGGGGCAAATAATTTATCGTATTCTTTAAGTGTCGCTCCGCAGCCGCCGATCGTGTTGACAATATAATCGAAGTCATATTTTTCATATGCCTCTATGTTTTGCATGGCAAGCTTCAGTGTCTCTGAAGACTCCCCTGCATGGTGCTGCAGCGCGCCGCAGCATGTCTGGTTCGGTATATTCGTAACCTGTATATTATTCTCCTGCATTATATTCACAGCCAGCTTGTTCACCTGAGCAAAGAATGCATCCATGATGCACCCTTCGAAAAAGCCGACCGACAGACTTTTTTTCCGGAAAGGATTGATGTTTCTGGTAATGCGCCTGCTCAGGATGACATCAGGCATCGCCCTGTTCATCTGATCCATCTTTTGCGATTTTCCCAGTACATTCGTCCTTTTCAGAGCACTCTTCATGCCTGATGCCTGATAGACATACATACCTCTGTTGACCAGGCCAAGAATCCTATGATTCTTCAGGGCAAGCTTGAATGATGATGTCCTGGCCGCTTTTTCCACGATGCCCATTCGTTTGTTCTCTTTCAATACTTCCACCGCTGACATGAGTATGTCCCCATACCTTACATTTGTAGGACAGATAGTTTCACATGCCCTGCATCCCAGGCACAGATCGATACCTTCCTGCATGTCATCAATCGATATTTTCTCTTCCGCCGCAAGTTTGACAAGGTTGATTCTTCCACGCGGGGAATGCTTCTCTTTTTTGAAAGCAATATATGTCGGACAAACCGGCAGACAATAGCCGCATTGTACACAGTCAAAAGTCGCTTCATAATCCAGCTTTTCAACCAATGATTCAGTCATTGCGCAACACTAACCTTTTTTCTCCTTTTTCAGGAAATATTTTTCCGGGATTCAATATATTTTTGGGGTCCAGGGCCCGCTTTATCGCCTTTTGGAATTCCACACCGTCATCACCCATCTCCTTGGCAAGGAATGCTTTTTTCATCGTGCCTATGCCGTGTTCGCCCGAAAGTGTTCCACCGAGTTCGATTGCATAGTTGAATATTTCTTCGACAGCCTGTTCCACCCGTTCCACTTCTTCCGGGTCTCGCATATTGGTGTTGATTGTCGGGTGCAGGTTGCCGTCCCCTGCATGACCGAAGACTACAATATTCAGATCGTACTTCTTTTTGATCTCATCGATTTTCCTGAACATATCCGGGATTTTGCTGAGCGGCACAGTCGCATCTTCGGATATTTTTGTATAACCGCTTGAGACGACCGCAGGAGAAACCAGCTTACGCACCTGCCAGAGCCTGGCTTCCTCCTCTTTATCCGATGCCACCTCCACATTTTCCACCCCGATTTCATTCAGCGCATTTTCAACGATGCCCAGCTCTTTCTCCAACACGTCCGGATCGCCGTCCACTTCGACGAGTATTATTGCAGCTGCCTCCCTGGGCAGTCCGAGCCCCGCATAGTCTTCCACCTTATTGATTGCGTTATGGTCGAGTATTTCCATTTTGGATGGCCTGACACCTGAAGTCAGTATTTTTGATATGGATTTCCCGGCTGTATACAGATCTTCAAAGATGATCATTGCCGTCCTGGTGTCCAACGGCTTCGGTATGAGGCGTAAAGTCGCTTCCGTAATGACAGCCAGTGTGCCTTCAGATCCGACAATCAGCTTCGTCAGATCATACCCTGTCACATTCTTGACAGTACTGCCTCCGGTCCTCAGAACTTTCCCGTCCGCCGTCACGATTTCCAGTCCGATCACAAAATCCTTGGTGACTCCATATTTGACGCCACGCGGACCCCCGGCGTTTTCTGCAAGATTCCCGCCTATGGTACATATCGAAGAAGACGAGGGATCGGGCGGATACATAAGATTGTGCGCTTCAGCCAGCTTGTGTATGTCCCCTGTCCTGACCCCCGGGCTGACTCTCATGATCAGATCATCCGGGTATATTTCAAACTTCGTATCCCATTGCGAGAAATCGAGCACAATGCCGCCTTGGACCGGCAAGGGGCCTCCTGACAGGCTCGTACTGGCCCCGCGGGCACAGACGGGAACTTCATGACGGTCCGCGATCTCCATTATTTTCTGCACCTCTTCGGTGGACATGACCTGGGCCACACAGTCAGGGATGTACTGACCGAAAGAGCCGTCGTATCCATAGGACGTCCTGTCATCAATTTCAGTTAAAAGACGTTTTTCCATTATATTTTCAAATTCTTTCAAAACAACATTTTCCATAATTGCCTCCCATTATATCCTGTCATCCCCGAGTTTCCTTCTCATATTGAAAAGATGCTCCTTCATCCTCCGCGATGCTATTTCAGCATCACCATTCTTAATCGCTTCGAATACTCCGGCATGCTCACTGTAGACCATTTCACGCTTTCTCGGTTTGCCTATATTCAGTTTCAACGAGAATTCCAATGCATTACGGTGAACACTCTGGAGATTGTTGAAGGTCTGAATCATAAAGTCATTCTCGGTTGATATTATAATTGCTTCATGAAAATCATAATCTGCTTTCATTCCTATGATCCGCTGATTTTGTGTGATCTTTTTAAATTCTTCCAGAGCGGCTTCTATTTTCATCAGATCTTCTGCAGTGCGTCTCTCGGCTGCCAGTCGTGCTGACTGAACTTCCAAAATTGTGCGCATTTCCAAAAGATCGAATAATTCCTTTTTATCAAACTTTCCATAGATGTATTCTTTTATCTCGTCGGCTGCCGATATATTTTTGACATACGTCCCTCTTCCCTGACTGGATTCCACATATCCCATGGAAATGAGTTGACTGATTGCCTCTCTTACAGGAGCCCGGCTGACTTTGTAATATGCTGCCAATTCATTTTCTGAAGGCAGTTTGCTGCCTATCTCATATTCACCATCCTTGATCAGACCAACTATATTTTCATAGATGAGCTCGGATAATTTCTCTTTTCTTATTGGCTTCATTTAATTTTGTGCCTCCACTACTCTCTTACTTTTTACATAATGAATGGTCATCACAACAATGAATAATACGATGCTAACCAGGTCAAGCATCTGATCTGTTGTAATCAGGAGGAAGGCCACTGCAACAAACAGTATTCTTTCAACTATGTTCATCCTTGTCCTCACAAAGTTCCCCATACCTACAGCCAGGGCATACACACCGACGAGTGCTGTAGCAACTACTATTACGAATCTCCAGTAATTGATCGGCTATCCAACAGCAGAAAAGAATCGTAGGCGATAATGAACGGGATGATGAAACCAGGGAGCGCGAGTCTCAAAGCCGTCCAGGAAGTCTGCATCGGATTGGCATTGGCTATTCCCGCTCCACCACATGAATCCGCTTTCCTTTGGATGACAACACGACCATACTACGATACAAAATCTGAACTTTCAATATATTTAGAACAAAAGTATTTTTCCATTTAGACTATATTCATTTGTAAAAATACTATAAATAGGGTTACAATGTTCTGCAAGGAGTGATTAAATGGATACTTCAATCTGTCCAAAATTTGAAAATGCCATGGGCGTCATCGGTCAGAGATGGACGGGTCTGATTATCTTTCAATTGATTGACGGACCTAAGCGTTTCTGCAACCTCGAATCCTCTATGGGTGTGAGTGGCCGTGTTCTATCCGAGCGTTTGAAATCGCTGGAAGCGGAAGGTATTGTAGAGCGTGAAGTTTATCCGGAAACACCGGTGAGAATAGAGTATAAACTGACTGAAAAAGGGCAAGCCATCGAACCGTTCATGAATGAGCTCCAGAAATGGGCTGAAGAATGGTGCGAACCTGATAAGAGTCTTCAGGAAGCGTAATAACATAGCTGATTCATGACCTGCTTGAACTGTAACCCATAATGTAGATAGTTTTAAAAAACCTGTGCGGTGAGTAGATGACTCCGATATTGAATCGGGGTCATTTTTTAATCCCCATTGATACCGTTCATTATTATATTTAATAAGATACGCTCCAGCTTCCTATTTCAATTCTTCAAAAGACGTACAGACTTTATCATGGACGATATTCTTAAAGTGATCGAAGAAGGATTCCAAGGGCGCTCGGTGATGTGGATGCCGGGGTGATCAACAACGGCATCGCAAGGGACGCGGGGTACAACCCGGTTGAAGATTCCGTCTACCATGAAGATGAAACAGCCACTGATTATGTCAATATCATAGCTTCAAGAAGTGAGGATACAGATAACGAGACACTTCAGAGAGTGGCTGAACTCTTCCAGGAAGAGGATACGAAACAATTCATAGAGGAAGAGCATGAAGGCTCCCTCATCCCGGCCTTCCTGCCGCTTGAGGAAATCGGCTGGTAGTGAAAAGCTCCCCCAAAACCAATTTGGGGGAGCTTTTCATATTCTCTGCTTCCTGGATTCATCCCTTCCGTAGACCGTATAGTAGACCAGGAGTCCGAGTGTGACAAGCACGATCATTGAACTGTAGAGACCGCCGTAGCCGAGTGATGGCACGAGTACGCCGAGTATATAGGAGCCGACACCGAGTCCGAAGTCGAGAGCTATGAAATAAGTCGAGGTGGCAAGTCCCACATTTTTGGCATCTGCAATTTTTATACAGAGTGCCTGGGAGATGGACTGGAAGTTACCGTAGCCGAAACCGATAAGCACACCTGCCAAAAGCAGCATGAAGCCGGAACTGGTCTGTCCGAGTACGAGGTAGCCGACGGCAAGGACAATAAGCGATGGATACATCACTACATTGGCACCTCTCTGGTCCATGATCCTTCCGGTAATCGGCCGTGTAATCAGGATGACAATTGCGTATACCAGGAAGAAGTAGGATGAAGCAGCGACCAGACCCTGTTCTTCTGCAAACAGTGCAATGAATGACAGGACCGTCGAATAGGCCATGCAGATGAGCAGCACGACGATCCCAACCGGCATCGCCTTCTTATCAATCCATTCGAATTTCGGCTTCGGTTCTTTTTCAAGATCGACTGTCGTATTGTCCGTCCGCACGAAGAGCGTAAATGCACTGGCGGTCAGCACAAGGATGAAGACGATCAGAAACAGCATCTGATATTGGATGAACTGCAGCAGGTAGAAGGCCATGAACGGTCCGAGTGCTGTGGCAAGCACGAAGCTCAGGCTGAAATAGCTGATGCCTTCCCCCCTTCTGCTCTGAGGCAGGGCGAGCGCCGCAAGTGTTCCGACTGCGGTCGTCGCCACTCCGTTTGAAAGGCCGTTGAAGAATCTCACGATGAGCAGGAGCGTCAGATTATCAGCGATAAAATAGAGCCCATATGTAATGACGAACATGACCGTGCCGATGTACATGATCTTCCTCGCTCCGATCAGGCTGAGCTGGTGGCCGGTCAGTATCCTGCCAAGGAGCGATCCCACGATGAAGATTCCGGCCACCAGACCGGCTGTGCTCGTGGCTATGCCGAATTCATCCACGGCATAGCCGCTGATCGTTACCATCAGCAGGAACATCGCCAGCATAATGAAGAAATTAAATATGAATATAATGATGAAATCTTTTGTCCAAAGCCTTTCCTTTACCATTCAACCATTCCTTAGACTAATAGAATATGCATTTTCAAACCATATGAGAATCATATCATACTGCACTTTATAACTCTCATGAATTTCAGCGGGGAGCCGCATAGAGATCAGCTCCACAGATTCCAGTACAGGAGCGCCGCAAGTATCGAAATGATCAGGAATGTAAGGCTGGAGAACACCGCCATCATATAGTGGTCCTTCCTGCTCAGAACACCTTCTTTGAATGCGAAATATAATGTCGGGGAATGGATTGGCAGTATATTTGTGCCGCCGATTATCATGATGACGATGAAGGCAAGGGTGAGCGCCGGTATGCCCGTCATCTCCGCGTACGGAATCATGACGGGGAATATCACGATGACAGCCGACGTCGGTACGATGAAAATCATACGGAATAAAAACATGATGATTGCGACAATGATGATGTTAATGACTATACCGGCGTCCTCCGGCACCAAACTGATCAGCTGCTCTGCAATCATGCGTGCGGTGCCGTTCTGATCCAGTATTACGCCTATGGACAGCGATGCACCGATAAGCAGGAAATTCTCCCAGTTGAACGCCCGTATATCCTCGTTGGTGATCAGCTCTATTTTCGGCAGAGCATACAGCACGAGCAGGATCATCGGCGGCAGAAGTGTCGGCAATTGACCCGGATCTGTAAATATCCAGGTCAGTATCATCAGACTGAATGTCATAATCACGAACCAGAAGCGCTTTGTCGGCTTATATTCATAATAATCCGTGCCGGGTGGATTTTTTTCTATTGTAAAACTCTCTGCACTTTCTGATGGATAGGACAGTTTCAGATAAAACCATGAGAAAATGCTTGTAACGATGAGCGCACACCACAGTGGCGGTGCGATGATCAGAAACCAGCCGGACCAGCCCAGGTCGGCAATTTCATAATCTTTCAACAGCTGGGCTGCAAGTACGGGATAACCGCCGCCGGTGTATACAATCATCGTGCTGTTCTGATTGACAAGTCCTGTGACATATAAGGCATATTTCTTGAACACACTGTCATCCGGAAAACCGAATGCTTCATTCATACTGTCAACAAAAGGCAGCACTGTTTTCAGCCTTGCGAAGGCAGAAGGTATGAGCACCGGCAACAAAGACATGAAGACCGGAAGGATCTGTACAATTTTACGGGGTGTGATGTTTTCAAGTCCCAGAATTTTTGAAGAAATAACTTTATCTGCATCCACCTTGATGAGCACCTGGCTCAATATGGAGAGGATCAGTATAAAATAGAGCGCAGAGGAAAGAAACCCGGCCATGGCCTCCTCCACCGAGTCTGTCAGATTCAGAATTATGATCATTGCAAGCAGCAATATGCTCGCCGCACCGGTCGGCATTTTCGAAAATGTCCACAAATAAATGGCGAGCAGCAGAAGCAAAACGGTTCTCTGCTGTTCCGGATTGAAATCCTGAAGGATGATGTCCGGGGCAAAACTTGCAAAAAGAATGATACCGGCAATTATTACTGCATGCATCGTCCGGGACTTGAACCTATCTGTAAACTTCATATTCATCACCTGCTATGAACCGGCTTCATGTCACTTCCCAGTGCCGCCTCCTTTAACATTACCCTTTACAGGACATTCAGAATCCAAAAGAAACAGGAGGCCCCCAGGCACCCTGTTTCTCTGAACCTTAACTTGTCTTATGGAACATCTTGTTCTGCACGGCGAATTTATGCGCCGCTTTGGCAACGCCACGGCCTTCCTTGATAGCCCATACGACCAGACTCTGTCCGCGCCTTGCGTCCCCTGCAGCGAACACCTTCCTTCTGTTCGTCTTATAGCTTTCTTCGTCAGCAGCGATCTTGTTCTGCTCCATATGAAGATTGAAAGCTTTCGGCAATTCACTCTCCACTCCTTCAAAGCCTATGGAAAGGAGAACGAGATCTGCCTTGAAGTATCTTTCCTGATCCTCAAGCGCCACGCCGGATAGTGATCCCTGGCCGAGCACCTGGGTACCGACTCCTTTCAGGCTACCAACCATATCCACATCATACCCCATGGTCTGTACACCGTAGGCACGTGGTTCTACTCCGAACTTCGCCTGGTACTCTGCATGGGCGTAATCCAGTTTGAACATCTGCTTTTGGAGCGGCCAGAAGGGATTGCCGTTTATTTCATCGGGCAGACGGTCGTATTTATTGAACTGGAATACAGATTTGCAGTCTTCACGCAGTGCCATGGCAACACAGTCCGCGCCTGTATCACCGCCGCCGATGACGATGACATGCTTTCCTTCTGCAGTGACGCCAGGCTTTTCGATCTCACCGGACTGGTATTTTGTCTGCTCTGTCAGATAATCCATCGCAAACTGGATGTCGCGGCTCTGGCGTCCCTCAAGCTTCAGATCTCTCTGTTTCCTTGCGCCGACGGCGACAATCACGGCGTCATACTCTGCATCGAGGGTGTCATAAGTGACATCAGAACCGGCATTCACGTCACAGATGAATCTGATTCCCGCTTCCTGCATGATATCTATACGCCGTTCCACCACTTCCTTGTCCAGCTTCATGTTCGGGATGCCGTATCTCAGCAGACCGCCGGGTTTCGCATCACGCTCATAGACATCCACATCATGTCCCCATGAATTCATCTCATCGGCGGCCGTCAGGCCCGCCGGTCCGCTGCCGATGATGGCGATGCGGGTGCCCAGACGGTGCTTCGGCGCCCTCGGCTTCACCCAGTCCTGTTCGTATGCCTCATCTATGATGGTGCGTTCTATTCCTTTGATCGCCACCGGTTCACTGTTGATGGCGAGGACACATGAAGCTTCACAGGGTGCAGGGCAGACACTGCCTGTAAACTCAGGGAAGTTGTTCGTTTCTGACAGGCGCTGATAGGCTTCCCTGAAATCCCCTTTATGGACCAGCTCGTTCCATTCGGGGATATAGTTGCCGATCGGGCAGCCGATTGTCTCTTTGCCGACACCGATGCCGGTCTGACAGAACGGAGTGCCGCAGTCCATGCAGCGTGCACCCTGCTCACTTGCCTCGTCATTGCAGAAGCGGTACTGGAAAGCATCATAATTGCTGATTCTTTCCTTGAGGTCCGCTTCGTCCTGTTTCTTTCTTTCATATTTTAAAAACCCTTTGAATTCTCCCATACGGCAGTGCTCCTTTCTAGTGAATGTTCATCTTTTCAAGTTCATCGTCTGTCACTCCCACTTCATTGTTGAATGCATTCAGTTCCGCCTCTTTTCTGGATTGTTCCGCACTCAGTCCGAAATGGATTTTCTGCTGCATTCTCCTGTATTCCGCCGGAATCACCTTGATGATCTCCAATTCACCACTCTCAATACGTGAGAGTGCCGTACGTGCTTTATCACTGCCGGTGAAGTAATTGTGGCCATACAGCAAATGTTTCACTTTTTCGATTTCTTCAACATCTGTGACATGTCCCAGTTCAATCATTTCACCATTCATATTCACTTTGTTTTCTGCAATGGATTTCTCATTGATGACATAAGCGATGCCGCCACTCATTCCTGCAGCAAAGTTTTTACCAATATCCCCAAGTATTACAGCGCGGCCGCCGGTCATGTATTCAAGACCGTGATCCCCTATCCCCTCGACTACAACTTCAGCACCGCTGTTTCTTACACAGAAACGCTCTCCTGCCATACCGTTGATGAACACCTGTCCAGCTATCGCACCATACAGGCACACATTGCCTGTGATGATTTCGTGGCTGCGGTTCACGTTCGGTGCCTGCACTACGATGCGGCCGCCGGAAATCCCCTTGCCGACGTAGTCGTTCAGATCCCCAGTATGGTGCAGCGTTAACCCCTGTGGTATGAAAGCTCCATAACTCTGGCCGCCATGGCCAAACGTGTTCACCTTATAATGATCATGGCTGAGCGCCGTCATGCCATGTGTGTTCGTAATGAGACTCCCCAGTCTCGTACCGATGTTCCTGTGCCTGTTCTTCACATGGTAGGCCGCTTCGTGACTTTCTCCCGTCTCCACCTGTTCTTTGAAGTCAGGCAGCATCATCAAATCATCGAGCGACCATTCGAACGGATGCTCCTGCCCTTTCGTCTTCCTTCTGTCCCCTTCGATTTTCATGAGCAGCGGTGCAAGGTCAAGCTCACTCATCTGATGCTGCGCCGTCTTGGCCGTATCGACTTCAAGATGTTCAACAGCACCGACAAGCTCATCCATGGATTTCAATCCGAGTTCCGCGAGGATCTCCCTGATGTCTTCAGCAATGAAATGCATGAAGTTGACGACATGCTCCGCCTTTCCTGTAAACAGCTTCCTGAGATCACCATTCTGCGTCGCGATGCCGACAGGACATGTGTCCTTGTGGCACACGCGCATCATGATGCAGCCAAGGACGACGAGCGGTGCTGTGGCGAATGCGAATTCCTCCGCACCGAGCGCACATGCCACCGCAACATCGCGGCCGGTCATAAGCTTGCCGTCCGTTTCGAGCGTCACACGGGACCTCAGCCCGTTCAGCTGCAGTGTCTGATGCGCTTCGGTGAGGCCGAGCTCCCACGGCAGACCGGCGTGCTGTATACTCGTAATCGGCGAGGCTCCGGTACCGCCGTCGAAACCACTGATGACAATCTTGTCGGCATACGCCTTCGCCACCCCAGCAGCGATCGTACCGACGCCATCCTTTGCCACCAGCTTCACTGAAATATCTGCGTCCTTGTTGGCATTCTTCAGATCGTGGATGAGCTGCGCCAGGTCTTCGATCGAATAAATATCATGATGCGGCGGCGGTGAAATCAGCCCGACTCCCGGCGTGGAATTTCTGATTTCCGCCACCCATGGGTACACTTTCTGCCCGGGCAGCTGGCCGCCCTCGCCCGGTTTTGCGCCCTGGGCCACTTTGATCTGGATTTCCTTTGCGCTGTTCAGGTACTGGCTATTCACTCCAAAACGCCCGGACGCCACTTGTTTGATGGCGCTGTTCAGATTCCTGCCGTCTTCATACGCTTCAAAACGTTCAGGATTCTCCCCGCCTTCACCGCTGTTGCTTTTACCTCCGATCATGTTCATCGCTTCGGCAAGTGTTTCATGCGCTTCCCGGGAAAGTGAGCCGTAGCTCATCGCCCCCGTCTTGAAACGTTTGACTATTGCCTCTTTCGGCTCCACCTGGCTGAGTGGAATCGACCTGCCCGTCTTGAACCTGAGCAGATGCCTGATGCTCGAATGATGGCTGTCATGCATGTAGTCCCTGTACTCCCTGTATGATTCCCCGTCGTTCGTACGGCAAGCCTTCTGCAGAAGGCGGATGGACTCCGGATTGATTACATGGTGGTCGCCCTGCTGCCTCCATTGGAACTTGCTTCCCGCTTCAAGATGCTCGAGTCTCACGTCCTGCATCTTTTTATTGTTAAGATCAATATCCTCAATGGACAGCCCGCCGATTTTGGACGTTGCGCCGCCGAAGTATTTCTCCATGACCGATCCGCCGAGACCGACCGCTTCAAACACCTGTGCCCCATGATAGCTCTGGACTGTAGCGATGCCCATTTTAGCCATCACTTTGATCAACCCTTCAGTCAGTGCCTTATTGTAGCCGGTCACAGCTGCATCGTCCCCTCCGGATACAGTCGCCATCGTTTCCTGCGCAATATATGGAAGGACTGCATTCGCACCGAAACTGATCAGTGCAGCCACATGGTGCACTTCCCTCACTTCGGCAGTCTTCGTGATGATGCTGGTCCCCGTCCTCAGTTCCTCTCCAATCAGCTCCTGATGGACTGCGCTCGTTATGAGGAGAGACGGCATGACATATATACCGTCACCTTCCAGGACTTTTTCATCCGTAAGTACCAGAACACCATGCGTTTTCGCTTTCCTCACCGCTTCAGCGGTGGTCTGGCGGATCGCCTCATCAAGCGGTCCTGTATAGGTAATATCGATTTCGGCAACGCCGAGCTTCAATACATCCTCACGGTCGAGCGTACGGTGGTCGATGACCGGACGTTCCAGTTGAACCCTGTCCAGCGCGGAAATATCCGGTGCAACCAGGTGTCCCTCACCGCCAAGGTAGGTGATTTCACTCGTCACGATCTTTTCCCTGTAAGAATCAAGCGGCGGATTCGTCACTTGTGCGAAATGCTGCTTGAAATAGTCGAAAATCAGTTTCGGGCGCCCTGACAGGAAGGCCAGCGGCTGGTCAAAGCCCATCGCTCCGATTGGATCCTTCACCGCATTGGTCAGCGGCTCCATGTACTTTTTGATGTCCTCTTTCGTATACCCGAAGCGTACAAGTACATTGTGGAGCGTTTCCGGGTCGATCTGTTTGCGCTTCAATGGAGGCAGGTCCACAGACCCGCTCCGTTTCTGATCCATCCATTCAGTATAGGGCCTGCCCGTTGCGATGCTGTGTTTCAATTCATCGTTTTCGATGATTCTTGAAGCATCAAAATCGACAAGCAGCAGTTTCCCCGGGCTCAGCTGACCTTTGTACATGATGTCATTCTCTTCGATATCGACTACGCCTACTTCAGACGAGTAGATGATTTCATTATCATTCGTGACATAGTAGCGGCCCGGTCTGAGACCGTTCCTGTCTGTCAGTGCCCCCAGTTTATGATTGTCGCAGAAACTGATCATCGTCGGGCCGTCCCATGGCTCCATCAGATAGCTGTAGTACTCGTAGAAATCCCTGACGACAGGATTGTCGTAGGACTGATACTTCCACGGTTCCGGAATCATGATCATTGCCGCCTGCTCCGGCGTCATCACAAGGCTCATGAATTCCAGAACATTGTCGACCATTGCAGAGTCGCTGCCGTCCATGTCGATGATGTTTTCGATTTTCCTGCCCTTCTCACCGAAAGTGTCCGTGAGCCACTGCTTCGTACGCGTCTTCATCCAATTGGCATTGCCCTTGATTGTGTTGATCTCACCGTTGTGCATGAGCAGCCTGTTTGGATGCGCTCTGGCCCAGCTCGGAAAAGTGTTCGTGCTGAACCTTGAATGGACCGAGCCGAATTTCGACACATAACACTCATTCTTAAGATCCACGTAGAACTGCTTGATCTGGCCGGCACGCAGCCATCCTTTGTACACAATGGTTTCACTGGAGAACGATGCCACATAATGCCCGACATCCTCTGATTTCAGATTCTGTTCAATCATCTTCCTCATATAATAAAGATCGAGCGCATTGCTTACATCCGCGATCACCTGTATGAACTGCGGCATCGTCTGCCGGACATGAGAAGCGATTGCGTCAACATTGACCGGTACTTCCCTGAATGCGATCAGGCCATGCCCTTCTTCATCCATTGTATTTTTCACGATTTCTTTGAATGACTCAATAGAAGCGTCCGCATCAATCAGATACATGCCCACTGAATATTCACCGAACCCTGGAAGTTTCGGATACTCTCCTTTTAAAAGGTCATGGGGAATTTCGGTCATGATGCCGGCGCCGTCCCCTGTCACTCCATCAGAACCAATGCCACCGCGATGATCCAGCCTCTCCAGCATTTCGAGAGATTTCCGAACGATATGATGGGAGCGCCTGTTATCCATATTTGCATAGAAACCAATACCACATGCGTCGTGTTCGTTTTTAGAATCATACAGACCTTGTCGTTTGATCGATTGATATAAACTCATTTTGAGTCACCTCTTTTTCAGAATATTTCTGTAAGTCTACATTATCCTTGCATATTTCGATATAATCAATATATCAATGATATAATATCGATATCATAATTAGATTGGTTGTGAGCAGATGGAGATAAAACAGTTGAAGTATTTCGTGGAAACCGCCAGACAGGAACATATGACTGAAGCCGCCATGGCACTCAACGTCGCCCAGTCCGCCCTTTCCAGACAGATCAGCCTGTTGGAGAATGAGCTGGAAATCGAATTGTTCAGGAGGGAAGGCAGGAATATCAAACTGACAGAGGGCGGCAGGTCATTCTATGAGGATGCGGTACAAATACTGGAGTCCGTGGAGAAAACCAAAGAAAGGATCATCGAGGCAAGGGACAGGAAGGAAAATTCATTCAACATCCATATCACACGCTCGGACATGACGGCCAAAGTGCTGCAGTCATTCAACTATTTCATAAAGCAGGAAGAAGCGATTGAATTCACAATCCATTCCGAATCAGAGGCAACACTCGGTGAAAAACTGCTGGAGGCATCCCTCGACCTTGTCATATCACCGCAGAAATTCAATGATGATGAGCTCAGAAGCACATTGCTGTTCGAGCAGAACTACTATTATGTATTCCGGCAGAAGAGCGGGCTCAGTCTTCCTGTGCAGGCTTCCGCCAGTGAACTGGAAGGACTGCCCCTTGCGACTTTCGATCCGGTCATAGAGATGGATCGCCTGTTCAGGAGCAGCAGGATATACAACTATAAAGACCTTTCAATCATCCAGCATCTCCTCATCAATCATGGCTACATCGCAATCGTCACGAGTGATGAAGCCAGGCAGCTGATCTACAATTACCCGAATTTCACCGTCCATAGCCTGAAGCATTTGAACATAAAGCATCCCATGTATGCAAGCATGCATAAAGACAACGGAAAGCCATTCGTCGGAAAATGGTACAGCCAGCTGAGACAGGAGTTCACGTCGATGCACTCCTCCTATCCGGACTGATCCCCCCATTATGATTAGGCATTTTCACAAAGGGTATTGGGAAACCAGGTTGAATTTACAGGGGGGGGGAATATCCAATGAACAGAGAAGACTTCACAAAAGAACTTAAAAAGATACTCACTGATAATAATATCGGCACGATGGCAACCGTAAGGGATAACAAGCCGATGAGCCGTTATATGTATTTCTATAACGATGGACTCACACTTTACACCTATACAAGAAAAGGGACTTACAAAGTGGAAGACCTCGAAAAGAATCCGAACACCCATATCCTGCTCGGCTACGAAGAACGTGAAGGCCTTGGTGAACGTTATGTAGAGATAGAGGGCAAAGCAAGCCTGCCAGAAGACCTCACTCCCGATATCGATGAAGTCATGGCCAAAGCAGGGGAGATTTATGAAAAACTTAAAGGCGAAGATGACATGCAGGCAATCCGCATTGACATTGATGAAGTCAGGATCATGAATGACGGCGGCAATGCGCCGGAACCTGTCGATCTGTAGAAAGCAGGTAACAAGTAAAAGGTGCGGCCCAGTCAAGAACTGGGCCGCACCTTTTCGAGTCATTTCTCCAATCTTCCAATGATCTGTTCCGTCACTTCGTCCATGGTGTTGGTTCCTCCGATGTCCGGTGTAAGGAAACCATCTGCCGTCACACTTTCCATCGTTTCAAGCAGCAACCTGCCCATCTCTTCCTCCCCGTGGTGATCGAGCAGCATCTTCGCCGTCCAGATCTGGCCGATCGGGTTGGCAATACCGCGTCCTACGATATCCGGCGCCGAACCGTGGACAGGCTCGAACATCGACGGATGCCTGCCGTTCAGGTTGAGATTCGCTGAGGGGGCGATGCCGATACTTCCCATGATCGCCGCCCCGACATCCGTCAGGATATCTCCGAACAGGTTGCTTGCAACCACTACATCGTAACGCTCAGGATGAGTGACGAAGGACGCTGCAAGAGCGTCGATATGCCTTGATGCCGTCTCGATTCCTTCAAATCCGTCCGCCGTCTCCTTGAACACTTCATCCCAGAATGGCATCGAATGGAATATGCCGTTGGATTTCGTTGCGCTGGTCACATGTCCTCTCCTCGTCCCGGCCAGCCTGAAGGCATGTTCCATCGCCTGTCTGGTGGCACGTTTTGAGAAGACATTGTTCTGTATGGCAATCTCATCATCCCCCTGATACATGCGGCCGCCGACTGAACTGTATTCCCCTTCGCTGTTTTCACGGACGACCACGATATCGAAATCCTTCGGGTCCGTAAGCGGTGAACTGATGCCACTGAAAACCTTCGCCGGGCGCACATTTATTTCAAGCTGAAATTCCTTCCTGATCTTGAGGAGCAGTCCCCAGAGTGAAATATGGTCCGGCACTTTCGATGCATCGCCCACTGCTCCGAGGAATACACTATCCGACTGGCCGAGCCTTAAACATAGTATCCTAAACTAGAGTACTCTAAGTACTCGAAGTTTAGGATTTTTTAATTACAGTGCTTTAACTATTAAATATATAAGGGTATTATTAATAGTAGTTAAAGTATTTAAAGGTGGTGGAAACATGAAGGTTCAGAAAGTAATTGTGGAGGAAAAATCATATCCGTTATACATACTCCTAGATAAAGAATTTGAAGTCATAGAACCGGTTAAGCGATTTATAAAGTACTTGGATAATACAGGCAAAGCTCCAAAT
>DXHR01000005.1 GCA_019113295.1 Candidatus Salinicoccus stercoripullorum | reverse complement strand
CCAGTCCCCGCAATGCATCGATTTCAGTGAACCTTTTTTTCTGAGACATTGTGATATCCCCCGTTATTATTAGTTTCCATATTCATACATATACCCGTTTATCAGAATTATAGAGACCAATATAGTATATCGGGGGGATAAATATCAAACAAAAAGGGGGTTTCTGTTGGATTTTATGAAGATTTTGTGTACAGTATAGTACATGGGACGGCAGCTTCAGAGATGCTCATCGCCTCAAAGCCTTTTCGGACAATCAGCCTGGCGGATGCTTCGCCGGTTGCACGGCGATTCTTATCTTTCTCAAGTCCTGCTTTTCCATGGATATCCCTCGTATTTCCAGATGATGTACGAATAAAGGGCACATCTTCTAAAAGTATTGTATAAAAAACGGTTTAGTAATTAATTGCCTATTGTTTTTTGTTCAACACGGAGTAAAATAACGAACCGGTATTTTCTAATTTAATAATTTTAAAAAAGAGGGTTTTTAATGCTGAATGATTTCAAAAATATTCTGAAGAAGCCAATCCTTCTGCTTTCAATGCTGGCGATTGCAACGATTCCGGCAATATACACGACGATATTCCTCGGATCGATGTGGGATCCTTACGACAGCAAAGATCAGCTGATCATCGATGTGGTCAACGAGGACGAAGGGTCTGAAATGGACGGCGAGGAGATTAACCTCGGGGAAGACCTCGAAGAGGAACTCGCGGACAACGATGAATTCAAATGGCGCTTCTCAGATATGGAGGAGGCCACTGAAGATCTGGGACGCGGTGAGATTTACGGGGTCGTGAAGATCCCGGCCGATGCATCGGAGAAGGCAGCCAGACTGCTTGAGGATGATGCGGCAAACATCGAGATGGAAATCCAGACGAATCCGGGTTACAACTTCCTCGGCTCCGTCATGGGAACGAGTGCCGGCAATGCGATCGAAGAGGAAGTGAGCCTGTCGATCACAGAGATTTATACTGAGACGCTTGTCGGCAACCTGAGTGACGTCAAGGACAACAACGAAGAACTGCTTGATGCATTGAACGACATGAAGTCCGGTGTAGGCGAACTGCTGGACGGCAATGAATCGCTGGCTTCCGGCCTTGAAGAACTGGATACCGGCACGAACCAGTCGGCACAGCAGCTGGCCGACGGCAACCAGCAGGTCACTGACGGCCTGCGTGATATGAATCAGCAGGTCCAGGGGCTTTCCGGACAGGTGCCGCAGCAGATGGCGGGCCAGCTCCAGGCATTCTCACAGGGTATCGATGAACTGATTGCCGGCAATGAATCGGTCCAGGATGGCATCGAACAGGTCGGTCCCGGCGTGTCCGACGGTACATCGCAGCTGGCCGATGGCAACAATCAGATGAAAGAAGGGCTCGAGGAGCTTGACAGCGGACTGGATGAGATGATCGGCGAAGTCGAGGACGGGCTCGAGGAATTCGACGGACTGTCGCTGACCGATGAGAACGCCGGTTTCATCTCAGATCCAATCGAAGTGACTGAAACCGAAGTGACTGACATCGAAAACTACGGTCAGACTTTCGCTCCGTTCATCATCGCAGTCAGCCTGTTCCTGGGCTGCATCGCATTCAGTGTACTGTACCCGATCAACCGTCAGAAGTTCAACTATCGCAATGCATGGACGATGACCGTGAGCAAGACTTTGCTGATGGTGGTGCATGCCGTCATTTCAACAGGCATCCTGTTCCTGGTACTGAAATTCGGATTTGAACTGACGATCGCCGAACCGGGCATGTTCTACCTGATCACGCTCCTGTGGACGCTTGCGGCGCTGGCCGTCATCGTCGTGCTGGTGGCAGTGCTCGGCAACGTCGGGAAGTTCATCGCCATCGTGCTGCTGATCCTGCAGCTGTCCTCCAGTGCGGGGACGTTCCCGATCCAGACGGCGGGCAACCTGTATCAGACGATCCATCCCTATCTGCCGATGAGCTACGCCGTCACGGCCATGCGGGAAGTCATCTTCGACTTCGAAGCCGTGCTGACGACACAGTCGACGATATCCTATCTCAGCATCATCATTGCGGTCGCAATCATCCTTTTCATCGCCATCAACTTACTGAAGTTCAAATACCAGAAGTTCGAGGATGTTACAAGGGAAATGAGCCGGATAGAATACTGATCATACTCGGCGGCAAGGCCGAAGAGCGGCCGCAGAATCCGCAAACCATTAAAGAAGTACCCCTTCCGGCCCAGGTCCGTTGTTCGGGACGGACGGGCCTTTATTTGAATATTGGAAGAGACAGTAAAATCCACCCATCCATGGGTGGATTTTTATTTGTCTGCTGGAATTGGATCCGGGTTGGTGCATGCTGTGTATATGATAGATTGAGTGCATGGACTCGTGCCGCTGATTGCCACGGATCCCGGACGATGGATGAAGGGACGGGCAATACAGTAAAGCGGATGCGGATTCCCTCGCGAAGTGACCTGTTCAGACATTCGATTGGATCCGTGGATCAGGAGACGCCGGGGCGCCGTTTTTTTGCATGCAAAAAAAGCATACTGCCCGTATTCGGAGCAGCATGCTTATAAGTATATGATGGTTATTTCTGGCTGAAGGCGATGTTCAGGCCGATGATGGCAAACAGCGAGCCCTGCACGAGGTTGATTTTTCTGTTTATGGAAGGGTTTCTGCGCAGCAGGTCCCCCGTCTTGCCGGCAAACAGGCTGATGAGCACAAAAATCATCAGTGATATGACCAGGAACAAAAACCCGTACACGAGCATCTGTACAGAGACGCTGCCGGTTTCATAATTGATGAATTGCGGGAAAAATGCCAGGAAGAATAGGGCGACTTTCGGGTTCAGCAGATTCATGATGATGCCCCTTTTGTATAAAGCCCGGTGATCGAGGGAATTCCCGGCGTTGAGATCTAATTTTTCTCCTTTATCCTTGAAGGATTTGTAGGCAAGATACAGAAGGTACACGGCACCCGCATACTTTACGACACTGAAGGCGAGCGTAGAATGATAGATGATTGCGGATAAGCCGATTGTGGCGGCAGTGATATGGACCAGTATGCCTGTACAAAGCCCCAAAGTGGTATAGACACCTGCATACTTCCCTTTGGCGATGCTCTGTGCCAGGACGAACAGATTATCCGGGCCGGGGGCGAGCGTCAGTATTATGGCTGCACCCAAAAAGGATATGATGGTCAGCAATTCCAAGGGATCCCCTCCTTATAATTTTATATTTTTTCAATTTTAACATAAATTAAGCGACAGGAACATTTCGTTATTCCGCTGGCGCGGGTATTTACTCCTTTTATCTTTCGCAAAAGCATTTAAACCAGCAAATCAGATTCCGACAGTTTTGAATACACCATTTATCGTAAATGTTTCAATAAACATTGCCATCTCCTCAATAGATTCTTCACAGCCGCCTTTAAGCCATTTTAAAAATATGCCGATATGTGCATTGGTGATGTAGGTGATCAGGTAATCAGTAAATATTTCGGAGTCCAATTCAACACCGAATTCCCTGCTTTTCACCTTATAAAAGTTAAACATATGCTGTGAAAAATATTTGGCAAGTGTTGCAGGGCCGAGACTGTTCGCGATGACGAGTACGCGTGTCCGGTTGTCTTTAAGGTATTGGAACATCTGCAGAATCGTTTCCTGGAGATGCTGTTCGTCAACGTCCTTGAAACTGCTCCCGGTAATATTTTTATAGAGCAGCTGTTCTATATCGGTCATCATCGATTCCTGATAACTTTCGATTAATTCATATTTATCCTTGTAGTAGCTGTAAAAAGTTCCCCGATTAATCATCGCTTCGTTGCTGATGTCCTGAATGGTGATGTTTTCAAATGGCTTTTTCTGCAGTAAAGCAATGATTGCCTGGTCTATTGCGTGCAATGTCTTCTGCACTCTGAGATCTTTTTTCAAAAAATAACCAACCTTTCGTGTGATAGTGTCGTTTAAAC
Organism: Candidatus Salinicoccus stercoripullorum; assembly: GCA_019113295.1. Taxonomy (GTDB): domain Bacteria; phylum Bacillota; class Bacilli; order Staphylococcales; family Salinicoccaceae; genus Salinicoccus; species Salinicoccus stercoripullorum. Next base: position 11,474 of record DXHR01000005.1, on the reverse strand, counting down.
TACATAACGGGACATATCAACCATTGAAGTTTGAGAGACTGCTTATATAATAGGTTATTGTACACGGTGTACAATAACTTTAACACAAAAAAAGAGGAAGGATAATTAAATGTTTCAAGATTTTAAATTTTTATTTAAGAGACCGCTGTTATTAATTTCCCTGGCTTTCATTGCATTACTGCCGGTTATATACGCAGTTACATTCCTTGGCGCGATGTGGAATCCGTACGACCGCACAAGCGATATGCAATTCCATATAGTAAACGAAGACACCGGCAATGAGGATATAGAACTCGGGAAAGAATTTGAGGAAGAACTGAAAAATAACGATGAGCTGGATTGGCAATTTTCAGATCTGGAGGAAGCAGAAACTGCTCTTCAAAATGGTGAGTCATATGGTTACCTGGTAATTCCCGCTGAAGCATCAGATAACGCCATGACGTTTTTAAGTGATTCCCCGGATAATGTGGACCTTACACTGAAGACAAACCCAGGGTATAACTTTATCGGTTCGGTAATGTCTGAACAGGTCGGTTCGATCCTTGTCAAAAACGTACAGGAAGAAATTACAGAGACATATACAAAAACACTTCTCAGCGAACTGGACGATATTTCAAGTCAGAGTGATGAGGCACAGTCTGCCATCGCCGAACTTAAAGACGGAGCTGTAGAACTGGACAATGGTCTTGGCCAGCTGCAGGACAGCTCGGGACAGTTAAGCGAAGGAGCAGGAAGCCTTGAAAGTGGCGCTGCCCAGGTCAGCGAAGGGGCGGGCACACTTGCCAACGGTGAACAGCAGTTTACGAATCAGCTGAGTCAATTATCACCTATGCTTGGAAACTACGCACAGCCTGTACAGGGTGCGCAGTCAGAACTTGAGAGCGGTGCAGGACAGCTGAATGAAGCCAGCACACAACTTGCCGGAGGGGCTTCTGAATTGAATGCCGGTATCACGCAAATGAACGGCGGCATCGGTGAACTTAAAGCAGGTTCCTCAGAGATGGCGGAAGCTCTTACGGAAGTTGATACCAGATTCAACGAAGCGCTCGGAGACATAGAAGAACAGAATCTTGTATTCAGCGATGAAGGGGCGGAAGCCATCGCCGGTCCGGTTAACCTGGAGATTGAATCCACGGTGGATACACAAAACTATGCCCAGGGCTTTGCTCCGCTGATTATTGCTGTCAGTCTTTTTATCGGGGCCATCACATTTAATGTTGTCTACCCGATGAATAAAATATTCGAAGATAAAAAACACGTATTCAGCCAATGGCTAAGCCGCGGTTTGTTATTTTTATCCCATTCAGTAATCATTTCAACACTGTTGTATGCCGTAGTTGTATGGGTTATGCAGATTGAGATAGCCAGTCACTGGAGATTTTATATGGCGATGTTTGTGTGGTCACTTGTGTCCATCACTCTCATTGGATTATTGGTAATGATATTCGGCAACTTCGGTAAGTTTCTCGGTATTGTACTGCTTATTGTACAATTATCATCAAGTGGCGGAACTTTCCCGATTGAAACTGCTAATAATTTCTATCAGGCACTTTTTGGATTCCTGCCTATGGCATTCGTCGTATCCGGTTTTAAAGATGCGATATTCGACCAGGCATTCAACCTGGAATTCAGTACAATAATGTATACACTGCTGGCGGTAGCTGCGGGTGCATATCTGCTCGTATTGTTAGTATTGTGGCTGAAAGATAAATTCCCTAAATATGAAGAAAAAGCGAATAAAATGGCTAAGTTTGAAAACTGATTTTTAAAGGGGGCGGGCCACAGGCCCTGTCTTTTAACTGAAGCCTGCCGGAGAGAAACGGTGCGGCAGGCTGTATTCAATAAACTTAGACCATCAAAAAACGACTTGGTAATCTTGCTCTTGAGATTACCGAGTCGTTTTATTTATTTCTTCAAGGCTTCTGTCCCGGCTCTTTTTAACGGGAGTGACAGATTCGATGTTCATAATTTTGGATAACAGGGTACTGTGTTAACATTGATCTAAAAGATGGAGGAGAGATGGAATGGACGTTCAGAATGTCACCGTAATCGGAGCGGGCAACGGCGGAATTACAGCAGCGGCAGATCTAACCGACAGAGGGTTCACGGTGACCCTTTACGAGTCGCCTGAGTTTTCCGGGAATCTTGAAGGAATCAGAAAAAGGCGGGGCATCGTACTCGATGACGGGATGGATGAGAAATTCATCGAATTTACGGATGTCACGACGAATATTGAAAAAGCGGTCAGGGATGCGGATATCATCATGCTGACGGTCCCGGGCTTTGCGGTCGAAAATATCGCGGAGACGCTTGCGCCGGTCGCCGGCCCGGATCAGGTCATCCTCCTGAACGGTGCGGGAGCGATGGGCTGCGCGAGGTTTGTGAAGAGGGCGGAAGAACTGGGCATAGAGAAATCTTTCAGCATCGTGGAGACGAATTCCCTTACATATGGTACACGCGCATTTCCCGATGAGGCACGGGTGGAGCTTTCACTGTATGTAAAGAAAATTTTCCTGGCGGCATATCCTGCGGAGGAGACGGACAGGCTTCTTGAAATCTGTTCGGAACTGTATGACTGTTTTGTACCGGCGGAAAGTGTATGGCATACGGCACTTGAGAACGGCAATCCGGAAGTGCACCCGGGACCGGCGCTGCTCAACGCCGGCAGGATCGACTACTCAAAAGGGGAGTTCTGGCTGTATAAAGAGGGAATTACAGAACACACGGTCAAGCTTCTCAGGGCGATCGAACAGGAGCGGATGGCAATCGGCAGCGCATTTGGCTACGATCTTGAGGATGCCGTACGCAGCCGCGCCGGCAGGGGTTATTTCGGGGATGACGGACGGAGTCTTCAGGAGCTGTTCAATACAAGCCCGGTATACACGAAAATCAAAGGTCCCGTGTCGATCGACTCCAGGTATTTCACCGAAGATATATCGAATGGTCTCGTATTATGGGCGGACCTCGGAAAGCTTGCAGGCATTCCGACACCGAATATTGACGCGGTGATCACGCTAGGGGGCACTTTATTGGAACAGGATTTCCGTCAGTCGGGGCTGACTCTTTATAAATTGGGCTTTTCCGGCATGACGCTGGAGGAGGTAATTAAAAGCGTCTGATCGACAGGAAGGGGATGGATATATGAAAAGGGAACCGACATTTTTAGAATCGATTTCATGCTTTATCGTACTGGGCGCCGTCATCGGAATCGGATTCGGATACTTTGGCATTCCGATCCAGCCGCTTCTGCTGGTGGCTGCCGCCTATGCGGCACTGATCGCCCTCAGGGTCGGTGCCACATGGGAAAAGATGGAGGAGGGCATCATCCGGAGACTGAAAACGGCGATGCCTGCCATTTTCATACTTTTTGCGGTGGGAATCATCATCGGAACGTGGATCTACTCAGGTACGGTGCCGATGCTCATCTATTACGGACTCCAGATCATCAGTCCTTCGTATTTCCTGGTGACGGCATTCGTCATTGTTGCAGTCGTTTCAGTGGCGACCGGCACGGCATGGGGTTCAACTGCCACAGCAGGTGTTGCTCTGATGGGAATCGCTGCGGAACTTGATGTCTCACTGGCGATGGCCGCAGGCGCCGTCATTTCAGGCGGTGTATTCGGTGACAAGCTGTCCCCGCTGTCGGACACGACCAATCTGGCACCGCTCGTCGTCGAAGTGAACCTTTATGAACACATCAGGCACATGCTCTGGACGACAGTGCCCGCTTCAATTGTCGGCCTCATCGTCTGGTTTTTTGTGGGAATAAACACCGATTACTCCAGTGCATCCGCCGGCAATGTCGAGGGGCTGCTGGCTGAATTGGATATGATTTACAACTGGAACGTGTTCATGCTGATTCCCTTTGCCATCATCCTGTGGGGTGCTTTCAGGAAAAAACCCGTCGTGCCGATGATGCTCCTCTCTTCTGTGGCGGCTGTTTTCATCGGCATGTTTGCAAACGGCTTTACACTGGTGGACGGTATGACTTCAATGGCGGACGGATTCAGTGTGGCAATGATCAATGTGCCCGGGTTCGATCCGGCCTCACTTTCTGATAACGTCACTACACTGATTGTGCGCGGCGGCATCTTTTCAATGACGACCATCGTCGTAACAATCTTCTGCGGCTATGCGTTCGCCGGCATCGTCGAGGTGGCTGGATGCCTGGATAAGATACTGGCTGCATTTTCGAAGATGATCGAATCAACGTGGAAGCTTATCGGGGTCACCATCCTCGGCAGCATCATCATCGTATTCACAGCCGGTGTCGCATCGATCTCAATCATCATGGTCGGTGTGCTGCTGCAGGATGCGTACGCAAAGCAGGGGCTGCACGCCAAAAACCTCTCAAGGACTTTGGAGGATTCCGGCACCATGCTTCTGCCGTTCGTTCCCTGGGGTGTATCCGGTCTGTATTATCTGGAAGTGCTCGGCGTCAGCGTCGCGGATTACTGGATCTGGGCCATTCCGTGCTATCTGTGTATCGTGTTTGCAATGTTCTATGCAGGGACAGGAATCGGTATCGCGAAATCCGAAGAACAGGCCGCAGCCAAGGCTGAATAAAATGTTGAATGTATGTGAAAGTGGAATCTCCTGACATTTGTCGGGGGATTTTTATTTTTGGTAAAAATTCACTTTTTTCACAGGAACGTCTGCAGTTTTATAAAATCTGCTTTTTGCAAAATTAAATAATCAAATCGGCTGAAAATGTACATATATAGAGTGAGGGGATTTTTATTTTAAGGAGGGAATTTATGTTTGTTACTGACAGAGGAAGATCTGCCAGCCATGTGCATTTGGAAATTCTGAGAAAGCGGGCGGAGCTTGACGGCAGGGAGAAGCGGGAGCTGGAGCGGTATAGGTCGGGATATGGAGGGGAGCTGGAGTATGACCGGGTGTTCGACGAAGTGGGGCATGAACAAATGTATGTTTTCCGCGATATATGGCTCGGCATCGGTGATTCGAAGGTACAGTTGGATGCGCTGATCGTTGCTGATAATCTGCTGATCGTGAATGAGATCAAAAATTACAGCGGTAATTATTCATATGAGAATGGAATTTGGAAAGTGAGGAATCAGCAGATTTCAGAAGATCCGGTCAGCCAGGTCTCGACAGCCGCCAATAAGCTGCTGCGTCTACGTTATGAATCGGGGGTGCAATTTGAAGTGCAGAAGGAGATAGTGTTTGTCAATCCGTATATGATATTCGGGCCGACGGATTACAGGCATGCGGACCTTTTCGTCATGCGGAACCGGCTGAAGCAGTATTTCCGTAGTTTCCATAACAATACCTTCGGCCGGCCGGCAAAAGTTCTGGCGGAAGAAGTTGCCAGGCGTATCATCAGTCCGCCGCATCCCGCCCCAAGCTCCGATATCAGCCGATTGAAACTGGGGATGAACTGTTACAGGTGCCAAAGTTTTGATGTTTCGAAGAAGCGGTTCTGTTCTGAATGCCGCGATTGCGGATATACAGAACCGTTTGAGAGGCTCGTTGTACGCTCGGCGATCGAGTTTTCAGTTTTGTTTCCAGAAGAGAAGGTGACATGCCGGGGCATCCATGAATTTCTAGGGAAGTCCCTCAACTACCAGACCGTTCAACGCAGATTGAGCACCTACTTTGTAAAAAAGGGGGATGCCAGCCAGAGTCATTATATCGTGACAGGGTATGACCTGAAAAAGATCCTTGTTGAAGCCAATTATGACTCAGCCTATGAACAGGACATCGAATATATGTCAGAGAAGCGCCGGAATACATTCCGGAAATATCTGTTCATGAGCGATGATTCCAATTCTGTGTAGGGAGCCTTATATTTGAATAGCGGTATCACATCCACGAAACGGGACCGTGTACGCGATAGACGCGTCTCACATCTACGAAACGGGACCGTGTACGCGATAGACGGGTCTCACATCTACGAAACGGGATCGTGTACGCGATAGACGGGTCTCACTTCTACGAAACGGGATCGTGTACGTGAAAGGCGCGTCTCACATCTACGAAGCAGGATCGTGTACGTGAAAGGAGGGGGATCACATCCACGAAATCGGACCGTGTACGCGAAGCAGGAGGCTGTCCGTAATCGAGATCAACATCAGAAATGCGGCACTCGCCGGGCTTCTGACAGATACTATTATCGGCTGTCTGTTCGATCTGGACTACAAGCAGCTGAACTATGAAATGGTTTCGCTGATTACGCTCGCAGCCGTCGTCGCGGTGCTGATCATTGAATGGACGTCGAATCTCATCAGAAGGGAGATACTGTAACGGAAAGTGTAACCGAAAAGGGTGTCAGGGGATGCATCAAGGACAGCCGGCCGAACGGCGGGCAGTTGTGAACCTCTTCAGGCCATGGATCAGCCGGTCGATCAAAGGGTTCATCACAGTGATCCGTGCCGACAGCGCTCTGGATTGGGGATCCCCCCACACGGCTAACTTAAACTTGAAATTCGAGAAGTTATAAATTAACAGATAAAAGAGGGGGAAATTAAACTAGCAGTTGTGAATAACCCCCATATACCGGAGATTTCAAATAAATAGTTTGTCGGTATCTGTCGATAAAAACCGTGATATAAAATTGGTGGATGTTCAAAATGGAGGAAACCCAAAAAACGACCAGCAGGATTTCCCTGTTGGCCGTTTTCGATATATATTGCTAGCAGACCGAGTCATTCGACTTCGGCACGGATAATCCGAACAATGGGCGCAGATACAATGCGAGGAATGTTCCGCCGATTGCCATGATGCCCCAGATGTATCCGTGGAGGCTGAAGGACGCGATGCCGCCGAAGTATGCGCCGATGTTGCAGCCGAATGCAAGGCGTGCGCCGTATCCCATCAGCAGTCCGCCGATGACGGATGCGAAGAAGTTGCCCTTTGTCACTTTGGTGAATTTGAACAGTCCGCCTGCAGCGGATGCGATGAATGCACCGAGGATCACGCCGAAGTTGAGCACTGTCGTGGAATCTGCGAATATGGAGGACTGCAGAGCCACCGCGGATTCACCCTGCCAGTATCCCCAGCTTGCGACGTCGATTCCGAAAAACTGCAGGGTTTTTGATCCCCACAGCGCGAATGCTGAAGTGATGCCCCATGGCTGACCGCGTGTCATGAGTGTGAGTGCATTCAGTACCGCAAGCGCTATGGCGGCAGCGAACAGCGGCCATGAACCTCTGAATATCCGTTTCCAGCCTTCGGCTGAAGGCAGTGGTGCGACTTTAGGGGAATTGCGTTTTTTCTCGATGAAGATTGTAACCGCAGCAATTGCGCCGAAGATCAGCAGTGAAACGATCCACGCACCGCCGTAGCCGAGCCCTGTGGAAGTTGCGAGTGACACCGGTTCTGCTGCCGGCAGGTCTTCCGTCCAGAACGGCAGGTGATAGGCGCCGATCGTCGTTCCGATGATGAAGAACAGTAGTGTGACGAACATTACGGTGCGCCCGCCGCCGATGGCGTACAGTGTGCCGGATGCACAGCCCCCGCCGAGCTGCATGCCGATACCGAATATGAAGGCGCCGACGAGCAGGCTGACACCGACCGGTGAAACGTAGCCCGCGACCTCTTCGCCGAAGAATGACAGGCCGAATGCCAGTATCGGTGCGAATAAAGTGACCGCAACCGCCAGCATCACCATATGCGCGCGGAGTGCCTGTCCGTTGCCGACAGACATCAGACGTCTGAACGCAGATGTGAAACCGAACCTCGCGTGGAACAGTGTGTAGCCGAGCAGCAGACCTAAAATAAGAAGTACAGGCTGCATTGCTGATTGTGTTACAGCCAGATAGATTAATAGAACAAGACTGACCAGTATTCCGCCTGTTATCAATGTTTTCTGCGGTGCATGCAGAGCCGGTGATCTGTATACCGGATCCTTTTGTTCACTGACGGGCTGGACTGGCTGAGCATGGGAGACCATATATGATCCATCCTTTTCTTAGTGATTTAGTATGATTTAATATTATAGTAGCTGACCAGGATTAAGTCAATGGAAAGACCCGGGACAGAATGGAGGGCCATCATGGGTATGACTGTTTCCGGTCGACATTGCCCGGTAAAATGATTACCCGGTCATTGATGGGCCGACAATGCCCGGCGCATAATCGTTTGACTTAACACTGCTGAGGCTTCATTCTGAAATTTACTCTTATTATCAAAAGGAGCTGTTATTTTGATGAGTCAAAATAATACAGAAGGAACGGGCATCGTGAATTTCATCATGGTTGCGGCCGGAATTTTATTTGCAGCGGTTTCGGCGCTTGCCGGCACGAATGCGGCACAGGCGGATGAAACGGATGGTGCGGAGCTTGATCCGCCTGAAAGTGTGACGGAAACTCTGGCACAGGAGACGCAGTCCATATACATCGATGCGAACGTACTGGGTGGTTATGAAGAAAAAGAGACGAAAGTTACGGGGGAGACCGTCCCTGAGGCTGCAGTGACTGTCGTCTATCCCGGAGAAAAGGAATTTACTGCCAAAGCTGATGGGAAAGGTCAGTTCACAATAGACGCGCTGCCTGAGCTTGAAGACGGTGACGAAGTGCAGGTAATGTCTGAAAAAGACGGCCGGAAGTACGAGATTTTCTTCAATTATAAAAACAGTTAATAAATTCCATTCACCTGTTTATAATAATAACGATGAAATCAGTTGATTTTTCTGCCGTAAGGATTTAAAGTGTGCAGTACAGTGGATATATGTGAATCTGCATGCCGGATGGGTTTTTAGTCCCATCCGGTTTTTGTGTCCAATAAAAGTGTAACAATACCCCGCATATAAAGTTGACGGATAATTCTGTAAACGCTATCCTTGACATAACTTAAGGGGAAAAGGGGTTAGTACATGGACAAAAGACTGCGGCGGAAAGTATTGGTGGCCAGCCTCATCGGCTCATCAATCGAATGGTTTGATTTCTTTCTGTATGCGGCTGTGGCGACGATCATATTCAACAGCCAGTTCTTCGTGACAGAGGATCCGGTCGTTTCGACACTGCTTGCCTATTTTGGACTGGCATTGTCTTTCTTCATCCGTCCGTTCGGCGGAGTGATATTCGGACATATCGGTGACCGGATCGGACGCAAGAAGACACTCATCATCACTCTCAGCATGATGGGGGTTGCGACAGCGTGTATCGGTCTGCTTCCTTCATATGCACAGATAGGGGTTGCGGCGCCGCTGCTTCTAATGCTGCTGAGGCTGATCCAGGGGCTCGGCATCGGCGGTGAATGGGGCGGCGCACTGCTGCTCGCAACGGAGTATGCGCCGAAGGAGCAGCGTGGATTCTTCGGCAGTGTGCCGCAGATGGGCATCACTATCGGGCTGGTACTCGCCTATACGAGTTTCTTCATATTGACAGGCCTGCTTTCAGAAGCGGCATTCGCGGCGTGGGGCTGGCGCATTCCGTTCGTGATGAGTTTATTCCTCGTCGTTTTCGGACTCTGGATCCGCAAGGATCTGGATGAGACGCCGGCGTTCCAGGAAGCGAAGAAGACACAGACGGTGCAGAAGGTGCCGCTCGTCGAGACATTCAAGCGCCATCCGAAGGAAGTGCTCATTACGTCCTGCGCGAAGTTTGTTGAAACGGGGCCTTTCTATATATTCACAACGTTCATCGTCGGTTACGGGACGAGCCAGCTCAACGTATCATTCGAATTCATGATGATTTCAATCGTCATTGCAGCGTTCCTCACAACAATGATGATTCCTGTCATGGGCAGACTGTCCGACAGAGTGGGCCGCCGCAGGATGTTCCTGGTCGGTTCTGCTGCGATGCTGGTGTACGCTTTCCCGTACTTCATCATCGTCAACACCCATCAGCCGGCACTTGTGATCATTGCAACGCTGATCGGCCTCACAATCATCTGGCCGCCGATTACGGCAGTGCTCGGAACGATGTTCTCAGAGGCATTCTCGCGTGAAGTCAGGTATACCGGCGTGACAATCGGCTACCAGATCGGGGCTGCGGCAGCCGGTGGTACCGCACCGCTCATCGCCCAGTTCCTGATGAACCAGTTCAACGGTTCAAGTGTGCCGGTGTCACTCTATATCATCATGACAGCAGTCGTATCAATGGTCGCAGTGTGGGCGATCAAAGGAGAGCAGGCGCAGGATCTGGAATACGCCCGGGACCAGGCTGCCCGTTCAGAGGGGACGCAGGTGGCGCAGGCTGAGCCTGAAACAAATGCATAGAAGGAGACAGTTATGATTACTCTTACAGATGAACAGATACAGGAAAAATATTTGATCGGAAATGCCATCCGGGATGTGAAAGATATTCTGCATGATTACAGGGACGACGCCATCGTGCAGGCAGTGCGTACCGTGCTGCCGGTGGATGATGACAGCTCCATGCTCTACATGCCGTGCATCAGCACAGCTTCTAAAACTTCAATCATCAAAACCGTCTCCATCTTCCCGGTGAATAAAGACCTGTCGACCACGCAGGGGAACATCCTTGTGACAGACCTCGATGACGGGCAGCACAAGGCGACGATGGAAGCCTCCTATCTGACACGCCTCCGGACAGGGGCGATGACAGCGATTGCGACGGATAAACTGGCCCGCCGGGATGCATCTGTACTCGGTGTCATCGGTACCGGGAACATGGCATTCGAGCAGGTACTCGGTGTGGCCGAAGTGCGTCCGGTTGAACGGGTCGTTTTATTCAACAGGACAGCAGGCAAGGCGCATGATTTCCGCAGACGTCTCGAGGCGTTCGGTGTCAAAGCGGAATTTGAAGTGGCGGGGGATGTATCCGAAGTTGTTGCAGCGGCCGACATCATCAACTGCGCCACCCAGTCGGAGGTTCCCGTGTTTGACGGGGCGGACCTGAAAGCCGGCGCGCATGTGAACGGCGTCGGGTCCTTCAAGCCGTCCATGCGGGAAATGGACGATGAAACGATCGCCAAGGCGGATCAGATCTATGTCGATGACCTCGAAGCGATCCGGGAGGAGGCCGGTGAACTCATGCATGCGGTCGAGAACGGTATCATTGCGTGGGAAGACATCCGCGGTTCACTCGTGGATTTCTTCGACGGCGGATACCTTCGCGGGGATGATTCGGAAATCACATTGTATAAATGCGTCGGTGCCGGCTACTTCGACCTCGCCGTCGCCGGCGGCGTAATGCGCATGTTCTCAGATTAAAATTGGATGGAAATGCAAAGCCGTACAAACGGTTTTGCATTTTTTTGAGTATGTGAAGTTAACGGACATTGGAAATAGGTTTGAATGACCGTTTTCGCGTACACGGTGCCGTTTCGTAGATGTGAGACGCGTCTATCGCGTACACGGTGCCGTTTCGTAGATGTGATACGCGTCTATCGCGTACACGGTGCCGTTTCGTAGATGTGATACGCGTCTATCGCGTACACGGTGCCGTTTCGTAGATGTGAGACGCGTCTATCGCGTACACGGTGCCGTTTCGTAGATGTGATCCCCCTCCTTTCACGTACACGATCCCGTTTCGTAGATGTGATCC
>DXHR01000033.1 GCA_019113295.1 Candidatus Salinicoccus stercoripullorum | reverse complement strand
AAAATGTCCTCCTGGGTTTACTCCTTGTTTTGTTTGTCATTTCTTTGTCTTATTCTGTTTATCTGACTGAAGTGAATCAGCCATGGGCTTACTTTGATACACGTACAAGGGTATGGGAGTTCGCTGTCGGCGGGGTTCTCATGATTTTCATCTTTAAAGCGAAACTCCCTGCCATCCTTAGTACTATTTTAGGATGGGGTGGCTTAATAGGTTTGGCCATCACAGGCTTCATTATGGACGTAGGTGCAAGTTTTCCAAGTTACATAGCATTATGGCCGGTGACTGCCGCTGTGTTCGTCATGTTAGCGGGGCAGAATCCGACATCATTTGGAGTAGAGAAGTTTCTGGGCAGCAGGCCCATGATTTACTTAGGCGGTCTTAGCTATGGACTATATTTGTGGCATTGGCCGATTTTAAGCTTTTATTACGTTCTTTTTGATACAACGGATGTTGGAATTATACATGGCATAATCATTATACTGCTCTCATTACTTCTGAGCTTCTTAACGACCAATTTTATAGAAAAACCGATCAATGGGTTTATAACCAGCAGAAAGCTTACATTAAAATCTTTCACCCCTATTATAAGTATGGCAGGATTACTGATAGTCATAACTTCCGGCTGGCTGGCATACAGCCAATTCAAAAGCTCATATTCTCTGAGCTTTGCAGGAAATGATGATTATCCAGGGGTAATGGCTAACACGGAAGCAATGGATGCTCCTGAACCCCAAGAGCCCATACCCCGCCTGGGAGCAATAAAAAATGATAAAGCGGAACCATATGAAGATGGTTGTCATGTACCTGCGGGGGATGCGGAAGTGAAAATATGTGAATATGGGGAAACAGATGACTACGACTATACTGTAGCACTCATAGGTGGCTCCAAATCGACACATTGGCTGCCAAGCCTCCAATCCTTCGCTGAGGAAGAAGCAATACGAGTCCTGAATGTCACCAAAAGCGGCTGCCGCTTCACTTTAGACGAAGTAGCAGCTGAAGATTGCATGGAATGGAATAAAAATGTGATTGATCAGGTGAGTGAAGAGCAACCGGATCTGATAATTACACTGGCAGACAACGCAGACGAGCCTGAAGAGGTACCTGAAGGATTCCTGGAACAATTTGAAAAAGCGAAAGACCACAATATGCCAGTAATGGCGATAAGGGATACACCGTACTTTCCAGAAGATGTCTCAGAATGTCTGAGCGCCAATGGTATGGATACGGATAAATGTAATGCAGATAAAGACGAAACCTACCCTGAGCCCTCTGCATGGAAAAAGCTGGAGAATCCACCTTCAAATGTTCATTATAAAGATTACTCAGACTATATTTGTGGAGAAGAAGAATGCCCTGTCGTCATTGGAAATGTAGTTGCATACATCGATAAAAGCCATATGTCAGCAACATTCAATGAGACATTTGGACCGATAGTCCGCAGAGATGTTATGGAGATATTGGAAGATATTCCCGAAAAAGGTAAAAGTATGAGCAATGAAAACTTGATAGATACTGGTAATCTCAATAGTGGCAGTTGGATAGGATACAATGGTGAAGCTGTTGATGATGAAAATATGATGAGAACTGATTTTATACCTTATGACTCTGGCAAAAATTATGAAATCAACCGATCCAGCTATGTTTCATATTTCAATGGTGATAATTTCATCGAAACGAAGTTATATGAAGAAGGATTCCCGAAGACCCTTGATACTGTAGAAGAAGCGGACAGCATCAAGGTGAGTTTTAATGAATCCAATAAAGAAGTAATTGAACTTATAGAGAAGTAATGAGAAAGACCACAAAGGTTTTTAAATCTTTGTGGTCTTTCTCATTTACTCACTCAAATGGAGTATCCTGTATAGATTGAACAACTCCTGATTTATCTTATCCGAATCAAAAAACTGTCTGGCAACCTCATGTCCAAACCTGCCAAGATAATTTATATTGCCTTTGTCATCCAGCAGATAATCAAGATCGTTTTCAACGCTTCCCAACTCATAATCGGCAAATTTCTTTCCGGCACCGCCGAAGTTGCCATAAACAGCTGACTGCCAGTTTTGTTGTGTGATCAGACCGGTATATATCTTGCTGCCGACCGCAATGACGGGTTTGCCGCAGGCCATGCCTTCGATGGCGGATCTCCCGGGGGCGATGATGATGTCACAGTCAAGGTAGGCATTTTTCAATTCTTCATCGACGAGCCAGCCTTTGAACTGGATGGTATGTTCAGTATCTTTGAGCATTCTTTGGCATAGTTCCAGAAATTCATCTCTGTGTGTGCCGTCGCCGATCATGTGTATGTTGATTTTATTATCTGTTTTATTTTTTATGTGATTCACTGCAAGTAACAATACATCCATGATGAATTGTTTGTCTTTATCAAAGCGTGTGACGAATCCGATGTTTATCTCCCCGGATTCCTCATCATGATACTTTGGCTGGTCGAACAGGCTGCTGTCGTATCCATTGGGCATTACGTAGTACTTTTCGCAGTGTTTATCAATCCGGCTCTGCAGGTGGCTCTTTATGCCCTCTGATACTGTAATGATGGCATCCAACTCATCGATATGTTCTTCGAGGTCATCCAGCCATATTCCGTGATATGTTTCAATCAGGGGTACATTGTACTTTTCAGCGTATTTGAGGGCCGGATATTTTGAAGGGCCCGGATGGAAATGCACCAGATCGAAAGAGACATCCACATTCTCGATGCTTTCGAGTGTTTCTGCTGAATCGGAAAAATCTGTAGTGATTGTGTGTATCCCTTCTGCTTCCATACGCTGCTGCAGGCGTCCCGGTTTTAAGACGACATAGACGGTGCAGCCTTGTTTTTTCATATATAATGCTGAAGCATAGACGTTCTCATGCAGGCCGCCCATCGGTGCATGGAAGTTAACGATATAAAGCAGGTTCATCAAGTTCACCCCTAATCATTATCTACCCTGGATTATACAGTTAATATGATTCAGATAAAACTGAACGATGATGTGCTATCATGAAAGTGTAAAATGATTATACGATTGGAGGCAACTATGAACAAATATTTGAAACTTTTCATGATTGCAGTTTTATCTGTCACTGTGCTGGCTGCGTGTGGTTCCGGGAGCGGCAACTCTGCCAACCTCATTGATACAGGCAGTGTGACTGAAGGCAGCTGGGTGGGATACAACGGTGATGAGGTGGAAGATGAGGAAATGATGTCTTCCGAGCTGATCCCTTACGATCCGGACACTGACTACGAAATCAACCGCTCCAGCTATGTTTCCTATTTCAACGACGGTGAGTTCATTGAGACGAAGCTTTATGGGGAAGACCTTCCGTTGACAATCGACTCTGTGGACGAAGCGGACGGCATCAAAGTGAGTTTCAACCAGTACAATAAGGATGCAATCGAGCTGGTGGAGAAGTAGTTCGAGGACCACAAAGTCACCTGCGGGCTTTGTGGATTTTTATTATCCGGGAAAGTTTTCAGTATCTTCTGTTTATATAATGTTGGAACTATGGGTATAATAGACACCATACCCAACAGGAAAGGAACAGTTTTGATGTACTGGTACATTACATATTTCGTTTTATATTTCGGTGCAATGCTTGGTGTGGCGGCGTACTACTATTTCAAGATCAAGACTTATGAAGATTATATGATCAGTTCCTGGAGTACGGGGTTCTGGAAGATCACGGGGACGATCATCAGTACGAATGCGGGCGCGGCTGTGTTCATCGGCTGGATGGGGCTCGGTTTTACGGTCGGCTTCTCGGGCTATTTCAAGTTTGCGCTCGTGGCGTATTTCTTCAGCCTGCTGCTGGTGATACTGTTTGCGAAACCTTTGAGGCGGCAGAAGCTCTTTACACTGGCTGACCTGTTCACAGTAAGATTCGGTGGACGGACGGGCATGGTGCCGTCACTGATTTCGGCGTTCGTATACTCCGTACCGACGCTTGCTCTGCAGCTGATCGGCATGTCGACCGTGTTCAACATCACTCTGGGATGGGGCATCAATACCGGTCTCATTGTGAGTACACTGTTGATTCTCGCGTTCTCGATCATGGGCGGGCTTCCGGCCACGATCATTACGGATGCGGTCCAGGCGCTGATCATCATATTCGGACTGATCATCCTGACAGTGGCCATCGTGATGCACGTGGGGGGACTGGGCGAGCTGTTTGCCAACACCCCGTTTGAATACATGAGTCCCGTGAGTACGGAAGGTGTATGGGATACACTGCTATATGCCCTGTCCGTCGGGCCGTTCTACCTGGTCTGGCAGTCGACATGGCAGCGGATATTCGCGGCGAAGGATGAGAAGACGGCACTCTATGCGGGGATTACCGGCCATGTGATCGTCGCTGTTGTGGCTTTCCTGCCATTTCTCATCGGCGTCTCCGCAAGACAGTTCGTCGACCTTGACATGCAGCAGGATCTGGTATTCTCATACGTGACGAATGAACTGCTGCCGGCACCGATTGCAGGCATCATATTCGTTGCGCTGCTCGCAGCCCTTATGACGGGGGCGACTTCGTTCAACCTGCAGGGGGCGAGCAACCTGACGCGTGACTTGTACCAGGTGATGATCAATCCGGGTGCCACGAACGAGCGCATGCTGCTGATATCAAGGATCTCTGTCATCATCATCACAGTACTCGGCACCGGTGCGGCGGCCTTTATTAGCAATATTAACGATGCCTACCGCTGGGCACTGATGGTCAACGGCGTAATCCTCGTGTTCCCGTTCCTTGCCATAATGTTCTGGCGCCGTGTGACGAAAAAGGGCGTCATCATCAGCATGCTGGCATCACTCGTATTCATATTGGTCTACCCGCTGCTCGGGCTGCCATTCGACCAGGCGCTGGCGGGTTATGCATTCTCCCTCGTCGTACTGGTACTCGCAAGCCTGTTGACGAAACATGACGACTCCGAAGTGGTCAAAACAGCGATGAAACATAAACTGGCAAAAGACATTCAGGATGTGGAGGCATGATGATGAATAGGATAATCAATGCGAATGTATTGGATGTGAATGACGGCAGAGCGTATTTGGCGACCGTTGAAGTGGCTGACGGTCTGATAAAGAATATAGAAAGGCAAACCGGAACCATCGAGGATGAAAGGGCACTGGACTTGAAAGGGCGGTTCCTGTCCCCGGGCTTCATCGATACACACAGCCATCTGATCATGTTTTCAAGTTTCCGCAGGCAGCTGAACTGTTCGGCGGATAATGCGGGCAGCATAGAGGATATCGTGGCGGCATTCACGGAGCGGAAAGAGGAACTTCTCACGGACGGCTGGCTGCAGGGCTATGGCTACAGCGAATATGACCTTGCAGAGCAGCGCCATCCGGACCGCTTCGACCTGGACCGGATATCAACGGATGTTCCAATCTACATCAAGCACAGCTCCCTGCATATGGGAGCAGTGAACACGAAGGCGCTGGAACTGATGGGTGTCGGGCTGGATGATCCTGACCCTGAAGGCGGGAGCTACGGCAGGGACGAAGAGGGCCGGGCGAACGGGGTTCTGTACGAATTCCCGGCACTGGAGAAAGTGAAGGCCGTCGTTCCTGAAATCGATCCTGAAACTCTGGCTGGTGATATGGAAGCAGGGGCGGATGAATACCTTTCCCGCGGCATCACCAGCACGACCGAGATGGGCGTCGGGATACTCGCCGGCATGGATGACTACCGGGCGATGCTGAAGTTCCTCGAACGGCCGCAGAAGATGCGCACACGCTGGACGATTCTGTATCAGTTATTGGAACAGACAGGCATGACAGCGGAGGAGCTGAAAAAGAAATTGGAAGCGCCGGGCGGCGGTTTCAGCACGCTTGAAGGGGCGAAATTCTTCAGTGACGGTTCCATCCAGCTGCATACCGCTTCAATCAGGGGAGATTACCATGACGGTACACCTTCGGATGACCTGCAGCTCGAACAGGAGGAACTCGAGGAACTGTTTGCACATTTCCAGAAGCTTGGCTATCCCCTGATCACCCATGCGAACGGCGACTTTGCCGCACGGACAGTGATTGAAGCCTATAAGAATACGAAAGCCTCGAAGACGACGGAAGTCATGAACCGGATCGAACACCTCCAGACTGTGAACCCGGAGGATATAAAAGAGATGGTCGATAACGGAATCGGCGGTTCATTCTTCATCAACCACATCTATCACTTCGGGGATATCCATAAGAAGTACTTCCTCGGGCCGGACAGGGTTCAGAACCTGGATCCGGTAAAATGGGCGGAAGAAGCGGGTATGACATTCACCATCCATTCCGACTGTCCCGTCACGGATATCTCCCCGCTTGCCTCCATCCGTTTTGCGGTGGAGCGCAGGACACGGCAGGGCGATGTACTCGGAGAACACCAGAGACTGACACGGCTTGAAGCCTGCCGGAAGATGACACTGGACGCCGCCCGTCTGAACGGCACGGATGATAAAGAGGGCAGTGTGGATACGGGCAAATATGCAGACTTTGTCGTATTGAACGCGAATCCGCTGGAAGAAAGCGTCGAACTGACGGATGATCTTGTGGAGATGACAATCGTGGATGGGAAAATCGTATACAGGAAACATTAAAAGATCAGGGCAGTACAGTGCCCTGATCTTTTATATTGGAAGGTCCAGTTCGTTATTTAATATTTTGTTGATGATGTCTATCGTTTCGGTTTTACGGATCGGATTATGTCCGAGCTGTTCGTCGAAATAGCTGATGATGTTAAGTCCTTTGGCTTCAATTCCATAAGCTTTAATCGTATCCACAAACGGATTGAGCTGTTTTTCAATATCCTCTTCACAACTCTGATTCTGGAAGTAGTAGATCTTATCAGGGAAATGGCCATAGTGCCTGATGGCTTCGGCAATGTCCAATCTGATGAGGAGGGAATTATCCAGATATTCCTTGTCTTCAAAACCATAAGACTTTTTAAGCATATTTTTTACATGCGGCGCTAAGTAATTAAGAACCTTCGTCTGCGGGTTATTTACTACCGCAGTAGAGCCTTTGATCAATACCGAATAGTAGAGAGACATGAAGCCGCCGGCTGACGAACCGAAGAAATATGTGTCTTCAGCCTGCACATCCATCTTATCCAACAGGTTTTCCAGTATATCCGCGATTTCCTCCAGGTGGAATGTATCGCTGCTGCCCTGTCCCCACCCAAGTCTCAAATTTGTTCCGTGCAGTGTCGGGTCGTCGATGAATATCGTTGATGCATCAATGTCTCCCGTCCAGCTGCTTCTCATGTAGACCGGTGGCTTATTCTTTTTCGGGTCCACTGCACCGTTGCTGAAAATCATACATTTGTCGTGTGATGATTTTGGGTGGATTTTCAGGCAGTAAGTATGGTTTCCTTTTCTGATTTTCAATTCCTGCATCCTGTCATTTTGTAGTTCAATTTTCCCAAGGGTTTCATATTTGATGCTTTTCTGCGATTCAGCCATGCAATTCTCCTTTACCTGATGATGTCGGTTTCATACATGGAGATATACTAACACACGAATCATTGGCTTATGAAATGAAAACCTGTTGGTATTTTCTGTAACGGGTGTCTGTCTAACGCACTGCCTCTACATAATCCATGTTCGCTGTTATAAAGTAACTGTCCCTGATTTTCAGCCGGGGTGTGAGACCGTTTGTGTAGACGATATCGGACACGAATAATTCATCTCCCCGTTCCAATATTTTGATCGGTTCTGTGTTGAAAGCCCTGGAGTGATACATCTTACATTTTTTAATGATCCTCACTTTCTCCGTTTTTTCTGTGATGTACCCTTCAGTTTGGCTTCTATTCAAGGATTTCACGAATTTTTTGTTCGCGGTGATGATGGAACCTTCTTCGGTTTTGAGTCTTGGTGTACCGTTTGTTGACTTGGTAACTTCTGTTACTGTAATTCTGCGGCCTGCTTCTATACTTTCAGATTTCTCATTTTTGAAATCTTCATCATAATAGGAATTTATATCTTTCAGCGCAACAATACTCTCGGGAAGGACAGTAATATAATCTTCATTTGGAACTAGCGCACTGTTTTCCACTTCCTTGAATTCTGCCTTGAAGCCCTGCCTGTTCTGCAAATATTTTTCGCTTGCATTTGGCGGGGTGGAATAGACCAGGGCGGATTTGTAATCATCAAATATAATCCGCAAGTTAATATCCACTCCCTCGAAATTCAGGTCTTCTGTATGGATATAGATTTTGTCATGCTCGAGTTTATATTCGACACTTTGCTCAACCGTTTCATCCGCGATCTTTGATATATATACATGATCAATGTTGACCTGAGGACGTTTGTAAACCTGGATGACTTCATAGAACTTACCATTCAGGAGATGGGTGCCGCCATACACAGGATAGAGTTCTTCTGTTATCGGAATCAAATTTGAATACTTTGAAGGCAGTCTGCTATGCATTACGCCATCTTTGATGTACTGGCTCTTCTTCCGGTCGTTAACCAGATACTCGATGTATTCTGTCAGATCTTTTCTGTCTGCATTTTTGTATAGATAATAGATGTTCTTGAAGCGGTCCATTTTTATATAGTCCTCGATATCCAAATCATTCTCTGAAAACACACGTTCAAACTCATCGAAAAGCTGATAGAATTTATCCTTTTCAAAACTTTTTAGAAATGTTTTCGTGTGGAAATAACGGCGGATCAGATCTACTTCCACAATTCGGGTCACTGCTTCATTTTTTGCAAACTCGGGAATATCCAACATCAGTATTTTCTTCAGGATTTCCATGTTGATGGCCGCTTTATCCAGAATTGTCGTTTCTTTAATCAGTGATACATTATCAGACTGACGATTGACATGGTATACAGGAGTCGTTGTCATGGAAGCATTCTTACATTTTGAAATGAGCTCTACAAAGAATAATTTATCCTCCCCGAATTTCATATGTTCAAATTCGATATTGTGCTCCTGTATAATTGATTTTTTAAATATTTTACCCGGCGGTCCGACGGCCCTGAAAATTTTCTCTATTTCATACGGCACAAGATTGTCGGCATTTTTGTATGAGGCAAAGCGGGCTATTTTAGTGATCGCTTTATTCGTATGTTTATAGCTTTGGCCGAAGCCGATGTCCGCATGATTTTCCAACATCTGATGTAACAGCTTCGGCAACCCCGCACTGTCCAGCCAGTCATCGGCATCCAGCAGTGTGAGGTAGGTGCCGTTCGCCTGTGCCATCCCGATATTTCTCGGACGGGAAGGGCCGCCTGAATTGTTTTCAAGGGCGGTTACTTTAATGAAATCATGTGCTTTTGCATACTGATTTATGATTTCAAGGGAATTATCCGTCGACACATCATCAACGCAGATGACTTCAATCGACTTTTTATCAATATCCAGATCGATTAAAGACTGCATACATGTATGGAGATACTTTTCTTTATTGTATACAGGAATGATGATACTGAGTGTTTTGTTCATGCTACTCCGTCCTTTCTCATAATTCACCCAATGATTATATCATAGCCATCCATGTTTTCCCCTTTTTGCCATATCGAAAACAGAATATAAGATGACGAATAATTCCATTTAATCAGTATTGGAATGAGCCGGCAGATATGAGGGAAATTGAAGTTTAATTTCATTTTATATTTTTTAGGTTGCCCTAAATTCTTGGAATTGATATGGTATATGAGATAGGAGAGGATAAGATATGTTAGATGTAAAAGACATAACAGTGACTTATAACAACAAATTCGAAGCATTAAAAGATATTGAACTGAAAGTGCCTTCGGGGAATATCTATGGAATCATCGGACCGAACGGAGCGGGGAAATCGACGCTGATCAAAGCAATGCTGGATTTAGTGCCCCACAGCGGCAGCACGCTGTTTAACGAAAAACCAGTCAAAACCCAACGTAAGAATTTATCCTACGTTGAACAGAAAAGTAATATAGACACGACTTTCCCCATAAAAGTGATCGATTGTGTCGTCCTGGGTGTGTTCCCCGGGCTGAAACCCTGGCAGAGGCCGGGCAAAGCGGAAAAAGATAAGGCTGAGCAGGCTCTGAAAAAGGTCAATATGTATGAGTACCGCAACAGACAGATCAGTGAATTATCAGGGGGGCAGTTCCAGCGGATACTGATCGCCAGAACACTCGTCCAGGATTCAGAGCTGATCTTTCTGGATGAACCTTTCGTGGGCATTGACATAACAAGTGAAAATATCATCATTGAACTGCTTCGCGAACTTGCAGAAGCCGGAAGAACGATATTGATCGTGCACCATGATCTATCGAAGATATATAAATATTTCGATGGACTTATTTTACTGAATAAAACCCTCATCGCCTGCGGCAGTGTATCTGAAGTTTATACAGCCGAACATGTTCAGGAAGCTTTCGGGACGAATATACTCGTTTCCCCGGACGCTTTGAAAAAGGAGGCGGACAGTCATGATCAGTCAATTTATCAGTGATGTAATGGAGTTCAGTTTCCTGCAAAGAGCGTTGGTCACATCAATTGTCATCGGTGTGATCTGCGGTGTGATCGGTTGTTTCATTGTATTGAGAGGGCTGTCGCTGATGGGGGATGCCATCTCCCACGCCGTCCTGCCGGGCGTGGCAATTTCCTATATGCTGGGCATCAACTTTTTCTACGGAGCGGCTTTGTTCGGGTTGCTTGCTGCTCTTGGCATCGGGTTTATAAACCAGAACAGTAATATTAAAAATGATTCGGCCATCGGCATCGTCTTTTCGGCATTCCTCGCTTTGGGTGTATTGCTGGTGGCAAAGGCACAGTCGACGATTGATCTGACTGAAGTGCTGTTCGGCAATGTATTGACAGTAAAAGGTGAAGACAGAACACTGACATTGATCGTTGCAGCCATTGTACTCATCATAGTGATCGTTTTCTATAAAGAATTTCTGCTGTCGACCTTCGATTCGACGATGGCCGCCGCTTCGGGCCTGCCTGTGAAATTCATACATTACACGATAATGGTCCTGCTGACTTTGGCGACCGTCGCATCACTGCAGACAGTGGGCGTAATTCTCGTGGTCTCCCTGCTGATCACACCTGCGGCCACTGCGTATTTATTGGCTGACCGGCTGTCCACGATGATTGTAATATCGTCGTTTATCGGCGCATTATCCGCTGTCATCGGTTTGTTTTTAAGCTTTTCATACAATTTACCATCAGGCGTGGTCATTGTATTAGTCATTACAGGCATTTTTATAATTACATTCTTCCTGGCTCCGAAAGAAGGCTTATTATGGAAACTTGTAAGATGAGTGATATGAAAAATCTGGTCGGCTCTGTACTTGTATTAACAATATCTCTGATATTAGCCGGATGCAGCAGCCAGGATGACGTTACACTGGAGTCCGGCAAACCGCCTACAGAAACGGATGCAGACGTAGTCAAAATTGTAACAAGCTTTTCCATGATCGAAGACATGGCCGCAGACATCGGTGGTGAACATGCCGAAGTGATCAATCTGGCACCCATCGGAACAGACCCGCATGAATACGAACCTAAACCGGATGATATGAAGAATATTGCACGTTCGGATCTCGTCTTCTATAACGGTTTGAATCTCGAAGGCGGCGATAAGGGGTGGCTGTCCAAAGTACTGAATACGACGGATTATCCAGTGCGGAACGCTGTAGAACTGACCCGGGATGTCGAACCGCTGTATATAGGCGATAAAGACAACAAAGAGGTGAATCCGCATGCCTTCATAGACCCTCATGTGGGTGAGAAGATGATCAGGACGATTACGGACACACTGGTTGAAAAAAATCCGAAAAATAAAGAATACTTCAGAAAAAATGAAGAAGAATATTTAAAAGAACTGCATCAAATAGAAAAAGATTATGATGAACAGATGAGCAGCATCCCCGGGGAAGACAGGGTGTTCGTGACGAGTGAACAGGCGTTTCAATACTTAACGACACGCTATCATTTGAAAGAAGGATATATTTGGGCGATAGATACTGAAGAGAACGGTTCGCCGGAACAGATAAAAAACCTGGTTCAGTTCATTGGGGAGAACGAACCGCCTGTTTTGTTTGTGGAATCCAATGTAGACACACGGCCCATGGAAACAGTGTCCCGGGAAAGCAATGTGCCCATATATGAAAAACCCCTCTATTCTGATGAAATCGGTAAAAAAGGGGAGGAGGGTGATACTTATTTAAGTTATCTGAAATATAATCTGGAAGTCATTACAGACGGCCTGTCCACCAATGAATAAGCAGTCATGGATCCGCTCCGGAACCGGCCGATTATGCAGAAGAGTAACAGAACAATGTTGCCTCCATTCTATAGTAATGGAAATTCATCAACAGATTATCTTTCAAAAGGATATATGACGTTTATTCCACAAAATAAGGGTACTGATTAGTAAACGGTAAAAGGAGCGGATGGGATGAAGTGTACGATCGTCGGCATGTGGGGCGGTTTTCCGAAGCGGAATGCGCCGACTTCGGGTTATCTGATAGAGAAGTATGGCTTCCGGGTGATGCTTGATGCGGGGAGCGGGGTGGCGGCCCATGTGCAGAATTATGTGGATCTGAACGACCTGCATCATGTGTTCATCTCGCATTATCACTATGACCATGCGAGCGATCTCGGGACGTTCCTGTTCTCGCGGATGATCAATACGCAGATCGGCCGGGTGGATAAAGATCTCAACATCTACGGTCCGGTGGATGAGGATGTAAAGCGGCAGGTGGATAAAGTGAAGCATAACACGTTCCATCCGTACGGGGCGGACAGCACTTTCAGGATCGGTCCGTTTTCCTTCAGCTTCCACAGGAATGCGCATTCGGTGGAGACGTATGCCATGCGTATCACGGATGACGACGGCGGCGTGCTGGTCTATACGGCGGATACGGCCTACCGGAAGAGCCTGGTGAAATTCGCGGAAGGTGCTGATGTGCTGATCACCGAATGCAGTCTGTATGCAGGTGAGGACGGCGAGCCGATGGGGCATATGAATGCCGAGGATGTGGGCATGCTTGCCGAGAAGTCAGGGGCGGGCAAAGTCGTGCTTTCCCATCTGCCGCATTACGGAAACATTGAGGAACTCGCCGGAACGTTCCGCAAATCCGGTGCCGGTGAAGCGGTGCTGGCGGAAGCGGGTATGGAGATAGAGGTATAGAATAGAGAGGCAGAGGTGACATATATGAATGGATTGAAATTGCTGCTCGATCTGAATACGGAAACGGACAATCTGTATGTTGAGACGGATATGGAAGCGCGGGCGATGTACCAGATTTTTGGCTTTGGTCCGCTGGAGGAGGAGAATGTTTCGGATGATCCACGGAAGATTACGTTTGAAGCGGGCGGCCGAAATGCGCTCGCCGGCATTTCAAAACCGGATGTCGATTATCTGCTCGGTGCCAGCATCATCACGTTCGGGACGGACACAGTCTGCATCTATGAATTTGAGAATAAAAAACTGTCCGGGCTCGAAAAAGCGGGGGATGACCTGTATGAGATTTCACTGAAGGAACAGACTTCGATTGAAAATGGATCGGTGGCGGAGATGCTGTCCTCGGAATTTTATTCGCTGGAGTATGATGACACGCGGGATGATCTGCCGTTGTCGACCAACCGGCTGCTGATTTTCCTGTTCGGGGAGAAGGAGCGGATCTACCGGGACGGGATCCTCGCAGATGGGAAGTATGACGGATTCATCGAAACGGTCAACCGGTTCATGGAGGACTATGATGTCGAGTTCGAACAGTCGGAAGGGACGGAGCTTGTGCTGAGCACCGTCTACCTGATGCGGGAATATCTGAACCAGGATTGGGAGCAGGTGTATGGACTGCTGGAGAAAAGGTGATATTTTGATTACTTACGGCACCGTCACTGAAAAGTGGCGGTGTTTTCTTATGCTTTTACGGATTTCCTGCATCTTTATAATTTTTACATATATATGTAAAAATCTTGTTGTCTTTTTCACAATATGATTGTATATTTAGTTTAAATGTATATTATTAAACAGCGGAGGAATGTGTTAAATGAAATGTACTAATTGTGGATCACCGATACACGAAGGTGATCTTTTCTGTGGAGAATGCGGCCAAAAACTGCAGCAAGGGGAGTTTCAAAGTGCTGAAGTTGTCCATGACGGTCCGTACCCGCAGCAGGAACAGACAGCGGGGCCGCATTTTGGGACGGAACTGATGAATATGCTGAAGGAGAGTTTTACCGCACCGGGCAGACGGATGGATTCACGGACTCTCTATTCACCTGGAGTGGCTGCGACGTTGTTCGCCTCAGCACTTGTCATCCAGACGCTGATCATGTTCCTGATGCTCCGTAACATCCTGGGGGATTTTTACATATATACGGAGATCGGGTTCGGTGCATTTTTCAACATCTTTTTCAGCACGCTGCTCATCCATGCGATATTCTTCGGGATACTGACACTTTTCAACAGGGTATTTCTCAGGACACCGAGACCTTTTGTGAAGACATTCGGCGACTATATCTCACTTTCTGTCATACTGCTTGCACTCAACACACTCGCTTACCTGCTCATCATGATCAGACTGCCGGAGATTTCCCTGATACTGCTCGGTATTTCGGTGTCACTGTTCATCGTTGTGCCGGTCTATATGTACCTGAAGTATATGAAGGACACGGCGTCGAAGCTTGATTCCTTCTACAGTGTGATGATCTACTTTGTGCTCACCGGCCTTGTCTATTACATCATCGCCAGGATTTTTGCAAACAACCTATATCAATCCATTACGGAAGTTGCGCCTTTTTACTTTTAATCTAACCAGTTTGGGAGTGGTAATATGAAATGTCAAAATTGTGGCCATGAAGTGAAAGAGGGCCAGAAGGTATGTACCCGGTGCGGTACGAAAGTTGAAGCGTATACGATGCGTTCGGATACTGCTGCCAATAAAAAGCCGGTGGATCCAAAAAAGAAGAAACGCATCATAGTGACGACGGTATCTGCAGCGGCTGTGCTCCTGGTGTTGTTTGTCGCTTTCAGGCTGATCGGCGGCCAATATTCCTCTGAAGCGAAAATACAGGAGATTACAGAAGCGGTGGACACGGGGGATGCAAAAACGTTGAAAGCGGCCGTGGATGGCACTGATATTTCAACATATGAAGCGGAGGCGTTTCTTGGCTATATCGACCGGAATGTGGGCAATGATGTATTCAAGACGATGCTGCGGGAGAAGCAGTACAACATCAATAACTATTCGTCGACGATCGAGAGTGTGTATGATGAGGATCTGAACCTCCTCAATATCAGCCGTGAGAATAATAAGTGGGGCGTCTTTGAAAACTACTCACTGTCCATTCCGAAGCATAATGTGAATGTGGCGAATGAAGCGGGTGTACCTTTCACTGCTGAGATCAACGGGGAAAAGGTTGAGAATGACGGAAGTGAACAGAAGACGGCTGAACTCATACCGGGTGCCTATGATGTTCCGCTGACTGCCGAGGTCGGTGAGGAAACATACGATGGTACGCTGTCGATTCCGTTTGAGAACTACGGGGAAGGGGAGCAGGTTGAAGCTGTGCCTGAATTCAACTTCGTCTATCTCACGATGGACCCGGATATTTATTCGTATGGACTGTACGGTAATGAGGAGAATTTCTCCTATACTGTAAATGGTGAGGAAGCAAAAGTGAGTGAGGATGAAGATCAGGTTTACGGCCCGTATCCGCTTGATGAGGAACTGGAAGTGAAGGGGGCGCTTGAAGCTGACGGCAAGACGTTTGAAAGTGAGCCGGAAACAATTGCGCTTGACGCTGAGGACCGGGATGTTTATGAAGGCGTGTACCCTGTCAGTCTCACGTTCGATAGCGAGGAAATCGACAAGCACGCAGATGCGGAGTTCGAGAGACAGATTGCCGAAGATGACCGGGAACAGTTCGAGGAAAATCTTGAGGAGGAGGTGGGATACTTCATAGATTCCTACCTCTACGCCCTGGAAGACATGTACCGCTACGGGGAGATTGCCTATATGGATGATTATATGACGAAGGGGACGGCTTCCTATGATACGCTCGTCAGCAATATCGAAAACGACAGCTTCCCGAATCTGACCATATATGAAATTGAAGTCACAGAGTATGAACGTGACGGCGAGGACATCTATATCGAAGTGTTCACAGAGCGGCTCAATGATAACCTGGATGACTTCAAGACATACAAGACTGCCTATTACATCACCTATGACGATGAGGAACTGGACTTTACGATCGAAGGATTCGAGGATGTGTAAAAGCCGTTAAATTTAAAAACAGCCTGCTAAAATGCTACACTGGTTGTGTGTAACTATATAATTTTGGAGATGAATCTAATGATAGATATTCATAACCATCTGCTGATGAATGTGGATGACGGACCCGTTTCCGAAGATGAGGTGTTGAACCTTCTGCACCAGGCGATCGATCAGGGGATCACGAATATCATGCTGACGCCGCATCATTATGCCGGTCGCTACATGACACCGAAAGATACGGTGGTTGAGAAGCTTGCGGAAATCCAGAAGCTGATTGACGACAATGATCTCGACATCGCGGTGCATCCCGGCCAGGAGATCCGCATCAACGAGAACATCATCGCCGATCTCGCGAGCGGCTTCAACACGTCGCTCAACGACTCACGGTATATACTGGTGGAGATGCCGTTCACCGAGCTGCCGCCGTTCTACGAAACGGTCATCGATGAACTTATTGAAAACAGGTATATACCGGTGATTGCCCATCCTGAAAGGTGTGCGGAAATCGCCGGCAACCCGGGCCTTTTATACCAATTGGTGAATAAAGGCGCACTCGCCCAGGTGACCGCCGCTTCCGTTACGGGAGACTTCGGCGAAGAACTGCAGGAAACGGCGTTCAAGATGATAGAAAACGGGCTGATCCATGTCGTCGCAAGTGACGCGCACCATGCAGAAGTGCGGCCGTTCATGCTCAGGAAAGCATTCGAAACCATCGACGGGCGGCTGGGTGAGCAGGTCTCTGAGAAACTGAAGGACAACGCCCGGAAAATATTCGCAGACGAACCCGTCGCAGTTGACGGAGCCGAGCATATCAGATGAATATTTGAGAGGAGATCAGGCATCGGGATGCCTGGTCTTTTTGTGTGTGATTTTGTGCGTGTGTGATTTTGTGCGTGTGTGATTTTGTGCGTGTCCCGGGACATCGTTTTGCGGTCGACGTCCCGCGAGAGGCACCCCCGGGACATCGGTTTGCGGTCGACGACCCGAGAGAGGGGGTCCCGGGACATGGGTTTGCGGTCGACGACCCGGGAGAGGGGGTCCCGGGACATCGTTTTGCGGTCGACGACCCGGGACATCGTTTTGCGATCGACGTCCCGAGGGAGGCGCCCCCGGGACATCGTTTTGCGATCGACGACCCGGGAGAGGGGGTCCCGGGACATGGGTTTGCGATCGACGTCCCGCGAGAGGGCGTCCCGGGACATCGGTTTGCGATCGACGACCCGAGAGAGTGCGTCCCGGGACATCGGTTTGCGATCGACGACCCGGGAGAGGCACCCCCGGGACATCGGTTTGCGATCGACGTCCCGGGAGAGAGCGTCCCGGGACATCGGTTTGCGATCGACGTCCCGCGAGAGGCACCCCCGGGACATCGGTTTGCGGTCGACGTCCCGCGAGAGGCACCCCCGGGACATCGGTTTGCGATCGACGACCCGGGAGAGGCGCCCCCGGGACATCGGTTTGCGATCGACGACCCGGGAGAGGCGCCCCCGGGACATGGATTCACGATCGACGTCCCGCGAGAGGCACCCCCGGGACATGGATTCACGATCGACGTCCCGGGAGAGATCGCGGCTCCCGCAGAAAAGGGGCGTGTCTATCCAATGCACGAAGAAGCGGAACCCGGCACATGGCGGGTTCCGCTTCTTTTACGGGCAGCACGCTACTCGGCGTCTTCGGTTTTCAGTTTTTCGATGCCGATGCCGGTGTATCCGAGTATGATGGCGAAGATGAATCCTGTATAACAGAGGATTGCCCACGGTGCATAACTCAGTGTGGAAACGCCGAGTACGCCGGCCATGTATACTCCGGCGGATGACCATGGAATCAGTGGGACGACGACGGTGCCTGAGTCTTCGAGTGTCCGGGAGAGGTTCTTTGGATGCAGTTTCTTATCAATGTAAGTATCTTTGAACAGCTCACCGGGCACGATGATGGACAGGTAGGAGTTACCGGTCACCAGTGCCATGGTGATACAGGAGACTACAGTGGACAGGATGAGGTCCCCGGTGCGTCTGACAATTCTGAGCAGTGCATCCATGATGACTTCGAGTGCGCCGGATTTTGTGATGATGCCGGCGAAGGCGAATGCACTGAATGCGATGAGTATGACACTGGTCATGGACTGCATGCCGCCCTGGGTCACGAGTTCCGTCACTTCCGGCGGAACGGTGTCAGGATTGAAGCCTTCTTTTGTGATCATGGAGGCGTCAAACCCGGTGACTGAGGAAGCGAAGACATCGGTGAATGAAATGCCCTGATAGAGTATGGCGATCGCTCCGGCCACGATGGACGAGAAGATGATCGTCGGCAATGTCGGCTTCTTGCGGATGGAACCGTAAAGTACGATGACCGGCGGAAGCAGGAGCAGTATGTTCCATTTGAACATCTCGCTCAGGGTGGCCATCATGTTCAGCATCTCCTCGGGCGCGGTAATGTTCTCCACTGACAGGTTGAAGCCCACAAAGAGGTAGATGAGCATCGACAGGACGGCGGCCGGGATGGTCGTATAGAACATATGCCTGATATGTTCATACAGCTTGCTGCCGGCTGCGATCGGTGCAAGGTTCGTCGTATCGGAAAGGGGGGAGAGCTTGTCCCCGAAATATGCGCCGGCAACGACAGCACCGGCAGTCGCCGGCAGCGAGACGCCGAGGCCGGTGGCTATTCCCATCAGTGCAACCCCCACCGTACCGGCGGAACCCCAGGATGTGCCGGTGACGATAGAGATGAGTGCTGACACGATGAAGGCGATCAGGACGATGAACTGCGGGTTGATCAATTCGAGTCCATAGTAGATCATCATCGGAATGGTGCCTGAAATCATCCATGTACCGATCAGGATGCCGATGGAGATCAGCACCAGTATCGCCGGCATGGCCATGTTCAGTTTTTCCTGTATGCCTTCCAGCATCTCATCCCAGCTGACGCCGAGCCGCATGGCGATGAAGCCGGCGAAGATGGATGACAGGATCAGGAGCGGCTCCGGACTGAGGCCGAAGACACCATAGCCTATGGCGAGAAGCAGAAGCATCACGATAATCGGCAGACATGATTCAAGTAAAGTCGGTTTTCTTTTCATTGTTTTTCCCCCAGTGTTTACTCTTCGAAAGTTCCTTTGACGATGACTTCTTTATCTTTGAGCATGTGCTGCCCCTTTGCGAACACGTGCCGGATCTCAAGGGAGTCACTGTCTAGGACGAGCAGGTCGGCATCCCTGCCTTCCCCGATGCGCCCTTTATCTGCAAGGCGGAGGGCCGTTGCGGTATTCACTGTGACCAGTGACAGTGCTTCTTCCAGGGGTATGCCGTGCTCTTTGACGGCTTCGGCGACCTGCCTGAACAACAGCTCCTGTGTGGCGACACCGAACCCGGTCATTTCCCCTTTGTCATCAAATACCGGCAGACTGCCGTTGCCGTCGGATGATATCGTCAGGTGTTCCATATCCCCGCCGTTTTCCTTGAAGTATCCGATCCATACGGCGGTATCATCATCCGCGGTCATATCGACATAGCTTCCTTTGTGTGACAGCCCGATCGCCTCATCCACCAGTTCCCTGCTGCGCGTGATATGCGTAGCGTAGATGTTCGCCGGCGGGATCTCGTAGTCTTCGATCAGCGTCCTCAGGAACTTGAGGCGTTCTTTTCCGATGCCCACATGGAAATGGGTGACCCCGGCCTTTTTGCTGAGAAGGCCGCCGATCCGTGCCTCGGCCGCCAGTTTGGCAACTTCATGCACGGAAGGCTGGGCGGATCTGGAATCGGAGATGGCAATCTCCCCGGCCCCGATCACCTTGTCGATCAAGATGACATCATCCTTCACAGAGGAAGTGATGGTCGGCGTCGGAATATGGTAATTGCCTGTATATACGTAGGCTGTGATGCCTTCCTCTTCAAGCCCGCGGGCTTTGGCGACGAGCGAAGTCATATGGCGCGTTGTCCCGTCCGTGCCGAGGCAGCCGACCACCGTGGTCACGCCGGCTTTAATGACATTGCCCAGCTGGAGCTCAGGCGTCCTCGTGGCAAAGCCGCCTTCACCGCCGCCGCCGATGAGATGGACATGCGGGTCGATGATGCCGGGCGTGACAATCATGCCCGATGCATCGACCACTTCCACGTCGAATAAAGCCCCGAGTTTCTCCCCGTCAATCTCTCCGATCTTCATGATGGTCTTGCCGCTCAGCAGTACAGAAGTCTTTCCGATATGGTCTGGTGCGTAGACATCACCGTTTTTAATCAATGTGAACATAGTATCCTCCTTGTTGTTCAAATCATCTAAATTATTTGAATAATAGGATTGTACACCGATTCATAAAATAATACAACCCAATACAACCTATTAACCGGATTAAAAGGAATATGACTTTTATTCCATACAGTGTAAAATAGGATGAAAGACCTTATTTTATGGGAGTGTACGCGACGTGGAGAAGAAATTGTTCATAATCGGCATCCAGGAGGAGAACCTGGAGTCGCTGAAAAAGCAGATGGAGTATATTTTTGGGGGGGAGATTCCCGTCAAAGGGGTCACTCTGAAGGATATGACGCACTCGGAAGTGTCTCCCGGGGACGTCGTCCTGCTATCCTCCTATGAAATCGGGGGGATCGTGAAGCCGTTCCTGCCGGCAGACTGTGAAGTGATCGTCTCGGGGAGGACGATCAACATCGTGAGGCTGGAACAGGTCATCAGCATGGAGAAGGCATCAAGGTTCCTGGTCGTCAATGACAATCCCGGCACCACAGCGGAAACCGTTGCAGACCTCAAGAACGTGCTGCCGGAACATGATTTCCTGCCTTACATGGCCCACCAGCCGATTCCGGACACATTCGATTTCATCATCACTCCCGGCGAGAGGAAGCTGGTGCCGACGGAAGTCTATCAGACGTTCGACATCGGTGCGCGGGTCGTTTCGATAGAGACGGTCATGGAGCTGAAGGGGCGGTTCGGCCTCGGGATGAAAGACTCTCTGCTGATGCAGTACTACATCAAGACGATGGTGCGTATGACCGCCCGCAAAACCGACAGGGAACCGCTGAACATCGTCAATCAGAACAAGCACAGGGCACTTACGGAACTGTCGACCGGATCCCCACTGATGAAATCGACCATCGGATTCGCCCGCCGGATGGCGGAGACTTCGAACATCATACATATCGTCGGGGAGACCGGCACCGGAAAACAGATGCTCGCAGAGATGGTGCATAATGCCTCCGCATACCGTGACATGCCCTTTTACATATACAACGGGGCGGATAAAGACCCCCGGCTGATCGAGACGGAATTGTTCGGAAGTCCCGGGGACGGACATAAGGGGATACTGCCGGAGATCAGGCGGGGGACGCTCTACATCAAGAACATCGACAATCTGCCGTACGCGCTGCAAAACAGATTGGCGAACCATTTTGACCGGACGGCCGGTCAGCCTGATGTCAGAATGATCACCTCTTCGATCGATGATCTGCAGAAGCTGTACAAAGAGGAGATCATCAGTCAGAAACTGTACTCATATCTTTCGTCCTACATTCTGAGAGTGCCTTCCCTGGCAGAGAGGAAAGCGGACATCTTCGTACTGATCGATGATTTCAAGAGGCATTTCAACCGGACTGAAATGCAGTTCTCGGACAGGGTCATGGACGCATTCACCCATTACGACTGGCCCGGAAACGTCCGTGAACTGTATAACCTCATCTCATACTGCGTATGTCTGAACCAGAAGTACATCGAAATCGATTCATTGCCCATATTCTTCAACGGTATCGACAGGGATATAGAAGGCGGAGGCCTCATGGATACTGAAGCGATAGTCGCTAAAATAGAGAAACACGGATTCCTGTCCGAGAGTATCAAGCTGCTCAGGATCTATCTCGGGGGCAAGAAAGAAAACGCCTCTTACGGGAGGGGCAGAGTGAGGAAATTGTTGCTGGAAGACAATATAAAAATGACCGATCAGCAGCTCAGGCTCCGCATTGAAATTTTAGACGAACTGGATCTTCTGAACGTACGGATCGGCAGGGCGGGGACAACCATCTCGGAAAAAGGGGAGAAGTTCCTCGAATCGATGGACGAAAAGTAGGACATCTCGTGAGAAGCGGCCGGGCACAGGGGTGCCCGGTTTTTTGCATGGTTTTGGACGCCCGCGGGACACCGGCGTATAGTCGGCATGCGGGGGGAGGGCAGGCAGGTGGAATCACATCTACGGAATTGTTCCGTGTACGCGATACCTCCGAATCACATCTACGAAATCATTCCGTGTACGCGATACGCCCAGATCACATCTACGGAATCATTCCGTGTACGCGATACGCCCAAATCACATCTCCGAAATCATTCCGTGTACGCGATACGCCCAAATCACATCTACGAAATCATTCCGTGTACGCGATACGCCCAAATCACATCTACGAAATCACTCCGTGTACGCGATACACCCGAATCACATCTACGAAATCATTCCGTGTACGCGATACACCCGAATCACATCTACGAAATCACTCCGTGTACGCGATACGCCCGAATCACATCTACGGAATCATTCCGTGTACGCGATACTCCGGCCCGCCGCCCGAACGAATCTCCGCACATCCGCCACCGCACAAAAAGGCACCCGTCCACAACTGGACGGGTGCCACTCCCACATATATTGAAGCGAAGTCACGATTTCCCCCGCGGCTTCGTCGTGCTGTAGCCGAACATGCGCATGAGGTGCTTCAACACCGGCGTGTGCAGCAGCATGAACTCGAAAACGCGCATGACGCGTTTGATGCGCCTGGGTTCCTGGATCAGCCGGTAAAGCCACTCGAGCTGGAGCCTGATCCAGATTTTCGGTGCGCGCTGGGCTTTGCCGCTCAGTACGTCGAAGCTGCCGCCGACGCCCATGAAGACACCTTTATCAAACCGGCCGATATTATCGGCGATCCACTTTTCCTGGCGCTGCATGCCGAGTGCGACGAGCACGATGTCTGGCTTGCTGTCCACGACCATATCGACGATGCTCTCGTCGGCCGGATCGAAATAACCGTCGTGGCGGCCGGCGACTTTCAGGCCGGGCCACTCTTTCCCGGCATTCTCGACAGCTTTTTTGTTCGAATCCTCCGACGCACCGAGGAAGAACACGCTGTAGCCGTTTTTCGAGGCGTGGTCGAGCATGCGGTACATCACATCGATGCCGCTGACCCGCTCGGGCAGCGGATGGCCCATGAGCACCGCCGCATTGACGATGCCGACGCCGTCTGCGAGCACATAGTCGGCGGACTGCACAACTTTCTTGAATTCTGGATGGTCCCGCGTTTCAATGACGAATTCGGGATTGGCCGTGACGATGAAACTCCTGTTTCCGTTTGCCAGATCAGGGTAGACGATGTGTTTCAGGAATGCATTCATCGACGTATTGAAAAAGTCGATATCCATCACCTTCACCGTCCTGTAGTTCCCACTCATCGCGTTCACCTCGTTTCCTTCCGTGAACATGTAAACGTTCATCTTTTCCTTTTATTTTCAACTTTTGGCAATAAAGCCCCTGTGTCTCCTATAGATCCCCTGTTTCTTCTGCGGTGACGTTGTCCATGTGCGTCCACACGGGCGCTTCTTCACCTTCGACCAGTCCTCTGTACCAGACGTTGTTCCCGACGAGCACCGTCTGATCCACGTGGAATTTCATGCCGGCATGGTGTTCCAGCGTCTCATGGACGTACTGGGCCGGACCGCCCCAGGGTTCGCCTGCTGTGAATCCGGTATCGTTCAGCATGAATTCCTTTTTGTCCCGATCCACGAAAGTCAGCGCGTGTGATGACGTCTCATCAGCCCGTATCCAGCCGATGACGCCGTCCTCTCCGCTCGGCTTTGTACTGAGCAGGTAGAAGACCTCGAAATGATACGTCGCCTCGCGTTTGACGTAGTAGACCCGTTTTTTGAATTTGTGTGCGGGCTGTTTATTGGCGTCGCTGTCCGGCGATTCGAAGATGTCCGTGCTGTCGCCCTTCAGGTGCGCGAGGCGGCTGACGGGGCGGATGGTATAGCCGTGTGAGCTTTCGAGTTCCTCGTCGTCATCGAGCAGCGTCAGGTTGCCGTACTTTTTGTACTCGGCCTCCGCCGGGTCGCGGTCCATCACCTTCTGGCGGTAGTCGTTCCGCTCGTCCTTTGACATCGAACGCCACTTGGACAGGAAGGACTCATAGAGCGGCAGTACATCGCGCACTTCGCCGAACGCCTTCACCCGGCCGAATTCGAGCCACAGTATCTTGTTGCAGAAACGCTTCATCTGGCCGATGGAGTGGCTGACGAAGATCATCGTCTTGCCCTGGTCCTTGAACTCCATCATCTTCTTGAGGCTCTTCTCGGCGAATGCCTTGTCACCGACGGACAGTGCCTCGTCGATGATGAGGACGTCCGGGTCGATGTTGACGCTGATGGCGAATCCCAGACGGGACTTCATGCCGCTGGAATAAGATTTGACTGGCATGTCGATGAAATTCTCGAGCTCTGAGAACTCGATGATGTCCGGTTCCAGCTCTTTGATCTCATCCCTGGAGAAGCCGAGCATCAGGCATTTCAGTTCGATGTTGTCGCGGCCCGTCAGGTCTTCATTGAGCCCGGCGGCAACGGCGATCAGCGCCGTCTGGCCGTTCACCTGGACATCGCCCCGTGACTCGGGCACGATGCCCGCCAGTATGTTGGACAGGGTCGACTTGCCGGAGCCGTTGATGCCGATGAAGCCGACGACGTCACCTTTGTCCGCTTCGAAGTCGACGCCGTTCAGCGCAAAGAATTCCCTGCCGTGGCCCTTCGGGCTGACGAGATCCAGCATGCGTTCCTTCTGGCTGTCATACACTTTATATTTTTTAGCGACATCTTTCGCTACGATTGCTTTAGTCATACGAATCCCCTCTTATAGATAGTCAATGAAATTCCGTCTGAACATCACGTGGAGCTTGGCACCGACGAGCATCATGAGGAATATGACACCCCAGAAGTAGAGTGACTGTTCCCAGTGCGTCACGATGTACCACTCGGTCCCGAAGAATACGGAACGGTACCCTTCGATCAGGTACAGCAGCGGATTCAGCTGCATGAGCTTCATGATCAGCGGGAAATCAGACAGCAGCGACAGCGGCCACAGTACACCCGATACATAGAGCAGCATGCGGAGCAGTGAGTTCAAGAGCAGATGCACATCACGCACGAGCGTCGACAGGGTCGATGTAATCAGTGAAAAGGCGAATATGAGGGCATAGGTCCCGATTACAAAGTAGATCAGCTGCAGGTAGTATATGTTGACGTAGTAGCCTGCCAGCTGGAACACCGCGAATGCCAGAAACAGCATGATGACATGCGTATAGAATTTGGAGAATATCGTAATATTCGGTATGGCACTGAGTGGAAAGCTCATCTTGGAGAGCATCTTGAGCCGCCGGTATATGGACTTCGACGCCTCGATGCTCCCCTGGAAGAAGAACGTCCAGACGATGAAGCCGATGGCGAGCCAGTAGAAGAACGGTACATCCTCACCGCCCATCTCAATCGGTTCCCGCTGGCGCAGCGTCCCGAAGACGAACCAGTAGATCATGATGCTGATCACCGGTGTGAGCACTTCCCACACAATGCCGAGATAGTTATTCTGGTTTTTACTTTTCATGTCGTACAGGGACATCCTTCTTATAAGATAGAAGTTTTTTACCTGTTCCTGCAGGACGATCCATAGGGATTTCATTCTTTTCTCACAACCATTCCATTCATCGTTGTTGAATTATACAATTTTCTTTTTCAAATGACAAATGACATCCTCCATCACACGCTGTGAAGATGCGCCGTCCTCGAGATAGCTGAATCTTTCCCGGAACTCCGCCGTCCCGAACTTCGCGGGATCCGGGTTCTTTATTGCATCAATCAGCGCGTCCGTCGTCCGGACCAGAGGCCCCGGCGCCAGCCGTTCGAAATCGAAGTAGAAGCCGCGGAGCCTGTCGCGGTACTGATCGATGTCATACGTATAGAAGATCATCGGGCGATGCAGGTTCGCATAGTCGAAGAACACGGACGAGTAGTCGGTGACCAGCATGTCGGAGATGACGTACAGGTCGCGGATGTCCCCGTATTTTGAGAAATCATACAAGAATCCATTATACTGCTTTATGTCGAGATTTTCACTTACAAGATAGTGCATGCGCAGAATGATGATGTGGTCATCGCCGAGTTCACGCTGCATCCGCTCTGTATCGAACTGCAGATCGAACTTGTATCGGCCGCGGGCGTGGAAGCTGTCATCCCGCCACGTCGGTGCGTACAGGATGATCTTCTTGTCCGTCGGCAGACCGAGCGCCTCCTTTATATTGTCCGCGGTTTCGGGATCACTGCCCGAGAATAAAAAATCATTGCGCGGATAGCCCGTCTCGAGCATTTTTCCGCCAAAGCCGAACGCGCGGCGGAAGATATCCGATGAATACCGGTTGGGGGAGACGAGGTAGTCCCACTTGGACGCTTCCTTCGTAAAGTTCTTCCGGTAGCTTTCTGTATCCGTCCCCGGCATATGGACCGTCTCTATATCCGTACCCAATTTCTTGAGGGGTGTACCGTGCCAGGTCTGGAGATATGTTGTACCATGGGGTTTTGGAATCCACAGCGGCAGGCGGCTGTTCGTGATCCAGAGGGTGGCTTTATTCATATGGATCATCCATGGAAGCGAGAAGCGTTTGATATGGGGGACGTCCGCCTCCTCGAATACATGCGTACTGTTCCTGTCCGCGCTCCAGACGAGAGTGTACTCGGGATGGGTGAGCGACATGTATTCGTAGAGCGCCCGCGGGTTGTCGCTGTACTGCTTGCCGAGGAAACTTTCGAACATGATGAGTTTCCGGTCTTTCCTGACTATCCTGCCGCATAACGCAAACAGTTTCCGATAGACGAAAAATGCTGCTTTTTTTAAATATTTCACTATAATCACACCTAAGATTTATACTTTTTCTGATTTTATGTTATAATCATTAATAATCTTTACGAAAGATTAACTTTATCTTTACAATTATACCATGTCCACACGGACATTATACCAGAGGTAGAGAGGTATATTGGGAGGAATAGAAATGAATAATCAGAATGTAAGAGAAATGAAACCAAAAAGAAAAGTGATCACCTACGGCACATTCGATCTGCTCCACCTGGGGCATATCAATATCCTTCGCCGTGCGAAAGAACGCGGGGACTACCTGGTAGTCGCTGTATCATCCGATGAATTCAACAGAATCAAACATAAAGAAGCTTATTACTCATATGAAGACAGAAAAGCGATCCTTGAAGCGATCAAGTACGTGGACGAAGTCATTCCTGAACACAATTGGGGCCAGAAAGTCGAAGACGTCCAGAAGCACGACATCGATGTATTCGTCATGGGTGACGACTGGGAAGGCGAATTCGACTTCCTGAAGGAATACTGTGAAGTCGTATATCTCTCAAGGACAAGTGGCGTATCCACAACGAAGACGAAGCAAGAGCTGTCCAGGCAGCATGGTTAGGGAAGCGGCAATCAATCTGTATCTGGCCATAACGAAAGTGATCTTCAATCTGTTCAGGTCACTTCCGGTACAGAAAAAGACAGTGATGATTGCATCTTTCGGCGATAATATTCAGTATGTTTTGGATGAAGTGCATGAACGCACTTCATCCAAAATTGTTTTACTGAAAGATTCCAGATGCACCTACAATTTCCGGAACGCAGACGACAGGAATACGATCCGCTTCGTCCCCGTCAACATCAAGGGGAGCATCAGGGGACTCTATCATCTCGCCACTGCGAAGCACATCTTCGTCGACAACTACCAGGTCGTGCTCGCATCATGCGATTTCAGGGAAGAGCAGACATGCATCCAGCTCTGGCACGCAGACGGGGCGGTCAAACTGTTCGGCTTCAAGGACAAGGCCACCATCGAACGCACACCGTCCGCACAGAAGCGGTTCAAGCAGGTATATGAAAAATTCCATAAAGTCGTCGTCAGTTCCGACGACATGGGCTGGATCTTCGAAGAGGCCTTCGACATCAGCCACGGGAATCTGCTCAAGACCGGCATGCCCCGCACCGATTTCTTCTATAATGAAGACAGGATGCAGCGGGCCGAGGATAAACTCCACAGACAGCTGCCGCATCTGAAGGGCAGACAGGTCATCCTGTACGCCCCGACATTCAGGGAAGGGCGCTTCAAAGTCGATGAGCTCCGGCTGAACATCAGGAACCTCAAAAAAGGTCTGTCCGAAGATCATCACCTGCTGCTCCGCCTCCATCCCGCCGTCACACTTGACGGCGAATGGGACAACGACTTCGTCACCGACGTCTCCTGCGGATACGACATCTTCGAACTGCTTGCCATCACAGACATCCTCATCACAGACTACTCATCCATCCCGTTCGAGTTCGCAATACTCGGCCGGCCGATGATCTTCTATCCGTACGACCTCGAAGAATACGTCACCACCCGCGGCATCTGGTTCGACTACGAAACATTCGTACCCGGCCCCGTCGTCTACCACTCAAGCGAAATGATCGACATCATCCGCCGCGAAGCATTCCGGCTCGAGAAAGTCCTTCTCTTCGACGAAACATGGAACAAATACGCCGACGGCAGATCAACAGAAAAACTCATCACAACACTATACAAAGACGCAGCCCCGAGATAGCCACTCCGGGCTGTTTTTTTGTGCGATAAAGAGTGCGGCCCCGCCGGGCGGGGCCGCCAGCGGGCGTTTCCGGCCTCCGTTTCCCGCACCGCGGCCGCCAGCGAGCGTTGCCGGCCCCCGTTTTCCGTACCGCGGCCGCTAACAGGCGTTGTCGGCCCCCGTTTCCCGTACCGCGGCCGCTAACGAGCGTTTCCGGCCCCCGTTTCCCGTACCGCGGCCGCTAACAGGCGTTTCCGGCCCCCGTTTTCCGCAGATGACATCCATATATAGATAGGCGGGCATGCAAAAAGGGAATCACGTCATCGTGATTCCCTTTGAATATATCTGGTATTAATGAATGAAATTATGCGAAGAAACGTCATAAGATCCGATTGTTCTCATTGTTTTGTTGCCAGGGCCGCCGCTCCAGTTCATTTCAGAAACGAGAATGGAGCCGTCAGAGTTGACTTTTTCAACTACAGCTACATGGCCTGAGCCCCATGCACCATTCGTCCAAGCATTAGACTGTACGATGGCACCGACAGAAGGGGAGCTGCTGACGTTAAGCCCCTGGCTTTTGGCAGCACTTGCCCAGTTGGAAGCATTGCCCCACTGGTTGCTGACAGGCTTGCCCATCTGCTGACGACGCTCGTATACATACCAAGTGCAGTCACCGTCGAGGTACCAGTTCTCACCATATGATGCTGGTGCTGGTGCCTGAGAGTCATCTTCAGCTTCTTCGGCTGCGGCCGCTTTTTCTTCTGCCTGACGTTCAGCTTCCGCTTCTTCTGCCGCACGCTGTTCAGCAGCCTTCTCTTCAGCTTCCTGCTGTGCCGCTTCCTCTTCGGCCTGACGTTCAGCTTCCGCTTCTTCTGCCGCGCGTTGTTCAGCAGCCTCTTCTTCGGCTTCCTGTTGTGCCGCTTCCTCTTCGGCCTGACGTTCAGCTTCCGCTTCTTCTGCCGCGCGTTGTTCAGCAGCCTTCTCTTCGGCTTCCTGCTGCGCCGCTTTTTCTTCGGCCTGACGTTCAGCTT
>DXHR01000032.1 GCA_019113295.1 Candidatus Salinicoccus stercoripullorum | reverse complement strand
AATGTTATTTTTTCAATCGAACATTTATAATTATATCTATTCCCACAGAGTTTTTCAAGCGTTTCGGGATATATTTTATGTTAAAAATTACACTCAACCCCTTGATTGCAGACCGTTAATATAATTGATGTAGGAGTGATATATTGTCTCATTGATCTGGGCGGATTCTCCCCTTCCCAGTGCCGGATACTGGAAATGCATCCCCATTTCTTTCTTCTGATACTTTTCCTTCTGCTGATTGAATCGATAATGCAGTTTGAGCGCATTCAAATACTGGTTGTTGAACGATGAGTAGGAGATATCCACTTCGAGCTCTTCATTATTGGAAAATTGTATGCGTGTCATGCCATTATTGTCCCAGTAGGCCTGGATATGCTTTATGTTGAACCAGTTATTCTCATGTACTCTGTCGGAATGTGTGCAGAAATATATGTATGACCCGAACAGATCCACGATTACCGGAATCTTGCTTGTGATATTGGTCAGGGATTTGGTCAGGTCTTTTCTGGCGATGTAATTCTGTGAATGATTCCGGCAGTTCCTTTCAATCACTTTATTGGGGTTGAGCCGGCAGGCGAGACTGTCCCCGTAGGTTTCCCCTATCCTGCTTTCAGTATTGCCATTATTATTGACTGAGACAATGTACATTGTTTCTTCATGTATCTGGTACTGGAGTCTGTTCATGCTGTTCCTCCCTGTCTAAATATTCTAAATACATGATACCACATGTTAACTATATTGTTAACAAAAATATATTTTAATTAAATTGATTGTTAATAAAATGCAATAAGTTGTAATATTACATTAATAAATAGTCTAAATATTCAAAACTCTGTTTGACCTGTCCCGAAACGTGTTATATAATTTGTAACAACCATTTAGATGAAGGGGGATTAGGGATGAATAAACAAGTATACCCGGTTAACCAGTTGCGAGTCTTCATCAACACGATCAATGACCTTTCTGCTGAGCTCCTGTTACAAGAAGCGATGGATGAATACAATCGTAAATCATACAATGATAGGATTGAGGAAGCGCTCTTGGAAAAAGACGAGGAAAAGTTCATGAAATACACAAATCTGCTAAAGGAACTGACTGATGAAGATACAGAAGACGATGAATGAAGATAAAAAAAGCTGACTTTACCTATACTGAGTACATAGTGTAAAGTCAGCTTATTTATATTATACGATAAGGTCCAGAAGTTCTTCCCGGGTGATGCGGCCCAGATAATGTGAAATATCCACATCTTTTAATGCTTCCGCAATCTTTTCCCTGTCATGCTCTACTCCGATCAGTCTTTCTTCAATTACACCAATTTCACCGACACCGAAAAAATCACCGAAAATTTTTGCATGCTCTATCCGGCCTTTTTTGACATCAAGCCTGATATCCAGAAGTCCTGCCGGGAACTTATGGGATACATTGAAGTTGTATTTTGGATTTTTGCCATAGTTCCAGTCCCATGTCTGGTATTTCTCTTCAGAAAGCTTATTGATTTTTTCCCAGTCTTCATCAGTGAGTACATATTCTTCAATCTGATCATCACCTCCGAAGATATATCTCAGGATTTTACGCTTGAAATCCTCTATATCAATTTTCTCATCCAGAAAGTCATTGATATTACCGACACGGCCCCTTACTGATTTTACCCCTTTGGATTCAATTTTTTTAGGATTTACTTTCAGCGCATTCTGCACTTCTGAAATATCACTGTCGAGCATCAGTGTTCCGTGTGAGAACATTCTGCCCTTCTGGCTGAACATTGCATTGCCGGACACTTTCTTTCCGTTGATTTCAAGATCATTCCTGCCCGAGAGTTCTGCGGGTATGCCCATATCATTAAGTGCATCGACGATCGGCTGAGTGAATTTGCTGAAGTTATGGAAGCTGTTTCCGTCATCCTCAGTGATGAAACTGAAATTCAGGTTGCCTTCATCATGATAGACTGCTCCGCCGCCGGAGACACGCCTCACCACTTTGATACCGTTCTCCCTGATATAAGGCTCATTGATTTCTTCAATGGTATTCTGGTTTTTACCGATGATGATCGAGGGCTGATTTACATAGAACAGGAAATATGAATCGTCAGTGGGAATCTCACGGAGTACATACTCCTCCATG
Organism: Candidatus Salinicoccus stercoripullorum; assembly: GCA_019113295.1. GTDB lineage: Bacteria > Bacillota > Bacilli > Staphylococcales > Salinicoccaceae > Salinicoccus > Salinicoccus stercoripullorum. Next base: position 33,322 of record DXHR01000032.1, on the reverse strand, counting down.
GCAAGGTTGATCATCGGATCAGTAATATTGTTATTAGATATAAACTTCACTTTTTTTCCTCCTCAACAAAATGACCGGATATTATTATAATAACATTCCGGTCATAAGTTTCCATTTATTTAATTATGCTTTCCACAGCTGCCTTTGCCTGGCTGACACAATCCGGCAGACCCACACCATGGTGGGACGCTCCTGTAAGGATGACGCCGGGATAATGTTCTGTCATATATTTCCTGATAGCATCCACCCTGGACTTATGCCCCACTTTGTACTGCGGCATGGAGCGTATCATCCTCGTAACGATTGTGAACTCGGGATCACCTTCAAGATCCATGATCTTATCCAGGTCCCTCCTTGCCAGATTGACGATTTCCTCATCACTTTTCTCATGGACGATAAAGTCCCCCGGCCGGCCGACATACGCCCTCAGAAGCGCCTTTCCTGACGGAGTGGAGTGCTTCCATTTCTTGCTCGTCCATGTACATGCTGTAATGGCAGTGTCCATTCTCCGTGATACTACGAAACCGGTGCCGTCTATATCATTTTTCACCTGATCCTGGTCGAAAGCCATGACGACCGTCGCTACACTGGTTGCTTCCATATGTTTGAAATATTCAAGAGGCAGATCCTCGAACCATCTCTTATATTGAAAATGGGGAGTGGTGATAATTATATGATCGTACTCTTTCATCCCGCCGTTCACCTGCATTGTATACATTTCCCCGTTTTTCGTTATGGCTTCCACATCATTTGCAAAATGAGCATTGACTCCGTTGTCAATATTCACTTCCAGCAGACGGTCGATGAAGGACTGGAGACCATTCCTGAACTGCAGGAACTGGCCTGTTTTCCCGGCCGCAGGCTTACCTGATGAAGCCGGTTTTTCCGCAATCGCACCTTTGATGAGACTGCCGTATTTCTCTTCTCTATCTTTAAAGTAAGGGAAAGTGGACATCAGACTCAGCTCATCTATGTTTGTCGCATATATTCCGGAAAGCAGCGGCTCTATCATGTTTTCGAGGACATCATCGCCAAGCCTTCTTCTGAAGAAACGCCCCACTGATACATCCGTGTACAGAGGGACCGGTTTCCTGAAGAGATCGAGACCTGCAGACAGCTTGCCTGAAACGGAGACCAGATCGGTTGTAAGGAAAGGCACGAGCTCCGTCGGGACACCGAGCACAGCACCTTTTGGCAGTGCGGATAATTTATTGTTCGAATATATATAGGATTGACCTGTTGAATTTCTCACCAGGTCCTCTCCCATGCAGATTTCTTCAGCCAATTCGGTCATGATTGTCTTTCTTGCCAAATAGGATTCCGGTCCGAGTTCAATCGTATAGCCATCCTTCTGATGCGTTCTGATCTTACCACCGGCCCGGTCATCTTTCTCAAACAGGTCTATTTCCAGATCACTGTGCTTTGAGAGATAAAATGCCGCTGACAGTCCGGTAATACCCGCTCCGATTATGGCTACTTTTTTCACTTTGATCAGCCTTCTTTACTAAAGTTTGTTGATTTCGTTGATCATCGCCTGTATGAAGCGGTCATCCGTATTCGGCATTGCTGGACGGTGATAGCCAGCATCCACTTCATCACAGACCAATTTACATTCGTAGTCATTATCATACAATACTTCAAGATGTTCACACACAAAGCCGACCGGCAGGTAGATGAAATGTCTGTAACCGTGGGCTTTGTGAAGGTCTCTTGTCAGATCCTGGACATCCGGTCCGAGCCATGGATCCGGTGTGTTGCCTTCAGACTGCCAGCCGACATGCACGTTCTGGAGATCCGCATGCTTTTTGATCAGTTCAGCAGTCTCTTCCAGCTGGTCCGGATATGGATCGCTGTGCTTTTTGATTTTTTCCGGAAGACTGTGGGCACTGACAACGACTGCTGTATCCTGCAGTTCCGCTTCAGGAATTTCCATGAGTGAAGATTTAACGGCTTCTGTCCAGAAATCGATGAACGGCGCCTGCCCGTAGAATGATTCGACAGATTTGATGGTGATGCCGTATTTTTCGCCTTCAGCCTTTGCGCGTTTGTTGTAGGAACCTACCGAAAACCCGGAATAATGAGGCGCGAGCACAACGGAAACGGCTTCTTTGATGCCGTGATTACTCATGGATTCAACCGCATCTTCGATGAACGGGTCGATATGCTTGAGTCCGATGAACAGTTCATATTCGACTTCATTCTGCGATGCGTTCAGTTTATTGACGAGTGCTTCCGCCTGCCTTTTTGTAGTATCCGCAAGCGGAGAGATGCCTCCAATTGCCTCATAGCGGTCCTTCAGGTCCTGAAGAGCTTCCTCTGACGGTTTTCTCCCGTGTCTGATATGTGTGTAATACGGTTCAATGTCTTCCTCTTTGTAGGGCGTGCCATACGCCATCACTAATAGTCCTTTTTTCACTGCCATTCAAAATCACTTTCCTTTGCTGTATTCATGTATAAATGTAGTCAGTCGTTTCAATGTTTCCGGATTGACTTCAGGGAATACTCCGTGTCCCAGGTTGAAGATGTGGCCATGGTTGCCGCCCTGGTCAAGGATTTCTTTCGCCCTTTGTTCAATGACTTTCCAGTCGGCGAGAAGCAGTGCCGGATCCAGGTTGCCCTGGAGGGTTTTTTTTACACCCATTTCACGTGCTTCACTGATGGAGGTTCTCCAGTCGAGGCCCATTACATCCATATCCAATTTGTTCCATTCAGGAATAAGGTGCGATGCACCGATACCGAAGACGATTACCGGCACTCCCATCTCCCTGACACTGTCGATGATCTGGTTCATATAAGGTGCAAGGTAATGTGCATAGTCAGCTTTGTTCAATGCACCGCCCCAGGAATCGAATATCTGGATAAGTCCCGCGCCGGATTCGACTTGTGCCCTGAGATAACGGATGCTCATTTCAGCCAGTTTTTCCATGAGTCCGAACCATGTTTCAGGCTGATTATACATCATTGATTTCGTCTTGTGATAATTCTTTGTCGGCCCGCCTTCAATCATATAGCTTGCCACTGTAAACGGTGCGCCGCAGAAACCGATCAAAGGAACATTCAATTTCTCTTTGGTCAGTATCTCGATCGTCTTATAGACATAGTCCAGATCTTTATAGGGATCAAGCTCACCAAGTTTCTCCACATCACTGATATGGCGGATAGGATTGTGGATTACAGGACCGACCCCCGCTTTTATCTCCACGTCTACGCCTATGGGAGCCAGCGGGGAAACAATATCCTTATACAGCACTGCAGCATCCACGTTATAATTTTCGACAGGCGTTGCTGTCAAATATGCGGTCAGCTCGGGCTGGTGCGTAATTTCCATAAGAGAATATTTTTCTTTGACTTTATTATACTCCGGCTGGCTGCGTCCAACCTGTCTCATGAACCAGACAGGAGTATAGTCCGTCTTTTCCCCTCTTGCCGCTTTGATGATAGTATCATTGAACAATGTATTTTCCTCCAATATTCTATATATCACTCAATATTCTATCACACTGTTGATAATAATTATTAATTACATGCATAATGTCAAAAAATCGATTTATTTGGTTTGCGTTTACTGAAAGTTGAATTAAGGTATGTATATACCAAGACTATTTAAGAGGTGAACATAATGGAACTACATTTGACAACAGGAACACTGAGATATTTAAAAAGCATCAAACATGAACATCCGGAAGTCCATATCGGTGCAATGGGCCAGGATGCCATCCTTTTTTATGAAGATGACAACGACGATTCATTTTTCACTTCACGCCATACCTACGATATCGAACATTCAAAAGGGGGACTCGACGATGAAAACGCAACGTCAGCACATTTCATCCCCATCCCCGACAATAAGAAGAGCACGATGCACGGGCATCTGTCCGATCTGGTGGAGGCACTGGAAAATACAAACGGCGTGATGGCCTACAGGACAGGGGAATCTGTGAACGATGAGTCTTTCGTCGTCCTTATACAGTGGGCGGCAGCATCCACATACAGCGATTTCAAACACACGGATGCATACCGCTCATATCTAAGCAGTGAAGCATTGAAAAAATTCCGTACAGCGGAATCTTTATTCCATCAATCCATCTCCGCAAGGTTCTTCCTGCCGCTGAAGGACAATGATGAACAGGCCGAAGATCCGGAAGACGAATTTTAAGCGACTGATTACATCAGTCGCTTAATTCCTGCTCTTTTTTGTATACAGTTCTGCTGAGTACCCTGTTTGTCAAGTACCCCCATATAGGGAAGACAAGTGCGATATAGGCAAACCCCGGATGGATGGCGGCAAAAATGATGCCGAATACCAATGACACGACGAATACCGCCTTGTGTGAGAATGTGACGTAGCTTTTCTGGATGAAGGATCTGTCGACCGGCCAAACTTTCGGCCAGAGCAGATAGGCCTGGGCTGAGTATATCTGGGACATCTGAAGTATGATGACATATATCCCGAACAGACCTGTGACGATGGAAATGTAAAGATTGCCCATCCACGCCATCAAGATGCCAAAGAGTATGATGAGCCTTATAATGATCATCGGCAGGTCATGGTCCCTTGCGAAAGTCCTGTAGAACAGGAACTCATACATTTCCTCCCTGCCGAATGATGCACTTCCCGGCTTCCACAGCAGCGGGTCCAGGTATTTCCTTCTTTTGAACTGCTTGTCTATATGGTTCACATTGGTGAACATGGAGACATTTCTGTAATATCGGTTGAGCTGCACTTCCTCATGTTCTATATATGCATTCCAGTCGAAGGCGCGGTGCTCACGCCCCTTTACATATCTGTCCGCCGCAAAAAGCAGTACCAATGGGAGCAACAGCCATGCCGGGTGCTGCAGCACGAGCATCAGACTGAGTATATCCATCACAAAAAGGATGACGGTCGTTAAAGCAATGGAAACCCCGGTATTTATGACGCGCTTCCTTATATGGAAATTGACGGTGTAATGGATGAGTGACAGCAGCAGAAACAGCGTGATTCCAACCGGACCGTGCCCTACTGTCAGGATCAGCAACGCGATTACAGCAGCCGCAACGGCTTTTGAAATGCCGAGCATGAGTGAATACCTGCCGGCATTTTTAAAATAGGGCTCCATGCGTGTTTCGTACGGCAGCAGAAAGATGCCATCTGCAGGTTTCAGGAGCGACCGGTATCCGGGCAGCAGAAACAGGGCTATGAGGGCAGACGCAATCAGATCCAACCACACTGACGGTTCCAGTGTCTGAAGTATGCCGAGCAGCGAATAAAGGAATACACCACCCGCAATGGTAAGGAATATCAGAAAGTGGCTGTTGAATATGAATTTGCTGTAGTAGCTGCGGCGCCTTATATCTTCATTCAGCCTCGGCTTGAATAGGTTATCAGGCATCTGCGGCAGTACCTCCTGTAATCTTCAGATAAACCTCATCAAGCGAGGCATCCGGCATATCATGAGAGATGCGCAGTTCATCGAGATGACCCTCCGCCACCATGCGGCCGCTGTCGATGATCGCAAAGCGGTCGCAGTATTTTTCCGCCGTGGCCAGTATATGCGTACTCATCAGTATGGAGCGCCCCGCGTCCCTCTCCCTGACCATCAGATCGATGAGCGAATCTATGCCTAATGGATCAAGGCCTAAAAACGGCTCATCTATAATATATAGGTCCGGCCGGACCAGAAAAGCACAGACCAGCATCACTTTCTGCTTCATCCCCTTGGAGAAATGGGTTGGGAACATATTGACCTTCGTATCCAGCCTGAACATTTCAAGCAGTTTCCCTGCCCGCTCCAGTGCATCCTTTTCTTCTATGCCGTATGCCATGGCGGTCATCAGTATATGTTCTTTGAGTGTCAGTTCCTCATACAATACAGGGGTTTCCGGAATATATGCAAGATGCCTCCTGTAGTTTTCGGCATCTTCACTGATCGTAATGCCGTCTACACGGATTTCGCCCGAATGCGGCATCAAGAGTCCCAGTATATGTTTGATGGTCGTACTCTTCCCTGCGCCGTTCAGACCGATGAGTCCGACGATTTCCCCCTTTTTGATATCGAGGGAGACATCATGAATGACAGGGGTCTTCGAGTAACCGCCTGTCAGATGTTCTATTTTCAGTACCATAACCGACTTCCTTTTATTTATGATCATTTATTTGTATACTTGTATTAAATTAATATATCACAACTGAACAATGGAGGTACAATGAATGACTAAAACAATTTTTGAAAAAATTGCCGATCGTGAGATCCCTTCAAACATCGTATATGAGGATGATGTATGCATTGCTTTCACAGATGCATTCCCGCTTTCCAAAGGTCATACACTCGTCATACCGAGGAAACCTGTCCCGGATATATATGACCTGGATGAAGAAACGGGCGCGCACATTATGAAAGTGGTCTCCAAAATTGCAAATGCCATAAAGGATGCATTCGGGCCGGCCGGTCTGAACGTTGTCCAGAACAACGGTGAATACGCCTCCCAGACTGTTTTCCACCTCCACTTCCATCTCATCCCCAGATATGAGGATGAATACGACGGGTTCAGCTACAACTGGAAACAGGATCCGAATGAACGTACAGATGAACAGAAAAAAGAGATCGAGGAGGCCATCAAAAACCGGCTTGATGTATAACGTTTCAGCGGTTTGGGTAAAGAAACATAAATGGCAAAAAGGACGTGACACTTAATGAAACTCAAAAACGCAGGTATCGGTTTCCTCGTCGGTGTAACCGGTGGCACACTGATCGCAATGCTCAATGCCCCAAAGTCAGGGAGCGAACTGCAAGCTTCCCTGAAATCCGGTTCGGGCAACATGAAATCCCAGATGGATCAGCTGAAGATTGAAGCGGACGAGGTGAAATCTTCTTTTCTGAAGACAAAGCATGAATCCCAGGAAGTTTTCAAGACACTGGGAGATGAGATCAAAACAATGATCAGTAACTATCAGGCGGATATTTCACCGAATATTGAACGGATACAAAAGGATGTCGAAAATCTCCAGAATCGCGGTGAAGAGGTTCAGGAATCAGTCGGGAAAATCCAGGATAACTTCAAATTCAAATTTAAATAGGCCTTTACACAGCAGCAGGGTACAAAGATTTGTGCCCTGCTGCTTTCTTGTGATATATTAGCTTCTGTAGTCTAAACCAAAGGAGACTTGAACAATGAAAAAGAAATTAGCTCCGATTATCATTAGTTTTGGACTGATCAGCCTGGCCGGCTGCTCGGACGATAATGGAAACGGAAACAATGAAAATGATGAAACGGAATTTGGCAACGTGCTATCAACAAGTGATGCAGGTGATGTCACTACAGATGATATTCTGAATCAGATAGGGACAAGCACAGTTGCAAACCAGACATTCCAGCTTACCCTCGACAATATCCTGAAAGACAAATACAGTGACGAAGTCGACACAGAACAGATTGAGTCACAGACAGATGAAGAGATTGAACAGATGGGCGGAGAGGATCAGTTCGCCATGGCACTTCAGCAGCAGCAGCCAGGCATGACTGTTGAAAAGTACAAAGAACAGCGCATAACAAACGCCTACCATGATAAATTCTTCGAAGAGAAATTTGAAGTTACGGACGAAAAGGCTATGGAGAATACAAGGGAAGCTTCCCATATACTTATTGCAGTGAAAGATGAAGAGTCGGAGGAATCAGAGGCGCCGCAGCAGCAACAGGCACCTGAAAGTGATCTGACTGATGAAGAGGCGAAGAAAAAAGCTGAAGATATTAAAAAGCAGCTTGACGAAGGTGCAGATTTCGGGGAACTTGCCAAAGAAGAATCCCATGATACCGGCAGCGCTGAAAATAACGGTTCCCTCGGTTATGTCCAGAAAGGACAGATGGTCGAAGGCTTCGATAAAGCATTGTTCAAACTCGAAAAAGGTGAAGTTTCCGATGTGGTCAAATCAGAATTCGGCTACCATATCATAAAACGCCATGATGAGGAAAACATCGAAGATGAGCTTCCGCAGATTAAACAACAGATGGTGAGCAAGGAAATCCAGGAAAATCAGGATAAAGTGCTTGAATACTACAAAGAAGTGCTCGAAGAGTATAACGCAGACTTTGAAAACGAAGACATCAAGACGTTCATCGAAGACACTTATCTGGATCCGGAATCCCAGCAGTCACCTGAGCAGCCAACGACAGAACAGCCTGCAGAGGATGAAGATGCTTCTGCAGAGGATGCTTCTGAAGAAGAGACTGCAGAAGATGAATCCACAGAAGAAAACGCAGAATAACAAAAACTGCCGCGAAATTTCGCGGCAGTTTTTTAGTTTCATTCAAATTTTTCCGGACGGTAGAAGGCACGATTCTCGAGCGGGAATATACGGTCGGTAAACGTCCCTTTATCCGCCTGATTGGTATGTTTGTCCATCATCATCATGCGGGCATCGATGTTGTCTATGAAATGCAGAATCTCAGCCTCTTTAATCATCGGCTGCTTTGGGGAACCGTATTCAAGTTTGCCATGATGGCTCAGTATGAGGTGCTTGAGGAGCATGACTTCCTCGCCTTCGATGTTCAGTTCATCGGCCACACGTGTGATTTCATCATTTGCTATCACTATATGCCCAATGAGGTTCCCTTCCACTGTGTAGGTAGTACCCACCGGCCCGGTCAGTTCCTTTACCTTGCCGATATCGTGCAGGATGATCGCACTGTACAGAAGGCTCCGGTTCAGCGACGGATATATGTCACAGAGCGCTTCTGCCGTCCTGAGCATATAGTGGACATGGTATGCAAGTCCCGACACGAAGTCATGATGATTTGTCATAGCTGCCGGAAATGTCAGGAACTCTCTGCCATATTTATTAAGAAGCTGACGGACAATCCTCTGCAGACTGCCGTTTTCAATCTTGATTACATAATCCATTATACTTTCATAAAGTGCATCTTCATCCATCGGTGCTTTTTCAACGAAATCTTTGGGATTGAGGCCGTCCTCTTCTTTAGCTGTCCTGAAAGCAGCTATTTTCATCTGTCTCTTATTGCGGTAGTCGATGACATCGCCTTTGACTTTGATCAGTGTCTCAGACTTCAGCACCTCCATATCCTCTTTTGATACTGTCCACAGCTTTGCTTCGATTTCCCCTGTCCGGTCCTGGAGGAATAAAGTCATGTAGGGCTTCCCCTGAGTGGTCACTCCCTGCTGGCTCCTTTTTATCAGGTAGAAAGTTTCCACACTGTCTCCCGGCTTAAGTTTTGAAATATTATTAATCAGAGCCACCTCATTTCACTTTTTCTTTTAATTTTATCGTCTGTTGGGAAGGTATCGAACTGTCAAGGTTACAAGTAAAGTACAATACCTGATCCGTCACTTCATTGCGGAGATAATCCATAATGATCTTCTTGCGTTCCCTGTCAAAATGTACAAAGGCATCGTCTATGATGAGTGGAAGCTGATAGTAGCCCCTGAGTGCCTTTATCAGGCTCAGTCTGAGGCTGATGTACAGCATTTCCTTGGTGGATTGGGAAAGCTCCAGCGGGTGGAACAGCTGTCCGTTGCTGTGTCGTACTTTGATGCCGTCTTCATCGTAGATCACATTGATGTATCTTCCGCGCGTCACGCTTTCAAAAATGGACCTTGCCTCCTCTATGACGATCGGCAGGCGTTCATCTTTGATTGCTTTGATGTGGGTTTCAATCAATATGCGTATATAGTTCAGGGACATATACTCGTGGGAGAGACCCTGGATCTGGTTTTTGCGCATTTCAAACATATGGTTGAGTTCGCTCAGCTTCCCGTCACTTTCGAGGGCGGCGATTTCAGAGTTGATTTCCGCAAGCACCTTCTGCTCGTGCTGGATCTTTTTGTTGAATTCTTCGATCTGAATTGAAATATTCTCTTCTTCCTCTTTCAGATCGGCAAGGAGGAAGCGGGACAGTTCATTCCTTGAATCATAATCAAAATGTTCTTCATCAAGTTTCGTAGTCAGTTCTTTGAACTTTGCGATATTATCATGGTATTCTTCATGTTTCCTCGCATAGTAGTAATACTCTTCCTCGTCTTCCGCATCCACATATCCAAGCAGATTCCGGACTTCCTGTGAAGAAGCGGAATTTCTTTCTTCCAGCACATTGATTTCATTTTCGAGCAGTTTGATCTGATCATCCAGCCCTGTGTAATTCGACTGGTCTTTGTACATTTTTGAAACCATGCTCTTTATATCATAAAAGATGCTGTTATCATCATATTCGATATCCATTGAAGAAATATCATTTTTCACTTCAGTCTTGAATTCACGAAGTTCCTTTTTAATATTGTCAATCTCAAGTATGTGCCTGTTGATCTGATTGCGTTTCTGTTTGATCTCCCGGATGGTGTGGATGGCATCCAGAATATATTTGTTCTCAATATCCGGGTTCACCCTGAGGTTCTTTTTCACATTGAGCAGGTCGGTGTTGAGGGAGTCATTAAGTGCTTCTTTTACAGATAGTGCCTCCTTCATCTCTTCAAGCTTCACATTGGAAGAGATCCGCTTTGTGTTCTGGGTTTTCAGATCCATTTTCAAATCTCTTGCATCATTGATGTCAAAATCAACATCATTGTTCCGTTTGATTGTATCGATGATATCTTCGAGCTCGCGCACTTCCTTCTGATAATCCGTCTTCAGTGATTCATCCTCTTTCTGATTGGTGAGCATGAGCAGCAGCAGGGTAACGATTCCGATCGCTGCAAATACACCGCCCATCAGCCAGTTCGATGAGAACAGATAATAGATTCCGATCAGAAGCGCGATGACACTGATGCCGATGATGAGGATGGACTGCCCTCTTTTGACTTTGTTCCTCTCGCGCTTTTCCCGCTCATAGTCCTTTTCAATCAGCTTGAACATCTTCTCCTTCTCTTTCAGTTCATACTCACGGTCTATCAGCTCTTTTTTGATGCGCAGCCGTTCTTCACCGATCTGTGAGTCTTCGAGATGTTCAATATCCTGATCAAGCTGTCTGATATCGGACTTCAGATGGTCAATTTCCCTGATCAGATACTGTTCTTCAAGTACTGCCTCATCCAGTTTTGAAAGAAGTGTCTGGACGGACTCCTTGACGATATTGGAGTCATCCACATCGTCGTACTCCTGATCCCAGCCGATATCCTTCTGAAGATTATGGATATCATCCTCAAGATTTTCAACAGCTCTATTGAGGCGGGTTACTTCTAGCTTCTTCTGCTTGATATCCGGCTCCCTCTTCTGAATCCTTTCAAGACAGGCAAGATGTTCTTTATCAGGCAGATCTATCAATGAAATCTCATTCTTCAGTGATTTCAGTTTTTCCGTTCTTAATCCGATATCCCTCTGAATCTGCTGGCTCTGGTTTTTCAGGGCTTCATACCTCTCCACCCCCTGTTCAGGAAATACGACAGGTTCTATGTTGAGCTTGTCCTCGAGCGATTTCCATTCTTTGATATCGGTGTGATACATGACTTCCTTCATCTTCTGTTTCCTGATGGTTTCAAGCTGATGGAGGGCATTCTTTTTTGCATTCAGGCTTTCTTCGGTCTTTGACTGTTCGTTGATGAGCGCCTTATACCTTTCTTCATGCTGTTCGAGATTTTTGATCTTTTCATTTACGCCTGCGATTGCTTCAAGCTCCTGATTGACCTTCGGATTGATGCCGTTCTTTTTATAGATTGATTTGAGTTCTGTATCGATTGCACTCAGCATTTCATCATATTCATGTGACCCAAGAGCACCTGCACGGAGAAGGTATTCCTGAAGCTTGTCTTCGGTCATGTTTTTATGGATATCCTGCAGACCGAGTACATCAAATGAAAATATCGACCGGTATGTCTTCTTGTCGATGAAGTTCAGTTTCTTGACCAGCCAGTCCTCGCTTCTCACAGTACCATCATGGAAATATATTTTCACATCACCCTGTACCTTCCCCTTGATGCGTTCTATCTCAACTGGTCCCGGTTCATCGGGGAATTGGATCGTCAGCTTTCCCCCGTACAGATTATGCATTCGGGGTTCTCTCCTCGGCTCCTGTTCCTTCCTTGTCGGAAACCCGAACAGTATGGAGTGGATGAAGGACTGCATGGTTGATTTGCCCGCTTCATTCTCACCGAATATCTGGACAAACTTCTGGTTTGTATTGAGTTCTGTTTCTGTAATCTTGCCGTAACCGTATATATTCAACGATATGATCTTCATATACCCACTACTTCCTCATAAGCATTTTAAGGCGTTCTTCGCCCTCATCCAGCAGATCTTCCTGCTCCAGTTCCTGGATGGGCAGGAGATATCGGTTGAGCCTCGGATCCATGTACATTGAATTGACAGCCTCTTTGAACAGTGTGTCATTGGATGAGTAACTTGCTTTTATGTCATTGAGCAATGCTATGCTGTCCTGATTCATGTACTTGAGATGCAAACTGTCAATCCATACAAAATCCTTAAGATCCCTCTCGTCCTCCTTAAGAAGTTCGATGACTTCATTGAAATCCGGTTCCGAGATGATTTCATCACCATCATGGTAAAGTGTCAGCTGTATAATCTGTTTCCCTTTCTCCCTGAGCCTGTGCTTGAATTCCACTATCGACTGGTAAAGATCCTGTTTATTGAGTGAAAAGACATCAAGGGTGTACTCAGAGAAGATGATATCCTGCACGGGGATGAACTGTCTGTCGAGATATACATCGTCCCCATTCACGTAGATGAACCCTTTTTCCCCATATTCATTTTTATGACGCCCCTGTATATTTCCTGAATACTGGATTGGCGGCAGATCACTCAGCTGTTCGCGCTGATGGATGTGACCGAGCGCCCAGTAATGATAGAGTTTCTGATTCAAAGTTTCGAGGTTGAACTCTGTATACCTTTCCTGCCTGTAGCTTCCTTTGGAATACGTGCCGTGCAGGAGCCCGATATGGATGCCTTCATTCATCGTGTTGACTGGATAGCTGTCCAGCTTGTTTTCATATGAGTCATCAAGGAAATAGCTGAAACCGTGCAGGAAGATCCTTTCACCTTTCGAACTGATCATCTCATATGTTTCCACATTCTCTTTAAATACCGTAACATTATCCGGCCATACGGTTTTAAAACCATCCGTCAGAGGATCATGGTTGCCATGTATGACATAAGCGAAAACACCATTTTCCTTAAGCCTTTCGAACTGCCGTTTCATGAATATTTCCGATTTCAACGTACGGTTCGCCTGATCGAAAACATCACCGGCTATTACTATAAAATCCACTTTGTTTTCTATGGCGAAATCGATCATTCTTTCAACGCTTTTATATGTGCTGTCCATCAGAGCATTCAGGATTCCGCCCGGCATCCTCGTTCTGGATTTAAAAGGGCTGTCCAGATGCAGATCTGCACAATGTATGAATTTGACCATTCGTCTCACCTGACTTTTCATAAAATCATTTATGTACAGTATACCAAAAAACAGAAAAGAAAGAGGCCTGTAACAGACCTCTTTCCATATTAATTTTGATTCTCGAGACCGTAAAGTTCTTCAATCGGTTTCATGATTACTCTATTGAGATCCTGAATCAGCTGGCTCATTTTTTGTTCTGCTTCCATCAATGATTTGATGTTTTCATCTTTCTCAATGTCTTCAGCAGATTTCTGTGCTTTCTGGACTTCCTCTTCCTGGATTTCCTCACCCTGCATCTGCTTTTGCTGAAGATTCATCTGAATTTCCCTGAATTCATCAAAAAGTGCTTTTGATTCAGGATTTTCATTTACTTTCCCATAGAACTCCTTCATGTTCTGGAATTCTTCAGATTGACGGAGTGCACTTTCAAGTGCATTCGCCTGATCATATACGTTGACTGTCATTAGTTTAAAACTCCTTTTTACACAAGATATAACTACTGTAACACACTTGGCCCCGTTATAAAAAGGCTACGATTATTCCCTGAAAAACTCCTATGATGCCGCCCAGCACAAATCCCAGTACTTTGATCATCTTGAATTCCTTATCTGCAATTTCAAGGACCAGTTTTTCAATGTAGCTCAGTTCAAAACTGTCTATCTGCTTTTTTATCACCTGTGCGAGGTGAAGTTTTTCAAATATCCTGCCGGTATTACGCCCAAGATATTCCACAATGTTATCAAGCAGACTGTACCTGCCCCGCTCTTTGAAGGATTCAAACATTTCCGGATTGAACTCGGCAATCGAACGATCCAGGATTGCATCGATATTTATGCGCTCCTTCAGTATACCCGAGACACTCTCTAAAAGCCTGTCCCTGTCCTTTTCACTCAACAGTTCACTGAGTTCATATGATTTTATTCTCGTGTACTCATCTTCTATGATCCGGTTTTGTATGACTGTCATCTTTGGATGATGAATCAATTTGATCAGTTCACTCTGAATACTTTCGACGATCGATTCCTTGCTCATGATATATTTGATCGATCTCGCCAGCTTCCCCCTGTTCTCTATGAATTCATCCGTCATCGTATACAGATCGCTGTATCCCTTCTCCGATCCCAGGTACTCTTCCACTTTCATCATCGCCTTTGGCTGGAGCGCTTCCACTTTGACATCGATCGTTTTCAAAGCGTCGGGTGGAATCAGTTCGTGAATCTTCCTATGATAGAGCTTATCTCCTTCGGATGACACTTTGTCTTCAATTTCCCTGTTGAAGCTGTATGCTATCTTATGGGACAATCCTTCATTCAGCCGCTCCAGAAAATATCTTGGTGTCAGCTTTTCATTCTCAATGGTGTCGATCTGCTTATCTATGAACAGCATGATGAAATTCCTTGTTTCCGGGCTTTCTATCTTTTTGATGAATACATCAGGTGTCAGAAGATGCCCTATGATTATGTCGCCAAGTTTTCCCGAAGCCTCGTCCCGCCGTCTCGGTATGACACCCGGTGTAAACGGAAGCCTCCGGCCGAACAGGTACTTTGCTTCGTATGGTCTAAACAGCATCTTGATCGCGAGTATGTTGGTCAGTCCACCGATGAATGAACCGACGATGCCCATGAAAATTATCATTGTCACTGCATTCAACTAGAATCCCCTCCAAAGTATTGCCATTATCCTGTATATTGTCATGGGATAAAAGAAAAGCACCTTCCGGTGCTTTTATAAAAATATATTAAACTGGCTGCAGATCTGTCTGCCTCATGAAGAACGTGCGTATTTCACGCTCGATATACGATGCATGAACCGGATGATTGTCAGGATCAATGACCCTGTATATATTATTGCTCTTATTGAATTCCAGACTGTAACCATTTTTCCTTTCGATTTCTTCCCAGTAGACCGCTTCTGCTTCATAGTTCGGGTATACACAGTGACCTCTTGATATCACCTGCGCAAGTTCGAGCGGATCTCCTCCAAAGGTATTTGTGAGCACTTCGCTCTCTCTGAACAATGCACATAGGGAAATGCAGGTTGTCCAATTTGGCAGAATGCGTTCTTTCTCTATTTGTACGAGCGTCTTCTTTGAGAGCCCGATAGTATGACTCATGGAGTCCTGGGTATAACCTGCTTCAGTCCTTACCATTTTGAACTTGGACTGCAGTATCTCAGTAAAAACCTGTTTATCCATTTCTTTCTTCCTTTCAAATCTGCCTTTTATATTGTAATATTTCCATGCTATAATAATACACTTTTAATATAATAATATATTTCGGCAAAAAATAAAAGGGGCATGCATCATTATTCATCAAGTGTTCATGATACGCCCCTTTTAATTATTCGTTTGTTAGACTTTCATCAAACGTTCGGTTTAGTGCTTTCCAGGCCTTTTTTCTCTTCCTTGACATCCTGCTGATGGTCAAGGACAGCTGCAATTGCTGCATCACCTGTGATGTTCGTCATCGTTCTTGTCATATCGAGCAGACGGTCGATACCGATGATGATACCGATTGCCGCCGGATCGAGCCCGACTGCTGTAAGCACCATGGCGAGCATCACAAGTCCCACACCCGGAACCCCGGCGGTACCGATGCTCGCGATTGTAGCGATGATGACCACTGTCACCATCTGCATTATCGTCAGATCAATTCCTGACAGCTGTGCAATGAATACAGTCGCTACACCCTGCATGATTGCTGTTCCGTCCATATTGATTGTTGCGCCGAGCGGCTGCACGAAACTTGAAATACCCTTACGGATACCAAGCCGCTTCTGCGCAGTCTCCATGGAAATCGGCAGCACCGCACTGGAAGAAGATGTACTGAATGCCACACCCATCGCCGGCGCAAACTGTTTGAGGAACCAGATGAAGCTCTTCTTGGCCATGAATTGAATCATGGAACCATAGATAAGCGCCATATGGATGAAGAGGGCAACAAGCACACATACGAAGTACATGCCCAGCTGCTGGATGGCTCCGAAGCCAGCCTGTGTAAACGCAGTTGCAACGAGTCCGAATGCCCCGATTGCCGCAAAGTATTTCATGATCGCCATTACAATCCACATGACAACTTCATTGGCCTGTTCAAACAGTTTGACGACAGCACCGATTTTATCTTTGACGGAAATCATCGCAATACCGATGAAGATGGCAAATGCAATGATCTGCAGCATATTGTCAGTCGCCATGGCATCGAAAACATTTGTCGGAATGATGTTGATCAGTGTCTGGTCGAATGTCTGCTCTATAGCAGCACCGGTTTCTCCGCCTTCGAGTTCGGTGTCGCGGTATTCTGAGACTTCATCCGAATCCAGAAGTTCCGCCTGCCCTGTACCCGGCCGTACAACAGTTGCCAGGACTATTGCAATCGTAATAGCAATCGCTGTAGTCACAAGGTAGAATCCAAGAGTTTTAATGCCGAGGCTCCCGAGTGTTTTCGGATCACCAACGTTATAGACACCAAGCACAATGGAAATGAACACTACAGGGACAACCATCATGAAAATCATGTTCAGGAATAATTGTCCGATTACATTGAATATGTATTGATCAATCCATTGCACCCACGCCTGGTCCCCCATGGGACTGAGAATTGAACCTATTGCGATACCTAAAATCAAACCTAATACGATATACAGAGTCAATCTGTTACCGACTTTCATAAAATCCCCCCATAACTTTGAAAGTGCTTGTCTCATTATAAGACTATATATTCATATTTGTAAACTGATATTTTGTAACCGTTTACCCCGTTGATTTTAAAGGCCCGGCTAAAACTCCACAATATTGTATTTGATGGCATAGATAACCGCCTGAGTCCTGTCTGAAACTTCCAATTTATTCAATATGTGGCTCACGTGTGTTTTCACTGTTTTTTCACTCACAAACAACGCTTCGCCTATTTCCTTGTTCGATTTCCCTTTGACTATCTCTTTCAGCACTTCCAGTTCCCGGGCAGACAGTTCATTCTTTTCATGCGGCATGTCTCCTTCCCTGTCAATCACTTCCAGAATATTTGGATGGATGACTTTTTCCCCTTCTATCACACTTTTGATGGATGCTATCAGTTCCTCCGCTTCCATTTCCTTGATGATATACCCATCAGCCTGGGCAGCGAAAACCGGACGGATATACTCCTCGCTCGTATAACTTGACAGTACGAGTACCTTGATGTGTGGATACAGTGCTTTTATCTGTCTTGTCACTTCAATGCCGTCCATTTCGGGCATTACCAGGTCGAGCAGGACCAGGTCCACTTCCCCGTGATTCGATGACAGGAACTCCAGCGTCTCCCCACCAGTGCCGAAATCATCGATAACTCTTATATCCTCTGTTGTGGAAAGCAGGAATTTCATGCCTTCCCGGACGATATGGTGATCATCCGTCATTATGATTTTATACATATCAGGATTCTCCTCTCGGTATGGAAACTTTTATATATGTCCCCTCACCCTTTTCTGATTCAATGTCCAGCATGCCCCCGAGCTTTTTCACCCTTTCCTTCATATTCCCGAGTCCATAGCTGTATCCACTTTTTTCCTTCTGATCAAAGCCGACGCCTTCATCTTTTATCCCTATCAGAAGTTCATCCGGTTTGGAAACTATACTGATTGCCGCCTGTTTTGAACCTGAGTGCTTACGGACATTGTTCAGCCCTTCCTGCATCACTCTGTAAAGAAGGACCTCCACGTTATCCGGGACGTCATAGAAGCCGGTTACACTGACTTTGAGTTCCAGGCCAAGAAGCCCTGCGTACTTCTCTATGGCATCGATGATGCCCTTTTCCAGACCGATCGGCTTCAGCTGCCATATCAGTGCCTTCATTTCACTCATGGCATGTTTTGAAGTATTTTCTATGGAATCAAATGCATCGGACAGTTTTTCCCAGTCTTTCAGATTTTTTGCTGCATGGGAAGTGATGCCTATCGAAAACAACATCTGATTCACTGAATCATGAAGATCGCGGGCCAGGCGCTGACGTTCTCTGATTATCATGTTTTCCTGTTCCTGGGCGGTCAGTTCAATCCGTTTTAAAGTAGAACCGATCTGGAAAGCGACGGATTCCAAAAGATCCAGCTCATCTTTGGCGAACTGCTCTGTGTCCGGGCTCGCCACATTGAGCAGACCGAATGATTCATCACCTGAGAGCAGCGGCACTGTGGCATGATGGGTGATGTTGTTGTTTTCCCCCGGATATGCCATCCTGGCTTTTTCCAACCGGGAGCAGACGAATATGTTCGTCGCCCGGTCAAGTTCCCTGTTGTTGTATTTGTTGACGCACCAGCATTTCCCCTCACAGAGATGATGATATCCTTCTTTTTCCAGCGAAGGCGGCAGCTTATAGTGAGCCTTAAGTTCGGGATTTCCATCACCATCTATGAAAAACAGCCATCCAGTTTCAAACTCAGAATGGTCGACCAGCAGTTTCAACGCTCCCTCTATCATGGTGTTTCTATCGGTTTCTTCATTCAGGAATTCTGCAATATCTTTCAAAAGCTGCAGCTTACTCTTCATAAATCAGTCACCTGCCGTATTTAAAGTTACTCATTTTGTAAAATTATTGTTACCATCTATACAGATGAATATTTTATAATGGTATAGTATGAACTACATACCAGTCGAGACAGGGGGTTCAGGATGGACCGCAGAAAATTATATCTACAATTATTGTTCTTTACTTCGCTCATTGCAACCATGGGCTCTCTCTACTTCAGCGAAGTCAGACAGTATGTTCCATGTGAATTTTGCTGGTACCAGCGTATTCTCATGTATCCCATCGTCATCATTTCATTCATTGCCCTGGTAAGACAGGACTTTAATGCGAAATATTATATCCGTGCCCTGAGTATACCTGGTATTCTCATGGGAGGTTACCATTACGCACTCCAGAAAGTGAGTTTTCTCGGAGATGGCATGGCCGCCTGTAAGGGAGTGTCATGTACAGTCCAATATATAAACTGGCTCGGTTTCATCACAATACCCTTGCTGTCATTCATTGCATTTGCCCTCATTTTGATTTTAACATTTCTGATCAAAAAAGATTAAAGGAGAAATTTCAATGGGAAACAAAATATTTTATGGTATTATTGCCCTGGTGGTCGTCATATTCGCCGGGGTATTCATCTTCATGAGCAGTGGCTCCGACGATCCGGAATCCCTCAGTGAATCGGGCTATTATCCATACACTGACAAGGAACCTGGCGAGCTTGAAGGTTCTACGATCGATAAACTCGACAACGAGGACTATCAACACAATAAAACACCTGAAGAAGTAAAAGAGACTGTGAACTCGGGTGAAGGCGAATTCGTTTATTTATGGAGTCCTACATGCGTGCACTGTGAAGCTGCAACACCGTTCCTGATGGATGCGTTCAATTCAGAGGATCAGGAAATCACACAGCTGAATGTCCTTGAATACCAGCAGGCGTGGCAGGATTATCAGATTGAGGCAACGCCTACACTCATCTACTTTGAAGATGGTGAAGAAGTCGACCGTTTCACGGGCAACCCGGGCAATTCCGAAGACTATGTATCATTCATCAACGCCATGAACGGAGAAGAATAGATGAAGTTTACTGTAAATGAACGATTTGATTCAATGACACTTGAAAATATGCTTAAGGCACTGCAAGTCCCCAAAAAAGAAATGCATCTTCTGAGGATGTCGAAGGACATTGTAATCAATGATGAAAAAATGCCGCTCGGCAGCACTCTGTCATCGGGCGACACAGTAGTTCTGCCCGACGATCACAGCCCGAGCAGCTATAAACCCAGCTACCGCGCCTGCGAGATATTGTATGAAGACAGATATCTTGCAGTTCTTCTGAAACCGAGAGGTGTCAAAACCCATCCAAATGAGATGCATGAAACGAACACCCTGATGAACCATGCAATCTACACGCTCGATACACCTTACCTTGAACCGGTCCACAGACTGGACCAGGAGACAAAAGGCGTACTGCTCGTGGCGAAGCATCCGCTTATTAAAAAGATGCTGGACCACATGCTCGCCGAAAGAGAAATAAAAAGAACCTACATCGCAAGAGTCGATACTAAGAAGCTGATTGAACCGCAGACGATCAGCCAGCCGGTTGCCAAAAACCCAAAAGAACGCAACAAGTACCATGTAACAGAGAAAGGCAAAGAGGCAATCACCCACATCCTTGGTTCAAAAGTCCATCAGGATTACTGCGAAATTGAAATCGAGCTCGAAACAGGAAGGACCCACCAGATAAGAGTCCATCTTGAGCACATCGGTCTCCCCGTCATCGGAGATACGCTGTACGGGAGTGCAACACTCCGCGATCTGCAGCTGTTCAGTTACAGTATCGCTTTCATCCATCCGATAACACAAAAAGAAATCCTTGTCGAACTGGACAGGGAAACGATATGACAAAAGGCAGATCAATCAGGTCTGCCTTTTGTCATATTTGTCTTGTTATACTTTCAAGAGCATTTTCAAGGAGTTTCCTGCCATCGGCCGACCCGATGGATTCAGGATGAAACTGCACGCCTTCAATTGGCAGGCCACTGTGTCTTATGCCCATTATTTCCCCTTCTTCATTTTCTGCACTCACTTCAAAACACTCTGGCAGCGAATCTGTGTCTACGACAAGTGAATGATAATTCATGACTCTTGTCCTCTGCGGTATCCCCCGGAATATTCCTTTACCGTCATGATGAAGCTCTGAAGTCTTACCGTGCATCAGCCTGTCTGTTTTTATAATATTACCGCCGAAAGCATGTGCAATCGACTGATGTCCCAGGCATACACCGAATATCGGTATGGCGCCTTTGAATTTCTCTATCACTTCAAGCGTCATCCCTGTCCGCTCAGGTGTGCGCGGCCCCGGGGACAACAGTATAAGATCCGGCTGCATCACCTCTATTTCATTGAGCCGGACCTCATCATTTCTTCTGACTGTAATGTCTTCACCGCACTCTCCAAGAAACTGGACGATATTGTAGGTAAAGGAGTCATAGTGATCGATCATATATATCATATTATCTTCCTCCTGCGGATTTTAAGGACGGAGATTTTCCCCTGAACACAAGCTCAGCCAGATGGACGGCTTTTTCAAGTGCACTCGCCTTATTGATCGTTTCTTGATATTCCATTTCCGGATCGGAATCTGCAACAACTCCGGCACCCGCCTGGATATAAAGATCATTTCCCATAAGAGTCATGGTCCTGATAGTTATACAGGAATCCATATTACCGTCGAAACCGAGGTACAGGATACTGCCGCCGTACAGGTTCCTGGCCGTAGGCTCGAGCTCCCTCAAAATCTGCATCGCCCTCACCTTCGGCGCCCCCGAGAGTGTGCCGGCCGGGAATGATGATATGAAAGCGTCGATCGGTGACACCCCCTCCCTCAATTCCCCGTTCACTTTACTGATGATATGCATGACTTTTGAAAATCGTCCTATGGTCATATAATCGCTGACTCTAACAGAGCCGTATTTTGCGACCCGCCCGATATCGTTCCGGGCAAGATCCACCAGCATGCGGTGTTCGGCAATTTCTTTATCATCACTCAGAAGTTCTTCTGCAAGCATCTCATCCTCTTCCAAGGTCTCACCGCGCTTCCTGGTGCCGGCAATTGGATGGATCTCAAGTTTCCCGTCCTGGACCTGGAGCTGCCTTTCAGGTGAACTGCCGATGACTTCCACGTCATCGAATTTCAAATAATACATATAGGGTGAAGGATTCACATTCCTCAGAACTCTGTACAATTCAAACCCGCCCAACTCAGTCTTCGTCTGGAAACGCTGTGACAGGACCGCCTGGAGGAGGTCCCCTTCCTTGATATATTCCTTTACTCTTCCGACATCCTCCTTGAATTTATCTTTGGCATAGTTGCTGTCCATTTTCCGGGCCGGGGTCTTATACAAGTCAACCGGCATCATTATGTCAGTCAGTCCACTTTTTCCGACCAACTGTTCCCTGATATGACGGATGTGCTGAAGCGACTTGTCAAACACCTCCCGCATGTCTGCATCATCATCGATTCTGGAAAATGTAAGTACTGTTATCTTTCTCGTACGGTGATTGTAGGCGAGCAGGGTCTGACAGAATAAAAGATGATAATTCGGCAGTTTTTTCTCCGTCCCGGTCCTGACCGGCACCGGTTCATAGTCCGAAATGGCATCATAGCTGATGTACCCGACTCCTCCACCTTTGAAAGGGATATCGGTTTCGGGGATTTTCACATCCAACTCCAGGATCACACGCTCGAATGCCTCTTTAAAGGAAGATGCCCCCATTTTCGAACCATACTGCAGATCACTGATCACGAACTCTCCGGCTGTTTCCGCCACATCCATCATCGGATTCAGACCGATAAATGAAAAATTGGACCACGGGGATTCCGGCTCCTGGCTTTCAAGCATATATA
The DNA here is from genome assembly GCA_019113295.1 of Candidatus Salinicoccus stercoripullorum. Taxonomy (GTDB): domain Bacteria; phylum Bacillota; class Bacilli; order Staphylococcales; family Salinicoccaceae; genus Salinicoccus; species Salinicoccus stercoripullorum. The sequence goes on along the minus strand of DXHR01000032.1, from coordinate 10,585 downwards.
CCGTCTCATCTTTAAGTGCATGGAACATATGGACCGGTGTCAGTACATCTGTGTAGAAGGACTGTACCACCGGCACTGTCCTGTGAGTTCTTGCATCATTTAGGAACGATTCATACGTGGTCAATTCATCACCTCATTCATTTTGACTGAAATACATGTGAATAGTCTATACAATTCAGAAAACAAAGTCAATCCAATACAAAAACCTCCTGATATACAGATTCTCGGCGTATCTGTATATCAGGAGGGCTCTGATGGAAAGATATTTTCCTTAACACATCATTTCCTCTTTTTGAAACGCTGTTTCACTTTCAGCAGAAGCTCGTTCTCTTTTTGAACCTGCTGTTCAAGTCCGTAGTTTTCCGCCCTTCTCATGAGTTCATCCTGGGCACTGATCGGTTCATATTCATTTTTCACATATTCATATTTCCCGTCAGATTTCTGTGTCCGCGCCTTGATGTTATCCATGAGATAGAGCCGGTTGATGGATTTCAGCTCACCAAGTATTTTTGGATCGTTGATCGGGAACAGTATTTCCACCCTTTTGATCATGTTGCGCGTCATCATGTCGGCAGAGGACAGGTACATCTGTTCCTCTCCATTATGGTTGAAATAATAAATTCTCGAGTGTTCAAGGAAGCGTCCGACAATACTGATAACACGGATGTTGTCACTCACACCTTCAATGCCCGGTTTCAGGCAGCATATGCCCCTGATGATAAGGTCCACTTTCACGCCTTCCTGGGAGGCCTGGAGCAGTTTATTGATGACTTTTTTATCAGTGAGTGAATTCATTTTGGCAAAAATGTAACCATTGCCGTGTTCCTTATGGAGTTCTATCTCCCTGTCGATGGATTCACCGAACAGATCCCGTATTTCAAACGGTGCAACATGCAGTGAATGATATTCGGGTTTCAGCGAGTAGCCGCTCAGATAGTTGAAGAAATTGATGGCATCGATTCCGATATCAGGATCTGTAGTAATGATGCCCATGTCAGTGTACTGCTTTGCTGTTGAGTCATTGTAATTGCCTGTACCCAGATGGACATATCTCACTATCTTTCCCTTCACCCTTTTGACGACAAGTGTGATTTTGCTGTGGGTCTTAAGATAATGCATGCCATAGATGACATGGCATCCGGCATCCTCCAGTTCTTTTGCCCACTGCACATTGTTCTCTTCATCAAACCGCGCCTTCAGCTCGACAAGGACTGTGACCTGCTTGTCATTCTCGGCAGCACGTTTCAATGCCTCGATGATGGGCGAGTCGCTGGAGACACGGTACAGCGTCTGCTTTATAGCCAGTACGTCCGGATCTTCCGCCGCTTCCTTCATGAAATCCACAATCGGTTCAAAACTCTCAAACGGATGATGGAAGAATATATCCTCAGTCAGCGCCTGCTCATAGATATTCCCCGATCCGAGGAATTTCGGCTCCTGGGGCACGAATGGCTGATATACAAGATGCGGCAGACGTTCTTTTAGCCTGGAAGACAATTCAAAAAGGAATGTCAGGTCGAGCGGACCATCGAACTTATATACATCATCATCATGCAGTTCCAGTTCATTTCTTAAAAACGATCCATTTATCTTCGGATCTTTGCTGATATCGATTTCGAGACGGACTGCCGCCCCCTTCGTCCGCTCTTTCAGAAAGCGCTCTATCTCTATAAGGAGGTCTGCCGCCCCTTCCTCATGGATCGTCAGGTCGGCATTCCTTGTTATCCTGAAAGGGAATGTCCTGTCGATCCGATAGCCTTTGAACAGTTTTTCGATATACGTTTCGATGATATCTTCTGTGAGGACGCAGTATATGTCCTCACCGTCCTGCATTTCATAAAATCGTCTGATGACTGTTGGAAGCTGGACGATCGCCGTCTGATCACCAAGGTCATCCGACAGATTGACGAATATATTTATCTTTTTATTCTTCAGTTTCGGGAATGGACGGTAGGCATCAATGCCAAGCGGTGTAAGTGAAGGATAGATTTCTGAATCGAACACTCCCTCAAGCTCAATGCGCAGATGCTCCGGCAGTTCCTGCGGGTGCCTGAAATATATATTATATTTCCCGAGTTCATCTTTCAGCTTATGGTAATATTCGTACTGCACCCTGCTGTTTTCCCTGTTCAGTTTCCCTATGCCCCTCAGCTGCTGTCCCGGTGTCAGCTGTGTTTTTGTATCGGGTTCATGATAGTTCATCTTCACCTGGTCTTTCAGTCCGGCGACACGGACCATGAAAAATTCATCCAGGTTTGAGCTGGTGATTGCCAGAAACTTCAAACGTTCCAGAAGAGGATTATTCGGGTCTATCGCTTCCTGGATTACTCTGTAGTTGAATTGGAGCCAGCTCATCTCCCTGTTGTTGTAATACCTTCGATCATTCAATTTGTATGCCATCTCAATCCTCCCCTTCGACATTATACAATCTGAATATCAAGCTTCTGTAAATCTCAGTTTCATACCCTCATCCATTATTTTCTCGATATGCTTCTTCTGTCGGTTTGCCTGATACTCCTCTGCAATCGGGTCCCCCTGATACTCGATGGTCAGCACCATCTCATCATCCTCTTCCTCAAGGTAGAGTTCTCTGACAACTCCGGTATCGGAGACATTAAGCGCATTTGCGAATTTTAGTATGCTGCCAAGAGACTGGATATCCTCCACTTCATCATCATCAAACCAATCTGTTTCATCCGCATAGAACTTCAGCAGGGTCTTGTTTTTGAAACTGGCCATCAGTGCCAGCCTGACCCTGTCCTTATGGACAATGCCGTTGATATTGCTGTTGGAAATAAGATAGTAGGTGTGCTGACTCGTTGCATCACGATCTATGAAATCCCCCAGATAGAAGAGATAAGCCGCATTTTTCATCAGATTCTTCTCATGCTTCTTAAAATCGATGTACTGATGTTTTTCCAGTTCGTGGAAGAGCCTCTCAGCCAAATCAGTCCGCCGCTGTGCTGCGGACGGTTTGATCTTGAAGTCATTTGCCAGTTCGATCAGCGAATCCTTGAACACTTCATGTTTATCAAATGCATCCGGGTAGTCTTTTGAGATGATCGAAATTGCCATCCCCTCACGAATTCCTTTCCGGCTGAATTTGAACTCGTCCGCTTTGACGACATCATAGAGTGTCCGGAACACGATGGTACTTGGCAGAATGATATCACTGCGGTCTTTGCTGAGTCCGTCAATATCGTCGAGATCATCATTGTCTGTATTCTTCAGCAGGCTGTATACATCCTTCAGGTCCCCTTTTGACATAGAGTAGCCATGGACGCCTGCAATCGGATAATTCGTCTGTGACTGATGAATCCTGGCGATGTTACGCGCACTTCCTCCGATGGCGAGGATCGGAACTTTCCGCTTCGCCAGCCATTTGACGCTCTTCAGCTGTTCCTTAACATATTTCTCTGTCTCAGCAATGGCTTTTTTATCATTATGGTCAGTGTCCTCGAAAAACATTGATTTCAACGTCACAACACCGAAAGGCAGGCTGATGGAATGTATGAGCTTCTTGTCTTCAAAATAGGTGAGCTCCGTACTTCCACCGCCGATATCGATCGTCACGGCATCAGTGTTGCTGATTGTGTAAGCGACTGCGTGATATCCGTAGTAGGCCTCTTCTTTACCAGTGATGACCTTGAGTTCCATGCCCACTTCCGACTGGACCCGCTCAAGTATCTTGTCGACGTTCACAGACTGCCGGATAGCTGCTGTGGCAACAGGATAGATGTCTGAAACACCATACTTTGCAGCAATCTTTTTGAAGCTGTTCAAAATGGAGATGAGGTTGTCTATTCCCTCATCCTCCATCTCATAATCTTCATTCAGAAATTGTGCCAGCCTGGCAGGTGTCTTAATATTTTGCAGTTCCTTAAGCCCGGTACTTTGATCATATTCGAAAAGCACCAGACGGATGGTATTTGAACCTATATCCACTAAACCGATTCGTTTCATAAAATACCCCTTAATTTTTAGATTGAATCATATCTTCCGGTTTGATCCACTCATCAAACTGGTCTTCAGTCAGCAGGCCGGATTCAATTGCAGATTCTTTCAATGTAAGTCCCTTTTCGTGTGCGTTCTTGGCAATTTTGGCTGCATTCTCATAGCCGATATGCGGATTGAGTGCTGTAACGAGCATGAGTGAATTTTTCAGGAAACGACCAATATTCTCCTCGATCGGCTCGATGCCGACAGCACACTTGTCGTTGAATGTCTGCATGCCGTCCGCGAGCAGATAGATGGACTGTAGTGTATTATAGAAAATCACAGGTTTGAACACATTCAGCTCAAAATTGCCCTGGGATGCTGCAAAACCGACTGATGCGTCATTACCGAACACCTGTGTTGCAACCATTGTCAGCATTTCAGACTGTGTCGGATTGACTTTACCCGGCATGATAGACGACCCTGGCTCATTTGCAGGAATCTCAATTTCCGCAATACCTGCCCGTGGACCCGAGGACAACCATCTCACGTCATTTGCAATCTTCATCAAGTCTGCCGCCAGCGCCTTCAGTGCACCGTGGAGATATACGACTTCATCGTGTGCAGTGAGAGCATGGAACTTGTTCGGTGAGGAGACGAATTCATATCCAGTCTGTTTGGAAAGTTCTTTGGCCACTCTGCCACCGAATTCCGGATGGGCATTGATACCCGTCCCTACTGCTGTCCCGCCGATCGCCAGGTTCTTAAGCTGCTCTTTTGACTCACCGATCAGTGTCTCACATTTTTCCAGCATATATCTCCAGCCGCTGATTTCCTGTCCGAGTGTCAGCGGAGTAGCATCCTGAAGATGGGTTCTTCCGATTTTGATGATATTTTGGAACTCATCTTCTTTTTTCTGGAATGTTTCCTTAAGGTTCTCAAGTGCCGGAACAAGCTGCTCTTCGACAGACTGGTAAAGAGCAACATGCATTGCTGTAGGATAGGTATCATTAGAACTCTGGGACTTATTCACATCGTCATTCGGATGGACATTTTCATCAATCCCTTTTTCAGACAGGTACTCATTTGCCACATAGCTGACCACTTCATTGACATTCATGTTGCTCTGGGTGCCGCTGCCCGTCTGCCAGACTACGAGCGGGAAGTGCTCATCCAGCTCACGCGCAATGACTCTGTCACATGCATGGACGATCGCATCTTTTTTGTCATCCGAAAGTTTCCCCAGTCCATTGTTCGCTACCGCTGCCGCTTTTTTCAGATGCGCAAAAGCAACAATGACTTCCATGGGCATCTTCTCTTTGCCTACCGGAAAGTTCTGCCTGCTCCGCTCTGTCTGTGCAGCCCAGTATTTTTCGCTGGGCACCTTGATTTCACCGATAGTATCTTTTTCTATTCTGTATGCCAATTAAAAAACCTCCTGAAAAATTAGTATTCATTGAATATTTTATACTAATTTTCAGGAGGATTCATCTGTTATTGTTGTTTTTCGTTTTCCTTCGGGTCCATATAGTGCGACTCATCGTCTGATGAATCAACCGGATAATCCCCATTTTGGGAAATCTGCTCCATCTCTTTACCGAGTACCCTGACATCTTCCATATCTTCGGTCATCTCATTCTCTTCCGGCTCGACGTCTTTTCTGTAGTCAAAATCCTTTTCCTTTTTCAATCCTGCCACCTTCTTTAAGCGAACTCCGAAGTGTAATAGCCAACGATATCCTGATCCAGTTCAGATGCCGCTTCTTCATCAAGCACAACGGTCACCATGCGGTGCTGCTTGATGCTGCCGAAGGCATCCCCGCCATTTTCCTTCGCGTCGTACAGCTCTCTGACCGCTTTCGCCTTATCCTTCCCTGATGCGACGAGTATCATTTCCCTCGCATCGAATAATGCATCATTGCTTCCGGAATCACCGTAACCCACGCGGCCGTCCTTATCAATTGTAAGGAATGCGAGGTTCACCTGCTTTTTGCTGCCCAGTACATCACTCAGAGCCTCCGTCGTCCCTTCGGTTCTCAGCTGACTATCCGGTATATCCAGTTTGCTGAACACGTCGGTATCCCCTTCTCTGCCAACCCCGACAAGATACACCTGGGAAAAATCAGCCGGATGCTGTTTCGCTTCCCCGACAAATTTTTCATATGTCCACGCAAGATCTTCATCCAGCTGCAGAGCCATGATGCTGGTCGGATTGTTATGAACCTGTTTCCTTAAAATGTCAGCACCATATATGCTGAGCAGTTCGTTGTCTTTGTAGATTTTGAAATTCATAGCCATGATGATTCCTCCTAATTTCTTCACTGTCAGTCCTATTGTACCCTTATCGGTACAGTTTCTAACAATAAAATTTATCCGTATACGGCTTTTTTCTTTCCACACTTTAGTTTATAATGAATATATGTATTTAACACAGGAGGGCCAATAATATGAAAGCATTTCTTATACTTATGGTTTGTGTCTCCTTTATGACTGCCATCATGACAGCGTGCCGTGAGTCTGAATGGGGTTATAAGGATAACGGGGAAGAGAAACTCAACTGATTCCCTATAAAAAGAAGTCATGCATATTCTGCATGACTTCTTTTTTACTGCCCTAAAAACCCCTGTCCCTTAATGACCGCATCCACATCAAACCTCTGTTTCTTCGACAGCATGCCAATGACCTGGTCGCTCCACGCGTCTTCCCGTCTGCCGCCGCTCCGTTCTTTATAGTATTGGCTTATGTCCCTGTCATAAGCCTCGATTCTGTCCTTCACATCCTCGACAGGCTTATACGTATTTTCATGATATATGACATCAAACGGCAGTCTCTCCTTCTGGCTGCCCGCATGGTCCGGTGTGCCCACGACCATGCCAAACAGCGGTATCACACCTTTTGGCAATTCAAGTATTTCAATCACTTTGGCCATGTCGTTCCTGAGTGAACCGATGTAGCACATGCCAAGACCCATGCTCTCCGCCGCCACTGCGAGGTTCTGTGCCGCAAGCGCCGCATCAACTGTGCCGACAATCAGCTGTTCCGTCTTGTCATATGCAATCGGTGTCCCTTTGTCTTTCGACAGTTCATAGTGCCGATGATAGTCTGCAAGAAAGACGAACAGATGACCGTTATTTTCAACGTAGCTCTGTGTACTTATTTCACTCAGCGCCTTTTTCTTGGCAGGATCCGTCACTCCCATGATCGTATAGGCCTGTACATAGCTTGATGTACTCGCACTCTGTGCTGCTTCCACCAGTTCCCTGACAGTCTCACCGTCCAGTCTTTCATCTTTGAACTTCCTGATCGAACGGTGGTTTTTCAGAATATCACAGTTTCGTTCATCTTCATGTTCCTCCTAATGTAGTCCCTGGTATCCCTGCTGCCTCAATGCCTCATAAAGAAGTATCGCCGCAGTATTGGAAAGGTTCAATGATCTTATCTTATCATTCATAGGAATTCTTAGCGCATTATCTGCATAGCTTTCCATGATCCATTGAGGGAGTCCGGAGGTTTCGCGCCCGAATATGAAATAATGTGCTTCGTTTGTATTGCTGAAATCCGCATCCGAATGCAGCTTTCCCCCGAACTTTGTCAGAAGATAATAAATACCTTCCGTCTTTTCAAAAAACTGTTCAGCCGAATCATAATATCTGATATCCATATGATTCCAGTAATCGAGCCCCGCCCGCTTCAGCATTTTGTCATCTGTCGAAAATCCCAGCGGGCGGATCAGATGAAGGGGCGTGTCCGTTCCGGCACACGTTCTGCCGATGTTGCCGGTATTTGCCGGTATTTCCGGCTGATAGAGTACAATGTGATTTGCCATGTCTATTCGCTCCTAAACAGCTTCCTGGATGCCTTTCAGCATCTCTTCTTTCACTTGTTCGTCCGTTTCCATCTGAAATCTCTCATTAATATATTCAAGCGCATCACTGCCCATGATCCGGCCGATGGCCCAGTATGCCGTCCCTTTGATCACCGGGCGCTGATCATTCTCGGCCACACGCTTCAGTACCTCCACCGATTCCTTTTCCCCAAAATGGGCAAGCGCGATAATTGCGTTTCTCTGAATCGGTTTCTTGCCTCTCCACACACCGGCCAGATGGCCGTATGTCTCCTTGAAATCCCGGTTGGAAATTTCCAGGAGTCCTGTAAGCTCCGGCTTCAGTATTTCAGGCTCCAGCACGATATCTTCATGATGGTCGGTATTAATGCCTTTGTTCCTCGGACAGACCTGCTGGCATGTGTCACAGCCATAGAGCCGATTGCCGATTTTACCGCGGTATTCGTCAGGAAGGAAACCTTTGGTCTGTGTCAAAAACGAGATGCATTTCTGCGAATCGAGCTGTCCCGTACCTGTAAGTGCACCTGTGGGACAGCGGTCTACACAAAGGTTGCAGTCGCCACATGAATCGATCAGTTCCTCATCAGGTGGAAACGGATAGCTGGTGATCATTTCCCCCAGATAGGAGTAAGTGCCGAGATTCGGATTGATCATAAACCCGTTTTTACCGATATAACCAAGACCGCTTCTCCTGGCCACTTCCCTGTCACTCAGCACACCGGTATCCACCATGGATTTCGTTTCGATATCCGGGTCGAGCGACTTGATATACTTTTCAAGCTTTTCAAGCCTGCTGTTCAAGAGGGTATGATAGTCCATACCCCACGATGCACGGGCGAAAAGTCCCCTGCGCTCCCCTTTCCTGCTCTTCGGGGCATCAGGCAGCCTGTTGGGATAGCCTACCGCAATGGAAATGATGCTTTTGGCAGAGCCGAGACTCCTCCGCGGTTCCGTCCGCTCCCCGATTGAGCCTTTTTCAAAACCTGATGCATACCCCCTTTTATGGTAATCGATCAGTTTTTCCCTGAATTCGAGAAATGGTTCGGCATGTGTGAATCCGATCTCATCTATGCCGATCGAATGGGCATAATCTATCACTTTTTGTTTGAATTCACTGCGTTCCATGTCAACACCTCCTCTTGAATACATTGAAATTTCCCGCTTTTTCATTTATAATTGAAGCACTATTAAACGAAATGGGTGAACTGCAGGCCGATGAAGTAATTATCTTTTTTCCACTGTATTTGACGTGACGTATGCGCTGGCTTTGTTTGTCGTGCGCAAAAATCATGTTGGAAAAGGGGTAATTGGATGAGTCCGGCTACAATATGATTGATGTTCACTTCAGACGGACGGATAAGTCCGTCTTCCATCATTATATTATACAGTCCGGCTCCCTTTTCTGACAAACAGAATCGAGGAGATTTTTTATGTTGGAAATAAATGACGCCAGGATTGAAGTACAGGGTGAAACTCTGCTGACCATAGACCGGTTGAGAGTACAATCGGCAAAAACGATTGCATTGATCGGAAGGAACGGCAGCGGCAAGACTACACTGTTCAACTATATATATGATAACAGGGACAGAGTTGCAGGTAACAACGAAATAAAGCTGGTTCCACAGATTAAAGAGAAGGACAACAGAAAAAGCGGCGGTGAAAACACAAAATCATATTTGCAGGAAGCAATGAAAGTGAATGCCCGCATCATGCTGCTTGATGAACCCACCACCCACCTGGATGAGGGGAATGTCCGCTGGCTCGTTGGAAAACTCAAGAGATGGCCGGGCATCAAAATCATCGCCTCCCACGACCGGGGTTTTATAAACCGGGTGTCGGATGAAGTGTGGGCCATCGAAGATCATACGGTGAAGATATATCGGGGAAACTATGATAAGTACCGTGAAATCAGGGACCACAGACTGAAAAGGCAGCGTGATGAGTATGAACAGTATACCGCAAAGAAGAAACACCTGGAAAATGCAGCTGTTCAAAAAACAAGCAGGGCCCGGGACATAAACAAACCTAAAAATAAGCATGATTCGGATTTCAGACAGATCGGAGCAAAACCATACTTCAACAAGAAAAAGAAGATGGAACAAGTCGCTGCGAGTATTAAGACAAGAATCGACCGTCTTGGAGTCAAAGAGAAGCCGTATGAAGAAAAACCCATCCGTTTCCATACACAGCAGATCGAAGATCTGGGCAGCCGTACCATCATCAAACTCGAAGATGAGGATATAGCCATCCGGGGAACGGCACTTATAAAGAGCACAAGACTTTTTATACGAGCAGGTGAACATGTCGCCTTCACAGGAGCCAACGGGTCGGGCAAGACGACTCTGTTCAGCCACATCCAGCAGAAATATGATGACGGCATCCTCCACATAGGATATTTTCATCAGCAGCTGGAATCACTGGATAATGATAAAACGGCCATTGAAAACATCATGAAGACGAGCATTTACGACGAAACGACGGTCCGGACTGCCCTGGCGATGCTTGCAATCATCAAAGATGAAGTATATAAGCCCGTCTCTGTCACAAGCGGGGGTGAGCGGGTCAAAATCCAGCTGGTGAAGATGCTGATGTCGAATGCAGCAGTCCTCCTCCTTGATGAACCGACCAACTTCCTGGATATCCATACAATCGAAGCCCTGGAAAGTATGATCAGAGATTTTCCGGGCACCGTACTGCTTGCGAGCCACGACAGGATGTTCAGGGAAAACACTACGGAGAAGTCCTACACCATCAAAAATAAAAAACTGACTGAGGAAATCAGCGTCAGGGAAAAGGATGAGGCGGA
>DXHR01000031.1 GCA_019113295.1 Candidatus Salinicoccus stercoripullorum | reverse complement strand
AAAAAATACTTATATTTTCATAACCATTTTTTCTCAGCAGATCCGTTGCCATATCCAGATTGGTACCTAAGTCATCAGGATAATGTGCATCCGACGAAAGAGTAACCGGTATTTTCTGCTCAGCAAGTTTTTGAAGATATTTTGGACTTGGACATGCTTCTTTTATAGGATAACGGTAAGATAAGCCTGTGTTGATTTCACTCGCAACACCATATTTCTTCAGTGTCACAGCTACCTTCTCATAATACTTTTCAAGCAGCCCCTCATCCGGTCTGTAAGAAAAGACTTTTAAATTATCAAGGTGGGCAATGATATCAAAAAGCCCCGATTCAATGGCCTGACAGATATGTGCAGCATGCGTACCATACAACGCGATCAGGTCTTCTCTTTCAAATTTATCCATGGTTTCCGGATTATCAAAACCCCATCCATCTATAAAATGTACTGAGCCAATGACATAATCCCACGGCTGTTGATTTATAATCCCAGCCAGTTCTGCTTCTCCATTCGGGAAGAAATCTGCTTCTAAACCCAGCTTTAACTTTATACCATGCTTTTCCCATTTCATTTTCTGTGATTGGATAAATTCAACGAATTGCTCCATTGACGGCATTACAGCCACCTGGTCCAGCCATTTCTGCTGCATTTTACCAAGTTTATCATTCTGCAAATAAATATGTTTTCTGTAATACTCACCGGCATCAGAAAAACGATATAGATGATCTACTATCCCGACTTCTTTCAAACCCAACCGGCCGGCTCTTTCCAAATAAAGATCCAGCCACTCGGTTGAGAAGCACCCTTCCTTAATGCGGCTGTTTAATTTATCAGCCATTGATTCCATCCATTCATAAGTATGGCCCCTGTCATCTGAAAAGAAAGAAAGCGCCTTTCCGGTACGCGCCAGCCATTCAATCGAGTACGGTCCTTCTTCCAAATGAACGTGATAATCTACTTTCATCGTATCCTTCCTTTTCATGTTGTAATCCAACTTATATCTTTAAACAGTTCATTTCCTTCCCATGGAGCCGGAAGGGGTGCATCAGACACGATTTTATCCACGTCTTTCAGAGACCCGAATTTACAGAAGGTATCCGTTTCCAGTTTGGAAGCATCTGCCAATACTATTGTCTCTTTGGAAACACGGATCATCTGCCTGGATATCATGGATTCGTCAAAATCATAATCACTCAAGCCATTCCTGAGAGAAATCCCGCCGACGGAAATAAACGCCTGGTCCACATTGAACCGGTCCAATACCATTTCCGTCACTTTTCCTGACACAGAATATTGCCTGGGGCTCAATTGGCCGCCCAAGAGAATGACACCGCCTGAAAAATGGTTATTTTCCAGCCTTTCCAGCAAAATGTTCGCTGCCAGCAGTGAATTGGTCAGAATAGTGATGTCTTCCTTATTTTTGATTTCCCGGGCCAGCTCCAGCACAGTCGTACCGATATCCAATAGAATGGTCGAGCCATCTTCGATGAGCTCTGATGCCTTTTTGGCTATCGAGCGCTTTTCCTGTTCCCTGACCCTTTTCCTATTCTGAAGCGGCGGCTCCGGCTTGTGAAAATCAACCTTGACTGCGCCGCCATAGACGCGTTTGACCAGTCCTTCACTTTCCAAAACATCCAGATCGCGGCGGACCGTCTCAGTGGATACAGAAAATTTTTTTGATATTTCTGTAACTCTTATTTTCGGTGCATTTTCCAACTTGCTCAAAATATATCTTTTTCTTTCTTCAGGAAATATCTCCATCATCATTGCTCTCCCCTTATTCCAACACTATGCAGGCCTGCCTGGGTATGACCAGCTTAACTTCATCTCCTTCATGCAGATTGTCTTCCCCTTGATATAACTGGTCTACTTGAACCGTTTTTGTATTTAATTGTATTTGATAGCTTATTACACTGCCACTTATGGTTTTCAGTGAAACCTCACCTTCTGCTGTATAAGTCCCGTCTGATGGACCACGCCCCGCATTTTTTTCGAATATCTGTATACTTTCAGGACGGATTGCGACATGTGAGGCCTCCGCTTCAAAATGCTCCTTCATATTCTGTTCCATTTCCAGGTTATCGAAGATATTATAGGAACCGATAAAACCGGCGACAAATTTATTTTTTGGACGTGTATAAATTGTTTCAGGCGTTCCGGACTGTTCGATGATGCCATTGTTCATCACATAAATGCGGTCACTCAATATCATCGCTTCTTTTTGATCATGGGTGACAAAAATAGTCGTTATGTTCATCTCCTTTTGTATTCTTTTTATTTCTATCTGCAATGATTTCCTGATTTTTGCATCCAGTGCACTCAGAGGTTCATCCAGCAACAGTATTTTGGGTCTTAATATCAGTGCTCTCGCCAGTGCGACACGCTGTTGCTGTCCGCCGGAAAGTTCATGTGGATAATTGTTTTCCAATCCTTCCAGCCCCATCGACCCGATCATTTTCTGCACTTCATCTGTGTTTTTTATCTTTTTCATTTTCAGGCCGTAACTGATATTCTGTGAAACCGTCATATTGGGAAATAGCGCATAAGATTGGAAAACCATGCCGATTTCCCGTTTTCTGGAAGGCAGCGCTGTAATATCCTTGTCATTTACAATGATCGCACCGTCACTGATGTCTACAATGCCGGCAATTGCCCGCAGCAATGTGCTTTTACCACAGCCGCTCTGCCCCAGCAAAGTAATGAATTCCCCCTGTTTGATCGAAAAAGAGATATCATTCAGGACAGTCTTATCCCCATACTTTTTTCTTACTGATGATACATTTACGTAACTCAATGAAGGTCACCTTCCATTCCTTTGTTTTGCTTCGTTTTATTATTCAAAAGCAGTTCATTGATATTCGCTGAAACAAATTTCTTTTTTCTGCCGGGCTGTTGGAATTGAATCAGTAATCCAGTTACAATCATAATTATGAAATAGTATGAAATGACGATTGCACTTGTTAAGTGGCCATTTTTACTGAACTGCTGATACAGATAGATCTGCAACGTCTCATACTGTCCACCGACTAAGAGGTTGGCCAGTGCGAACTCACCAAACAGCATAGCGATCGAAAGGAGTGCTGCCGCCAGTATCCCCTTCATCATATTCGGCAGTACGACAGTAATGACGGCCTTCACTTTAGAAGCGCCCAGCAATTCTGCTGCCTGTATAAGTTCTGTAGCATTGACGGTATATAAGCTGTTATGGATGCCCTGATAGACGAAGGGCATGATGATGATTGCATAGGAACCGATAAGTATCCAGGGTGTACCCGTAATCGGAATGATACTGGAAGAATAAACATTCAGTAATCCGATTGCTGAAACCACCCCCGGCACCCCATACGGGATCATTGAGATCACTTTAAGATATTTCTCCCTGCGGGGGAAGTAGATTGTCATGATGAATATAGCCAGGAGCATCACTGCCAGACTCAGGGTGACTGAAGCTGAAATGACAAATATTGAACGTCCCAACGCCTGCAGAAACCTCACATCTTCAAACAGCATCTTATACCAGGACAGTGTCCAGCTCTCAGGCAGAACAGTAGTGCTCCATTCCCCAGCCAGAGAATAGAGTAATGTCCCAAAGAGCGGCACCAGGAGATAGAGACCCAGCACTGAAACAATGATGATATGCTTAAATCTTCCTGTCATTTGAGGTCCCTCCTGACTTTACGCATGATTCGTCCATTTATCCAAAGCGCAATCATCATGATCGTTGCCAGTACCACACCCAGGGCACTCGCCAGATTGGGCTGCAGGAATACATCTCCGGCAATTAATGAACCGATCTGCAACGGCAGCAGATTATATGTCGAACCGACCAATGCATAGGCAGTTGCATACGCTCCGAGCGAATTGGCAAAAAGTATTGTGTAGGTTCCGACAATCCCTGGAAACAAGATTGGGATGCCGACATAACGCCAATAGGAGAACTGGCTGCCTCCGAGCAGATTGGATGCATGTCTCCAGTCCGCTTTCAACCCCTGGTAAGTAGGCAGCAGAAGCATAATTGCAAAGGGAATCTGAAAGTAAATATAGACCACGATCAGGCCAATCCATGAGTATAAGTTGAATTCATTGAAAACATCGAGTCCAATCTGTGAGAACAGCAGAGTGAACAATCCATTATTTCCCAACAGGATAATAAAGGAGAACGCCAATGGTATGCCCTCAAAATAAGACGTCATATTTGTAATCATGACCATCACTTTATTCGCCCGACTCGCAAGCCTCGAGATTGAATAACCACCAATTGCCGCGATTATAATCGCCACAGTGGCTGAAATGAGGGAAATCGTCAAACTGCTTTTGATGGCCTGCAAGTAGAAGGCATCACCGAAAATACTGATATATTGCGTTACACCGAAAGTTCCGTCACTCGATTGGAAACTTTGGAAGACCATATTTATAAGGGGCAGTATTAAGAACCCTGTAATCAGCAGTACAAGGGGCAGTAGCCCGAGCAATGGATATATTTTATTTTTTTGCATCTGAAACACCTCCTGAAGTCTGAGAAGAAATAGAATGATTTATTTCCTCTGCAGCATGGATGTCACCGATTCAGGCAACTCCTGCATTTTTTCTGATTTTGGGATATTCAGCAAATGACACATAAGCGGCGCAAAAAGAAGTTGGGGCATTACAGTATCGAACCTGCATTTCTTCATTTTTTCACTGATTATGTAAAGGGGCACCATTCTTTCCCCATCAGTGGTGCCGCCGTGCAACCCCCATTCCGACATCCCATGATCAGCCGTTATGACAATCTGATAACCGTTTTCCCGCCAAACTGGTATCAGTTCGGAAAGATAGTTGTCCATGCGCAAAATTCTGCTGCGATACTCTTTCGAATCGCATCCGCATTTATGCCCGGTGTCATCCACATTCATTGAATGAATATACAGGAAGTCCGGGTTTACCTGCTGTCTTAAAATTTCTCCGTCCATCAGGAGATGACTGTCCGGATAACCGTCTTCCCAATAAAATTTTCCATATTGGATCGGGTTTTCCGGTTTTCTCTGTTCTCTCTCCTTTATGAAATCAAAAGGAACACGGTGATACAGTTCACTTATCCAGTAATAAGAGGCGGTCGCGTTTACCAGACCATTCTGTCTTGTAAGATGGAAGAGACTTTCCTGGTCGGATAACCTGACCGAGCTATTCGCTGTAATACCGTTTTCTGAGCTCGGGGTCCCAGTCAGCAAAACTTCGTAGAGAGGACGCGAAAGGCTTGGCAATTCCGATCGGACTGTCATCCGTGCCGCCATACCGGAATCGATGAGATGCTCAATGTAACCCAGGTTATCCCTGGCCATGTCATCCCGCATGCCATCCACCATCACTACAATCAGTTTATTGGACATGAGAAAGAACCTCACTCTGCCATTGACGCGGCAGTTCTTTGGCTGTTTCTTCCCATGCCTCATTATCTTCCACAGGGACAGCATTTTCATATTGTTCTGCTGGAACCATATTTTCTTCAACCTCTTTAGGCAATTCAACATCTTCACGAATCGGACGTGCATATCCTTTTGCCAGGTTGATCTGTCCTTCATCACTCAGAATATATTCCCTTGCCAGCATTGCTGCATGAGGATTTTTAGAGTGTTTGTTAATGATCGTTGCATAGCCACTGACCACAGACGCCTCTTCAGGTATCGTGACTTCGAATCTTTCAGGATCTACTTGGTTGGCATACCCCAGGGCATTGAAATCCCACATTATGCCAACTTCCATCTCACCTTTTTCCATACCGGCAACATCATTGTTACTTGCTGTGCTCAACCTGTCCTGTTTCGCCAGCTCTGCAAAGAAATCAAGTCCCGGCTGCAGATTCGTCTCATCACCGCCGAAAGCCAACGCTGCTGCCAGCACTGCCATCTGATCCTGGGTTCCCGTCTGTACATCTCCCATATTTACTATGTAATCCCCTTCAAGCAGGTCCTGCCACGAGGTCGGCGTATTTTCCACCTGTTCTTTGTCTGTCACAAAAGCGATGGTGCCCTGATATCCAACAACCCAGTCTCCATTGTCATCCTTGGCCCATTCAGGGATTTCATCCCAATGGGAAGTTTTATATGGAAGTGTGACTTCTTTCTCTTCTGCGATTGGGCCAAAAGAAATACCCACATCGCCTATATCAGCTGTTGCATTCTCACCTTCTGTTTCCATCTTGGAAATTTCTTCAGCACTGGACATGTCTGTGTCCACATGTTCCAGACCGTATTTTTCATTCAATTCCTGCCAGGTCTCATCCCAGTTAGCCCAGGTATCCGGCATACCCACACTGTCTATTTTTCCTTCTTCGGTTGCCTTTTTCTCAATTTCTTCAACAGATAATGCATTCGGGTCTTCAATAGATACGCCGCTGCTTGCTTCTCCGGATCCACAGGCTGCCAACCCCAAAGCACACACACCGAGAACTACTGGAAAAAATCTTTTCTTGGCCATCATATCTTCACACTCACCTTTTGTTGTTTTTATTTGTTTTATATTGCTTTGCACGAGTTATTATATAGATTGATTGTTAATTTCACATAAATCCAATATGAAGAAATGGTAAAGTTGAGAAAGACAAAAATTAAAAACGGACGGTCACCAGCATTAAAAAATAGCTGGTAACCGTCCGTGTTTTATATTCTATTAATACGCGCTTCTCCGTTTCATCCTGATCGCAATGGAGATCAGGATGAAACAGAGTCCGATGAAGGCCACATTCATCACCACGACGCCGTTCCAGCCGAAGTCTGCCCAGAAGACGCCGGCTGCCGTGCCACCGATGCTGGATCCTGTATAATAGAAGAAAAGGTACAGAGATGAGGCCTGGGCTTTATTGGCTGCGGCATTCTCCCCCACCAGCCCGCTGACGACCGAATGGGAGGCAAAGAACCCGTATGTGAACAGGCTGAGTCCAAGCACCATGACCGCAAGACTCGGCACGAACAGAAGGATGACTCCGAGCAGCGTGATGCCGAGCGCGATATAAATGAATGTCACTTTGCCGAACTTCGCAACCAGCCGTCCTGTAATCATCGAACTGAATATGCCGATGATGAAAATCAGGAAGATCCAGCTGACGATGGACTGGCTGAGTGAATACGGTTCGTCGAGGAACACGAATGTGACATAGCTGTATATGGATAGGTTGGCCCCGAGCAGGAGGAACCCCACAAAAAAGAAGCATAACAGTACCGGATTCTTCATATGGCTGAGCAGCGACCGGCTCAGCTGCTTGAAATTGAAGTCCCGTGCTTCAAAGTTCCTCGGCGGCCTCAGGCTCTTCCAGAAGATCACCGTTGCGATGATACTGATTATACCGATGCCGAACATCGCGCCGTGCCAGCCGATATAATCCGCCATGACCCCCGAGAATACACGGCCGAATACCGCACCGAGCGCATTGCCGCTGATATAGAGTCCCATGGCGCCGGCCAGGCTCCGGGGGTGGACCTCTTCGCTGATATACGCCATCGCAATCGACGGCACACCAGCCAGAACCACACCCTGCAGGGCACGGAGGGCGATCAGCACATAGAAATTCGGACTGAACGCGGTCAATATGCATAGAAGGGACGCAGTGATCATGGAGATCACCATGATATTTTTACGTCCGAGCGATTCAGAAATGGAACCGAAGACCAGCATGCTGACAGCCAGAGCCAATGTTGTAACCGTCATGGACAGGCTCGACAGTGTTGCACTGACTCCGAAAACTTCCGTGAATATCGGCATGAGCGGCTGTGCGGTGTAAAGAATAGCAAATGTATTGAATCCTGCGGCGAAAAAAGCGAATGTCGTTTTTCTGAACTGCTGTGTCCCCTGTTCTATGTATTCCATTTCACTCGGCTCCAAAATTTTATTTGATTCAATACTAACACTTTTTGGTACAAAATTTCTAAACTACCGTCCCGGATAAAAAGAATCTTCCATAGTTCATCAGTCCAACTATTATTATATTGTCATCTTTTTACCAGAATTTTCAAATCTCATGTAAACATTTCTGTTCGTGGAGAAAACAGTGCAGTGCTATAATGGAATGAAGATACGCACTAGGAAACGAGAGGTAATAGACGATGGAAAAAGGATACGTTGCAGAAAAAGAAATTCAGGTCATGTACGCAGACACTGATATGATGGGTGTCATCTACCACGGCAGTTATATAAAATGGCTGGAAGTCGGCCGGATGCAGCTGATTGCGGACGTCGGCTATGATTATGTCGCAATGGAACGCTCGGGCTACTACGCTCCGGTCTACAACGTCAACATCACCTATAAGAAATCACTTAAATACGGCGACCGTGCATTCGTCAGGACGTGGGTGGCGAAAAATACCGGCATGCGCACGGATTACGGGTTTGAAATCGTCAATGGCGATGGAGAAGTGTGTACATTCGGCACGACGACACACATCGTCGTAAAGAAAGTGAACAGTGAATTCAAACCTGTGGCCTTCAAAAAGGTTTTCCCCGAATGGTTCGGCAAATATGAAGAGATCAAAGTGGATGAAGGATAGTATGGACCATAGAACACTCGCCATCACAGGTGCGACCTCCGGGATCGGGAAAGCCACCGCCGAAGCGCTCGCAGCGGATTTTGATGAAATCATACTGCTTGCCAGAAACGTGGTGAAGGCCCAACTACTGAAAAAAGAGCTGAGGAGCGGGAAACCCGGCTTGAAAGTGAGCGTCGTGGAATGCAACCTCGCAAGCCTTGCAAGCGTTGAGAAAGCGGCACTTCACATCCAGGACAACTATGGCAAAATAGACTGCCTGATCAACAATGCAGGTGTCGTATCACTATCAAGACAGGATACGGCAGATGGCTACGAACTCATGATGGGAACGAATTATCTGGGTCACTACCTGCTCACGCATTATATGATGCCCGCCCTCTTGAACGGCAGAGAGCCCCAGATTGTGATTGTATCATCCAACGCGTACGGCCTTACCACCCTGAAGTCGGATTATTTCAAGGGAAAAGGCAATCCGATGCAGCTGTACGGCCGCTCAAAACTGGCCACACTGTACTTCATGCAGGAACTGCACGAACAGTTCAGCGGCGAGGGACTCAGAACCACCGCCGTCCATCCGGGTGCAGTCACAACAAATCTCGGCAGGACACAGCAGAATGAAAAACTCGGCAATATCATATACGGCACACTCAAGCCATTCTTCCTGTCCCCTTCAGAAGGTGCGGAATCCACGGTACTTGCCGTCCGGGACAAAGAAAAGTATGACGGCATGTACATGCACGCCGGAAAGGAAATCAAGCTGAAGCCCCACGGCAGAAGCTACTATGCCAGAAAAAGGCTGATTGCAGATACCATTTATGAATTGTACCTGGATGAATTCATGGAACGGTAAGAACAGATTACCCGGTGTTTCTTCTGAACCGCAATGGACATTTTAAGTGCTTTTATGAAGTATGATTTGTTTACGATCTGCTGTGAAATATCATAGGTAATCAAACACTGTTACGTAACAGAGCACATCGGACCCCAATCTATGCCAGTAGATTGGGGTCCTTTCATTTTGGGCGGTTAATAGACATGTGAAATTCATTCATATTATGTTATCCTTGAGCATCAAAGTTCATACATACTGGAGGTTTCCAGAAACATGCATATATTGATAATGATCCTGTATGTCATCTTCGGGTTCTCTTTGTTCCTGCTCGGTTTCACTTCCGTCATGGCCCTCCTCAGGCTGCTGAAAATATGGGAGCCGGAGGGTGTCAATGCCTATAAGTTGTTCATGCTTAATGCTGTGGTTTTCGCCATATCGATCCTGGGACTTGTGCTGCTCTATAATATTTCCTGAAAGAAGGGGGACTATCAAGCATGGATATAAAAATTTTTATGCAGCGACTGCTGTCTATTTCCAATGCCGGGATAAATTATTCAAAGGATCCTTATGATATTGAACGTTTTACAGAGATCTTCGAAATGACAGAAACTTATATAAATCAAAACCTGACCAATGAACACATTACATTAGCGAAAGAGCAGGGATATCCTACTCCAAAAGTCGATGTAAGAGCAATGGTTCTTAATGACAGTGATGAGATTTTATTGGTCCAGGACCCCAAAGATGAAACGTGGTCCCTCCCCGGTGGATTTGCCGAAGTGGGAATTTCTCCAGTTGACAACGTTATAAAAGAAACTTATGAAGAGACGGGATTAGAAGTGGAAGTCCTGGACCTCCTCGCAGTTTACGATACGAATAAATCCAACCCGGAAAACTCTCTGAACCATTACTACAAGATGATTTACAACTGTAGACGTTTATCCGGAAATCTAACTGAAAGTTATGAGACCAGTGATGTAAAATATTTCAGTCTCGAAGACCTTCCGGCTCTTTCAGTGAAAAGGAATTCTCAAAAGCAACTCATAGAATGCTTCCGGAATAGAAACAGGAACACGATCATTGAATAGGTTTCCTGGACAATAGACTATCCAGCATAGTCCGGTTCTAAATTTTTTGAAATTTCTTTCCACTTCCTGAGGACTGTTGTATAATCGTTCCGAGGTGGGAAATATGGACAACACAAATGAAAATGCAAAACAGGAATTCAATTTTTTTATGGCTTTACTGCCGCTTGTACTGATGATAGCGGCGATGGGAATTACGGTAGTCTCGCTCGGTCAGGACCCGCACATCCCTCTTATTTTTGGTACCGCTTCCGCGGCAATCGTGGCAATGGCCCATGGCTACAAGTGGATTGATATAGAGAAAATGATGTTCAAGGGGATACGTCTGGCTCTTCCGGCCATCGTCATCATCATGCTGGTCGGTCTGATCATCGGTTCGTGGATTGGCGGCGGAATAGTCGCGACGATGATCTACTATGGACTTGCTCTGATCAGCCCGTCACTGTTTCTCGTGACGATCATCATTCTGTGTGCCATCGTTTCACTGTCAATCGGCAGCTCATGGTCCACCATGGCGACTGTCGGTGTGGCGGGGATGGGCATTGGTCTGAGCATGGAAATACCGGCCGCGATGATTGCAGGTGCGGTCATTTCCGGTTCGTACTTCGGCGATAAGATGAGCCCGATGTCGGATACGACAAATCTTGCGGCCGGCCTTACGAATACGGATCTTTTCGTGCATATCAAGCATATGTTCTATACAACGGTACCCGGACTTGTCATTGCACTCACCGTCTTCTTTTTCCTTGGCCGCCAGTTCGGCGGAGCCGGGGCCGCGTCACAGGAGGAGGTTACCGGCATGATGGTGGCACTGAGGGAGAACTTCGTCATTTCTCCGTGGCTGCTGCTGGTGCCGGTTATTATGATTCTCGGCATCGTGCTCTTCAAGATGTCCGCCATCCCTGCGCTGGTCGTAGGGATCGTGCTCGGTTTCCTCTGCCATCTGTTTGTACAGGGTGGGGACCTCGGAGCTGCGATTGGAGCACTTCAGAGCGGATATGTCATTGAAACGGACAACCAGATGATCAATGACCTTTTCAACAATGGCGGGCTGCAGGGCATGATGTTCACTGTATCGATGACTGTCGTGGCGATGACTTTTGCCGGTATACTTGAATACAGCGGCATGCTGAGATCCATCATGACGCAGATCATCAAAGTTGCCAAAGGTACTTTCGGCGTAGTGACTTCGACAATTATCGCAGCCTTCACTACAAATGCGACATGTTCCGAACAGTACATTTCAATCGTCGTTCCTTCCCGCATGTTCCTCCGGACATATATAGAAAAGAACCTGCACTCCAAAAATCTCTCCCGTTCCCTTGAAGATGGAGGGACGCTCACATCCGTCTTCATCCCGTGGAACACGTGCGGCGTCTATATATACGGCGTGCTAGGGGTCGCCGCCTGGGAATACGCGCCTTTTGCAATCCTGAACTTCACGGTTCCGGTGATTGCACTGATCCTTGCCGCTACAGGCATCGGCATCGAGAAGATCACGGATGAAGAAAAGGATTCATTCATCAAAAAGTATTACAGCGACGATAAGGACGAGATATCCGCGGAGTCTGTTTAGACATAAAAAATCTCTCCATTTTGGAGAGATTTTTTAGTATCATATGCTGTCATCCACCGGCGTGTCGCCTTCGATGAGATTGTAGACTTTATTGGCCGGCTGGTTCTTATCAATCGCATGGGCAAGTACTGCCGCCACATCCTCACGCGGTACATTGCCGATTTCCGGTTCGCCTTCGGATAATTTCACCCTGCCGGTGCCCGCTTCGTCCTGCAGCATGCCCGGACGGATGATCGTATAATTTAGACCGGATGCTTTGAGATGTTCATCAGCACGGTGTTTGGCGTACATATAATGCTTGATCTGTTCTGCATTTTTCGGATCACCGGCACCGATGGAGCTTACGATGACAAAGTGTTTTACACCAGCTTCTTTGGCGTTGTCCACTGTTTCGATCGCACCTTCCTGGTCGATGATGATCGTCTTATCCGCCCCTGTACTGCCGCCGGACCCTGCAGCGAACACTACGGCATCCAAATTTTCAAATGCATGGGAGAAATCTTTTTCCAGATCTGCAAGTACTGTTTCAATGCCTCTGTCCTTGAATTGGCCGGTCTGCTCTTCCTTGCGCACCATCGCAACGGGATCATGGCCTTTTTCTTTCAGCTTTTCCACAACCTGATGGCCAATCTGTCCGTTTGCACCAACTACGAGAACTCTCATTCATAAATCCCTCCATTTTAGTATACATTCCTATATACCTTTCTCCACATGGGTTTAAACTTTATCCGAGCGCAACATCCAGGATCATCATGAGAGTAAAACCGATCATGAGACTCATGGCTGCAATATCGGAATGACCGTTTTTCTGCGTGCTCGGTATTACTTCCTCCACGACCACAAAAATCATCGCGCCGGCCGCAAGACTGAGTGCATACGGGAGAACCGGAGCCATGAATGATACGGCAAGCACACCCACCATGGCGGCCATCGGTTCCACAATCGCCGACATCCAGCCAAAGAAGAAGCTTTTCATCCGTGACATCCCGTCTCCTCGAAGGGGCATCGATACAGCCATACCCTCCGGAATATTCTGGATACCGATACCGAGTGCCAGTGTGGCTGCACCGGCGGCAAGTGTTGCAGGGTCTGCATTCGAGGCAATCGCTCCGAATGCGATGCCGATCGCCATACCTTCCGGAATGTTATGGAGAGTAAGTGAAAAGACGAGCAGCGTACTCCGCCGCCGGTTCTCTGCGCCGATTCCTTCAGTCCTGTCGTCCGGTGCATTCCTGTGCGTATGGGGAATCATTTTATCAAATCCGTAGATGAATAATCCGCCAACAAGGAAACCGACAGCAGCCGGGAACCATTCTCCGATGAAGTGACCCTCGCTGTTCTCAATCGCCGGTGAGAGCAGGGACCAGAAGCTTGCCGCAATCATCACACCACCGGCAAACCCAAGCATAATATCCAAAAATCGTTCATTGACTTCCCGTGTCAGAAAGACAAAAGCTGCGCCCAAGCCTGTCATGCACCACGTGAACAGTGTTGCAGTAAGGGCCTGCTGCCAGGGCTCAAGTGCCATAAACATTTCAACCATTCATATTTTCCTTTCATTTGTTCAATTCATTCATATGGAAATTATACTCCATAATGGCGTATATTATCTATAATATGGATTTTACATATAATAACGGGGGTGTTTGCAAGTGAGAACTGTAGTGTCACCATTTATGATTCTGATTGCTGCAGTGCTCTGGGGTACGGTCGGCACGGCAAAGGCATTTGCACCAGCCGGTGCGGACAGCATATCCATGGGTGCGATGCGTCTTCTCGTCGGCGGTCTGGTCCTTATGGCCGTCGCCGTTCTGATGGGAAAGATGACGTTGAAAGGATGGCCGCTCAGAAGTGTTCTGCTGGCTGCACTTTCCATGGCACTGTTCCAGCCGTTCTTTTTCACCGCAGTCAGTCTGACGGGGGTGGCTGTCGGAACAGTGGCCGCAATCGGCAGCGCACCTGTGTTCTCCGGCATGATTGAATGGATCACCTTCAAAACCAGACCTTCTGGTGTCTGGTGGCTTTCCACCTTCCTGGCGGTGACCGGCTGCGTCATACTCATGTTCAACAGCAGCGCCGTCACCGTCGATCCGCTCGGGATACTGTCGGCCCTCGGTGCCGGATTTTCATTCGCCTCATTCACCATCCTGAACTCCGGACTCGTGAGAAACCATCATCCGATTGCAAGCGCCGCAGTCATATTCATGACCAGCGCCATCATGCTGTCCCCTTTCATACTCATATATGACAGCTCCTGGCTGCTTGAAACAGAAGGATTCCTTGCGGCCATGCATATCGGTGTACTTGCAACGGGGCTCGCCTATTACCTGTTCGCCATCGGGCTTAAAAACGTCAAGTCCTCGACTGCAGTGACCTTGTCTCTGGCAGAACCTTTAACAGCCTCCCTGCTGGGCGTGTTCCTGGTCGGTGAAATACTCGACGGCTGGTCATGGACAGGTCTCATCATGCTGCTCATGGGCATCGTGCTGCTTATAGTGCGTCCGGGAAGAAAAAGGATGAGAGCCGAAACATAACGCTTTTATATACAGCGGCATCGTCAGCAACAGCCCTCTTCCATCATCCGTCGTATAAAACGCAACATTATGGTGGTGAGCTTCCGGTCGCAAAAAAACAGGGATGATACAGGATATCATGGCAGATTGTGATGTATGAGACCCGGTACTGGAAAATCAGACCGAAAGAAAACAGGCGGCCCTTATCCTGTCCGGAAAAGATAAGGGCCGCCTGCTTTTTTATACTTCAATCGTTATGCTTTCAATATCTTTCGGGAATGATGTGAGAACCTGTGTTTCATCATCAATGTACAGCATATCCTCGATGCGCACTCCGCCGAAACCGGCTTTGTATACGCCCGGTTCGATGGTGATGACATGACCTTTTTCCAATTTGTCCGTATTCTGTGAATCGAGCGATGGCTGTTCATGCAGTCCGATGCCGAGACCATGCCCGATGCGGTGGGTGAAATATTCGCCGTATCCGTCCTTTTGGATTTCATCCCGTGCTGCTCTATCGAGTGTGTTCATCTGCTCGCCGAGCCGCGATTGGCTGATGCCCGCCTTGTTCGCTTTCAGCACCGCATTGTATATGGCAGCCTGTTCGTCTGTCGGTTCACCGATGATGAAAGTGCGGGTCATGTCGGATACATAACGGTCTTTGGTCACGACACCGAAGTCGATGAGCAGGAAATCTCCCGGCTCGACCACTGTATCGCCGGATCTGCCGTGAGGGAGTGCCGCATTTTCCCCTGCCAGCACCAACGGTCCAAATGACACATCGGTTGCGCCGTATTCCTTCACTTTCTGCAGCAGGAAGTCCGCAATTTCTTTCTCGGTTCTGCCGGATACCGGTCCATTCACAAGGTCAGCGAGTGCTTTTTCAGTAATATCCACAGCTTCCTGGAGTTTTTCTTTATCCTCTTCATTTTTTCTTCCGCGCAACACATTGATTTCCTTGCCCACCGAACGGATCTGATCTGCCGTATAGTTGTCGAGCAGACGCTGGTAGCGGTCATATATCATATGCGCACCTTCGATGCCGATTATTCCGGCCTGCACCCGTCCCAGATGCTCGAACAGCCTGTCAAACGGATCTTCACCGTCATTGTGCGGAAGATGATTCGTCACGGTCGCCTGGTCGTTCACAATTTCCTGATCCAGCGCCGGATACATCAGCGCAGTGTCCCTCGTTTTCACATCAATGAGAAGCGCAAGCAGCCTCTCATGCGGCTCTATGAAGCATCCTGTGAAATAGAAGACATTCACAGGATCGGTAATTACAACCGCATCCACGTCGAGTGATTCTGCCAATTTCTCCACTCTTTTTTC
Source organism: Candidatus Salinicoccus stercoripullorum (assembly GCA_019113295.1). GTDB lineage: Bacteria > Bacillota > Bacilli > Staphylococcales > Salinicoccaceae > Salinicoccus > Salinicoccus stercoripullorum. The sequence goes on along the minus strand of DXHR01000031.1, from coordinate 73,238 downwards.
ATATTTTTCAGTAATGGTAACCATCCCTTTCATTGGTCTTTATCCCAATATATCATAGATTGCATCATTATTAATTTACAGGAACTTGTGCTAATATGTCACTAATGAAACTCGGGGGCCTGTTCATGTACAAATTGATTGCCTATCTCAAAGATATCCACAGAAATCTGAATACAAGCCTGGAAATCCCGCCGTTCATCACGATATCACTTCTGATCCTCTACACTCTCATATCAGGTGTATTCGGCCATATCATCGGGATGGATCTCTTCGCCGACGACTACCAGCCCTTCACATTGGGATTTGAAATCTTTTCCCTCCGTATTGCGATACTTCTCCTGTATATCATCTTGAACATCGCTTTCCTGTATTTGATGATCCTCTGGTTCAAACGGGAACGGGTGAGGATTCCTGTGCTGCTGTCGTATTACGCGATAGTCACCACAGCTGTATTCTTCATCAGCCTCACCCTTTTCTCATCTGTACTCGGGCTGCATCATTTCTTCGGAGTGGAGAGCCATACCATCTTCATAATGTTCGGCGTTTCCGTGGTCATCATCTTCACGATCCTGAACCTCTATCCGGGATACCTGTTCTATCTGGGAGTGAAAGAGCGTCCGATTGATATTTTCTGGCCGTTCATGATGTATATTGCCGGAATCCATCTGATTTCCTATCTCCTGTTCAGACTGTGGGGCGCAGTGGATACTTTAAGCTTGTGGGTGACGTAAAAAGCCGGGCCAGAGCCCGGTTTTTTATGTTTCCACACTTTTTACAGGACGGCATGGATTGCCGACCGCGACCATATTGGCTGGAATATCCTTCACGACCACCGAACCGGAGCCGATGACCGTGTTATCGCCGATGGTCACACCCGGGTTCACCGTCACATTTGCCCCGAGCCATACATTATTGCCTATATTGATGGCTTTGGCATATTCTTTTCCGGCTCTGCGTTCCTCGGGGTCCAACGGATGATTCACGGTAATCAATGATACACCCGGACCCAGGAAGACATCATCTCCGATATTGATCGGTCCAGCATCAAGGAACACACAGTTATAGTTGGCATAGAAATTACGCCCCACTTTTATGTTGCTGCCATAGTCACAATAGAACGGCTTCCTGATGCTTATCCCTTCAGCCCTGTAGCCTATCAGCATCTCCAGTATATGTGCCTCGTTGCCAGCTTCCGGGCTGTTGTATTCGCCAATCAGTTTTTCCGCGTTCCCGCGCAGATGTTTGAGTGTCGGGTCTTCCGGATCATAATACTCTCCGCGCAGCATCTTTTCTTTTTCAGACACATTGTCACCTCATCTTTCTTATATTTCCCGGGAAATCCCTGGATGGATCAGTCAAGATATTCTTTGAACCATCCCGTGAGATGATTCAGACGATCCACCCTGAGGCCCGGTTTTCCTGTTCTTGATAAATTATGATCCGCATCCGGGAAGCGTACGAACCGTGTTTCTTTTTTCTGATACTTGAGAGCGATATACAGCTGTTCCGCCTGTTCCATCGGACATCTGAAATCCCGCTCACTGTGGAGGATCAGAAGCGGCGTCTTGATATCATCCACATATTTGATCGGCGAATGATGCCACATGGCATCAATATCACTGAATTCAGCTTTGATCTGCCAGTCGCTGAAATAGTAGCCGATGTCGGAGACGCCGCGGAAACTCACCCAGTTGCATATGCTGCGCTGGGTGACCGCCGCTTTGAAGCGGTCCGTATGGCCGACGATCCAGTTGGTCATGAAGCCGCCGTACGAGCCGCCCGTGACACCAAGGTTATCCCGGTCGATCCAGCTGTATTTTTGGGTGATGTAATCGACGCCCGCCATGATGTCCTCGTAGTCGATGCCGCCATAGTTGCCGCGCACGGCATTCACGAATTTCTGTGAGTAGCTGTGTGAACCGCGCGGATTCACGAACAGCACCCCATAGCCGAGGGCGGCCAGCACCTGCATTTCATGGAAGAAAGTATTGGCGTAGAAAGCATGGGGCCCGCCGTGGATATTGGTGATTACAGGGTACTTCCCGCCTTCTTCAAAGCCCGCCGGCTTCATGAACCAGCCATGCACTTCGGTTCCATCGCTGCTTTCAAAATGGATATCCTCCGGATCGTAAAGCTCTGTATTCTCCTCATATTCCCTGTTGAATCCAGTCAGTTTTTCAAGAGCTCCCGTGCCGTAATCGAATTTGTAAAGTTCGCCCGGCGAGTCATGCCTTGAAATCGTAAGCACTGCATGATCAGCCGCCGTATCCATTCCGTAAATGTGGTGCCTGTCCGTGAGCAATGGCCTCACTTCCCCGCCAATGTTCCCTTCGTACAGATTCACACTGCCGTTTTCAGATACGATGAAGACGAAGCGTTCATCGGAAACCCATTTTGCAGGTACAGTCTCCACCGCCTGCTGCGTATCTGCAGCTGCGTAGTCGCCGACCGGCTTATCCAGTTTGCCCGTGAGCTCCTGCAGCGCTCCAGATTTTGTATCGTACAGCATTATAACGCCATGCGTTGCATTCTCAAACTCCCGTCCCATATGGGTTATGAGGAGTTTTGAACCATTCGGGGATAACGCTGCATCCAGTACGATCCCTTCGCCCTTTCCAATCTCAACCGGTTCACTTTCCCCATGTTTAATATACAATTTCTGACTGAAATTGAAATCCGGTTCATCGCTCCGGTCAGTCGTATAGATGATAGCTTCACCGTCCGTCTCCACAAGAGAAAAATTCTCTTCACCAGAGAGGAGCGTCGTAACTTCCCGTGATGAGATATCGATTGTCCTGACTGCCTGATATTTCTCTTTGAGCAGACCGAGGCTGTCAGCCTTGTATTTCATCCGGTCGATGACGACAGCTTCCGGCTTCCTATCCGTTCCGTCCTGTTTTTCTTTTGCGTCCTTTTCAATAGAAACATGATAGTGGACCGATTTCCCGTCTTTGGAAAATTCAGCGTTGTTCACATCATCTTCCTCTTCTGTCAGCTGTTGCCGTTCACCACCAGCGGCCGCGAGCAGGAAAACCTGCTGCTTTTCTTCTGCTGAGGCGATGAATAAAGTTCTCGTGCCGTCCGGTGAGTGCCTCACATTGGAAATGCGTTCGTGCTTGTATGTAAGCTGGGTGCTCTCTCCATTCTCATAGCGGTAAAGATTCGTCCGGTAATCGTTCTTCTCTTCATCAAGCGTGGTCACAAGGTAGGTGGCTGCTTCATTCCCCGGTACTACTGACGGTGATGAAACGGATCTGATTTTGTAAATATCCCCGATTTCCACTTTGTTCTTCATCATATATCCCCCTTAATTAAGAAAAGGCTGATCATATCAGCCTTTTTATCCAGTTTATCATGAGGTTATCCAATTTTCCCAACTTAACCCTTACTGTCTGTGCGTCAAGATCCGCTTCTGCATCAGGAATATGAAAATAGGCACTGCAGAAATCATCACCATCACCCCTGTCGGTATTTGTACAGGGGCAAAGAGCGTGCGGCCGATTGTGTCGATGAACAGCACATAGACCCCGCCGTACAAACAGGACAGGATCATAAGTGGTCTGAACAACAGGGGTTTGAAGTAGAGGATCATCTGCGGGACGATGATGCCCACAAGTGCAATGATGCCGCTGAAACTGATTGCCACGAGCGGCGGGATGGAGGCCGCGGCAAGGAGCAGGACGCGCAGCCGTGCAGTATTCACACCGAGGCTGAACGCCCGTTCGTCCCCGAGATTGAGGAGATCGAGCTGCCGGCCGTATTTGTGGACGATGACTCCGGATACGGCTGTAAGGATACCGGTTATCAGGCCAACTTCGTATGTTGCCCCGGCCATGGAGCCGAACATATACTTGGCGATGGACTCCGTCTTATCAGGCTGGATGAGTACAAGGATATATAGGATCCCGGAGAGCATTGCACCGAGCAGCACTCCTGTTATAATCAGCGTTTCAGGCCGGTATCCGGCATCTATCCGGCGGGCTGCCGCCAGTACGATCAGCAGACCGGCGATTCCGCATATGATGCTCATCACCGGCTGAAGATACAGAGGAAGCGCAAGGACGACAACGAGTGCGCTGCCGAGCACAGCCCCGTTCGCCATGCCCAGCGTGAAACTGTCCGCCATCGGATTTCTGAGAACAACCTGGAAAACTGCGCCGCTCATGGCAAGCGCCGCTCCGAGGACGAATGCGAACAGTATGCGGGGGACCCTGATACCGAAAACGATACTCATAAGCTGTCCCCTGTCCAGCTCTTCGAAGGAGGCGGAGCCCGCAAACACACTGGCCGTCGCTGTCATGAGAATGACGGCCAGCAGGACGGTGATATGTTTATTCATACACGCACTCGGCCGTCTGCCCGAGCCCTTCCGCGATTCTCGGACCCGGACGGGTCAGGAGATCCGGATTGATATTGCACTGATTTTCAGGATCACTGACGGCCATATCCTGCAACCCCGGCGTGTCGCTGACGGACTGGCTCAGTGCTTCATCAGAGAGCCCCATTACGGAGACAAGTATGTCCGGATCCCTTTCCACTATGTCTTCAGCGCTCACAGCCGGATAGCCTTCCATATCATCAAACGCGTTCCCCACATCAATCCAGGCGAGGGCATCATCAATGAACGTTCCGCTCCCGGCTGTATATATCTCAGGCTGATCCGAAATATGGATGAAAGCCGACCGGGTATCTTCATCGCTGTACTGCCCTTTGAGATCACCGAGCTCCCGGGCGATGCCGCTGATTACATCTTCAGCATCCTCCTCTGCACTGAAGAACGCCCCGATCTGCCTGATGGATTCATAAATTTCATCGATGTCGCGTGCTTCCTCCACCGTCAGTACTTCTGCTCCTGTCGTTTCTGCCACACGGTCCAGCATTTCCCGATGCATTCCGTCCGAAGATTCATGAGCGACGATATGTGTGGGCTCAAGACCGATGAGCTGCTCTTCATCGAGCTCGAATGTATCCATCCTCAAGAGTTCTTCATCGTCCGCCACTGATTCCGGATAATCATCTTCGGTCGTCACGCCGACAAGCTCATCCTCAAATCCCAGCTCAGAAATGATTTCAGTGTTGCTCGGCATGAGCGATACGATGCGGGGCCCTCCGCCTTCTTCCGACGGGCTGCAGGCAGCCATCAGAAGTACGGCGGCAAACATCAGTATTCCCTTCATACGATCCATTCACTCCACTCCTTCTCTCCTCTTAAAAATAAACCCCCGCCTTAAGCGGGGGATTGGACGCTACATCCTTTCCGGTGCACTCACACCGATCAGAGAAAGCGCGTTTTCCAAAGTCTGTCTCACTGCCTCGATCATCGCCAGATAGGCGAGCGTCTTCTCCTTGTCATCAGTGAGGACTTTGTCTGCATTGTAAAATTTGTGGAACAGCCCGGCAAGCTCCTGGATATAGTTCGGTATGCGATTTGTGGCACGGCTGTCCGCCGCACCCTGCACCACATCCGGGAACCCGCCGAGTTTCTTGAGCAGTTCCAGCGCCTGTCCATTTACAATCACATCGACATTGGCATCCTTATCCACACCGTATCCGTTCTCTTTTGCCTGGCGCAGTATCGAACAGATGCGGGCATGTGCATACTGTGCATAATAGACAGGGTTATCGCTGGATTCCGATTTCGCCAGTTCAAGATCGAAGTCAAAATGTGTATCCGGGCTTCTCATCGCCAGGAAGTAGCGGCTCGCGTCCACACCGATCATTTCAATGATGTCACGGAGGGTGATCGCCTTGCCGGTACGCTTCGACATCTTCACTTCCTCACCGTTTTCAATCAGGCGCACCATCTGCATGATCTGGATTTCGAGACGTTCAGGATCTTCACCGAGTGCACCGAGCGATCCTTTCAGACGCTTGATGTAACCATGGTGATCCGCCCCGAAGAGGTTGATAAGTCTGTCAAAGCCGCGCTCCACCTTGTCATAATGATAGGCGATGTCCGGCATGAGGTAAGTGTATGTACCGTCGCTCTTGCGGAGCACGCGGTCCTTGTCATCACCGAAATCCGTCGTCCTGAGCCACAGGGCATTGTCCTCCTCGAATGTATAGCCATTATCCGTCATTTTGCCGAGCGCTTCCTCTACCTCCCCTTTTTCATAGAGGGAAGTTTCACTGAACCAGTTGTCAAAATGCACATTGAAATCAGAAAGGTCCTGGCGGAGTTTCTCCATTTCATAATCCACACCGAGCTGACGGAATTTCGCCACACGCTCTTCGTGCGGCTGATCCGCATATTCCGGTGATTCCTTGGCAAGCCTCTCGCCGATCACCTTGATGTCTTTGCCGTTGTATCCGTCCTCCGGCATGTCGAGCCCTCGTCCGAGTGCCTCGAGGTAACGTGCTTCGATGGACAGGGCGAGGTTATGGATCTGATTTCCGGCATCGTTGATGTAATATTCGCGTTCGACGTCATACCCTGCAAATTCCATCACGTTTGCAAGCGTATCCCCGACGCTTGCATTGCGGGCATGTCCGATATGCAGGTCGCCTGTCGGGTTCGCACTCACGAACTCGATCAGGATCTTTTCCGCATTTTCACGTACAGTACTGCCGAAACGCTCTTTTTCCTCAAGCACTTTGGCTATGACGCCCGTAAGGGAGGACTCCTCCATTTTGAAGTTTATGAAGCCCGGTCCGGCAATATCGACGGATTTCACCTGCGCTTCACTTTTGTCCAGATTGTCGATGACCGTCTGGGCGATTTCACGCGGATTGCGTTTTGCCTGTTTTGTGAGCACCATGGCGATATTTGTGGAAAAATCCCCGTTCGCTTTATCTTTTGGTACTTCCACCTTTACCGGCGGCACCTCTTCAACAAGACCGGATTTCCCGACTGCTTTTTCAATTGAAATTTTCAAATGCTGTTTCAGATCCATCAGCTATCCCACTCTCTCTAATTTGTAATGATAATTTCCGATGACTGCACCGTTTTCGATCAGGTCGTATTCGATATCCACCGATGACCCGCTGAGATCCAGCTTTTTAGTATGGATTTGGAAAAGGTGCTTTCCAGCCGGAGATTCATAAAAGGTTTCTGTCGTACGGCCTTCTTCAAAATGAAAATTCATGTTGATCACCCCGCGCCGCTGGATTTTGACGAAGCCGTCTCCTGCACGGAGCACGACATCAATTTCATGCTCATCGAGTTTTTCCGTATACCTGTAATATCTGTCTTTCCGTTCGATCACTTCAACATCCAGATCCTGTCTGAAGCGTTTCGTTTCCCCGTTCATATCCACTGTCTGCCGCAATTTGAATTGTGCGTGTTGTTTATTCATATGATCACCTTCAAGTAAGCTAAATTATAACATACACGACACGCCTGGACATCCACTTTCCGACATCATATCTGGAGCATGGCAGTGGCAATCGTGAAGTAGATCAAAAGCCCGATGACATCGTTCAGTGTCGTGATGAACGGCCCGCTGGCGACAGCCGGATCGATATTCAGCTTGTTGATGACAACCGGCACGATGCTGCCAATGACTGTGGATATACTGAGTGTCAACAGCAGTGCACTGCCGACAATCAGGCCGATTTTCATATCCTGGTAGAAAACCGAAATCAGCAGCGTGATGGTTAGACCGCTCACGATCCCCATCAGTATGCCTGTGCCGAGTTCCCGCTTCATCGTATGCCAAATGCCATTCTTTTCATACGCACCGGTGGAAAGTATCCTCACCATCACTGCGAGTGACTGCGTACCTGTATTCCCTGCGGCGTCCATAACCAGCGGGATGAAGAAAGAAAGCAGCACGACCGCTTCAAGCGTCTCTTCGAATGCACCGATGACATTGGCGGTGATCAGCCCCAGGAACATGAGGATGAGAATCCAGGGTACACGTTTTTTTGCCGCTGTAAACGGTGAAACACTTACATCCGTCGTCCCTCTGGATGCAGTCAGTTCTCCGACATCTTCAGTCATTTCGAATTCGATGACATCGATAATATCATCGATGGTTATACTCCCGACCAATTCCCTGTCCAGACTGACGACCGGAATATCAACGGCATCATAGTCCTGCATGATCCGGGCGACATGCTCCTGATCCATCTCGGGCATCACAGTTTTGATTTCAGTATCACATACATCGCCGAGAAGGTCTTTATCTTTTGCCATAAGCAGCCCGCGCAGAGAGAGGAGCCCTATAAATTTCTGGTCTTCGTCGGCAATATATATATGATGCACCGCTTCATGGGTTGTTGTATCGCCCTTAAGCTTTTCAATCATTGCACCCGCCGTATCATCCGGAAACCCGGTGATGAACTCCTTGCGCATGACACTGCCGGCGCTCCCCCTCTTATAGGTCAGCAGTTCACGTATATGTGCCGCTTTTTGTGCACTCAGCCCGGCCAGCAGTTCTTGCTGGACAGCCGCTTTGAGCGGTTCCATGAAATGCCGCACATTATCAGTCGACATCCGCTCCAGCATCCGGATACCGTAAGCCTCATCCATCTCATCAAACAGCTCCAACTGCTCATCTCTGTCGAACCATTTGAATATCATGGCAAATTCCTCGGGGGACAGAATGCCGATCACTTCCGCCCGGGCTGTAGTTCCAAGACGTCTGATGATATTGAATTGGTCATTTTCATGAAGTTTGAGGAAACTGCTGCGGAATTCTTCTTCTTTCTCTGCGGCGAGCAGATTCCTGAAAGTATCAAGCGTTGCCTGACTCACTTTTTGTTTCGCATCAATCATGGTATGCCCCCTCCACAGCTAAAATAACACTACAGGACCCATACCCTGATTTCACATATCCATTTCCCAAATAAAAAAAGTGGACAGGATTTCTCCTGCCCACAGTGTCCTAGTTATACAGATGCATAACTATATACATTCTATATTTCAATGTAAAAATCTGCAATGTTTTTATGACTTTGACACAATAACGTCACAATTAGTGATTTTCCAATAATTTTTTCAATTCTCCCGAATTCTCCCATATCTCCATATTGTGATTCTGGAGGAACTTTTTCAGTGAACTTTTGCTTACGTCATCCATCATGCCGATTTCAATCTTACTCTTCATCGCCCGATCCAGCATATTGACATGCTCATGCATCATCTTATATCCCCGGCGGCGTTCTTTATTGACCATCTGGTAGCATGCTGCGACACCGGCATACACCGGTCCGAAATCCTTGCGCTCCACAGCCACCCAGACGATCCAGTATTCCTTCTGGCCACTCCCTTCGACTTCGGACTTGTCCGTCACCCACTTCACACGTTTTTCAACTTCGGCGCGGGCGTGAAGGCCGGCCATGTCGATGAAGGTCTCCTGTGTATCGATATCTATATAGACAGGGGCGATATTCTCCAGGCTGATGGACCCGATATTCTGGCCCTTATGGCCTGTCAACGGGTCATCTTTTATAATATTGAACTGGAACCCCTGTTTTTTATTTTCAGATTCATTTGCCATATTATCATGCTCCTATGCCAATTCATTCAGCAGATTGATGATCTGCCCCTTCACTTCAGGATCCTTGATCTGAAGTATTTTCTCTTTCGGATAATAAAGTTTCGAATCCATGCGGTGCATGCCTGTAATACTGTGTATGATGGCAGACTGGCTGCTGATCTCTTTCAGTTCGCCGTTCCTCTTCTGGAGATGGATCGGCCGGCGGTTGCTCTTCGATCCCGGCCGGTCGTAATCGTAGGGCAGGTCCGAATAGGAATCGCTGAAGAAATAATACTCGGGATCAACCCCGCCTTTTCTGAACAGTTCTTCGATCTCGGTGATCGTGATGATCGACCCATCGAACGGCAGATACTTGAACAAATCCCTGTTAACGAAACGGTGTGACAGGTCTGAGAGCACTTCGTCATCTTCATGGATCCACTCCTGAAGGTAGAAGTTGACCACCATTTCATCGAGCCTCAAATAGTCATGGACCGTGAGCGTACCGTCGAAGAACGGAATGAAATACTTCGGTGCCTGCTTGAATACATAGCCCTCTTCATGCAGATACTTCGCACGTCGGAGCGCCAGATTCAACAGTACCTCACCACCCCTTGAGACCGGATGGAAATAGATCTGCCAGTACATCTGGTAGCGGCTCATCAGGTAATCTTCCACAGCATGCATGCCACTGTCCTTGATGATCACCTCGTCCTTTGAGGGCCGCATCACACGGAGTATGCGCTCCATGTCGAAGTTGCCGTAGCTGACACCCGTATAGTACGAATCACGCTGGAGATAGTCCATGCGGTCCGCATCTATCTGGGAGGAGATCATGCTGATGACCAGTTTGTTTTCATGGGTCTTGTCGATCACCTGTGCAACTTCCAGCGGGAAATCGACACCCACCTTTTTCAGTACGGCATTCACTTCCGTGTTGCCGAGTATGATCTTACGGGTGAACTCCTCATGATCCGTATTGAAAATCGTCTCGAAACAGTGGGAAAACGGGCCGTGCCCGAGGTCGTGGAGCAGTGCCGCACAGAGTACGAGCAGACGGTCTTCGTTGTCCCACTCCTCGAACTCCCGGAAGTTCACAACCATGCGTCGGACGATTTCGTATACACCGAGGGAATGGTTGAATCTTGAGTGCTCCGCGGAATGGAAGGCAAGATAGAGCGTGCCGAGCTGCCTGATACGCCTCAGTCTCTGAAACTCCTTCGTCTTTATCAGATCCCAGATGACTTGATCGCGGACATGAATATACCGGTGCACCGGATCTTTAAACACTTTTTCTTCTGTGAGTTTTTTATTGCCGTATTCACTTATCATCATTCCGCCGCCCTCCTGCATACTGCTATAATATCATATAAATACCGGTTGCCGAAAGAATAGGCAACCGGTTCTTTTCCCTGCTGTCAAAGGGTTTAGAAGATCATTCATCCTTCTCGCTGTAGAGGTCTTCCTTCCTGTCCTTCTGTTTCTGCACATCCCTTTCACGCTTCAGCTCATTCTTCTGCTCATCACTCGGCGGGCTGTCCGGCGGCACGTCTTCCTTCACTTCACCATGAGGACCGCTTTCCTCATCCTTTTTGCGGCGGGAGAGCTTCTGCTCTTCTTCTTCAGTCGTCATTCTATCTTTTCTTTCATCAGCCATTTCATCTCAGCCCCTTTTTCTTGTTTATATTCCCTCAGAAAAAGAGGTTAAACCATGGAGGACCGACTGCAGGACAAGAAGGAGGCCTCTTTCTGCAGATCAGAGAATGAATAGAATTCGTCAATACGGGAAGATCTGCAGCCGCAATAAAAAACCGGCCTCCACCAGGAAACCGGTCCAATACAAATATGATTACAGTCCGGCAAAGACCTCATCGTCCTTTTCCGCCCTGATTTTTTCATTCCGCTGTTTCATGCGCTTCAGAAACCCGTCGTATCTTTCCTGCTGTTCGTCCGTGAGTCCCGGTATATCTTCCAATGTGCCGCCGAAACTTTCGATGACGCCGCGCATCCTGCGGAGGACGTCCTCCACCCTGAAGTTTTCATCCAGCAGTTCATTCAAGGAGGCCATGTCTTCCGGATGGATATCAGGATATTTGAACCGCGTGATATCATCCGCCTTGCTCAGACGATAGAAATCACGCATGATCTCAGCACGGAGGCTGCCGCTGCCGCTCACACACAGGTAGATCTGTACTGCGATGCCCCGACGGATCCTCCTCTGCGAGATGCCGGCGAATTTACGGCCGTCGATGCTGAGGTCATAACTGCCGGGACAGTAGCTGTTTACGATTTCATAAGCTTCAACCGGAGCATCAGGAAACGCGGCGCGTACCATCCCGAGCATCAGTTCATAGCCGTCATCAATCTGCGGTGCTGCGGATTTCGGCAGGATGAGAGAGATGTTCAGCACTCCGTCATCCAGCACTACGCCGAGACCGCCGCTGTTTCGCAGTATATAGTCATATCCTGAGTCTTCCAGGAATTTCAGCCCATCATCCAGATAGGGCAGCCGCGCATCATGCAGCCCGAGAATGATGTACGGGTCATGGACCCAGGCCCGCATTTTCGGGATGGCGTCCGCCGTCACCATTTCCTGGAGCAGATCATCGATCGCGAAGGACTGGTATGGATGCACTGCCGCTTCAATCGGCAAATACTGCCATTGTCCACTGAACAGATTACCCATTGTCCCGGGTCAATGCCTGTGTCGCCGTGAAGAGTGCGAGATTGAACACTTCGTCTTTGGAACAACCGCGGGAGAGATCGTTCACCGGCTGGTTCAGACCCTGAAGGATCGGTCCGTATGCTTCAAAGCCCCCGAGACGCTGTGCAATCTTGTAGCCGATGTTGCCCGCTTCAAGTGAAGGGAATACGAATACATTTGCACGGCCTTCCAATTCAGAACCCGGCGCTTTCTTCTCAGCTACACTTGGTACGAACGCCGCATCAAACTGAAGCTCACCATCTATTGGTGTATCAGGCAGTTTTTCTTTGGCGTACTGCTTTGCAAGTTTCACTTTTTCCGTCTCTTCTGTTTTGGCTGACCCTCTTGTGGAGAAGCTGAGCAGTGCCACACGTGGATCCATGTCGAAACTTTCCGCCGTCTTTGCCGTCTCCACTGCAACTTCCGCCAGCTCTTCCGCATTGAGTTCAGGGTTGATGGCACAATCGCCCATTACATAGAGTTCATCTTCACGGAGCATGAAGAATACACCACTTGTGCGGGAGACGCCCGGTTTCGTCTTGATGATCTGGAGTGCCGGACGCACTGTATCCGGTGTAGAATGAACTGCACCGGAAACAAGGCCGGCAGCACGGCCGGTATAGACCATCATCGTACCGAAGTAGTTCGCATCATTCAAAATATCATCCGCCTGCTCGTGCGTGACTTTTCCTTTACGGCGTTCAACGAACGATGCCGCAAGTTCATCTTTATATCCACAATGTTTGGGATCAATCAGTTCAAGAGTACTGATGTCCAGTTTTTCTTCTTTTGCCAGTCCCTCGACTGCCTCTTTGTCACCGAGTACAATCGGATCCACATATGTTGTTGCCGCGAGTTCGACAGCTGCTGTCAAGATTCTCGGGTCTGTACCTTCAGGGAAAACAACTTTTACATTTTTACCTTCCAGGTTAGATTTGAGATTGTTCAAAAAGTTACTCATAATACCCTCCTTGGTTAGCCTGTACACAAGCCATATTATACTCTTTTCGTCACATTATTTCATCCCTATCCGCTTTTAAAACGTTTTCTTTAGTAGTAGAATTGAATATGACAATTTAAAAGGAGAGATTTTGAATGAACGAAGCAGCACAAACACTGGATGGCTGGTACAGCCTTCACCTTCTTTATAACGTAGACTGGCCATCACTCCGCCTTCTCGAATCGGAAGAAGTGAACAAAATGGTTACAGAACTTCAAAGCTTCCTCGAACGCCAGGAAGAAGTCCATCAGAAAAAAGAAGGCAGCTATTCTTTCTACAATATCACCGGTCAGAAGGCTGACCTGATCCTCTGGATGCTCCGTCCGACAATCGACGAACTCAATACACTGGAGCTGGAATTCAACAAACTCGCCATCAGCGACTTCCTGATCCCATCCTATTCATACGTTTCCGTCATCGAGCTCAGCAACTATCTTGCGAAGGATTCCGATGAGGATCCATACCAGAACGAACATGTGAGAAAACGTCTCTATCCCGAGGTGCCGAAATCACGCTACATCTGCTTCTATCCGATGGACAAGCGTCGCGAAGGCAACGACAACTGGTACATGCTCGATATGGAAAAACGCCGTGAGCTCATGTACTCACACGGCATGATCGGACGCGGCTATGCAGGCAAGGTCAAACAGTTCATCACTGGCTCCGTCGGTCTTGATGAATATGAGTGGGGTGTCACTTTATTCTCAGATGACATGATCCAGTTCAAGAAACTGATCTATGAAATGAGATTCGATGAAGTATCCGCACGCTACGGCGAGTTCGGGGACTTTTTCGTAGGTGTCAACCTGCCGGCTGAAGAACTTCCGGCTTTCTTTCAATGATCCCGGTGGTTTTAAGCCTTCCAGATTCGGTTATAGGTAAACAAAACCAAAGCGGGAGGAATTCACGATGGGCCGATTGATCAGAAGAATCATATACATGGCACTGCCTTTTTTGATCAGAAAAATAAGAAACCGCAACAAAGGCGGACGCAAATAATATGAAAACCCGGCCCAGTGGGCCGGGTTTTCATATTATTTGATTTTGACGGAGATGTTGCGGATTGTATAATAAAGAGCTGCGCATATGATGACGAGAGCCGCAAGGGTGATGACCAATACCGTCCAAATGCCCAGTTCAAGCATGAGATCAAGGGAATCGATGGCCGGGATGCCGGCAATGCCCTCATCCCTCGACCACAGCACATCTGTTGCCATGAACAGGAGGATGGTGAGGATCAAGACGCCCGCCCCCGGAATGAATCCTCTGTAGAACCCCACGCTGATCAGCAGGCCTCCGAGGAAGTAGAGCAGTGTCGACAGCACGTACCCACCTACATGCACGAGTGTTTCCGTACCGCCCGTCACTTCGGGGATGCTCGTGCCGAACCACGGCATGAATCCGAGTATCAGTGACACTGCCGCTGTAACCGCCATTACGAATAAAGTGACGATGACTCCGGCGGACACCATTGCCTGAAAAAAGGTTTTCCGTGTCAGCCCGAGGTTCAGGGACCACTCCAGGAATGAGTATGGCGCCAGTATGCCGAGCACCAGCATATATATCCTGTTCGCCGACAGAGCCATGGCAAAGAATGATATTTCGTTCAGTTCCGGCTCCCTTACGAATATATTCAGAATGACGTAGACGAGGGCGAATATCGGTATATACCACAGACTCCATTTGCCGAATCCCTTCGAATAATCCATTGTGGCAAGTCTTGATTTTCCACTCATTCCACACCCTCCTTGTCTTCTGTGAGTCTGATGAACAGATCCTGCAGCTTCACCGTGCTTATGTCGAGATACAGCCTGTCAATCTCCCCAAGTTCTTCTTCGCTCAACCCGCCGAGCACCATGTCGGACCGGATCGGGCCAAGACGTTCTGTCGACAGCAGTTCCTTCCCCGCTGTGAACTCCGCAACCTTTTCTTCCTGTCCACTCACTCTGAATCCGCGTTCGAGCAGTACATCGAGCGGCTCCTGCAGTTTCACGATGCCGTGATGCACAATGATCACTTCATCGAAAAGGTAATCCATCTCGGAAACGATATGCGTCGAGAGGATGAAGATCCTCGGTCTTTTCTCCTTCGCCGCAAGCACCTGCCTGTAAAAATATTCTCTCGAAGGGGCATCCATGCCGTTGGTCACTTCATCAAAGATCGTTACCGCCGAATTTGATGCAAGTCCAATCGCTGCATTGACCGCTGCCTGCTGTCCTTTCGACATCTTATGGAGTGCCATGTCCGTCGGTGCACCGAATGCTTCCATCAATGAGAATGCGTAATCCATATCGAATGCTTCTTTGTACCTTTTTGCCGCCTTGAACATCTTCTCTGCCGTATCATACTCATCTGAGTAGTCGACTTCGTACAGGAAAGTGACTTTTGACATCAGGTTTTCATTTTCATACGGATCCATGCCATCGATGGTCACGGAACCTTTTGTCGGTTTCCTGAAAGATGCAATCAGTGAGAGTATTGAAGTCTTCCCCGCCCCGTTGCGGCCGATGAGTCCGTATATCTTTCCTGTTTCCATCTCGATGGAAATATCATTCAGAATACTATCCCTTTTGATATCCAGAGACACATTTTCAAGTTTCAGTACACTATTCATCCACATCACTTCCCTTCATTTCAGTTATGAGCTGACTGATCTCCTCATTCGTCAGTCCAAGCTTGCGGGCTTCGTCCATCATCGGTTTCAAGTATTCCTCCTTGAAATTCTGCTTCCTCTCCCCCATCAGCTTCTCCTTTGCATCCGGTGCAACAAACATGCCGACACCCCTCTTTTTGTAGATTATGCCCTGATTCACCAGCTGGTTGACGCCTTTGGCCACCGTCAGGTGGTTGACTTTATAAAACTGTACGATCTCATTGGTTGAAGGGACTCTGTCATCCTCCTTCAATGTCCCGCTAATGATCTGGTCGCTGATCCAGTCCTTAATCTGCTCAAAAATCGGTTTGCGGTCATTCAGCTGTCCACTCAAATCACCACGCCCTCTCACCTGGTCATATAGTTATGTATATAAGTATATACCTTGCAGTGGAAATTGTAAACCCCAACATTAATTTTTTACGGCAAATAAAAACCCCGCCGGAGCGGGGTTCGAATACGTATATCATTTTATTCTATTGTTTCTTTTTTTCCAGTCTGTTTTTCATATAGATCGCCAACGCTGCAAGGAGTCCCAGCAGCGCCACTATCTCACCGATGCTGATTGTCTGCGTCGTAATCAGATTGACAATGCCGCTGCCTGCAGCGAAAACGGCCATGAACAGTAGGAATATGAGCAAATAGTGTGTGAAACCATTATTTTTCGAAATAATAACACCACCATCCGACTTACAGTTTGACGATGCCGATGACCAGGCATACCCAGCCAGCGAGGAACAGCACGCCGCCGATCGGTGTGATGGCCCCGAGTATGGAGATGCCGCTGACCGCAAGTATATACAATGAACCGCTGAAGAATATGATGCCGAGCAGCATCAGCCAGCCGGCCGCACCGAGCAGCGGTGCATTGGTGATCTGCATCAGGATGCCCACAGCGAGCATACCGAGCGCATGGTACATCTGATACTGAACCGCTTTTTCCCATACACCCATATAGTGTTCGCTGATCTTGCCTTCTAGGCCATGCGCCCCGAAGGCACCGAGTGCAACAGAGATCAGTGCGTTCACTGCCCCGAATATTATGAATAGCTTCATTCCGTCTTCTCCTTTGATACAAGTTTATTAAAAATCAAAAAGTGAATCCCCGTTGCCGAATCCGTCATCCGTATCGAGCGTTTCCGCAGGAAGCCGCTCTGACTGTTCCGGGGACTTGGTTTCCCTGCGTCCTTCTGCTCTCCCGCCCATCATGCGGAGCATCTCCCTGTCATGCGCGCTCATGCCGCTTGAGTTTTCCCTGAATGCAGGCGCCACAGACGGGGCAGCTGCACCGTTGTCCTGTTTCAAAAGACCGATCAGGCGCTCCATCGCATACAGATGCTTCTCGAATTCATGCGGCTGGCTGGATACCTCCATACGGTGCAGCTCCTGTTTCAATTCCGCTATGACCTGCTGTTTCATTCCTTTTCACTCCAGTCGACAGGATCGCGGCCGTGTTCCACCAGATAATCATTCGTCCGGCTGAACGGTTTCGTGCCGAAAAAGCCGCGGCTTGCAGACAGTGGGCTCGGATGCACCGATTTAATGACCAGATGCTTGTCCGTATCAATCAGTTTTTCCTTCTGCTGTGCGGGTTTGCCCCATAATATGAAGACAACGTTTTCCAGGTCATCCGATACATGTTTGATGATGCCGTCCGTAAACGGCTGCCAGCCGAGCTTCCTGTGGGAGTGTGCCTCACCTGCCTCCACCGTCAGCACGGTATTGAGCAATAGAACACCCTCTCTCGCCCAGTCCTTCAGACTGCCGCCTTTCCGGATGATGCCAAGGTCGCTCTCAAGCTCCTTGTAGATATTCCTTAATGACGGCGGAATCTTCACTTCCTCATTCACGGAAAAGGCGAGGCCGTGCGACTGGCGTTCGCCGTGATACGGGTCCTGTCCGAGTATCACAACACGCACATTCTCAAACGATGTCAGTTCAAAAGCTGTATATATCTGATCGCGGGGCGGATACACTTTCCCGTTTGTGTATCTTTCTTCCAGTTCCGCTTCCAACCCGCTGAAATCGTGTGCTTCCTTTATCGATCTGAAGACCTCTTTCCATTCCATTCCATATCACCTCTGTCTAAAGTTCGATTATACCATTACATCAGGCATGTCTCTAGAAATACGGCGTTTATTATAGTAGAATATCATTATTAATTACATTGGAGGAAATTTCCTATGGCACTTAAGAAAACCCTGACAATTGCCGGATCCGATACCAGCGGCGGCGCGGGTATCGCGGCAGACCTGAAAACTTTCCAGGAACATGAAACATACGGTATGACAGCTCTCACCACTATTGTGACCATGGACCCGGAAACCTGGTCACACGGTGTGAATCCGATTCCTCTTGAAGTTGTCGATGCGCAGCTTGAGACGGCGCTGTCCATCTCGCCTGATGCCATCAAAACGGGCATGCTCCCTTCTGAAGAGGTCATTGAGCGCAGCAAGAATGCATTCCTGAACAGCAATGCGGAACATTTCGTCATAGACCCGGTCATGGTCTGCAAAGGGGACGACGAAGTGCTGAATCCGGGACTCGTTGACGCAATGGCCGAACATCTCCTGCCGCATGCGACAGTGGTCACTCCGAATCTGTTTGAAGCGGGACAGCTTGCCGGCTATAAGACTCCAAAGACACTTGATGCTGCGAAGAAATGCGCAGAAATCATCCATGAAAAAGGCGCAAACCATGTCATCATCAAGGGCGGCTCGGAAATCGAAGGGGAAAAGGCGGTCGATGTCTATTACGATGGAGATACGTTCCATATGCTGACGAGCGACAAGATCGACGCTTCCTATAACCACGGCGCCGGCTGTACATTCGCGGCGGCCATTACAGCGAACC
This sequence comes from Candidatus Salinicoccus stercoripullorum, assembly GCA_019113295.1. GTDB lineage: Bacteria > Bacillota > Bacilli > Staphylococcales > Salinicoccaceae > Salinicoccus > Salinicoccus stercoripullorum. The sequence goes on along the minus strand of DXHR01000031.1, from coordinate 54,606 downwards.
TTGCGAACGGTCAGACGCCGCTTGAAGCGATCCAGAACGCGAAAGCATTCGTCACTTCCGCCATCAAGAACGGCTGGAAGATGAACGAACATGTCGGTGTTGTCCGCCATGGTGCTTCGAACACCGTAGAAAAGATCGACGTGCAGGACGAAACGATATAGAACAGGAAGAGATAGGTTGCCTATCTCTTTTCTATGGATCACTTTAAGGAGCGTCATCATTTATGAAAAAGATCAATCGCGAAGAAGTACAAACTTTATTGAACCGGTACCAGGATGAGAAAGTGTATGTCCACGTTGAAGTGACGAGCGGCATGTACGCCTCCCATATGGATGAGAAAGTATTCAACGCAGGGATGTTCATGAGAAACGTCCAGGTTGTGTTCAGCCAGGGCGCAATCCGCGGCGGCGGGAACGGTGAATTCCGTGTCGGTCTTAAACTGGACAACGGCGGATGGATCTATGTCCTCGGCCTCACCCATTTTGAAGTGAACGACAATGATGAATTCATCATGCACGGCTTCAACTATGACGGCAAACTCGCCAGTGCACTTGAGATTTCGGTACGGGAGTTCTTTAAATAGGAGGAAGCTTTATGGAAAAGGAAAGACAAGTTCTCGTCGTATTCCCACACCCGGACGATGAAGCGTTCGGTGTCAGCGGAACGATGAGCCAGTATGTGGATATGGGCGTGCCCGTAACGTACGCATGCCTGACATTCGGCGATATGGGACGCAATCTGGGCTATCCTCCGTTCGCCACGAGGGAATCACTGCATTCAATCCGCAAAAGGGAAGTCGAGGAAAGCGCCCGCCTGATCGGCCTGACCGACCTCCGTCTACTCGGTTACCGCGATAAGACGCTCGAGTTCTTGGAACCGGGACACCTGCAGGGTGTGATGAAGGAACTGATCGAGGAGCTGGAGCCTTCCAGGATCATCACATTCTATCCGGGCTATTCTGTCCACCCCGATCATGAAGCGACGGCCGAGGCTGTCATTGACGCAGTGAAAGAAATGCCGGAGGATACCCGTCCGGTGCTTCAGCTTGTGGCTTTCAGCAATAACACATTGAATGATCTCGGGGAACCCGATATCATTATAGATATAGACGGCTACCAGGAGCGTAAAGAGAAAATCATGGAAGCCCATGCATCACAGACCGGCCCGCTGCTCAAATCCCTTGCGGCCGATACACAGGAGGGGCAGGATGCCCGCGATATGTGGATGAAATATGAAACATTCTACAGTTATGATATAGATTAAGGAGTAGAAGCATGGAAGAACTCGACCTTACGACACGTGAAGGACGCTTTAAACATTTCGGTTCCGTCGACCCCATAGAAGGAACCAAGCCAATAGAGAAAGAGCTCATGGTGGATCTCCAGAGCTCGAAAAAAGACTTTTTATTCGAAGTGGATTCGGTGGGAATCAATAATCTCAGTTATCCTGTAGTAATCGGGGACTTCCAGTCCGTCGGCAATTTCGAACTCGCTACCAGCCTGAGAAGGAATGAAAAGGGCATCAATATGAGCCGTATCCTCGAATCTCTCGAGACCCGGAATGAGGGCGGTATCCGGCTCGATTTCAGTACACTTGAAACCGTGCTCGACACGCTGCGAGACCGCATGCATCAGGATTCGGCGGAAGTCACAGCAGACGGCAAGTGGTATTTCTCAAAACCGAGTCCGCATACCCGGCTCTCAGGCATGGCACACGCCGATGTGAAATACTCGCTGGAAACCGGCGAGTCAGGAACGATCCGCAAACAACTCGGCATGACGGCCATGGTCACAACACTCTGCCCATGTTCCAAAGAGATCAGCGAATACAGTGCACATAATCAGCGCGGTTATGTAAAAGTGCTGCTCGATATCGACCCGGAGAAAGAACTGCCGGACGATCACAAGGAACAGCTGTATGAAGTACTCGAAATCAATGCATCCTCACAGCTCTACCCTATTCTGAAACGCACCGATGAGAAGATGGTCACAGAACGCGCTTATGAAAACCCGCGCTTCGTGGAAGACCTCATCCGCCTCATTGCTTATGATCTCGTCGAACTCGACTGGGTGAAAGGGTTCGAACTCGAATGCCGCAATGAGGAAAGTATCCACCAGCACGATGCGTTCAGCAGAATGCGATACCAGAAATAAAATATATTTTGCATGAGAGACAGCTTCCGATTTTGATGCGGAAGCTGTCTTTTTTATGGTTTTTTATTGGAATAGAGAGCGTTTTTAATTCGTACATAAACATTGATAATCAATTCACAAAGTGTATTTACTTAGTGATATATTTCACATATAATGAAATCAAAGAAAAGAACGGAAAACCGAAAGGAGAAAACAAAATGATCAAAAAGTTGCTGGCGCACAAAGTGAGTGAGTATGTACTGTTATTCCTGAGAGTCTATCTTGGAGTCGGCTGGTTCACGAGCGGACTTGGGAAAGTGATGGGAGGGGGCTTCGACGCCTCGGGGTTCCTGCAGAATGCTGTACAGAATCCGGTCGTCGGTCCGGACGGCAATCCGGTCTATCCATGGTATACCTTCCTTGTTGAAAATGTCTTTTTGTCCATGACACCTGCGATAAACGTAATGATTCCCTGGGGTGAACTTCTGGTCGGTCTTGCCCTCATCGTCGGCGGTTTCACAGCCTATGCAGCATTCTTCGGACTGCTCATGAACTTTTCATTCCTGTTCGCAGGTACAGTATCCGTCAACCCGCTCTACATTCTGGTCGGCGCCGCCATCCTCGCTGCTGGCTATAAAGCAGGCAGCCTCGGACTCGACCGCTTCATCAGACCGGCGATGGACAAAGGCGCATTCAGATTCCTAAGCCACCGCCGCCCGGAACGCAAGACAGTCTAAACCGAATATAACCCCCTTGAATATAAAAATCGCTGCAGACGGCCTTGTCTGCAGCTTTTTGCTGACTGTGGGGGCGGGAGGTGTGGTTCTTGCGGGGATATGGTTTTTATTCGTAGACAAGACAGCACCCTTTGCAGGAGTATGATCTCAAACCGTATACCTGCATCGTTATCATTTTTCAAAAATAATATCCTTTATCATATAGAACTCTTTCGTAAACACACTATCACTGATATCTTCGATGGTTTCCTCTATCTTTTCGAATTCTGCCCGGGCTTCTTCCTCTCTGCCCAGATGATGAAGGCTCAACGGATAGACGGATGAACGCACAGCCATGATGATACGGTCAATCGGATGCTGGGCGAGGGGCCTGATGTACATATCGTCACGATATCCGTCCACTACTTCCTGATAGTCTTCCTGGAAATAAGTGAGTTCCAATTCAAAAATATTCCTGTAATATTTTGCAGAAGCATTTTTCACAGTACGTCCTTCCAGGAATGCGTCGACTCTTGCAGGATATTCATCGGCTATCTCATGTTTTCCTTTCATCCGGTAATACATCCGAAGTATATTATAGACTTCCATTCCCCTGCTGTTCTGTGCCACTTTATCCAGATTCTTCAATATTTCCTCTTCTATGAACGCGTAAGGGAAATTGAAGTTATCTGTGAATCCTTCATATTCCAGAATAGATTCAGTCCACACATCATCCCCTTCCTGCATCAAATGACTGACTGATACATCAAGAGTCCTCGCAATATGCTGCAGGGTTTCCATCGAAGGTTTTGATTTCCCATTTTCAATCAGGCTCATCATGCCTTTTGTAATTTCTCCTCCAGCGAGGTCTGCCAGCGTCATCTTCTTGGATTTCCTTATACTTCTGATTCGTCCGCCCAGTGCCATGCCTTCATCTCCAATCCGTAAGTTTAATTATATTAAACATTGGGGTGTTAATATGATTTTAGACAAAGGGATACCATTTCAGGAGCGGCTGAATTTTGCTGTTTATGCTTTAAGCCGCTTCATCCCGGAATTGTCATGCTGCCCAACATACTGCTGATCGGACTCATCGGTATCGGGTTCACACTTAACTTCCAGTTCATCAATGTCCCGCTCGGTGTCTTCATGCAGCTCGTCATCCCGCAGCACATCAAAGGCAGGGTGTTTTCGACCATCTCATTGTTTTCAATGAGCATCATGCCACTCGGGGCGATTATCTACGGTTATCTCTATGATCTTGAAATATACTGGGCGATCAACATGGTCACATCAGTAGTGGTCATTTCAATCGCCATGATCTTCTTCAATAAAAAACTGGTACTCATATCGAAAGAAATGTATCAGGAGGCGAAGGCAAAGGAGGCGGATACGTCAGTGGCTGAGAAAGAGTCTGCCGTCGGAGACTCGCCGGAATTGCAGCCGGAAAGGTGATACACCTTCCTCGTATCATCGGTTTTAAATCGAAGGCAGGAGAACGTCTCTTCGTATCATCGTTTCGCAATCGATGAGGTGAGACACACCCGCTCGTATCATCGGTTTTAAATCGAAGACAGGAGAACGTCCCCTCGTATCATCGGTTCGCAATCGATGAGGCGAGACATACCCACTCGTATCATCGGTTTTAAATCGAAGACAGGAGAACGTCCGCTCGTATCATCGTTTCGCAATCGATGAAATGAGGCATACCCGCTCGTATCATCGATTTTAAATCGAAGACAGGAGAACGTCTCCTCGTATCATCGTTTCGCAATCGATGAGATGAGGCACACCCGCTCGTATCATCGGTTTTAAATCGAAGGCAGGAGAACGTCCCCTCCCATCATCGTTTCGCAACCGATGAGGGAAGACATACCCGCTCGTATTACCCATCCTGAATCAACAATACTAGAATTCCAAATACCACAAAAACGGACGGGAATCCTGCATAAACCAGAATCCCGTCCGTTTTCACGGTCCAAGTTATTTTTTTGCACGTTACGCTCCTGCACCGTTCTCCGTATCGGCTGATGAGCGAGCGGAGGCTGCCGCAGCTTCCCGGCGGTCCATTTCTGCCAGTACTTCCTCGATGGCGATGGCGACGCCGTCTTCCGTATTCATCTTTGTAGTCTTATCCGCTATGCCTTTGACTTCTGAAGCGGCATTGCCCATGGCGACGGAGTGGCCCACGCGTTTGAGCATGGAGATATCATTCAGGTTGTCGCCGACTGCCATAACGTCTTTCATGTCGATTTCCATAATTTCCGCAATATGTTCGAGGGCAATCCCTTTCTGGGCGTTTTCATGGGTGAGTTCAATGTTTCCGGCAGATGATGATGACACGGCGAGGTTACCGATTTCGTTGAGCTCATTTTTCGCCCTGACGAGTTTCGCTCTGCTTGATGAAGTCGCCAGGAACTTGAGGACATTCTCGTCCCCTCTCTCGAAGATCGCCTTGTAATCATCCACTTCAACGAGTGTACCGCGTTCCAGTCGTTCTTCCATGAACTTCCGGATGCGGGTTTCATTCGCTTTCTGTCCCATCTGTTCGGACAGATCGATGAACACCTCTATATCCCTTTCGATGCTTGTCGTATATATCGCCCGATCTGTATAGATCTGGTAGAATATCCCCTCGGCTTTGAATACGTCGGACACCTCATCGATAAGTTCCGAATTCAGAGCTGAAGTCGACATGATTTCGCTGGATTCGTTACGGACTTCAGCGCCGTTCAGGCAGATGTAAGGTACATTCATATCCAGTTTGCTGATGATGCCGTGGGCTTCATAGAATGCACGGCCGGTGGCAATCACCACCTGTACTCCCCTGTCCATTGCTTTTTGTACCGCTTCCCTTGTCCGCCCGCTGATATCATGATCCGGGGTCAGCAAGGTCCCATCCATATCCAATGCGATCAGTTTGACCATAAGCCTTCTAAAACTCCCTTATACTGTTTTGATTTCATTTTATCAGAAAATTTAATCTTCCGCTCTTCTTTTACGCCTTTCCCTCAATTTCCTGAAGAATAACGTGAGCATGCTGCTGCACTCTTCCTCCAGCACACCGGAGGTGACACACGCCCGGTGGTTGAACCGGGGATCCTCAAGCAGATTCATGAGGCTCTCCGCCGTGCCGCCTTTTGGATCCTTTGCCCCGTAGACGACATGCGGTATGCGACTCATCACGATTGCGCCCGAGCACATGACACAGGGCTCCAGCGTCACATATAAAATGCAGTCCTCGAGCCGCCATGACCCAAGCTTCTCACTGGCTCGATCTATCGCAATGATCTCCGCATGTGTCAGGGGATTCTGGGAAGTCTCCCGCCTGTTGTGGGCCCGGGCGATGATCTCCTCATCATATACAATGACGGCACCGATCGGCACTTCGCCGATCGCTTCTGCTTTCTTCGCTTCCTCAATGGCCGCTCTCATGAATCCTTCATGCATTTTATTTACAGCCCTCTCCCATGATGAATTCACCGTTTTCGTACAGGTCGTCCACACTTTCGACGATGATGTCTGCACCTTCCAGATCCTGCTCACCGCATGTTCCGCTGAGCACCCCGATTGTCCGCAGGCCTTCCTCATAGCCGAGCATCGTATCGGATCTGTTATCACCGACCATCACCATGTCCGAAACATCGTATCCGTGCCGTTCCATGAAAGGATGAAGCATGCGGATATCAGGTTTACGATGAGGGACGTCGTCACCCGCCACGATATCTTTGATCAATGGATGGAGATTGAATTTCTTCACGAAATATTCCGTACTCTCACGGCTGTCGCTCGTCACAATCACATTTTCAAATCCGTCATCCTGCAATTTTTCGAGCATTTCGCCCGAGCCTTCGATAAGTTCCATACTGTCCAGTATATCTTTCAGGCTCGCTTCATAATGTTTGCGCATCCAGTCCGCCGCCCCGGATTCATATTTCTCAAAATGATTCTGGATCATCTCACCGGTGCCGCTCGCAAGTATGGAGTTCGGCGCAATTTCCCCATCGATCAATCCGAGTTCATAAGCGAGCTCATCCTTGATATCATGTCTCTCGAATTCCTCTGCAAACGCCTGGATGACCCGTTTAGCGTAAGGCGTCCAGATTTTTTGATAGTTCAGCAGCGTTCCATCTTTATCAAATAGGATTACACGCGTCATTTTGCCTCCCAGTTTTAGAAAAATAAGAAGGCTCAGAGCCTTCTTATGCCTTATTTCGTATCGCTTCCAGCATGACTTCCGTCATTCTGGCAAGATTGTATTTCGGTTCGAAATCCCACTGGCGCACTGCCTGGCTTGCATCAAGTGCATTCGGCCAGCTCTCGGCGATGACCTGGCGCGCAGGATCGACATCGTAGTCCAGTTCGAATTCCGGTATGTGCTTCCTGATCTCGTTTGCGACCATCCCCGGGTTGATGCTCATCGCCGTCACGTTGAACGCGTTACGGTCTTCAAGTCTTGAAGCATCCGCTTCCATCAGGTCGATGATCGCATCGATCGCATCATCCATATACATCATATCCATATTCGTATCCTTGTCGATGTAGGATGTATACCTGCCGTTGCGGATTGCCTCGAAGTAGATTTCCACGGCATAATCCGTCGTTCCGCCGCCCGGCTCCTTGACATGTGAAATAAGTCCCGGGAACCTTACCCCGCGGGTGTCCACCCCGAATTTTTCAAAGTAGTAGTCACACAGCAGTTCGCCGGCGACTTTATTCACCCCGTACATCGTCGTCGGGCGCTGTACAGTGACCTGGGGCGTGTTTTCCTTCGGTGTGGAAGGGCCGAATGCCCCAATCGAACTTGGTGTGAAGAACTGGAGTCCCGACTCCCTGGCAAGCTCCAGTGCGTTCACGAGACCACCCATGTTGATGTCCCATGCAAGCTGGGGATCCTTCTCACATGTTGCACTGAGCAGTGCAGCCATATGCATGATTGTGTCCGGCTTGAAATCACGGGCGATTTCCTTCAGGCGCTCCATGTCCCGTACATCCAGTATTTCGAACGGCTTCCCTTTCAGTTGTTCATCTTCCGGTTCTTTGATGTCTGTCGGCAGGACGTTCTCCTCACCGTATTTCTCTCTCAGTTTCAAAGTAAGCTCCGTACCAATCTGACCGAGAGCCCCTGTTATAATAATTCGTTCCATTGTGTACTCCTTCGTTTTATGAGATTACATTGAGTTCCCTGCCGACTTTTTCGTAGATGCTCAGCGCTTCATCGAGCATCTCTTTCGTGTGCGCAGCCGTCGGCATGTTCCTTACACGGCCCGTGCCTTTAGGCACTGTCGGAAAGACGATGGATTTGGCATATACCCCTTCTTCCATGAGACGCTTGGAGAATTGCTGCGTCGTCTTCTCATCACCGATTATGCATGGTGTAATCGGTGTTTCGGAATTGCCGATATCAAAACCGAGTTCCCTGAGGCCTTTCTTGAGATAGTCCCCGTTTTCCCAGAGCCTGTCATGCAGTTCTGTGGAATCCATCAGCATCTGCACCGCTTCCGTAATCGCACGGGTGTCTCCCGGCGTCAGCGAAGTCGAGAACAGGAACGGACGTGCCGCCACCTTCAGATAATCGATCAGATCCTGTGATCCGGCAACGTAACCGCCGACCACACCGATCGCCTTGGACAGCGTACCCATCTGCAGGTCGATGTCATTCTGCAGGCCGAAGTGCTTCACAGTACCGGCACCTTTGCCCATCACACCTGAACCGTGTGCGTCATCCACATACGTGATCAGATCGAATTCCTTGGCAATCTCAACGATTTCCGGCAGCAGTGCAACATCGCCGTCCATTGAGAAGACGCCGTCCGTGATGTACATCACTTTTTTATATAATCCGGACTCAACCGCTTCCTTCGCTTTCTTTCTGAGATCATCCATATCCGAATGGTTCACGCGGATGATCTTCGCGCGTGACAGACGGCAGCCGTCGATGATTGATGCATGGTTCAGTTCATCCGACAGAATTGCGTCCTCCTTGTTCATGACTGCCTGGATTGCCGCCATGTTACAGTTGAAACCGGACTGGAATGCTACAGCCGCTTCTGTCCCCTTGAATTCAGCAAGCTTCTTCTCCAGTTCAACATGAAGGTCGAGAGTACCGTTGATGGTCCTGACCGCCCCCGCGCCGACACCGTGGGAATCGATGGCTTCTTTGGCTACCTTTTTCAGCGTTTCATCTGTTGCCAGACCCAGGTAGTTGTTGGAAGAAAGGTTGATCAGTTTTTCGCCTTCTATTGTAATTTCCGGACCGTTGGCACCTTCGACCACGTTGATCTCATTGTACAGTCCGTTGTCTTTCAATTCCTGCAGGTTTGCCGCAAGATATTCGTCCAGAATTTTAGACATCCCAAATCTCCTCCTCTTTCCCATATCATATCACAAGTGAACAGCGTCTTAGAATCGAAAGATGACGAACTCTAATGTTTATAAAACTCCGAAAATTTGATAAAATTATCTAATACGATTTATGGAGGCGAAAGTCATGGATATAAAAGAAACGGCAGAATCCATTCTGCCTGAAATGATTGAAACAAGGCGCTATATGCATATGCACCCTGAAGTATCATTTCATGAAAAAGAGACATATAAATACATATTGGAACGTCTGAATAAATACCCGGGCCTTTCCATAAAAGAGAATGTCGGCGGCGGCGGCCTGCTCGCCACACTCAGCAATGCGCCGCATCCACATGTTGCCATCCGAGCGGACTTCGATGCCCTTCCAATCCAGGATGAGAAAGATGTACCGTACAGATCCACAGTGGACGGTGTAATGCATGCATGCGGTCACGATGCCCATACAAGCACCCTGCTCGCCCTTTTGGAAACTGTCTATCAAAGCAGGGAATCTCTGAAAGGGAGTGTTTCCTTCCTCTTCCAATTCGCTGAGGAAGTACAGCCGGGCGGCGCAATCTCCATGGTGGAGGACGGTGTGCTGGAAGGCATTGATAAAGTGTACGGCCAGCACTACTGGAGCCAGTATCCGACAGGAGTCATCAAGACTAAGCCGGGGCCGCTGGTCGCCAGCCCGGACTATTTCGAGATCACCATCCAGGGGAGGGGCGGACACGCAGCCCACCCGCATAATGCCATCGATCCGATCGTCATCGCTTCTGAACTGATTACCAGCCTGCAGGCAACCGTTGCGAGGCAGGTCGCTCCGCTCGATAACGCAGTGGTCACTGTCGGCAAAGTACGGGCCGGGGACGCCTTCAATGTGATACCCGATACTGCGACCATCACGGGTACGGTCCGAACATTCAAGCAGGAAACGAAAGAGATGATACATGACATATTCCAAAGGGAAGCAAGTCTCACCGCTGAAAAACGCGGAGCGGCTGCGGATGTCCTTTACAACTTCGGTTATCCGGCGGTTATCAACCACGAGGCGGAAGCGGAAGTCGTCCGCCAGGCGGCCGAGGCGGAAGACATCGCATTCGAGGAATCAAAACCGCTGATGATCGGTGAGGATTTCTCCTACTTCATCAATGAACGCCCCGGCGCATTTTTCTTCACCGGCGCAGGCAACCATGAAAAACTGAGTGATTTTGTCCATCACCATCCCAAATTTGACCTGGACGAGGATGCGATGGTCAGCGGACTGTCCATGTTCATGAAAATACTTGAAATCGAGCAGGTGATCGAATGGAAACAAACGTCATTGAAAAATTGACACAGGAAAACTATAACGAACTGGTGCGGCTGCGCCGCCATTTCCATATGTATCCCGAGCTTTCATTCCAGGAAGTGCAGACACCTGCATACATCGCAGAGTACTTGCGGGAGCTCGGTCTTGATGTCCAGGAGGGCATCGGCGGACGTGGTGTCGTCGGTCGGCTTATTGTTGATGAGGCGCTGCCGACGGTCGCTCTCAGGGCGGATTTTGATGCACTGCCCATACAGGATGCCAAGGATGTTCCGTATAAATCGACCGTGCCGGGAGTCATGCATGCATGCGGACATGATGCCCATACTGCAGTGGTGCTGACTGCGGCACGCATACTGGCACAGCACAAAGAGTCCCTTTCGGGAAACATCGTCTTCATCTTCCAGCATGCCGAAGAAGTCGATCCGGGCGGCGCGATACAGATGATTGCGGACGGCTGCCTCAACGGTGTAGATGCGATATTCGGACAGCATGTGACGAGCAGCCTCGACGTCGGCACCATCGGATATAAATACGGCATAGCGACCGGCATGCCGGATGACTTCACGGTCAAAATACATGGCCGCGGGGCGCATGCATCCAAACCTCATGTTGCAATAGACCCCGTGGCTGCCGCCATCTCATTCTGCAATCAGCTGCAGTATGCGGTGACGAGGAAGTCGAAACCCATGGAGCCTGTCGTTTTGTCCATCACCATGCTCGACGGCGGCCATCAGCATAATGTTATCCCCGACGTCGTCACAGTCGGCGGAACGATCCGCACATTCACAAAAGAGGCGCAGGAAGTGATGATTACAGAACTGAAGAAATGTCTGGAGGGCCTGGTTACCACAACAGGCATTTCATACAACCTGGATTACATGAAAGGCTACCCGCCGGTTGTAAACGATGAGAAAAAGACGGATATTGTACTTGAATCCGCAAAAGAGATTTCAACGGTCAGAGAAATCTCAGAACTGGAACCGGATCTCGGTGGAGAGGACTTCTCCTATTATCTTGAGCGGGTACCGGGGACCTTTTATTATACAGGGACCCGCAATCCGAATTTCAAAGCGGATTATCCGCACCACCACTCCAATTTCGACATTGATGAAAAAGGTCTGGTCAATGCGGTCTCCGTCATGCTGAATTCCGTGTTTAAGTTTTTTGAGAAGGAGACGAATTGTTGATGGACATAACAAAAGAGATAGAGGCAAGATACGAAGAAATGGTGGCAATCAGACGTCATATGCATATGTATCCCGAGATTTCATTCCGGGAGGAAAACACGAAACAGTATATATATGACCAGATCAGGGATCTTGGTTTTGATATAAGAAGGGATGTCGGCGGGAACGGCATCGTTGCAAGGCTGCATGTGAATGATAATTTCAGGACCATCGGTCTCCGTGCCGACTTTGATGCCCTGCCGATCCAGGACGAGAAGGATGTCCCCTACAGATCACAGGTCGACGGTGCCATGCATGCATGCGGACACGATGCCCATACGGCGATGCTGATCACTGCTGCACGCATCCTTTCAGATCACAAAGACGAGCTGCCGGTCAATGTGGTGTTCATCCATCAGCACGCCGAAGAGATGCTGCCGGGCGGTGCCCGTGCGATGGTCGAAGACGGTGCACTTGATGGTGTCGATTATGTATTCGGCCAGCATGTCTCAAGCAACTACCCTGTCGGAACACTGTCATATACATATGACTATGCGTATGCCAATGCAGATTCGTTCAATATCACCATACAGGGCCAGGGCGGACACGGGGCGGAACCACATGACGCAATCGATCCGGTAGTTGCTGCAGCCTCTCTGATCCAGCAGCTCCAGTCCATCGTATCCCGTACTGTGGACCCGCTGAAATCCGCCGTAGTCACAGTCGGCACATTCAACAGCGGATCCGTGTTCAATGTCATCCCGGATACTGCGGAAATCCGCGGGACAGTCCGTACTTTCGAAAGGGAGGTCAAAGAACAGGTGCGGAACCGCATTGAAAATATCGCCAGAGGAATCGAATCAAGCTTCGGCGTTCAGTGCACAGTGGAATACAGCGACGGCTACCCTGCCCTGCTCAATGACAACGCGCAGATCGGTCATGTCCTCCGGGCGGTCCGGGATGCCGCATATGTAAAGACGGCAGAAGAAAATCCGCCGTCCATGGGCGGTGAGGACTTCTCCTATTTCCTGCAGAACAGACCCGGCGCCTACGTCTACACCGGTGTCAGCAACAGTAAACTGGGAGCTGATTACCCCCACCATCATCCTAAGTTCGATATCGATGAGACCGGCATGAAAGCAGGAGTGGAAACACTGCTCAGAACAGTGATGGAATTTGATAGTATATAGATAAACCGGAGTGCGTATGCACTCCGGTTTATCTATATTGTAAAAAAAAGAAGCCTGGACATCGTGTCCAGGCTTCAGCATTGTATATTGAAATTATTTGATGATTTCAGTTACAACGCCTGATCCAACAGTACGTCCACCCTCACGGATAGAGAAACGAGTACCGTCTTCGATAGCGATTGGAGAAATGAGTTCAACTGTCATTTCAACGTTGTCGCCAGGCATAACCATTTCAGTTCCTTCCGGAAGGTTAACAACACCAGTTACGTCAGTTGTACGGAAGTAGAACTGAGGACGGTAGTTGTTGAAGAATGGAGTGTGGCGTCCACCTTCTTCTTTTGAAAGAACATAAACTTCAGCTTTGAAGTTTGTGTGTGGAGTGATGGATCCAGGTTTAGCAAGTACTTGTCCACGCTGGATGTCTTCACGTGCTACACCACGGAGCAGTGCGCCAATGTTGTCGCCGGCTTCTGCATAGTCAAGAAGCTTACGGAACATTTCAACACCTGTAACTGTCGTTTTGCCGGATTCTTCAGCAAGACCGATGATTTCAACTTCGTCACCGACTTTGATTTGTCCACGGTCAACACGGCCAGTTGCTACAGTACCACGGCCAGTGATTGAGAATACGTCCTCAACAGGCATCATGAAAGGCTTGTCAGAGTCGCGCTCTGGAGTTGGGATGTACTCATCCACAGCTTGCATCAGTTCCAAGATTTTGTTTTCGTAGTCTGCATCGCCTTCAAGCGCTTTAAGAGCTGAACCAGCGATTACAGGGATGTCGTCGCCAGGGAAGTCGTATTCAGAAAGAAGTTCACGGACTTCCATTTCAACGAGTTCAAGAAGTTCTTCGTCATCAACCATGTCGACTTTGTTAAGGAATACAACAAGTGCCGGTACACCAACGTTACGTGAAAGCAGGATGTGCTCACGAGTTTGTGGCATTGGGCCGTCTGCTGCAGATACTACGAGGATACCGCCGTCCATTTGGGCAGCACCAGTGATCATGTTCTTAACGTAGTCAGCGTGACCTGGGCAGTCAACGTGAGCATAGTGACGGCTGTCAGTTTCATACTCGATGTGGGACGTGTTGATTGTGATACCACGTTCTTTTTCTTCTGGAGCGTTATCGATCTGAGCGTAGCTCTGAGCTGTAGTGTCACCATGTTTAGCAAGTACAGTTGCGATAGCAGCTGTCAAAGTTGTTTTACCGTGGTCAACGTGACCAATTGTACCAATATTGGCATGTGTTTTGGAACGGTCAAATTTTTCTTTAGCCATTTTGTTATACCTCTCCTTAAAGTAAGTTGTTTTTATTTGAAACTCCGGACAGGGCACCCCCGCCCGGAGGTGTTTCTAAATCACTTATAAATGATTCAGGTGCAAAAATCAAGCCAGCTGATTATTCACCTTTGTTTTTCTTGATGATTTCTTCAGAAACAGATTTAGGAACTTCTTCGTAATGGTCGAATGACATAGTGTACGTACCACGGCCCTGTGTATTTGAACGCAGGCTCGTAGCATAACCGAACATTTCGGAAAGCGGTACGAAAGCGTTGACTACCTGTGCGTTACCGCGTGCAGCCATGCCTTCGACACGTCCGCGTCGGCTGGTTACGTCACCCATGATATCACCCATGTACTCTTCAGGCATTACGATTTCCACTTTCATCATCGGCTCAAGCAGAACCGGCTGACAAACTTTTGCTGCTTCTTTGAGAGCCAGGGAAGCTGCGACTTTGAACGCCATCTCCGAGGAGTCGACGTCGTGGTATGAACCATCGAAAAGTCTCGCTTTGATGTCAACAAGCGGGTATCCTGCAAGCACACCATTGTCGAGGGAGTCTTTGAGACCCTGCTCAACGGATGGAATATATTCACGTGGAACTACACCACCGACGATCGCATCTTCGAATTCGAAGCCGCCGCCCTGTTCGTTTGGCGTGAATTCGATGTGTACGTCACCGTACTGACCGCGTCCACCGGACTGACGGGTGAATTTCCCTTGCACGGAAGCGCCCTGCTTGAATGTTTCACGATAGGATACCATTGGAGCGCCGACGTTACATTCAACTTTGAATTCACGTTTCATGCGGTCTACAAGGACATCAAGGTGAAGTTCACCCATACCGCCGATGATGACCTGCCCTGTTTCGTTATCCGTACGTGCTGTGAATGTAGGGTCTTCTTCCTGGAGCTTGACAAGAGCTGTTGTCATCTTGTCCTGGTCAGCTTTGGATTTAGGTTCTACAGACAGGTGGATAACCGGCTCAGGGAATTCCATGGATTCCAGGATGACCTGGTTTTTCTCATCACAGAGTGTATCCCCTGTACCTGTATCCTTAAGACCCACCGCTGCAGCGATATCCCCTGCGTAAACAGTAGAAATCTCTTGACGGGAGTTCGCGTGCATCTGCAGGATACGCCCTACACGTTCACGCTTGTCTTTTGTAGTATTCCTGATGTATGAACCCGCATCCAGTGTACCGGAGTACACACGGAAGAATGTCAATTTACCTACGAACGGGTCAGTCATGACTTTGAACGCAAGCGCCGCGAAAGGAGCAGACTCCTCAGGTTTCGCGATGATTTCCTCATCTTCATCGTCTTTTTTATGTCCGACGATCGGTTTGACATCAAGCGGTGAAGGAAGATAGTCGATCACTGCATTGAGAAGCAGCTGTACCCCTTTATTCTTGAATGCCGTACCACACATAACCGGATAGAATTCAACATCACATGTAGCCTGGCGGATTGCTGCCATCAGCTCATCTCTGGCGATTTCTTCTCCACCAAGATATTTTTCCATGATGTCTTCATTCACATCAGCAAGCCCTTCGATGAGGGACTCTCTGAGTTCATCGGCTTTGTCTTTATATTCTTCAGGAATTTCAATTTCTTCGATTTCTGTTCCGAGGTCGTTACCGTAGTTGTATGCTTTCATATCAACCAGGTCGATGATGCCTGTGAAGTTATCTTCAGCACCGATTGGGAACTGGATCGGATGAGCATTCGCCTGAAGGCGGTCTCTGATAGTACCTACGGAATATTCGAAGTCGGCACCTACTTTGTCCATCTTGTTGACGAAAACAACACGTGGAACGCCGTAAGTTGTCGCCTGTCTCCAGACAGTTTCAGTCTGCGGTTCAACACCGGACTGAGCATCGAGTACAGTTACCGCACCGTCAAGTACACGGAGGGAACGTTCAACTTCGACAGTGAAGTCTACGTGTCCCGGTGTATCGATGATGTTTACACGGTGACCATCCCATTGAGCTGTGGTGGCAGCTGAAGTGATCGTGATTCCACGTTCCTGCTCCTGCTCCATCCAGTCCATCTGGGATGCCCCTTCGTGAGTTTCACCAAGCTTATGGATACGGCCTGTGTAATAAAGAATACGTTCAGTTGTCGTAGTCTTACCGGCATCGATGTGTGCCATGATACCGAGGTTACGAGTTTTTTCTAAAGAGAATTCTCTTGCCATTGGTATTCTTTTCTCCTTCCAGGAATGGATTGAAATTTAAAGGCTGTCTTACCCGCCTACTACCAACGGTAATGGGCGAATGCTCTGTTAGCCTCTGCCATTTTGTGAGTTTCTTCGCGTTTCTTGACAGCACCGCCTGTGTTGTTTGCAGCATCAAGAATTTCGTTTGCAAGACGTTCTTCCATTGTCTTTTCCCCACGCAGACGTGCGTAGTTCACGAGCCAACGAAGTCCGAGAGTCGTACGGCGCTCTGCGCGTACCTCAACTGGCACCTGGTAGTTGGATCCACCAACACGGCGGGCTTTAACTTCAAGTACCGGCATGATGTTATCGATTGCTTCATCGAAGACTTCCATAGCATCTCTGCCAGAACGTTCCTGTACAAGATCAAATGCAGAATAGAGAATTCTTTGGGATGTACCGCGTTTACCGTCAACCATCATTTTGTTGATGAGTTTAGTCACAAGCTTAGAGTTGTGAATCGGATCCGGCAGTACGTCTCTTTTGGCAACTGGTCCTTTACGTGGCATAGTTTTGCCTCCCTTCAAATAATTTTTTCAGAATAGAACCGTTGAATACGGCCTGCTTATTTCTTGGCTTTAGGCTTCTTGGTACCGTATAGGGAACGGCCCTGTCTGCGAGTGTCGACACCGGAAGTGTCAAGCGCACCGCGCACGATATGGTAACGTACACCTGGCAGGTCTTTTACACGGCCGCCGCGGATAAGTACCACACTGTGCTCCTGGAGGTTGTGCCCGATTCCAGGAATGTATGCATTCACTTCGACATTATTTGAAAGTCTCACACGAGCATATTTACGGAGAGCAGAGTTCGGTTTCTTAGGCGTCATCGTACCCACACGAGTGCAGACACCACGTTTTTGTGGAGCAGTTTCGTTGGTAACACGTTTCTTAAGACTGTTGAATCCTCTGTTCAGAGCTGGTGAGTCTGATGTTTTTGATTTAGACTGACGAGATTTTCTAACAAGCTGATTAATAGTTGGCATGTTCTTCCTCCTCTCTTCTCTTAATCCCACACATCCAGGTGGTTCATTTTTGGGGTATAAAAAATGTGTAAGAAAAAATTCTTACATTTCAACATTTTGTATCTCCATATAAAGGCATAAAACCCTCACATAGAGTAACCTTAATAATAATAGCACCATAACAATCCTATTGTCAAGTGAAATTAAAGATAATCTCTTCATTTATGAAGAGATTATCATAATAACAAACTAGCTTCTTTCAAACAAGGTTTACAATCGATTTCAGAGTACAAAAACACAGAGGCACAGCACTTGCCTTGCAAGCACCATACCCCTGATGGAATCAATTTTCATCTATTAATTTTTACGGCGTCTTGAAGCAATCACAGACCCCAGACCAAGTGCACCGAGTAAAGCGGCAACAGTATAAATCAGACTGTTTTGAGCAATACCTGTGTTAGGGAGCTCCTCAGCTTTCTCACCGGAAACCTGTTCATCTGATGTTTGTTCTCCTGATGCAGTGTCATCTTCTTGTCCAGCGACATCATTCGCAGGAGCAGTACCTTTTTCACCGGAAACCTGTTCATCTGATGCCTGATCTCCTGATGCCTGTTCTCCTGATGCAGTGTCATCTTCTTGTTCAGCGACATCATTCGCAGGAGCCGTACCTTTTTCACCGCTGTCAGCTGAGTCATCTGCCGGAGCAGCAGCATTTTTGTCTTCTGATCCGTCTTTATTGGCGTAAGTTCCTTCCTCATATGCTACTGCATACTGGCTGAAGTCAGACGCTTCGAATGACACATGACCGTCCTCTTCGGAATATGA
The DNA here is from genome assembly GCA_019113295.1 of Candidatus Salinicoccus stercoripullorum. Taxonomy (GTDB): domain Bacteria; phylum Bacillota; class Bacilli; order Staphylococcales; family Salinicoccaceae; genus Salinicoccus; species Salinicoccus stercoripullorum. The sequence continues at coordinate 36,451 of DXHR01000031.1, read as the reverse complement.
AACCTCTTCAAGAACCTCACCATTCTCACCAAGATAATAGACAGACGCCACGCTGCCGTTGGCAGGTACTGTGACAGTGACAGGATGAGTCAGCTCGTATTCATTACCTTCTTCATCCAAAACTTCGATGTTATACAGATCATGTGGTAAATCAATCAACTCTGAATCTGGAAGTAATTCTACCGAGAGCGTCTTGTCGAGCAGCTCAGATGAATCGCTTTTCACAACAATACCTGAACCATAATCTTCCAGGTAGGAGTATGTCGCTTCGCCGTCATCGGATGTTTCTCCATCCTGACTGTCTCCGGAATCATCGCCGTCCTGGCCATCTTCAGAGCCGTCGCCTTCCTGGCCGTCTTCAGAGCCGTCGTCTTCCTGGCCGTCTCCGGAATCATCGCCGTCCTCCGGTTGCTCCTCGTCCTCTTCCGGATCCGGGGATGAACTATACAACAATGTCTCTTCTACTGAATTACCTTCAGAATCAGCAAGTATCACTGTAATTTCAGTATTATCTTCAAGTGCCACCGGGAAAACTTCGTCCACATTACCGTTTTCATCTGCTTCAAATACATACTCTTCTCCATTTGGAAGGACTACTGTAATTGTACCGTTTTCTGCAGTGTACCCAAAAACGTCCGGCTGTTCACCAGCATAGCCTGACATACGGAAACTTTTGTATGCTTCATCAATTGTTTCCGGCTCATCTCCTGGTTCAGGCTCTTCTTCGTCACTGCCATCGTCTTGGCCCTCGTCAGCATTGTCATCATCCTGACCGTCTCCGGAATCATCGCCGTCCTGGCCGTCTTCAGAACTGTCGTCTTCCTGGCCGTCATCATCCTGACCGCCATCGGATTCGTCACCATCCCCAGGCTGATCACCGTCATCCGGTTCTTCCTCCGGCGGCTCTTCCTCAGGTGGTTCTTCAGTGTCCTCTCCAGTAGTGACCTCTTGATTATATTCAGTTGTTTCAGTTACATTGCCATGAATATCCGCAACTTTCAATTCAATCAGTTCATATGTTGTTCCTTCGCCCTCGGTCACGATCGATGCTGTTACAACATAGTCTCCATTTTCATTGACTTCAACTGTCGGCAGAGATGTTGATTGTCTATTTTCAGGGTTCCCCACTTCTTGGAATATTGCAGCTACTTCAGGAACTTCGGATTCATCTGAAGCAGTAACTTCAACAGTAATAAGTGGAATTTCTCCGTCCACTCCTGAATCGCTCATTTCCTCATAAACTTTTACATCCAAAATTTCCGGAGGAGTAGTATCTGCCTGCTGGGCTGCTTCTACGGATTCTTCCTCCGTGCTTTCTTCGGCCGCAGGCTCTTCCGTCTGCTCAGCTGCTGCTTCCTCGGCACCTTCCTCTACGGATGCTTCCTCCGTGCTTTCTTCGGCCGCAGGCTCTTCCGTCTGTTCAGCTGCTGTTTCCTCGGCATTTTCATCTACGGATTCTTCCTCAGTCCTTTCTTCGGCCGCAGGCTCTTCCGTCTGTTCAGCTGCTGTTTCCTCAGAGTTTTCCTCTACGGATGCTTCTTCGGTCCTTTCTTCGGCCGCAGGCTCTTCTGTCTGCTCAGCTGCTGCTTCCTCGGCACTTTCCTCTACGGATGCTTCTTCGGCATCATTTTCTTCTGCACCAACCTGTGGACTCAAGAAAATTAGACTGCCCACCATAATTGATGCGGCGCCAACGGAAAACTTCCGAATTGAATACTTGTTCTTACGATTTGTCAAAAACTCTAAGTGTGTCTCTTTTTTCATAAGATCTCCCCTTTAAGTATTTAATTATGTAGATTCCAAGAAGTAAAAAGTAAACTAGCTAGTTCAGATTCTATACGAACGTAAATATTTTTCAATTGTTTCCACATTTTCCCTGAAATGTAATGCTATTATAATGATTCTGTAACATTTCCGTAACTATTTTTACATTTTGTTCCAAGTATATAAAAAGCAGCACCCCTTAAAGGGGTGCTGCTTTTATCTGGATATACTATTCTTCTACCAGTACTTCCTCCTGCACTTCTTCTACAGGTTTTGATTCGACATCAATTTCGACATCACGGTATTTCGGCATACCTGTACCGGCAGGTATCAGTTTACCAATGATGACGTTCTCTTTAAGGCCGAGCAGTTCATCACGTTTGCCTTTGATTGCGGCATCTGTAAGAACTCTTGTCGTTTCCTGGAAGCTTGCTGCGGACAGGAAGCTTTCTGTTTCAAGAGATGCTTTGGTAATACCAAGCAGTACCGGTTTTGCTGTCGCAGGCCGTTTGCGTTTCTTGAAGATGTCCTTGTTGGAATCCGTGAACTGATGGATATCCACAAGAGCACCCGGCAGCAATGAAGTATCTCCTGCGTCGATGATCCTCACTTTTCTGAGCATCTGCCTTACCATGACCTCAACGTGTTTATCATCGATTTCAACACCCTGCATGCGGTATACCTTCTGAACTTCTTTGAGAAGGTATTCCTGAGTGCGGTTCAGACCGGCGATTGTCAGCAATTCTTTAGGTTCGATCGAACCTTCATTAAGCGGCTGACCCGGTTCGACGACGTCACCGATATCCACTATCAGTCTTGCAGTGGCAGGTACAGTATACGACTTCGTCTCCTGTTCGCCTTTGATTTTGACTTCCTGCTGGCGATCTTTGACGATCTCGATATCAGTGACCGCACCGCGGATTTCAGAGACGGCTGCCTGACCTTTCGGGTTACGGGCTTCGAACAGTTCCTGGATACGCGGCAGACCCTGGGTGATGTCGCTTCCTGCGACACCGCCTGTGTGGAATGTACGCATCGTAAGCTGTGTACCCGGCTCACCGATGGACTGGGCAGCGATAGTTCCAACTGCTTCACCGGCTTCTACTTTTTCGCCTGTTGCCAGGTTTTTGCCGTAGCAGCGTTCGCAGACGCCGTGGCGTGTGTTGCAGGTGAATGCCGAACGGATATACATCTCTTCGACGCCGCTTGCCACGATTTCCTTGGCAAGATCGGATGTGATCAATTCATTGGAACGCACAAGGATTTCGTTTGTTTCCGGATGTCTTACCGTCTCTTTTGAATAGCGGCCTTCAAGGCGGTCAATCAGCGGTTCGATCAGTTCAGAACCTTCGGTAAGTGCGGAAACCAGCAGGCCTTTGTCTGTTCCGCAGTCTTCTTCGCGGACGATGACATCCTGCGCAACGTCGACAAGACGACGTGTCAGGTAACCTGAGTCGGCTGTCTTAAGTGCTGTATCCGCAAGACCTTTACGGGCACCGTGAGTGGATATGAAGTACTCTAGTACTGTCAGACCTTCACGGAAGCTTGATTTGATCGGAAGTTCGATGATCTGTCCGGACGGGTTGGCCATCAGACCACGCATACCGGCAAGCTGTGTGAAGTTAGATGCGTTACCACGGGCACCGGAGTCACTCATCATGTAGATCGGGTTCAGACGGTCAAGCGACTGCATCAGGCGCTCCTGTATGACATCTTTCGCCTTCGTCCAGAGTTCAATGACAGCACCGTAGCGTTCTTCTTCTGTAATAAGACCGCGTGTAAACTGCTTCTGGATTTTCTCCACTTTCTCTTCCGTTTCATCGATGATCTCCTGCTTATCAGGAAGGACGACGATGTCGGATACCCCTACTGTGATACCCGCTTTGGAAGAATACTTGAATCCAAGGTCTTTCATAAGGTCCAGCATTACGGATGTTTCTGTAATGTGGAACTTGTTGAATACTTCGGCAATGATCTGGCCGAGGAATTTCTTGTTGAACGGCTCGCCGACAGGCGTCTCTTCAAACCTGGCCCTCAGTCCTTCTTCACCAAGTTCGGATGCCCTGACGAAGTATTTGTCCGGTGTCTTGAACTCCAGGTTCTCCCTTGTCGGTTCGTTTATATAAGGGAAGGACGGTGGCATGATCTGGTTGAAGATGACTTTACCCGTGGTTGTCATCAGAATCTTGCCTTCGTTATCTTCAGAGACTTTCTCTGCTCCATATGCATTTGTATGGACGCCAATGCGTGTATGCAATCCGACGTAACCGTTCTGGTACGCCATGACCACTTCGTTGGCATCCTTGAAGATATGTCCTTCACGCTTTTCATTTTCTCGTTCGAGCGTCAGATAGTAGTTACCGAGAACCATATCCTGTGATGGTGTAACAACCGGTTTACCATCTTTCGGGTTAAGAATATTCTGTGCCGCAAGCATCAGCATGCGTGCTTCCGCCTGGGCTTCTTTTGAAAGCGGTACGTGGACGGCCATCTGGTCGCCGTCAAAGTCGGCGTTGTAGGCTGTCGTCACGAGCGGATGGAGACGGATCGCACGTCCTTCCACCAGCGTCGCCTCAAATGCCTGTATTCCCAGACGGTGGAGTGTCGGTGCACGGTTGAGCAGTACCGGGTGTTCCTTGATGACATCTTCAAGAACGTCCCATACTTCATTCTCCATACGTTCGATCTTACCTTTGGCATTTTTGATATTCGTCGCCATCTCACGTTCAACAAGCTCTTTCATGACGAAAGGTTTGAAGAGTTCGAGCGCCATTTCCCTCGGCAGACCGCACTGGTACATTTTGAGGGAAGGGCCTACGACGATAACAGAACGGCCGGAATAGTCGACACGCTTACCGAGCAGATTCTGACGGAAACGTCCCTGCTTACCTTTGAGCATGTGTGAGAGGGATTTGAGCGGACGGTTGCCCGGCCCTGTCACAGGACGGCCACGGCGGCCGTTATCGATCAGCGCATCCACCGCTTCCTGCAGCATACGCTTCTCGTTCTGCACGATGATGCCGGGAGCACCAAGGTCGAGCAGGCGTTTCAGGCGGTTGTTACGGTTGATCACACGACGGTAGAGATCGTTCAGGTCACTCGTTGCGAAGCGGCCGCCGTCCAGCTGTACCATCGGACGGATTTCCGGCGGGATGATCGGTAGTACATCGAGGATCATCCATGCAGGATTGTTGCCGGAACTGCGGAATGACTCGACGACTTCAAGGCGCTTGATCGCTCTTGTCAGACGCTGACCTGTCGCAGTTTCAAGTTCTTTCCTGAGCATTTCAAGCTCTTCGTCGAGTTTCACATCCTCCAGAAGATCCCTGATCGCTTCAGCACCCATCTTTGCGGTGAAAGTGTTGCCGTGCTTGTCGTAGTATTCACGATACTCACGCTCTGTCAGCAGCTGTTTCGGCTCAAGTCCGGTGGAACCGGGCTTGACTACCACGTAGGAGGCAAAATAAATGACCTCTTCAAGGGAACGCGGTGACATGTCCAAAAGCAGCCCCATGCGGGAAGGGATGCCTTTGAAATACCATATGTGGGAAACAGGGGCAGCAAGTTCAATATGCCCCATTCTCTCACGGCGTACTTTGGCACGGGTCACTTCGACGCCGCAGCGGTCACAGACCATGCCTTTGTACCTTACACGTTTATATTTGCCGCAGCTGCATTCCCAGTCTTTGGTCGGGCCGAAAATCTTCTCACAGAACAGACCGTCACGCTCGGGCTTAAGCGTTCTATAGTTGATTGTTTCTGGTTTTTTCACTTCACCGAAAGACCAGGAACGGATCTTTTCAGATGAAGCCAAACCTATTTTCATATATTGGAATCTATTAACATCTATCAATGAGCTTTCCTCCCTAAAGTTTTATCAAGCTCAGTCATCATTCAGTTACATCTTCAGTTTTAGCAGCAGTGTTCTCACTCAAGTTAACCTGATTGGATGTTTCATCCTCTTCGGTGTCTCTCATTTCAATCTCTTCATCGTTCTCATCGAGAATGTTGACATCAAGACCAAGACTTTGAAGTTCCTTCATCAATACGCGGAAAGATTCAGGCACACCAGGTTTAGGGACATTTTCTCCTTTGACAATCGCTTCATACGTCTTCACGCGTCCAACTGTATCGTCAGATTTGACTGTCAGGATTTCCTGCAGGGTATACGCAGCACCGTATGCTTCAAGCGCCCATACCTCCATCTCTCCGAAACGCTGTCCACCGAATTGTGCTTTACCACCAAGCGGCTGCTGTGTAACGAGTGAATATGGTCCTGTACTTCTGGCGTGCAGTTTATCATCTACCATGTGCGCAAGTTTCAGCATGTACATCACGCCTACGGATATACGGTTCTCGAACGGTTCGCCTGTGCGTCCGTCATAGAGGACCGTCTTACCGTCGCGGGCAAGTCCTGCTTCTTCCATTGTGCTCCATACGTCTTCTTCATTCGCACCGTCAAATACAGGTGACGCCATCTTAAGGCCCATGGCTCTCGCCGCCATGCCCAGGTGAAGCTCAAGCACCTGTCCGATGTTCATACGTGAAGGCACCCCGAGCGGGTTGAGCATGATGTCGATTGGTGTGCCATCCGGCAGATAAGGCATATCTTCTTCCGGGAGAATCCTGGAGATTACACCTTTGTTACCGTGACGTCCACACATCTTATCCCCTACACTGATTTTCCTCTTCTGAACGATATAGACGCGGACAAGCTGGTTGACGCCTGGTGACAGCTCATCGCCATCTGCACGGTTGAAGACTTTGACATCGAGGACGATACCACCTGCACCGTGTGGAACACGGAGTGATGTATCGCGGACTTCCCTCGCCTTTTCACCGAATATTGCATGCAGGAGGCGTTCTTCCGCTGTGAGCTCGGTAACGCCCTTAGGCGTCACTTTACCAACGAGAATATCGCCATCTTTGACTTCGGCACCAATGTGTACAATACCTCTGTCATCAAGTTTCTTCAGTGCATTATCCGAAACGTTCGGAATATCGCGTGTGATTTCCTCAGGCCCGAGTTTTGTATCACGTGACTCAGATTCATATTCCTCGATATGGATGGATGTATAGACATCATCCTTCACAAGGCGTTCACTCATGATGACAGCATCCTCGTAGTTGTAGCCGTCCCATGTCATGAAGCCGACTACTACGTTTCTGCCGAGTGCCATTTCACCGTTGTCCATGGAAGGACCATCGGCAAGTATTTCACCTTTGGATACGACATCGCCCGTCGATACGATCGGCTTCTGGTTATAGCATGTTCCCGAGTTGGAACGTATGAATTTGGACATCTTGTATATATCTTTTTCAGTTTCTGTCTCTTTGCCGTTCTCTTCTTCGATGCGGCGTACATGCACTTCATTGGCTGCTACGTGTTCTACACGACCCTTGTAGCGGGATACGATTGCTGCGCCGGAATCACGTGCTGCCACGTGCTCCATGCCGGTACCGATATGCGGGGATTCAGGAATCAGGAGAGGTACCGCCTGACGTTGCATGTTCGCCCCCATGAGAGCACGGTTGGAGTCATCGTTCTCGAGGAACGGGATGCACGCCGTCGCTGCAGATACTACCTGTTTCGGTGAAACATCCATGTAGTCCATGCGTTCCCTTGCCATTTTGGTGTTGTTGCCGCGGAAACGGCAGAGGATCTCTTCATTGATGAATGATCCATCTTCTTCAAGCGCAGCGTTGGCCTGTGCGACTACATAGTTGTCCTCTTCGTCAGCTGTAAGGTAGTCGGTATGGGCCGTCACTTTGTTCGTTTCAGCATCCACTCTGCGGTAAGGCGTCTCGATAAAGCCGAATTCATTCACCCGTGCGTAGCTTGACAGTGAGTTGATCAGACCGATGTTCGGTCCCTCCGGTGTTTCAATCGGACACATGCGTCCGTAGTGGGAGTAGTGTACGTCACGCACTTCCATGCCGGCACGTTCTCGCGTCAGTCCGCCGGGTCCGAGAGCGAAGAGGCGTCGTTTATGCGTAAGTTCTGCAAGCGGGTTCGTCTGGTCCATGAATTGTGAAAGCTGTGAACTTCCAAAGAATTCTTTGATGGATGCAATCACAGGTCTGATGTTGATCAGCTGCTGCGGTGTGATCGATTCTGTATCCTGGATCGACATACGTTCCCTTACGACACGCTCCATACGGGATACCCCGATTCTGAACTGGTTCTGCAGCAATTCGCCCACAGAGCGCAGACGACGGTTGCCGAGGTGATCGATATCATCTGTATGACCCACTCCATGCAGCAGGTTGAAGAAATAGCTCATGGAGGCGATGATATCTGACGGTGTGATTGATTTGACTTCCACATCAGGGAATGCGTTTCCGATGATAGTCGTCGTTCCCTCTTCCTGGTTCGGCGCTTCAACTTTGATGGACTGGATTTCCACCGGTTCATCAAGAAGCCCGTTTTCAAGATGGTATGTTTCAAGGTTGGCGCTCTCTTCCAGCACCTCGATGATATTATCCAGTGTACGGCGGTCTATTGTCGTTCCAGCCTCCGCCACGATTTCTCCGGTTTCTTTATCAACGATGGGTTCCGCCAGCACTTGGTTGAACAGGCGGTTCTTAAGGTGAAGTTTTTTGTTCATCTTGTAGCGGCCGACGTTTGCAAGATCGTAACGCTTCGGATCGAAGAACCTGGAGTACAGGAGATTCCTTGCATTCTCAACTGTAGGCGGTTCTCCCGGGCGAAGTCGTTCGTATATTTCTAGGAGCGCCTGGTCTACTGTTTCTGTCGTGTCTTTTTCCAGTGTGTTTCTGATATATTCGTTGTCGCCCAGGAGTTCTACAATTTCCTGGTCTGTGGAAAAACCGAGAGCCCTGAGCAATACTGTCATAGGCAGCTTGCGGGTACGGTCAATTCTTACATATACGATATCTTTGGCATCGATTTCGTATTCGAGCCATGCACCACGGTTTGGAATCACCGTAGCACCAAAGTTTGTCTTGCCGTTCTTGTCGAGCTTCTCTGAATAATAGACAGACGGGCTCCTGACAAGCTGCGATACGATAACACGTTCAGCACCATTGATGATGAAAGTACCTGTATCTGTCATCAGCGGGAAGTCACCCATGAACACTTCCTGTTCCTTGACCTCTCCGGTCTCCTTGATGACAAGACGCACTTTAACACGCAGCGGTGCAGAATATGTTGCATCGTGGTTCTTTGCTTCATCCTCATCATATTTCGGTTCACCCAGTTTGTAATCCACAAACTCAAGCGACATATTGCCAGTAAAGTCCTCAACAGGAGAGATGTCCTTGAACATCTCAATCAGACCGGTTTTCAGGAACCAGTCATAGGACTTTGTCTGAATTTCGATCAGGTTAGGCAGATCCAATTTCTCTTCGATACGTGCATAGCTTCTGCGTTTAGCGTGTCTTCCATATTGAATCAGTTGACTCATCGACAGATTCACCCCTATTAAAAATTACGTAAAACATTCACCGAAGCAGTTAAACAGTCAATAAGACAAAAAGAAAACGGAATCGCTTCACAACCCCATTTCCTATTTATATTGATCGACTATATTTAATACGCTCCTATCAATAACGCACAAAAGTGCATACTTATTGACATTATATTTTTACATTCTATAACTATATCACAGTACATTTGTCAAGTCAAATTTATGATCAATAATTCTTGACACCTTTCAACACATGGTAACCCTTTTCGTTGCGTATGGACGCTGCATTGCCGAAGGATTCTTCCATCGCCTTCTTATATGACGGCATGCCCTGTTTTTTCTGAACCACCATATAGAACACTCCGCCTTCAGAAAGCTTTTCCGTCGCATCATCAATGATGTCTATCACAACTTTTTTCCCTGCACGGAAAGGCGGATTCGTCACATACAGCTCGACATTCATAAAAGCATCATCTGCATCATACTCTGCGCGTGTCAACACTTCAGCCTGGACATCGTTTGCAGCGGCATTCCGGCTGCAGAGCCGGAATGCATCCTCGTTCACCTCCACCATGATGGGTTTCATGCCGAGGATATCCCCCGCTATAATGCCGATCGGACCATAACCGGCACCCATATCAATGAACCCGTCGTTAATCCTGCCGTTGTAGTCAGCGATTACGGCATCGATCAGCACCCTCGACCCAAAATCGATGCGCTCACGCGAAAATATCCCGCGGTCGGTGGTGAAACGGTATTTTTTGCCAGCATGTTCATATTCTATTTCCCTGAAATCATGTTCGGTGTCATCATTCGTAAAATAATGAGCCATCCAATCACTCCCAAAAAGTCATCAATCTTCAAGCAATTAAAAAAAGGCCCATTTAAACATGATGTTTAAGATGAGCCTTCGGGTTTACACAAAAATTATTTAAGTTCGATGCCAGCGCCAACTTCTTCAAGTTTAGCTTTGAGTTCTTCAGCTTCTTCTTTAGAAGCGCCTTCTTTAACAACTTTAGGAGCGCCGTCAACGAGTTCTTTAGCGTCTTTCAGGCCGAGGCCAGTTGCTTCGCGCACAACTTTGATGACTTTGATCTTGGAAGATCCAGCGTCAGTAAGTTCTACGTCGAATTCAGTCTGCTCTTCAGCTGCCGCTTCACCAGCACCAGCACCTGCTGCTGCTACTGGAGCTGCTGCAGTTACGCCAAATTCTTCTTCAATTGCTTTAACGAGATCGTTAAGTTCTAAAACGGACATTTCTTTAATCGCTTCAATGATTTGTTCGTTAGTCATTATAATTCCTCCATCAATAGTTTTTTAGTTTGGATACTAAGCTTCTTCGTTCTCTTTCTGTTCACCGACAGCTTTAACTGCATAAGCGAAGTTGCGGACAGGAGCCTGAAGTACGGACAGCAGCATGGAAACAAGGCCGTCTTTGTTTGGCAGTGTCGCGATTGCTTTAACATCTTCAGCCGGTGTGAATGTACCTTCGATGATGCCGGCTTTGATTTCAAGCGCTTCATGGTCTTTCGCAAATTCGTTGATGATCTTCGCCGGAGCAATCACATCTTCATTGGAAAATGCAAGCGCATTTGGGCCAGTGAGGAATTCGCTGATTTCCGTCAGTTCAGCTTTTTCAGCTGCACGGCGGGTCATCGTGTTTTTGTAAACTTTGAATTCAACACCTGCGTCACGAAGCTGTTTACGAAGTTCTGTCATTTCAGACACTGAAAGACCGCGGTAGTCAACAAGTACTGTTGATACAGAGTTCTTGAGCTGTTCAGAAATGGCATCGACATGCTGTGATTTAGCTTCAATTACGTTTGACATAGTTACACCTCCATAATTTTTGTGTATCCGGTGCATTAAAAAAGCACCTTTTACCCACGGCAAAAAGTGCTTGAATATTTAAAAATAAGATTCAAGTCGTTTTCGTTGCCTCGGCAGGATGATGTTTTAAGCACTGTGTACTCCTACTGTCTTAGGTAATTATTTAAAATACAACTGCAACTATACACAATCAAGCCGCAGTTGTCAATATACAATTACTTGGTTTCTTCAATAGCGTTCAAGTCAACTTTGATTCCAGGTCCCATAGTTGAAGACACTGCAACAGACTTGAAATAAGTACCTTTTGAAGATGCAGGTTTCGCTTTTTGAAGTGCATCATAGATCGCCTGGAAGTTATCTTGAAGTTTCTCTCCTTCGAAGGAAACTTTGCCGATAGCTGCATGGACGATACCGGATTTCTCGGCACGGTATTCAACTTTACCGGCTTTGATCTCTTCTACAGCTTTAGTTACATCCATAGTCACTGTGCCGGTTTTAGGGTTCGGCATAAGGCCTTTCGGCCCGAGCACGCGTCCCAGTTTACCTACTTCGCCCATCATGTCAGGTGTTGCCACGATGACATCGAAGTCGAACCATCCACCGTTGATCTTATCGATGTATTCTTTTTCTCCTACATAATCTGCTCCAGCAGCTTCTGCTTCTTTAGCTTTATCGCCTTTGGCGAATACCAATACACGCTGTGACTTTCCAGTACCGTGCGGCAGCACGATTGCTCCGCGGATCTGCTGGTCATTTTTACGTGTATCAATACCGAGACGGAATGCTACTTCTACAGAAGCGTCGAAGTTAACAGTGCTTGTCTCTTTAGCAAGTTTTACCGCTTCTTCTACTGAATATGCAGAAGTCTGGTCAAACTTTTCAAGAGCTGCCTGATACTTTTTACTTCTCTTAGCCATTACTATTCCTCCTTGTGGTTATAGCGGGTTATCCTCCCACGTTTGTATTAATACGTCATTCATTAAAGTTTGTTTTAATTACTTTTCTACAGAGAAGCCCATGCTTCTTGCTGTACCTTCGACCATGCGCATAGCCGCTTCCACGCTTGCAGCGTTAAGGTCTTCCATTTTTGTTTCGGCAATTTCACGTACCTGTGCTTCAGTTACACTTGCCACCTTGTTTTTGTTAGGTTCACCTGAACCTTTTTCAACACTTGCCACTTTCTTAAGCAGAACAGCAGCCGGTGGAGTTTTTGTAACGAAAGTGAAAGAACGGTCCTCAAATACGGAAATTTCAACCGGAATGATGAGACCAGCCTGTTCCTGTGTACGCGCATTGAATTCTTTACAGAATCCCATGATGTTTACACCAGCCTGACCCAGCGCCGGACCTACCGGTGGTGCCGGATTCGCCTTACCTGCAGGAATCTGCAATTTCACAACGTTGATTACTTTTTTAGCCACGATGTGCACCTCCTCGTTATCGTGATGTGGTCATAGGATGTTATAGTTTTCATCCTCCCACTCGCATCCATAAAAAGATGGCCGAATAAAAATTCGACCATAATAATATACCATCTTCATGTATGAAATACAAGTGACTTATTACAATTTCTCAATCTGATCGAATTCAACTTCAACCGGCGTCTCACGGCCGAACATTTCAACCAGTACGGTGAGCTTGTAACGCTCTTCATCAATGTGGCTGATTTCGCCCGTCTGATTTTTGAACGGACCGTCGACGATGCTCACGGATTCGCCGACTTCCACTTCGAAATCGACCGTCCGTTCTACCATCCCCATGGACTTGAGGATGAACTTCGCTTCTTCCGGAAGAAGCGGATTCGGCTTGCTTCCCGCTCCCTGGGATCCGACAAAACCTGTTACTCCCGGCGTATTCCTCACGACGTACCATGACTCATCGGTCATGACGAGTTCGACCAGGACGTAGCCCGGGAAGGTTTTCTTCATCGCAGTTTTACGCTTGCCGTCTTTGACGGTCGTCTCTTCCTCTTCCGGAATGACCACCCTGAAGATCTGGTCCTGCATATTCATGGACTCGACACGCGCCTCGAGATTTTTTCTTACTTTGTTTTCATATCCGGAATAAGTATGGACAGCATACCAATTCTTTTCTCCTGACATAGCAGTATCTCTCCTTTTATTACATTAAGTCTATGATAGCGGAGATACCCAGGTCCAGCGCATAGAAGAACGCCAGAAAGAATATCACTGTGAGCATGACGACCGTAGTATAACGTACCGTCTCCTGACCTGTCGGCCAGCTTACTTTTTTCATTTCGCTAACGACATTCTGTAGGAAATTCTTATTATTAGCCATTCTGTTTCCTCCTGTGATCAGATGGAACTCTTATGAGTCGTATGCCGGTTGCATGTTTTGCAGTATTTCTTTATAACGAGCCGTTCGTTATGCTCAGTTTGTGTCGTATAGTTACGCGACCCGCATTCAGTGCACAATAATGCCACTTTCATCATAAAATCCTCATTTCAATTCTAATTTACTATAACGATTTCAGGCCATGTTGTCAAATGACCCTTCGGGCTCCGGATCAAGGTCCAGCTGTTCTTTTTTACGCCTGACACGGTACAGGCTGTTCGATACTGTCCGCCTGTCCACCTTCAGATGCTCCGCTATATTATCCATGCTCCAGCCGTTTCTGAAAAGCCTGAGTATCCGTTGTTCGAACGGTGAACAGACGCTCTTCTCACCGAGAAGGTACTTGATCTGCTCTTCTTTGATCAGATGCTCCGCCGGATCCTCCATGCGCCTGTCGCGGGACTCCCCCACATCGAAGTTCGCAATCCTGCCGCGGAGGACATGCTCCCCGCTTTTTGCGGAATGGTATTCCTTGATGCGCTTATACATTTCAAAGCGTATCGAACGCATTACATAATGCCGGAAGTGTCCGCTGTCGTTTTCGTACCGGTAGCACAGACGGAGGGCATACTCCATCATGTCCTGCTCGACATCTTCCCTTTCATTATAGGCATTCGCGTATTTGAAGCTCATGTGCACGATTCTCGGACGAAGGTATCTGTCGATCGCATCGAATGCTTCCATATCACCGTCGTAGACTTGAAGGGCAAGGTGGTCCAGCTCGTCGTCCAAGCTTTCTTTTATAATGAGATAAAAGTCCGTAATCCGGTACAAAACAACCCCTCCTATACTGTATTAATCAAATGATAAGAGGGATCGTCTTTTAATTCAATATGTCAGAAACGGCCGCGCCGCCATTTTTCAAGTTTTGCGTGGATATCCTCGCCGATATCTATTTTCCGTCTGGGCATTTTTTCATTAATGGCATCCACTTTCCTGCTGATATTCTTTTCCGCCTCCGACAGTGAAATCCACATTTCGCGTGAAGAAATCCTGTAGGCGCCGAGGGCGAATATCGCATTCTGTTCCGTAAGATCACTTGTGACAACGCTGATTTCACAAAGATGCGGGTGGTAATTGTCATGGACAAACCGTTCTATATATTCATCAGCCGTTTCTTTTTCCTTCGTATATATTACAGTGATCCCGTGAAAATCGAAGATGCTCTCTTTCGATTTTACTTCATAGGCATCAAATACACAGATGATCTCGTAGTTTACGACCGACTGGTATTCGCTCAGTGCAGCCAGCACCTTTTCCCTCGGTACGATCATTGAGTGGAGGGATTCGCGGTGAAGTTCGCTGTTCGCCCCGATCAGGTTGTAGCCATCCACGATTAGCAGCCGCCGCTTTTTCCGCTTCATGACTATTCACTTCCGACGGGGTTCTGCTTGCGGTACACTTCATACATCAGAAGTGCTGCGGAGACCGATGCATTCAGACTGGTGATATGGCCCACCATCGGAATCCTGACGATGAAATCACATTTTTCCAGCGTCTTTTTACTAATCCCCCTGCCTTCACTGCCAATGACCAGGGCAGTGTTCACATCGGCGGCAAGTTCACGGAAGTCCATCTTCCCTTTACCATCACTGCCGGCAATCCAGAATCCCCTTTCCTTCAGTGTATCTATCGTCTGGTTGACATTCGTCACTCTGACCACGGGCACGTGTTCAATTGCACCGGTCGAAGTCTTGGCAACGGTGTCTGTGAGCTGTACCGACCTGCGGTTCGGAATGATCACACCATCAAAACCGGTCGCGTCACACGTTCTGAGTATCGACCCCAGGTTATGCGGATCCTCTAGCCCGTCCAGGATGACCAGGTTTGCCCGCCTGCCTTCCATATTGTCGAGAAGCGTTTCAAGCGGCATGTATTCATGCGGACTTGCCAGAGCGATTACGCCCTGGTGGCGCTCCTCCGTCAGACCGTCAATCTTATTCTTCGGTACCGCCTGGACGACAATCTTACGTTTTTTGGCAGCGTCCAGTATTTCTCTGATCTGTCCTTTGTTGATTGAATCCTGTATCATCACTTTGTTGATGTCTGTGCCGCTCTGGAGCGCTTCCTTGACAGCATGGCGTCCGGCGATTACGGAATCACTCATCGTCATCCCTCCCTCTTTCTATGATTTTCTCCATCAGAATTTCTATGCGGTCCTGTGCCCCGTGCAGTTCGAGCCAGCCGATCAGCGCCTCTATCCCGGAGGCATTCCGGTATTCTTTGATCGTTGCATTTTTGGCACGGGTCGCACTGGATTTGTTCCGCGCACGTCTGGCCACATCCCATTCGTCGGCCGTAAGCACGCCTGCTTTTTTCAGATGAAGCAGTGCCTCCGACTGCGCACGCGCACTGACAAGCGTGTTTGCTTCCCTGTGCAGCTGATCCGGCTTCAAGTACGGTTTTTCCTTTATGAGGAACGTCCGGATGTGTACGGCATATACCGCATCCCCCAAAAAGGCGAGTGACAGGGACGGGACATCATCCAGGGTGAACCTAGCCACGCCTGAAACGCACCCCTTCCTTGGTGTCTTCGAGCACGATGCCCTGCGCCTTCAAAGAATCACGGATTTCATCCGCACGTGCAAACTCCCGATCTGCCCTTGCGGCATTGCGCTCTTCGATCAGTGCCTCGATTTCCTCATCCAGCAGTATCTCCTCACGCGCAAGCTTGACTCCGAGCACTTCGCTGAATACATCGAATGCTTCCATGAACGCTTCCAGCACTTCTTTGTCCGTCGTGCTGCCGCGCATATATTTATTGAGTTCCGTGGCAAGTTCATGCCACACGGTGATTGCATTCGCCGTGTTGAAATCATCATCCATGTGACGCTCGAATGAGGCGATCTTCTCCTCTACTACACTCAGATACATCCCGCCGTCTCCACTGCCGACGGATGTTTCAAGGCGTTCTTTCGCCTGCTCATAGCTTGACTGAATGCGTTCGAGCCCTGCCGCCGCCGCTTCGACAAGCTCACGGTTGTAGTTGATCGGGTTGCGGTAATGCACACTGATCATGAAGAATCTGAGCACATTCGGATCGATTTCCCTGATGATGTCATGTACAAGGATAAAGTTCCCGAGTGATTTGGACATCTTTTCATTATCGATGTTGATGTAGCCGTTATGCATCCAATAGTTCGAAAATGTCGCATCTGTCATACATTCACTCTGTGCAATTTCATTTTCATGGTGCGGGAAAGTCAGGTCCTGGCCGCCCGCATGGATGTCGATTGTATCACCAAGGTGATGGCGGGCCATGACACTGCACTCGATATGCCATCCCGGGCGTCCCTCACCCCACGGGGAACTCCACTTGATTTCACCTTCTTTGGCCTGTTTCCATAGGACAAAATCGAGCGGATCTTCCTTCTTCTCGCCGGATTCAATACGTGCCCCGACTTTGAGATCGTCCACCGACTGGTGGGACAGTTTGCCGTAGTCATCGAATGAGCGCGTTTTGAAATAGACATCCCCTTCCGACTCATAGGCATGCCCCTTGTCGATGAGCACCTTGATGAATTCGATGATATCATCCATGTGATCCATTACCCGTGGGTGTTCAGTCGCCCGTTTCACATTGAGTGCACCCGTATCTTCGAAAAATGCATCGATGAAACGGTCTGCAATGACGGGGACCTCCTCTTTCAGTTCCATCGAAGCCCTGATCAGCTTGTCGTCCACGTCAGTGAAATTGGAGACGTAATCCACATCGTACCCCTTATACTCCAGATAGCGCCTCACCGTATCAAATGCGATAGCCGGCCGTGCATTGCCGATATGGATATAATTATAGACCGTCGGACCGCACACGTACATTTTCACTTTGCCGTCCTCGATTGTCCTGAAGTCTTCCTTCCGTCTTGTTAAAGAATTATATATGCGAACCATTCTCTACCTCGTTTCTGACTTCACTTCTAAAGCCCTTGATTTCATCTTCCAGCCCCAGGATCATGTCCAGTATCGGATCGGGGAGATCGGTCTGGTTGAGATCCCGTGCATTCTTCACTTTTTCACCGGCCTGTTTGACTACATGCCCCGGTATGCCTACGACTGTCGAATCCTGCGGCACGTCAAACAGTACTACTGAGTTCGCCCCCACTTTCGAGTTCTCGTGGACCCGGATATTGCCGAGCACTTTTGCGCCTGCAGCGATGAGCACGTTATCATCCACATCAGGATGCCTTTTCTTTTCTTCTTTACCCGTACCGCCGAGCGTTACTCCCTGGTATATCGTCACGTTATTGCCAATCCGGCATGTCTCACCGATCACCGTACCCATGCCATGGTCTATGAACAGCCTCCTGCCGACCCGGGCTCCGGGATGAATTTCAATACCTGTGACAAATCGGCTCACCTGGGAAATGACACGCGCACTCGTCCTGAAGTTCCTCCTGTAGAGCCGGTGTGCCAGCAGATGTGACCACACTGCATGGAGGCCGGAATACGTAAAGAATACTTCAAGGCGGCTTTTTGCCGCCGGATCCAACTCAATTACCATGTCGATATCTTCCTTTATTCTCCGAAACACCATTCATCCCTCCTATATCGATACCGCATATAAAAAGCCCCTGTCCCATCGTCGGGACAGAGGCGCAAGCTGCACGGTTCCACTCTGTTTGCAGATTGAAAAGACAATCCGCACTTTAAAATTATAACATTGCATACAGGGTGCAATTCTGATCAGCGGCCGGTCATCCTCCCAGCTTCCGGATGATCTCTGATTTCCGCCGCCAACCATACTCATAGTCCCCATATCGTCTTAATCATAAGGCATAAACTCAGCATCTGCAAACTGTTTGCCCGCCTATTTCAGTTTTGCGACGCGTTCAAGCACTTTCTCTTTGCCGATCAGGGAAATGGTGTCCGGGAGTTCCGGTCCTCTTGTCTGACCGGTTACCGCTACGCGGATCGGCATGAAGAGTTTCTTGCCCTTGTAGCCTGTCGACTTCTGGACATCCTTGATTGCAGCTTTGACTGCTTCAGGGGAGAAGTCTTCGAGTTCACTGAAACGTGTATACAGTGCTGTCATCAGTTCCGGTATATGCTCATCTGAAATCACCGCATTCGCATCTTCGTCAAACTCGATGTCCTCCTTGAAGAACTGCTCGGAGAGCGTTGTGATCTCCCCGGCAAAACTCATCTGTTCCTGATAGAGTGCGACAAGTTTACGTGCCCAGTCCAGCTCCTCTTCTGAAGCATTCTCCGCAACGAGCCCCTCCTGGATGAGGTGAGGCAGCGCCATCTCGAACACAGTCTCAGTATCCTTTTCCTTCATGTACTGGTTATTGATCCATGTCAACTTCTGCTTGTCGAAAAATGCCGGAGATTTGGACAGGCGCTTTTCGTCGAACAGCTCGATGAACTCTTCCCTTGAGAAGATTTCCTCTTCCCCTTCAGGCGTCCAGCCGAGCAAAGCAATGAAGTTGAATAGAGCTTCAGGCAGGTAACCGAGATCTTTGTACTGCTCGATGAACTGAATGATCGAACCGTCACGCTTGGACAATTTCTTCTTATCCTCATTGACGATGAGCGTCATGTGGCCGAACTTCGGCTCCTCCCAGCCAAATGCCTCATAGACCATCTGCTGCTTCGGCGTATTGGAAATATGATCGTCCCCGCGGAGGACATGTGAGATTTCCATATAATGGTCGTCCACGACAACAGCAAAGTTGTATGTCGGTACACCGTCCTTCTTTACGATGACCCAGTCGCCGATGCCATTCGATTCAAACGACACGTCGCCTTTGACGATATCGTTGAATGTGTAGGTTTTGTCCTGAGGCACGCGGAGGCGGATGCTCGGCTGCCGGCCTTCTGCGATCAGCGCCTCTTCCTCTTCCTCGCTCAGGTTGGCATGCTGTCCACCGTAACGCGGCATCTCACCGCGGGCAACCTGCGCTTCACGCTCAGCTTCCAGTTCCTCGGATGTCATATAGCAGCGGTATGCCTTGTTCTCATCCAGCAGCTGCTGGACGAGCGGGTCATAGATGTGTCCGCGTTCAGACTGGCGGTACGGACCGTAGCCGCCGTCCTGGTCGACACTTTCATCCCATTCGAGCCCGAGCCACTTCAGGTAGTGCAGCTGCGACTCTTCGCCGGTCTCCACGTTCCTTGCCTTGTCGGTGTCCTCGATGCGTATGATGAAATCCCCGTCGTAGTGTCGCGCAAACAGGTAGTTGAACAGCGCGGATCTTGCATTGCCGATGTGCAGGTACCCCGTGGGGCTGGGTGCATATCTTACTCTGACTTTATCCATTATGATTCCTCCATTTTTTCAAGTAGGACCACCGCTTCGCTTGCGATGCCCTCTCCTCTGCCGGTAAACCCGAGCTTTTCTGTAGTCGTCGCCTTAATGTTAACATTGCCTGCTCCCGTCTTCAAAAGGGAGGCGGACACTTCACGCATATCGTCTATATAAGGTCTGAACTTCGGTTTTTCCGCCATGATTACAGCATCCATGTTACCGATTCTGTAGCCTTTTTCCTCCATCATATCCACAACTTCCGCAAGCAGCACTTTGGAATCCATACCCTTGTACGCTTCATCGGTATCCGGGAAGAACTTTCCGATATCACCGAGTGCGAGTGCTCCGAGTATCGCGTCCGCCATCGTATGCAGCAGGACATCCGCATCCGAATGGCCCTTGAGGCCCATGTCGTGCGGGATTTCAATACCGCCGATGATGAGCGGTCTGTCCCGCTCGAAAGCATGTACATCAAAACCGTGTCCGATTCTAAACATGATGATCCACCATTCTTTTTATGATTGCTTCCGCCATGATCAGATCCTCCATGGTCGTGATTTTTATATTGTCATAATTCGATGTGACGACATGGACGTCCTCGCCCAGCGATTCCACCATACTTGCATCATCCGTCACACTCAGATTATTCTTTTCCGCTTCACTGTAGGCCCTCATGATGAGGTCGTAGCTAAATGCCTGTGGAGTATGTGTCACGAAAAGCTCGTCCCGGGGAACGGTTTCTTTGACTTTACCATCTTCAATCCTCTTGATCGTGTCCTTAACGTTCACACCGCAGACCACAGCGGACTTATGCTTGACGTTCTCATAAAGTTCAAACAATATATCCTGTGAGACAAACGGCCTTGCCCCGTCATGTATGAGGACATATTCGCATTCGGGGATATTTTTGAGCACATTGTAGATGCTGTGCTGCCGCTCGTTCCCGCCTTCGAATACACCCTTCACTTTGTACGATGAAGAGAACAGGTCAATCATGCTGTCCATTTCTTCTTTCCTGGCCGCAAGATAGATGGCATCACAGTTCCTGTCCTTTTCAAATTGTTCAATCGTCATCTGTATGATCGCCATTTCATTGATCTGGATGAAGACTTTATTATAATCATAACCCATCCGCTTGCCGAGACCGGCGGCTGGTATCACTGCAACATATCCCATATTTAGCTCACTTTCTTTGAAAAGATTATTCTCCCTGAGTTGGTCTGGAGAACACTTGTCACTTCGACTTTTATCGTCTGGTTTATCAGTTTCCTGCCGTTCTCTACAACTACCATTGTACCATCCTCGAGGTAGCCGACACCCTGGTTTTCCTCTTTCCCGGCTTTCGACACGAGGAGATCTAATGTATCCCCCTGGATGACGACCATCTTGATGGCGTCGGAGAGTTCATTGACATTGAGCACTTTGATCTGATGAAGCTGGCAGATCTTGTTGAGGTTGTAATCTGTGGTGACAACAGCACCATCTTCCTCTTTGGCCAGTTCTATCAGCTGGTGATCCACATCAAGTTTTTCATAGGCAACCGGCATAATATTAACGCTTTTGCTCAGTTCCTGCAACGCATTGAGCATATCCAGACCTCTTTTACCCTTGTCCCGTTTGATCGGGTCCGTCGCATCCGCGATGAGCTGCAGCTCATCAAGCACAAACTGCGGGATGATGAGCTCCCCTTCAACAAATCCTGTTTTCAATACATCCACTATTCTACCATCTATGATTGCACTGGTATCAAGAAATTTCTTCTGCCCGTCTGCCGCTTCTCCGGCATCCTTCGGCGTCCCGCCTTTCGGGAGCAACTCGAGCACTTCACTGAATTTCTTGAGGCCGATCTGGAAACCGAGATAACCCAGGACGACCGCAAGGACGAACGGAATGATATCACCGAAAACGGGAATGTCCATAGTGTTTATCAATAATGAAATTAAGACAGCAATTAAAAGTCCTATGATCATTCCCAGAGTGGCAAATACGATTTCCGAAAGGTTGCGGTTCATGATCAGCCCCTCACCTTTCCTTATGAGCGACTCGAATTTCGGCACGGTCCAGAGGAAAAAACCGAGGAACAGCAAACCGCCCAGCACGCCGTATACGAGGACATTGCCGATGATCGCAGGCACCGCTACCGGCAGCGCTTGAGCCAGTTCCGGGAACAGCCATACCCCGAGCGAAATCCCTATGAGGAAATAAAGTAAATATAACAGATATTTCAGCATACCGGCCTAACCTCCTTATCTTCTTATTTAACAGCAGCTTTCAGGACATCTTTCAATGTCCGGGCACCGATGACTTCGATGCCATCAGGCACCTCAAGACCCTTCATGTTCGAAGCCGGAATGATGGCACGCCTGAAGCCAAGCTTCGACGCTTCAATCAGCCGCTGGTCGATTTTCGTGACGCGTCTCACCTCACCGGTCAGGCCGACCTCGCCGATGAAACAGTCGTCACCGCGTACTGCAGAACCTTTGAAGCTCGAGGCGATGCTCACAATGATGCTGAGGTCCACCGCCGGCTCTTCCAGTTTGCCGCCGCCGGCCACTTTGATATAGGCATCGTGCTGCTGCATGAGCAGCCCTTCACTTTTCTCGAGCACCGCCATGAGGAGCGACAGGCGGTTGTGGTCTATGCCCGTTGCCATCCGTCTCGGATTATGGAAATGCGTCGGTGTAACGAGCGCCTGCACTTCAACGAGCATTGCACGTGTCCCTTCCATGGTCGCAACGATCGCCGACCCTGGAACATTCTTGGAGCGTTCCTCCAGAAATATCTCCGACGGATTCAACACTTCAGTGAGACCCACATTCTTCATTTCGAACATGCCCATTTCGTTTGTTGAACCGAAGCGGTTTTTCACCGCCCTCAGGATGCGGTAGGTATGATGCTGGTCCCCTTCGAAATAAAGGACCGTATCCACCATGTGCTCGAGCATTCTCGGACCTGCGATCTGACCTTCCTTCGTCACATGGCCGACGATGAATGTAGCGATATTGCCGCTTTTCGCAATGTTCATGAGACTTTGGGTGCATTCACGCACTTGTGCGACACTGCCCGGCGCACTTGTGACGTCCGGATGGAAGATGGTTTGGATGGAGTCTATGATGAGGAAATCAGGTTTGGTGTTCTTGATTTCATCGTGGATATGGAAGAGATTCGTTTCGCTGTATACGTTCAGGTTGTCGCTCGCTTCAAGCAGCCGATCCGCACGCAGTTTTATCTGCTCGAGTGATTCCTCACCGGAAACATAGAGCACTTCATGCTCTTCCGATAATTTCAGGGCCGTCTGCAGCAGGATCGTCGATTTCCCTATCCCCGGATCCCCGCCGATGAGAATCAGTGAACCATCTACGATACCACCGCCGAGCACGCGGTCCAATTCCCCGCTCTGAGTCAGTGTCCGCGGAGTATGGCTTTTTTTGACACGGTCCAGCTTACGGCTCCGGTGCCGTTCCTGCTGTTCAGGTTTGCCGAATGTTCCCCTGCCCGCGGTCTCTTTATGCACCAGCTTCTCCTCCATCTGGTTCCATGCGCCGCAGTTCGGGCATTTTCCAGCCCATTTCGGAGACTCATATCCGCAGGCCATACATTCAAATACATTTTTCGCTTTAGCCATCAGGCACTATTCCTCCTATTTTAATTTTGTTTATTGTTACTATTGTATTACTATTTAATGTAATTTTAAAGCATGGACCACCTGTACGAGGATAATATTCCCGAAAGCCCGGTAAATTATCGATAAAGTCCAAAGAAAATCGGCTATATCTCTTTTCACATCGTATAATCCCGCCTGAATCCGGGTATGGGCATAAAAAGGCAGGTGAGTTTTTCATGAAGTATCCGAAAAACGAAATCATAACATTCTTCCGGAACCTCGACCGGAGCATATATATGGATGAACACAAAGACGATGCAAATATGGACATGCCGTTCTCCATCGGGCACGGCCAGACCATATCCCAGCCTTCGCTCGTCTTGAACATGACACTGCACCTGGAGCTTGAAGATGACAGCAAAGTGCTCGAAATCGGCACGGGGTCCGGCTTCCAGACCGCCCTTCTGGCAAAATTCGCAGAAGACGTCTACACAGTTGAAAGGATAGAGCCGCTTCACCAGGTGGCGAAAGAGAGACTTGATTCGCAAGGATATGCCAATGTCCATTTCCATCTCGGCGACGGCAGCCGCGGATGGGAAGCACACGCCCCGTATGACAGGATCATGGTCACAGCCGCCGCCCGTGAAATCCCTGCTGCACTTACCCGCCAGCTCGCACCCGGAGGCAGGATGGTCATCCCCGTCGGGGACACCTTCAGCCAGGAACTCAGGCTGATCGAAAAAGACGAAGCCGGAAATATCAGCAGCACCTTCCTCGAGCACGTCCGGTTCGTCAGACTGGAGGAGGATGGGGGATGAAACCGGTATGTTCATAATAAAATGAAAACCGGCGGATGCATTGTATCATCCGCCGGTTTTCGACATATTCAATCTCCATTCCGACTCATTGATTGATTCTTTTCTCAATCCTGTCATACATCTCATCTATGCCCATTCCTGTAAGCAGGGGCACACCGTCAATTACTTTATCTCTGATGTCATCCGGCACGATGGTGGTGGAAACGACAATATCATAATCATCAATCCTGTTGATTTCATCGCTTATCTTCGACTGATGTAGTGAGACTTTATCCTCCAGGCCGTTCTCCTCGAGCCAGGTCTTCACTTTCCCCGTCACCACTGTCGAGGTCGCTACACCGGTGCCGCACATTATCAAAAGTTTTTTCGTCATTTTCTCCGTCTCCTTTATGTTTTATGATTCCTGTCCCCTCTTCGCGTCGCTGACTTTATTCTTATACACTATCAGAACTAAAACAATCAAAAATACAATTCCGATGCCAATCCAGCCAGCCATGTCGCCCAGGCCGCCAAACAGGATGGTTGTCCATGCGCCGCCGTCACTCAGCACTGTGATTGATGTATTGCCCTCCAGATCAAAGTTGGCTGCTTTTGCAGTTTCGGTAATGAACGGCGTCGCCCATGAAGAAATATACAGTGCAGCGGCAAGAAGGATTCCACCTCCGATGACACTCCTGAAGATATCCCCTCTGAAAACCGGCACCATCAGGCAGATGATGAAAGGAATGGTTGCCAGGTCGCCGAGCGGCAGAGTGGTATTTCCCGGCAGTATCACTGCCAGGAGCAAAGTGATCGGAACGAGAAGCAGGGAGGCGGCCAGCACTGAGGAATGCCCCACTGCCAGCGCACTGTCCATTCCTATGAAAAGCTCTCTGCCGGGAAACCTCTTTTTGACCCATTCCGTCGCCGCCTCGGATATCGGGGAAAGCCCTTCCATAAGTAGGGAGACCATTCTTGGCAAAAGAAGCATTACAGCACCTGTTGCCACACCAAGACCCAACGTGTCGCCTACACCGTAGCCTGCAAGCAGGCCGATTATTACACCGATGAAAAATCCAAGAACTGTATTATCGCCAAAGATCCCAAATCTCTTCTGTATCGACTCGGGGCTGAGGTTGAGTTTATTCAGCCCGGGAATCCGGTCAAATATCCAGTTCAACGGCAGCGCTAATACAAGCCCCGCCACTGAGAGGCCGTGCGGAAAGGACATATTGGCAAGGCCGTAGTATTTTTGTACATATTTTGCGCTTATATCTCCCAAGTAATAGATCAGCATTGAATGTGTGATCATGGTGAATATCCCCAATGCAAAATTCCCTGTAACGGCATAGACGATGGAACCGGAGAATGCGATATGCCAGAAGTTCCATATATCAACATTCAGGGTTTTCGTCATTCCCGTCACCAACAGTAAAACATTTACCACTATGCCGACTATGATTGCCATACTCCCCAAAAAGGTTCCATATGCTATGGCAGCAGCAGCCGGCCAGCCCACATCTATGGTCTGCATTGATAATCCGTAACTCTCGACCATCGCCTCAGCTGCAGGACCGAGATTATCGGTCAGGAGACCGATCACCAGATTAAGGCCGATGAAACCGACACCGATGGTCAAAGCCGCTTTAAACGCTTTGCCGAACTTCACTCCCAGTATCAATCCAAAAACAAGAAAAATTATAGGGAGCATGACACTTGCCCCTAAATCAAGAAACCACTGCATTATATCTTCAAAAATCTGCACAGCCCTCATCCCCTTTTGTCCGAATCGAATCTAATTTTTCTGCGCTTTGAAATCCCCCAGCACCCTGCTGCACTCATCGACACTCTGTACAGCCGCGAGCTTCGAGACGGTTCCTTCATCCTGCACCATTTCTATCAGGTTCTGCAGGGTGGTCACCTGTTCGCCGGGAGCTTCTATGGCCAGCATAAACACGATTTTCACATCGACCTCTAAAGATGCATCACCCATGTTTGAAAAGGACACCGGTTCCTTTAATATTGCCAGAGCAATTTTAGATTCCAACACTTTGTCCGTATCCGTATGCGGAATGGCAACAGCACAGGGGGAAGTGGGAAGGCCTGTGGGGAAATTCTCCTCTCTGTCCAGGACATTTTCTATAAAATCATCCGTGACATATCCCAACCCGTGTAGCCTTGCGCCCATCGATTCCAAAACCTCCCCCTTTGTTTTAAAATCGACTCCGATCATCATCAGCTCTTTGTCAATCTGCATCTTCTTCTCCTTCCATTGCATCCCGGTTTTTCATATGGCAGATACTTACCTGAAACCGAAAACTGTATTTTTTCTTGTAACTTTAATGATAATCATATAGATATTATTTTTCAAAAAACCATGAATCCTTCTGTTCACAGATTCATGGCTGTTCTAATAAGTATCATAATTTACCGCTCAAGCATTTCATCCTGCTTTTTTCTGAGATTCCATATGAGGGAGGAATCATCATGGTCGACGTCACTGTAAGTGATGACATCACCTTTTTTGACATCATTTTTCAGTACCAGTTTATTGCTGACAAGTCCTATAGGCAAGGCATTCATGGATTTGGCCTCTTCATAATCGTAGATTCTTCCGTATATTGTATACCCTCCGATTGTATCCAGGCTGTCTCCTGCTTTCAGGTCGACTTTGGCAACTGTTGCTGTCTCAGCAATCATCCCTTTGTATGGTGCAATGGTCGGTGTGTTATGGAGATAAGCTTTCGCAACTGACAGGGGCGTCTCGAGACTTGTCAGGTGATACGGCCTGTAAAGTACATAGTTCGGCCCTTCCCCCATGCTCAAATATTTCATCTCTTCGTTCACTTCTTCTTTTTCTGATGAAATGATGGCGAACACACCGGGTGCGATGCCCTGAACGAAATCGACGATCTTATGATTCCTCACCTGTCCGCCTTCGGATTCGAGCCTGAAGATATCCGGGAGTTCTTTGACACCGGCTTTAAAACCGTGCATCCCCGGTTGGTCCGGCAGGAACCCTGTGGCATTGGCCACCGCATTCATCTCCACCATGGTCTTGGTGCCGTCTTGGAATGAAGCGATCATTTTAGGGTTGGATTTCTTCTTTCTTGCCGCCTCTGCGACGCTCTCAGGATTGGCATCGAGGTTCAGTGGATTGTTCTTTCCTTTCCCCAGCCCAACCACTTCAAAACCGAGCGCATCGGCAAAATCGTACAGTTCCATTATCGCTCCCGGTTCATCACCTGCAGACCCTGTATATACGACGCCCTGCTCTTCTGCCAGACTGTTAAGATAGACTCCGACTGTGATATCCGCCTCGACATTCAGCATGACGATGTGCTTTTTATTCTCGATTGCTCCGATGGCGACTGAAGCACCCACTTCCGGAACCCCTGTTGCATCAACAATCACATCGATGCCATCCACCTGGCACAGCAGATCGGAATCTGTCATTGCAACACTTTTGTTTACTTTCACCGCCTCTTCCGCTTCCCTGAGATCATCTGCGATCATTACTTCTTCGGAAGGGACTCCGGCCAGTTCATACGCCCGGGTCACATTATCAATCTGTATATCCGATGTTGCAACGACCTTCATCCCATTCATGGATGTAATCTGTGAAATCATGCCTCTTCCCATCTGACCTGCACCTACAAGCCCTACTTTTATCTGTCTACCTGATTTCTCCAGCTTTTCAAGCTCTCTGTTTATTCCAAGCATAATTTACTACCTCCATAGATTAATTAGATTTGATGACGACTTTCTGACCTATCTCAAGGTTGGGAATTTCTTTTTTCTCCAGGCATATCGTGCCGGGCAGATCTGAATCTCTCTCACCATTGAACTGGAATGTTGCATGCCCCAGCTCACGGAGGGTCTCATTCGCTTTGCCGCCGACAAACAATATGTCATAAGATTTATCACCAAGTTCCATAACATCCCCTGCTTCTACTTCCTCTGAAGCCTCGCCATCATGGACCACTGAAATATCCCGTAATTCCTGAGGAGAGTTTTCGTTGAATAGGATCACCATATTTTCACTTTTCATCATTTCCCACTCACTGCCGAGCTCACGGATTGTTGCGTTTAATTTTTCCATTTCTTAAAAATCTCCTTTGCTGTTAATAAATGAAGAAACTGAAACCGAATGCAATCAACACAGCAAGCGGTCCTGTGATCGCTCTTGAGAACAGCACTGCCGGGACGCCGACTTCGATTGTCTCCGGTTCTGCCTCTCCTAGGGTCAGGCCAACCGGCACAAAATCCGCACCTGCCTGAGGGTTGATTGCAAATAATGCAGGCAACGCCATTTCCGGCGGTATATTGCCTTTTCCAATTTCAACACCGATCAGGACACCGACCACCTGGGCGATTACCGCACCGGGGCCGAGCACAGGTGACAGGATCGGCAGTGATACGATTACCGAAAGCAGCAGCAGACCCAGAATATTCCCCGCAAGCGGGGTGACTGCATTGGCGATAAGATCGCCGATGCCGGTGAATGTAATGATACCGATAAGCATTGATACGAATGCCATGAATGGAAGTATGTTTTTGATGACCTGGTCGATCGTTTCACGTCCGGCCTGATAGAATACGCTGACTACGCCGCCCATGGCACGGCCGATACGTTCAATGAAATTTTTCTTTTCGGGTTCTTTTTTGTTGTCGGCCACTTTCTGTTTTGCTTCTTCTTTCAATTCCTGTGATGTTTTCCTGCCGGCAGCAGCTGGTTTGACCGGATTGGTTTCATCTGACGGTGTTCCCTCGTCTTCAGCCGTTTCAATATTTTTCTCCCTTACTCCGGAGACGAAATTTTCTTCTTTGATGAACTGCATGAGCGGTCCTGATGGCCCGGTCCCGTGCAGATTTACTGTAAGCACACCATTTTTCGGATAGATGCCGCATCTCGCGGTACCTCCGCAGTCTATGATTACACATGCCATTTCATCGTAATCCACTTTCGTATTGAACCCATCCACTGCCTCTGCCCCTGTCTGGTCAGCAATATATTGAGCAAGCGGATCGATGCCGCCACCTGTAACCGAAACGATATATGGCTTTTCTTCACTGGGGGTGACCATAAGAGGACCGCCCCATCCGCCGGAACCTTTTGAAATCTCAACTGATTTATACATTTCTAAACCCCCTATTCATCCTTTAAAAGCCCTTGTTTTTTCATCATCCTTACCGTGATGATCTCCGTCAGAATCCCTCGTATCAGAATGACCACCACACCGGTCACAAAATACATAAGAGCGAGTGGCCCAAGAGGCATGCCGAGTGTCGTGAGACCCGCTGACACCCCTAGATATACAAACAATTCCGCCGGGTTGGCATGCGGGAACAACCCTGTAATCGGGTGGACGAAGGAAACTGCTGAATCATAAAATGCCGGTTTCTGTTTTTCCGGCAGAAATTTACCGAATGTATACGCCATCGGATTGGTCAGGAAAAACACTGCTAAAATTGGAAAAATTGTATAGCGGAGAATGAAGTATTTCGTGAGTTTCTGCGCAAATCTCGTTACCCTTTCTTCACCGACGAAGCGTACAACTGCGTTAACAGCGGTGATCAATACAATCAGCAAAGGAATGATATCTGTTACCATCCCCATGAATGTATCTCCGCCTTCCTGGAACATGCCGATGAAACCTTCTGCAATCTTGACTACAAAGTCCATGACTATCCCTGCCTTTCCTTATCAACTTTTGTCACTTCGATTTTCTCGATTGCGCTTATAATCGCCTGATGCAGTTGTGGTTCCGCTTCATAGGATAGAAGGGAAGACAGTTTTTCACCTGCAATCTCCGAGAATTCCTCGAATCTGGAAAAGACTGTGACACCCTCCATTTTTCTCGCTTCTACTACAACATCATCCATATCAGTCACCAAAACCATGACAACCCCTTTGCCAAAACGCCGTTTACTTTTTCCTACTCCCAAATATCCTGAGCCTCTCTTGCTCATCTCGCGTATTGTCTGATGATAATTTTTCAATTGATAGTGAGTGAGCAGAAACTGAAGGCCCCATAAAATGACAAACAATAGTGCAATGAATATCCACGTCTGCACTTCCAATCCTCCCCTTTACATCTGTTTCAATAAAGAACTTATGTAAATAGTAAAGCGTTTCCATGGATATGTCAACCGATATCTGAAAATTAAGATTTAAAATAAAATTCTGTTATGTTTGACATAATGCTCTTTATCAATTATCATTTTTAGCAAATGTTCTATTATTGAACATATGTAATAGAAAGGGGTTTGTCATATGAATCTGAACTTGCCGGAAACTGTCTCCTCACAGAAGCTGACAGAACTTTACGAACAGATGTGGCTTATCAGGCTTTTCGATGAAAAAGTCGATGAATTTTTTGCAAAGGGAAAAATACACGGAACGACGCATCTGGCGGTGGGACAGGAAGCATCTGCCGCCGGCGTATGCGCTCTGCTTGATGACAGTGACAAAATCACTAGTACACACAGAGGCCATGGACATTGCATCGCAAAAGGGGCGGATACGAGATATATGATGGCAGAGCTTTTCGGCAGAGAGACCGGTTACTGCAAGGGTAAAGGCGGTTCAATGCATATCGCCGACCTCGAGAAAGGTAATCTCGGCGCAAACGGAATCGTCGGCGGTGGGTTTGCAATCGCTTCTGGTGCAGCACTCACTTCCCAGATGAAAGACGAAGGATACGTGGTAGCCTGCTTCTTCGGCGACGGCGCATCAAACGAAGGGAGTTTCCACGAAGCGCTGAACCTTGCATCCATATGGAAATTGCCTGTCATCTTTGTATGTGAAAACAATCAGTACGGGATGTCCGGTTCAGTAAACGATATGACTAATATCAGCAATATTGCTGAAAGATCCGCCGCCTATGGCATCCCCGGCAGCGTCGTGGATGGGAATGACATATTCGATGTCATGCAGGCGATTGATAAAGCAGTCAGTTTCGCAAGAGAAGGTAATGGACCGAGTCTTGTGGAATGTAAAACCTACAGATGGAAAGGCCATTCGAAAAGTGATGCAAAAAAATACAGGACCCGTGAAGAGGAAAAGAAATGGAGAGATAGAGATCCGATCAGGCTGATGAAAGAAAAACTCATTGAGACCGGACACTTTACTGAAGAGGATGCTGAGAATATCAAAAAGAAAGCTGTGGATATGATTGAGGAGAGCGTCCAATTCGCACTTGACAGCAAAGAACCGGATGTATCCACGCTGCTTGAAGATGTCTACGCTGAATAGGAGGGGGAAACATGAGAGAAATAACTTATTTAGAAGCTGTCAGAGAAGCTTTATCACAGGAAATGAGAAATAACGAAGATGTTTACATGCTCGGAGAAGACATTGGAGTATATGGAGGCGCATTTGGTGTTTCCAGAGGGATGATTGAAGAGTTCGGACCTGAACGCATCAGGAACACTCCTATTTCAGAAGCTGCAATATCCGGTACCGCAGTCGGCTCCGCGCTTACGGGAATGCGCCCGATACTGGAACTGCAATTCTCCGATTTCATAACTATCGCAATGGATAACCTGGCAAACCAGGCAGCAAAAATACGTTATATGTATGGGGGAAAAGGAACGATTCCTATGGTTCTCCGTACACCATCCGGTTCCGGTACAGGTGCTGCAGCCCAGCACTCACAAAGTCTCGAGGCATGGGCTGCGCATATACCTGGACTCAAAGTTGTGCAGCCTTCAACAGCAGGTGACGCAAAAGGTCTTCTAAAAGCCGCAATAGATGATGAAAATCCGGTCGTTTTCTATGAGCATAAATTGTTGTACAAAACCTCGGGGGACGTGCCTGAAGAACAATACAGCATCCCTCTCGGCAAGGCGGATATCAAACGGGAAGGCACAGATGCGACGATTGTAGCTACCGCAATGATGGTCCACAAATCCCTCGAAGCGGCTGAACTTCTCGCAGAAAAAGGGATCAATGTGGAAGTGGTGGACCCGAGGACACTTGTACCATTCGATACAGAAACAGCCGTGGAATCTGTCAAAAAGACAGGAAGATTGCTTGTAGTACATGAAGCTGTCAAATTCGGCGGAATCGGTGGTGAAATTGCCTCTCTGATTGCTGAAAGCGAAGCTTTCGATTATCTCGACTATCCTATAAGACGCCTTGGAGCTGCATTTGTACCCGTCCCCTACAATCCGACGTTGGAGAAGGCATCTATACCTTCTGTAGAGGAAATCGTCGAAAATATCCAGGAAATGGTCAATTACCAATCTTAAGGAGGGTTAATCATGCCGAATGAAATATTCATGCCCAAGCTTAGCAGCACTATGGCTGAAGGGACTGTAATCGAGTGGTTCAAGGACGAAGGGGACACTATAGAGATTGGCGAACCCATCCTTGAGATTATGACTGATAAGATCAACATAGAGGTGGAAGCATACCACGAAGGCACACTCCTGAAAAAGTACTTCAAAGCCGACGATGTCGTGCCCGTCAACCATGTGATCGGATATATCGGGGAAGAAGGGGAAGAAGCACCTGATACCGCTCCAGGATTAAGCTCAGAAGCTTCTTCTGAAAAAACAGAGGAGGAATACAGCGAAGAAGTTAAATACGCATCTTCCGATAATAGGGGTCCAGAAGAAAAAACCTCCTCAAAAAGTGAAAAGACTGTATCGGGAATCAGAGAAACCGACCTTGGAAAAGTAAGGGCTACCCCTGCTGCACGCGCCCTGGCCAGAAATAAGGAAATTGATATCCAAGATATTTCAGGAAGCGGAAGAAACGGACGCATCCATAAGCAGGATGTCGCAGATCATGCATCCAGTTCTGCCGAACGTCAGCAGACTCCTGTCAGCCACCAGGCAACTGAAGTTCGCACTGAGAAACTGAAAGGGTCCAGAAAAATCGTCGCTGACAGGATGGCAGACAGCAGCACATCCATTCCACACGTAACAATCGACTTTGAAGTTGAAATGGACAGTCTTATTGACCTAAGAGATCGTGTAAATCAGCAGAATCCGGACAATAAAGTCTCGTTCAACGATCTTTTTATTCTCATTACTTCCAAAGCACTCAGCAGACATCCCGAGATCAACATCACCTTCGAGAACGATGAAATACGGTATCATGATGCCAAAAACATCGGGCTTGCTGTTGCAGTTGGCAAAGAACTGCTTGTACCGGTTATAAAGAATACCGATTCAAAATCCCTTCTTTCCATCAGAGACGAGGGTAAAGATCTGATCAGTAAGGCAAGGGATGGGAAATTGTCCCCGATGGAAATGCAGGAAGGGACATTCACGATTTCCAATCTCGGCATGTACAGCATCAAGCAGTTTACGCCGATTATCAACAAACCTCAGGCCGGTATACTCGGCATAGGTGGCACCATTGATAAACCGGCTGTCTACGACGGACGTCTTACCAATAAAAAGGTGACAACATTCAGTCTGTCGTTTGATCACAGGGTGATAAACGGGGCTCCCGCTGCAGCTTTCTGTAATACTGTAAAACAGCTTGCAGAAAACCCAGTTGAATTGATATTTTGACTCATCTTGCCATCCCTCGAAAGGGATGGCATTAGTTTTATTAAATGATATAATTGTGACGATATAAGGAGGTTGACCTATGGCAACGATCACAGAAGACAAGAGGCTCATCGTCAAAGTGGCAAAACTTTATTATTTTGATGGGATGACGCAAGCCGAGATTGCCAGGAAGATCGGGGTTTCCCGCCCCATCGTTTCCAAAATGCTCGCCAAGGCAAGGGAAGATAAGATTGTTGAGATTTTTATTAAGGATGAATCTGCCCATACCGTCGATCTCGAGCTTCAACTGGAGAAAACATACGCCCTCACGGAAGCAATTGTCGTTCCGAGTTCTGATTATGCCCACAAAGCAAAATTCAGTCTTCTGGGACAGGCTGCGGCGGCTCACGTATCCAAAAAAATGGATAGCATAAATTCCGTCGGCATCAGTTGGGGGAATGCGGTTTCCGCCTTTGTCAACGCATATCCTTTTGAGAAAAATCCAGGTGTGAACGTCGTTCCCCTCATCGGCGGCATGGGAAGAAGCGAGCTCGATCTCCATTCAAATATGCTCACTTTGAAGTTTGCCCAAAAATTGAACACGACATGCAGCTACCTGTATGCTCCGGCCATGATAAAGAATATAGACACTAAAAAAAGGCTGTTGGAATCAGAAGATATATACGGGGTCCTTGATGAGGGCAGGTCCGTAGATATGGCAATAGTCGGTATGGGGAACCCCATCGTGGATTCTACGATGGAAACGATCGGCTACTTGTCAAAACAAGATGTGGAGTCGTTAAGAGATGCAGAAGCTGCCGGCGACATCAACTCAGTATTCTTTGACAAAAACGGTGTCAGCCTTGACCACCATATCAATGACAGTGTGATCGGCGTTGATATGGAAGGACTTAGACACATCGACGAAACTATTGCCATCGCGCATGGGGAAAACAAAGTTCCAAGCATCCACGCCGGATTGCTTAGCGGCGCCGTCGACGTACTCGTCACCGATGACGAGACTGCACGGAAAATCCTCGATCTAAACTAAGAAGTGGCGGTCCCCGCATAATCGGGAGCCGCCACTTCTTCATTTATTTTTCCACTTTTTCCTTTTCATCTGTGCTGATATCGAACTCATCGTCTTTATAGTCGATGGTCACGGCTTTTCCTTCCAGCTCTGTTCCGGACAGCAGGGATTCACTCAGTCTGTCCTCAATATGACGCTGGATTGAGCGTGCGAGCGGTCTTGCTCCGTATTCCGGATCGTAGCCGTCGTCGGCGATTTTTTCTTTCGCCGCTTCTGTGACTTCAAGGTGAATTTCCTGCCCTGCAAGCCTTGTTTTAAGCTGCTCAATCATGAGTGTCACGATTTCTTTCAGATGTTCTATCTCGAGACTGTGGAAGACGATGGTGTCGTCGACACGGTTGATGAATTCCGGACGGAATGTGTTTTTCAGCTCTTTCATCATCGTATTTCTGATCGTATCGTAATCCCTTGTACTCTCTGTAGTACCAAAGCCTGCGAACTTCTGATCTTTGAGTTCCTGCGCTCCGATATTGGATGTCATGACGATAATCGTATTGCGGAAGTCCACTGTGCGCCCGTTGGAGTCTGTCAGTCTTCCGTCATCAAGCACCTGCAGCAGCATGTTGAATACGTCAGGGTGTGCTTTTTCGATTTCATCGAACAGGATGAGTGAATAAGGCTTCCTTCTCACTTTTTCAGTGAGCTGGCCGCCGTCATCATAACCGACGTAGCCCGGGGGGGAACCGACAAGCCTCGAGACGGAGTGTTTCTCCATATACTCACTCATATCAACACGGATCATCGCGTCCTCTTCACCGAACATCGCCTCACTCAGAGCTCTCGCCAGCTCTGTCTTACCGACGCCTGTCGGTCCGAGGAAGATGAAGCTTCCTATTGGCCGTTTAGGATTCTTGAGCCCGGCACGTGCACGTCTTACCGCTTTGGAGATGGATTCCACTGCATCATTCTGGCCGATCACCCTGTCGTGCAGGATGGATTCCAGATTAAGCAGCTTTTCCGACTCCTCCTCAGCAATCTTGGCGAGCGGTATGCCTGTGATACTGCTGATGACGAGTTCGATATCACCTCTCGTCACTGATTGTGAAGACTGGCCCTGCTCTTTCTTCCAGTTATCTTCACGGTCTTCAAGTTCCTTTTCCAGCTTTGTCTGCTGATCGCGGAAGTTCGCAGCCGCTTCAAATTCCTGGCTCTGAACCGCCGCGTTCTTCTCTTTTTTGACTTCTTCAAGTTTGTTTTCAAGGTCTTTAAGATCCGGCGGGGATGTGTAGCTTCTCAGTCTCACTTTGGAGGACGCTTCATCTATGAGGTCAATCGCCTTGTCCGGCAGATACCTGCCCTGCACATAACGGTCGCTCATCGTAACCGCAGCTTCCACGGCTTCGTCACTGATTGTGATTCTGTGATGCGCCTCATAACGGTCGCGCAGCCCTTTCAGGATAAGGATTGCATCCTCCACATTCGGTTCATCCACCTGTACCGGCTGGAAACGGCGTTCGAGCGCTGCATCCTTCTCAATGTGCTTACGGTACTCGTCCAGTGTCGTCGCACCGATACATTGCATTTCACCGCGGGCAAGCGCCGGCTTTAGGATATTGGACGCATCGATTGCACCTTCGGCACCGCCGGCGCCGATCAATGTGTGCAGCTCATCGATGAACAGCACTACGTTGCCGGCCTTGTGGATTTCCTCCATGACCTTCTTCATGCGCTCTTCGAATTCACCGCGGTACTTGGTACCCGCAACGACTGTCCCCATGTCGAGTGACATGACACGCTTATCCTTCAGCGTTTCCGGCACTTCGTTTTTGACTATCTGCTGGGCCAGTCCTTCGGCAATTGCAGTCTTACCGACACCCGGCTCAC
>DXHR01000030.1 GCA_019113295.1 Candidatus Salinicoccus stercoripullorum | reverse complement strand
CCGGAAACCCATTATGATGCCCGCAGTCCCACCCTCTGGAACAGAATGTTATTCTCCAGATGGATGTGATCGAGCGTGTCTCTCTCCAGTCTTTCCAACCTGTCATAGACCAGTCGCAAAATTCCGGTGGCGCCGGCATATGGCGTGAAGTCATTCGTGATTTCACGCAGCCTGTGGAAGAAACCGGTGACGTCCCTGTGCTCATTCCTGATTTTCTCCACGCGTGGTTTGAGTGCCTCACGCTTACTGTCCGACGGATTGTCGATATAGGATTCAAGCAGCGGGAAGACATTGACATCCTCCTCCTCGCTGTGTTCCGTCATTGATTTTTTCAGGCTTTTGAAAATCTCCCATACCTCTGAAAGTGATTCATCCTGATCCGCCATCTTTTCCACATAGGGAGTGAGCACCGGCAGTTCGTCTTTCAGGTCTTCGTGATAGCGCCTCTGTATATATTTGATAATACTCATTTCATCCATATATTTTATGTCGATGCCATCCGTATTCTCCATATCAAGCCCGTTTATTTCGTAGAGGACGTTCTCCAGGGGGACACCTTGTTCAAATGCAGCGTCGGAAAGCTTTTGATCTCCTCCGTTGACAAAATCTATATGCATTTCCCGCAGAATGTTCCCTGCCTTGGGAACTTCGGTTACGGTTTCAGCAAGCGTCATGTTTCCAGTTATTGTTTTCACCATGCATTCCTCCTCATTTATTACTCCTAATACCTTAAACACAATAAATTTAAACAGGGAATGATGTAGCTGTACACAGTTTAATGCAACATTTGCATGGGTATATTATAATCATGATATAAGTAATGCTGGAGGTAGAAGTGATGAATGATAAAGTGAGAATGGCTGTAACACTGTTGCCTGTCATACTCGTCCCCCTTTTCAATGAACGGAACCGTATAAAAGAACATCCGGATATGCAGAAAATCGGCTCCGCTTCTGCTGATGTATACCACACAGCCAAGGACAGGGGAACGACTGCTGCCCTTGCAGTCAAAAGTGCAGGCTCGACCACTTATAATACAGGTAAATCTGCAGTTTCCACCCTTGGCGGCGCAATTTCCGACAGACGCCGTGAAGCAGCCTACAAAAAAGAGATGAAATCCTATCAGAAAAGTGTAAAGGAAGAGGATTCCCTCCTCAGACAGTTTGAAAAAGAAAAAGAGAAGCACCGCAAAAAACGTCTGTCTGACAAAACGGATGT
Organism: Candidatus Salinicoccus stercoripullorum; assembly: GCA_019113295.1. Classification (GTDB taxonomy): domain Bacteria; phylum Bacillota; class Bacilli; order Staphylococcales; family Salinicoccaceae; genus Salinicoccus; species Salinicoccus stercoripullorum. Next base: position 60,729 of record DXHR01000030.1, on the reverse strand, counting down.
CAAAGTGCCAAAAATCATGCAGTCCCACAACCAGCCGGACAATGATGAAAAATCAGATCTGATGACGGTGGGCAGCGAACATGTGGAGGCCTTCTCACCCGACCCTGAGGTCTTTGCCGAGAAAAAATCGCTTCCCGACAACTACGGCATAGCCAAATCTTATCAGGAAGATCAGTCGGACAGCCGTTCAAGTCTCACTGAAAGTGATGATGCCCGCCTCGGTCTTGACAGCAGGGAGCATTCAGAAGAAAATTATAATGAAGAAAATAACACAGGAAAAGGAATGGGCAGCGTGACGAACAGTATCAATCCATATATCGAAGAGAAAGTAAAAGGTCATCCTGAGGAAAACTATGAGAGCGGCGCGCTCCATAAGAAGCATAAGCGGGCGCTTGATCCGCGGGGCACTTCATACAGTAAAGTGCTGCAGACTGAACCTGAGGATTCCCTGTTCAACAGGCACCGCGCGATGCAGGAACAGAAAGTGACTGAACACGGACGCAAAACCGGTGTTGCGAGTGCAATGTCCAAATCGAAATATCAGCAGAAACTCGATAAGAAAATAGACAGACACTTGAATAAACACCATTCATGATTGGACAGCACCTTTAATAATGACAGGAGTTTGCTGAATGGAAATCAAAAACATCACTGTATTCTGCGGTGCGCGCACGGGGAACAGACCCGTCTATATCAAGTCCGCCTATGAACTCGGGGCCTGTCTTGCAAAAAGCGGCATCGGTGTTGTATACGGAGGCGGCGCTGTCGGTCTCATGGGCGCTGTCGCCGACGGCGCCCTTGACAACGGAGGAAAAGTGACCGGCGTCATCCCCCAGTTCCTCGTGGACCGGGAGATGGCACACAAAAAAGTACAACACTTGGAAATAGTGCAGACGATGCATGAGCGCAAGGAAATGATGGAGGAACTCGGGGATGCAGTCATTTCGCTTCCCGGCGGTGCCGGAACACTCGAAGAGTTTTTTGAAGTGTTTACATGGGGGCAGATCGGTCTTCACGAAAAGCCGATCGGGCTTCTGAATGCAGCCGGTTTCTACGATGAACTCCTGCAGCTTTTCGGAAAACTGATCGATGAAGGCTTCCTCCATGAGAAATACATGGGCCAGCTTTTCACAGGAGGGAACGGCAGTGAGATACTCCGGAAATTCAAAGGCTTTACGCCCGTGGAAGTCAGGACTTATGACGATATAAAACGCCGATGATTACAATGGGAATCGTCGGCGTTTTTCCAATTCTATATGATAGATTACATGTTTTTTCAAGGAATGGCCGTCAATAATCAGCGGATGATCGAATTCATCCATCTTTTCCATGCCAATCTTCTCCATGATATTTATGGATGGCACATTGCGCTCTGCTGCAAGTGCATATATTTCCTTTATATCGGTATGCCGTTCGGCAAATTTCAGGACACCGCGGGCAGCTTCTGTGGCAAAACCCTGGTTCCAGTGCCTTTTGGAGAATCTCCAGCCGATCTCAATGCCCGGCAGCATTTCCAGGCGGAACGGTCCGTCCTCCTCAAGCACCTGCATGCCGGTAAAGCCTATGAACTCACCGGTGTCGCGGCGTTCCACAGCAAACAATCCGAACCCCCTGTCCTCGATATCCTTTTGTATTTCCACGGCCAGTTTCTCCGAAGTTCCGGCTGACAGGACATTCGGAAAGTACCGTCTGACATCACGGTCCATGTTCATCCTGACGAATTCCGGGATGTCACTCTGCTTCCAGTCTCTCATTATCAGCCTTTTTGTCTTGATATATTTCATGACGCCCTCAGCCACTCTCTACTGTATATTATTGAATTCACCGTCAGCTCCAAATAAAAATGAAAGAGAAAGAAGAATTTATTCTCCTACTCTTCCACCTTACTGCTTTCGTACTCTTTTGGTGCGTCCATTCTTTTGTAGGACATCAGCTGTACTTTGACTTTGTCCTTTTCGAAGTCATAATCCTCTATGCGGCTTTTCTTGTCAGCCGTAAACACCACATCCACGAAATCATATGATTCTTCAAAATCGAATCTGACGTTGAATGTTTCAAACTCCTGATCCGGGCTGGGTTTCTGGGCGACCACCCTGGACTCCATGCCCTCAAACCGCTTCACCCGCATGCCGGTAATCTCCCCGACCTCATGCCGCAGCTCTTCAAGTGACATGACTCGGCCTTCCACGATATTGAATTTGTTCTCGTGCATTAAAATCTCCTCACTCTCATGGTTTCCTATATACTGCATTCCCTCTCAGACAGTATTGTAATCGTTCAAGACTCCGCGTCCTCCTCTTCCGAAGACCCGTCTTCGGAAGCATCCTTACTGTCTGTTTCCCCGCTGCGTTCGGTGTCCTGCAGCTTCTGCAGCTCTTCTTCCTTTATCTGTATGTTCTTTTCCAACTGGTCATTCTCACTCTTGAGGTTTTTAATCTTATTTTCGAGGTCTCCAATCTGATTATTGATCTTATCCAGATCCTTCTCAGCCTGGCTCTCCTCCCCGCCGCATCCTGCAAGTACGAGTGTCAGCACCAGTGCTGCACCTGCCAATCTTTTCATCCAATCACCCTTCATGCATCTTCCCTAACATTATAGCACTTCATTGGATACATGAGAAACTTCAGCCAATAAAAACAGGGCTTTCCGCATTGTACGGAAAACCCTCATTATCATCATTCGCTCATAGTCACTTCGTCAAGCTGATAGATACCCAGTGCATCCACTTCAAAGTTCTCAACTGAGTTATGCACACCGGTCAGATAGTTCTGATGGTGGATATATGCCATCGGAGCGATGTCCACAAGCATTTCCTGTGCTTCTTTGTATATTTCGAGTCTTTCATCAGGATCTGTGGACTTACGTCCTTCTTCAAGCAGTGCATCGAGCTCTTCATTCTTGAGGAATGAACGGTTACCCGGGTCGCCCACCATTTCTGAATGGAACAGTGGATACATGCCATAATCAGCATCACCGGTTACAGTGGACCAGCCAAGGATGAACATATCATGGTCGCCCTGTGCAGTCCTTTCGAGGTACGCACCCCACTCAAGCTGTTCAACATTCACATCGATGTTGATTTCTTTGAGCGCTTCCTGGAGATATACCGCAGTATCTATACGCTGCTGCTCATCGTTTGTCCAGAGATCGATTGAGAAGCCGTCTTCATAACCGGCTTCCGCCATAAGTTCTTTTGCACGGTCAAGGTCGTATTCAATACCTTCTACATCTTCGTCATAACCGAACACGTCAGGGGCAAGCGGTCCCTTTGCAGGGGTACCTACACCTTCGTAAACACCATCGATGATCGCCTCACGGTCAATTGCATGAGAGATGGCCTGACGCACTTTTTCGTCATCCAGAGGCTCTTTCTCAACATTGAACCCGATATATGAAAGAGACAGTGACTCAGTGTTATCGAGCGTTGTATCCGGATTGGATTCCACACGCTCCATATTGCTCGAACCAACCTGTCCCGCAATATGACTTGCCCCTGTTTCGATTTCAGCGATACGCGCTGCTGTCTCAGGGATGACTTTGAAAGTTACGGTGTTAAGCGCAACTGGATCTTCATGATAGTCGTCATTTCTTTCAAGGACCACGTTCTCACCCGCAGAACGTGACTGGAGTTTGAACGGTCCCGTACCTGAAGGATTTTCAGAGACTTGCTGTCCCATATTATCAGAGATTGCATTCGCAACTTCTTCGTGCTCTTCTCCGCCTTCGTCCCGGATTTCATAGTATTCCTCTACAGTCATGTCCTCATCAGCGAGCGCCTGCTCGTAGTCTGCATCGATGACTTCTTCACTCAGCATACCGCCGGCATCATGTGCCAGGTGTGCAAGCAGCGGCCCGAAAGGATACTCCGTCGTAATTTCGACAGTATAGTCGTCCACCGCTTCCACATCCGTGATCATTTCATACAGGAACACGCGTGGCGAAGCCATTGCAGGATCCTGGATACGGTTGAAGTTGGCTACAACATCAGAAGCGGTGAAATCACTTCCGTCATGGAAAGTGACACCTTCCTTGAGAGTGAACCTCCATGTAGTATCGTCAACCTCTTCCCATTCAGTCGCAAGTCCCGCCTGAACTTCCATATTCTCATCAAGTACAGTCAGTGTATCGTATATGTTGGAACGCACGTTACTTGACGGTACGTCATTGTTTCCGTGTGGATCCAGGCTGACGATGTCGCTTGTCTCAGAAATCACAAGATCTCCGCCTTCTCCACCTTCTCCTCCGCCAGCCGCTTCTTCTCCGTTACCCTCACCGGATTCGGCTGAATCGCCTTCAGGCTCGACTTCGCTGTCGTCCGTACAGGCTGCCAGAGCAAATGACAAAATTAAAACCATGCTCAGCATGAGAAGCAGTTTTAAATTTTTCATTTTCTTTCCCCCTAATAATTTTTAATTAAATAATATGTATTTAATTACCCTCATAATACCTGAAGCGGGAAAGCGCTTCAAGGCGAATTTTCAAACTTTTTACAATTATGCAAACCGTAACAAAAAGAAGCTGTTCCCCCGATGCTTCTGGCGCAAGGGATACAGCCTCTTTCCAAACTTTCAATTTTCTCTCAAATAAATTGAAATTATTCCATTGATACATCTTTGAGATCAAAGATATTATAGCTGTCGATGTTCGCTTTCACCGCTTCCGCAGTAAAATCATAGCTGTCATGGAACTTGACGTTTTCCGGTGATATAAATTTCCATATCGTCTCGTCCTTCTGTTCTCATTCATTTGCGAGCACCGACACGATTTCAGGCTTTCGTCATCTATCCGACTTTCTACCATTAAAATGGTTTAATATTTAACTTTACTATTACTTATATATATAAATAATCAAAACTTATTACACTGAATTTAAATTTTTGCATAATTAGTAATGTTGTCCCATTCAGAATTTACTGAAACTGTATTGCTATCTCCCTCCCGTAACGTTATTATTACTAAAGGACATTTTAGAATTTTTCTTAAATTCAATCAGAATTATTAGGGGGTCAACAAATGGCAGTCGTTTCCAAAGAAAGCGCCCTGGAGACCAAACCGGTCAATCCCAGGGTGAAAAGCATGAAAGATTTCTATGAGCGCCTTAAAAAGAATAAGTCTGCCCTCGTAGGTTTCTACGTGTTATTATTCTTCTTTTTCGTTTCGATATTTGGTGCAATAGATGCGAATTATGGTATAACAGGCGTCAGTTCAAACGCTACAAACCTGACAGCCAAACTTCAGGGGCCGTCAGCCGAGTACTGGTTCGGAACGGATCATCTCGGACGTGACATATTCATACGTATACTCCACGGCATGTACATAACATTGGGTGTCGGCTTTGCAGCTACTTTCCTCGCCGGTCTAGTGGGTGTTCCTCTGGGCATCATTTCGGGCTACTTCGGCGGCTGGGTGGATACGGTCATCATGAGAATCATGGACATCCTGCTCGCATTCCCGGGCATCCTGCTCGCTCTTGCGATCGTAAGTGTGCTCGGCGGCAGCACCATCAACGTGACAATCGCCATCGCAATCGGGGCTGTTCCCCAGTTTGCCAGAATTGTACGCGGTTCCACACTGACTACGAAGAAACTCGAGTATGTGGATGCCATCCGGGCGCTCGGCGCGAAAAACGGGAAGATCATCTTCCAGCATATCCTCCCGAACATCATGTCACCGATCATCGTAAATACGACTCTGTTCATCGCTACGGCAATATTGTCTGCTGCCGGACTTTCATTCCTTGGTCTTGGCGTACAGCCTCCAACTCCTGAATGGGGTGCCATGCTCAACGACGGTAGAAACTATATGTACCAGGCGAGCCATATCACATTCTTCCCTGGTATGATGATCGTTATTGTCGTACTCGCATTCAACTTATTCGGAGACGGTCTGAGAGACGCTCTCGATCCGAAAATGAAAAAATAGGAGGCATTACATGACTACTTTTATAATCCGAAGACTTTTACAGCTCATTCCTGTACTCCTCGGAGTGACAGTGCTCGTATTCAGTCTGATGCACCTCACTCCGGGTAACCCGGCGGTAATCATGGCCGGCGAGAGTGCACCGGAAGCGACAGTCAGAGCAATCGAAGCGCGGCTCGGCCTGAACGATCCGCTTCATATACAATATTTCAATTTCCTGACAAACGCCCTGCAGCTCGATTTCGGTGTGTCCATCCGTGACAATATTCCGGTATTCGACCATATCAGACCAAGATTCTTCATCACAATGGAACTCGCCATCTACGGCACTATTTTCGCAGTCGTATTCGGGCTTCTGGTCGGTATCGTTTCCGCAGCACGACAGTACTCCTTTTCTGATGTCGCACTGATGGTCGTCGCTCTGTTCGGCCTTTCCATGCCGAACTTCTGGCTCGGCCTCATGCTCATCCAGTGGTTCGCCATCGAACTGCGCTGGTTTGCACCGACAGGCTGGGGGGACCCGAACCAGATTGCCCTCCCGGTCATCGCACTGGGCACGGCGGGAGCCGCAATCATTGCACGTATGACACGGAGCAGCATGCTGGATGTACTGTCCCAGGACTATATAAGGACCGCCCGTGCCAAAGGGGTCAAGGAACGCATCGTCATTTTCCGCCATGCGCTAAAGAATGCCCTGATTCCGGTTGTAACAGTAATCGGTCTTCAGTTCGGCTACTTCCTAGGCGGTTCCATACTGACCGAAAGTGTATTCGCAATCAACGGTCTTGGCCGTCTGATCATCGATTCCATACTGCAGAGGGACTTCCCTGTCGTGCAGGGTGCCATACTCGTAATCTCTGTCAGTTTCGTTATAGTGAACCTGATTGTGGACATTTCCTACAGGTTCCTCAACAAGCGTGTAGATTTAAACTAAGTTGGGAGTGACATATGTGTCAGAAAATATACTTGATATAAAAGATCTCAGGACTTCCTTCTTCGTGGAAGGCAGTGAAATCAAAGCGGTCGACGGTGTAACTTTCCAGGTGCCAAAGGGCAAGACACTCGGCATTGTCGGTGAATCCGGCTCGGGGAAAAGTATTTCCGCACTGTCAATCCTTCAGCTCATCGATGCTCCCGGCAAGATCGTCGGCGGAAGCATCCGCTTTAAGGATGAAGAGCTTACAACAGCCAAAACCTCGAGGATGAGAAATATCAGAGGGAATGAAATCTCGATGATCTTCCAGGAGCCGATGACTTCACTGAACCCTGTGTATACCATCGGTCAGCAGCTCAGGGAGGCATATAAGATCCACCAGGGGCTCGGCAAGAAAGAAGGGACGAAACGCTCGATTGAAATGCTGGAGCTTGTCGGCATACCTTCCCCTGAAAAACGGGTGGACCAGTATCCATATGAACTCTCAGGCGGTATGAGGCAGCGTGTCATGATCGCCATGGCGCTGGCCTGCAAGCCTGAACTGCTCATCGCCGATGAGCCGACTACTGCACTCGATGTCACCATCCAGGCACAGATACTTGAACTCATCAAAGATCTGCAGGAAGAAATCGGCATGAGTGTGGTCATGATCACACACGACCTCGGTGTCGTTGCAGAGACATGCGACTACGTTGCAGTCATGTACTGTGGTAAAGTCGTTGAATTTGCGGACGTTGAAACTTTATTCGAAAATCCAAGACATCCATATACTGTCGGGCTGCTCAATTCGCTGCCCCGCCATGATATCGATCAGGATGAGCTTGTTCCGATCAAAGGGAACGTGCCGGCTCCGGATGAAATGCCTTCCGGCTGCCGTTTTGCCCCGCGCTGTCCGCATGCGTCAGACATATGCAGCAAGCTGCCTGAACTGGAAACCCAGGAAGACGGCAATGACGTAAGGTGCTGGATCTATACGGAACAGTGGGACGGAGAGAAGGGAGTAAAAGTCTATGACAACGAAACAACTTCTTAAGGTGGAGAACCTTAAACAATACTTCCCGATCAAAGGCGGCTTCCTCGGCCGTACTGTCAACCATGTCAAAGCTGTTGATGATATTTCATTCACCATCAACAAAGGGGAGACTGTGTCGGTCGTCGGGGAATCGGGGTGTGGTAAATCAACCACCGGCCGCGCCATTCTGAGACTGGACGAACCGACAGCAGGCAGCGTCGAATTTGACGGACAGGATGTTCTCGGACTGAGCAAAGCCGATATGCGCAAAATGAGGGCGGATATGCAGATTATCTTCCAGGATCCATACGCCTCCCTCAACCCGCGTAAAACAGTAAGACAGACGCTGAATGAAGCGATGGAAATCCAAAATGTCGTGCCGAAAAGGGAACGCAACGACAAAATCATCGAACTGATGGAGACTGTCGGTCTCCAAAGACACCAGATCGACCGCTTCCCCCACGAGTTCTCAGGCGGCCAGCGCCAGAGGATCGGCATTGCAAGGGCGTTGTCTGTGAACCCCAAGCTCATCATCTGTGATGAGGCGGTCAGTGCATTGGATGTGTCCATCCAGGCTCAGGTTCTGAACCTTTTGAAAAGGCTGCAGCGTGAAATGGATCTGACTTTCCTCTTCATCGCTCACGACCTCGGTGTCGTCCGTCATATTTCCGACAGGATCATCGTCATGTATCTGGGTAAGATCGTCGAGATGGGTGAGACGAAAAGCATTTTCGAAAACCCTCAGCACCCGTACACGAAAGCTCTGCTGTCTGCGATACCGGTGCCGAACCCAAAAAAGAAATCAGAACGCATCTTCCTGCGAGGGGATGTACCATCACCAATCGATCCGCCGTCGGGCTGCAGATTCCATACAAGGTGTCCATTCGCAACGGACAAATGCCGTGAAGAGATCCCTGTACTGGAAGCCAAGGATGAAATCTATGAAGGCAAGCACACAGTGGCATGCCACTATGCCCTTGATATCCAAGCGGGAAAACATGAAGCGCAATATGAAATGACGAATGTCCGCAAAGTCCTCGACGAAGAGGGCATGGATGATGAAAGCACCGCGAAGGACCGCGAAGAAGCCAAAAACTAAAAAATACCGCCTGTACACATCAGCTGTGCAGGCGGTATTTCCATTATCAGAAGACAAGTGCATCAAGCAGGAACCAGATTGTCATGAATACGTAGATCAGTGCGTTGAATACCGTACTGGACAGGAAGGCAAACAGAGAGCCGAGAGAAGCCTTGAACGCCTGCTCCATATCCCTGGAACCGATCAGCTCGACAATCAATACGAAGACGAACGGCACGAAGATGACACCGAACGGCGGGTATACGAACATGCCGATGATGACACCGGCGATTGCCGCGTATTCTCCGCGTTTTGTGCCGCCGTAGCGTTTGACGAAGTAGCTGTTTGCTATGAAATCACTGAACAGTACGAGCAGCGTCAGAATGAACACGATGACCCAGAACATCCATGACAGTGCCTCCGCGTCCACTGCGAAATGAAACACCAAAAAACCGATCCAGAACATGAGTATGGACGGCAGGACGGGGAATACCAGTCCTGCAAAACCAAGTATGATCGAAGCTGCAATGATAATCCACCAGAGTATATCCATCAAACTTCTCCTTTTCTAATTTCTGATTTAGTGAAGAAAAACAATATGAATGCCGCGAATAAAAATGCGCCGGAAATGAAGAATGAGTTCTCCAGTCCCACCATGTCACTCGCCATGCCGCCGAGCAGATTGCCGAGCAGCTGGCCAATGATCATGGCATTGGCAAACAGTGTCGAGGCGTACCCCGGAAACTGCGGCAGCAGATCCTGGAAGTAGCTGATGCCGAGACCGAGGAGCACTGCAAGGAACAGAGCGAGCGGCACCTGCCCGATCACCATCATGGTGAAGTCGTTGAAAATCCCTATGGAGAGGAAGTACATACTTCCCAGAAAACCCGCAGCAATAAGCAGTGATTTTGCACTTACTCTGCCGGCAATATAGCCGATGAATATCATGAAGGGCACTTCAAGCCCTGCGCAGAGACTCGCGAGTATACCCACTGCACTTTCCGATTCACCCAGATAATTTGTCACGTACAGCGGCATGTTGAGCAGGTACATCCATTGTCCTACATGAAGCATCGTAAATGCTGAAAAAGGGATTAAAAGCATCATGTTCTTCATCAGATTCGGCGCTTTGGGCTCTTCATAGTTCATGATATCAAGTGACGTTTCCGGCACGACTTTCCCAGCCGACGGACGGATGAAGAATGACAGTCCCAGTACGACGATGAACATGATGACCGTACCGGAAAACAGTCCTTTGAAGCCGTATATGCCAAGCAACACCGAGCCGATCAGAGGCCCGAACAGGAAGCCGAACGAAAACATGGACCGGAGGACTGTATTGGCCATCACCGCAAGGCTCGAACGGTACGCATTTATAGATTCACGCGCCGAGGCATACAGCTGCGGCATGGCAGGTGCTCCGAGCGCTGCAAACAGAATATAGGCAGGTGCAAGCAGCCAGACATTGCCGATGACGAGGAAGGTCGAGAAAGCGATGACCATCATCACAAGTGCTCCGAGTATCAGGTATTTACGGTCAAATTTGAGAGTGTCACTCTTCCTCCCTATTATCGTATTCATGCAGAAGCTGCCAACGGCAACAAACGCCATGAAAATACCGTATGTGGAAGTGGGCATGCCATGTGTCTCCGTCATGAATATGACCAGGAAAGGCGCAGTCAGGGAGACGGCCATGCCGAGGAGCGTCATGTTGAACAGGAAAAGTTTATAGTTCTGTATTTGAAAAAGGTCTCTGATCATTTATACCATTCTTTCATTCAGTTTGTTTTAGGAGGCGTTGACAAAAGTCCGGACAAGTGTCAGGAACGCTTTGACCTGCGGCAGTTCAAGCACACTGTTATCAAATGCGATATAAGTGTCCCTTGTAATCGGCCGGTCATCAAAGAGCACTTCGTCAAGATTGAACTTGTCCTCATCAAAATCATCCAGCACAATTTCGGGAAGCACAGTCACACCGATGCCTTCGAGCAGCAATGCCCTGCATGTTGCAATCTGATCGACTTTAATCTGCGGGTCATATTTCCGGTTGAAGCGCTGTTCAAAAAACTGCTCTATTTCACTCAAATAGATGGGGTCCGCCTGGAACTCAATGATCGGGAGCGACCTGTCCCCTTCATTCGATTTCGGCGTCACAAGGTAGTGCTTGTCGATGAACAGCAGTTCATTCTGCTTGTTCATCATGCGGTTCCCGCGAACGATCGAGATATGGAAGTCATTCTGTTCTTCAATGATCTGCTGTGAGGAGCCCACTTTGATCTTGATGTTGACATTCGGATAGAGATTCAGATACTGCGCAACGATTTCCGGCAGTATGGTATGGCCGATAAGAGAGGACACGCCGATGGACAGGTTACCCTGTATGGAATTCTGGTTGATCCTTATATATTCCTTTACGAGCGATTCCTTCTCCACCACACTTCTTGCGTGTTCGATGATCTTTTCCCCTTCGCCCGTGACGTAAAGTTCCTTTTTTGTCCTGACAAAGATTTTCACTCCCCATTCATCCTCTATCGATTTCAACCTCTGACTGACCGCAGGCTGGGAAATGAACAGCTTTTCAGCAGCACGCCTCAATGTTTTCGTTTCATCCAGTGTTACCAGTAGTTTATAATCATCGACTTTCATGGCCAACATCCTTTCATACATAAGGAAATCTTATCATAAATTCCGCCACTTTCAATCTTCATGCTGTAATTTGTGTGGATTCAGCACTGTATGGGTATATGCCTTACACATACAATAAAACGGGAGTTGATGTTAAAAATGGCAGAGAAGAACAAATTCGAGAAAATAGACGAACAGATTGACGGCTACACGCTGGATCGGCAGCCCGGTTTTGAGCGGGAAATGGATCCCAAACCGCTATACGAGGCGGAGTACTATAAAGGCAGCGGGAAACTGAAGGATAAGACAGCCATAATCACCGGCGGCGATTCCGGCATCGGCCGTGCTGTGGCACTGCTCTATGCAAAGGAAGGGGCGGATGTCGTCATCGCCTACCTTGACGAGCACAAAGACGCTGAAGACACGAAGGAAATGGTCGAAGCCCACGGTGTCCGATGCGCCATCTATCCATTTGATGTGAAGCAGAAAGAGGAATGCAGTGCACTTGTGGATTTCACCCTCGAGAAATTCGGGAAGCTGAACATCCTCGTCAACCATGCAGGCGTGCAGTATCCGACTACGGATTTCCTGGACATTTCGGAGGAGCAGGTAAGGGAGACATTCGAAACCAACATCTACGGCATCATCTTCCTGACGCAGGCTGCCCTCCCCCATCTCGAAAAAGGCGACAGCATCATCAACACGACGAGCATTACAGCATATAACGGCTCGCCTGACCTCATGGATTACGCCGCAACAAACGGGGCCATCACTTCGCTCACACGTTCACTCGCCGGCAATCTGGCAGAAAAAGGCATCCGTGTAAATGCAGTCGCACCCGGTCCAATCTATACCCCGCTTATTCCGGCAAGTTTCAGCGCCGAAAAAGTGGAACATCACGGCGGCACTTCACCGATGGGACGCCGCGGTCAGCCGTCGGAACTCGGGCCCGCCTATGTATTCCTTGCCTCACCTGACGCAAGCTATATGACCGGGCAGGTCATCCACATAAACGGCGGGGACTATATGACAAGTTAAGGATGAACATTATGAAACGCCGGTCATCGGACCGGCGTTTCATCGTTTCATATCCAGTTGTTCCAAACAGTGTGACGCCATTCTCTCGAAGCAGCCGAAATCCCTTTCCAGCTCATCCATTACCTCGCATGCTGCCGCATAGGCAAAATCGAACTGCTCCTTTGACACTTCCCCACGTTTTTGTGCACGCTTCAGGTCCGCCTCGTCCACGAGCTCGTACCGGCCATCAGGCAATGCCAGGACATCCAGGTATATATCCTGTCTCCGGGCATTTCCCGGTTCCAGGAAATGTTTAAAATTGATATCAAAATAGTACTGGAGGGTATTCCACTCTTTATCATACATCACTGTGATGCTGTAATTGCGGCTCTCCGGCAGAATCTGCAGCCAGCGGAAACCCGCATCACAGACCAATACATCCTGATTAAGTATAGGTACCGTAAGCGGTGACCGGACTGCCTTTATCTCTATGATGCCTGTAAGTATCTTTTCACCGTCATACTGGATGATCTTTTCATGGTAATCGGATTGGAGGAGACGTCTCCACCCTCTTTTATCGAGATATTTGGTCTTCATCACACTCATCTCCTTCCCCCAATTATACAGAAATTGCTGAAGGAATGTGAAGGGATATGGCCCGGGGTGTCTTCATTGTTCAATGCCGGGTATCATGTATCAGCCGGCATCTGCAGTGTCTGTTTCTTGTAATCCATCATATATTTGCCAATGAAAAAAAGCCTTACGGCGTCTTTTCTACAATGCATGGCCGGAACCCCCGTCAATATTGACAGCGGCCCCGCTTACATATGATGCAAGGTCCGAGCACAGGAACGTAATGACATTTGCCGCTTCATGTGTATCACCGATACGGCCGAGCGGTATATTGTGCTTATCAAGCCGGGAATATTCCTCCCAGCTCAATTCGGGCGCGTCATTCTGCCATTTTTTCATGATCTGGTCGCTTTTGATCAGACCGATGCACACCGTGTTGACCCGGATGCCATATTGTCCGAGGTCCTTGCTCATCGCTTTTGTCATCGCCATCCCCGCTGCACGGGAAACAGTGGTCGGCAGGGAGGAGGCAGGCGGCGTCTTGCCGAGCACTGCCGTCATGTTGAGTATTGCGCCGCCGCTCTCCTTAAGATATGGAAGTGCTGTTTTGGACATCCTGACTGCTGCCATCAGCTTGAGGTCGATATCCTGCTCCCAGTCGGAGATTTCAAGCGTATCGAACGGACGCGCGAACGAACCGCCGGCGTTATTGATGAGGACATCGATCCTGCCGAACCTGCTTATTGTGTTTTCAATGATCCTGTCTGCTGCATCATCTGCTGTCACATCCGCCTGTACGTAGTCCACCTCACCGGCCGCCGAAATTTCCTCCTTCGCCCTGATCAGGTCTTCTTCACCCCTGGCAACAAGCATTACTTTCGCTCCGAGTGAAGCCAGCTGGCTTGCTGTTTCGCGCCCGATACCCTTGCTCGATCCTGTAATTACCGCCACTTTGCCTTCATATCCGAAATCCACATGCTCTCCCCCCTTGTATATTAAGCTCCCAGATTGACGTTATGATGGATGTTCGACACATCTTCAAGATCATCCAGTGCCTCGACCAGTTTCTCGAACTGCTCACGCGCTTCATCATCCAGGCTGACCTCATTCTGTGCAATCATCGTATGCTCTGCGACTTCATATTCATCGACGCCCATTTCATCGAGGGCACGCTTCACTTCGTGAAATGCCTGAGTCACTGCATACACAACTGTATAACCGTTCTCTTCAGTGACATCCTCAACATCCACATCGTTCTCCATCAGATACATCATCGTCTCTTCTGAATCGAATCCTTCAAAGACGAACACCGCCCTGGATTCGAACATATAGCTGACCGCTCCGCTGACACCCATATTGCCGCCGTTTTTACCGAAGGCCGCCCGTACATCAGAAGCTGTCCGGTTGACGTTATTCGTCAATGCGTCCACTATCAGCATGGAACCTTCGGGTCCAAAACCTTCGTAGCGCAGTTCATCGAATGATTCATCATCACTGCCTTTGGCCTTGTCAATCGCCTTGTCGATGATATGCCGGGGCACGGAATATGTCTTCGCGCGGTCCAGCACCGCTTTGAGCGCCTGGTTGCTTTCAGGGTCCGGCTCCCCCTTTTTGGCCGCCACATATATCTCACGGCCGAATTTTGCATTCACCCGGCTCGTACTCTGGTCTTTCTGCGCCTTTTTCTCTTTAATGTTATTCCATTTTCTTCCCATACTCTCATCTTCTTTCAAATCAGTTTTCTTTTATATAATATAACATCTCAGCGGTTTTTATTCATATAGCGGTACAGTCTCAGCATGCGTTTGATGATGATGAGCAGGTTGATGAACAGATTGAAGCCCATTTCCCTCTCGGAGAATTTCCTGTTCTTCATCCTGTTGAAGTCATACATCGTGAACAGCACGTACAGGATGAGACCCACAATCGTTATGCCGAGATGCAGATACGGCAGATCGATAAAAAAGCTCATCAGTGATGCAAAGATCAGCACCAGCAGCGCGACGAATAAATACCTGCCCCAGTGTGTGATGTCCCTCAGGAAAAAATAGCCGATGATGCCAAAGAACAGGAAAACAAGTATCCCGAGCAGTACGATGCGGTAGAATACCCCGGGGCCGAAATCCTTTATGAATGATTCGAACAGACCATAGGACACCAGGCCGATCAGAATTGCATAAATATGACTGATGATCGGTCCGCTGCGGTTGAATCCGCGCACGAACAGGGAAATCATCAGGATGCCGAATACGACCATGGATGCCGTCGGCCGCCATGCTTCAGGCAGATACTGGCCGAAGTAGGTGCCGATGCCGAAAATCACCCAGTAATATGCAAAATACAGCCATACAATCTTGAGGTTTTTTGATTTGGCCATCCAATACCTCCATTCATATATTTTTAACTACCCTGAAATTTCCCCAGTTAACATTTCAATACAGCATTTTCATTACTGGAATTTTCAGACTATACATCAAATATTTTATTTATATTACAATTGCATTACAAATGCGCCATTATCTTCCCATATCTGCTATCATATTCAAAGTGAACCACGGACATCTGAAGATTTTTGAGCATAAACATACCAGAATACTTATAATATTATTAGAAATCGCGGAGGATAACAAATCAAATGAAAAAAGTCATCACAGCCCTCACGGCAACAGCTGCTTTTGCTGCCTATGGCATGGCGGACGACGCCGAAGCATCATCTACATACAAAGTAAAGGGCGGGGATACACTCTGGAAAATCTCCCAGGAAAACGGTGTATCAGTTTCACAGCTTAAATCATGGAACAACCTGTCTTCAGATCTGATCATGATCAACCAGACACTGACAGTGAGCAAAAGCGGCTCCGCAGGCTCATCTTCCTCATCAAGCAGCTCGAACAGTTCAAGCAGTTCAAACAATTCCAGCAGTTCAAGCAGCCAGACAGGCGGTACATACACTGTAAAAGCCGGCGACACGCTCAGCAGCATTGCAAGGGCGCACGGCATGAACTACAGGACTCTGATGAACAACAACAGCATTTCATCACACCTGATCTATCCGGGACAGAGGCTTAATGTGAACGGAAGCTCTTCATCAAGTTCCAGCAGCTCTCAGTCTTCTTCGGACAACTCTTCTGCGTCCGGAAAGAAAGAGGAGTCGAAAAGCCAGTCAATATCTGCACCATCACCATCCAACGTATCATACGGTAAGAACTACTACTACTGGGGAGACTGCACGTGGTACGTTTTCGAACGCCGCCAACAGCTCGGCAAACCGGTCGGCAACAACTGGGGCAATGCATCCAACTGGGATGACGCAGCAAGAAGCCAGGGCTATTCAGTCAGCAGTAAACCTTCAGTGGGCGCGATCCTGCAGGCAAATGCATGGACAAACTCCGCCTGGGGCATGGGCCACGTGGCAATAGTTGAAAGAATCAACTCCGACGGTTCCATCCTTGTTTCTGAAATGAACTTTGGCAGCGGCCAGGGTGTCAAGACTTTCAGGACAATCAGCTCTTCACAAGTATCCGGACACAATTTCATCCATTAGTGACAAATCCCCCTCAGATCGATTCTGAGGGGGATTCTTTAGTTCCCCGGTCCGTTTTTGCGCTGTTTTGACTCGCTTCTCGGCGCTTCGGTATTGATAATCATCTCCACCTGGTATATACGGTTGATGAGGCTGTGTATCGGCGCCTGTGTCATCATGTAGACTGCCCACGGCAGCTTCGGTTCAAAATCGTGCAATGCTATGATGAATTCGTTCCTTCCGGTAAGTGCACGGAATTCGAGCCTCGGGGTCTTGTTCGGTTCCCTTTTCGACAGCCCCCCGCCTTTTATGCGGTAGATTTCTACCCCGTTGCTGCTCGCTTCCCCGTCATACTCGATGACCAGGACGGGGCTGCCGATCTTGGCAAAATGCACTTTTATGAGTCTGCCGGAAAATTCCACATTGATCAGTCCATACAGTATCTCATCCAGCCATTCGAAATAATACTGCCCAACATCCTTCACCGTCCAGCCCGGCGGCAGCGGCGCCCGCTGCACACTCCTTACGTTGTTGTAGTCCGAAGTCTTGTATGACAGGTTCTTCCCGTATCTTTTTACCGGTGTGGAAGTGACATTCACATCAGCGCCATATGCACCGAGTACATCCTTCATATAATCCGGACTGACTTCATCCGCGACGAAAATGATCTGATGAATCTCATTCATCTCACACGCCCGGGCGACATTATCCGCAATCAGCACATACAGATCTTCGAAACGTCCCTGTGTCAGACGGTTCAGCCGCATGATCGGATCTTCGAAAAAGATGACGACGTCAATATCCGAAAGTGCCTTTTCCACTTCCGGCAGGATGAATAGATCGTTTTTCAAAAGCGTGATGTCGAGGTTGCTGTCATCCTGGTTCGGACTTGAAAAGGCGAACAGATTATAACTGTCTTTCAGTTCATAGTACAGATGCTGGCCGATTCTGCCATGTATCCCCATCAAAAGCAGATTTTCCATAGTCTCACTTCCTTACTTAGTACTGATTACCCGCATATCACGCCGTTAAAGACACCGTTACAGTGTTTCCGCATTCTCCATTGATTTCCTGTGTGCAATGAAGATGGCTGAAAGCAGCAGTATGATAGTGATGCCGATGAACAGGAAAGGCGTTTCGAAATAGGTTGCGAAAATCCCTGACATGAATGATCCTGCCACGGAACCGACCGAGAAGTAGGAATAGAATATCCCGTTCGCCTTGCCCCGCTCATGCATCTCTGTATTTTGTCCGATGATTTTATTCATTGACGGGAAGATGAGGCTGAATCCTGCACCGTAGATCACCATGGTCATATACATCAATGCTGTCGAGGGGATGAAATGCAGCAGTATCATCGATATGCCGACAATGAAAATACCCGTGCTTACGAGGAAGACCGGACTGTATCTGCTGTAGACCCGGTTGAGCGGCGTGGCAAATACGAGGATGGCTGTGATGCCGAATACACTCAGCATCGCCCCTGTCGACTGGTCGGACAGGCCGAGGGCGGCAGTCTTCAACGGAAGACCGAAAGCAAGGGAGCCGTTGGAGATCATCAGTGTAAACGCAGAGACATAGGCGACGATGAGCGACGGTCTTTTGATGATCTGCCAGTAATTTGTGGAATAGTGGATTTCCCTCGTTTCCTCGGTCGTACTCTCCTTCACCGTCAGCAGCAGGAGGAGCAGGCCGATGATGAATATGCCAGCCAGGACTAGATAGACCGTCTGGTAGCCGGCCCGGCTGGAGATGATGCCGCCGAGGGCAGGACCGGCTACCGCTGCTGTACCGATCGAGACGCCGGTCAATGCCATGGAGCGGCCTATTGTCGATTTTTTGGATATATCCGCCACCAGGCTGAACGCAGCCGGCGTCAGGAGGCCGCTTGAAAACCCGTGTACCACCCTTATGAGAAGGAGCAGGCTCACGGACGGTACAATCGTATATGTCATGATGATCACCACCTGGAGCACCATGCCGTACAACAGCATGTTCTTGCGGCCCGCCCTGTCCGAAAAGTATCCGCCGAAAACGTTTCCCGCCATGTTAAACAGGGAATATACAGCAACAATGATACCGGCCGTATATTCACTCGCTCCGAGAGAAATCGCAAACGGTGTAATGATCGGAAGCTGGATGAACAGATCCAGGAAACATATTACAATAATGATGTATAAGAATTTATGCATTTGGATTTTCCTTTAACTGATTTTTACTGACACACTGTATTATAACAACTTTTCCATCACGGGGGGATTAGATGGCTCAGGCACTGCTTTCAATATTCATCATTTTTTTCCTCTTCCAGCTCGGGGCGTTTGCCAAGAAAAGGGGAGAACTGCAGAAGACCCACAATTTCACTATGCATTGGCCCCTCTATCTCTATATCTTTACAGTGATGACTTCCCTTGTTCTAATTTTTGCCGTCATATATTTCATCGCTTCATTCGATGCCCCCATTCTCATGGACAGCAACCAGGGAAAGATTGTACAAAACCACAACTTTGCAGAGATGATCTATTACAGTGGTACGACACTGCTGTCCATCGGCTACGGTGACCTGAATCCCATCGGTCCCATACGGTATATTTCATTGTTCGAAGGTTTTCTCGGCATTGTATCGCCGACCGTGATCTTTGTAAATGAAATTACAAAAAATACTCAAAACCGCTGATCCAGCAACAACTCGTATAAATCCAAAAAATCCAGCCGCTGAATAACGTGAATATTAATCAGCGGCTGAGTCTTTTATGCCTTCTTATTCAATTTCTGCTCGTATGCATCGATGACTGCGCTGACGGCACCGTCGCCTGTGATGTTTGTCGCAGTACCGAAGCTGTCCTGTGCCATGTAGAGTGCAATCATGAACGCGACCGCCGCTTCATTGAACCCGAGGTTCGACATCAGGATGCCGCTCGCAGCCATGATTGCGCCGCCCGGCACTCCCGGTGCTGCAATCATTACGATGCCGAGCAGCATGATCGTGCCGAACATGGGACCGAAGCCAGGCAGTTCATAACCGGGCAGCACTGTCATCACTGCGATTGAACAACTGACAATCGTGATCGTGCTTCCGGATAGATGGATGTTTGCGCATAGCGGAACGACAAAGTCCGCAATCCTGTTGCGTATGCCGTTCTCCTTGGTCTGTTTGAGCGTTACCGGAATTGTTGCGGCACTGCTCATCGTACCCAGGGCCGTGAAATAGGCCGGGATCATGTTTTTAATCATTCTGAACGGATTTTTCCCAAGCGCGGCACCCGCAATCGAGTACTGCACAATGATCCATACCCAGTGCAGGAGTACAGCGACAAGCAGTACGACACCGAAGACCGCAAGTGTAGTAAAGATCGTTCCTTCTGAAGCCATTCCCGCAAATACACCTGCGATGTAGAACGGCAGGATTGGAATGACCACTTTCTCGATGAGGAACTCGGTGATGTTCTTCCCTTCTTCGAACCATTTTTCCATCAGCTGTGATTTCGTCAGTGTGATGACGATTCCGAACGCGAATGCCAGAACGAGCGCTGTCAGAATGTCCATCAGCGGCGTGAGTTCAAATTCAAAGAATGGTTCAAGTCCGCTGGCTTCTTCCGGCACGCTGCCGCTGTCCGTGATTTTCGGCATCACGAACATTGCCACGAGATAGGCCAGCGTACCGGCTCCCAAAGTTGACAGGTACGCCGTACCCAGCGTCGCACCGACAACTTTTCCCGACCCTTCCCCGATTCTTGAAATACCGTTCGCGATGAAAAACAGGATGATCAGTGGAATCATGAAGAAAATGAATCCGCCGAGCAGTGTCTCTATCGTTACGAACAGCCTTGCAAGCAATGTAAGGAACGTTTCCAGTCCCCCTGTTGCATCTACCCCATAATACAGTGAACCGACTGTGATACCGACGACAATACCAGCAATCAGCTTAAGCAATAACTTCACTTGAAATTCCCCCTACTTATGTAATGATTCCATATTACATCATTGGCATGGATAACAGAAGGTCGAACTTGTACACTATTCACCCATTTTGAAAACCTTTTCATATGCAACGTACCAATCGTCCTCATTTTCATCCAGATGGAGCCGGCCTCTGAATTCAAACCCCTGCTTTTCAAACAGATACTGCATTTTCCCATTTTCCAATGATGTATCGGTATGGATGCCCAGATACCCTGCATCCACCAACATGGATTCTACACTTTTAAACATGTGTCCTGCAAACCCTTTCCCCTGACTTCCGGGATCCACTGCCATCCTGTGCATCGCTGCGCTTTTTGGACGCGGAACTTCCCATCCGATATCATCGTAAGCTTTTGGATGGTCATCATCAACGACGATGAAGCCTCTGAGTACTCCATCCTCCTCAAAGACATAGAGGGAGCCGTTATCACAGTCCATCGTAAAACGTGACAGGCTGGGGTATGCATCACTCCACTGCGTATTGCCCGCAGCCTGCATCAATGGGACGACCGCCCTGGTTATTTCCATCACACGCACCAGGTCATTTCTTTCCGCTTTCCTCAAAGTCATGCTGATCTCTCCTTGAATTTTCTCACAAATCCCTATTCTCATTATTTTCCCATTCATATATGCATATCAATAGTGTATAATGTGATTGAGAATTAATACAGAGGGGTTTTGTAAAATGTTCAAATTCGATAAGTATACAAGAGCCTATCACATCTCAAACATGATTTTCTATCTGTTTACACTCGTTGTGATCGCCTTGATCTACGTATACGGCTTCTATCCGCCGATTGCCGAGGTGACATCAGGGGACTTTTTCGCAACATACGGACTGCGTGAATTCGGAGGGACACTGTTCTTCCTGATACTCATAATCGTACCGCTCATGGTGATGTTTGGGGCAGCCTATCACCTGTATAAAGCCGCTACATTCGGAAAACAGCCGAAGACTGCGGAAGACTGATATAAATAATGGGAGAGCCGGCGCGATGGGCGCCGGCTCTTCTCTGTCTGCTGTTCATTCACACCTGCATATGAGCTTCATATCCCGCATCTTCCCGCTTTCTGCCGCGTGCAATTCTGACAAGCAGGTAGACGATGGGTGTATCGAAGAGCACGATGACCATCTTGGCTACATACTGTGCCGCAATCATACCAGCCATCGCTTCGAAAGGCACTGTGCCAAAGAAGGCAATTGTGATGAATATGCCTGTATCCACGAACTGTGTGACA
Organism: Candidatus Salinicoccus stercoripullorum; assembly: GCA_019113295.1. Lineage (GTDB taxonomy): Bacteria > Bacillota > Bacilli > Staphylococcales > Salinicoccaceae > Salinicoccus > Salinicoccus stercoripullorum. The sequence continues at coordinate 38,846 of DXHR01000030.1, read as the reverse complement.
CCTGCCGACACATTGTTTCTGAGCCATAATTTCCTTACGCCGTGGCGGGCCTTCAGCCTGTGGAATATCGACACGTCCAGGTGCTGGCTCACCATATATGAAACGAGGCTGGCAACGATGACCCGGAAGCTCCCGCCAAGGATCATTTCATATTCCGCCTGCATCGTGAAGGCGGGAGCCGGCGGCAGTTCTATCGCCAGATATATGAAGAATAAAACAACCACCTGAGTGAAAAATCCCGCCTGCACGGTCCGCCTGGCATTCTTTTTGCCGTATACTTCACCGATGACATCAGTAATCAGGAACGTCGCCATATAGACGATGACTGCAGCCGGCAGCATGAACTCCCCCACCGCGAAAAGTTTGACTCCCAGGATGTTGGACACGACCAGCAGTCCTGAGAAAAGTGCGGTCAAATAAAATAGCATATCATTTCCTCCTCATAACTTCAGGAAGAGATCCTTATCAGCCCTCTTAAAAACTCAGCGATTATCCACGTGCTCCGGGTACATGTCGTGATTCATCATGCGGTGTTCGGCCATACGCTCGTATTTCGTACCGCTGCGCCCATAGTTGCAGTAGGGATCGATCGAAATGCCGCCCCTCGGTGTGAATTTGCCCCATATCTCGATATATTTCGGATCCATCAGTTCAATCAGGTCATCCATGATCATGTTCACGCTGTTTTCATGAAATCCGCCGTGATTCCGGAAGCTGAAAAGATACAGTTTCAAAGCTTTGCTCTCCACCATTTTGATATCCGGTATGTAACTGATGTAAAGCGTTGCAAAGTCGGGCTGATTCGTTATCGGGCACAACGTCGTAAATTCCGGACAATTGAATTTTACGAAGTAGTCCCTCCCCTGGTGTTTATTCTCGAATGTTTCCAGAACACCGGGATTATAGTCAAAACCATATTTTACCTCCTGATTGCCAAGCAGGCTCAAATCTTTTGTATAATCTTCACTCATCATGATTCTCCTTTTCAGATAAATGCATTCCACAATTAAAAAAATGCCATGCACCCCGTCTAAGGCACATGGCATCGATGATCGATCCGCGTCTTAGTTTTTTATAGAGGGTTTGGGCTAAGAACCTCTTCACTATTCATTTGCACCTGACATATTATACTATATCCGTGCATCAATTGGAAGAATGCTTTGTTACTCTTCGTATGCCCTGATCAGCGCTTCCCTGAATGCCTGCGGCGGCTGGGCACCCGAGATGCCGTACTTCCTGTTGATGACAAAGAGCGGTACGCCCTGCGCCCCGAGCTGATTCGCCACATTCTGGTCCTCGATCACCTGCTCTTTGTACAGATCGCTTTCAAGCATTTCACGGACTCCGTCCTCATCAAGTCCGATATCCGTGCCGATACCGGCCAGTGCTTCTGTGTCAGCGACATTGATGCCGTCTGTGAAGTATGCTTTGTAAAGACTGTCCATTGCTTCGGCGTCCAGTCCTTCCTCCCGGGCAAATTTGACGAGACGGTGGGCATCCATCGAATTTGACGGCACCACTTTCTCCATATTGAACTCAAGGCCGGCGGCTTTAGCCGTATCAGCAATCTGTCTGTTCATGATTTCCGCTTCCCTGACGCTCTTGTTATATTTTTTGGCGAGCAGCTCCGCCATCGTTTCATCCGGTTCCTTCTCTGCAGTCGGATCGAGGCGAAAACTGCGGTAGACGATCTCAAGATCATCCTTCCCGGCAAATTCCTCCATCCCCGCTTCAAAATTCCGCTTGCCGATATAGCAGAACGGGCAGCCGATATCCGACCAGATTTCCACTTTCATATAAATGCCTCCCTGCCGGTTTTTACGAACCCGGTTATTTATATATATTGTAACAGTCCGGCTGTTCCTTATCCTTCTGTACGCCTCGCTCAGACGCCCTGTTTGTTGCTCCACAGAAGCGTATGGAGCTGCGGCAGCACCCGTGCATCGTTCATGCGCGTGTCACCCATAGTCATCTCCACCAGCTCACCGTAGCGCCTGAGGAGTTTTTCCGTATGGTTCCGAACATTATTCCCGAGATACGGATTACCGGTCTGGAGATAGAACGGTACCGAAGGGTACTTCATGTGGACATAGGCTGCGTATTCAAAGTCCTTTTTGTCAAAGACGACCACTTTCAGATTGTATGCCCCGCGGCCCGCTTCAAGTCCTGCGAGGACCCGGTCAAGTTGGTCGAAGTCCGTTTCCATGTTTGAACTCGGCGGCTTCGGACTGACGGTGACGTCATCCACCCGCTTCATCCATTCCTGGAACACTGATCCCTGGGTCTCCATGGCAAGTGCGATACCCCTGTCCTTCGCAGCCGTCACAAACGGCTCCAGATTTTTAAGGAGAGCAGGGTTGCCGCCTGAAATCGTGACATGATTATAATTCCCTGCCGCCAGTTCGTCCAGTGAGCGGAAGATGTCTTCGGGCGTCATCATCCGGATGTTCTCCTTCTGGGAGCCGTCCCATGTAAAAGCCGAATCACACCAGCTGCAGCTGTAGTCACAGCCGGCCGTGCGGATGAACATAGTCTTCTGTCCGATCACTGCGCCTTCCCCCTGGAACGTGGGGCCGAATATTTCCAGTACTGGTATTTTCATCATTTCCTGTGCTCCTTCGGACGGTAGATTACATAGCTCGAGGGTGTCTCCCGCAGGAAAACCTGCAGGCACACAGGCCGGTTATCCAACCTTTCCAGATATTCGCTGACCATCCCATGAATCGTCTTCGCCAAAGTTTCCGAAGTCGGAGGCATATCAGAAAAGTGCGGGTGATCGTTCAGGAGTGTATGATCAAAAGCCTCATCAATCAGTTTCTTGATGTCTGAAAAGTTCACAAGGAAGCCGAGGTCATCGAGCGTGTTCCCGGCTATGGTCATATTCACGAAATAAGTGTGGCCGTGTATATTGGCACATTTCCCTGCCCGCCGGTCGGGAATATGGTGTGCAGCCGAAAAGTTGAGATCTTTATTGAGCTCGTATTCAAAGTCATGCGGAGGTGTCTGGTATATCATGCCTCCTCCTCCCTTTCATCAAGATATGCGTTCAGGCCGTCGTTTCGCAGCCTGCATGACGGGCATCCGCCACATCCATCGCCGATTACGCCTTCATAGCATGTCAGCGTCTTCTCCCTTATGTAATCGAGCTGTCCGTAGCGGTCGGCAAGTGCCCATGTCTCTTTCTTATCCAGCCACATCAAAGGTGTTTCAATGACGAAATCCTTATCCATGGCAAGGTTTGCCGTAACGTTCATGGATTTGATGAAAATATCCCTGCAATCCGGGTAACCGCTGAAGTCCGTCTCGCACACGCCTGTAATGATTGTTTTTGCATCTGTCTGATAAGCCAGTGCGGAAGCGAATGACAGGAACAGCATATTCCGCGCCGGAACGAATGTGTTTGGCATCTCCATATCATCACCGCTTATTTCCATATCATGACGGGTCAAGGCGTTCGGACTCAGCTGTCCGAGCAGTGACATGTCCAGCACATGATGCCTGAGGCCGTGTTCTGCCGCAATCTGTTTTGCCACGTCGATTTCAAGGCTGTGCCTCTGCCCGTATTCAAACGTCACGAGTTCCACTTCATCGTAATGTGCCATCGCATGGAACATGCATGTCGTACTGTCCTGGCCGCCTGAAAATACTACCAGTGCTTTTTTCTCTTTCATTCTATAGTCTCCCTCAGCAATTCAACTGTAATTATATGAGTTTAACAATTTTCAACGGGCATTTCCACCGCACAGTCCGGCCACTGTCCAAAATATATGATTTTGTTTAATAATTTGCATGGAAGGTAATTAAAAGGTAATCAACATTCAAATCAATACGGGGAAAGAGTGATACAGATGGCAGGTATTGAGGATATATTCAAAGCTCAGAAGAAATATAAGATAGATAATGAAAACAAGGGGGACACAAGCCGTGACGGCATGGTCGCAAGTGCGATTACAGAGGCGAGCCAAGCCGGCAATAAAATGCTCGAGGCAGGCGGCAATGCTTTTGATGCACTCATTGCCATCCAGCTGTCACTGGCGGTGGTGGAAGGGATGAACACGGGCATCGGAGCCGGCGGTTTCATACTCTGTTACGACGATGATGAAAAGGAGACGAAAGTGATCAATGCCCATTCAAGGGCACCGGCCGGACTGACTCCGGAATGCTTCATGGAAAATGGGGAAACGATGCCGTTTGATGAACGCACAAAGAGTGCCATATCGATCGGCGTTCCCGGCATCATGAAAGGCCTGGAATACCTCCATGAAAATTATGCGACGCTGCCGCTCGAGCAGCTGATCGATCCGGCAATCACTCTGGCAAAAAATGAGTTCAGGGTCAATTCTCTGTGGGACCGTACAATCCAGCTGTTCAAACACCGTCTCAGGGAGACAGCACGCGAAAAATTCGTTCCGGAAGGGATACCGCTCCGGGAGGGGGACACCATCACCCAGCTGGAACTGGCGAAAACACTTGAAATCATCAGAGAGAAGGGATTCAACGCCGTATACGAAGGGGAAATAGCGGACGCCATCGTGGAAACCGTCCGGCAGCACGGCGGCACACTCGACCACCAGGATCTGCTCGACTACCATGTAAAGATAGATGAACCCATGTGGAGCACCTATAAAAGATACAGAATCGCTTTCCCGGCGCCTCCGAGCGGCGGAGGCATGGGAGTCGCCCAGCAGCTGAAAATGTTTGAGGAGTTGGATATCTCCCATTACGACCCGCATTCCTGGGAAAAGTATCATCTCGTGTCCCAGGTGACTCAGCTCGCCCTTGCAGACAGGCAGCGCTATATCGGGGACCCGGATTTCCATCCTCTGCCGCTTGAAGGGCTGCTGCATGAAGATTATATAGAAGAGCGGTGCGGTGAGATCAGTCTGGAAAAGAACGTGGGCAAAGTGGATGCAGGCAATCCGTGGAAATACCAGAAAGGCAGGGACAGCAGTGTAAAGACAAACCATTATGCTGACAACGAAGGGTATGAGACCACTCATTTTACCGCAGTTGACAAATGGGGGAACATCGCATCATGCACCTCTTCCATCGAACGGATCTTCGGGTCGGGCATCATCGTTCCGAATTACGGGTTTTTATTGAACAATGATCTGACGGATTTTGAAGCTGAACCCGGGCAGGTCAATGAACCGGACAGCTCCAAATGTCCGACCAGCTCCAAATGTCCGACCATCATGTTCCATGATGATAAGCCTTTCTTCACTCTCGGCTCGCCCGGCGGACCGACCATCATCGCCTCCGTGGCCCAGACGATCCTGAATGTCATCGATTACAATATGCCGCTTGAAGAGGCCATCAAAGAGCCGCGCATCTATATAGCACCCGACCTCGGCAAACAGTGGGAAGACGGTATAAATGAAGAAGCGCTTCAGAAACTCGAGTCCATGGGGTATGAGTTCACCCAGTCATTCAGGGTCGAATCCGCTGACACAAGACTCGGGGATGTGCAGGCCATAATGATCGACCAGACGGACGGCCATCTGCTGTACGGCGTGGCCGATTCCCCGCGTCCCGGGGAGGCAAAAGGCGCCGAATGATGTAAAAACTATTTAAAAAGTAGTATAAACTTGATATAATCTAATATTGCATGAAAGAAATTTCATGCGTTCTATCAGGTATATCCTGCAAATATAATTGATAGGTGGAAATCGAATATGGAATATCAAGTATTACTCTACTACTACTACACAGACATTGAAGACCCTGAGGAATTTTCCCGGGAACACCTTGAACTCTGCAAAGGCATGAATCTCAAAGGAAGGATTCTCGTAGCCGGGGAAGGCATCAACGGTACCGTTTCGGGTACTGTCGAAGATACTGAAAGATACAAGCAATATATGGAAAACCATCCATTGTTCGAAGGCATCACCTTCAAGATCGATGCGGCGGACGGCCATGCTTTCAAGAAGATGCATGTGCGGCCGCGTCCTGAACTGGTCAATCTTAGTCTGGAAGATGACATCGATCCGAGGGAGCTGACAGGTGAATATCTTGAACCGGCTGAATTCCTGCGCCAGATGCAGGATCACGATACGATCGTTCTTGATGCCAGGAACACTTATGAATATGACGTGGGCCACTTCAGGGGTGCCGTCCGTCCGGACGTGGAAACTTTCCGCGACCTGCCGGAATGGGTTGATGAAAACCGTGAAATGCTTGAGGGCAAACGCATACTGACATACTGCACCGGCGGTATCCGCTGTGAGAAATTCTCAGGATGGCTGAAACGTGAAGGTTTCGATGATGTCGGACAGCTCCACGGCGGCATTGCCACATATGGCAAGGACCCTGTCGCAAAAGGGCAGAACTGGGACGGCATGATGTATGTCTTCGATGAGAGGCTGACAGTACCGATCAACCAGGTCGAGCACACAGTGGTCGGCAAAGACCATTTCGACGGCACACCGTGTGAACGCTACATCAACTGTGCAGATCCCGATTGCAACGCACAGATCCTCGCTTCGAAGGAAAACGAGGATAAGCATCTTGGCGGCTGCAGCATCGAATGTACAAAGAGCCCGAGAAACAGATATGTCATTGAAAATAAATTATCCTCTGAGTTCGTCCGGGAACAGATCCAGAAACTCGAAGAGGAACATTACGCCAAATAAGACTGAACGCGCCAATCCAAACCGGATTGGCGCGTTTTTACATCTTCACTATGATCCTGCCCCGTATCTTCCCTTTCAGGATATCATGGAGGGTGTCAGGCAGGTCATCGAGGCCGATCTGGTGTGAAATATCAGTCTCAAGGGCAGACGGTTTCATATCACCTGAGAGCCTGTCCCACACTTTGAGACGGTGCTCCATCGGATGCTTCACCGAATCGATGCCGAGCCAGTTGATGTTGCGCGAGATGAACGGCAGCACCGTCGTCTTAACATCTACACCGCCGGCCAGCCCGCATGTCGCCACCGAACCGCCGTAGTCCAGACTGCTCAGTATATACTGCAGCGTCTTCCCGCCGACCGGATCGATGGCTGCCGCCCACTGTCTTGTGCGGGTCGCCCGGCCCCTGAAATCCGTCACCTGGTCACGGTGGATCACTTTGGACGCTCCGAGGGATTTCAAATATTCGGCCTCTTCTGTCCGGCCCGTACTTGCAACGACTTCATACCCGCGGTCATCCAGCATATTCACAGCGATGCTTCCAACACCGCCGCTCGCCCCGTCGACCAGCACCCTCCCCTTTTCAGGTGTGAGACCGTTATCCTCCAGCCGCTGGATGCACAGGGCGGCGGTAAATCCTGCCGTACCAAGCTTCATCGACTCCTCCATCGTGAGACCTGCCGGCAGCGGGACGATCCAATCCGCCGGAATCCGTGCTACTTCGCTGAAACCGCCCGTATGGCGTGTGCCGATAAAATAGCTGGTGGCGATGACTTCGTCCCCCTCTTTGAACCGGCCGTCTTCGGAAGCGAGGACAGTTCCCGCCAGGTCGATGCCGGGAACCAGCGGCAGAATTTCAGCCAGGTCGCCCTTGACAGCGACCATGCCGTCCTTATAATTGACACTGGAGTACGCGACTTTTATCGTCACTTCCCCTTCCGAAAGATCATCAAGTCCGACATCCTTCACTTCCATCTCCATCTTTCCATCCACTTTATCCACTACAAGCGCTTTGAAACGATCCATGTACATATCCGTCCTTTCCATTTGTATCAAAGTTACTCCCATTATAATACATATACACCCCACTGTATCGGCAGAAGGCCTGCCGGCTTTACTGCCGGATGCCTTTACTGTTATGATTGGAATGAATAAAAACTGCATACCTGAAGACACTGGGGGTGCCTAAAATGGCTGAGACGGGAAACCGGACCCCTATCACCCGATCTGGATAACACCAGCGTGGGGAAGTGCAGTGAAGATTTTATGATCCGTTTCATGATATATGACTGCATCCCGGCGGGGTGCAGTTTTTTTATTCCAAAATTTACTGGAGGGATTTTCATGACAGCAGAAAAAAGGACTGCAGGCGCACAGTTCACACTGTTTCCGATGACAGGAGACTTTGTGGACATCATACTCGGCGCTCTGGATGAAACCGACACCGGCAATGTGGAGACCGAGACCGACAACGTCAGCACAGAAATCAGAGGGTCCATTGAAAACATCTTCGATGTGATGCAGTCGATATTCCTGCATGCGGCAAAAACCGGTGAACACGTTGCACTGAGCGGAACCGCCGCAATCGGATGCCCGGGCAGCTCTTGTACCGGGGGAGAAAATCGCCATAAGTCATCTTTGAACCGGGAGAAATCTGCAGAAGCGGGGCAGAAGGCCGGTGCCAAATTCTCACTCTACCCGCTTGGCGACACGGATTATATGGAAAAAATCGAAGCGCAGATCGATCTGTCGTCGGAACCGGATATCGATGTAAAACCCGCCCAGGGCGCGACACGCCTGGACGGGGAAGCGGGAGATATATTCAGGATACTGGAGAAAGCCTTCAGCAATGTTTCAGAGAGCGTCGGCCACACAGCCATGGCGTTCACCATCTCCGCCAACAGCCCATCTGATAAGGGATAGGCGTCGACCGGTGCCGCAATGCCCCCTCAGCCCCAAAAAGCGGGCGGAGATCAATTCTCCGCCCGCTTCCTTTTTAAATCTAATCCAATACTGCCATTATGAACCCGTCATGCCCTTTGGCTCCTACTGTCTGTAAAGCGGTGGCATCGATGCGTGGTTCGTCTTTTAAGATCTTCAGGAACCGCTGCATCTCCGGGCCGTTTGCCTCCTCTTCGAACCTGTCTTCGATCTTGCGCTCTGTTATGATGACAGATCCGCATTTCGCCATATCGATTGCCGCTTCCAGATAGTCCGGATAGAGTGCCTGGTTTGCATCTATATAGATGAAATCAAAGCGCGGGTAACCTTTTTCAAGCAACTTCGGCAGTGTGTCTTCCGCAGGTGCATTGATGACTTCGACTTTATCTTCAAGTCCGGCTGCTGTGATATTCCTTTCAGCGATTTCCGCATATTCCGCATTGGATTCGAGCGACGCCATCTTCCCTTCTTCAGGGAGAGATTTTCCGAGCCATAATGTGCTGTATCCTCCCAGGGATCCGATTTCAAGGATCGACTTTGCCTCTTTGATCTTGGCAAGCAGATGAAGGTGTTTGCTCCGTCCGGCGAATTCCTCCTCTCCATGCTCGTTTTGTGCGGGAATGCCGGTCATCACTTCGTCTTCGGCATTCAATTCTGCGTTGAAACAGTCGTCCACAACACTCCAGAGTTTGGACATGTAAATAAATCTCCTCCATAATTTATGGTGCTTTTATTTATAACATTTTATCAGATATCAATTTCTGAATATTTGATAAAATGTTATGCCCGTTATCATAACGCACAGCCGAATTAAATGCAAATTGCAATCAAAAACCGGCGCCAAAACGCCGGTCCGTCATTTCCCTTATTGTCCTGCCACATCCCTCTTAGTGAAGAAGAGCCATGCTGCGACTATGAATACAATCCAGTATACAGCCAGTACAACGATTGAAAAGCCCATTGTCATCTCTTCACGGACCGGACCCAGCAGAGAATCATAGACTGTCAGATCCGTGTTTGCGAACAATATATATTTCGACCATGATTTATCTGCGAAGAACTGTACAATTGAAGTCCCCGCCATCATCAGGAATACCGCAGTACCGATTGCCAGTGCGCTGTTCCTGAAAATACTAGAGATCATGAACGCGAATGTCGCCATCATGAACAGGTTCACCAGCTTGAATCCATATCCGCCGACCACTTCGCCGATGGCCGATACACTCACGATGCCTTCATGGCTTCTGATCGCAAGTTCAGGGTTGCTTCCTGCCACACCGAAAACAAGCGCGCCCGTCAGCCACGAAAGGACAAGCAGGAAGACCAGTGTGATCATGGCGAATATAAGCACAGCAATGTATTTTGATAAAAGGATCATACTCCTTGGAATCGGACGGATGAGAAGCTGCTTGATCGTCCCCCATCTGAATTCATTCGCCACAATGCCGCCGGCCACTATGATCGTCAGCAGACTGATGACCGATGAAAGCATGGCGTTGTCTATGACGAACTGCCACGCATCATACGGAACGGGCTTGATATCATTATCGATGTGATACCGGTTCATCTCTATCTCCTGGGTATTCACCTCTGTCAGGAATTCCTCTTCCTGCATCTCTTCTGCCAATTGTTCGTTTTCAGCTTCGAGTTCCTCCTGCCAGTCCGCGCCATACTCTTTGCCCGCCATATCAGTTGTTGCCGTGATGACGGCAACAGCAACCACAAGCAGTGCGAGGAAGATATACATGATCCACGTTGATTTCTGTATGAATATCTTAGAAACTTCGTTCCAAATCAGACTGAATATTCTACCCAATGACATTCTCCCCAATCAGATCGAAGAATTTATCTTCGAGTGATGCGCTTGATACTTCGACCCGGTACACCAGTACATCACCTGACACCAGACTGGTCACGATGCTCGGCATGAGTGATTTCTTCGCACTGAAAGTGATGAATCCCCGATCCTCTGCGGCTTCAATACCATGATGGACTTTCAGCACCTGAATCGCCTGCTCAGCCGGATCCACTTCCAGCCGGACTTCACGCACGGGGTCCTCTTCCGCCTGCTGTTCATGCACAGACTGGATGCCGATCAGCTCGCCGTTTTTTATGACACCGATCCTGTCACACATCAATTCGATCTCAGACAACAGGTGGCTGGATATGATCACAGCCACATTCTCCTCGTCGGCAAGCCTTCTGATATACTTCCTGATCTCGCGTATGCCGGCGGGATCGAGGCCGTTGGTCGGCTCATCGAGTATCAGCACTGATGGATCATGGAGCAGCGCCTGTGCAATTCCCAGCCGCTGACGCATACCGAGGGAATATCTGCCGACTTTTGTTTTAATCGCATTCCCGAGCCCGACAAGCTTTATCACCTCGCTGACGCGTTCCTTCGTCACTCCCGGGCTCATCCTCGCAAAATGTTTCAGGTTCTGCATACCGGTCATGAACGGATACATTTCCGGATTTTCCACGATCGCCCCCACTTCCCGTATGGCGTCCTTGAAATCCGATTTGACACTTTTGCCGAGAATCCTGACATCACCATCCGTAATACCCATCAATCCGACCATCATTCTGATCGTTGTGGTCTTTCCCGCTCCATTCGGCCCGATAAAGCCGAATACTTCACCTTTATGTATTTCAAAATCCAGGCCTTTGATGATTTCCCTGGATCCGATCTTTTTCCTGAGATCACTAAGTTCCATTGCTGTTTCAGCCAAACCGATCCCTCCTCATTTTCTTTCCCGGCTTCTACAAGAATAACAGAAATTTAATTTACTAAAAACTGGTGTATGAAAAATAAAAATGATCCGGACATGATGCCCATGCCAGAATCATTTTTTTCTCACAGACCTGATTTTCATATCTTTGCCGAAATGCTTACGCACCATCTTTCTCGCATCCGCCTGTGAGCGTGCCGGCACTTCCTTTACAGTCTCTCCATCGTTCTGTTCAATTGTAACGATGAAGCATTTTGTCCCGCATCTCAAATCAGTCATTCCTTTTCCTGAATATATAATTATCCCGGCCATCGACATCAACCGTTTCGAGCAATTCCCAGCCCTTCTGCATGTAGTAGTCATACCTTGACTGCGTCTCGGTTTTCGCATAGATGGTTTCATACCCAAGGCCTGAGAGGTGGTTGAGCATGTCCCGGACCAGCCTGTCGGCCACGCCCTGGCCCCTGAAATCCGGCAGAACATACAATGCCGCCAGCCAGGGCTGGTATGCCGGCCGTTCCGGCAGATCGTTCCTATATATGGAGACCGTCCCGACGCATTTGCCGCCCTTCAGTGCAATCATGGTAATCGGATAGCCGGTGATACCCGACTGTGAAAAAAATTTCACTGTTTCCTTGAATGTCCCCTTCCTGCGCTCATCCAGATGGAAACGTTCGAATATGATCCTTGCGACTTCCGTCTTATACTGCGGCCGTTTTGAAAGAAAAGCTGTTTCCATGGCATTCACCTCTGCTTATATATACATTATACATAAGCCGGGCATAATTTAGAACAGAGCCGGTCTGCCGTATAAATCATAAAAATTTTTTCATTGCCAGCGTTGGTTTTGATTGTTTTTGTTTTATGTGCATATTATAATCTAATGTCGGCTGATTTAAGCTGTCCTCCTTTTGCAGCCGATAATCATTAAAGCGAGGTAACATATATGGATAATACCACCAAATACGAATACTTATCCGAAAACCCGGACGTAAAGACACTCCCTATCATGCTGTCACTGATCATCGGTGCATTTTTTGCCATCCTGAATGAAACACTGTTGAATATTGCGCTGACGACTCTGATGCATGAGTTTGACATTACACTGCCGACGGTACAGTGGATGGCGACGGGCTTCATGCTTGTCATGGGCATTGTCATCCCTGTCTCAGCCCTTCTGATCCAGTGGTTTACAACCAGACAGCTGTTTCTCGGGACGATGACCATATTCACAATAGGTACGGCCATCTGTGCAATGGCACCCACCTTCCCGATACTGCTGTCCGGCCGTCTGATACAGGCGATCGGCACCGGCATGCTGATGCCGATCATGTTCAACGTCTTCCTGCTGCTCTATCCTCCGCTCAAGAGGGGTAAGATCATGGGGATCGTCGGGCTGGTCATCATGTTCGCACCGGCACTCGGCCCCACATTATCAGGACTCATCGTTGAATATCTTGGATGGAGGTTCTTATTCATCACGGTCATCCCATTCTCAGTGTTCTCTATCATATTCGCCTTCATCTTTCTCGTGAATGTATCTGAAGTGACGAAACCGAAGATCGATATCCCATCCATCATCTTCTCCACAATCGGATTCGGCGGTACTATTTACGGATTCAGTTCCGTCGGCAAGAGTGATGCCGGATTCATGAGTCCCGAAGTGATGGTCGCAATTGCCGCCGGCGCAATCGGCATCGCGCTGTTCGCCTTCAGGCAGCTCAGGCTGGATGAACCGATCATGGATCTGCGTGTGTTCAAATACCCGATGTATGCCCACGCCGTAGTCCTTTTCCTGATCATCATCATGACGATGTTCGCGTCAGAGATCATCCTGCCGATCTACATGCAGGGGCCGCTTGCGCTGAGCGCAGCGGCAGCGGGCATACTGCTTTTGCCCGGCAGTCTGCTGAACGGCGCGCTGTCCCCTTTCATGGGTGCGCTGTTCGATAAACTCGGACCCCGCCCGCTCATGATACCCGCAACGCTCATACTGAGTGGTACGATGTTCGTAATGAGCCGACTGGATACAGAAAGCTCCCCATGGGTCATCCTCGTCAGTTTCATGCTGCTGATGATTTCAGTCTCTGCCACGATGATGCCCGCACAGACGAACGGGCTCAACCAGCTGCCGAAACGGCTCTATCCGCATGGCACCGCCGTCGTTTCGACCCTGCAGCCGGTGGCCGGAGCCATCGGGGTGTCCGTCTTCATCAGCATCATGAATGCCAGACAGATGAACTTCCTGGGCAATGCATCAAATCCAAATGATCCTGCCACAATCGACCAGGCAATGGTGGCAGGCGTCGAACTCGTATATTTCATTGCTTTCACCATTTCCATCATTGCTGTAATCATGTCATTTTTCGTCTACCGTGCCACACCGACTGACAGCATGAAGATAGAAAAATCGGACATGCAGGCATGATTAAAAAACTTCCCGAAAAATTTTCGGGAAGTTTTTTGTCTAACCAATTATTTCCTTCACTCTGCCGACAGTACCATCCTCAAGCTTCACTTTGATGCCATGATGATGCTGCGGTGAATTCGTCAGTATCCTCGCCACCACACCTTCGGTCAGCTTCCCCGACCTCTGATCCTGCTTCTGGACAACTTTTACCATCTGCCCCGCTTTTATATCCGCTCTTCTCGTTCCCTGCATACTCATTCTCCTCTGGTCTCTGTCTTTGAATCATTTCTTAATACGTTCATTATAACATCCGGGCGGCCGCCTGTTTCATCCGTATCCGTCTCTGCCGTCCCATACCACTCTTCTGTAGTTGTCCGGATCCGTATCGCCTTCTGTACTGATCGTCAGCACCTTTGAATCTGCACCCAGCCCGAGTTGTTCTTTCAGACACCCGTATTCTTCATTCGTCATCACTTCGTACAGGAAGCCGAGCGGGACTGCACCGGATTCGCCTGATATCACTTTTTTGTCCTCCCCCGCCGGGTTTCCGAGTACGCGCATGCCTGTTGCACTGACGGAGTCGTCACACGAGGCGAAGCCGTCGGCGACGGACTTCAATATTTCCCAGCCGGCCGGGCTCGGTGCCCCGCATGACAAACCTGCCATCATCGAATCCAGGCTGCCGTGCACACGGACCGGGCTGCCGTCCTCGCTTTTCGCTGACTGATGCAGGCAATCCGCTTTTTGGGGTTCAACCACAATAATGCGGGGCGACCGGCCGCCTGTCAGATTATATATGGCAGCAGCCATTGCTCCGGCGAATGAGCCGACACCCGCCTGGAGGATGACGTGGGTAACTTCACCAGGATTTTCACCCTGCAGCTGCCTTTCCAGTTCGGCGATGATTGTCGTATACCCCTGCATTATATACATCGGCAGCTCCGTATAGCCCTCCCATGCGGTATCCTGAATATGGACCCAGCCGTTTTCCCGGGAAATCTCCTGGACATGTTCAACTGTTTCATCATAGTTCATTTCAGTGATCATCCCTTCAGCGCCGTATTCCAGGACTGCGTCCAGCCGGGATTTTGCCGTGCCTTCCGGCATGTATACTCTGCCCTCCTGGTGGAACAGTTCTGATGCCCAGGCCACACCTTTGCCATGGTTGCCGTCTGTTGCTGTAGAAAAAATGACTGTCGGACTGTCCGACACCTTCCCGAGCAGTTCATCGAATGTGAAATCATCCAGGTCAATATTAAGCTTTCCGGCAAAGTATTCAGCCATGGCATAGGATACGCCGAGACCTTTGAAAGCGTTCAGACCAAAGCGTCCAGACTCGTCTTTTACATAAATGCTGCCGACTCCAAGTAATTCAGACAGATTTTTCAGTTCATAGAGGGGCGTTTGTTCATAACCCGGCATCGATGCATGAAAATCATTCACTTTTTCCATCCGCTCTGCGGAATAGAGTTCCGCAGACTTCATGTGCTGCCATCTGCCTTTAAACCGGTTTTCCGCCCATTTAATATGCTGCATCCTTCCTGTCTCCTTTAAAGGTTTTTCTTCAATACGATCATATGTCTCAGCTGTCTCCCCGCCTCGAATATCGGTTCTTCGTAATTGTCGGTGAAGAAATTATCGATCTGATGCGATTTCTCAAAGCCGCATGCTTCATAAAACGGGAGGGTCAGCGGGCTGTCGCCTGTGCCGACGTACATGACAGTGCCCATGCCCTTATATAAATGCAGAATATGCCGGACCAGTTTCTTGCCGTAACCTTTCCCCTGCCCGCCGGGAGCCACGGCAATATTCTTTATTTCAAACGCGCCGCCGCCTTCATCCGTCACGACACAGACAGCTTTCACATCCTCTGCCTCCAGGACGAACATCTCCCCACGGCCGAGGTAGCGGTCGATCATTTTCTCCTCTTCATCCGCCAGGAGAAGCAGATCGATGAACCGTTTCTTATTTTCAAAAACTTGTTTTATATCAATATTACACATCTCCTATAATTGGAATACATGCCGTGATATCATATACAGACTGGAGGAGGAGACATCATGACAGGTAAGACACATATCATCGGAGGCATCGCCTCCAGCCTTGCGTTCGCACAGTTCACGGAACTGGATCCCGTCATCATGGTCGGTGCCGGAATCATAGGCTCCCTCGTTCCCGACATCTGCCACGGCGGCAGCAGGATGGGCAGGGCACTGCCCATAATATCGAAACTGATAAATCTGATATTCGGACACCGTTCATTCACCCACAGCCTGTTGTTTTTGGTGATCCTGTCATTTCTGATGGACAGGGTACTGCCGTACGAGGCGCTTAAAAACGGTCTGATGATAGGCATGATCAGCCATCTCGCACTCGATATGATGACCAGGAGCGGCATCCAGCTGTTCTTTCCGATCAGCTTCAAAGTCAGGTTTCCTGTAACGATACGCACCGGGAGCCTGGCTGAAAACCTCATATTCAGTACCCTGGCGCTCATCTCATTCTACTTCGGCTGGCAGGTACTGGCATATTACATATAAAGGACTCCTTCGGGCAATGATACCCAAAGGAGTCCTGAACTTCTACCGGAACGGTCCTTCTTTTTTAAAGTACTGGTCGATGATTTCAAGCACACCGCTCTTGTTATTATGAGGGGCAGTGTATTTTGCCGTGTATTTCACATCGTCCGGCGCGTTTTCCATTGCGAAACTGTATTCCGCATGGGCCAGCATTTCCAGGTCGTTGCCGCCGTCACCGAATGCCATTGTCTCACTGTCTCTGATGTTCCACCGCTCCTGCAATGCTTTTATACCGCTCGCCTTGTGGTGTCCCGGAACAATCAGATCGATGCTGCCGTGGCCGCTCGATGCGGGTGTCACATATTCCCCGAGGATGTCCCCGAGAAAATCCTGCAGTCCATCCGTATCCTCCGCCGGGCATGAAAGGGCAAATTTCAATATCTGATCATCTATGTCATCAAA
The DNA here is from genome assembly GCA_019113295.1 of Candidatus Salinicoccus stercoripullorum. Lineage (GTDB taxonomy): Bacteria > Bacillota > Bacilli > Staphylococcales > Salinicoccaceae > Salinicoccus > Salinicoccus stercoripullorum. The sequence continues at coordinate 22,152 of DXHR01000030.1, read as the reverse complement.
ACTCTTCACCCGCTTCAGACGCCGGTAGAACTTCCGGATCCTTTCGAAATATTCATCCGTTACATAATCCAGTACATAGGCACTTTCTTTGCCGCAGACTATTGTTTCGAGTTTGTCATGCTTGGCAATTTCACCGGTGACCGCTTCAACGTGTGCCTCCGGGATGCTTACGGAGGACACTTCCTCACCCCCGGCGACGACGAATGCACCATTTTCCGCGACATAGCTGATTTCGTCCTGGATATCACCATAGTATGATTTCAGCTGATAATACTGGTTACCGCTCGCCACGACGAATTTGATGCCTGCTGCCTTCATCTTTCCATAAAGTCCTGCGAATCTTTCCCGGTCATATTCCTTTGCATCGTTCAGGAATGTCCCGTCCATATCTACAGCAATCAATTTTACCGTCAATGTAATCCTCCTCGACTAACACTTCTGTACTCCATTATACCTGGATTCCATCTATTTTACCGCCTGAAAAAACTGCGGCAGATATGCTCTATGGGCTTCCATCATTTCATCGGCAATGTCTTTTGCAATCTTATCGGACGGCGTCAGAGGGTTGATTGCAAGAGCCAGTACCGCCTTATTGTAATTACCCTCTACAGCAGCTTCTGCACTGATGCGCTCGAATGATTTTATCTGCTGGACAAGCCCGCGGACTGCCACCGGCAGATCTCCGAAAGAAAGGGGGACAGGGCCGTCTTTTGTGATGACACAGCTGGTTTCGATTGCCGATCCGTAAGGCAGGCTCCCGATGGCCCCGCGGTTCATCGTATTCACCGGCTGGATGTCCCGCTTGTCATTATAGATCGATGTGATCAGCCGGACCGCCGCATCCGAATAGTATGCACCTCCGCGTTCTTCCAGCTGCGGCGGTTTGATGTCCAGGCTCTCATCTTCATACAGCTTGAACAGTTCCTTCTCAAGCGCCTGGACCACCTCGGCACGTGTCCCCTCCTCTTTTGCACTGGCCTTCGCCCTCTCCAGCATTTCACCGGATTTATAGTAATACATATGGTACGGGCACGTAATCAGGTCAAGCGCCTTTATGAATTCAGGCTCCCAGCCCATACCGTCGATGTTCTTGACGAAACTGCTGTTTGCGGGATCTGTGAGTTTTCCAATGACTTCAGTTTTGACACTCACGCCGTCCACATAGACATCGAGTCCATAGACCATATGGTTCAGCCCCGCAAAGTCGATACGGATTCTTGAATGGTCGACATCAAGCAGCTTTGCGATGCCCATCTCCATGCCGATTGGTACATTGCACAGCCCGATCACCTTTTCTATGTTCGAGTGGCGGAGTACCGCTTCAGTCACCATGCCGGCAGGGTTTGTGAAGTTGATCAGCCATGCAGACGGACAGAGTTCCTCCATGTCCCTGCATATGTCGAGTATCACCGGGATTGTACGCAGTCCTTTGAACAGTCCACCCGGCCCATTCGTCTCCTGGCCAAGCACCCCGTACTTCAGCGGTATACTCTCATCTTTTGCACGTGCGTCGAGCTGTCCAACCCTGAACTGTGTTGTGACGAAATCTGCCCCCTTCAATGCCTCTCTGCGGTCGAGTGTCAGATGGACCTCGATCGGCAGTCCGGCTTTCCGGATCATCCTTTTTGCCAGATTCCCGACGATCTCCAGTTTTTCACGACCCGATTCAACATCTGCCAGCCAGAGCTCACTGAGTGGGAATTCGTCGTATCTTTTAATGAATCCCTCTACGAGTTCGGGTGTGTAGCTTGACCCGCCGCCAATCGTTGCGATCTTTATTCCCTTAGCCATATGAATACCTCCGTATAAATAATTGATACTCCAATTGTAGCTGTACCCGCTTGCAGCCGACAGTCTTCCCGGGGATTAAGTGCAGAATGACTCACTTAGGAACTTGTCACTTATGTGTAACACTGTGTTTCATCAATATATTATGTTACGCTTCAAATGTTCTCACCACTCCAGGAAAGGAGAAATCCACAAATGTTTACACAGGAGGAAATCGCATCATTCAATGAACTCGAAACGTCTTTATATAACTATATCGCAGGCAATATGGACAAGGTGGCCTACATGCGGATTCGCGAGCTTGCCGACGCCACCCATGTGTCCACTACCACAATCCTGCGTTTCTGCAGAAAAGTCGGCTGCGAAGGATTCTCTGAATTCAAAGTCCGGATCAAAATGCAGCTTGAAGAGGAAAAGACGTCAGGGCCACAGAATGTGCAGCACACCGTTGCCGAGTTTTTCGAAAGGACACTGAAAGGGGATATCGACGAAAAAATCAAGCATGCAGCCGCCCTCGTAGAACGAGCCGACAACGTCATCTTCATCGGTATCGGCAGTTCAGGGATTCTGGCCGAATACGGCGCACGCTATTTCTCAAGCCTCGGGAAATTCTCCATGTACATAAAAGACTCCTATTTCCCCATCCATTCGAACTTGAGGAATAACAGCGTGACGATCGCCCTCTCCGTATCCGGTGAAAATGAATCCACGGTCAGGCACCTGAACCAGCGCAAACAGGAGGGCAGCACCATCATCAGCATAACGAATCATAAGCATTCCACTATCGCCAAAATATCGGATGTGAACATATCGTATTACATCACTGAAGAATGGTTTGAAAATGCCAACATCACCACACAGATCCCCGTCATGTATGCACTGGAAGCAATGGCCCGCGAGATATATGCCCTGAATGGATAAAACTCCAGAGCCCTGTGTGTCCGGGCCTCTCCGTTTTACCGTAAATGTCCATTTTCCTGCACTCTATCCGCAGGGGGAATATTAATAGCCTTAATGCATTGTTTTATTATTGCAGCTTGTTTTGATGTACCCTATTGGTAAAGGAGGCAGCAGAATGGACAGAGCAGTATTTTTGGACCGTGACGGAGTCATCAACGAAGTTTTGAGCAAAAGAGTGAAATTCGTGAATTCACCCGAAGATTTCCATCTTCTTTCCGGTGTGGGAAAGGCGATACGTAAAATGAATCAAACCGGCTGGAAAGTATTTGTCGTGACAAACCAGGGCGGCATCGGCCTCGGATATATGACTGAGGATGCGCTTGGACGCATCCATGAGGAAATGGGACAGCAGCTGTCGGCTTTCGGCGCCTACGTGGATGATGTCGACTATTGTCCGCATATGCCTCAGGCCGGCTGCCGCTGCCGGAAACCGAAACCCGGCATGCTTCTGGCTCTTGCCGACAAGCATGATATCGACCTCTCCCGCAGTTACATGGCCGGCGACCGGGAACCGGATATCGACGCGGGGAGGAATGCCGGAACCAAAACGGTCTTCATTGGCCACGGCAAAAAACAGAAAGTGGCGGCGGATGAAAATTTCCCCGATCTGGCGGCCTTTGCGGCATGGTTAACAGATTGAGTCAAAAATGCCCCTCTACATGGAGTAGAAGGGCATTTATAAAATTCAGGCATAGACCGTGTGTTCATATCATTTGAGCATGCCGTGCGGATCGATGACGAATTTCTTCGCCACACCACTGTCGAAATCCTTATAGCCGTCCGGTGCTTCATCCAGACCGATGACTGTGGCATTCACCGCTTTGGCGATCTGCGCATTACCGGAAAGGATGGATTTCATGAGGTCCCTGTTATACTTCATGGCAGGGGTCTGTCCTGTTGTGAAGTGATGCGCCTTTGCCCAGCCCTGGCCGAACCGCACTTTCAGTGAACCGGACTGTGCGTCTTTATCCGACGCTCCGGGGTCTTCCGTTACATACAGGCCCGGGATCCCGAGACCTCCACCTGCGCGTGTCACGTCCATGATGGTATTCAACACGGCTGCCGGCTGTTCTCCGCCGTCCTTGCCGTGACCGGACGCCTCGAAACCGACCGCATCGATTGAACTGTCCACTTCCGGCACGCCGAGAAGCTGTTCAATCTGTTCGCCCAGCCTGTCATGTTTGGTCAGATCCACCGTATCACAGCCGAAGCTTTCAGCCTGTTTCAGTCTTTCCGCCTTCATGTCTCCGACGATCACCCGGGAAGCACCGAGCAGCTGAGCGGAATGGGCCGCTGCAAGACCGACCGGTCCGGCACCTGCCACATAGACTGTGGAGCCGGTCCCGACCCCGGCGGTCAAAGCCCCATGATAGCCTGTCGGGAAAATATCCGAAAGCATAGTCAGGTCGAGTATCTTTTCCATGGCCCGTTCCTTGTCCGGGAACACCAGGAGCTGGAAATCCGCATAAGGCACCATCACATATTCGGATTGTCCGCCGACCCAGCCGCCCATGTCCACATAACCGTATGCTGCACCCGGCCTGTCAGGGTTTACATTTGTACATATATGCGTCTTCTGTTCACGGCACATTTCACAACGTCCGCAGGCAATATTGAACGGGACGGATGCGATATCCCCTTTTTTGACAAACTCGACATCGCGTCCGACTTCAATCACTTCACCTGTAATTTCATGTCCGAGCACCAGGCCTTCAGGTGCTGTGGTGCGCCCGCGCACCATGTGCTGGTCACTGCCGCAAATGTTCGTCGTAATGACTTTAAGTATTACGCCATGTTCACATTTACGTCCAACGTTCTCTTTTGGCACACCCGGACCATCCTTCAATACCAGATCCGGAAATTCGATATCCTGGACTTCAACACTGCCGGCTCCTGTATAGACTACACCACGGTTTCCTTCCATCTGTACCCCTCCTCGCAGTGTAAACCACTGCTTATTTTAAGATGTTTGGTTAAATGCCTTTACACCCGCTTCTGCAACTTTCACATCATTTTCAACGCTGCTTCCGCTCACACCGACTGCACCAACGACCTTTCCGCCAACTTCAAGCGGGAAGCCGCCGCCAAAGACGACGATGCGTCCCTGGTTTGTCGTGTTCAGTCCGTACAGTTCCGCATTCGGCACTGTAGCCTCTTCAAGATTGGAGGTCGGCATCTTCAGTGCCACAGATGTCCATGCTTTATTCTGCGCTATATCAATGCTTGCCAGCCATGCATCATCCATACGGTGTGTGGCGATAAGGTTCCCCCCTTCATCCAATACAGAAATCACCATCTGGACCCCGATATTCGACGCTTCCTCTTCAGCACCTGCGATAATCTGTTTTGCTGCTTCCAAATTCACTTTGCTCATAAAGTACTCTCCTTTTTTGATAAAGTGATGATATTAGAAGCCTCATCCAGGCTGGATTCCGTTTCTGCATCTATATTTGATTGATTTTTGAAACCACGTCTGCATTCCATGCTTTATACACCGCTTTAAACCCATCATATGCGGGTCTGAATTTTCAGTCAAATGAAATGTTCTGGATTTCCATAAAAAAATCAGGCCGTGAAAAGGCCTGATTACAGCTTAGATTTTCCGGTATTTACGGAGGACAAGGATGTTCAGTATGACGAAGCCGGCGGAGAAACCGAGAAGAACCAGAAGATTGTCATAGATGTCGCTCCACCCATAGCCACGGACCATCACATCCCTCAGAGACTCTGCTGCATAATACAGCGGGGTGAGCGGACCGATCCAGCTCAGGAGGTCAGAAATGGTCTCCAGATTGAAGAGCCCTGAGAAGAAGATCTGCGGAATGACGACAACCGGGATGAACTGGATCATCTGGAACTCGCTGTTCGCGAATGATGATATCAGGATGCCGAGCGTCAGCGCCGTCAGGGCCAAAAGAAGTATAATGGCAAGCACTGCTGTAAACCTGCCGGCCATCATCATATCGAGGACATATATGCTGTACCATGCTATGATCGCCGACTGCAGTATGGTCACAAGGGCGAAGCCGAGCAGATATCCCATTACAATCTCCCATTTCCTGATCGGTGTCGACAGGAGCCGTTCCAATGTGCCGGTCGTCCGTTCCCTGATGAAGGAGACGCCGGAGACCAGGAAGACGAACAGGAAGACGAAAAAGCCGAGAAGTACCGGGCCGTAGTAATCGAAAATTCCTATATCCTCCGAACCGTGCAGATATTCAATCTCAAGGTTTGCGGCGCGGCTGTCTTCCTGAAGCGCGGACAGGGTCGACTGAATCCACCGGATGACTTCGCTGTTCACCGAAGGATCGCTGCCTTCCAGAAAGACAAGCGAACTGCCGTCTTCGAACTGGATGTACCCGTCAAGGCTCCCGGAGACGACTCCGTGGTACGCCTCGACCTGATTATCATATACTGTCACTTCGGCATCGGAAGCCTCCATCTGCTCCGCCACTTGTTCTGGTACATTCACCAGCCCGATTTCAGGAACATACTCCTCCCCGTCGAAAACAAGGTAAAGCATTGTCAGAACCAGGATAGGGGCAAATATGATCAGGGCCAATGTCCGTTTATCGCGGATCAGCTGCTGCAGAATCCTTTTTGACAGGGCGAATACCCTCATCTCAATCTCCTCCATACACGAGGAATGCCTCTTCCAGCGTCTCGGCACCCGTGTCTTTTTTCAGTCGGCCGGGCGTACCGGCAGCGACGATCTTCCCTCTCTGCATCATGGCCAGCCTTGAGCATTTTGCCGCCTCGTCCATCACGTGGGTCGTTATTATTATCGTCGTGCCCGCCCTGTTCAGTTCATAGAAAAAATCCCATACCCTCATCCGCAGTATCGGATCGATGCCGACAGTCGGCTCATCGAGGAGCAGCATCTCAGGTTCATGAAGCAGTGCGATGACCAGGGACAGGCGACGTTTCATCCCGCCGGAAAATTTGGCCGTCTTCACATTCAGGTGGTCAGAAAGATCCATCAGTGCCATCAGTTCATTTATACGCTTCTTCCGGCGCTTCCCTTCAATCCCGTACAGACTTGCAAAGAACTCCAGGTTCTCAAGGGCGGACAGATCTTCATACAATGCATCCGCCTGGGCCATATAGCCAATTCTCTTCATCAGCTTCAGATTGGGCATCTTCTCCCCAAACACGCGGGTCTCACCGTCTGTGGGCGTGTCGAGCCCCGCAAGCGCCCTGACCAATGTGGTCTTTCCGGCACCGGATGGGCCCAGAAGACCGAAAATCTCCCCTCTTGCGATTTCCAGATCGATATTTTTCAATACTTCATTGCGGCCGAAACTTTTAGAAACGCTGCGGATCGACACACTTGATTCTGATGTTGTCATATAACCACCTCATCTCCATTGTAGCAATATATACTGGATTTTTTACACGGAACCACCGCATCTTCAGCCTTCATTCATTTCAGCCACCCCTTGTCACGGGCTTTTGTTATGGCTTCGATTCTGTTATCCACTTCAAGTTTATCCAAAACGACGGACACATAGTTCCTGACAGTACCGTCCGAAAGGTGCAGCTCCTTCGCGATCGCCTTCGTCTTCCTGCCTTCTGCAAGCAGTTGTATGATTTCCGTCTCACGTGCAGTCAGGGGGTTCCTTGATTCAAAGACAACATCTATCAGTTCCGGTGAATAGATGCGTTTGCCTCCCATGATCTGGCGTATTGAGTTCGCGAGGGTTTCACTCGGACTGTCTTTCAGCAAATACCCGCTCACATCCGCCTTTTTTGCTCTTTCGAAATATCCTGGCCGTGCGAATGTAGTGAGAATTATCACTTTGCAGTCTTCACCCTTGAGCGCTTCAGCTGCATCAAGCCCCGTCATGACAGGCATTTCTATATCCATCAGGCAGATGTCAGGGGCGGTGTCCCGGACCAGCTCGAGCACTTCCCTGCCATTTGATGCCTTGCCGGCAACTTCGATGTCCTCTTCCATATCGAGGAGCGCCCCGAGTGCGCCGAGCAGCATATTCTGATCTTCGGCGATTACAATCCTGATCACATCTATCCCTCCTCAATCTGCCTTAAAACTTTGGGCACTGTTATATTGACCTCAAATCCCTTTTCAGAACCGAATACATGACACTCTCCATTTACAAATGTCAGACGCTCACTCATGCCCTGCAGCCCATTGCCGGCATCGACTTCGGAAGAAGCGCTTCCATCATCCGTGATTTTTAAGAATATATCCCTGTCCGATTCGGTCAGGGTTATGAGACAGCGGCGTGCATTGCTGTGTTTCACCACATTGGTCACCGCTTCTTTAAGGCTCATGCTGAGTACGCTTTCTGTCAGCATGGGAATTTCTTCCGTGTCCGCCTCGGTATGGATGTCATGACTGATACCCGCCGCATCGAGCAGCATCCTGACGTGGGAAAGCTCATCCGTCAGACTCGCATTTTTCATATCACTGATCATCTCCCGCACCTCTTTAAGTGCATATCTCGCAGTATCCTGTATATCCTGAAGTTCCTCTTTGGCTTTGTCCGGTTTCCTGTCGATGAGTTTTTTGGACAGTTCCGCCTTCAGTCCGACCATCGACAGTTTCTGCCCCAGCGTATCATGGAGATCGCGCGCAATCCTGTGCCGTTCTTCCACGATCGCAAGTTCAGCTATCCTCTGGTTCGCATCCTCAAGCTTCACTTCCAGTTCTTCCTGCTTGAGCCTGTTGTATTTATTCAGAGGGATCAGTATGACACCCAGGACCGTCATGATCAAAAACGGGAGATGGCTCAAAAAGAGTACATAATTTATGAAAAACGCGAATATGATGGCAGCCACAGTCAGCACCAGATGGATGACATACATGGAGACGAACCCGGCTTTACTTCTTATATTACCCACATAAAACGCGATGAACAGTGCAAAATATACATATCCGAACAAGACGGTCATCGCAATATTGATTATGAACTCAAGGCTGATTCCGATATACACCAATGCGCCCCTGGAATTGAATGTCAGCCAGTAGACCGCAAAGAAGAGTATCGTTATGACGACTCCCACACCGACTTCCCAGGGAGAGGTCGAGCGGAATATGAAATAGAATGGAAGCACGCAGAAAATGATCCATATGTACAGGCTCAGCCCTGTGTTCTTCGGAAAAATATGATACCAGTCGCGCAACAGGCTCTCCCCTTTCCATCTCTTTTGCTTCATTGTATCAGTTTCAAATGCGGCAGAGTATCAATAGGTAAAAATATCCCCCTGAAAAACAGGGGGATATTGCCGTCATTAATGTGTCGTCGGCCTTTTGCTGATATTATTCTTCAGACGCTGTCTCATGTGCCTGAAGCTGACGAAAGTCTTGTTCTCTTCATCATACAGGCGGAATTTTATGGATTCCAGACTCGTCTTCAAAGTAATCGTCGTCGCCTTATGGAGAGGCGGCGTATTTTCATGCGCTTTTTCCAGATGATAATTCGGCACGCGCGGTGCGAGATGGTGCACATGGTGATAGCCGATATTACCCGTCATCCACTCCAGCCATTTAGGCAATTTATAGTAGGAACTTCCATCAACCGCAGCTTTTACGAAATCCCATTCCGATTCGTTTTCAAAATAGGAATCTTCAAACTGGTGCTGCACGTAGAAGAGCCAGATTCCGAGTGCTCCCGCGATATAGATGATCGGCAGCTGGACAAGCAGGACGACGTGCCAGCCGAGTGTGAAACCGATGAGGCAGTATGCTGAAACAAGTATTGCATTGATGAGATACGTGTTCAGACGCTCTTTTCGTTTCGGTCCCTTCCGGTTGAAGCGGTTGGAATACAGGAACAGAAGGAATGGTCCCAGACCGAACATGATCAGTGGATTGCGGTAGAGACGGTACTTCAGCCGCTCCCATTTATCCGCCTCCTCATATTCCTTCACCGTCATCACCCATATATCACCAATGCCGCGCTTATCAAGATTGCCGCTTGTTGCGTGATGGATTGAATGCTCACGTTTCCATTTCTCATAGGCGAAATGTGTAATTACGCCTGTGAATGTGCCGCAAAAATCATTGAGCTTTTTGTTTCTGAAAAATGAACCGTGTGTGCAGTCATGGAAAATGATGAACGAACGAATCATGAAACCGGCCGTGATTACACTGAACGGCAGGCTCAGCCAGAATGAAATGCTCAATGTCTGATATGCCAAAAACCAGAATACAAAGAATGGAAGTATCGTATTCAATAGTTGTATGATGCTCGCCCGCATCTCGGCGTTTGCATAGGGCATCACAGATTTCCTGAGCTGCGCCTGTTTTTCTCTGGTCATAATGCTTCCCTCTTCCCGTTATTTTATCAATATATATTATGAGGCCTGCGGGCGGAATATAACAGATGAATCTGTCAGCATTATGACATGACATTTGTCATATCCGGGACTTTATTTATTCTATTAGTATAAAAATCAGCTGCCGATCTTCACGTTCTTGTAAATGCGCTCGAGCGTACCGCATACACTCAGCGCAGCAAGATGGCTTGTCTTCGGATTGTCCGGCAGCGGATTGTTCCTGAAGGTGAATTCAGCCTCACCGAAATCGCCAGTCACTTTCACATTATGGACGTTCCTGTCGATTTTCGGATCGGCGATGATGGTGACATCCGTATCTTTCATGCCGACGCCTGCAAAAGCAAGGATGATGGAGATATTCATGCTTTTCGGATATTTATCGATTGCTTCAGCTGCATTGCCTTCAAACACCACTTTTTCCGCATCGATTTCCTCACCAATCACGGAGCCGGCAGGTTTGCGTGTTTCAAGAGAGACACTGTCAAGTTTCCCGAATGTCTGTGCATTCTGCAGCAGGTCCAGTCCGCCGATTGCGCCCGATGGCAGATGCAATGCATGATCATATTCATTCGCGTTCCGGGTGACATCCGCCACCAGATCCTCATCCGCGAGTGCACCGGTGCTGATCAGCAGCACATCCTTCTCTTTGATGACCCCGGGCAGCAGCTCTTTGGCCGCCTCCACCGTCGCCGCTTCGACCACGATATCTATATCGGAGGACAGGAATTCCCCGGTGCCGGTGAAAAGTTCCACCCCGTAATCGGATTCCAGTGACTTATACTTTTCCCTGTCCCTTACCAGTACACTGCTGACCTTAAGGCTTTCGTGGGCACTTTCATTAATCTCATCCAGCAGAAACTTCCCGATTGCACCTGCACCGATCAAACCAATATTCATATAGCAGTCTCCTTCCTTAATATCCAAACCATAATAGTACCCTGTACCCTGACTGAATGCCTATATATACATCGGATACAAAAAAGAGAGCCATGAAATCCGTAATCCAGATCTGCATTCGTTCCCCTTTGCTGAATTACCTCCGTCCAGCAAAGGTTTTCAGTTTTTATTACAAGATGATATATCCACTCGAAATCATAAGAATATCCCGGGCTTTTCATGTTATATTAGACAGTAACAACAAGTAAAAGTGGTGACAAAATGGATATCGTTCTTCTGCTGCTCATTGGTACTGCAGCCTCCATCATCGGTGCCCTCATCGGGATCGGCGGCGGGGTCATTATCGTGCCTTCACTGATTTTCTTTTCCAACAACACAGAAATCATCGGTGACATGTCTGTACAGAATGCAATCGGAACCTCTTCACTGACACTCGTCTTTACAGGATTGTTTTCGATGCTTGCATACGGCAGGTCAAAAACCGTGGACTTAAAAAGCGGAATGCTGTTTTCCATAGGAATTGTGCCGGGTTCACTGGCCGGCGCTTATCTGAGCCGGTTTCTGAATCAGGATTCATTCGGAATCATCTTCGGCGCCTTCCTGCTCCTCATCTTTATGGTGCTCACCTTCAAAACGAGGATGATCAGGGACAAAGAGGCTGCCGTTCAGGAAAAAAAGGAATTCAAACCGCTGATTGGCATCTCCGCATCATTCTTGATCGGCATCAGTGCCGGGCTGTTCGGCATCGGCGGCGGCGCCCTTATGACTCCGCTGATGATCATCGTCCTTAATTTCTCCCCGCATGTTGCCGTAGCGACCAGCATGGTGATCATTTTCAGCTCCAGCCTGTCGAGCTCCGCGGGTCATTTTGCACAGGGCAACATACTGTGGGGTTACGGCGCTGTCCTCATCGTCGCCACCTACATAGGATCAAAAATCGGTGTCAGGATCAACCAGGCCCTGGACAGCCATTCCCTCTCCCAGGTACTCCGCTTCGGCCTCCTTATCCTCGGAATCTATATGATTATCGATGGACTGATGTAAAAGAAGCATCTGCCGCGGCAGATGCTTCTTACTGTTTTTTGGTTTCTTTTACGTTCAGTTTTTGCTGTCATATCTGATGAGTCCCCTGTCTAATATCCAATGAACGTCTCTTTTCTAATGTTCTTTTTCGGTACGCCGGTTCCAACCAGATGCTTGCTTACCGATTCGACCATGGAATAGGGTCCGGCGATAAGGTAATTTTCAACGTCTGTCCCTTCGAGCAGCTCAAGTTCCTTGTGCAGCTCTTCACTCGACTCTATAAAATGCACTTCTGCGATTCCCCTGTCGGTGATGACCGAAAGTTCTTCACTGTACGTAAACCTTCCTTCTCCGTCAACATACAGCAGGATGGGTGGTGTTTCCGCCCTGATATCCGCATCAGACAGTTCCCTGAGCATCGCATGGAAAGGTGTGATGCCGATTCCGCCGGCAATGAAGACCATCCGCTCCCCGTCATCTGTGTGAAACGAGCCGACGGGACCGCTCATGGTCATCTCCATGCCGGGTTCCAGCTCGAGGAGGGCCTGTTTATAATCACTCGGCCTGTCATCTATCCTGGTCGTCATTTCAATCACGTCCTCCCTCGGGGACGAAGAGATTGTGAAAGGTTTTGTCGGCGGTTTGACTTTCTTATGGGTAATTGTGAAAAGTCCGTGCTGCCCCGCCCGCCAGCTCAGCTCCTCCGGCTTTTCAAATCTGAAAGTATATACATCCCCTCCAATCTGACGCCTCTCTTTGAAAACCAGTTTTTTCTTTTTGAAAACAGCTGCTGCATCTTTTAAAAATCCCATCCGTTTCTCCTCCTTCAGCCAGGCTTCATCCCCGTACATTTTCCTTAACAGTTCATAGTTGAATTTTCCGAACGACTTCCACTTTCTTCAACATGGTCAATGATCATCCCGATTGCCTGCATGAATAGGTGCTCTCCCATCCACTGACATCTCTTCATCAAAATCCCCCCTAGCAACTTTTCCTCAGAATGGTATCATGGTCATTATGTAAACATGTTCCCAAGAAAGGATGACACTGTGTCCGCTTTTATATTTTTCATATGCATAGCGCTCATCGCTTCCATACTACAGACGAGTACAGGGTTCGGCTTTTCCATAATGGCCACCCCGCTGTTTCTGATGCTGTTTCATCCGCAGGAAGCGATCCAGATAAATATCATCCTGTCCCTCGTCATTTCATTGGCGCTCATCCGTTCCATCATGGACTCGGTCGACTTCGCACTGCTGAAGCGGCTGATAGCAGCAAGCCTCGCCGGCGTCCCTTTCGGCATAGCGATCTATATGTCGATTAACATAGAGGCTTTCAAGTTTTCTGTCGGCGTTCTGCTCCTCATGCTCACTCTACTGCTCATTTTGAACTTCAGGATCAGTCAGACGCGGGGCCGGGATAATCTGGCCGGCGGACTGTCCGGACTGTTCACCACAAGCATCGGCATGCCCGGTCCGCCGATACTGCTCTATTTCACCGGTACCAGTATGGACAAGGACAGGGTGCGTGCTACGACACTTGCGTTCTACCTGTTTATCTATTCAGTCAGTCTCGTCACACAGATCATTTTTTCCGGGACCAGCGTACTGATTTGGAAATCCAGCCTTTATGCGGCACCCGCTGTGCTCGCGGGCCTTGTCATCGGTCAGTATGTCCACAAGTGGATCGATCAGGATACTTTCCGGATTTTCACCTATGTTCTTCTGAGCGGCACAGGCGTCTATCTTCTCATACAGAGTCTGCTGTCACTCTGAAGACCAATCAGCTTGAAAATCTGACTTTGACTTCCTCCAGCACATGAAGAATCAGGGCGATGACAATGACACTGGCCACTGTATCGGAAAGATAGTGGGCGCCGAGGTAAATACGGGACACCATCATTGAAATGACCAGAAAGACCAGGACTGCCCTCACATAGATATTCCGGCTGAGCCGGAACAGCAGGATGACAAGGACCATGAACGACAGCACATGCATGCTCGGAAAGCTGTAACCGTCGAATGCCGCATGTTCAACATCCGGCCGCGCCCTCTGGAAAGTATATTTCATCGCAGTCCCGATTGCGAGGCCTGCCCCGGCACCAATCGTATACAGCCAGAAATGAGGATCCTTTTTGAAATAATACACCACAGCCACAATAAGGAATATGACTGCAGCATGGGAGGGCTTGAAGATATAGGAGAGGAAGGACAGATACGCCTCCAGCCATCCGGCATCCGCAAATCTCCTCAAAAATAAATACACCGACCTGTCCAGAGCATCCGTGAAATCCAGTCTGATACTGATGGCCAGGATGGTAAACAACGCCGCATACAGGGTGATGAAATATATATTACTCTTCTTCAATACTGTCCTCCTCATAATCACGTATTTGTCCCAAGTATATCATCTCTCATCCATTTGCTTTAGCGGGACCAGCCCGGCCGCCGTGAATGTGCTCCTCAATCTGCACACTGATACTATAAAGGCCTCCGGAGAGCACAGGTCTCCGGAGGCCTTAAACCGGCTAAGTCATCAGACAGCCCTTCTGCTTTTGACGAGTTTTCTGTAGGTATCTATGACATAATAGCCATATATGAGTGCGGCAGCCGCTCCGCCAAGGCCCGCAATTGCGTAGACCGTATAAAGCGATGCATCCGGCTGGAATGCAAAATAGGCCGCGATACAGCTCGATATCAAAGGCAGTGGCGCGATGTAGTAATCGAACCTCCGGTTCATGATCGGTGCCTGCAGAAGGAAGTGTATCCCCATCACCAGCGTGATGAACGGTACGATGAACATGGCCACTTCAAGTACGAGCATAAGTATGACAACAATAAGAATTGTAGCGTAAGTGACACCGACGAGAAAGCCGACCGATCGTTCTATGCGTACGACATCAGAAGTCCTGTCATTGCCGGCAGATTTTGAAAGCTCCCGGTTCTTGAGACTGCCGGCCAATATATAGGCAGCGCCGATCATCGCCGCTGCAAACAGAATCCATCCGGCTATGCCCCAGGCAAAGCCGAACCAGATTGAAAATGCCACTATGAACCCCACCATGATGAGAGCATGGGGAGCACTTGCCCTTGCAGCTTCAAAGTCCCAATCCAGTGCGCTGTTTTTCATCATATTTCTCCCCTTTGCGAAATCTTTTCCGCCAATTTTATTACTGAATATTCTATATACCCTATAGTAACTATTCTATCTATAGTATTCACATCCAGCAATTATTTAAACAGAATTCATTAAAATATTTTTTCAGTATTTTCATATCTGTTCTCAAATAAAAATCCACGACGGACGTAGATTGCCGCATGGATTTTTTGTCTGCCGTATTTCATTCGTCCGGGAAAATCAGTCGCCATTATCCGAACCGCTGTCACTCTCCTGGTAGTTCGTGTCATTGATTGTCTGCTGCTGATCGAATTCCGATTCGTCATCGCTGTTCATGCCGCATGCGGATAAGACCAAAACCTGGCACATGACCAACGCAAATATACTCCTCTTTTTCATCAAATACCTCTTTCTTTCGTGCATTAATCACTGGGTTCATTATCTCATTTAATATTGTCCCATGTCATAGATTTCAACTCAATGTCAGAATGAAGAAGACCGCCCGTCCGGCGGTCTTTCCCTGAATGCTGCACCTATTCGCCCACTACACCGCATGCGATACGGTCTCCCGCATCACCTGACGGCTGTGACTCATAGTCATCCGCTTCAGAATGGATCATGAGTGCCGTACCTTCTTCAGTAAAGAGCGTATTATCCTCACCTTCCTCAAGTGTAACCATATCTGCAGTAACTTCAGTATCCACTGTGCCGTCTTCATCCACTTCTATATTTTCCATGTCACCCGCATGGGGGCCGTCAGGATCGTTCATGCCGTGGTTGGCATCTGTCGGATTATAATGGCCGCCCGCCGACTCAAAATCAGGCAGTTCACAGGAGCCGGTCTCATGGAAATGGAAGCCGTGTTCGCCCGGTGGAAGGTTCTCACCTTCAAGAGCGATGTCGACTCCGGATTCCCCTTCAGTCAGAGTTGCTTTCGCCACCTGTTCTTCATTGGTATCCATCAGGTCGACAATAACTTCAGAGTCGCCCGTCTCGCCAAAAGATTCTGTTTCTTCTTCGTCCCCCTGGTACTCTTCGTTGTTTCCACTGCATGCTGCAAGAACCCCAACCAGCGCGATAATCAGCATCAGGAACATCCACCGTTTCATCGAATACCCCTTTCAAATGTAGTTAATATTTTGATTCCCTTTAAATGTTAACATAAACTTTATTTAACCTGCTGCATGCAGGTAAAATATATAATCCGATGCCGGAATTTTCAGTCCCCCTCCGTAACAGATACAGACGCCCGCCATATACCGCTCCACTTTGCCGATTTTACTGTATAGATAAAAGAAGGCTCTGAATCCTTTGAGGATCCAGAGCCTTCTTTGTTCATGTTTATGCTTTTACTACTTTTATCTCTTCGCCCTGTACTTCGACTTTGATGTTTTCCAGTGTCTCTTCTTCGAGGATCAGATCTGTAAGCTGATCTTCGATTTTATCCTGGATTACTCTGCGGAGCGGTCTTGCACCGAAGCGCTTGTCATAGCCGAGTTGTACCAGTATCTGTTTTGCTTCCTCCGTGATTGTGATGCTGAGTTCATTTTCTTCCACTGTTTCCTGAAGTTCCGCAAGCATCAGATCCACAATTTGCAGCAGATCCTCTTCAGACAATTCGTTGAAGTTTATGATGGAGTCGAAGCGGTTCAGGAATTCCGGTTTGAAGTAGTCACTCAGATTATCAAGAGTGGATACTGAATCATGTTTTTCAGGGCCGAAGCCGACACTCGCCGTATTCACACCTGTACCCGCGTTACTTGTCATGATGATGACTGTTTCCTTGAAACTTACCGTACGGCCGTGTGAATCTGTGAGGTGGCCGTCTTCCATGATCTGCAGGAACATGTTCTGTACGTCCGGATGTGCTTTCTCTATTTCATCGAGCAGTATGATGTTGTAAGGGTTGTGACGGACTTTTTCAGTCAGCTGTCCTGCTTCTTCGTGACCAACGTAGCCTGGAGGCGAACCGATGATTTTAGAGACAGCATGTTTTTCCATGTACTCACTCATATCAAGACGAATGAGTGATTCACGTGAACCGAACAATTCCTCTGCAAGCGCTTTTGTCAGTTCTGTCTTGCCGACACCGGTCGGTCCGACGAACAGGAATGAACCGATTGGGCGGTACTTGGATTTGAGTCCGGCACGGCTGCGTCTGATAGCTTTCGCCACTTTACCCACAGCTTCTCCCTGGCCGATGACTTTTGAGCCAAGCTGACCCTGGAGGTCACGCATTTTTTCCTGTTCATCCGCCTGGAGTTTCGTCACAGGGATACCCGTTTTCTCTTCCACGATCAGTTGGATATCGGAAACATCCACATCAATGACCTGCGCTTCATCTTCAGCTTTTTCAAGCTGCTTTTCAAGCTGCAGCTCCTGATATTTGAGGTTTGCAGCCTTTTCGTAATCTTCCTGTTCAGCAGCTTCGTCTTTTTCCTTCGCAATCTTTTCGAGCTTCTGTTTGATCGAGCCGGAATCGTTCTCTGCGTTGGAAAGATTCAGACGGGAACCGACCTCATCCATCAGATCGATTGCTTTATCCGGCAGGAAGCGATCTTGTATATATCTGTTTGACAGAGATACAAAAGCACGGATGGCCTCATCGGAATAACGTACCTCATGGAACGCTTCATAACGGTCTTTAATACCCTGAAGTATCAGTTCCGCTTCCTCCAATGACGGTTCTTTCACAATGATCGGCTGAAGACGGCGTTCAAGTGCTGCATCTTTTTCAATCTGACGGTACTCCTTCAGAGTCGTAGCACCGATGATCTGCAGTTCACCGCGTGCCAGTGCAGGCTTCAGGATATTACCGGCATCCATCTGGGAACTCTCTGCCGTACCTGCACCCACGATCTGGTGGATTTCATCGATGAACAGGATGACATCCTTACGTTCCTGCAGCTCACTGATCAGCTGTTTCATACGCTCTTCAAACTGGCCGCGCATGCTTGTATTTGCCACAAGCGATGCTACATCAAGGATATATATTTCCTTATCCATCAGCTTGGCCGGCACAGTACCTTCGACGATTTTGAGTGCCAGTCCTTCTGCGATGGCAGTTTTACCGACACCGGGCTCACCGATCAGTACCGGGTTGTTCTTGTTCCTTCTGTTCAATGTCTCAACGACACGCCTGACTTCCATGTCACGGCCGATGACCGGATCTATGTTGCCGGACCTGGCTTCGTCAGATATATTTTTACCTAACTGATCAAGCAGGCCATTCCTGTCGTTTTGTTTCTCTCTTACTTTCGTTCCCGTGGCGTTTCCTCCGTTCCCCTGGAAATATTTATTGTTGGAATTTGTATTTTCAAAAGGTGATCCAGAAAAGAAATCGTTGGAATTCATCATTTGACCTTGTATTTCACGGAAACATTCATCACATAAATGTACTTGCATTTTCTGGTTGTTAACATTCATCGCAAGATTAACATTTGCTTCATTAACACCACAGTTTTGACATTTCATGCGTAGATTCCTCCTATTCGTAATGACAGCCTTATTTGACTTTGACTATCTTTGACTATAAATACAGTATAAAGGGCACTAATCATATATTCAATCATGTTGCTCATATATTTTTTATTTGACCAATTTTGACCTATAGCTACATTATACATTGACCTTCTTTGACTTTCAAGTGTTTTTTGTTACTTTTTCATATAAATGCAAAAAAGAAGCATCCTCAGATGCCTCCCCTCTCTGTTATGCCAGTGTCATCCAGTTTACTCTCTTATCCTTCAGATGTTCCGGCCAGTCAATATTCACTTTGTTCCATGTTTTCCCTGAATTCCTGGAAATATAGAAACCGGTATTGTTCAAAGCATAGAACACTCCGGGTTCAGCGCTGTCTGAAGCAAGAGAGAAAACTGCGGAGCCATCGGGGGCCGGCAGGCCTTCATGGACCCACTCCCATCTCCCTCCATTTTCACGCCGCATCATAATCGTTTCTGCATTTGATGGCTTATATGCCGTCCTTGGACTTTTTGCCGCTGAAACGATGATGGTATCTGCATTCCCGCTGTCCGCAGCGATGCCGACCAGATAGCCGTATGGGTCCAGGCCATCATTGAAGGTCTCCCATGTAGAACCCGAATCGAAACTTTCCGCATATCCGCCGCCTGCCGCTTCATACACGCGTCCCCGGACTTTGGGATGGGTTGCCAGCGTATGGCTGTCATGCTGCGACCCCGGTTTACGGTCTTCGAAGCTTCGTCCCTTATCCTCGCTTCTCATGACACCACCGAGTTCTATTCCTGCGAAAATACGTTCCGTGTCATGAATATCCGGCTCGATGAAACGCACATGGTGTGTCTCAGGGCGGGGCGGGAAACTCCATGTTGATTTTGAGGGCAGTTCCAGGAGCGATGGACAATCCGTCCATGTCTGTCCGCCGTCCTCTGATCGAAAGAGGCCGCTCGGTTCCGTACCGGCCCACACGACCCTGCAGCCATTTATATTCTCAGTGGGACTGATGGCGAGACTCATCACCCGATTATGTGTAATGCCGGCGCCGGCAGGCTCCCATGTCCCGCCGCCGTCATCGCTGATAAAGAGCCCGTCATCAAATGTGCCTCCGTACAGCCGGCCTGGTTTATCCGGATCGGCCGCAATACACAATAGGACATTCGGTGCAGGCCTTTCTGCCATCACCCATCCACCTTCTCCTTCTTTTATTTCATAGAGTGAATTGCCGGCAGAGAAATACAAAGTCTTCATCCTATCCAGCTCCTTCAGAATGTTTTTAATACTGTTTCATACAGATTCCCTTTATCGGGTTGTGAAAAACTCATCCGTTGCCTGAAGGTCTTCAACATTTCCCGCACCATCATTCCTGCCTTCAAGTATCGAAGTGTGAGCTCCGAGGTTCCGCCGTATCGTAAGGGCGATCTCTTCATTGTAATCGGAAAATATGTGCACGATCTTCTTGGACTCAAAACCTTCCAGCACATAACCCGTCACCTTCTTCCCTGTGAACAGCACCACGATCGCGCAGAGGATGTATACATGCCCGATGATGAAGATCCCTCCCAGAACAACCGGCGCCGGAGACCAGGCGAGTCCGAAGAATTCGGCATATAAAAATCGCCGTTTTGAACATACATCCAAAACGGCGTTAATTTCATTCTATTACAGGTTCACTGTTACATCGGATTTCTCTTTCAGGTCTTCGGCAAGTGTCTGTGCCGCTTCGCTCTCTTTCTGCATTACCACCTGTTCTTTAAGCTGGGGCTTCATCTCGTCGAATGATGGCATCTCCGAGCCGCCTTCTTCGCCCTGCATCTGTGACATCTGTTCTTTCTGCTGATCATAGATTTCTTTCAGTTCATCATCAGATGGTTCGATGTCACCGGTCTCTTCAGCAATCAGCTGATCCATCTTGACCTGTGTTTCGAGCTGGGACATCACATCATCCTTTTTCATGCCCTGTTCTTCCATCGCAGTGAAGAACTCATCCTGGGACTCCATCTGATTCTGTTTGACAATGTCATCCAGTGTTTTGTTGACTTCGTCCTCTGATGCTTCGATGCCGCGGTTTTCAGTTTCCTGTATCAGCAGTTCCTGTGAAACCATGCCATCGGCAACCTGTTTTTTCAATTCGTCCTGGTTCACTTCCTCACCGGACATCTGCTGCTGCATGGCAGCCTGCTGGAACTGGCTCTCGTAAGTCTGCTGAAATTCATCTTTCGTCACTTCTTCACCGTTAACTTCAGCCACAACGTCAGGCACACCTTCCATGTCCGGTTCAGGCATTTCCTGCTGGCCTTCTCCGCCGCTCTGGGCAGATTGGCCGCCTTCTTCACCGCTGCCCGAAGCCGTCTGTTCCTGGGACTCCTGCTGATTTTCTGCGTTTCCCGTATCTTCACCCGAATCATCTCCACCGCCGCAGGCACCGAGTACCAGCATCGAAGAGGCGATTGATAATCCTGTTAACCATTTTTTCATAATTGATTCTCCTTACAATGCATTATTGTCCGTCATTCTAACACATCATATTCCAATGTCCACTTATCGTGTGCCGGGATGGAAAATCCATACAGGAAATTTGAACATTCAATGACCATTACAGCATGTCAATACAGAGCTTTCTCCCTTAAGATCCGATCATTATTGGATGTTTTATTCAAGTTCTTCAGGCAGCACAAAACCTCTGTCCTTCTTCAATGTCTCTTCAATTCCATCCAGGACGGCTTTTACATCGCGCGGATTGAAAATATCCCTTTTATCAATATCTATGACATAGACGGGGGATATGTTCTTATCCAGGTAATCTTTCATGAAATTATTGTCGTACATTTCATACAGATCCCGATAATACTTGGACAGTTCCGGATTGCCGTCGATCTGTTCATATGGCCTGCCGCGCTTTATGATCCTTCTCATGATCTCTTCGAACGAGCCATGCACCATCACCATGAGGTCCGGTGACTTTTTGAATAAAATCTGCTGCTTGTACAAATCCGCCAGCTCCTGCATCATATTCTCATGAAGCTCAAGATATGTAGTGTACTCTGCTTCGTCCATTGAGCCGTTTTCATATTGGAGCCTGGCAAATATCATCGCATCTTCATAAATCGAACGGTCGAGTACTGAATTCGGATGGATCATGGCTTCCTTTATGGCACTGAACCTGTGATTCAGGAAAAATATCTGCAGATGGAAGCTGTACCTCTGTGGATCTTCATAATATTTCGCGAGAAATGGATTGCCTTTCACTTTTTCCTCCAGCAATTCAACACCAAAATGTTTGGCGATCACTTTACCCCATTCTGTCTTTCCTACGCCGATTGTTCCTGCCAATGTAATCAAAGTTCCTTCACCTTTTCCATAGTTCATAATGTTCACCATATTATATTCTGATTTATTCTTTCGCACAGTAAACCGCTCCGTTCATCATCCTGATGGAACGGAGCGGCTTACTGTAAGTTTTGTTGCTTTGAAATAAAGTTTGATCACAAACACCTCAAAAGCCCGTTTTTTACCGCCAATAAGAAGAATCCATTTTGAAAAAAGATTGATTAAAATAGATTCATTATTTGTGAAGTAGTATACAATTTT
>DXHR01000029.1 GCA_019113295.1 Candidatus Salinicoccus stercoripullorum | reverse complement strand
AGTAATACTCATAAATTTTCATTTAAACATTTGATGGAAGAAATTAATAAACAACTTAAAGGTCAAAATATCCCATTTTTACATTCTAATTCTTCAGGAAAATCACGAGATAAATTCAACTCTCATGATTTAAGTGAATTCATCAAATTTTATAATATGAAAAAAACACCAAAATACTCTTATGAACATGAAATAGGAAATAGTACTCAACATAGTTATTCATTGGAAGCAGCAAATTTTATAGTAGGGGAGATAAAGAAAAATCCTGAGAGAATTATTACAGACATTAAAAAAGCAAATAAAAAAAGATAACCCCAGGAGCAAAGGAATTCTCAGGCATTTGCCCTACTCCCATACGGGAACCCAGCTTTATCCATCACAAGTTATCTTATAATTAATAATACAATATTAACTGCACATTATCAAGAAAATCCACTTCAAATTGCCCTCAAATTGCCCTTTTTATATATTTAATCTCATTAAAATAACCCTTTAACCATTGTGGTTAAAGGGTTATACACTTTTATATCGTTATTCCCACTCGATCGTTGCCGGTGGCTTGCTTGTTACATCGTAGACGACGCGGTTGATGTGTTTGCTCTCGTTCACAATCCGTTTGGAAATACGCTCGAGCACGTCCCAGTCGATCCTGGCGAATTCGCTTGTCATGCCGTCGATGCTCGTTACGGCACGGATGCCGATTGTATGGTCGTATGTTCTATAGTCTCCCATGACGCCGACGGAGCGGATGTCGGGGAGGACTGTGAAGTACTGCCAGATTTCGCGGTCGAGTCCTGCTTTTGCGATTTCATCGCGCAGGATCCAGTCGCTTTCTCTAACGATTTCGAGTTTTTCCTCGGTGATTTCCCCGAGCACGCGGATGCCGAGCCCCGGACCCGGGAATGGCTGTCTCCATACCAGGTGCTCTGGGATGCCGAGCTCGATGCCGAGCTGTCTGACTTCATCTTTGAATAGGGTGTTGAGCGGCTCGATGAGATCGAACTGCATTTCCTCCGGCAGTCCGCCGACGTTATGGTGCGATTTGATCGTCGTTGCGGTTTCTGTACCGGACTCGATGATGTCTGTATAGAGTGTGCCCTGCGCCAGGAAGTCCGCATCTTTGAGTTTTGCCGCTTCATCGTCGAATACATAGATGAATTCGTTGCCGATGATCTTGCGTTTCTGCTCCGGATCGGAGACTCCTTTGAGTTTGCCGAGGAAGCGGTCTTTGGCGTCGATTTTGATGATGTTCATGTTGAAGCCTTCACCAAACTGTTCCATTACCATGTCGCCCTCGCCCTTGCGGAGCAGGCCGTGGTCGACGAAGATGCACGTCAGCTGGTCGCCGATTGCCTTATGCATCAGCACTGCTGTGACGGAGGAGTCCACACCGCCGCTCATGGCACAGATGACTTTACTGTTGCCGACCTGCTCACGGATCTTCTCGACTTCGATGTCGATGAAGTTGTCCATTGACCATTCACCATGACACCCTGCGATATCCCGGATGAAGTTTTTAAGGAATGCATCACCGTTTACAGAGTGCTTGGATTCCGGATGGAACTGCACTCCGTAGATGTCTTTTTCCTTGTGTCTGATTCCTGCATATTTACAGAGCGGTGTCTGGGCAATCTGTTCGAATACATCAGGGATGCGTGTCACTTTGTCGCTGTGGCTCATGAGGACGGTCTCATTTTCAGAAAGTCCTTTGAACAATGCGGAATCTGTATTGATATTGATTTCCGTGGATCCGAATTCCTTTTCGTCTGAAGGTACGACTTCGCCGCCGAGCATCTGTGTCAGAAGCTGCATGCCGTAGCATATGCCGAGCACAGGTATACCCAGCCCGAAAATCGCCGGGTCGGCTGTGTAGGCATCTTCTGCATACACGGACTTAGGTCCGCCGGAAAGGATGATCCCTTTTGGATTCAGTTCTTTTATCTCTTCGATTGTAATACTCGGATTATGGAGTTCACTGTAGACTCCGAGATCCCTGATACGGCGGGTGATCAGCTGGTTGTACTGACTGCCGTAATCGATGACTAGAATAAGTTCCTGCTCTTTCGCCATTTCCATCTTTCAACTGTTCCCTTCTTATCTAGTGTAGTTTGGAGATTCTTTAGTGATCTGTACATTGTGCGGGTGACTTTCGATCAGTCCTGCACCTGTAATCTTGATGAACTGTGCTTCTTCTCTCAATTCTTCAAGATTTTTAGAACCTGTGTATCCCATACCGGATTTCAAACCACCCATGAGCTGATAGATAGTATCGCTGAGCGGACCTTTGTATTCCGTACGTCCTTCGATGCCTTCCGGAACGAATTTCTTCGCTTCTGAATCCTCCTGGAAGTAACGGTCTTTGGAGCCCTGCTCCATGGCACCGAGTGAGCCCATGCCGCGGTATGTCTTATACCGTCTGCCCTGGAAGATTTCTGTTTCTCCCGGTGACTCTGTCGTACCTGCAAGCAGGCTGCCAAGCATTACTGCATGTCCGCCGGCTGCCAGGGCCTTGACGATATCACCGGACAGTTTGATGCCGCCGTCGGCGATGATCGCCTTGCCATGCCTGCGTGCTTCAGTTGCAGCATCATAGACAGCGGTGATCTGGGGTACACCAACACCTGAAACGACGCGGGTCGTACAGATAGAACCTGGACCGATGCCCACTTTGACAACATCCACGCCGGCCTCAATCAATGCCCGGGTACCTTCGGCAGTGGCTACGTTGCCTGCAATCAGCGTCACTTCAGGGAATTTTTCCCGGATGTCTTTAATGGCCGAGAGGACGCCTGCGGAATGGCCATGCGCCGTATCGATGACGAGTGCATCCGCTCCCGCTTCGACAAGCTCTTTCGCACGTTTTTCGGTTTCTTTTGCGATGCCGATCGCCGCAGCGACAAGCAGGCGCCCCTGGCTGTCTTTGGCCGCTTCCGGGAATTCGATGACTTTCTCTATATCTTTGATTGTGATGAGTCCTTTCAAAACGTTGTTCTCATCGACAAGCGGAAGTTTTTCGATTCTGTGCTTCTGCAGTATTTCAGCAGCCTGCTCGAGCGTTGTGCCGACATCTCCAGTAACCAGGTTATCTTTGGTCATTACATCATCGATCGGTTTTGAATAATCCTCGATGAATCTGAGGTCGCGATTGGTGATGATACCGATCAGTTTCTTCTCTTTTGGATTATTCACGATAGGCACACCGGAAATCCGGTATTTACCCATCAGATGCTCAGCTGCAAACACCTGCTCTTCCTTCGTCAGGAAGAACGGATCTTTTATGACACCATTTTCTGAACGTTTAACCTTCTCGACTTCATCACGCTGGCGCTCGATGGACATATTCTTATGGATGACACCGAGTCCGCCTGCTCTTGCGATTGCGATTGCCATGGCAGATTCAGTGACCGTATCCATGCCTGCACTCAGTACTGGTATATTCAGCTTGATGCTTTCTGAAAGCCGGACAGACAGTGAAACTTCTTTCGGCAGTACTTCTGAATGTGCCGGTACCAGCAGCACATCATCAAATGTTAAACCTTCTTTTTCAAACTTCCTTTCCCACATTCTTATTGCCTCCTATTTTTTAAATCCTGCATCCTTAAAAAAGATATATGATAGGAACAATCAAAATACAGTCAGTGACCGCGTATCCAATTGTAATTTCATAGTAGCTTCATTTAAGGTAAAGCCTAGAAACTCATAATCCATATTATTATGATTATATGAAATAAAATAATTAATTATAAATGATAACAAAAAAGCGGAGCGGATACAACAAGGTTTTCGGCTTTCTTTACACTCTGTATGATAGTGCGGGAGTGTTTGGGAAGAAAGAGCCGGGGGAATAGTCCAATATACTTAACAGAAGCCTTACAGGAGGGTGCATTTATGAATTATTTCGAGCTGTACGATGATCAGGAAGCTGTACTTAACCGGATTGAGCAGCTGAAGGACGAGGATTACTATGAAGAAGACATCCACCTTCTCGGACGGGAGGATATGGAATTCAAGGCTTTGGATTATACAGAGATCAATTTCCACGCCCACGCGACCCACGAAAGGGGTCTGAGGGAGATCCTCTCCAATAATGAACCTGCCGAACGGTTCCTTAACAACTTCGAACTCGGAGAAGGAGAGATAGAAAAATACCTGTTCAAAATCAGCGAAGGAAACTATCTGATCTATTATGACGATGATGTCCTGCAGAGGGGCACAGAGGAGGCTGAAGACACTGCTGCTTCCTCAGAAACGGATCTGACAGACAATGATGACAGATGATCCATAAAGAAAACAGGCCGTACGGGTTTTACTCCGTATCGGCCTGTTTTGGTTCCAGATGATACGTTTTATCCTCTTTGACAAGCTGAAGGGACAATGAGGAGCCCGGGTCTGTGAAATCCACAAGAATGGCTTCGGAGCCCCCTGCCTCTTCCCCTTTTCTTATGCATATGCTCCTGATTTTATCTTCATCCAATATTTCATCTGAGCCATGTTTCATATAGCTGTTCATCATCTGATTGTAATGGTGGAGCGTCAGTCCGCTTTCTCCATCGCCTTTTTGGGGCAGCTTCACTTCTTTGTATTTCTGTACAAATTCATAATATGTATAGTATGGCTGCTCGATGTCTTTACCAGCATCAAATCCGTCAAAGTATACATGGTATCCCTTTCTAATGTCCCGTTGGATTTCAGTATCCAGTTTCCGGACCGAACTCTGGATTTTGCAGAAAATTTCAAGTATCAGTTCCACATCCTCCGATACTTTAATCGGAACACCTGCCCCGCCAAAACTTATCGGCTCCAAAAGGACCGGATATTTCTTTTCAATACCGTTCACGATGATGTCCTGATAGTATCCATAAAAATCTTCTTCATCATTCCTATTTAATAAGCTCATGATTTTGTACTGATTGAACATGATTAGACGTATTGCTGAATTTTCCAGACTTTGCACTTTCATTCTCCGCCTTCATAATTTAGTTGTTAAAACCTGAAATGAGTATTTACATATCTCCTTTGTTAATGGATGATTCAGTAATGATATTTTAATAATATACCAACTAAATTATTAACACCAGTATTTATATACTCTTTTACATTTTAAAATCAATTTTGGTAAAATATTCTTTTTTACATAAAGATCTTTATTGTCACTTCTGCGGACAGGCGCATAATATCGTACGATAGTTTACATTGAGCGGTTGAGGGTAGATATTTAATATATATTAATTGAAATCCGGAGATGAACATTACGATGAAAATTGGGGGAATCAATCATGCATAATATTGAAACATATCAAAGTGAGGACGAACTTCTCGGCAGGATAGAACAATTGAAAATCGACGGCATACAGGAAGAATCCATCACTGTAATTTCCAAAAATCCTCTTGAAAAGGCTTCTTTCGGATACACGAATATCAACATCAAATCAGCAGAAGGCACTGCATGGGACAAGATCGTGTCGTTCTTTTCATCAGATAATTCGGAAGAACGCGTCATAGCCGGTCTTGATCTCGACAATACAGAGGAACAGAAATTCAAAGATGAACTCGACCGCGGCAACATCCTCCTCTATGTAAACAGGGAAAGCTCCGGAGCAATCGCCAAAGAGCCTGTGACGGATGATACTGAGGATACGGTGCAGCCCGACGAGCAGACCAGGGAGGATGCTGCGAATATGACGGCGGCCGGAACAGCCGGCGCTTCCGGCGTTGCAGGGGTCAAAGCACACGATGATATTGCGGATAAGACAGGAGACGGAGAAGGACCCGGTCAGGATATTTCCCGGGAAAATGACGACAATGTCAATCAGGATGATGGCACAGCCAGTCCTGAAAATACTTCATACAAGGAAACGGCCAGCGGTGCATATGACGATCCGCATGAAGATTCTTCCGGACAGATCCATAATCCGGCAAACAAAGAAGGTGTCACATTGGACAAAACACGTGAAGCCCATGATCACAGCAGCAAATTGGTGGAAGACGATGAACAGCTTGCGTATGGCGAAGGCACCGATGAACACATCGCTGTCGATCCCTCTGTCAAGACTGACAAAGAAGAAACCGATGCAGAAAAAATCGAGCACCATAAGGAGCCGGATTACCTCAAAAACAGCCGGGATGACTTCGACTTCGGCAACAAGGACACCGTCATCAATGAGTATAAGATGGATAACCGGAGAAACCAGCACCTGGTCGACACCCATAACCATCCTGAACTGGCTGAAGAAGTTTCACCTGAAGAAAGGGAAAGTTCTGAAGAGGACAATCATGAACTGATCGATAAGAATCCTGATGGAAAAGACAGGGACTACAGCTTCAAAAAAGACGTTGATGGCGAACAGGTCATCAGGATCGATGATGAGGAACAGTGATACAAAACAGGCCGGTCAAAATTGACCGGCCTGTTTTCATATTCTGTATAGCTTCCGATACTACTCAATAATTATCTTTCCCATCTTTGGAATTGAATACCTGCCGCCGCCTGCAGCCCCTCGTCTTTCCAAAACTTTACCGACGCTTCCCGGTTGCTGCGTACAGCGTTACCCCACCAATTTTTTAATCATATCTCCATACTTCCAAATATACTTTTTATAAATCGTTTTCAATTTCATCATATAGAAAAAGTTCAAAGTATACAAAAAATAAAAAATTACAATTATTTTTCCGGTGGATTGTAATCCGATACGTTATTTGATAAATAATTTTCCTGAAATCGGGTATATGTATAGTGTTTTGGGATAAACAATACTTCCAAATTAGCAATTCAGCAATCTGCTGAAAGGAATATATAAAATAATGAGGGGGATTCATCAATGGTAGTACCTTACAGTGCAGAACCAGCTACAGATTTTACACAGGAAGAAAATAAAAAAGCATTCCAAGCCGCTTTGGAAAATGCTAAAAATGACTTCGGCGTTAAACGTCCGCTGATCATCGGCGGTGAGCATATAGAAACGGACGACCAGATCACTTCCTATAATCCATCCGATAAGGAACAGGCCGTCGGCCATGTTTCAAAAGCGACACAGGGCCATATTGATGCAGCATTCCAGGCTGCGGAAGAGGCATTTGAAACATGGAGCGAGTGGGATCCTAAAGATCGTGCTGAACTCCTTATCAGAGTTGCGGCCATCATCCGGCGCCGCAAACATGAATTTTCCGCACTGATGGTTTATGAAGCAGGTAAACCATGGAACGAAGCAGACGGCGATACAAACGAAGGCATTGACTTCATTGAATACTATGCCAGATCGATGATGGAGCTTTCTGACGGCAAGCCGGTGCTCGACCGCGAAGGCGAACACAACAAATATTTCTATCAGCCAATGGGCGCAGGCGTTACAATCACGCCGTGGAACTTCCCGTTTGCAATCATGACAGGAACGACTGTCGCACCGATCATCGCGGGGAACACTGTCCTTCTGAAACCGGCGGAAGATACGCCTCTTATTTCCTATAAACTGATGGAAGTGTTTGAGGAGGCAGGACTGCCGAAAGGTGTCGTTAACTTTGTTACAGGGGATTCCGGAGTGATTGGAGACTATATGGTCGATCACCATAAGACCCACTTCATCACGTTCACCGGTTCCAAAGCCACTGGCCTCAGGATTAATGAACGTGCTTCAGTCGTTCAGGAAGGACAGCACTTCCTGAAACGGGTGATTACAGAGATGGGCGGCAAAGACACGATCATCGTGGACAAAACAGCCGACCTCGATCTTGCGGCCGACTCGATTGTGAATTCCGCTTTCGGTTTCGCCGGCCAAAAATGTTCAGCCGGATCCCGTGCGGTCATTCATGAAGATGTATACGATGAAGTGCTGAGGAAAGCCGTTGAGCTGACCGAAGAGCTGACTGTCGGAAACCCGGTGGATGAAACGTACATGGGACCGGTAATCAGCAAGAAACAGTTCGATATGATCAAAGGTTATATCGATATCGGCAAAGAGGAAGGTACGCTTAAGATCGGCGGAGAGACGGATGATTCAAAAGGGTACTTCATCCAGCCGACGATATTCGCAGACCTTGATCCGAAGGCACGCATCATGCAGGAAGAGATATTCGGGCCGGTCGTCGCTTTCGCAAAAGCGAAGGACTTTGACGAATTGCTTGAAATTGCCAATAACACTGTATACGGCCTGACAGGATCAGTCATCACGAATACACGTGAAAACTGGATTAAGGCACAGAAAAAATTCCATGTCGGCAACCTGTATCTGAACCGTGGATGTACAGCAGCTGTAATGGGCTACCATCCATTCGGCGGCTTCAAACTTTCCGGTACAGACCAGAAAACAGGAAGCCCTGACTATATGCTCAACTTCCTTGAACAGAAAGTCGTCTCAGAGATGTTCTAGAATCAATTTTATATTTGGACATTAAAAAACTCCAGGTCGCTGACCTGGAGTTTTTGGTATTACTGTTCTTCTTTTATAGTACATTACTCTACACCGTTCTAACCTTAGTTAAAACGTTGGTGTAATAGGCTTCCGTTAAAGTAACACTGCTTTGGCATTCCTACACCATGCGGAGCTGTTCTCCGGATTCGCCCCGAAAGTTCCCCCAATGTATAAAACATCTTTTTATTTAGGGCTACAGAATAATGATTTTACATTGTTTGCTTTTTAACTAAAATATCCTGTATTTTTCTTAAATCATTTTCTATTGAAGCTATCATTTGACTACTACCTGTTTCAAAACCATACTTTGTAGATCTCCCAGTACCGAATTTAACGAGTATTTCTTTTTCGATTAGAGAAGATACGAACTTTTTAGCATAATATTCTGTCATACCCTCTAATTGGTTTATTTCTGTCATCTTTACTCTTCCGTTTTTTTCTATGAAGATAAGAATTTGCTTCTCTCTTTCATCTAAATTCGGGTAACTATCTATCAAATCCGCCTTCCAAATAACTACTTCAGTCCTACCTCCCACACTATTTATTTCAGGGGTTCTGAA
>DXHR01000028.1 GCA_019113295.1 Candidatus Salinicoccus stercoripullorum | reverse complement strand
CACAGCAGTTAAGCTCTCCAGCGCCGATGGTAGTTGGACTGACGTCCCGCAAGAGTAGGACGCTGCCGGGCAGTACATATTCAATATGGATGCGATGAGCCGCATTGAGACCTTAAAAGGTCTCTTTTTTTGTATAATAGGGTAAATGAGAGTTATGGAGCAGGAGGGTTTTTGATGAAATTGGAAGTAGATATTAACAATATTGAAGAGACTGAACAGCTTGCTGAAAAACTGGCAACCCTCATATCTGGTGGTACGGTGATACTTCTTGCGGGTAATCTTGGGGCTGGCAAAACGACTTTCACACAGTTTGTAGGGAGTGCTTTGGGTGTCAGGCGCCGTATGAGTTCGCCGACTTTCAACATCATCAAATCTTATAATGCCGGAAATTTCATTGTTCACCATATGGACTGTTACCGTTTGGAAAACAGTGATGAGGATCTGGGGTTTGATGAATACTTCAATGAGCATGATGTTTCCATCATTGAGTGGCCAGGTTTTATTGCAGAATTTCTGCCTGATGAATATCTGTCTGTAACGATTGAGAATACTGCTGAGGATGGCAGGTTGTTCACTTTTGAATCGAACGGTGAGAAATACGATTCTATATTGGAGGCGCTTCAAAATGTTATCCCTTCTAATTGATACATCAAACCGGCCGCTGTCTGTGGCTTTGAACCTCGATGGTTTTACTTTGGCGGAAATCAATACCACTGTAAAAAAGACGCACTCTGCAACAGTGATGGATTATATAGACAAACTTTTCAAAATGGCGGATATGAAGAAAAACGATATCGGCAGAATCATTGTGGCAAAAGGGCCAGGCTCATATACGGGTGTGCGGATCGGTGTGACTGTAGCTAAAACGCTTGCCTATGCCCTCGGAACTGAATTGTACAGTGTATCTTCCCTGTTTGTGGTTGCGGCATCATGCAGCAGGCATGGCATTGTAGCCCCTCTGTTCGATGCGCGAAGGGGCAATGTGTTTGGTGCTGTTTATAATATGAAAGCGGACAGTTTTACTGAAGAATTGGAGCCGGCTTATATGAGCCTGGAGGATTTGCAGACTAAGCTTTCTTCCTATGATTCATCTGTCATTTTATTGGATGGTCAGGAGAAGATAAATACCAGTGTGGAAGATTTTGTCCACGCTGTGCCGCGCATCAGTATGGTTGAGCAGTTTGAAGCTGCACTGGAAAAAGAAGATATTCATTCCCTGGTGCCGGAATATTTGAGGATATCGGAGGCGGAAAGAAATTGGATGGAAAAGAACAAGTCGTAAGACATATGGAAATTGATGATTTGGAAGCAGTCCATGAAATTGAGACCGCCTCCTTTCCGAATACATCCTGGAATATGGAATCGTTTTTGAAGGAATTGACTGTCAACCAGTTCGCCCATTATTTTGTGATGGAGGAAAATGATGAGATCGTCGGTTACTGCGGGCTCTGGATGGTCATCGATCAGAGCCAGATCACTACAATCGCAATCGCCAAACATGCGAGAGGTAACGGTCTGGGTAATGCGCTGCTCAAATATGTGAAGGAGTATGCCGCTGAACAGTCTGATTTTCTTTCGCTTGAGGTAAGCGTCGACAATGAGCCTGCGATGAAACTGTATGAAAAAGAGGATTTCAAATACGGCGGAGTACGCAAAGATTATTATGGGCCGGGAAAGGATGCACATGTGATGTGGGTGAAATTGAAATGACACAGGATACAGTGATACTAAGCATAGAGACAAGCTGTGACGAGACAGCAGCGAGTGTTGTGAGAAACGGCAGCGAAATACTATCGAATGTTGTAGTGAGCCAGATAGAGAGTCATAAACGCTTTGGCGGCGTGGTTCCCGAGGTCGCCTCAAGGCATCATGTGGAGACGATAACATTAGTGATAGAAGAGGCATTGGAGGAAGCAGGTATAACACCTGAAGGGCTTTCTGCAGTGGCTGTGACGGAAGGACCGGGCCTTATTGGTGCGCTTCTTGTAGGTATCAATGCTGCGAAGGCATTCAGCTTTGCACACGACCTGCCACTTATTCCGGTTCACCATATTGCCGGCCACATCTATGCCAACCAGCTGGAAGAGGCACTGGAATTTCCATTGATGGCCCTGATTGTTTCAGGGGGACACACTGAACTGATCTATATGAAGGATCACCTTTCATTCGAAGTCATCGGGGAAACGAGGGATGATGCTGTCGGAGAGGCATACGACAAAGTGGCAAGAGTCATCGGGCTGCCTTATCCCGGCGGTCCGCATATAGACAGGCTGAGCAGGGAAGGCGCGGATACATTTGATTTCCCAAGGCCATACCTTGAACCGGGCAGTTATGACTTCAGTTTCAGCGGCCTTAAATCTGCTGTAATAAATACCCTGCACAATCACACTCAGAAGGGCCTGGAAGTGAGGAAGGAAGATGTCGCAAGAAGCTTTCAGGAAAGTGTAGTGGACGTTCTGACAAGAAAAACGATGGATGCGGTGGAAGAATATAAAGTAAGTCATCTGCTCGTTGCTGGCGGCGTCGCCGCGAACAGTGGCCTGCGTCAGCGTTTTGAGTCATTGTGCAGAGAGAATGATGTCAAATTGAGCATACCAAACCTTAAATTCTGCACAGACAATGCAGCGATGATCGGTGCAGTGGCACATCATCTGTATCAGAAAGACCATTTCGCCTCATTGGATTTGAATGGCAGGAATTTTATCGACATAGAACTTTTTGTATAATGCCTCTGTATATTAATACTGTCCCGGTATCTGAAAAGATATCGGGATTTTTTTCTGCGAACATATATTCAAAGCAGTGAAGCGTAAAAGCAATCTTTACATTGTCAATACGGAACGTGTGTTTTATCCACATCTGTTGATAACTTGGGGATAAGTCGTGGATAAGGTTATTAACAGGTGTGGATATAAATGTGTATAACTCTGCGTTCAATTGTTGATTATGTGGATAACCATCAAAAAACCACTGTTCATCGGCCTATTGGTGTGAATAATATTGTGTTTAAGTAAATTTTCTATTAAATTACATATTCCACCGAACATCTGGTTGCCGGGATAAAAAAAGAATGCATGGAATCTGCATTCTTTATTCATCCACCAATTCTTCTGTTTTTTCCCATTCCGACATCAGCTCTTCCAACTCCTGGTTTTTCTGTCCAAGCTGTTGATTGTACTCGTCGGCCTTTTCATAATCTCCATAGACTTCAGGGTCAAGGAGTGTTTCTTCAATTTCCCCGATTTCCTGTTCGATACGGTGTATTTCATCTTCGATTTTGGCAATGTTCCTTTTCAGGCGCTGTATTTCATTGCGCTTCTGTTTCTGGGAGGCATAGTCGTTTGTACCAATATTTTTCTGTCCGGTGGATTCGGATTGTATCTCCAATGATTCCTGTTCTTCTTTCTTGTGGACATAGTAACTGTAATCACCCTGATACAGCCTGATTGACCGGTGATCCATCTCCATCACTTTTGTAGCGATACGGTCGATGAAGTACCGGTCATGTGAAACGAAGATGATGGTGCCGGGATAGTCCTTGAGGGCATTTTCGAGTACTTCTTTGCTGTCGATATCCAGATGGTTGGTTGGTTCATCGAGTATGAGCAGGTTATTTCTCTCGAGCATCAATTTAGCCAGCTGGATGCGTGCCTTTTCCCCCCCGCTCAGGTCATTGATGTGCTTCAGCACTTCATCCTGGGTGAACAGGAAGCGGCCAAGCACTGCTCTGACGTCACTTTCTTTCATGTGTGGATATTCATGCCAGAGTTCTTCGAGTACAGTTCTGCCGGACGTAAATTCAGCCTGCTTCTGATCATAGTAACCTATGGATACATTCGTTCCGTAAATGATTTCTCCGCCGTGTTTCGGAAGATGTTTTGCAATCGTTTTGACGAGCGTCGATTTACCGATACCATTCGGCCCGATGACCGCTATGCGGTCGCCTTTATCGACATTGAAGCTGATACCCTCATTCAATGGCTTTTCGTATCCGATGCCGATATCTTTTATCCTGAGTACGTCATTGCCGCTTTCCCTTTTGATATCAAAGGAAAAGTTGGCATTTCTGCTGTCCTGCATCGGCATATTGATGCGATCCATATGTTCAAGCTGTTTGCGTCGGCTTTTGGCCATGCCGCTTGTAGAGGCTCTTGCAATATTCTTTTCAACAAACGTCTCGAGCCGCTTTATCTCTTTCTGCTGCTCTTCGTAGGCCTTCATCTGCAGGTTGAACCGTTTTTCTTTCTCCACTGCGTATTTTGTATAGTTGGTGTGGTAAAGTGTCCCTTTGAACATTTCAACTTCGAATATCCTGTCGACAGTACTATCGAGAAAGTAGCGGTCATGGCTGATGATTACGACCGCACCGCGGAAGCTCTTCAGATATTGTTCCAACCATGAGACGGTTGTCATATCGAGGTGGTTGGTCGGCTCATCAAGCAGTAGGAGATCAGGGGCGGACAGGAGCATCTGACCGAGTGCAAGGCGGGTTTTCTGACCGCCGGAAAACTCATCAACATTCCGTCCGAGGTCATCCACATCAAAGTTCAGGCCGGTCATGACCGTTTTTATTCTAGTGTCAATATTGTAGCCGTCCTCGTTTTCAAAACGGCTCTGCAACTGCTCGAAACGCCTTAGCTGATCTTCATAATTACTGTGGTTGTAGTCATGGTCTGCGAGCCATCCGGTAATCTCTTCGATTTCCGTTTTCAATTCAATCAGTCGGGAAAACGGACGCATCATCTCTTCGCGGACAGTCTGGGAGGACTCAAGTGTCATCTGCTGTGTGAGGTAGCCGATTGAAGTACCTTTCGGTACAGAAATCGTCCCTTCATCATAAGACAGTTCACCGGCCATTATCTTCATCAGAGTTGTCTTTCCGGCGCCATTTTTCCCGACGACACCGGTCGTTTCACCTGATTTTACCTCAAGATTTATATTTTCAAAGATTAAGTCCGTCGCGTATGATTTCTTTATATTTCCAAGTTGCATTACTATCATTTTAAATTCCCTCTCTTTCCTCCAGTTTACAATAAAGACATCAAAAAAACGATGAAATAAAGTCTTTTTATACTACACTAAAAAAATGAACTTGTGATATAATATAACGATAGAGGCTAAAAGAAGAGGTGTGGGACATTTGAACAATAAAAAGAAAATCCCAAACGCAACAATGAAACGTCTCCCTTTATATTACAGGTATTTTAAAGAAGCTGAAAAATCCGGCGCGGACAGGGTATCTTCAAAAGAAATCAGTGATGCCCTGGATATAGATTCTGCAACAATCCGCAGGGATTTCTCATATTTCGGGGAGCTTGGCAGGAAGGGATACGGCTACAACGTAAAGAGTCTGCTGAAATTCTTCATGGAACACATCCACGGAAATGAGACAAGGAATGTGGCAATCATAGGTGCCGGGAACCTTGGGAGCGCCCTGTTGAACTATAAATTCAGCAATATAAATGATAGAATGAATGTAGTAGCTGCGTTTGACAGGAATGCGGGTATCATCGGAACGAAGATCAACGATACCGAAGTGTTCGACTCTGATGATCTGGAGAAGATCATCCCGGAGCAGGGCATCGATGTTGCGATACTTACACTGCCTGCTGAAGCCGGGCAAAAGATGGCAGAACGTCTTGAAGCAGCAGGCATCAAGGGGATATTGAACTTTACTCCCATCAGACTGGATGTAAGTGATGGTATTTATGTTCATAACATAGATTTGAGTGTTGAATTGCAGGCATTATTCTTTTATATGAAAAATTTCTAGGAGGGTTATTATGTTTGAATTACTAATGCCGGGCACATTGATGGCGGTCGGACCTACAAGCATGATCGTTATCGCAGTTGTCGCACTGATCATTTTCGGACCCAAAAAACTGCCGCAGTTCGGCCGTGCAATGGGTTCCACTTTGAAAGAGTTTAAAAATGCGACTAAAGGTCTTGCGTCTGATGATGACGATGACAAAAACAAAAAGCAGAAGAAAATCGAATCACAGGATGCACAGAGTTAACAAGGTGGCGGAAGCCGCCTTTTTTTAAAGAGGTGAAAGAATAATATGAATGATGAGGAAAAAAGAGAAGTCACCGAGCATCTGGATGAGCTGAGAAAAAGGCTGCTCATAGTGATGTACTTTTTCGTTGCCGCCATGCTCGTTGGTTTTTTCCTGTCAAAACCGTTGATTTATCAAATGCAGAACGCCTCCTGGACCAACGGCATACAGATGCACGCATTCCAGGTGACGGATCCGCTTAAAATATATCTGCTTGTCATTGTGATCATTGCGTTTGTCATAGTACTGCC
Source organism: Candidatus Salinicoccus stercoripullorum (assembly GCA_019113295.1). GTDB lineage: Bacteria > Bacillota > Bacilli > Staphylococcales > Salinicoccaceae > Salinicoccus > Salinicoccus stercoripullorum. Next base: position 56,810 of record DXHR01000028.1, on the reverse strand, counting down.
GGTGATCATGTACCAGCTGTGGGCGTTTGTAGCCCCCGGGCTCCATAACAATGAAAGAAAACTGACACTGAGCTACATACCCATTGTCATGGTGCTTATGCTCGGAGGAATGGCTTTCGGCTATTTCATACTGGTGCCGTATATCATAGACTTCACTTTCCAGTTATCCGACGAGATGGGGATTGTCACAACCATCGGGATCAACCAGTATTTCGGCTTCCTGTTCAGGACGGTGATACCGTTCGGGCTGGTTTTCCAGATGCCGATACTGGTTTTATTCCTGACGCAACTTGGCATCATTACACCTATGTTCCTGAAGAAGAACAGAAAATACGCGTATTTCATACTGCTGATCTTTGCGGCGCTGATTGCGCCGCCTGATCTTATGACGCATATCATGCTGACCATCCCGATGATCATCCTGTATGAAATCAGTATATATATATCCAAAATTGGATACAGAAGATATTTGAAGGCGGAACAGAAGGCAATCGAAGAATCACTGGATTCCGACTAGGAGGCATTCTTGATGGAAGAGACTTCAAAAACTGATGGATTTAAAAAACTGGATTCAATATCCCTTGATGAAATGGAATCACTTATGGAGAAAGCTTCAGAAGACCCGTGGAGACAGAGGTATCATATACAGCCTGTGACAGGACATCTCGGTGCCCCGGCGGCCTTAATCCATCACGGAGGTCTCTATCATCTCTTTTATGAGTGGTCACCGTTTGATGAGCACAGGGGTATCAGATACTGGTATCATGTGATGGGAGAAGGTCTTGCCTCTTTTAATAACCGCGGGGTCAAACTTCATCCGGATACGATATATGACAGTCACGGAGCCCTTGCAGGCTCTGCTTTTGTAGTTGATGGCACAGTCAATATCGCTTATACCGGCGCTCATATGACAGAAGCCGGCCGGATTATTCCAAACCAGCTCCGGGCAGTGCTGAATGAACACTTCAGAGTGAGAAGAGAACCGATTCCGATTGAAAAAGGACCACCTGAGGGGTTCACAGACAATTTCGGGCACCCCAAAATATGGGAAGAGGACGGTGTATTTTACATGCTTGCCGGTGCGCAGACTCGATCTGACTACGGCAGGGCGGTGGTTTATTCCGCCGGGGATCCGGGCAGCTTCAAGTACAGGGGCGAACTCCGCACAGACCTTGATCAGTTCGGTTTCATGTGGGCACATACCGACTTCTTCACAATTGAGGGCAAGGATGTATTTGCATTTTGCCCGCATGGAGTGGACAAATACCGCTACAGCTATTGGAATGCCTGTCAGTCGGGCTATGTCATCGGCCGTCTTTACCGTGGTACACTCGTGATGGATCACGGGGAATTCCATGAATTCGATCACGGTTTTGATTTTTATGCGCCAAAGACAACAGCCGGAGAAAACGGCGAAAGGATACTGATTGCCAGTATGGGTATCGAAGACACCGACTACCCGACAGAAGATCGTGGCTGGGGCGGCTGCATGACCATTCCGAGAGTGCTGACTCTGGGAGGGGAGAGGATACGTCAGAATCCGGCCCCGGCGCTTGAGGCGCTCAGGTACGACAGGATATCGGCGGAAGGCTATTTCAATCACTTCCCGAGGAAGATGAAGGATTTCTATGGTGACTGTTACGAGCTGATCATCGACATCAATGAGAATAATGCATCAGAAATATACATCAAACTGCGGATGAGCAGACAGGAAGAGACTCTGCTCATATACAATACTGAAAGCCGGCTGTTTACACTGGATGTCGAATTCAGCGGGAAACTGCCCGGTAATGTTGATGGTACGAAACGGAGTGTTGAACTGGAAGAGGATCTGAGACAGCTGAGGATATACATGGACAAATCGAGTATTGAAATCTTCATAAATGAAGGGGAAGCGGTGATGTCTTCCAGAATATTCCCCGATAAAAGGGCACATGGCGTGGAAATGTCGACAGAAATCGGAGACTGCTACGTCTCCATGACTCAATATAAAATGAAATCATCATGAAATCGTTCAAAAGCCAAGAACAGTCTATTGGTAAAATTCAGGTTTTTTCATTTGGTCATTTCAATCCGACTCTATATAATCAGAAGATATAGGATCATGATGCGGGTTTGGTGAGAAATTCAGGAAATTAATATATTTAAATTTCAAATTTTGTTAAACTTGACTAAAATTTTTGATACTATAAAAATACACATTAATTGTCCATCGGGGGGATTGGAATGTTTTCAGTATTGAGTCAGATCAGCAAACGTCTTGAATATATGACACCGGTTGAAAGGCGCATTGCACGTTTCATGTTGGATAACCCGACAAAGATCATCAATATGCCGGTAAAGGAAATAGCCAGGCACAGTGACACCAGCGACGCCGCAATCGTCAGATTTTCCAAACGCATCGGCCTCGGGGGCATTAAAGAGCTGAAAGTCGAGCTTGCCAAGGAATTACATACGCTTGAAAAGGAAAATATCTCAAGGGTCATCGATCTGGAAATGGACAGCCATAAGGATATTTTCGACAAAGTGCTCAAAAATACTGTACAGGCGCTTCATAATACCGAAAAAATAGTAGAGCGGGAAAAGATGGCCGAAGCTGCCCGGATACTTGCCGGTGCGGATAACACTTTCATATTTGGGGTCGGGGATTCCGCCAACGTAGGGGATGAATTCGCTCAGAAGCTCCACAGAGTGAATGTGAATGCGTTTTTTACACAGAATAAGTACCTGTGCAAGACGCGGTTGTCCAACGCCAAGGAAAACGATGTTCTGTTCCTCATCACTTTATCCGGTAAGACACCGGAAATTGTTGAAGTTGTGAAGCTTGCCAGACGGCTGGGTGTAAAGACGGTGATACTGACACAGAACCACGCCTCCATTGCGAAAAGGAATGCAGATGTGGCAATTGAAATTACAGAAGAGGAGACGAACATCCAGTATATGAACATGACCAGCCGCATTGCACAGCTTGTCATCTGCGATGTGCTCTTCTTCTACGTGTGCCGCGAGCTCGGCTCTTCTGCATACGATACTATCCTGAAAACATATGATGTAACACACTGACAATGCAAATCCGGGGCGGAATGCCCCGGATTTTTTGTTTTGTCAAATAGAATTTTGATAATCAGATTTTTAAGATTATTAGATATATATTTGAAATATTCCTGAAATATTCTTCATTAATTCCTTTGCTTTATTAAGGTTATGTAACATATCGAAAATTTTGTAGATACAGACTGCCGCATCTAATATAATTGATTTAATTCTTAATTAAAGAAAGAATAAGTCCAAATTTTCCTAGATGAAGAATGAGAAAAATGGTATGGGGGAATAATTTTGAAAGAGAGAATGACAAAGTTGGCGATCATAACTTTATTCGCAGCCTCAACGATATTTTCTCCGGGATTGATGACAACTATAAGTGCTGATGAAACAGAAGATATAGAAGAACAGGACACAAAGGCCCCACAGCAGGAATCCGAAGAGACAGAAAATCAATTGAATGAAGCGGTTGAAACGACAGAAGGAGCATCTGAGAACGAACTGTCAGAAGAAGCTGCACAGGAACAAAATGAAGAAATGAACACCGCGGAAGAATCAACTGAAGAGACGGTTTCAGAAGAGACTGCGGAAACTCAGGATGAAGAGTCAGCCCCAAAACAGGAAACAAAGGCTTCTGAATCACACTTAGAGCCGGCAGAGCCTGAAAAGGACGATGCGGAAGCAGCCAAGGAAGATGCCATCGATGACAGGCAGGAGCAGACTGATGAAAATCGGGAGGAAACGGAACAGGCAGACGACTTCCTTCCAGGCAATGGAACCGACGATGAGGGAGAATCCCGAGAAGAAGAGTCAGCTGAAGCTTCTGCTGAGGAACAGACCGGTGAAGAGCCCCGGGAAACCCCATCTGCCGAGGAACCTTCTGAAGAAACGACAGAAGATGAGGCCGGGGAATCTGTAACAGAGCAACCACTGGAACAGCCGTCCACAGAAGAGTCATCTGAAGAACCGGCAGATGAAACCGTGCCGGAAGAGCCGACAGAGGAATCGACGGATGAGATACCGTCTGAAGAGGAACCATCTGAAGAGGAACCATCTGAAGAGCAGCCATCTGAAGAGCCGACTGAAGAGCAAATGGAAATACCGGAAGAGACAACCGGTGAACGAGGCAATGATTCCGGTGCAGAAGAGCGTCAGGGCAAAAGGGAAATCTACCGGTATGATTACGATATGCTGGAAGGGATCAGCCTTACGCCGGGAGGATCTGAAGAACAGCTGCAGCTGCTCGACAAACGTGTCAATCATGTGATGACTTCCAAAATCGTTGATGTTGAAGATATGAGCGAAGAGGAAATCATGCAAATCGAGGAAGAAGTTAAACAAGGGGAGCAGATCAGCCGTCAGACTGGCAGGGAGGAACTGCCCAACACAGGTGAAAACAACCAGTATACCTATATTTATGGTGTTGTGCTTCTGATTGCGGGAATCATCCTTTATTTCCTGACCAGAAAGCCGCGCAACCAGTAACAGCACAAAAAATCGCCGCCTGGACAGGGCGGCGATTCTTTGTATATTAAAGTGTTTTATCATCGATGGAATTGAGGTAGTCCCGTACTTCCCCGACCACCGATTCGAGACACCCGTCCTCGAACGGGGACCTCAGGTTGGCGGCTTCTACGAGTGCGTTGAAAGGCAGTATGCCACCTAATCTGCAAAGGTTGATATAGTCGTTCCATGCGCTGTCGAAATCATCGTTGGCACGCTTCCAGAATTGGAGCGCACATATCTGGGCGAGTGTATAGTCGATGTAATAGAACGGTGCGCCGAAAACGTGTCCCTGTCTGTGCCAGAATGATCCGCTCTCCAGTGGTTCTATGCCGTCGTAATCACGGTGCGGCAGATATTTTTCCTCAAGTTTCTGCCATTCGCTGCGCCTTTGTTCCGGTGTGAGTTCCGGGTTTTCATAGACGATATGCTGGAATTCATCAATCGCCACGCCATAGGGGAGGAAGGTGATGTCACCCGCCATATGGGAAAACTTGAACTTATCGGTGTCCTCTTTGAAGAAGAGTTCCATCCACGGATATGTGAAATACTCCATGCTCATTGAATGGATTTCAGCAGATTCGTATGTCGGGAATTGGTACTCCGGCACATTGTAGCCCCGTGACATATACGTCTGGAAGGCATGGCCGGCTTCGTGGGTCAGCACTGTGACATCATCCAGTGTACCGTTGAAGTTGGAAAAGATGAACGGGGAGGAGTAATCAGCGATGAAAGTACAGTAGCCGCCGCCTTCCTTGCCTTTCTTGGCTTCGACATCAAACAGTTCCCGCTCCCTCATGAAACTGTAGAATTCATCTGTTTCCGGTGAAAGTTCACGGTACATTTTCTCTCCATTCGAAAGAATCTCTTCGGTATCCCCCTGAGGCGTGGCATTGCCTGTCAGGAAATCAAAATTTTCGTCATATGACTTCAGTGAATCGAGGCCTATCCGTGCGCTCTGTCTTTCTTTGAGCTCCGTTACAAGCGGTACGATGAATTTGGCCACCTGGTCCCTGAAGTTCTCCACCATATTCCTGTCATAGTCTATCCTGTCCATACGAACGTAGCCAAGTTCAACGAAATCGCGATAGCCGAGTTCCTTGGCGATCCTATCCCTTGTCTTCACAAGGTCATCGTAAATGCAATCGATTTTCTCAAGGTTTTCTCCCATGAATCCCTGGACAGCTTCCGCTGCACCGCGTCTCATCATGCGGTCGGTATGCTGGGAGTAGGGCCCGAACTGAGAGAGATTGAGCTTTTTCCCGTCAAATTCAATTTCTGCTGATGCGAGCAGTTTTGAATATTCGGAGTCCAGTTTGTTCTCCTTCTGGAGCAATTCCTTCACTTTCGGGTCGAAAGCCTTCAAAGAATTGGAGGCGAGTTCGAACAGCTGTCTGCCGTATTTCTCTTCAAGTTCCTCCCTGTAGGTACTCTCCGTGATCGCTTTGTAATACTTGTTTGTGATTTCCTGGATCGTGGGACCATACTCATCAAAGAAATTGCGTTCCCCGTCATAGTATTCATCGTTCGTATCGATGGATGAGCGGATATAGGCAAGGTTCTCCATTGTGGAAACAGTGTTGAAATGTGCGTTCAGCCTGTCGATGATTTCCGCCTGCACGTCGGCTGAGCCGGCAAGGTCGAACTCGATGAGCAGGGCGTCCACTTCAGTATCGAGCTTTGCCAGATCCGGGCGTTCATATTTATAATCCTTGAAAGTTGTGACCATTAACGCTTCCCCCTATGTTTTATTTACAAGGCCATTTTACCATAATGAAGAGAAAAAATATTTGAATCCCCATTATGTTCAGAAAATTCCGTTTCGGGTAATTGGGGAAGTATATAATAACTTAAGAGGTGGGTGAATGGCTGAGACGGAAGATCATAGAGACATGCGGGGCGCGGATGGAAGATAATGAGAGGAGGAATAAAAAAACGGATTCCCGGAATCCGTTTTTTCATTACATGAGCATTTGGATGATGATGCCGAGCCCCTGCTGCACCTCTTCGAGCTGTTCAACATAATCCTTGAAGATCACCTGGATCAGTACCACGATGCCGTTCATGATCATATGGACAAGGATCGGCACAATCAGCCGTCCGCTGATGACGTAGAGGAAGCTGAATGCATAGGCCATGGCAAGATAGATGACGATATGTGTGAAATCCCAGTGGGCAAGAGCAAAAACAAGACCGCTCAGCAGTCCGGCGACGAGGAAGCCGACGATTTTAGGACCGGGAATCATTTCATAGATTTCTCCGAATATCGCCCGTCTGAAAACGTATTCCTCGAGTATCGGACCAAGGAGGGCGACGACGAGTATCATAAACGGTGCAGACTCGATCATTTCTATGATTCCGGATGTGTTCTCACTTTCGAGAGGATTGCCGAGTACATAGACATTGAGAAGTCCCGCCAGCACCTGTGAACCGTAGGCAATGAAGACCCCACCGACAATCCAGGCGATGGTGACGGGGATGTCCGACTGCCTGCCGCGCTCGATCCTGTTCTTGTTCTTATGGATGTGTCCGAGAATGATCACGATGACGACACCTATGGCAAAGGCGGTGGCCTGGTAGGGCATGACAGCATCGAGCATCTCTGTTTCTGTCATGCCGGGATTTGTGAATGCCAATATGAATGATACTGGCAGCACGGCCAGTTGGACCGCGATGAATACGACGATAATTAGTGCGCTGTACAGCTGTCTCAAGATAGAACCTCCAATTTTCAATAGCTTTATTTTACATGAAATTATTGTTAGGTTAAAGCAAAGAGAAAATCCTTGCATTTTTGACCAACTTTGATTATTATTTAAATTGCTGGCACTTAGTATGAACGAGTGCTAATATCCATTTTATTTTAACTTTTCTAAGGAGGGCTTTCACGTGTTGAAACCATTAGGCAATCGAGTAGTTATTGATCTGACTCAAAAGGAAGAAACGACTAAAAGCGGCATCATCCTGACTGAATCAGCGAAAGAGAAACCGCAGGAAGGTACAGTCGTTGCTGTAGGTTCCGGCAGAGTTCTGGACAATGGCAATAAGGTGGAACTTGAAGTTAAAGAAGGCGATCGTGTGGTTTATTCCAAATTCGCCGGTACAGAAATCAAACATGAAGACAAGGATTATCTGATCGTTTCTGAAACAGACATTCTGGCAGTCATCGGATAATCAGCTGATAATGGAACAATAATACATTAAGATATGATTTTTAGGAGGAATTTTACACATGGCAAAAGAAATAAAGTTCTCAGAAGACGCTCGCAGATCGATGCTCGATGGTGTCGATAAACTTGCAAATGCTGTAAAAGTGACGCTTGGTCCAAAAGGGCGCAACGTCGTTCTGGATAAATCATTCACTGCACCGCTCATCACAAATGACGGTGTGACAATCGCAAAAGAGATTGAGCTTGAAGATGCCTATGAAAATATGGGTGCGAAACTGGTGGCCGAAGTTGCGAACCAGACAAACGAAATCGCCGGAGACGGTACGACAACCGCAACGGTCCTTGCCCAGGCAATGATCCAGGAAGGTCTTAAGAACGTGGCAAGCGGAGCGAACCCTGTCGGCATCAGGACAGGCATTGGCAAAGCGGTAGAAGCGGGAGTTGCAGAACTTCAGAACATCTCCCGTCCTGTACAGGACAAAGAAGCCATTGCGCAGGTCGGTGCGATTTCTTCCGACGATCCTGAAATTGGCGAATACATTTCAGAAGCGATGGAAAAAGTCGGCAAAGACGGCGTCATCACCATCGAAGAATCCCGCGGATTCAAAACTGAACTTGAAGTGGTTGAAGGTATGCAGTTCGACCGCGGCTACACTTCCCCTTACATGGTGACAGATTCAGAGAAGATGGTTGCAGACCTCGACAACCCTTATATTCTTGTGACGGATAAGAAAATCTCCAATTTCCAGGATATCCTGCCGCTGCTCGAGCAGGTGGTACAGCAGTCCCGTCCTGTCCTCATCATCGCTGATGATGTCGAAGGTGATGCGATGGCAAACATCGTGTTGAACAAACTGCGCGGCACATTCACAGCAATTGCCGTGAAAGCGCCCGGCTTCGGTGACCGCCGCAAAGCGATGCTCGAAGATATCGCAGTCCTTACAGGCGGACAGGTTGTTACAGAAGACCTCGGACTCGATCTTAAAGATACGACGATCGATATGTTGGGTACGGCTTCCAAAGTCAACGTCACAAAAGATGATACGACAATCGTTGAAGGTGCCGGTGAAAAAGACAATATCGATGCACGTGTCGGACAGATCAGAGCACAGCTCGAGGAAACGACATCAAGTTTCGACAAGGAAAAACTCCAGGAACGCCTTGCCAAGCTTTCAGGCGGTGTAGCAGTGGTCAAAGTCGGCGCTGCGACTGAAACAGAAATGAAAGAACGTAAACTCCGCATCGAAGATGCACTCAACTCCACACGCGCAGCTGTAGAGGAAGGCATCGTCTCAGGCGGCGGAACAGCTCTTGTTTCCGTGCATAAGAAAGTATCTGAAATCGAAGCGGAAGGGGACATCAAGACCGGTGTGAACATCGTTCTGAAAGCCCTTGAAGCACCGCTTCGCCAAATTGTTGAAAACGCAGGCGTGGAAGGGTCAGTCATCGTAGAAAAACTGAAAACCCAGGAAGCAGGCGTCGGCTACAACGCAGCAACAGACGAATGGGTGAACATGGTTGAAGCAGGAATCGTGGATCCTACAAAAGTGACACGTTCCGCATTGCAGAACGCAGGTTCTGTCGCTGCAATGTTCCTTACAACAGAAGCCGTAGTCGCTGATATTCCGGAAGAAAACGGCGGTGGCGCCCCTGATATGGGCGGCATGGGCGGCGGAATGCCGGGCATGATGTAAGTTCCGTTTGCATTTTTTCAAAATATCGAAAGAGGCAATCCTTTGGATTGCCTCTTTTTTGTATGCCGAAAACAGATAAGATGAAATTATTCAAAGCGTTTCAGGGTATACATATATAAAGTATCTGATGCATAAGTCACACTTGAAGGGAGATGCCATGAAACTATTCAAAAAGTATCTGGAAACGCCGCTGCTTGTGAAAATGTCTATCGGTTTCATACTGGGAATCATCACTGGAATCATAATGGGCCCGGCTGCCGGCGTCTTTGAACCGTTGGGAACACTGTTCCTCAATCTGCTGCAGATGATTGTCATACCGCTCATTCTGTTCACGCTTATCGTGGCTGCGAATAATTCCAATCCCGCCGGGCTTGGCCGGGTGGGTGGTAAGATATTCATCTACTATCTATTGACCACATCCATGGCAGTGACTATCGGCATCCTCTTTTCAGTCGTCTTCAACCCGGCGGGGGGTGTCACTCTTGGAGATGCAGAGGTCGAGACGCCTGAAGCACCATCGTTTGTGGATACATTGTTGAATATTGTCCCATCCAATATTTTTGAAGCGCTGGTGGAAGCGGATGTTCTGGCCATCGTATTCGTGGCTCTGGTATTCGGTTTTGCGATTTCCTACATGCGCTACAGTGAGGACGGACGAATGAAACGGCTTGGCAATCTGCTCTTTGATATTTCGGATGCCATTACGGAGGCGACACTCAAAATATTGAAGGGTGTGCTGCAGTATGCACCGATCGGTGTGTTCGGCATCGGAGCATCGACATTCGGCAACCAGTCGCTCGAAGTACTGGGATCTCTGGTTGCATTGACTGCTGTCACCTACAGTGCTTTCATATTCCACCTGCTGGCCATATATGTGGTGCTGCTTATGATATTCAGGGTACCGGTCATAAAATTCTTCAAAAATATCAGGGAGGCGATGGCGCTTTCATTCATCACATCATCAAGCCTTGGCACATTGCCGGTCACGCTGGAGTCTGCCAAAAAGGCGGGAATCAGCGAGTCAGTGTCATCATTCACCATTCCAATCGGCGCCACTGTCAATATGGATGGCGCCGCTCTACGGCTCGGCATTGCGGCCATTTTTGCAGCGACCATCGCTGGAGAGGATATGACACTTCCGGGCATGTTCCTGCTCGTGGTGACAGCCACTCTGACCTCCATCGGTACAGCCGGTGTCCCGAGTGCGGGAATCGTTGCCTTATCCATCGTGCTGACCCAGGCGGGACTGCCGCTTGAAGTCGTCGCCATTATTGCGGGGGTTGACGCCATCATACAGATGGGTGCGACTTCACTCAATATTACCGGCGATCTTATCGGGGCAAAGCTCGTGGATGAAAGTGAGAAGAAGGCACGGCGTAAGAAAGGATAAAGAGGAATGTTTATATGAAGGAAAGGAAAAACAGACTGCTTCCTTGTGCGGCCTTACTGATTATGTTCACTGACGGCTGCAACCGAATGGACGGGCGATACGGGAATTTGATGGAAATGCACCGATGCCAAAAGAACTGCATCCGGCGGATGGATGAATGAAAAATCCCCGGACGCGGGAGAAATGTATTCCGCGTCCGGGGGGGTCAGTATGTCGAATTGTAACCCTTACTTGATGCCGTAGAATTTCTCGGCTTTTTCAAGGAATGGCTCGTCTTCAGGCGTCATTTCGTATTCTTCCACGATCGCATCCACCGGACATGCCGTTACGCATGCACCGCAGTCGATGCAGATTTCCGGATCGATGTAGAACTGGTCCGGACCTTCTTCTATGCAATCTACAGGACAAACTTCAACGCAATCTCCGGATTTTTCCTCCATGCACGGTTGAAGAATTACATATGCCATAGTAATTACCTCCTAATTATAAATATCATAAGCGCTCTGCCCTTAATCAATTTAATATATTTAAATGGTAAGCTAAATTCAATGATAGGTCAAATGGGACTTGTTTGTAATGGGCATTGAGTATGAGTTTGTTACTGTATCCGGAAGGTAATTGATTCCAGGAGCATATGAATTTCTGTATAATGACCTTAATCTTGATTTTAATGTTAGGGTGAGAACGTGAAAAAGAAAATAGTGTGGATAGGTTTGGCGGTTGTGGTGATTGCCGCAGCGGTGTTCCTGGTTCTGAGCTCCGGTCTCCTGCAGAAATCGGAAGATGAAACACTGGACGGCTTCACTGCTGCCTATGAGGAAGAGAATTTCGATGAACTGTACGGCTATGTCAGTGACGAATCAAAAGATTCATACTCCGAGGGGGAAGTGGTGGATCGCAATGCACAGATTTTTGACAGCCTTGGCGTTGAACAGGTAACACTGGATAATCTCGCGGAATCCGAAGCGGACTCCGGTGACAGTTCCAAAAAATATACCGGTGAATTGACGATGGACACGGCATATGGTGAATTGCAGCGGGATTATGAAATCCTGCTTTCATATGACGATGAAGCGGGTGACTGGTTCGTTGAATGGACACCGGATATGATCGTGCCGGGCCTTGCGGGTAATGAACTCAACATAGAGCCGTTGAACGGGGAACGCGGTGAAATCCTTGATAAAGACGGCGAACAGCTTGCATTCAATGGTATGAAGGAAACGGTCGGATATACTGCCGGCTCAACAGACGAGGAAGATATTCTTTCACTGAGTGATGAGCTCGAAATGAGTGAAGAGAGCCTCGGGAATCTGTTTGACCAGGAATGGATCAGCGATGGAATGTTTGTGCCGATCAAGGACGCACACAGGTTTACTGAGAAGGAAAAACAGAAATTCAGCGAGAACGGGCTTTCCGTCACAGAATCACCGGCCCGTGAATACGCCCTGGATAATGCAACATACCATCTCCTCGGACACGTCGGCGAAGTGACGCAGGAAGAGATGGAGGAAGGTGAAGGCTATCAGTCCGGCGACATCATCGGCAAACGCGGCATCGAGAAACTTTATGAGGAGAGACTCAGGCCGGAACGTGGTTACAATATTTCAATCGTTGACGGGAGCGGCGGGGAAGTGGAAAATCTGTTTTCCAAAGAACCGAAAGACGGCGAAGATGTTGAACTGACAATCGACAAGGAGGTCCAGCAGACGATCTACTCGAACCTGGAGGATGATTCAGGGGCGAGTGTCGCAATGGATCCGTCAAACGGAGATATGCTTGCGACGGTAAGCTATCCGAGTCCGAGTCCCTACGACTTCATGTTCGGCATCTCCCAGTCTGACTACGATGCCCTCAATGAAGACGAGGACAACCCGCTGCTCAATAAGTTCAACCGGGCCACATCCCCCGGATCGACACAGAAGATGCTGACATCCATCGTCGCGATGAATTCAGAAGGCTTTGATAAGAATGCAACACGGACCATCACCGGCAAGGGCTGGCAGAAAGACGGCTCCTGGGGCGGCTACAAAGTCAACCGCTACCATGAAATTGACGGCGGGTTCGATCTTAAACGTGCGCTGACCTACTCTGATAACATCTACATGGCCCAGACGGCGCTTGATCTCGGGGCCGAAACATTCGTCCATGGTATGGAAGACCTTGGCATCGGGCATGTCTATGACACAGACTATCCGATCTACACGAGCCAGGTGGCGAATGAAGAGACGATTGAAAGTGACATCCAGCTGGCAGATACGGCATATGGACAGGGACAACTGATGATTTCACCGATACAGATCACTTCCATATACAGTGCCATCATCAATGGCGGTGATGTGTACACACCTCACATTTTGAAAGAGTCGGAAGATGAAGTGCAGATTGAAGGCATTTCCAGCCAGAAAAATCTGGATTATCTGGAAGAGGCGATGAGGGCGGTCGTCACAGAAAACCACCCGGATGATACAGAGCGGGATTACGCAGAGTTTGCAGGCAAGACGGGCACCAGCGAGAATAAAGTCTCCCAGGAATCAAGGGGTTCTGAAACCGGATGGTTCATCGGTTATGACCAGGAAGAGAAAGACATGATGATGAGCCTCTATGTGGAGGATGTTGAAGATCGCGGCATGAGTGAATACACTGCAGGGAAATTCGCAGAGATCCACGATGACCTGAATGATGAATAAGATGAGAGACCGGCCGGTTTTCGGCCGGTCTTTTTGATGAAGACATTTTATATAATAATATTTATGAAAACGTTTTAATATGTAAAAAGAAAATAATTAAGGATAATAGGTGGATTTTTATACTATATTATGTATAATTAAAAGCATTATATTTACCAATAGGAGTGAAATGGATGAATCGTGATATTTTAAAAGAATGTAAACGCGTCGTCATTAAAATTGGTACGAATTCCATAATGAAATCCCCGACAAAGGTGGACTATCACAAGATTGACCGTCTTGCTTTCGTCTGTTCATCTTTGCAGCAGCAGGGAAAAGAAATAGTATTGGTATCTTCCGGGGCTGTCGGTGTAGGGGCGAGTACGCTCAAAATGGAAAAGTATCCGAGTTCCGTTGCTGAACAGCAGGCGCTTGCCTCCGTCGGTCAGAGCGCCTTGATGAACCTTTACAGCCGTTTTTTCCAGCACTATGAACAATATATCGGCCAGATACTCATGACGCGGGATATCATCAACTACCCCAACTCTTATGCTAATTGTAACACATCCATCAATTCGCTTTTGAACAAGGATATAATACCCGTCATCAATGAAAATGATGCAGTTTCTGTGGATGAATCGGGACACTGCACGAAATTCGGAGAGAATGACACGCTTGCTGCCGTAGTGGCGGAACTTGTAGACGCAGACCTTCTCATCATCATGAGCGATGTGGATGGGCTGTATGATTCAAATCCGCATACGAACCCGGATGCGTCCCTTATTTCATACGTCGGTGAAATCGATACTGACATACTGTCCATGGCAGGCGGTGCAGGTTCCATATTCTCAACCGGCGGGATGGAGACGAAGCTGAAGGCGGCCCAGAAGATGATGTCGATCAACAAATCCATGATCATTACTTCAGCGGAAAATCCGAACATCATATTCGATATTCTGAACGGTGAGGATACGGGAACTTTATTCAAAAAGAACGAAGCTGAACTACAGATACAGGGGGATGATTAATTATATGACTGAAAATGTACTGACTGGAGAAACAGTAATTGAAAACTTGGGAATGAAAGCGAAACATGCGGCGAAAGTGCTGAGGAAGCTGTCCGCCAATGAGAAAGATGCGGCGCTTGAAGCGATGATTGAAAGCTTGAAGAACCACACCGGAAAGATTCTTGAAGCCAACAGTAAAGATATCGAAAACGGGAAAGAGAGCGGCCTGAGCGATGCACTGATTGAAAGGCTGACTCTCAATGAAGAACGTCTGACCGGGATGCAGGACGGGCTCAGACAGATGACGGAACTCACCGATCCGACGACGCATAATGAAGGACAGTGGGTGAACGGCCAAGGACTTAAAATCGGTAAAGTGCGCGTGCCGCTCGGTGTGATCGGCATTATCTATGAATCCCGTCCGAACGTCACGGCGGATGCTTCAGGGCTATGTCTGAAAGCGGGGAACGCTGTGATACTGCGCGGCGGAAAGGAAGCGATGAACAGTAACAGGGCGATTGTTGAAGCATTGCAGGAAGGACTTTCCGGGACTGCTGTACCGAAAGAAAGTGTGCAGTTGATCACAGATCCTTCAAGGGAGCTCGCGGCGGAATTCATGCAGGCGAATGAGTATGTGGACTGCCTCATTCCACGAGGCGGGGAGGGACTCATTCAGACCGTACTGAAACAGGCCACCGTACCGGTGATAGAAACAGGGACCGGCAACTGTCATCTGTATGTACATGAGTCTGCAGATCCGGAGATGGCAAAATCCCTGCTCATAAATTCAAAGACGCACAGAGTGTCCGTATGCAATGCGCTGGAAACACTGCTCATTGACAGGAGTATCGCAGATAAGGAACTGCCCGTGCTTGGCAGAGCACTGATTGAGGCGGGCGTGGAAATCCACGGCGATGAAAAGACATGCACCCTGATTCCTGAAGCGGTGCCCGCAACAGAAACAGATTACAGCGAAGAATATCTTGGATATGAGATTGCGGTGAAAGTCGTCGACGACTTTCAGGCCGCTATCGACCATATCGACGAATATTCCACGGGGCATTCAGATGTGATTGCCGCAACAGATTACGGAACCATCCAGAATTTCCTGAATGAAGTCGATTCCGCGGCAGTCTATGTCAACGCTTCCACACGCTTTACAGATGGAGAAATGTTCGGATTCGGTGGGGAAATCGGAATAAGCACACAGAAACTTCACGCCAGAGGACCGATGGGTCTCGAGGCGCTCACCAGCTATAAGTATGTAATCGAAGGTGCAGGACAGATCAGGGAATAGGGAGCAGGGCGGCACAAGTACCCGCGACAGAACGGGGGCCGATACTCTTAAACAGCGGCCGCGGTCCGGCCTGCGGAGACCGCCAACGCATTTTGCCGGCCTCCGTTGAGAGAACGGGGGCCGATGCTCTTAAACAACGGCCGCCGTCCGGCCTGCGGAGACCGCCAACGCATTTTGCCGGCCTCCGTTTCCAGGATATCGCCGCATAAGAAAAGAACCTCCCGGGCAAAATGTCCGGGAGGTTCTTCAATTTAACAACAATTAGATTGTTATTAAAGTTTTACGATGTTAGCAGCTTGTGGTCCACGCTGACCTTCTTCGATGTTGAATTCTACCGCTTGACCTTCGTCAAGTGTTTTGTAGCCTTCGCCTTCGATGTTGGAGAAGTGAGCGAATACGTCGTCTCCGCCTTCAACTTCGATGAAGCCGTAACCTTTTTCTGCGTTGAACCATTTAACTGTACCTTGTGTCATGAATGATGACCTCCAAAAATATATTTAATAATAATCCTAAATACGCTGGAATAAAAAAATCCACACATTACAAAAAGTACCGTCTAGTCACGATTACTCTTTGTAACATGTGAATTAGATATTGCTGTACTTAAAAATCTTATTAAGGACACTATACATCAAATTCATATAAATGTCTACTATAAAAGTGAAAAAATATGATAATGGCACTCCCGGAGTGCCATTATCATTACTTTACTTCTTGTTCACTGAAGCGTCGTAGATTGTGTCGACTGCATCCTTCAGTGCCTTGTTGAACTCTTCATCGGACTGGTTTGCATTCAGGTCTGATGCGAGGGCGCGGGAGAAGCTTGCAATGAGTCCGTCGTTATCTTTCAGTTTTTCGTTGGCCTCCTCGCGGGAGTAACCGCCGGAGAGGGCGACGACTCTGACGACGCGCGGATGATCGATGAGCGGTTTGTAGAGGTTCGCCACTGTCGGAATTGAAAGTTTCAGCATGACGTTCTGATCTTCCGACAGCTGGTCGAGGTGCTTTTGGATTTCATTTTTAAGGATTTCTTCGGACTCGTCCTTATTGTCACTGTATACATTCACCTCAGGCTCAATGATCGGAACGAGCCCTGCAGCAATGATCTGTTTGCCGACTTCAAACTGCTGGTCCACGACTTCTTTGATGCCCTGTTCATTTGGTTCCAGAACATTTGAGCGCATCTTTGTACCAAAGATGCCCCGCTCATTTGCACGCCCGAGCAGGCT
The DNA here is from genome assembly GCA_019113295.1 of Candidatus Salinicoccus stercoripullorum. Classification (GTDB taxonomy): domain Bacteria; phylum Bacillota; class Bacilli; order Staphylococcales; family Salinicoccaceae; genus Salinicoccus; species Salinicoccus stercoripullorum. The sequence continues at coordinate 39,812 of DXHR01000028.1, read as the reverse complement.
CTCAAGGTCAGGCATCGGCTTCATCAGCTGGACACCGTTTGCTTCATCAGCGAGTCCTTTATCAACTTTAAGGAAAGGGACGATGCCTTTATCAGCTAAATATTCAGAGGTATATTTGCCCTCGATTTTCCTGTCCATTGTCTGTTCGAACAGGATGGCACCCAAAATCCGATCTGCATTGAACGAAGGGGACGTGATGATGCGTGTACGCATGTCATGGACAAGGTCGAACATCTCATCTTCACCGGAGTATGAGTCTTCCATTATGCCGTAGGCTTTCAGCGCCTTTGGAGTACTGCCGCCGCTCTGGTCCAGTGCAGCAATGAAACCGTTGCCGTTTTTGACTTTATCAAACTGTTCCTGGTTCATAAATTCCACTCCTTATTCTTTTCAGATACTTTGTTCATTTCCCTTAAGGCTTGGTAACTGACAACAAGCGATTCTACTACTTTAATTCTGTAACAGAATCGGCTGATAGTCAACTTTATTCCCTTTTCACCCTGAGGCCGAACAATTTGACAAAGTCGGCTGCCTGTCCGGACGAGATGATACTGCCTCTGAGGTCCTCTTCCTGAATGGTGATTTTCCCTAAATCGATGCCGGAAAGGTCGACATCTGCAAGCGGCGTGTCGAATACTTCAAAGTCATCGATCTGACACCGGTTGAATTCCAGGGATTTCATTTTGGTCTGATTGAGGAACAGCTGTTTGAACATGATGTCATTGAACACGATATTCTCAAATTTGCATTCTGTAAAATTGTTGAACATCATTTTACATTCATTGAACATGACGGATTTCATATTCATATTCGAGAATTCCGTCCCGGTCAGATTGCACTGGTTGAATTCCACTTTCAGCAGAGTGGCGGATTCAAATTGCATGTTGGAAAAGTCGCAGTTGAAAAACTGGACCTTTACGAGATGGCGGCCCCTGAATCCATCATGGAAACGTGATTTTTCTATTCTGAAATGATACAGCTCCTTATAGTCATCCCCGAAATATATGTCCCGGTCCGTTATACGGTACCCTTCAGTATCTTCATTGAGCCAGGCCGGATTTTCCTGCCAGTACGGAAGGTTTTCCAGGTTCATTCTCTTCATATTGAAATATCACTCCCATACGTATTCATTTCCACCATAATACCAAACACCAGCCATATATTGGTATAAAGTTACAACTATAAGGGTATGTGAATAAAAACTAAACAGAGACAGGGGTGTGATGTGATTGATGAAAACTGTGCTCAAAGTATTGTTGGGATTTGTTGTCCTTATTGTTGTTGTCGTCATCGCGGTATTCGGCATGCGTTTATACAACACACAAAAATACGACCTGTCGGGGGGAATGCCGGATTATCATGATCTGTCGGATTATCCGGATTCATTTGAAGGAGGGACAATAGAATATTTCGAGACGGGAGAGGCAGCGGGGTTCCATCTGTTGCCCGATGCGCCTGTCGGGACTGAAACAATTGCCATATTCGGGGGTTCCGAGGGCAGCAGTAATTTTGATATGGCTCTGCAGCTTGCAGAGGAAGGCTATGAAGTGTACTCCCTGTTCTTCTTCGGTGCACCGAATCAGAATGAAGAACTTGCTCAGGTACCGTTGGAATTTTTCGGTGACTTTCTGGAACATGCAGAGCTTGGCGGTAAAGAGGTCACCGTAATCGGTGCATCCAAAGGAGCGGAACTGGGCCTCGTATTGACGAACTATTATGATGAAATCAGCAACCTGGTACTGTATGCGCCGAGCAGCTATGTATTCCAGGGTCTCAGTTTCGGCCGTGAGGCCCACTCTTCCTGGACGTGGAATGGTGAGGATCTGCCTTATATCAGCCTGCAGCAGTCGGATTTTGGAGCGTTTGCAAGAACGATTTTCGATTCGATCGTACTGAACCCGGTGAAATACAGGGAGACTTACGTTTCAGCAGTCGAAATGAATGGCAACAGTGAAGAAAAACGTGTTGATACATCAAACTTTGATGGGAACGCCCTTTTGATTGCCGGCGGGGACGATGCGATGTGGCAGAGTGAAGTCGCAGCGGAAGAAATAGGAGAAGCACTCGGCGACAGGGCAGAGGTGGATATATATCCAAAGGCGGGGCATCTGTTCGGGGTGCCTGCCGCAGTCGGCGGTCTCGCAGTTGGAGGTACGCTCGAAGCCAATGAAACGGCGGAGGAGGAGAGCGGCCGTAAACTGATGCAATTTCTGGAAACGAACATCACAGACTGAAGGATTGGTCAATCAGAAAACCGGGTAGACCGCCCGGTTTTTTTAATTGGCCAAATTTTTAAATAAAGGTTGTAAAACGCTTACACTTGTCCTATACTTTAGTGAACCGGTTTACTAAATCGGTTTAGTAAACGATGTGAGGTTATCGTATGAAAAGAGTGACCATCAACGATGTGGCACAGGCTGCACGTGTATCGAAGACCACGGTTTCCCATTATCTGAACGGACGGTACGCAGCAATGGGTGCGGACACAAGGGAGAGGATCTCAAGCGCTGTCCATGATCTGAACTATCAGCCGAATGTCGTGGCGAGAAGTCTGAAGGATAAAAAGACGATGACGATAGGCATCATCGTCGCAAACATATTACATAGTTTTTCCACGCAGATCATCCGGGCGATAGAAGATTATGCACGGATCATGAACTACCATGTCATCGTTTGCAATGCAGATAATGATCCGTATAAAGAGGAGGATTATATAAAGATGCTGCGGGCGAAGCAGGTGGACGGTATAGTGGTCATCCCGACAGAAGGGAATGCCGGTTTATTCACCGGGCTTGCAGCAGATGGGTATCCGACAGTGTTTGTCGACCGGATCATTGAAGATGCTCCCGTGCCGTCATTCATGCTGGATAACGAAACCGCGGTTCGTGAGGCATTCAGTCATCTGATGGAGAAGGGACATGGTGCAATCGGCTTTGTGTCGCAGCCGCTTTGTGAAATAGCCCCGAGGCGGGAACGTTTGGATATGTACAGGCGGCTCTGCAGGAAAAATGATATGGAAACTTTTGAAATCATCGGGGAACCCGATGTGGTGGAAGGGCGTATAAGCCGTCTGGCAGACGAGGAGAAACTGCCGGGAGCATTGATCGTGTCGAATGATCTCGCACTGTTTGAAGTGCTGAAGGCGCTGAAGCGGCTTGGACTCGCCATGCCGGATGATGTATCCATCATTACCATAGATGATATTGCGTTCGCTGAATTCTTCAATCCGGCGATCACAGCCGTGGCCCAGCCGGCATTCAGCATAGGAACAGAGGCAGCACGGTCTTTATTCGGCATCATCAACGGGGAAGAGCATCCGGTTAGCATCCACAGGTTCACACCTGAATTGATAATAAGGGAGTCGGTGAAGGATTATGCAAATGAATGAAATTTTGAAAACGGTATCTGAAGAAGTTGACAAGGTTTGCAGGTCGGTGGATGCATCGGAGCTTGAAGCGCTCGGTGCAGAGATCGAAGGTGCGGGAAGCATCTATATATACGGCAACGGCCGGAGTGGACTGGTCGGCCGGATGATTGCGATGCGGCTGATGCACAGCGGCTACGGCGTGTACGTAATCGGTGAAACGACGACACCTGCTTTTGAGGAGAACGACCTGCTCATCATTTTGAGCGGTTCCGGCAAAGGGCACTCGATCATGACGATGACGGAGAAGGCCAGAAGCCTGGGCGGCAAAACAGCGCTTGTCACTGCAGCAGACGATGCGGTACTCCGGGAGACGTTCGATGCGGTACTGTCCATCGGTGCCAGCACCAAACATAATGACATCCCGACGATCCAGCCCCTCGGCAATCAGTTTGACCAATCCATGCATCTCATATTGGACAGTCTCATCATCCATCTGAACAAAAAAGCTGACAAAGACGCCGGGGAAATAAAAGCGAAACATTTCAATCTGGAGTAGAGGAGTGTTATTTATGAAAAAATTTTTTCTGATCCTGCTTGCAGCAGTGACAAGCCTGACTCTCGTATCCTGTTCCGACGTGGAGAATGTCGCGGAAGGTACGAAAGAGGAACCGATCAAGATCATAGCGGCACACAACCAGACTTCGAGTGAAAGTCCCTACCAGGCCGGACTTCTGAAATTCAAGGAAGTGGCTGAGGAAGCGTCCGACGGCCGCATAGAAGTTGAAGTGCACGCCGGCACCATAGGTACAGAAGAGCCGGAACTCGTGCAGAAGCTTGTGGTCGGTGCGGCGGATGTCGTACTGGTATCGCCGGGCTTCATGACACGGACAGGGATACCGGAATTTGATTTCTTCGCATTGCATTATCTGTTCGAGGACTATGAGCATTGGGAGAAGGTGGTTGACGGAGAAATCGGCCGGGAATTTGCAGAGACGGTAAATGAGAAGTCGGACAACGACTTTAAGATGCTCGGCTACTGGTCGGCAGGTGCAAGACACTATTACGGCAAAAAGCCGATAGAGGAAATGTCAGATCTGAACGGGATGACGATCAGGACACAGACATCCGGTGTCGTATCTGATTTCTGGGAAAAGACTGGCGCGATCCCAACATCTGTCTCATGGGGTGAACTCTACCAGGCGCTGCAGCAGAATGTCGTGGATTCCTCTGAGAACTCATATCCATACTTCGTACAGCAGAACCACCATACGACAAAGAACGGCAAATATATCACCGAGACCGCACACGATTATACGACCAGGTTCCTGCTTGCCAACGGCAACAGATTCGACGAATATCCCGAAGATATACAGGACATACTGATGCAGGCATCCGAAGCCTCTGTTGAAGCAGAGCGGGAAGCAGTGATCGCGCAGGATGAGGAGTATAAGGAGATCGCCACCGATGCCGGTGCGGAGGTGAACCAGATGGATACTTCCGAGATGGAAGAAGTGGCGGAACCTATCCAGGACGGACTTGCCGAAGAATTGGATATGACTGAAACACTGGAAAAGATCAGAAGTTTGAGAGAAGAATAATGAGAGTTCCGGAGGTGGAAGAATGAACAGACTGATAAAGACGATAGAAAAGGTACAGATTACTGCAGGCATCATATTTCTGGTAATCTTTTTCCTTGCCACACTGTTGCAGATCATCACCCGCTATATGGGGATGTCGGTTTTATGGACAGAGGAGCTCGCAAATAATGCATTCATCTGGGCAATCTTCATGGGGGCGGCCGTCATGGTGAATCATAAAGAACATTTCACATTCGATTTCCTCCAGATGAAGCTCAATCAGAAGAACAGATTATATCTGAATATATTCATCGATGCACTTCTCGTGGCATTCAACGTACTGATCACAATGTACGGTTTCCAGCTGCTGGAGCATTTCTGGAACTATACATGGGAAACAGTGCCGGTGCTTAAGATGGGCTTTGTCTGGCTGGCTGTGCCGGTGATGTCTGTGACGATGATCCTGTATTCTGTGGATCACATCGCAGGTTCGATTGGAAAGCTCAGGAAAATGAATGGAAAGGAGGTCGGTAACTGATGGGTTATCTTTTGGTTTTGCTGTTTGTCATACTTCTCATAATCGGTGTACCCATCGCATTTGTCATAGGAATCGTGGCGTTGCTCGGCATGATGACGATTCCTGATATACCGGAAGTGATCATCCCGATGAAGATGGTCAACGGGCTGGATTCATTCGTCCTGCTCGCCGTGCCGTTGTTCATACTGGCTGCCAACCTGATGAACTCCGGCAAGATTTCCGAAAAGATGATCGATCTGGCACTTGCAATCGTCGGACCATTGAAAGGCGGACTCGCCCAGGCGAATGTGCTTGTGTCGATGATGTTTGCCGGCGTTTCAGGTGCTGCACAGGCAGATACGGCAGGCACCGGTAAGGTGCTTATTCCGAGCATGCTCAAAAATGGATATGACAGGGAGACGGCAACTGGTGTGACGGCGGCATCCTCCACAATAGGTGTCGTCATACCACCAAGTATACCGATGATCATTTTTGCAGGGGTTGCGAACGCATCCGTCGGCACACTTTTCCTGGGCGGAATCATACCGGGAATACTGATCGGCCTCGGCATGATGATATTCATATATTTTCTTTCCGTGAAAAAGGGATATCCTACTTTCAAAAGGGTACATTTGAAGGAAATAGGTAAAAAGCTCCTGGACACTTTTCCTGCACTGCTGACGATCATCATCATTATCGGCGGCATAATGACCGGTCTGTTCACCGCCACTGAATCAGCGGCGATTGCTTCGGTCTATACGCTTCTGATCAGCATGTTCTACTATAAGACGCTGAAAGTCAGGGATCTGCCGAAAATCATCTTTGATACATTATCACTCAGTGCATTATCTCTTTTCGCTCTGGCAACAGCCAGTGCACTGGGTGAACTTCTGAGCTACTATCAGCTTGCAGCACATGCACAGGCGTTCTTCACAGAAAACATTTCAGTGAAATGGGTGTTCATCCTGCTGATCATCGGTTTCTTCCTGATCATCGGTACATTCATGGATGCGATTCCTGCAATGATCCTTTTCGTGCCGATCATACTGCCGGCATCCGAGGCTTTCGGCATCGATCCGGTCCACCTTGGACTCATTGTCGTCATCACGCTGGCAATCGGCCTTGCAACACCGCCGTATGGCCTCTGCCTACTGATTGCCGGAAAGATTGCCGGACTCTCGATTGAGAGATCTTTTGCGGCGGTCATCCCTTATCTTCTCATCATCCTCGCCGTACTGCTGCTGATTGCATTCGTACCGGGCCTTGTCTTCATCATTCCTGATATGATGGCAGAGGGGGCGGAATAAATGGAAAAAGCTTTTGAATACCTCAATCACTATATTGAAGACGGCAGTATCATCGGCATGGGGTCCGGGACGACGATAGAAAAATACCTCCCGGTGATGAAAGCCCACATTGACGCCAGTGATCTGTCAGTGCGGTTCTTATCCACTTCGCTGAAAACTGAAAGGGCGCTGCAGGATCTTGGTCTCACCGTCATCCATGATGCAGAGACGGTGGACACCGCAATTGACGGGGCAGACCAGTTCACCAAGAACTGCATTGCAGTAAAAGGCGGCGGGGGGTCGCTTCTCAGGGAAAAGCAGGTGGACTATTTTGCCGACAGGCTTGTCCTCGTAGCACATGAGGATAAAGAAGTGGAGGGCTTTGACGGCGTTCCAATTCCTGTTGAGATCAACCAGTATCTTTACAGGATGACAAGAAGGCTCCTTGAAGCAACCGGTGCTGTGACAGAAATGAGAATGGCGGAGGGAAGTTCATTCATCACTGACAATGGAAATTACATCATCGACTGCACTTACAATACGCCGGGTGATCCCGATGAACTGCATCAGGAACTGGTGAACATTCCGGGAGTGGTTGAAACAGGCATATTCAACTGCCATATCAAAGAGATTGTTTCATTCAATGAACAGGGCTTTAAAACGTATAACTGATCAAAGAGAGGAGAGAAAGATATGAAGCTTCAGATCGCGCTTGACAGATTGACGTATGATGAATGCTTCCGGACACTCGCCCAGGTGGATGAATCGGTGGATATCATCGAAATCGGTACCGGGGTCATAAAGGAATACGGTCTCGGCATCGTCAGGGATATAAAAGAGAAGTATCCTCGGAAATCGGTGCTGGCCGATGTCAAAATATGCGATGCCGGAAAGAGCGAAAGCGAGACGGCTTTCGATTACGGCGCAGATATCATCACCGTCATGTCCTTTGCCGACATGAATACGATCAAAGCCTGTGTGGACGCGGCAGAGGCAAGACAGAAAGAAGTTGTGGTCGATCTTTTGAACTATAAAGACCCGGAAGTCTTCGATCAGCTCGAATCCATCGGTGTCAGGTCTGTCAGTGCACATATCGGCAAGGACCAGCAGTCGGGAAACGAGGGACATGATCCGTTCTTTCAAAGGCTTACAGACAGGGATTTCAAAGTGTATGTCGCCGGCGGCATCAATGAGACCAACCTGGACCGCTATCTCGATCTGGCTCCGGCAGTGGTCATCGTCGGAAGCGGCATCACCAAGGTGGAAGATAAAAAGGAAAAAGCGGGTTTGATTAAAAAATCATTGGGTAAATATAATTGAAGCTGCACTGGAGGACAGTGATATAAGTGGGGATGAGCATGGGAATGTTTGTCCTCCTTTTTTAATTCAAATGGAGTGTGAAGGACAATGACTAAAATATACGCGCACAGAGGGGCCATGGGCACCCACCCCGAAAACACGATGCTGGCTTTTAAGGAAGCCGTTGATGCAGGGGTGGATGGTCTGGAGGTTGATGTGCATATGACAACGGACGGCCACCTCGTGGTCATCCATGATGAATATGTTGAGGAGAAGACCGACGGCTGCGGCATGATCAGGGATATGACACTCGCAGAGGTAAGGGATTTGAGCGCGGGAGTCAGATATAAGGATTTTGAGGCCTATGAGGAAAGGTGGGACAAAGAGACTGTGCCGACGCTCGAAGAAGTGCTGAACCTTGCGGATCATCACGATATAGAGCTGAACATCGAACTCAAGACAAACAAGGTTTTGTATGAGGGCATTGAAGAAAAGGTGGATGCGATGGTCAGCACCTATTCGATCGAACACAAGGTAATCTATTCCTCGTTCCATCTCCCGACACTGATCCGCATGAAGACGATCAATCCAAATGCAAGGACTGCATGGCTCAGCAAGAAGGTGCCGGGTATCATCTATGATTATATCAATACACTGAAACTCGATGCGCTTCATCTGTCATATAAGGCAGTAATGAAAAAAGAGGAACGGATCAACCATATCGAAGATAAAGTCCGTGTCTGGACGGTCAACGACAGTGAGAGTGCGAAACATTTTTTCGGACTCGGTGTCGAAGCCATCATGACGGATTTCCCGCGGGAAATGATCCAGGCCCGCCGGGAATATCAGGCGGCGGAAGCGGGAACAGGGGAGTAACACTCGCAAAGGGGCGGTTGTATGCAAAGCAAAGTATTGATTGTGGGGGCAGGGCCGACAGGACTTGCGATGGCTGTCGGCCTGGAACGCAAAGGCATACCATTCAGGATCATAGATAAGGCAGGCGGCCCCGGTGAAGAATCGAGGGCCATGGTGGTCCATGCAAGGACACTTGAACTGTATGACCAGCACGGTCTGGCCGGTGAGATGATTGAGAAGGGAATCATTGCTGACAGCGTCGCGATTTTTAATGATGGCAGCAGACGGGGAAAGATCAATTTCGGTAATATCGGCAAAGGGCTCAGCCGTTTTCCCTTCGTGCTGAGTCTGCCCCAGGACGTGCATGAACGCATCGTCATCTGCTACCTTCAGAGGAAAAATATTGAAGTCGAATGGAACCGTGAACTCATTTACTACGAAGAAACAGAGGGCGGAATAAAAGCTGTCATATCAGATGGTGATGGGCTGGAGACACTTGAAGCCGGGTTTCTGTGCGGCTGCGACGGACCGGGGAGCTCTGTACGGAAACAGATGGGCTATGACTTTCCGGGAGGCACATACGAAGAGGTGTTTTTCGTGGCTGATGTGATGAGTGACAGCAGGGCCTGCGGTGTGCAGGTTCATATGTCAAAAGAGGGCTTTGCACTTGTTCTGCCGGTAAGGACATCCGGTTCGCTGCGTATCATCGGACTTGTTCCCGGGCAGCCCGTCCAAAGCAAAGAAAATGCCCGGTACAAAGATGTCAGCGACTATGTGGAAAATCATACAGGGATAGAGGCGGAAACGGTCAACTGGTTTTCAACCTATAAAGTCCACCACAGGATCAGTGAACATTTCAGAAAAGGACGGGTCTTTATTGCCGGTGATGCAGCACATATTCACAGTCCGGCAGGTGGCCAGGGGATGAATACAGGCATCGGGGATGCAATGAATCTGTCATGGAAACTGGCCAAAGTGATCGAAGGGAAAATGGATGCGGAAATCCTTGCCTCCTATGAAGAGGAAAGAATACCTTTTGCGAGGCTTCTGGTCAGAACAACTGATCAGGTATTCAAGGGTATGATTGCTGACAAACCCGTATCGGATGCGTTGAGGAGTCTGTTCATGCCCGCCCTGGTCTCCGGTCTCGCACGGCTCGGGGCAGTACGCCGGGCGATGTTCCGCCTCGTTTCCCAGATCCATATCGAGTATGAAGACAGCATGCTGTCACGCGGCAGAGCCGGAAAGGTGAAAAGCGGCGACCGGCTGCCATGGGTAAAGTATGGGGACAGTGACAATTACGCCCCGCTTGAAGGCGCAGAGTTCCATTATCAGATATACGGCCAGACGAGTGCTGAAATGCGCCGTTTCTTGCAAAAATCAAGTTTTGAACTGTATGAATTCAATTTGACGGCAGCAGTTAAAAAGGCGGGCATCAACAAAAATACGGTCATGCTCATCCGCCCGGACGGCCATATTGCGGTGATTTCTGATGACAATAATGTGGAACGATTTTTCGAATATGAAAAGATCTTCATGAATGCATCTTAGTTCGTTGAACGATACTCTGCAGGGTTTATCATAATCCATTTCCGCGCAATTTTTTGACGGTATGCCGTATTTGAGTACAAGGGGACGGATAGAGAACCTGTCATTCAGGTATTCTTTTGGAGGTTATTGCTGTTTCTTCATATCTTCAAGCATATCGACCATCAGCTGTTGAAGCGGCAGGCGTCCGAGCAGTGCCCATTTCGGGTATTTTTCAAGGCCGAGCTTTTCCTGATGGGTATACATATAGACATTGGCAGGAAATACTGTCCACAGGAATTTCTGCATTCCGTTTAGCTGCCAGTTTCTGGTCCTGTCCAGAAACAGCAGTACCCCGAAAACAAATTCCAGCAGGCCGGTTAAGTAGACGATGAATGTCTTAAAAGGCATGAAGCCGGGGGTTATACCGGTAAATTTCCCCGGTTTCAGGAAGTGGGCAATTCCTGCAATGAGGAATACCGTACCCATGATCATTCTTTTCATTTTGGCTGCTCCTTACTGATTGTCATGTGAATCAGTATATTCCAGCAAGTGTCAATCCGCAAACAAAAGGCGCCTCCGGGGAGACGCCCTTAAATCCTATCCTGTCACGTGCTGTTCGCGGGAAACTTTTTCCGATTTGACGGAAGGTGCTTTTCTCATATTGAACACGATGTTGAGTATGATGGCTGTAAGACTTCCCATCACGATGCCGCTGTCCGTGAGGATGGATATGCGCTCAGGCAGTACTGCGAACAGCTCCGGCACTGCAGTGACACCGAGCCCCATGCCGACTGAAATGGCGACGATCATCAGATTTTCCTGTTTTTCAAAGTCTACATTTGAAAGCATCTTGATGCCATAGGAGATGACCATGCCGAACATCGCAAGCATTGCGCCGCCAAGGACGGATGTCGGGATGGCGAGTGTCAGTGCCCCGATTTTCGGTACGAGGCCGAGCAGGACCAGCATCCCCCCGGCGATGTAGATGATGTGGTTGCTTCTCACGCCGGAAAGCTGGACGAGTCCGACGTTCTGTGAAAATGTCGTATACGGGAACGAGTTGAACAGGCCGCCGAAAAGTATGGCGAGACCTTCTGCACGGTAACCGCGTTTGAGATCCTCTTCATCCAGTTCCTTGTCAGTAATGTCGCCGAGTGCAAAGTAAACGCCGGTCGATTCGACAAGACTGACGATTGCGACGAGAATCATTGTCAGTATCGGTGCAAGATGGAATTCCGGCATGCCGAAATAGAATACCTTTGGCAGATGGAACCATGAACTTTCACCTACTGCAGAAAAATCCACGAGCCCGAAAAATGCACTCACACCGGTACCAATCATGATGCCGAGCAATATGGCGATGGATTTGATGAAACCTCTGCCGAATTTGAAGATCATCAGTATGACGAATAAAGTCCCGAAGCCGATGGCGAGATTCATCGGCGAAGCGAAGTCCTCGCTTCCCTGACCGCCGGCAAGGTCGTTGAATGCGACGGGGATCAATGTAATTCCGATGACGGTAACGACCGATCCAGTCACGACGGGTGGAAAGAACCGGATCATCTTGCTGAAATACTTGGCGATGAGGACGACGGTTAGACCAGATACGAGGATAGATCCATAGATGGATTCGATGCCGTAGCTGTTGCTGATGGCGATGATCGGACCGACCGCGGTGAATGTACATCCGAGGACGACAGGCAGACCGATGCCTGAGAATTTATTCTTCCAGACCTGCAGTATGCTCGCAACACCACACATCATGATATCGATGGCAATCAGATAGGTAAGCTGGGCATTGGACAGACCGATGCCCGCCCCGATGATGAGCGGGACGATGACAGCACCGGCATACATCGCAAGGACATGCTGGAGTCCGAGGGACAGTGATTTCGTCTTAGACATCTGCATTGGAATTCTCCTTTTCCTGAACAAATTCGATTTTGCCTGCTTCGAGGTTTGCGATACGGGCGAGCGATTCTACATGGTAGCCTTTCTCCCTGAGTTCACTTCCGCCTTCCTGGAATGCTTTTTCAATGACGATTCCGATACCGGCGATTTCAGCACCTGCCTGGTCTGCGAGATGGATCAGCGCTTCGGCGGCCTTGCCGTTGGCGAGGAAATCGTCGATGATGAGCACCGTATCATCCTCCCCGAGGAATTTATGGGCCACACAGACTTTGTTGGTCTCCTGCTTTGTGTAGGAGTACACTTCGGAAGTGAGCAGTCCGTCTGTCAGAGTGAGGGACTGTCTTTTGCGTGCAAATACGACCGGCACATCCATCAGCAGCCCGGCCATCACAGACGGGGCGATGCCGGAGGATTCAAGTGTCAGTATTTTCGTGATGCCTCTACCTTCGAAACGGCTTTGGAACTCCTGTCCGATTTCATGCATCAGCTGCGGATCGACCTGATGGTTCAAAAAATTGTCGACCTTGAGCACCGTTTCGGAAAGGGCAACCCCTTCCGTTAAAATCTTCTCTTTCAAAATATCCATTTTTTTCACCTCAGCCATTTTTAAAAACATTCTTCCAAATAAAAAATCCCAAAACCACCGCGCATCCAAAGGATGAGCAACAGTTCGGGAATCAAAGCAGAGTGTACGCAGGTACATTCGCATCCGTCCGTATTTTGCCCACCCATAGTCGGAACATTTACGGCGTCCGGTAGAAACTTGCAGACCATATCACTGCTATTATATGAGTGCTTTAATTTAGAATAATACTATTGTAACACCATTGACGAACTTTTCAACAGTATTATTGGATTAAGTTCATGTTTTAATGCGTTTTCATAGTATCAAACGCATTAACTTTCGTGTTTTAAGGGGTGTATCTTATGAGGAAATAATTATTTTTAGTATAATGAGAACAACGATCAATGAGGAGGAATGGATATGTCCAATGATCTGAAGGAGTATTTCGTAAAGATGTTCCAGTTCAGGGGACGTGCGACAAGAAGAGAATACTGGGTGCCGGACATTGTGCTCGGTCTGTTCGGTAGCCGTCTGTAAAATTTCCATCGAATATTTATAAAAAAGTAGTGAAACCACTTACATTCCGTGCTACAATTCCTTTAATAATTTATAGAAAGGGAGATTGTCATGGATGCGACACTTGCAGATTTTCTCTTCCAGCTTGCCGGGCTTTCGGCAATCGGCGGCTTCGGCTATCTGATCTACAGGCTCAATCACAGCGGCGAAAAAGATGATGGACAGGTAAGGCAGTACAAATAGATCCTATAGATGTTCAACACTGTCATCTTTTTATGGTGGCAGTTTTTATTTTCAAATGATGGCAAATTGAAAAAAATTAAAAAGTTGGATATCATAAGTAGGTTAAACTTTTTATAAATAAGGACAGAAAGAGTGGGTACCGTGTTGAATTTTTTCAGGCGTCAGTCTCGCAACCTGTTCCCGGGATATTTTGCGATGGTCATGGCGACAGGCGCATTGTCGCTTTCATGCTGGTATCTGGGGCTCCCCATCGTTGCGGAAGCGCTCATATACTTCAATCTATTCATATATGTAATCCTGCTCGCACTGAATATCATACGGCTTACGCTCAATACCGGTGAATTCCTCGCCGATGTAGGGGACCACAGCAAAGGCCCGGGATTCTTCACATTGATCGCCAGCACCGAGGTCCTCGGCAGCCAGCTGGTGGTCATCAAAGGGCTTTATGTATGGGGATTCATATTCTGGAGCGTGGCATTTTTCCTCTGGGCAGTATTGATGTATACGTTTTTCACCATCATCATCATCAAAAAGGTGAAGCCGGTGATAGAAGAGGCGGTAAACGGCGGATGGCTGCTGGCCGTCGTTTCCACGCAATCCATCGCCGTGCTCGGGACACTGGTCGCTTCCGGCATGGGCGCGTACAGCGACATCATACTGTTCATATCACTCTGCCACTTCCTGCTCGGCTGCATGCTTTACCTGAATATCATCGCATTCATATTCTACAGGCTGATGTTCCTGAAAGTGGAGGCGATGTCGCTCGCACCGCCGTACTGGATCAACATGGGTGCACTGGCCATCACGACACTCGCCGGCTCTGTCCTCATGATCTACGGCACGGACTCCGCACTGGTCAGGGAGCTAAGCGTGTTCATCAAAGGCTTCACCCTGTTCTACTGGGTACTTGGAACATGGTGGATACCACTGCTCATCGCGCTCGGTGTATGGCGCCATATTGTAAACCATTATCCGTTCACCTATGATCCTCAGATGTGGGGCATGGCTTTCCCGATCGCCATGTATACCGTCGGTACGACGAAACTCTCCATCGCACTGGATCTTGGATTTCTGATGATCATTCCATACACCACGATATTTGCAGCCATCGGCGTGTGGCTGGCCATCTTGGTTGGGATGGTATTCAGCCTTATGAGAAAACAGTTGAGAAGGATGTAAAAAGAGGGCGGCCCAAGTCGGGCCGCCCTCTTTGCGTTCAGAACATCTGAAGCAGTACGATGCCGGACAGAATCATGATGACTCCGGTGATCCTTCTCGTATCGATCGGGTTTTTATGGATGCCGAGGAGCCCGAAGTGATCGATGAGCAGTCCCATAAGCATCTGTCCGAAGATGACGGTCATCAGCGTCAGTGTGGCACCGAGGTGCGGCATGAGGACGATGTTGGTCGTGACGTAGAGCGCGCCAAGTGCCCCGCCGATGAAATGCCACGGTCTGATGCTGCCAATTGTGTGGTCGTATGTGACGAAGCGGATGTGCCTGGCGATGATCAGTGACAGTATGAGCAGTGCGGCAGCCCCGACGATGAAGGATACGAGGGATGCAAAAAAGAACGAATCGACTTCATGCCGGAGTGCGCTGTTTACAGCGGTCTGGATGGGCGGCATGGCACCGGTGAACAGGCCGAATGCGAGCCAGATGTTCGATGACTCCTCCGCTTGACGCGCACTTTTCTTCTTGTAATTCATGAAAATGATACCTGCAATCATGATGATGATGCCGAGCACCCTGAAAATGTTGATGGGCTGTATATCGGCGTCAAACCAGCCGAACGTATCGATCAGGAGGCCGATGACCATCTGTCCGGCCACCGTCATGATCACTGTAAGTGCCGCGCCGATCTTGGGCAGGAGCAGGACGTTGCCGGTCAGATAGATGACCCCCATCAGGCCGCCGACAAACCATATGTATGAAATATCCTGATCCATCATATAGGATGGCGAGAGTTTTTCCGGGTTGGCGAAAAGATTGAAAAGGACAAGCATGAGAGTGCCGACGAGAAAAGAATAGAATGACGACAGGAAGACCGACCGGGTGAATACGGCCAGCCGGTTGTTGATGGAAGTCTGGACCGGGATGAGCGACCCTGCGATGGCTCCCAGAATAATCAGCATTATCAAAACTTCCATCTCCTTTAATTTTTATTGATACTAAGCTATTTTATATGAGAGCCGGATTATTGGCAACTCGGCCTTATTTAATTTGCACGGCTTTAGTATACTGTAGGATAAGAACCATTTGGAGGGGAAATTCATGACAACGGAAACGAAGAATCTTAAACAATCACTGATCGACTGGCGGAGACATTTTCACAGAAATCCGGAACTTTCATATAAAGAATATGAAACATCGAAGTATATTGCAGAGGTACTAAGGACATTCGACGGTATTGAAGTGACGAGACCGACAGAAACGAGCGTGTTGGGAGTGCTCAGAGGGACGAAAACCGATGGCCCGGTAATACTTCTCCGGGCGGATATCGATGCGCTGCCTGTAAAGGAGGAGACGGGCGCGGAGTATGCATCGGAAAAACCGGGTGTGATGCATGCTTGCGGACACGATGCCCATGCTGCCATGCTGCTCGGGGCGGCGCGTGAACTCTCAAGTATGCGCAGTGAAATGGACGGGGAAATCAGGTTCATCTTCCAGCATGCCGAGGAAGACTTCCCGGGCGGCGCCCATGAACTTGTCGATCTCGGTGTGGCAGACGGGGTGGATTACGCTTTCGCCCTCCACGTGTCCCCTGATTATGAAACTGGATATTTCGCTGTCAGGGAAGGCGCATTCTGTGCTTCGGCGGATGATTTCCGCATACGGATAACGGGCAGAGGCGGACATGCTGCGAGTCCGGATGAGACTGTCGATCCGATCATCACCGGCTCGGAGTTCACGATGAGTCTGCAGACAATCGTCTCACGCAAGATATCGCCGCACAAAGTGCCTGTCATCTCAGTTACCAATTTCCACGGCGGCGATGCGATGAACGTCATCCCTGAATATGTCGAAATCGGCGGTACAATACGCTCGATAGACGAAGCCGCGCGAGTACGGGCACGCGAGGAACTGGAACATGTTCTCAAAGGCGTGACGGCAGCACACCGGGCGGAGTACACGATAGACTGGGACATTGGATACCCATCCGTATTCAACAGGAGTGAAGCGGTGGAAGTGACGCGGAACGCCGCTGGAAAGATATTCGATACTGATAAGCTGATCGAAATTGAACAGCCGATTTTCGGCACCGAGGATTTTTCCTCATTTTCACAAGCAGTCCCTGCATCGATGCAGTTCATCGGGGTGCACAACAGGGATATGGGGCAGTCCTATCCGCTTCATCATCCCAAATTTACTGTTGATGAGGAAGCACTAGAGAAAGGCTCCCTTTATTTTGTTGAAGTCGCGAGAAGTCTGGTACTCTGAAAGTATAAAAATTGAGGAGCAGTGATTATGGACATAACAGAAGCAATCAGAGGACGGCGCAGTCTGGGCAGAGTGAAGGACACGCCGGTTGAAAGGGAAAAGATAGAGACGATGCTCGAGTCGGCGGTATGGGCGCCGAATCACCACCGCACGGAACCCTGGAAATTTTTCGTGCTGAGCGGGGAGGGCAGAAAACCGTTGTCCCGTGTGCTCAGAGAGGTTGCCCGTGGCAGAGTGGATGATCCTGAATCCGCGGAAGGGAAAAAACGCATAGAGAAGATCAGCAAAAAGCCTTTCGCCGCCCCGACGGTGATCGTAGTTGCCCTGTCCCCGTCTGATAATCCGAAGGCGATCTACATAGAGGATGTCTGCGCGGTCGCAGCAGCCACCCAGAATATGCTGCTCACGGCGCACTCGCTCGGACTCGGTGCAATTTGGCGGAGCGGCCCGATCTACAATACACTGCAGGTGAAGGAACACTTTGGGCTCCTGGAGGATGAGGAGATTTTGGGGCTTGTTTTTGTGGGCGAACCTGATATGACGAAAAACAATGTCAAACGGATCCCTTTTGATGAAAAGACGTCATGGATCGACAGCGACGATTTGTAAAAACAGAGCGGAGGATTTTTTATGAAAGTGGCAGCAGCAATCTGTTTCGGACTGGGGACGCTCATCATGTTCGGTACACAGACATTCCTGCCTGATGCGCTGACAATACCCGGTTATTTTGCCGTGTTCTTTTTATTCGTCGCCGGAATTTATATTACGTACGGCTCGGAGTTATAATAAAAGAAAATGGAATGAGGAAATCAGATGAAGAAGCTTTATGAAATACTGCTGACGAGAAGTCTTCTGTTCATCATACTGATATTCACAGTTTCAGTTTTGGGCGTATATACATTTCTGA
This sequence comes from Candidatus Salinicoccus stercoripullorum, assembly GCA_019113295.1. GTDB lineage: Bacteria > Bacillota > Bacilli > Staphylococcales > Salinicoccaceae > Salinicoccus > Salinicoccus stercoripullorum. Next base: position 21,799 of record DXHR01000028.1, on the reverse strand, counting down.
CGATCGAGCAGCGTGAAATCCCCGAGACCGAAGTCAATCTTGTCAATGTCACGACGGCATGGCCCGGGGCGGACAAGACGGATGTGGAGACGAATGTCACAAATCTCATCGAATCGGAAATTTTCGGTGTGGAAGGACTTGAGGATGTGTCCTCGGTGTCGCAGGATGATGTTTCCGTCATCACACTTCAGCTTGCGGACGGCAGCAATCCGGATGATGTACTGAATGACATCAACAACGTCGTGGGAGGACTCGGCAGCGGCCTGCCGGAAAATGCCGCAGAACCGGAAGTGGAATCGCTGAGCAACAACTTCCCGCTCCTCAGCTATCAGATCCACAGTGATGACAGGACAAACCTGGACGGGGCAAGAAGCAGCCTCGAGAAGCTGGAGCAGGAAGTTTCCCAGATGGACGGCGTCGACAGTGTCACGCTGAAAGGCTATGAGGACTATAAGTATGAGATTCAGCTGGACTGGGATGCCATGGCTGAAAACCAGCTGAACCCGAATGAAATCATGAATGAGATTGAACAATCCCTGAATCCGGTAATACTTGGACAGGAGACGGAAGGCGATGAGACCATCCGCCTGTCATTCAAGGACAGGGAACCGGTTGAAGTCCTTGAGCAGGTGAGGATCGGTGATGACATACCTCTTGAGGAGGTGGCTGAAGTCGCCGAAGTACAGAATCAGCCGGAGGACATCGTGGAATATGAAGGGGAACCTGCGGTTTCCTTCACTGTTTTTTTGGCACCGGGAGAAGATGTGCCTTCTGTCTCAGAAAATGTCGAGTCTGTTATTGATGACAGATTCGGAGAGATGCCTGGAAATATAACAGTGGATAACATCTCCTCCGAACGTGAGAATGTCGAGGATATATTCGTCGGACTGTATACATCACTTGCCATCGCGCTGCTTGCGGTCATCGTCGGTACATCCCTCGGAATGTCATGGTTCGGCTCTGCCACTGTGATGGTCACTGTGTTCCTGTCGGTGCTTATAGGGCTGGCTCCTATCCCGTGGATGGGTGTCGATCTCAACCAGATTTCCGTTATCGGTCTGATCATTGCGCTCGGTATATTGGTTGATGATTCGATTGTGGTCAACGACAACATAGAACGGCGGTTTGCGCTCGGGGACAGGCGGCTTGAGGCCGTCTACAACGGCGTGAAGGAAGTTGCTCCGTCTGTTGTTGCATCGACGCTTGCGATCGTTTTCACATTTTCACCGCTGCTTTTCCTGTCCGGAGCCAACGGTGATTTCATCAAGGCGCTGCCAAGCATACTGATATCAACGATGATCGTATCGACCGTGCTTGCACTGACATTCGTGCCGGCGGTCCGGTATCTGATCGTCAAAAAGAAGATGCCGGGACATCCGGGACTAATCGGCAGAGCCTTCACATGGTGCAGTAACTTCTATGCGGATAAGATCCTTCCCAAAATCATAAAGCGTCCGCTGCTTACATTTCTTGCAGTGCTTATCGTCGCAGTGTTTTCTGTCGGGCTGATCCGCTTCACACCATTTGAATTCTTCCCGGAGGCGGACCGGTCGGAAGTGACCCTCGACCTGATATTCGATGAGGGGCAGACAATCGAAAAAACGCATGAAGATGCGCAGGCTGTACTGTCCTATTTGACTGGGGAGATGGAACATGTGGAATCGGCTTCTTTATTCACAGGGGACGGGCTGCCGAACCTGTTCGGTGCCTCACTTGACCAGCCGGGGCCGAACACGGCACAGATTGCGCTTGAGATAGATAAAGAACAGATGAGCGCATCTGAAACCATCAATGAATATGAGAACGAGGTCCGTGAGGAATTTCCGGAAGCCACGATTTTCATGACAACGATCATCCAGGGGCCGCCGGCAAGTGCACCGGTCACTGTCGAACTCTTCGAGGAGGATCTGGATACCTTGAATGAGGGAGTGGATCGGTTGACGGAATCCCTTGAATCCGAAGGGGCCATCGTCACCTCCAATATAGGAAGTCCGGTCCGGACCACGAATTACAGCATCGACTATGCGGCACTTGAAGAGAAAGACGTATCCATCTCCCAGGTGAAGAATGAACTGAACATGATCTCAGAAGGTATTCCAATCCAGGAAATCATCGTGGACGGGGATTCGAGGGAGACGAATCTCAAATATTCCGGTGAATACACGATGGATGACGTGGCCATCGTCAAAACGGGCGAAGGACAGCCTGAGACATATCCGCTGGCTGATTTCGTAAACATTGAAGAGACGGAAGATACGCCTTCAATTCAACACAGCAACGGAGAACGGACGGCTGAACTCCAAGTATTTTCAGATGATGAGGAAAAGGTGAACCATGCGATTGCTGACTTCGAAGACAGTCTCAGCGGAACGACAGAACTCACAGTAGGAGGGGAATCGTCCGATCAGACCGATTTCTTCGTCGAGATCGGGATTTTATTCTCAGTGATACTGGTACTTGTGTATCTGGTCATCGCCATAGAATTCAATTCAATCCTTATGCCGCTCATCACAGTGTTCAGCATCTTCCTGGCACTCAGCGGCGGTATCATCGGACTCTTCATCACCCGGACACCAATCAGTTTCCTCGGAATCATGGGGATGGTGTCCCTGTCCGGGATCGTCGTCAGGAACGCCGTCGTACTGATCGACTTCATCGAAGCCAGGCGAAAAGCAGGGGCCTTCGATATCCATCAGGCGATTTTCGAAAGCGGCCGGGTAAGATTCAAACCGATTGCGCTGACAACATTCACAAGCATCATCGCACTCGTGCCGGTCGCACTTTCCGGAGATGTGCTGTTCGAACCGTTGGCAGTGACCGTAATCGCAGGACTCGCGTTCTCGACAATACTGTCACTCGTCGCAACACCCGCGCTGTACTACCTTTACTACCGCGTCAGGTATCGGAAATAGTTGAAAGGATTAATGACTGGGGCAAAAGCTCCCGGAAGATAGTGTAATTTATGAATCACAGATAAAATCCGTATGTTAGACTCCCGGGGGGACAGCATCTGCGTAAGACTACAGGTTTACGCGATGCCCGGGTAAGCTAATGTACGGATTATTTTTTTCTAAAGTATTTATGTACGAGTCTCTTATTTTTGTGGGAGGATGTTTGTTATGTGGAGACTCGTCTATCTTTGTACATACGTTTTTCTTCCGATTTTGAAATCAACAGATTTGCTGCTGCATCTCCTGTCACGTTCATAGTTGTATATGCCATATCGAGAAGTCTGTAAATGGCGGCGATTGGTCCCATCAGTTCTATGGGAAGTCCGAGCAATGTCAGGAAAGAGGCGCCGAGCACTATGCCTCCCCCCGGAATTCCGGGCGCTGCCATATTAAGAATGGTGGCAATGACTACAAGGTATATGACTTCCGGAACGCTGAGGGGGATCTGATAGAAGTCGGAGACAAATACCGCTAACAGACTGAAGGAAATCGCACCTCCGGCCATATTGATCGTTGTACCCAGAGGTACGACAAAGTTTGTGATAGATTCAGGTGCTTTGAAATCATTGATGCTGACGCGCATATTGGTTGGGAGCGTGACAGCTGAACTTGTGGTTGAAAGGGAAACGAGCCACACTTTGTAAATCCCTTTTATAAACTGCAGCGGCGAAAGACCGGCATATAACCAGACCGGCAGCAGCATGACAATTATGAAAGCGATGATGCATGCTGCCCAGGCTGTAATTATGTACAGTCCCAGAGCGGAGAATATGGCTGCACCGTATTCGGCAATGGCAAATGCCATCAGCGAAAACACGCCGATGGGAGTAAGTTCCATGATGAAATCAAGGATCTTGAATACCACTTTGGACAGACTGTTGAGAAAAATCCTGACGGGTTCAGCTTCTTTTCCGACTGCGACGACTGCAACAGAAAACAGCAGAGTAAACAATATGGTAGGAAGTATGGCTCCGTCACTTATCGCCTGGAATATGTTATCGGGAACAATATTCATGAAGAAATCCTGGACTGAGGGAGAAGTGACTTCTTCATCATAACCGGGGGAATCAATATTTATATGATTCCCCGGTCTTACAATGTATGAGATGATCAGGCCGATCGCTGCTGTTGCAATGAACATCAGGACAAAAACAACCACACTTTTAAGCCCGATCCTCCCAAGGTCCTCTGTGCTGCCAATATTGATGATGCCACCGGACACCGCGACGAAGATGACCGGTATGATCATCATCTGAATCAGATTGAGATAGATATCACCGACGAATTTTGTCTGTATGGAAAAACCGGGAAGCAGGATTCCCATGAGTATTCCCAGTGCAAAACCTATTGAAATACGCGTAAAAAGGTGCTTTTTGGATGTCAAAATACTACTCATTCACCAGAACCCCCTTGTAGGACGGAATCTCGCCTTTCTGATATGTGCCCAGCATATTTATATATTTACTCACCTGCCCGATATCCTCCAATGCCTCGGCCAGCACGGAGTCTTCTCTGCCTTTTTCGACATCGATGAAGAACCCGTAGGAGAATGGCTTGTGCTGGATAGGGCGGGAGGTGAGGTTCAGCAGATTGATGCCGTGCCGGCTGAAAATATTCAGGATTTCGCTCAGTGAGCCGGTGCTGTGATCGGATTCGATGTACAGCGATGTTTTATTCGTTTCCGGCCGCGGGCCCTGCACACCCCTGCGGAAGAATAAAAACCGTGTGGTATTGAGCGGGTTGTCACTGATGTTCCTGCGAATGACGGTCATATCATACAGAGCTGCGGCATGGCTGCCTGCGATTCCGGCGATGCGGGGATCACCGGCTTCTTTCACCATCTTCACCGCTTCGGCAGTGTCTGTATATTCACGGACTTCTATGTTCGGATATTCGCTCAAATAGGAATAGCACTGTTCAAGCGCTTCGGGGTGGGAGTAGACAGTGGAGATTTCGGACATTTCCGCAGCGGATTTCATAATCAGCGCATGGTCAATTTTGATGTACACTTCCCGGACAGCTGAAACTTCCAGATATTTCATCAGATCGATGGTACGCGTAATCGGCCCGCTTGTGGAGTTTTCCACCGGCAGTGCAATGTAATCGAGTTCCCCGTCCATCATTGCCGTAACGAGGGTCCTGAAGGTCGGGTAGCCTTTCATCCGGTATTCTGATCCGCCTGCAAACTTTCTGCAAGCCAGCTCACTGTACGACCCTTCGACTCCCTGATATCCAATCAACATAAAAACCACTCCTCGAATTTTGTGAAATAAAAAACCACCCGGACCCGCCTGCAGAAGGAACCCGAATGGTTAAAAAAGTAATGAAAAAATCCAGCCATTCAGATCGCTCCATGGCCGGATTTTGAAAATTTGCATGTCCAAATCAGCCATCATAGATATATGCGCGCCGCCTATATCCACGATGGAATATAGACGCTATCTAAAATCGCTGAAAAAGAAAGTATTCGATTGAGTCTGCATATATGTGTTTGACATAAGTATCACTCAATTCAATTAAGATTGTAACAAATGATATCAGTACTTCATTTGAAAGTCAATGATTTTTATCGAATATTCAGGCAAATCAACCCCGGACTGCTTTTTATGAAAATCAGTTAAGATAAAAACAGTTATTTATCTATTCGGTATATTCAGAAATTATGATAGGCTGAAATGGGAAGCGGCTTCTTCAACGTTAAGATGCCGCCAAAACATTGGGGGGAGAAAAATGAATAACAATGAAGAATTGAACCGTGCGACAGGGGAACGGACGGTTGAGAAACTGGAGTTCCGGATGGGACCATTTGGCGCAGCGGTCCCTTTATTATTTTTTGTAGTATGGGCGATTACGATCAGTGTAATGCAATTATCGTCTGAAGTTGCGCTCGTCCTGGGTGCTGTGATGGGTGTGACTCTGGGACTCCTTTTATGCAAAAGCAAATGGGAGGATTACGCACAGGGGCTGTTTGACGGTCTGGCACAGCCGATAGGTGTGATTGCCATGGTTGCATGGTTCTATGCGGGCATGTTCGCCCAGATCCTCCAGGTTGGGGGGCTGGTGGAAGGGCTTGTCTGGATCGGTTCGGTGACAGGTGTCGAAGGCGGACTGTTTGTCGCACTGACCTTCCTTCTCGCATCAGTATTCTCAACTGCTGTCGGTACAGGATATGGAACAACCGTTGCATTCTGTACGCTGATGTATCCGGCAGGTGTTGCAGTGGGGGGAGATCCGACATTCTTGTTCGCCGCCATTCTGGCGGGCGCAGTATTCGGTGACAACCTTGCGCCGGTTTCTGATACGACGATCGTTTCAGCGACGACCCAGGAAGCGGATGTGCCGGGCGTCGTCCGCAGCCGTTTCAAATATTCGATTGCTGCAGCTGTTCCTGCCGTCATCCTTTTCGCGATATTCGGCGGTGGCGGCTCGACGACGAACCAGGCATCTGCAGGATCCATAATGGAATCCGTTGGCCCGAGCGGTCTTATAATGCTGGTGCCTTTCGCACTCGTACTTATTCTTGCTTTATCCGGCCAGCATCTGCTGACTTCACTGACATGGGGAATCCTGTCGGCGATTGTAATGATACTGCTGATTGCTCCGGGGACACTCGGGGATATCATACGCTTCAATCCAGACTCCGATAATGTAGTCCAGGGTGCACTTGTTTCCGGACTGACAGGGTATTTCAACATGGCGATACTCATCCTGCTGATTGTCGGGTCGGCGCATGTGATGCGTCTCGGCGGAACAATGGCTGCGATAACGAACGGACTGGTCAAATGGATCAGAAATTCCGTCCGGAGGGCAGAACTTTCCATTTGGGCGATCGTAGCATTGCTCAACAGTTCCATAACAATCAATACTGCAGCAGAAATCGCAGCTGCGCCATTTGTGAAGGAAATCGGTGAGAAATATCAGATCCACCGTTACCGCCGCGCAAACATGCTGGATGCGGTAACTTCTGCACTGGGCTATATTTTCCCGTGGGGTGCACCGGTCCTGCTTGGCTGGTCGACAATCCAGACGATAAAGGCAGATTCATATGACTGGCTGCCCGTCGTCGAGCCGACCGCAGTGTTTCCGTTTGTGTTCCAGGGCTGGTTCCTTTTCATCATCATGCTCGTTGCAGCTCTGACTGGGTGGGGGCTGCGCTATGAAGGGAAAAATGGCGAGGAGCTAAAGGAAAGGCCTGATGGAAACGAACGTTGATACGGACAAAGAATCTCCGGCGTCACTTGTCATGAAGTGATTCCGGAGATTTTTTCGTCTGACATCGGCTATTGTACGCTGAACTGTGCATCGTGAAGTCCCCTGTAGACACCTTTTTCGATGTCAAGCAGTTCTTCATGGGTGCCGCTCTCTGTAATGCCGTCTTTCGTCACAACCATGATGCGGTCTGCATTTTTGATAGTGGCGAGCCTGTGGGCGATGACGAGCGTCGTCCGGCCTTCGGCAAGGCGGTTCAATGCCTTTTGGATCTGCATCTCGGTTTCAGTGTCGAGCGCACTTGTCGCCTCATCCAGAATCAATATAGGTGGGTTTTTCAGGAACATCCGGGCGATTGCGATCCGCTGCTTCTGGCCGCCTGAAAGTTTGACACCGCGTTCACCGACGACAGTACCGAGTCCGTCGCGGTAGCTTTCAACAAGTTCGGTCAGCCGCGCTTTGTCCAAAGCTTCATGGATTTCCCCATCATCCGCCCCGGGTTTGCCGTATGCAACATTGTCCCGGAGCGTACCGGAGAATAAAAATACATCCTGCTGTACGGTGCCGATATTTTCCCTGAGTGAAGCAAGTGTCAGGTCGCGGATGTCGGTGCCGTCGATTTTGATTGAACCTCCGTTTATATCGTAGAACCGGGGCAGGAGTGAGCAGAGTGTCGTCTTTCCGGCGCCGCTCGGCCCGACGATGGCGATTGTTTCCCCCGGATTCACAGTGAGGGAAATGTCATCCAGTATCGTCTTGTCTTCATATCTGAAATTGACATTTTCATACGTGATGTTCCCGCGGACATCTTTCAATTCGATGGCATCCTCATTCTCTTTGACATCGGGTTCCTCGCGCATGATCTCTCTGAAATGGTTGAATCCGGCGATGCCGTTCGGATACAGTTCGATGATTGCATTGATCTTCTCGAGCGGTTTGAACAGCATATTTGAAATCAGGACGAAAGCGACAAATTCGCCGTAGCTGAGGTCTCCGTTCATCACGAAGTATGTGCCCGCAATCAGGATGAAGACCGTCACCAGCCGCATGAGCATGTAGGTGGATGAATTGTTGAAGGACATGATCTTATAGGCTTTCAGTTTCGTCTTTCTGAACGCTTCGTTGATTTCCCTGAATGCCTGAAGTTCGCGGTCTTCATTGGCGAATGCCTGTACAAGACGGATGCCGCCGACTTTGTCTTCGATCATATGGTTGAAGTCCGAGACCCTCCCGAACAGTTCCCTGAACGCGACCGTCATCTTCTTGTTGAAATAGATGGCGATGACGAGGATGACAGGGACGATGACGAAGGAGATCACCGCAAGCTCCGCATTGATCGACAGCATGATGCCGAAGGCGCCGAGTAGTGTCATGAGTGCGATGAACAGGTCTTCCGGCCCGTGGTGCGCCATCTCTCCGACGTTCATCAGATCATTCGTCAGACGTGTCAGCAGCCTGCCGGTCTTCGTATTGTCAAAGAAGCGGTAGGATAGCCGCTGGATATGGCTGTACATTTCGTTTCTGATGTCACGCTCGATGTTGGTGCCGAGCATGTGGCCCCAGTAAGTAACAATGAACTGGAGCAGGGTGTTGAAGAGGTATATGGCAACGAGGCCCACTGCCGCCAGCAGTATGAGCCGGACGTTTTCAGTCGGCAGCAATTCGTCGATGAACAGGTTGACGATGAGCGGGAATGCGAGCTCTAGCAGCCCGACGATGACTGCACATGTGAAATCCAGCGTGAACAGTGCTTTATATGGTGCATAATAGGAGAAGAATTTCTTCAAGGGTAACCCTCCTTTTATTTCGGAATATGAAATTTTATCCAACAAAGATTATAGCATGGAAATGAGCGGATGCGGAGGAAAATAAAAGAATCGGAAGGCGCTGTGTGATATTATTAAGTAAACAGAAATGGTCAGAATCTAGGAGTGGAATGATATGGTGAAATTGAATGTGGGGATACTATACGGCGGACAGTCGACGGAGCATGAGGTGTCAATGCGTTCGGCGGAAAGTGTACTGAATGCCCTCGATAAAGATAAATATGATGTGAAGCTTATACATATTTCAAAGAAAGGGGAGTGGCTGCTCAGCCACCAGTCGGAGGAGATCAGAAGCCTTGAAGCAGGTGACGGGTCTACAGGACTGTCCATCATCCCGTCGAAACAGCTGTCGTCGGAAAAAGGTGTGGAATCCCTCGATGTAATCCTGCCGATCCTGCATGGTACAGCCGGGGAGGATGGCAGCGTGCAGGGTCTGCTGGAGATGGCGGACATCCCGTATGTCGGCTGCAACGTGCGGAGTTCCGCCGTCTGCATGGACAAGGACATGACGAAGAAACTGCTGAAGCTTGAGGGCATAAAGGTGGCGGACTGGGTGTTATTCAGACACAATGAAAAGAACGATGCGGACTACGGCACTGTCAGAGGGAAACTCGGCCTCCCGATGTTCGTTAAGCCTGTGAACCAGGGCTCTTCCGTTGGTGTGTCCAAAGTCACGGATGAAGAAAGCTTCTATGAAGCAGTGGCGCTCGCATTTGAATTCGACACCAAGGTTATGGTTGAAAGCGCGGTTGAAGGGCGCGAAATCGAAGTGTCCGTCCTGGGGAATGCACATCCGATGGCATCCGTGCCGGGTGAAATCGTTGCGAATACTGATTTCTACAGCTACGAGTCGAAATATATCGACGAGAGCGGGGCGGCCCTGGAAATTCCCGCGAAACTTGATGAGAGTTCAGAGCAGCGGATCCGGAAGACGGCGCTTGATGCTTTTCGGATCCTCGACTGCGAAGGCATGGCCAGGGTGGATGTCTTCCTGACGGACACCGGCGAAGTCATCGTCAACGAAATCAATACACTGCCCGGCTTCACAAGCATCAGCATGTACCCGAAGCTGCTCGAAGCATCCGGCATCGAATATTCCGAACTTCTCGACCGGCTGATCGAACTCTCGCTTGAGAGACACAACCGCAGCCGGCAGCTGAAGACGGACATCATGTAGGTGAGGGATATGGCAGATTATGAAAATGCGGTATTTACCAATATGTGCATGGTATGTGACGGAGACAGGATTCTCGTGCAGGACCGGATAAGCAGCTGGCCGGGCATCACTTTTCCGGGAGGAAAGATTGAGAAGGGAGAGTCATTCGTCGAATCGGTCAGAAGGGAAGTCTATGAGGAAACGGGACTTACTGTAAAATCTTTGAGCCTGTGCGGGACGAAACAGTTCCAGGACAAAAATGATGCAAGGTATGTCGTTTTATTCTACCGGACGGATGAGTTTGAAGGGGAGCTTACTTCAAGTGATGAAGGGGAAGTGTTCTGGATTGATAAAAGTGCACTTTTGGACTATGAGCTCGCCCGTGATTTCAAGGAGATGTTCGAAGTATTCGACTCCGAACTGCTGTCGGAGTTCTATTACTACAAAGAAAAAGAGGGATTCAGGCTGAAATTGCTGTAATAAATGCAGCCTGTCAGGATGAGAGGGGGAAGTGCAATGTCATTCAAAATCAGAACAGCCGGCCAGCCGGATGCCAGGGATATAGCGAAAGTGCAGGTCGACAGCTGGCGCACGACTTATAAAGGGATCGTCAGTGATGATTATCTTTCTGCGCTCGATTATAAAAAACGCGAGGAAGTATGGGAAGCGGTGGTTACGCAGAATAATACATTCCTGCTTATTGATGGGGACGGGAGTACGGTGGGCTTTGCCGTCGGCGGTCCGGAACGTTCCGAGGAGCATATTGGATATGACGGTGAGCTCTACGCCATATATCTTTATGAGGCGGTGCAGGGCAGGGGCGGCGGACGCCAGCTGTTTGATGCAGTGGTCTCCGACCTCATTGAACGCGGTTTTGAAAGCATGATCATCATCGCGCTTGAAGACAATCAGGCATGCGGCTTCTATGAGAAGATGGGCGGTAAAGTCATCGCCAAGGAAGAAACGGATATCGGCGGCGACACACTGACTGAACTTGTATTTGGATGGAAAGATATCAAAAATATATAGATTATTGCCGGAGCAGACCGGGAGGTCTGCTTTTTTGGATTCAGTTGTCTTCATACTGCCGTCAGTGTGTGCCAATCGATAAATTTCCACTCATTCGTATGATAGAATATAACTAAAATGACTCTTGGGGGAATGGGACATGAAAGATACGCTTATTGAACGCCTGACAAGATATGTAAAAATAGATACGCAATCGGATGCAGCAAGTGGCGCGACACCCTCCACTGACAAGCAGTGGAACCTGATCAGGCTCCTCGAACAGGAGCTGAAAGATATCGGGATGACGGAAGTGGAAACGGATGAAAAAGGATATCTTATGGCGACACTGCCGGAGAATATCGAGGATGCGCCGGTCATCGGCTTCCTGGCACATGTGGATACATCGACCGATTTCACAGGCACCGGTGTCAATCCGCAGATTGTCGAGTACATGGGGGGAGACATCATCCTGAATGAGGAGGAGGATGTTGTACTGTCGCCGAACCAGTTTCCTGAACTTGAAAAATACAAAGGCCATACGCTGATGACGACAGATGGCATGACGCTCCTCGGAGCGGATAATAAAGCCGGCATCGCTGAAATCATGACGGCGATGGAATACCTGATCAATAACGATGAAATAAGACACGGTAAGATACGTGTGGCATTCACGCCGGATGAAGAGATAGGGCGCGGGCCGCATCACTTCGATGTCGACCGCTTCGGGGCCGATTTTGCCTATACCGTGGACGGCGGCCCGGAAGGCGAACTCCAGTATGAGAGTTTCAATGCCGCAAGTGCACATGTGACATTTACCGGCAACAGTGTACATCCCGGGACTGCCAAGGACAAGATGGTGAATGCCGGCCGCATGGCATCCGAATTCGTCACGATGTTCGATGCCGGTGAGACGCCGGAGCGAACCGAGGGGTATGAAGGGTTCATCCACCTGACGCGAATGGGCGGGGATGTTGAAAAGATGAAGGCGGAATTCATCATCCGCGACTTCGACAAAGGAAAATTCGAAGCCCGCAAACGCCTGATGGAGGCGAAAACTGTGGAGATAGGCGAAAAATACGGTAAAGAACGTGTGGAACTTGAAATGCACGACCAGTACTATAATATGAAGGATAAGATTGAACCGGTGATGGAAATCGTCGATTATGCAGAACAGGCAATGCGCAATCTGGACATAGAGCCTGTCATCCAGCCGGTCAGGGGCGGGACGGATGGTTCCCAGCTGTCGTACAAGGGTCTTCCGACACCGAATCTGTTCACAGGCGGGGAGAACTTTCACGGCAAATTCGAATACGCATCGGTCGATGTAATGGAAAAAGCAGTGAAGGTCATCGCAGAGATCAGCAGGCTCGCCAAAAACAGGTGATATTTGTAAGCGTCCCGCTTCAAGGGGCGCTTACACTATTATGTGCAGTAAGATCAGAGACGTACTTTTTCGATAATGAAAGCAGGAAATCTTATGACCCAACATGTACAGGAAATGGAAAAACGGACGGAGATAAAGAAGCTGCCGCTGATGCTGGTCCTCCTGTCGGGTGCATTCGCCGCAATTTTGAACCAGACGCTGCTCGCCACGGCCATCCCGCATATCATGGCGGATCTTGACCTGGAAGCGGACGTGGCCCAGTGGCTGCAGTCCGTCTTCATGCTGGTCAATGGCATCATGATTCCCGTCACAGCATTTCTCATCGGCAAGTTTACGACGAGAAGGCTTTTCTTCACAGCACTCACGCTGTTCGGTATCGGTACATTAGTCTGCGGCACTGCACCAAACTTTACGGTACTCATGTTCGGAAGGATACTGCAGGCTTCAGGTGCCGGCATCATCATGCCGCTGATGCAGACGATACTGTTCCTTGTCTATCCGCGGGAAAAGCGGGGGACCGCGATGGGCTTCTTCGGCCTGGTCATCAGTTTTGCCCCGGCCATCGGACCGACATTGTCCGGCTGGTTTGTTGAAATCTATCCGTGGCGCGGTCTGTTCTACATCATACTGCCGATTGTCATCCTCGACCTCATCGTCGCATATTTCATACTCAGGAATGTCACCGAGCAGACGGACCCGAAGCTCGATGTCACTTCGATCGTCCTGTCGACACTCGGCTTCGGAGGACTGCTTTACGGGTTCAGTGTCGCAGGCAGCGGCTGGCTGAATCCGACGGTCGTTACGTCATTGCTCGTCGGAGCCGTGACGCTGACTCTATTCATCAGAAGGCAGTTCAGGCTCAAGCAGCCGATACTGGAGTTCAGAGTCTTCAGTGACCCGGTATTCACGCTTGCGACAATCATTGGCATGGTGGCATTCATGACGATGATCGGCGGTGCCATCATACTGCCGATTTTCATGCAGAACATGCTCGGTTTCACCGCCTTCGAGTCCGGGTTAATGATGCTGCCGGGCGCACTTCTCATGGGCATCATGAGTCCTGTCACCGGCCGGCTGTTCGATAAATTCGGCGCCAGGTGGCTGGTGATACCGGGGCTGGGAATCATCACTGTCACCACGTTCATGTTTACGGTGCTCGATACAGAAACAACATTCACGTACCTTGCAGTAGTCAATGCAGTCCGGATGCTCGGTATATCGATGGTGATGATGCCATCCACCACCGCCGGACTCAACCAGCTGTCAGACAGGCTTGTGCCGCACGGTACTGCGATGAACAACACGATGCGCCAGGTTGCCGGCGCCGTCGGAACGGCACTTTTCGTGTCGGTCATGACAATCACAATGATACCCGGGGAGGGGGCTATGGGCATGATACACGGCGTGAACATGTCGTTCATCCTCACCGGAGTCTTTTCACTCGCCGGGTTCATCCTGGCATTCAGACTGCGTAAACCGCAGACAGAAGAGCATTAGACAAAAAAGAGCAGCATCCCGCGCAGGGATGCTGCTTTTGTTAACAACCCGGCTCAACCAGACTGTTGAATTTTTTAAGCAGCCGGGTAAACTCCTCAATTTCTCCTTCATTCCACTGATCTATCATTTTTTGGAACCGCTCCTCACGGCTTCCGCGGTTGCTTTCGAATGCCTCCTGCCCTTTTTTCGTCATCTCATACGTGTAGGACCGCCGGTCCGTTTGAGATGGTGTCTTTTTCAAAAATTCCTTTTTGAGCAGATCGCCCGCCTGTCTGCTGACGGTGGAAACATCCAGGTGCAGCCGGCAGGCCATATCCTTTACACCCATAGGTCCTTGATCGGACAGGATGAGCATGATGAGATAACTGGCCTGCTGGAGTTTCTGCTTTTCATCTATGTCGGGTGCCCGGTGGCGGAGCCGCCGCACCATCATGGCGATTTCAAGTTCGAGTTTTTCCAGTGATTTATCATTGACCATGTGTAGCTAACACTGCCTTTCAAATTTCGGGTTATTTTCATTGACATGAAATATAGTTGTATAATACAATTACTTTTGTTCTATGTCTAGGAAAGAGGGAAATTTTATGTCTTCACAACTTGAAAGTAATAGTCAATTGTCGAATAAAGGCCGCCTGACCCTGATGGCTGTGCTCCTGTCCGGCGCATTTGCCGCAATACTGAATCAGACGTTGCTGGCCACAGCAATCCCGCACATCATGGCGGATCTTGACCTGGAAGCGGACGTGGCCCAGTGGCTGCAGTCCGTCTTCATGCTGGTCAACGGAATCATGATACCTGTTACAGCATTTTTAATAAGTAAATTCTCGACCCGCGCGCTGTTCTTCACAGCGCTGTCTTTTTTCGGGATTGGTACTCTGGTATGCGGCATATCGCCGAACTTCCCGGTTCTCATGGCGGGAAGGGTGCTGCAGGCGGCGGGCGCCGGCATCATCATGCCGCTGATGCAGACGATCCTGTTCCTCATTTATCCACGGGATCAAAGGGGCAAGGCGATGGGCATGTTCGGGCTCGTCATCAGCTTTGCCCCGGCTATCGGTCCGACGCTGTCAGGCTGGTTCATCGACATCTATCCATGGCGCGGGCTCTTCTATATGCTGATTCCGATTGTCATCATCGACCTGATCATCGCCTATTTCATCTTAAGGAATGTCACTGAACAGACGGATCCGAAGCTCGATGTAATCTCGATTATACTGTCGACACTCGGTTTCGGCGGACTGCTCTACGGATTCAGTGTGGCCGGCAACAGCGGATGGCTGAGCCCGGCAGTCATCATATCGCTCATTGTCGGTGCGGTGACACTGTACATTTTCATCAGGCGCCAGAACAGTCTCGAACAGCCGATATTGGAATTTGCCGTGTTCAAGGATAGGATTTTCACATTGACGACGGCGCTCGGCATGATTGTCTTCATGGCGATGATCGGCGGATCGGTCATACTGCCGATACTGATGCAGAACATGCTCGGGTTCTCGGCAATGGCATCCGGCATGATGCTGTTCCCCGGCGCGATCATCATGGGTATAATGAGTCCGATTACCGGACGGCTCTTCGATAAATATGGCGCAAGATGGCTTGCCATCATCGGTCTTGCCATCGTTGCGGTAACCTCCCTGATGTTCACAACATTGGATACTGAAACGACATTCACATATCTTGCTGTAGTCAACGCATTCAGGATGCTCGGCGTGTCCATGGTCATGATGCCGGTGACGACTGCCGGTCTGAACCAGATGACCAAAAAACTGGTGCCGCACGGTACTGCGATGAACAACACGATGCGCCAGGTTGCCGGTGCCGTGGGTACTGCGCTGCTTGTCTCCATCATGACCAATACGATGATTCCGGAGCAGGGTGCCGAAGGCATGATCCGCGGGGTGAACATTTCATTCATGTTCGCCGGCGGTCTTGCCCTGATCGGATTTCTCCTTGCCTTCAGGCTTAAAAATCCGGACATCACGGAATATGATGAAGCATATGATAATTGATTGAAAACGGGGGCTGCAAATAATCCCCAAATTAAAAACCTGTACGTCTGTTGCCCTCCGGGTCTCAGATGTACAGGTTTTCTGCATGTTATCAGGAATATTATATATCTGTAGAACAATGTTCCGCTCTTTTATTCATCCGATTCGATAGGCCTCGCCTTAGTCATATCATTGCCGATGACTTCGTCTGACGTCACGCGTTTCAGGAAGAAGGCGAGTATCAGTGCCACAGCGAGCAGCAATGTCGCAATGAGGAAAGCGAAGTTGATGCCGTCGAGCATCGCCTGGTTCACAGCGGCTGTATCCGACGGCGTAACATCGCCAAGTTTCTGATTCATCCTGTTCTGCATTACAGTGATCAGCAGTGCGGTTCCGATTGCGCCTGAAACCTGGTTGAGCATGCTGTTGATGGATGAGCCGTGAGGCGTGAGTTCTGGTGTCAGCTGGTTCATGCCGTTGGTCATGACCGGTGTCATTACGAGCGTCATACCGAACGCCCTGATGGAGTAGAGTATGATCAGAAAGGTATAGCTGGTATCCACTTCAAGCTGGCTGAAGAAGAACGTTGTTGAAACGGTCAGCACCAGCCCGGTGATTGCCAGTACCTTCGGGCCGAACATATCGAACAGCCGGCCTGAGACGGGACTCATGAAGCCCATGATCAGTGCGCCGGGCAGCAGCAGAACCCCTGTTTCCAGCGGTGAAATCCCCTGAATGTCCTGCAGATATATCGGCATGAGAATCATCCCCGAGAAGAGTGCCATGTTCATTGTGCCGATAAGCAGTGAGGCGAGCATGAACATCGGGAACTTGTATACTTTGAAGTCCAGCATGGGCTTGTCCATCCGGGTCTGCTTTCTTATGTAGAAGAAGACCGCAACAAAACCGACAAAGAGTGTTATCAATACATCAGCACGCATCCAGCCGCTGTTGCCTGCTGCACTGAATCCGTAGAGCAGTCCGCCGAAACCGAGTGTCGACAGGATGACGGATGGGATATCAAGTTTCGTAGTGTAGTGGGTATCTGTTTCGGGAAGTTTGATCCATCCGATGGACAGTACGACGAGGAGCACCGGCACCATCATGAAGAAAAGCATGTGCCACGAATAGTGCTGGACGACAAACCCTGAGAGCGTGGGGCCGATGGCAGGTGCGAAGAACATCACCAGGCTGAACAGCCCCATTGCCGTTCCCCGCTGCGCCGGCGGGAAGCTCGTGATCATCACATTCATCAGGAGCGGCATGAGGATTGCCGAACCGGATGCCTGGATCATACGTCCTAGAAGAAGGACAGGGAAAACCGGCGAAAGACCTGCGACCAGTGTACCGGTCAGGAACAGGACCATTGCCGCGATGAAAAGTTTTCTGGCGCTGAACCTCTGCATGAGGAAGGCGGTGGTCGGAATGACGATGCCGCTTACAAGCATGTAGGCAGTGGAAACCCACTGTACAGTCGAGGTGGATATATCGTAATCATTCTTTATGGACGGAAGTGCGACGTTCAGAAATGTATTTGACAGAAGTGCGACGAAAGCGCCGGACAGCAGGATGACAATCAGTCTGTAGTCCGGTTTGTTATTAATGTTTGTTTCCATAATATTACCCCTGTTTCTTAAATCAGTACTTTACTATTATATTCCGATTTCCGAAATGAGCAAGTGTTTTATCCTGACTATGGTCCTATCCTGTTGTCTATCTGTATATATATGAAGAAACCGATTGTAATGCCCAAAAGCAGAGCGATTGGAATGGAATAGCCGGAAAAAGCGGGGATGAATGTGACAATCAGCCAATAGATGCCGATGGTGATGATTCCCATGAGAATGAGATTGAGAAGAAGTCTGGTCATGAATGAAGCCTCCTATCGAATATTTTCAAGCCCATATTATACTCAATGCCCTGAATAAGCAAACAGGAAACAGGGTAAAGATACTATGGATAAGGAATTTAAATTTGAAAGGAGTTTTATCAGTGGCAAAAGAAACACTATTATTCCAGGTGAAAACAACCAGAGAGTGGATACTGGAAACGTTTGATAAAGTATCTGTAGAAGATATGACGAAGATTCCGGAAGGATTCAGGAATAATATCCACTGGCAGCTCGGCCATGTTGCGGGCATGATGGAACTGCCGACTGCAGCGCTTACAGATTCTAAGTCGGACGATGGGAAGAGGTTCCAGAAATATTTCGGATACGGCACAGGCCCGGATGATTTTGATGATGAAACCCCTTCAATCGAAGAGATCAAGGCGCTGTTGGAAGGCCAGGTCCCACGGCTTGAAGATATTACAGAAGAAAGCTTGGATGAGGACCTCCCGCGTGAATTCATGGGAATGACTAAAAGAAATGAACAGCTGTCCTTCATGATTCTCCATGAAGCACTTCATGCAGGAAAAATACAGGAAATGTCAAAACTCATAAAATAACAAAAAACACAGAACATCGCACCGATGTTCTGTGTTTTTATATCTTCAAGTGTTATATAATCTTTAAGTGAGCTGATTGACGATTGCCTGTGCAGTGTCTGCAGCAGAAGCGGGATTCTGGCCGGTGATGAAGTTTCTGTCTTTGACGACATTGCTTTCCATTTCACTGCCGGCGACAAAACCGGCGCCATGGGACTCAAGCTTTGTCTGGAGCGCAAAAGGCATGTCATCCATGAGGTTCATGGACTGTTCTTCTGTATTTGTAAAGCCGGTAATTTTGACTCCGTCCACGAGATAGCTGCCGCCTTTCATCTTTGCATCAGCAAAAGCGGCCGGACCATGGCAGACGGCTCCGATCGTTCTGCCGTCATCCTTGAAGAATGCAGTGATATTCTGAATTTCCGGATTGCCGGGGAAATCGTACATTGCCCCGTGGCCGCCCGCGAAGAATAAGGCATCATAGCCTTCATATACAACATCCTTCAGACTCTGCGTGTTCTGAAGCAGACGGATGACATCATTGAACTTTTCATCATCCTGGCCATTTGTCAGGGAAGCGGGATCGATAGGAACTTCGCCGCCTTTCGGTGATGCGATATCCACTTTCAGTCCTGCTCCCTGGAAGATTTGATACGGCTCTGCAGCTTCGCTCAGCCACACACCAGTCGGTCTGTCTTTGTCATTGTTGATTGTTCCGTGATTCGTTGCGATAATAAGTACAGATTTGCTCATATTGATATCAACTCTCCTTTACATCTGTTTACCCACAATAGATGCAAAGTAATCTAAGCAAATTCCAATCAGGAATCAGAGGCGTAAATTTCATTGAATGGAGTGTTCGGAATGAAAACAGTAGACTTTGGAAGTGTAGCGAAAGAATATTTGAAGTACAGGGATGATATACCTGAAAGTCTGTTGGAAGGGCTGGAGAAGAGGGGCGTGGTCATAAGCGGCAGCAAAGTGGCTGACCTCGGCGCGGGTCCGGGGCTTCTGAGCAAGATGCTCAGCAACCGGGGCGCAATTGTCGATGCAGTGGAACCGTCCGAAAAACTGGTTGAAACCGGCAGGGAATTCGTAGGGGATGATCCCCGCATAAAATTCAGGCAGAAGTATGCAGAAGATACTGGTCTGAAAGCGGACACATACGACCTCGTCACTGTCATGCGTGCGTGGCATTGGTTTGACACAGAAGAGGTAATCAAGGAAATCAAAAGGATCCTGAAACCGGGAGGACATCTGATTGTCATGGACTCGGGATTCACATCCGGGGTGAAAATAGTGAAAAAATCCCTGAAGATAATCAAGAATAACGCAAGCGACAAACAGCTCAAGAAAGCCGGTGCGAAAGAGGACGCCACCCAGATGATCAACAGTTTCCCTGTCGAATGGTTCGATGAATGGAAATACTCTCGCTTTGATCTGCTGGAACTGTATAAGATGGACTATGAAGTCAAATTCACAAATGAAGAGTGGCTGGGGCGGCTTGCTACAGTATCCTGGCTTGCTGCTTTCAAAGAGAAGAAGCGCAAACGGACACTCGAGGAGATAGATGAATATATCAAGGAGAACTTCTCAAAGGATACACATAAAATCCCGCATGTGCTGAGTATTGCCATCCTTGAAAATAGAAATAAGAAGAAATAGTAGGTCCAAAGGATGATTATGAGACCTTCCTTCAAAAAAGTATTATTAAACATTTACAATAAACTTACTTTTAGTTATCATATAACTTGTATGTTAAAAGAGAAAACTTTTGGAGGAACATATAAATGACAAATGTACTCGTGGTTAAAGCGAATAACCGTCCCGACGGAATTTCAACAAAAATGTATGATGCATACATGGAAACGATCAAAGAAAGTGACAATATGAACGTTGAAGTATATGATACTTTCACAGAAGATATGCCGTATATCGGCCAGGAGCTCTTCAGTGCCTTCGGCAAGCTTCAAAACGAAGAAGCACTGGACGAAGATGAGCAGCGTCTGATGGATGCAAAACAGAAGGCGATGGATGCTTTTGAAAAAGCGGATGTACTCGTGTTTGCATTCCCGCTGTGGAATCTGACCATCCCGGCACGTCTGCAGACATTCGTCGATTATGTATATGCTGCGGGATTCACTTTCAAATACAATGCTGACGGTTCCATGGCACAGTTGATGGCTGACAAGAAAGTCGTACTGCTGAATGCACGCGGTGGAGTATACAGCGTACCTGAAGCTTCGGGCATGGATATGTCCATGAACTACATGAAGAATGTGTTCGGCGGCATATTCGGTATGGAAATCATCAATGAAATCATTATTGAAGGCCATAATGCAATGCCTCAGGACGCGGCACGGATCATCGAAGAAGGCCTTGAAAGCGTCCGTGAATCAGCAAGGGAACTGGACGGCCAATTTGCATAAAACCTTCATGCAGACAGAATTTTTCTGAAATGAGCCCGGCGCATCGATGTGCCGGGTATTTTTATGATAATATTTTTGTAATACATTTCCTATGGGAGGAACAATCATGTGGCATTTCAGAGAATTTGAAGACCTTGATATACATACACTTGAAGAAATATACAGGTTGAGGGTAGCTGTATTCATAGTAGAGCAGGAGTGTGCCTATCAGGAAATAGACGGGAAAGATGAATTTTCCCTCCATATTTATAAAACTGATGCGTCTGGGATCATCGCTTATCTGCGGATCATCCTGGAAAAGCCTGTTTCAATCGGCAGGGTGATTGTCCGAAGTGACAGGCGGGGCAGCGGACTCGGCCGGGAACTGATGGGGCAGGCGATGGAATATGTAGATGTGCATCACTCCGGAGAACTGATATACCTCCACGGCCAGGCCTATCTTAAAGAATACTATGAGTCTTTCGGTTTTGAAGTGGTGTCTGAAATGCATCTCGAAGATAACATACCCCATTACCATATGGAATATAAAAAAGAGGAGTGAACGCGTTCACTCCTCCTTACCAGTCCTTGTCTCTTCTATGAGCCAGGGACTTTCTTTTTCTTTCTGTTTCGATTCAAGAAGTTTTCTATTCTCCTCTTTGATACGTTCGAGCTCTGATTTCATATGCTGATTTTCGAGCAGAAAATTCTCCTGTTTCAACCGTTCGAGTTCCAGCTGCTTGTCTACGGCCTCCGCCTTGATCTTTTCCATCTTTCTCAGGTGTTTCAAATATTCGCTTCCGAAGCCGCCAATTGAAGCAAAAATCACTATGGCCAGTATCCACCACATTAAATGATTCCTCCCCCCTGCGTGAAGAATGTTCAAATTCATTTTAACACTTTATGCCTTTAAAGGATAAAAAGTTTTAAGTTTAGCGTTGAACT
>DXHR01000027.1 GCA_019113295.1 Candidatus Salinicoccus stercoripullorum | reverse complement strand
CGCCCATGCAAACACGGCGAGCCAGAATACGGAGTCCAGCGGATTCAGTGCGATGATGATGCCGAATCCGCCGATGACCGCAGTGGCAATCCTTGAAACGAGAATGGTTTTCCCCTCATCAAGTTCACCTTTATGGAGGACTTTATTCCATAAGTCTTCGGCGATTGTCGATGATGCAATAAGCAGCATCGAGTCGATGGAGGACATCATTGCAGACAGTGCACCCGCCAGCACTATACCCGCAATCCACCACGGCAGGAGCTCAACCGTCATCGTCGGGAAGATATGTTCAGGATTCCCGAGATCCGGGAACAGCACCGCACCGGACATGCCGATGAACGAAGCGCCGTAGTAGGCGATCATCATCCAGATGATGCCGATCAGTGCGATGCGTTTTACGTCCCGCGTATTGCGCAGCGCCATGTAGCGGACGAGAATATGGGGGGAACCGTTGAACCCGAATCCGATGAACAGGTAGCTGATGATGCCGATGAGCCCGGCAAGCGTCAATACCGACTCGCCGAAGAATGGCTGCAGGAACTCAGTGCCCATCGACTGGTCAAGGAGCGTACCCATGCGGTTGAATCCCCCGATTTCAATGATTGCCAGAATCGGCAGTATGAACAGCGCAAATGCCATGAGCAGCCCCTGGATGAAGTCGGTCAGGGCAACCGCAAAGAAGCCGCCCAGCATCGTGTAGATGATTGTGATGATGCCGCCGACGATGACCCCCACAGAGAAGCTCACGCCGAGGACCACTTCGAACAGGACGCCGAATGCCACGAACTGGGCACAGACGTACACCGTCTGGAATATAGTCATGACGACGATGGATACCATGCGCATCACATGTGAATGGTCCTGGAACCTTGCCGACAGAAGGTCGGGGATCGTGATCGATTTAAGTATTTCGGACAGACGTCTAATCCGCTTGGCAAAGAAGAACCAGTTGAATATCGAGAATACGGACGAAACGGCATTCCAGACGGAACTCATCCCTGTCGAGTACCCTTCGCCCGGCAGCCCCACGGTCATGAAACCGCTGCTTTCGGACGCTTTTTCACTCATGGACAGGACCCACGGTCCCATTTTGCGGCCACCGAGGAAATATTCGGAGGAACCAGCGCTGCTCGCTTTCGAATACCAGAACCCGACAACAAGCAGGAACAGTAGATATAATATGACAATGACCAATATGCCTGTGTGGCCCAATGTTATTCACCTCTTGGATTATTTTTTCTTATCAGCTCATTTTCCAATTTTTCCATCTTCACTTCCCTGACATACCAGAGCGCAACAGAAAGGATCATCAGCACCGGCGGCACAATCATGATCAGCCAGCCGGTCAGTGGAAAACCTCCCATATTCAAACCTCCTCCCGAAAAATCATTGGAAACAAATATAGGAACCCATATGGTTCCCTCTGGTGAATTGTCGGACAATTCTGTTATTAAAAATAAGTATAACATTACTTGATCAGTTTATAAACAATATAAAAAGCAGATTGCATGATAAAATCGCAATCTGCCGAGCTGTCATTTTTCATTTTCCGCTTCCAGCATCCCGATATATTTCTCCAGGTGGTCCGCCGCTTCCTCGAGTTCTGCCATACTGCAGGCAAAAGACAGGCGGATGTGACCTTCGCCGAACTCTGAGAAGGAGCGGCCCGGTACGACGGCGAGTTGCACGGTTTCAAGCAGCTCCGTGCAGAATTTAAATGAGTCGCGCGTGTATTTCCCAACAGACGGGAATATATAGAATGCACCGGTAGGTTTTTTGACTTCAAGCCCCATATTCGTCAGACGATCATATATATAGTCCCGTCGCTTGATATATTCCTTGTTCATCTCCGCCGGTACATGCAGCTGGTGCTTCAGTGCCTCGATGGCCGCGTACTGGCTCGGAAGGCTCGCACATATCGTGTTATAGAGATGAACGGCTGTGACTTCTTCCATTATCGTCCGGTGGCCGGTGACGTAGCCGATCCGCCAGCCGGTCATCCCATGGGATTTGCTGAGTCCATTGATGACGAGCACTTTCTCCTTGATGTCGGGATAGGCGGCCAGGCTGATGTGGTCGCCCTCCAACGTGTTCTCTCCATAGATTTCATCGGTGATGATGAATATATCATGCCGTCTGAATACTTCCACAAGCGCATCCATCTGTTCTTTTGTATAGGTGACGCCTGTCGGGTTCGTCGGATAGTTCAGCATGATTGCCTTGGTCCTATCCGTAATGTTTTCTTCTATCAACTCCGGTGTGGCGATCAGTCCGGTGTCGGTCGTATCGACAAATTTCGTCACCCCCCCGGAAAGTTCGATGATGGGTTCATATCCGAGATACGTTGGCGCCGGGACGATCACCTCATCCCCAGGGTCGAGGATCGCCCGGAGGACACCGTCGATGCCTTCGCTTCCGCCGACGGTCACCAGCACTTCGCCGCTCGGATCATAATACGCACCGTGCTGCTTTTTATAGTAGCTGCTGATGGCTTCCCTGAGTTCCGGGAGACCCGTGTTGTGGGAATACTTCATCGATTTCGTATTGATGGCATCAATTGCCGCATCCCTGATCGGTCGCGGCGTTTCAAAATCCGGCTGACCGAGTGTCAGGTCCACACAATCCGGGAACTCTTCCACCCGGTTGGCAAACTGGCGGGTGCCCGGCACCTCGATGTTCTTCATTTTTTTATTCGCTTTCGGCATGCTATCACTCTTTCCGTAAATATTCCTCTTCAATTATATCAGAATATTATGGACTTTTCCCCTGCACTCCTCTATCATTGAGTTATTCATATTAATACATAAAAGAGGGTTAATTATGCATTTTGATACAGCGACCAAGTTAAAGACATGGATCGTTTCCTTCATCGCCCTGCTGCTGTTCATCGTCCCCGTCAGCATCGACGGACAATGGACGATCATGCTGGGCGTCATGGCCGAAGGGATCCTCGCCAACCTTGAAGGGACGATACCTGCCATCACGACGACTGCTATCGTCGTCTTCCTGCTGATTACAATATACGGTACGTTTGTGAATAAAAGCCTGTTCAGCCATACATCGAAGCTGCAGGGGATCTTCGTCCTCGGGCCGCTCTGGTTCATCCTCAGGTTCACAGGAGCGGTCATTGCAGTTATGGTCATCACCGGTTTCGGTCCGGAGGCAATCACGGGTGACCCGACCGGCGGCACGATGATGTACTCCCTCGTGCCGATTCTGGCGACATGGCTCCTGCTTGCCGCGTTCCTGATGCCGCTTCTGATGAATTTCGGTCTGATGGAATTTGTCGGGACGTTCCTTGAACCTATCATCCGGCCCTTATTCAGGGTGCCGGGCCGCTCCTCCATTGATGCGCTCGCTTCGTGGATGGGCAGCAGTCCGGTCGGTGTCATGATTACGACGGAACAATACGAAAAAGGTTTCTATACAAAACGCGAGGCGCTCACGATCGCAACGAACTTCTCAGTACTGTCCATACCGTTCAGCCTCGTTATCGCCACAGTCATCGGCATCGAGCACTACTTCCTGCAGTTCTACCTGACGATGACGATCGCATGCCTGTTCACGACATTGATACTAGTACGCATCCCGCCGCTGTCCATAAAAGAGGAGACATATTACGAAGAGACCGGCAGCCAGATCGACGAACGTACAAAAGGGGACAACATGCTTGAAACGGCCAAGTTGCGCGCCTACAGAAGGACCGCCGAAAGCGACGGACCGAAGGGGCTGCTCAAGGACGGCACCATTAACGTCATCGACATATACGGCGGTCTGATCCCGGTCGTAATCGCAATCGGGACCATCGCCCTGATACTCGCGGAATACACACCCGTATTCACCTTTCTGAGCTACCCGGTGCAGATGTTCCTCGATTTCATCCAGGTGCCCGAGGCTGCGGCTGCCGCACCAGCGTTCATCATCGGTATCACCGATATGTTCCTGCCTGCCGTCATCGGCTCCGGCATCGAGAGCGACTTCACGAAATTCCTGATCGCTGTCATGTCACTGACCCAGATCATCTACTTCTCCGAAGTCGGTGCCCTGCTGCTCAAATCGAAGATACCGGTCTCCGTATTGGAACTCATACTCATATTCATATTGCGGACCGTCATATCCTTCCCCGTCATCTACCTGTTTGCGTGGATATTCGTGGGGATGTAAAAAAGTGCTCATTGATGCCGATCGGCATCAATGAGCACTTCTTTCTATTTATTGGTCAGTTTCACTGCGGAGGCGAATAAAGTCTCGACACCCTGCAGAAGACTCTTTTCATTCACATCGAATCTTTCATTATGATGCCCGGCAGCGAGATCCGTGCCGATGACACAGTATGTCGCACAGCCGCCCTGTTTCTGAACGGCGTCCATGAAGAACGTCGCATCCTCCGACCCCGCTGCTTCGTCATTCTGAACCAGGCTCGTGAGGTTGTTTGCCGCTGCACACCCATGAAGAACTTCCGCAAGCTCAACGGAGCCTTTGGAACTTATCCCTTCTCCGACGAGTTCGATTTCATGCTCGACCTGGTGCATGCGGGCCGCCCCTTCGATGACGGATTCCGTGTAATGCTTTATATAATCGTTGAGTTCAGAAGTTTCACCACGGGTTTCCACCTTCAGCACCGCTTCATCTGAGATGACGTTGCGGCCGCTTCCAGCATGCAGTTCCCCGACGTTGATCCGTGTCACGCCGCCGGAGTGTCTCGGGATGGCATTCAGATTGATGACGGCATTGGCGGCTGCGAGCATCGCATTCTTCCCCTCTTCCGGCTTGCCGCCTGCATGGGAGGAAACCCCTTTGAAGCGGACATCCATCTTCGACGTCGCCAGGAATCCGTTGTTGGATGCGACGAAATGATCCTGTTCGACACCGATGCCGATATGTGTTGCGATGAAGCAGTCCACATCATCGACTGCCCCGGCCTGCACCATGGAGATTGCACCTCTCGCACCTTCCTCTGCCGGCTGGAAGATGAGTTTGATCCTCCCGTTCAGCCGATCCCGGTTTTCCGCAATTTTGACGGCGAGCCCCAGTCCGATGGAGGTGTGAGCGTCATGGCCGCAGGCATGCATTTCCGTGTTCAGCGAACGGAAGCCTGACTGAACCGGAACATGATTTTCATCCTCCGCTTCATAGATCGGCAGGGCATCCATATCAACGCGGTAGGCAACCGTCGGCCCGGGCCTCCCCGTATCCCATGTAGCCACGATGCCGGTGTATCCTTCAGACACCCGGTCCATATATTTCTCCACAGCACCGTTCTCCCTCGCCCATTCCGCATGGGCTTTCGTTTCAGCATCATCCGGTTTGCCCAGGCAGTGTTCAGGAGACATGACTTCCCTGCCGATTTCGAGGTCAAATCCGAGCGCTTCCAATTCATGTGCCACAATTGTCGATGTACGCATTTCCAGGAATCCGAGTTCCGGATATTTGTGGAAATCCCTTCTCCATTCAATCAATCTGTTTTCAAGCTCATTCATTATTCATGCTCCTTCATTCAATTCTTTATTTCTCAAGATAGACACTGACCCCCGGCCCGAGCGGCAGCCCCGTGAAGAAGAAGATCAGCAGCAGTATGATCCAAGCTGCAAGGAATGTCAGCGAGTACGGGATCATGAGCGCCATATAGCTGCCGATGCTTGCATTCTTGTCATAGCGCTGCATGAACGCAAGGATGATGACCATGTACGGGAACAGCGGCGTGATGATGTTGATGGACGAGTCGGCGATACGGTATGCGGTCTGTGTGAATGCCGGATGATAGCCGAGCTGCATGAACAGCGGCACGAAGATCGGTGCCTCGATCGCCCACTTTGCAGAACCTGATGTAATCAGGAAGTTGAGCAGTCCCGTGAATATCACATAGCCGATAATCAGTCCGACGCCTGTGAATTCGATGCTTTCCAGGAATTCAGCCCCGTTCACCGCAAGCCATGTACCAAGATTCGACCATGTGAAATATGCGATGAACTGGGCGATGGCGAATACGAGTACGATATAGCCGGCCATGTCCTTGATCGCCTCTGTCATATAATGCGTGACATCCTTGCTCTCTTTGATCCTGCCGACCGTAATACCGAAGGCCATGCCGATGATGACGAAGAAGATCAGGATGATCGGCACGATCCCGTCAAGGAACGGTGAGGGTGAGATGCCGCCGTTTTCATTCGTCAGCGGACTGTTTGGCATCAGTATCACTGCGACGACGATCATCCAGTATAAAGCTCCGGCAATGACAGCTGCAAAAAATCCTTTCTTCGCATTCGGAAGCTCTTCCGTATTTTCATCCTCCACTGAATCCCCTTCATACTTACCGAGTCTCGGCTCGACGATTCTCGTCGTCACGAGACCGCCGATGATTGTCAGCATGAATGTCGAGACGATGTTGAAGTACCAGTTGTCGACCGCTGTCACAGTGACGTTCTCATTTATGATTGCAGCCGCTTCCGTCGAAATTCCGGCAAGTAGTGCATCCGTTCCGGCAACGAACAGGTTCGCAGTGAACCCGGCGCCCGCCCCGGCGAAACCAGCTGAGAGGCCGGCAAGCGGGTGGCGGCCGAGCTTGTAGAATACGAGTGCACCGAGTGGCGGAATGAGGACAACCGCGGCATCCGATGCCAGGTTACCCAAAATACCCACGAACACGACCGTATAAGTGACCAGGAACGGCGGTGATTTCAGAATCGTCTTGCGGATTGCATAATCGAGCAATCCGACTTTTTCCGCGAGCCCGATACCGAGCATCATCGCAAGCACAAGACCCAGCGGTGCAAAACCTGTGAAGTTCTCGAGCATCGACGTGATGATGAACTGCAGCCCCTCACCGGAGAGAAGATTCCTGATCGGCAGCTCCTCCCCTGTACCCGGGTGGCTGACCGATGCATCAAACAGACTGAATATGTAGGACACGAAAATCATCAGCACAGCCAGTCCGATGAAAAGCGCAAATGGATCCGGGAGTTTATTACCCACCCGCTCGATGACATCCAGGATTCTCTGGAATATGGTTCTTTTCTCCGACATGATACCCCTCACTTTCCATTAGCTAAAAATCGTATTGCAAGACTATGAATATAACCAACAAAATTATTCTAACTGACAGTATATTCAATGTCCATTATTTTTGAAAATTCGAATTTTTAAAACTGCTTCTCAGTTTTCAAAATATATATATTTCACCGTATTTTCTTCCTTATATCCAACGACTTGTTGAAACCGATTTCAAACAAGATTTTACCACATCACCCTGTTATAAAACAGCATATTAATCAGCATTCACTCTGATTCTATGAAACTCCCCGGCACATTTCATTTTTCAACCAGATGTAAACTGTGTGTTGTATACAAATTTTGCATACAACTATAATATTTTGATACCAGTCTGGGTGCTTCCGAAACATTAGCTCAGCATTCCTTATCAATGACTCACTCTTCCATTACAGAAGACAGGCTGATGAACATTGTTATTACCAAAGGCTTAATACATTTATCCCTGGGGCTGGAAGACGCTGACGATATCATCGCGGAGTTAGAACAGTCATTAAATTCAATACAGAATCTATACAGCCAGACATCAAGAAATCTTCTTTTCCCATTGTCGTCTCAGAAAATCCCGGAAATACCCGGAACGCTGGAATTCCCCTTATATTTCCAATAATCGGAAGAACACTATCATTTCAATAATTTGGAAACAAAAGTATATAAAGGAGATTAATGCAAATGGAACAGGGTAATATAAATGAATAAAAGGCCTTTCTCCTCATTTCACTGATTACATAGAACCTTTTAAAGAGAAACGCTGATTTGAGAAAAGCTCAAAATTATTACAGAGAAGGGGCAGTATAACTAACCTGATTTCATTCTAATCAGAAATTGATACACAGGAGGAGACCAGCTTGAGAAAATTATTCTTTCTTTTACTTTTGAGTTTAACACTGTCTGCATGTTCACAGGACGCAGGAAAACAAGAAGTCGATAAATCTTCTTTAATTCCATCACTTGATGAATACAGCCAAGAAGAGCAAGAAAAGATAAAGCAAGGCCAGACACTGATGACTCATACAAATACAGCATTGCCTGAAAATGTCAGAAATAACTTAAGCTGTGTCAGTTGTCATGCTGGTGCCGGACGGGGAGATGCTCTGACTCTGATCGGTGTAGACAAAAAATTTCCGCAACACAGTAAGCGGGAAGGTAGAGAGATATCTTTATCTGAGCGTGTAAACGGGTGTTTTGCACGCAGTATGAATGGAGAACCAATAGATCCGGAAAGTGAGGAAATGGACGCGTTCCTCGCCTATCTGAAATTCCTGAGTGATGAGGTTGAATCCGGTGATCAATACGATTTCATGACTGAGGAAAACAAAGGGGAAAATATTCCTGTGCCGGATGTAGAGCGTGGTGCAGAATTGTTCGAAAGGAACAATTGTATCTCCTGTCATGGAAAAAGTGGACCTGAGGCCGCATACAGCGGACCGGATTTATGGGGGAAAAATTCTTTCAACGATGGTGCTGGAATGAGCAGATTTTCTGACATGCAGGATTTCATTAAAAAGAATATGCCTCTTGGGGAAGGAGGAACGCTGAATGATCAAGAAGCTGCGGATCTTGCAGCCTATGTCCTTTCACATGAGCGTCCTGAATTTCAAGGAGAAAACAGATTTCCTGACGGAGGGAAACCTGATGACTACATCACTGAAAAAGAGCGTGAAGCCATAAAAGAAAATATATTTGAATGGGAAGAATTAGAGAGAGTGGAAAATTCAGAATGACCCCCTTTTTGGTCTTCACGAAATAAAAAGGAACGGGACATAAGTATCCTTCAGAAAAATAATCCGTACGTCAGCTTCCCCGGGTCGTCCGGGAGTATGACGTACGGATTTTATCTATAATTCATTAAATATATTATCTTCCGAGGACTTTTGTCCCAGCTCCGGAAATTTCTAAAATTACATACGGCCTTTCATCATCCCATGCCAGTACATCGCAGGAAGGCCGAATTTTTTCATCATATACATACTTTTTCTTTCTTTCGCCTGATTGACCGGGAAAGTTTCCGATGGTACATTGTCATACTTGAATTCCGCCATTATCAGGGAGTTATAGCCGGTGACAAGCGGACATGAAGTATATCCATCATACCTGCGGGAAGACTGTTCCCCGCCTTTCAGCATTGATTTGATATGTGATACCACTACCGGTGCCTGCTTGCGAACCGCTGCACCTGTTTTCGAAGTGGGCGCACTTGAAACATCTCCAAGGCTGAAAACATTCTTGTATTCGTTATGCTGGAGGGTATGGGGATCCACGTCGACCCATCCATCAGCATTGGACAGAGGACTTCTTTTAATAAAATCAGGCGCGCTCATATAGGGAACCACATGGATCATATCATAGTCCACCGTTTCTTCATCACCACTGTTCAAGTCTTTGAAAACCGCCTTTTTATTTGGCCCGTCAATTTTGATCAGATCTTTGTTATAATCTGCCCTGATCTGCTTTCTATCTATGACATCATCAAGGGCATCAGCATATTTTTTAACTTGGAATACCGTCCCGTTTGCGGATTTGAAATGGATCTCCGCCTGGTCACGGACCCCCTGCTCCCGGAATGCCTCATCTGCCAGATACATGATTTTCTGGGGGGCGCCCCCACATTTGATTGGAGAATTGGGATGAGTAAATATCGCACGGCCGCCCTGGAAAGACCGTATCGTTTCCCATGTGTAATCCACGTGGTCATACGAATAGTTGCTGCATATGCCATATTTCCCCACGTTTCCATCCAAACCTTCTATTTTATCCCAATCAAGCTGCAAACCCGGACATACGACGAGATATTTATACCTTATTTCGGTGCCTTCCGAAGTTGTCACTTTATTTTCTTCCGGTTTGAATGATTCCGCTGATTCTTTGTACCATTTGACACCTTTCGGAATCAGTGAAGCTTCAGAGCGCTGCGAGGCTTCCTTATCAACGACCCCGCCGCCTACAAGTGTCCATAATGGCTGATAATAATGATTGTCTGCCGGATCAATGATGGCCAGGTCGATATACTCGGATATGCGTTTGAGACGTGAAGCTACCGTTATTCCTGCAGTCCCGCCGCCTACTACCAGAACTTCGTGAAAATTCATTTGATACACCTCTTCCGCATTTATCATTATGAATATTATAACCAGAAATGACGTTAGTAAACTAATCCGTGGAGCTTCTGAAAAGGATCGCCCTCCTTTCTCTGGAGCGCTGCTGCATTACAATAGGATCTCTCCCCATATTTTAACGGCTGTCGCCAGTATCAGCACCGCCAGAATCCACTGGAGGATCTTGGTATTCATGTGCTGTCCTGCTTTTGCCCCGAGGTGGGCCGCTATGAGGCTCGCTATGATCATGATGACTGCCGGCCCATAGAGCACCTGGTCTGTCACCACTTTTCCAATGGTTGTACCGATGGAGGAAATCAGTGTCACCGCCAGACTGGTCGCAATCGTCACCCGTGTCGGAATTTTAAGGATCACCAGCATGATTGGTACCAGTATGAAGGCACCAGCGGCACCAACTATGCCGGCGGCAGCGCCTGTCACGAAGGCAAGTGACGACGCAAGTGTCCTGTTGAAATGAAGTTCATCACCTTCTGTAAAGGGTACTTCCTTCTTGGGGACGAACATCATGATTGCAGCGATTGCAGCGAGCACGGCATAGACGACATCAATCTGGGGCTCGGTAAGAAATCTGGAACCATATCCGCCGACAAGGCTTCCGAGAAGTATCGCACTCCCCATGTAGCCGATCAGCTTCACGTTCAGATAACCGCTGTCCTTATACGCCCAGACTCCTCCTATTGTTGCAAAAAACACCTGCACAGCACTGATTCCCGATACTTCATGGGAGGTGAATGCAGCGACACCGAGTAATGCAGGGATGTAGAGCAGCATAGGGAACTTGATGATCGATCCCCCTATGCCCACCATTCCAGAAACGAAAGATCCGACAAAACCGATCAGGAATATGACAATGATCGCTGCAATATCCATTACTGCATCACTTGGGTGATGCCCGCGTAGCCATCCTTGATATTTACTACATTTTCGTATCCGCGTGCTTTGAGTGCACTCATTGCGATTGCTGAACGGACACCGGACTGGCAATGCACATAAACCGTATCGTCCCGGTCGAACGGCACTTCTTTTTCATCAAGCTGGCCGAAATGCAGATGATGCGCATTTTCCAGGCTCCCGCTGTTATATTCTGAAACGGAACGGACATCGAGAATATTTTTGTCCTCAAAATTGCTAACGAACTCCTCCGCAGATACATTTTCGTATGCATCGTCGAAATACTGTTCCGCCTTCTCGATCGGTATAATCAGCTGCAGCTTATCATAACCGATGGATGCGAGATCCTCCTGGAGCGTCCTGCTGTCTTTAGGATCGGCAATGACTGTCATCGGCTGATCATAATCAATATACCACCCTGCAAACTGGAGGAACTTATCATTGTAAGGAATATTTACCGCACCGTTTTTGAATCCTTTTTTGAATTCCTCTTTGCTTCTGAGATCGAACAGCTGGCCCGGGATTTCCTGAGGGGTGCCCACCTCGATATCCTTCACTTTGAACTCGAGCAGTCCTTCCCTGTTGACTTTCTTCATCTGTGCGAAATAGCTTGGCGGTTCCGGCTGGTCACTTGTCAATTCTTTGATGAAGGCATCCTTATCATCGTAGTTGAATACCCAATTGTTCCTCAGCTCATAGCCCACTGTGGAAAGCGGGACTGCACCGAGCGACTTGCCGCATGCACTGCCGGCACCATGACCGGGCCAGACCTGCATGAATTCCGGATATTGATTCATTTTCTTCAATGAATCGAACATCGCTTCTGCGCCTTCTTCCGTCGTGCCTTCCATCTGTGCCGTCTCTTCAAGCAGATCCGGACGCCCGATGTCACCGACAAAGAGGAAATCCCCTGTGAATATACCCATCGGTTCATCGCTTCCTGCTCCGCGGTCTGTCAATATAAAGGAAATGCTTTCCGGCGTGTGGCCCGGGGTGTGGATGACTTTCAATTCGACATTGCCGACATTGATGACCCCACCATCTTTCAGGTACACGGTATTTTCAGGCATGTTCTCATATTTCCAGTCCTCATCACCTTCGTCGGAGACATACGCCGTCGCATTGAAGCGCTTGGCAGCATCACGCAGTCCGGAAGCAAAATCCGCATGGATATGCGTCTCAGCGATATGTGTGATGTCGAAACCTTCTGCATTGGCCACTTCCGCGTATTCATCAAGGACACGTTTCGGATCGATGAGGATTGCCTCTTTTGTTTTCTGGCAGGCGACCATATAGGATGTCTGCGCAAGCTTCTTATCGAAAAATTGCTTGAAGAACATTTTATATACACTCCTTCTTATTGAATATCCCGCTTCGCTTATTAATTAAATAAAAAGATTCAGGTTGCCGTTTTCTGCATCATTGATATAATACCCTGTTTTAGTATTGTTCATCGGAAACCTCCTTATTTCTAATACCCCGGAGGGGACACCAGGAAACGCTCCGCCTTCTTCCCAATATACGCCGGTGGGTATATCAGGATGATATTTGCAAATATAACCGTTACAATGATGTCAGAAATATAAGAATGAACGGAGTGTTACGATGAATCATTGGGATGAGAAGTTCAGGACGGATGAGTATGTCTACGGTGTCGAACCTAACGAATGGGTCCGGGTCGCCCTTGGGTCGGAACGGGATAAAAGCATCGCACTGCTCGCTGAAGGCGAAGGCCGTAACGCCGTCTATCTGGGCAAACTCGGAAACAACATCACTACTTACGATTTTTCAAAAGAAG
Source organism: Candidatus Salinicoccus stercoripullorum (assembly GCA_019113295.1). Taxonomy (GTDB): domain Bacteria; phylum Bacillota; class Bacilli; order Staphylococcales; family Salinicoccaceae; genus Salinicoccus; species Salinicoccus stercoripullorum. The sequence goes on along the minus strand of DXHR01000027.1, from coordinate 25,138 downwards.
GCATTGAAAAGACAAAACGGCTGGCCGGCTCGGAAGGTGTTGCCATCGACACACACCTGCAGGATATAACTGTCAGAGATGCCCTGCCTGATAAAGTGTATGATATCAGCGTCAACATTTTCGGCCACGTACCAAAAGACGGGAAAGCACAGATGTTTTCAAATCTCACCGGCTGTGTAAAACCGGGAGGCACAATCGTCTTCGAACTGTACTCCACCGATCAGCTGGAATACGGTACAGGCGGTCCACCGGATATCAGCATGCTCTACACCATTGACGAAATCAAAGATTATCTGGAACCTCTCTCGGTCGAAATCATCCATCTGGAGAAAAAGGCCGTCGAGCGGCACGAAGGACGGATGCACAACGGCATGGCCTCTGTAATACAAGCGAAATTGCGGAAGCTTTAATGACAACTGCTTTCTATATATAGAATCAGCCCTGAAGCTCAGAAAAATGCTTCAGGGTTTTCCCGTGTCCTTTTTGTCTAATGAAGTTTCTACCAGGCATTTCCGTCATATGGAGGAAATTATAGAAGTTCAAATGTAAGCGCTTTTAATATAAAGTTCAAGTCAGTTACACAAAACAATTTCTGGAGGTTACGAAATGAAAAATATTCTTCTCGCCTGCTCATCAGGCATGTCAACCAGTCTTCTGGTTTCAAAAATGGAAAGTGCTGCTGATTCGCTTGGTGCAGATGTAAAGATTTGGGCGGTCGGCCAGGACAAGGCGATTGCCGACCTGCCGACAGCGGATGTCCTGCTCATTGGGCCGCAGATGCGCTTCATGCAGAAGAAATTCTCCAAGGCGGCTGAAGAATACAGCGTGCCGGTCGAGGTGATCGATTCTGTTGCCTACGGTCGTGTGGATGGAGAGGCTGTTTTGAAACGCGCTCTTGAACTTGCCGAAAAGTAAATAATACGGGGTGGAAATTATGAATAAATTCATGAGCTTTCTTGAAGGGGTACTGCTGCCTATTGCAGACAAGCTGAACAACAACAGATATCTGACGGCACTGCGCGACGGTTTCATGGTCGCCCTCCCACTGATCATCTTCGGTTCTATATTCGTCGTCATTGCGAACTTCCCGTTTCTGGACATGCTGATAGGCGAAGAGGCATTCGCCGCCTATCAGGACGCACTGGGGCCCGCATCTGCTGCAACACTCAGCATAATGGGACTGTTCGTCATCATCGGCATCGGGTATAAATTGACTGAGTCCTACGGTCTTGAATCGATATATGGCGGTGTCGTGGCCCTTGCGGCTTTCCTGATCCTTACACCACAGGTGCTTGAGGATACCACCGGTGTCATTCCGACATCGGTACTCGGAGCGGAAGGGATGTTTCTCGGTATCATCACTGCTTTCGTTTCCGCAGAGCTGTACCGTTTCTTCGTAAACAGGGGCTGGGCGATCAAAATGCCCGCCGGGGTCCCGGGTGCGGTATCGAAATCGTTCAGCGCGCTGATACCGATTACACTGACGCTGTCCGTGTTTCTCCTGATCCGCTTCCTGTTCAGCATCACAAACTTTGAAACGGCTCAGACTTTCATCTACTCAATCATCCAGGAACCACTGACGGTGCTCGGCAGCGGACTGCCGGCGACGATTGTCGCGGTCCTCTTCATCCAGCTGTTCTGGTTCTTCGGATTGCATGGACAGATCATCGTCAACTCTGTGTTCGACCCGATCTGGTATGCTTTGAATGACCAGAACCTGCAGGCATTCCAAAACGGACAGGAACTGCCGAACGTCATTACAAAGCAGTTCATCGACACGTTCCTGGTCGGCATGGGAGGTACAGGGATGACGCTCGCAGTCATCATCCTCATATTTGCCATCGGAAAAAGCAGACAGCTCAAGGAGCTGGGCAAACTCGGTGCACCGGCCGGCATATTCAACGTGAATGAACCGATCATCTTCGGTCTGCCGATCGTCATGAATCCGCTGATCCTGATACCATGGCTTGTCGCACCAGTAGTCGTAACGGTTGTCACTTATTATTCAATGTCACTCGGACTGGTCCCCAAACCTGCAGGCATCATCGTGCCGTGGACGACACCGCCGCTTCTGAGCGGATTCCTCGCCACCGGAAACGCATGGCAGGGTGCTGCACTCCAGGCCGTCAATCTTGCGATTGTGATGGTCATCTGGTGGCCGTTCCTCAAAGTGATGGACAAACAGTATTATGAAGGTGAAAAATCTGCCGGAAATAAAGAAAACTGAGCGAAGACAGTCTTTCTGACGCTCGAGAGGTGAAAAACATGGATATGGAAAAAATCAATGAAATAGCGTTCCAGATCATTCTGTATGGCGGCAACGGCAGATCGAATGCCATGGAAGCGATCCAGCATGCCAAAGAAGGTGAATTTGAGAAGGCGGACCAACTGATTGAAGATGCAAACGCAGAGCTCGGAAAGGCGCATAACCACCAGACTGAACTGCTCCAATTGGAAGCCAGAGGCGAAGGCGCCTCCGTCAATGTGATCCTGGTGCACTCCCAGGATCATCTGATGAACGCGATGACAGTGAGGGACATGGCAATCGAGTTCATAGAACTGTACAAAAATGGAACCAGGAGGTAATACAATGACAGTAAAGTATCAGTTTCCACAGGACTTCTGGTGGGGAAGCGCTACTTCCGCCACTCAGATAGAAGGAACCAACGATGGCGACGGCAAAGGACAGTCCATCTGGGATCACTGGTATGAGACAGAACCCAACCGCTTCTATCAGAATGTCGGACCGGAAGTGACGTCCGATTTCCTGAATACGTATAAAGATGACATCAGGCTGATCAGGGAAATCGGACACAATACATTCAGGATTTCGTTCTCATGGTCGCGTCTCATCCCGGACGGTACAGGCGAAGTGAACCAGAAAGCTGTGGACTTCTATAACGATCTGATTGATGAGCTTCTCGATAATGACATCGAGCCGTTCGTTAACCTGTATCACTTCGACATGCCGATGGCGCTTCAGGAAGAAGGCGGATGGGAAACGAGGGAAACAGTGGATGCGTATGAGGCATATGCAAGGATTGCTTTCAAACTGTTCGGTGACAGGGTCTCCAAATGGTTTACATTCAACGAGCCGATTGTGCCGGTGGAGGGCGGATATCTCTACGATTTCCACTACCCCAACAAAGTGGACGCCAAAGCAGCGGTGCAGGTTGCATACAACACGGCAGTCGCCAGTGCGAAAGCAGTGAAAGCATTCCATGAAATGGATGTAAACAATGGTAAAATAGGCATCATACTCAACCTGACCCCTTCTTATCCGAGAAGCCGGAATTCTGCCGACCTGAGAGCATCGGAAGCAGCGGACCTATTCTTCAACAGGAGCTTCCTCGACCCTTCCGTGCTGGGTGACTATCCAGAAAAACTGAAGGAAATCGTGAAGCTGCACGGCATCGCACCATCCACTGAACCGGATGATAAAACGCTGCTCAAGGAAAACACCGTCGACATACTCGGTGTGAACTACTACCAGCCACGACGTGTGAAAGCGAAAGAACATGTTCCGAACCCGGACGGTCCTTTCCTGCCGGAATGGTACTTCGATGCATATGTGATGCCGGGCAGGAAGATGAATGAATACCGCGGATGGGAAATCTACGAAAAAGGCATCTATGACATTTTAATCAACCTGAAGGAGAACTACGGCAATATCGAGTCCTTCATTTCTGAAAACGGCATGGGTGTCCAGAACGAAAGCAGGTTCCTCGAAAACGGTGAAATCCAGGATGATTACAGAATCGATTTCGTCAAAGAACATCTGAAATGGGTGCACAGGGCCCATCAGGAAGGTTCAAATGTGCGGGGATATCATATGTGGACGACGATGGACAACTGGTCATGGTCGAATGCCTATAAGAACAGATATGGATTCATTTCTGTGGATATCGAAACCCAGAAGCGCACAATCAAGAAATCGGGCCGTTGGATCAAAGAAGTATCCGAGGCTCACGGCTTCGATGAATAGAAATTTTTAAAGGTCCGGATTTCGTCCGGACCTTTCCTTAGCAGGGGATGAGGAAAAGGTGATGAAAATGTTGGAACCAAGGCAGCAGGCGATTGTACAGGAACTGATGAAATATGACTACCCGGTCTCCGGCACCCATCTCGCCGGGATGAATGATGTGACGGCCCGCACCATCAGAGAGGATATCAAACTGGTCAATCTGGCAATCGGTGCCGAAGGTGCAGAAATTCAGTCTCTCATGGGCCAAGGCTATCTTCTCGTCATAGAAGACGTTGATGCCTTCAAATCCTTTCTGAAAGAGTCGACGGGACGTACATGTGAAACACCCGCCACTCATGAAGATCGCGTGACGTTCATCATATGCGAGCTGCTCCTTACGGGCAGATATATAAAATCCGACGACCTTGCCAATGCGTTGTTCATCAGTCGGTCGACGCTGCAGAATGATCTGAAAGCCGTCAAAAAGACGTTTGCACAGTACAATCTTGAAATCGAGTCCAGGCCGAACTATGGCATGCGTGCCTCCGGCACTGAAATGAACATGAGGTTCTGTCTGAGCCAGTATGTATTTGACCGACGGGCCCATAAGTCAGAACCGTCATCCGATTATTTCGACAGCGGGGAAATCAGTGCAATACACGAAGTGGTGACAGAAGCACTCGATGACAATCACCTCGTCATGACGGACATTGCAATCAACAACCTCGTGATCCACATTGCGATTGCACTGCACCGAATCCGCGGCGGCCATTCGGTCGATGAACAGAACACGGCACTGAACACACTGACGAACCACCGCGAACATATGATTGCGAAGCAAATCGTCGAAAGTTGCGAGTCTTCATTCCGCGTGGTATTCCCGGCTTATGAGACCATATATATATCACTCCATTTGTCCGGCACGAAAATCATCAGCCAGGCGGACGGCGACGTCGAAAAAGATTATGACAGAGAACTGCAGCGTGTCATAGACCGGACACTCAGGGCCGTGGACAGGCAGTACACTATGCAGATCCGGCGGGATAAGGAACTTCGTCTGTCCCTGTTGCTCCATCTGAAACCCGCAATAAACCGCCATCGCTACCACATGAATGTCAGAAATCCGATGCTCGAGGATATCCGCCAGCATTACCCGCTGGCGTTCGAGATCGCCGTTTACGCGGGAAAGATCATCGAATCCGAAACGGACACAGTGATGGATGAAAATGAAATCGGCTATATTGCCCTGCACATCGGCGGTGCAATCGAGCGAGGCAAACTGAAAACTGCACCGAAAAGATGCATCGTCGTATGTGCATCCGGCGCCGGAACATCCCAGCTCATCTACTATAAGCTCAGGAACCATTTCGGCCAGTCACTTGAAGTCGTGGATACAATGCAGTATTACAGGCTCGGAGAGCATGCCCTGTCCGGAATCGACTTCATCATCAGCTCGATCCCCGTCGAAGCCGTAATGCCGGTACCGGTCATCGAAGTGAATGCGATAATGAATAATAATGATCTGAAGAGAATCGAAAGATTCATTGTCCAGAATGAATCCGGTGTATTCAGCGACTATATCAGGGATGATCTTGTATTCATCGGGCAAGATCTGGGTTCCAAAGAGGCGGTCCTGTCCCATTTCGATAGCATGTTCAGGGAAAAGGGACTGGCTGATGATACCTTCCTGTCTTCCGTCATGGAAAGGGAGGCGGTCATGCCGACATCATTCGGCAACCGGATTGCAGTCCCCCACCCCCTTGTGCCGCAGTCCGGAGAGACCTTTCTGTCGTTCATGACACTGGACAAGCCGGTGGTCTGGGGTGAACACAAAGTGCAGCTTATCTGCATGCTGATGGTCAAAAAGGGAAGCCATGAAGACCTGCAGGTTGTCTACGACACTCTGGGCGAAACCATAGAGAATCCGGATAAGGTCACAGACCTCATCAGCGCAGGCGACCCACTTGAATTCATCAAAAAGATCAATAAATGAATAATGTATTGAATAAATTCCTGTTATGTCCTACAATAAGGTATGTATTCAGTACATAGGGGCCATAGCTCAGCTGGGAGAGCGTTGCGCTGGCAGCGCAAAGGTCAGGGGTTCGAGCCCCCTTGGCTCCATCACATTACGGAAGACCGCAGGATTTCTTATCCTGTGGTCTTTTTTTGTCCCTTTTGCAGGATTGCCTGAAAAATTAGATATCGTTCTCTTTTTGGATTATAATCGGATTCATAAAGGGGGAAATACATAATGGATTCTTTGATTTCGCCGGATGAAAGCTGGCTTTTATGGGGATTCCTCGTAGGATGGGCTGCAGTCTCCATATATCTTGAACAGAAATTCAAATGGGCATCGAAATTATCCGGTGCCATCATCGCGCTTGTCGGGGCGATGTTTCTTGCAAACTTTGGTGTAATACCGATTGAATCACCGACCTATGACGTCGTGTGGGCCTACGTCGTGCCGCTTGCCATACCGCTTCTTCTTTTCCAGTCCAACATCATAAAGATATGGAAGGAAAGCGGACGGCTCCTCATGATTTTTCTGATCAGCTCGATTGGGACTGTTGCCGGAGCGACCATCGCATTTTTCCTGCTCAGGAATCATATTCCCATGCTCAATGAGATCGGGGCGATGGTTTCAGCTTCATACACGGGCGGCAGTGTGAATTTCGCCGCAATGGCCACCCGTTTTGATGTCGAAGGAGAAACCGTATCGTCCACTGTTGTGGCAGACAATCTGCTGATGGCGCTCTACTTCCTTGTACTCATCGCCATTCCGGCAATCGGTTTTTTCAAGAAGAACTACAAAACACCGTACATAGATGAAATCGAAAAGAACGGCGGCGAGAATGATAACCAGGCCTCTTCATATTGGAAGCGCAAGGAAATTTCACTCAACGATATTGCACTCGCCGTCGGAAGTTCATTCGTCATCGTGGCCGTATCCTTCAAGCTCGCAGAATTTTTCAGCAACGTCATACCTGACGATGCAAATATCTTCCTGACCGTCTTAAGAGGCATCATCGGCGATGATTATCTGATGCTCACGACAATTACTCTGCTTCTCGTGTCCTTTATTCCCAAATACTTCAGCAGCATAAACGGTGCTCAGGAAATCGGCACATTCCTGATCTACATATTCTTTGTAGTCATCGGTGTGCCCGCGTCCATCCCGCTGATCATCCAGAATGCGCCACTGATCCTGCTGTTTGCGGCGATCATCGTCTTCATCAACATGATCATCTCATTCTCTTTCGGCAAACTGTTCAAATTCAGCCTCGAAGAGATCATCCTTTCCAGCAATGCCAACATCGGCGGCCCGACAACCGCTGCCGCCATGGCAATCTCACGGGGATGGACCAAACTCGTCGGCCCGATACTGATCATCGGGACACTCGGGTACATCATCGGAAACTATATCGGTACCGGTCTCGGCATTTGGTTCGCCGGGATGATGTAAGGATTTTGCATTTAACGGCCCTTCGATTTCAGTTCTAACGTACGTCTCGTTTCAATCCAGGCGTACATTAACTCTCTAACGTACGTCTCGTTTCGGTCCAGGCGTACATTAACTCTTTAACGTACACCTCGTTTCGGTCCAGGCGTACATTAACTCTCTAACGTACGTCTCGTTTCGGTCCAGACGTACATTAACTCTCTAACGTACGCCTCGTTTCAATCCAGGCGTACATTAACTCTCTAACGTACGTCTCGTTTCGATCCAGGCGCACATTAACTCTCTAACGTACGTCTCGTTTCGGTCCAGACGTACATTAACTCTCTAACGTACGTCTCGTTTCGATCCAGACGTACATTAAACAACAAACACCCATAAAAACACAAAAATTCAGGCGTCCATCCAAAAAGGGGGGACGCCTGAATTCATTTATGGATGGGAGACGATGAGTTCCATATCTCCCCCGAGTTTAATTTTTCCCACTCCGTTTGGCAGGATGAAATGAACACCTTTGGTCAGTTCATATTCCTCGCCCGCTACTACGATGCTGCCTTGGCCTTCTATGACGTCGACCTGCAGGAAGTCTGCGCTTATAGCGTATTCTGTATCAGCGGAAACTTCCCATTTCTCCACTGTGAAATACTTCTCTTTGACCAGCTGCCGGATGGTCATGCCATCCTTTTCGGAAGTCCCGAAGTCCAGATTCGCATCCTTGTGGGGGATGTTGGTCACGTCCTTCGCCCGGTCGAGATGCAGTTCACGGGTGTTGCCGTCTTTGTCTGTCCTGTCATAGTCATAGACACGGTACGTGATGTCTGAACTCTGCTGCACTTCCAAAATCGTGATGCCGCGTCCGATGGCGTGAATCGTACCACTCGGGACGTAGATGAAGTCGCCTTTTTGGACTTTGACGTAGCGGAACAGCTGCTCCCACTCGCCCTCCTCGACCATTTTTTCGAACTCGTTCTTGTCTGCCGCATTGTGGCCGAGTATCAGATTCGCGCCCTCTTCCGCCCCAAGTACATACCAGCATTCGGTCTTGCCGTACGGCGCACCTTCCACTTCCTTCGCATACTGGTCATCCGGATGGACCTGCACTGACAAGTCATCGGCAGCATCCAATATTTTGACGAGGAGCGGATACTCGCCATCAGTCTTTTTATTGAACAGTTCCCCATGGTTCTCCCACAGCTGGCCGAGTGTCTCTCCTGCAAATTCACCTTCGGTCACGGTGGATGGTCCGTTCGGATGGGCGGATATCACCCACGCCTCCCCCGTCGACTCCGACGGGATTTCGTAGCCGTACTCTTCACGGAGCTTCGTTCCGCCCCATATCCTTTCCTGCAGTACCGGTTTCAAAAATATCGGTTCCTTTAACATATTGCCCTCCATTAACTGTGATAGCCTGACTGGACCCAGACCCTTACTTCCCAGGAGTGGACGATGAGCGGTTTCCAGCCCATGCTGATGAACAGCCGGATCAGCACCGCGTTATTCACGTCCACTTTCAGATAGGCATCCTCGTGACTGTTCTGAAGCATGTTCATACCTTTTGACAAAAGGGGCACACCGAGCCCGTTCCCCTGGGATTCCGGCATGACATTGAACCAATGCAGCCGCCCGCGCAGCCTGTCCTTCAATGTTCCATGCCATGCGGTGACGGTGCCGACCAGTTCCGATTTTTCGTTCGCAATAAAGATCATATGCTTTCCCAAATCAGATACTTGGCCAAATTCCCTGTGAAATCTTTTCAACGCATCTTTATGACTGTCAAATTCTCCTGATTCCAATAGAATGTGCGCCCAATCTTCTTCCAATCCTTTTTCGTAGCGGACAAATGCATACCCTTCCGGCAGTTCGTAGATCTGAACATCGGCCAGATTATGCTGAAGATAAATCAGTGTTTTTCTCATGACAATCATCCTTATTTTACTTGTTCCAGCAGTTCATATACCCCTTCTTTCGAGTCAGCTTCCAGCAACTCATTCCTGAAATCGTTATCCATCAGCTTTCGCGAGAGCATCTGCAGTATTTTCAGATGGGCATCTCCGGCCGCTTCGGTCGGCACGGCAATCATGAAGATCAGCCTGGCATCCGTCCCATCCATGCTGTTCCAGTCGACCCCTTCCGTACTCCGGCCGTAGGCTACCGCGGGATGCTTCACTGCATCCGACTTGCCGTGCGGGATGGCGATGTTCATGCCCATTCCCGTCGTGCCTTCGGCCTCCCTGGCGAGAATCGCTTCCTTGTATGTCTCTTTGGATGAAAGGACACCTTTGTCATCCAGCTTTCCTATCAGTTCATCGATGACCGCATCACGTCCTGTTCCCACGAGATCCACTTCAATCAGATCTTTATCCATGATGTCTGTCAATCTTTCCATTTCAACTTTCCCGGTTGCCGTTTCTTCCTCTTTTGGTGCAGAAACTGGTGTTGCCGCCTCTTCAGCTTCTTCCTCCACCGTAACTTCACCGACACCGGCCGCTTCCGCACTTACTGTCTTCTTGAGTGCGTTTACCATGAAGGCCGTAACGACGACTCCGACTGCAGCGGCGATAAAGAACATCAGCACGTTGTCCACTGCCCCCAGCACTGCGACGATCGGTCCGCCGTGCGCGACATGATCACCGACTCCGCTGAGCATTGCGATGACCGCACCCGCCATGGATCCTGTGACGATGCTCGGGATAACCCGGAGCGGATCCTGTGCGGCGAATGGAATCGCCCCCTCAGTAATCCCGAAGAGTCCCATCGTAAATGACGCCTTGCCCGCTTCAATCTCCGCAGGGTTGTATTTCTTCTTATTGATGAATGTCGCAAGTCCCATGCCGATCGGCGGGATACAGATTGCGACCGCAATGGCTCCCATGATCGCATAGTTCCCTTCGGCAATCATGCCGACACCGAAAAGGAATGCGACTTTGTTGAACGGCCCGCCCATATCGACCGCAATCATGCCGCCGAGTATGACCGCAAGCAGGATGGAGCTTGCCCCCTGCATGCCTTCAAGCCAGTTGGTCAGCCCGTCGAACAGCGCGGATACCGGTGCACCGATTACATAGATGAATAAAAGTCCGACGATGAACGTGCCGATGATCGGCAGGAATATGATCGGCATGACAGGTTCCATCGCTTTCGGCACCTTGATCTTCTTGAGCACGAGGACGATATACCCTGCCAGAAAACCGGCAATGATCCCGCCGATGAACCCTGCATTTGCCTCGGAACCGTAAAAGCTGCCGCTGGCTGCGATGTAGCCGCCGACGACACCCGGCGCAAGGCCCGGCCGGTCAGCGATACTATAGGCGATATATCCCGCCAGTATCGGCACCATGAACGCGAAAGAGGCGCCCCCGATCGCTTCGACCTGCTTCCAGAACGAACCGTCCGGGATGACGATTCCCCCCTCCGTCTGCTCACCGCCCAGCGTCAGGGCAATCGCAATCAGAAGCCCGCCGACGACGATGAATGGAATCATATAGGAGACACCATTCATCAGATGCCGGTAGATCGGGTTCTCTTTCTTTTTCTTCTCATCCTTCACTTCATCCGCCTTTTTCATCCCCGCTTTATATACGGGCACTTCGCCGTTTTCAAAGCGCCTGATCAGTTCTTCGGGTTTTCTGATGCCTTCCTGTACACCGACTGTAAGCAGCTTCTTGCCCAAGAACCTTTCTTTTGATACATCCTTGTCACTTGCGATGATGATGCCGTCCGCAGATTCGATATCCTCATCTGTCAATTCATTTTCAGCACCAATCGACCCCTGTGTCTCCACTTTCATATCGACACCCAGTTCATCTGCCGCCTTCTGAATGTTCTCTGCCGCCATATAAGTATGGGCGATGCCCACCGGACACGCTGTGACCGCCAACAGTTTCATATATTTTGCCTCCCCGTATGGTTTACTCATCTGTTCGGCCCATAGACTCTCTTATCTATACCCCCTTCCTTGCCAATGAGACGTTTATTTAACGTATTTTTCCAATTATCAGCGAGCAGTTCACATGATGCCAGACTCTCCGTCAGACTCATATTGTCCTTCTGCTCATACATCACTTCATTCGCCGTTCTGACTGTCCATTCCGGATAGGGACGGCTGGTAAGGTGAAATCCGTCACCGGCTTTGACCCTGCCTTCTTCGAGCACGCGGAAATACCAGCCCGTCCTGCCCGTCTTCTGGATCCTGAGCGCAAGGTCGAGTATCCCGTGGCGCCTCGCCGGCTTCCAGCACGGACGCCTCGGCTGGGAGACCTGGACGAGCGCTTCCCCCACATGATAAGTATCCCCGATGCACACGGATGCTTCATCCATCTCTGTAACAGACAGGTTCTCACCGTTGCCGCCCGGCGCAATGTCAATCCCGAGCTCATGCCGCCAGTGCGCATAATGTTTCGCCGCATACGCGAACGCCGCCTTCTCAGGTCCGCCATGGTTTTTCTTGTCAGCCACATCATCACCTGTAAAACCCGTTTTGGATAGAAAGACCGCTTTCTCCGTTTCCTTTTTGAAAATGCCGCTTTTCCAAGGCCGTTCGAGCTTATTTTCAGCATTCGGATTCCCCAGCTGCTTCACCCCGCCGGTGAATAATTTATCAATACAAGGCTTCTCCATTTCCATCCCCCCATAATGCGAAATTTTCTTTATTATACAGTCTATTTTAACACGTTGCAGATGCCGCTGCAGCCCGTCCGGCAACAAAGCTCTTCATTTTCATTTTACACGGCATTGTGAGATGATTAGGGTGAATGAAGGTTGCTTGAATCTCTATATTTTCTTTACCTGAAGGGAAGGATACATTATGGGAAAAGTCACAAAATTGATCGGTGCGGCGTGTGTCGTGGCGGGTGTTGCATATTTATCCAAGGAAGACAACCGGGAGAAAGTGAAGCGTGGAATTGATAAGGCCGTGGATAAGGCGGGGAGCTGGACGAGCGATCCTTACACGCTCCACCTCGGCAAGCCGGATGAGGAGCGGGATGCGAACATGGTGGACGAAGGTGCCATGACCAGTGTCCAGTACTACAACGAACTCCGTTCCGATGCCTCGGCAGATGATGAGATATAAAACAGACGGCAGAAGCCATTATGGCTTCTGCCGTCTGTTTTTACATATCCACCGTCGGGTCGTTCGACTCCGTGACCGGTCCTTTGCCCCCGAATATCTTCTTCAGGGTGCGGTTGATTGATTTTTTAGGATATCTCTCTTTATAATTCTGCGATTTCGCCCAGAGCAGCCATTCTTCATGTTCAGGATGTGCCTTGTCTCTGATCGCCCCGTGCACTTCCCTGAACCCATCAACGCCGCCTGAATCTTCGATAGGCCCCGGCCCTTTATGGCGCAGAACCTCCGGTATTTCCGGATTGTCCAGCGTCACTTTCTCCAGCACCTCGATTTCATGCATCCAGTCATCACCGTAGTCATAGACGTAGGTGATGGCTCCGGCTCGGACGAGAAGCGGATCTATTCCTGTTTCACTTGCCAGCAGGTGTTCCGGACCCTCCTCCATTTCAAACGCATGTACGAATATCCTTTCGTCCCTGCCGAAGAATGATGACAGATGTCTGCCTTCCCAGCCCATCGCTTTCTGGATGACGACGGACAGTTCATAGAAATTGAAATCCCGGGGCACCGTAACTTCCCGCCAAACCGGTGTATGCGCATCTTCCAGGGTGATTCTGAGCTTCAGTGCATTGTAGGCGGGGACCGTGTCACTCTCTTTTTCTTCATACCTTTTTTCTGCCTCATGGATCTCAATGAGGCGCGAGAGCCTCCGGACCACATCCACATGGATGAAGCCGCTGTCCTCACCGCCCGGCAGTATTATACGGTTCTTGATCAGGTGAAAGTATTTACCCGGGTTGATCGGAATCTCGTAAAATCCGGATAATGGACGGACCTTCATCAGCTTTTTGACCAGGCTGCGTTCGTCGGGTTTCATTTTCTCCGCGATCTTCGACATGAAATAGTCATCGTTGATATATGAAACGGACATGTCTGCAAGTGCATCGTCCTTTAAAACCACATGGTAAAATCGTCTTAGATCCATTTTATCCTCCAAATATCAGATGTTGAATTCAGTCACCGGGTGGGCTTTGTCAAACTGCTTCTCCAGTCTGTTGTTGATTGCCGTCATCGGATAGCGTTCCCGGTAGTTCATCATCCGCGCCTTCTCGAATGTCTCGGCGTAATCCGGGTGCTGCCTGTCGCCGAGGATCTCAAGCGTTCGCTTCAGCCCGTGAGGGCCGCCCACATTCTCTATCGGCACCGGGCCGCCGTAGTCACGGATGGCCGGTATCCGATAGTCGATGTTGATCCTGTCCATTATACTGATCTTCACAACATACCCATCCACCGATTCATACAGGTAATAAACTTCCCCGGCCCGCTCGAGCAGTGCATCGGCCTGAGTGAAGCTCGCAACGAGTCCGCCGGTCTCCCCGCCGTCCGCCTGCGCTTCATCCATCAGCAGCATGGATTCATATACCGTGAAACCATCAGCCGTGAACCGTGACGGGCTGCTGCTCCTCCAGCCCATGATTTCCCGGATGACCAGATGGAGTTCGTAGAAATTCAGCCCAGCCGGCACCTGCACTTCCCGCCAGACGGGTTCATGCGTCTCCATGACTTCGAACATGAGGGAGTAGGCATTGAAATCCCCCTGCGTCGGTCTATTTGCGCTCTGGGGCCGCCGATCTCTGTTCACAGCATCGAAATCAACGGTTTTCAGAGCATCCAGTACTTTCTGATGCATCACAAGGTAATGGGCATGTACTTTGACGATCAGTCCCAGATTCTTCGCTTCCTCCCATCTGGATTTCGCTTCGTATACATTATAACCCTTTTCCACGTTGTCCCGGATGATTTTGAATTCCTCATCCCCGATATGGAGCAGTATCTCTTCGAGGAACCGGGGGGATGTGAGCAGGGAGGTAATATGACGCAGATAGTCATCTTTCTGGTTACCTTCAGTCATGCTGCCGAGCCGTCTGAGCATCGCCTTCAGCTCCCGCCATGTCAGATTGTTATAGAGCCAGTATATCGGCCCTCTGTATATCCCTTCAAGGCGTGAGATATCCCTTGGATTAAAATCTTCATCGCGGTGGATGAACATGTCCACTGCCGGCAGCACTCCGTTGTCTTTAAGTGCCGCGTCTATTGCCATGACGATGTCATGATGGATGACGCCGGCACCGTCCCCCTCCTCCAGTATGTATTGATAGTCGATCAGGACACCATATTTCGACACATCGTAATCGATATGATGGAGATTATCCGCCGGTTCAACATCAACAAGGTCCCGTATAAGCGCCGCTTCCCCCATCGATAGATGCGCCGAAATTTCGGCAAGGATGTCTTTATCGGTCATACTTTCCGTCTTGAATTCTGCCAGAGACTCTATTGAATCGAATGATTCATCGCTCATCAGATTGGCACGCACCAGTTCATTTCCCTCGAGAAAATGATCGAAAAAATTTTTCAGATCCATTTTCCCACCTCCTTTTTCATAGTCATTCCCTGAGCTCCTGCATGCGTCCGTAAAACTCACCGAGTGATCTGCCGATCTCTATATAGGCACTCATGATATCCTGATATTTCATATAGTTTTCCTCATCAGGGGAATATACCTCGTCTTCACCGATGAAACGGGATGCCTCATCAAGGTTTTCCATCTCATCCAACGCATATAATCCCAGTATGCACGCGCCGAATGCACTTGATTCATATGATTCCGGAACATGCAGCACTTCGCCGAAAACGTCCGCCATCAACTGCTTCCACAATGTGCTTCGGGCAAATCCGCCGCTGGCTTTGATCGAGTGCACTTCCGTCATCTGCTCCCGGAGTGCAAGATATACACTGTACAGGTTGTACACCACGCCTTCCATCGCCGCCCGGATCATATGTTTGCGTTCGTGGGAGAGCGTCAGGCCGCAGAATGAACCCGCTGCTTTCGAATCCCACAGAGGAGCGCGCTCGCCGGCAAGATACGGATGGAATATCAGTCCGTTGCTGCCTGCGGGCACATCCTTCGCTGCTTCCGTCATGATTTCATACGGGTCACGGCCGCATGAATCCGCTTCGCCGACTTCCTGCTGGCACAGCTCATCGCGTACCCACCTTAAAATGACGCCGCCGCTGTTCACCGGCCCTCCGATGACGAAAGCGTCAGGTGTCAGATGATAGCAGAACGTGCGCATCTTCTCATCCGTACGTGGGGTGTCGATGACCGTGCGGATCGCACCGCTCGTACCGATCGTAATGGCGATATCACCTTCACGGATCGCATTCACCCCAAGGTTTGCCAGCACCCCGTCACTCGCCCCGATATGGAGCTTCGTTTCCCGGGAAATACCTATATCACCGGCCGCATCTCCATCCATATTGAAAATATCCGTCGTATCCACAAGTGCAGGCAGCTGGTCCGGCGAAAGCTCCAGCATGGCAAGTACTTCCCTGTCCCACTCCGACGTTTCGAGGTTCATCATGCCCATGCTGCTCGCGATGGAGCGGTCGACTGCATACCTGCCTGAGATCCGTGCGAATACATATTCCTTTATACCCATTATTTTACCGATCTGCATATAAAGTTCCGGCTCTTCATTCTTAAAATGGAGCAGTTTGACAAGCGGGCTCATTGGATGTATCGGCGTCCCCGTCCGATGATAGATTTCAATCCCGTCATCTTCATTCAGCCGGTCCGCGTACTTATCTGCACGGCTGTCCGCCCATGTGATGCATTCAGTAAGCCGTTCCCCTTTCCTATCCAGCAGGATCATGCTGTGCATGGCGGATGAGAACGAAATGAATTCGATGCTGCCGCCACATCCGTTGCGGGTTACCAGAAGACGGAGCGTCTCAAAAGTGCGCTCAAGTATCTCATCAGGATCCTGCTCCGCAGTTTTCGCATCAGGTGTATGGAGCGGATATTCCCCCGTCTCTTTATCTATATACGTGCCGCCGGTATCAAACAGCACCGCCTTGACGGCCGTAGTGCCGATATCGAGACCGATCATATGTCTTTTCATAGAACAACCGCCCTTCGCTGTCATTATTAGTTTCATTATATGTGTTTTTGCCGCTGTATACAAAAACCCCGCCGGAGGCGGGGAATGATATTATGTCTCTTATCAGATGACAAGGCTCAATATGAATACGACGGCAAAACCTGTCAGTCCGATGATGGTCTCCATGACCGTCCAGGATTTCAGTGTCTCCCCGGTGGTCATGCCGAAGAAGCGGTTGACCAGCCAGAAACCGGAATCGTTGACATGGGACAGCACTGTCGCGCCGCTCGCAATGGAGATGGCGATCAGACCGAGTTCCGGCTGGGTGACCGGACTGATATCTATGATCGGCGCCATGAGTCCGGCACCGGTCACCATCGCAACAGTCGCGGAACCCTGTGCGACCCGTACGAATGTCGTGATGACGAACGCTGCCACGACCAGCGGCAGACCTGCACCGACAACCATGTTACCCATGACATCCCCAACGCCGCTCTGGATCAGCACTTCCTTGAACACACCGCCGGCGCCCGTGATGAGGATGATGATCCCTGCCGGTTCAAGCGCCTTCGTCGCAACTTCCTGCACTTCATCCCTGGAGTAGCCGCGTCTTGTGCCGAGTGTGATGAACGTGAGGACGACCGTAATGATCAATGCCACGAACGGATGGCCGACGAATTGGATGACCTCGGCAAGCAGGTTGCCTGAATCCTCCCCGACGATCGCCCCTGTCACTGTGTTTACGAGGATGAGGACAAGTGGAATCAGGATCAGCGTGAATACCAGCATGAAGCTCGGCAGATCCTTTTCCTCCCTGATGGAGGAGACCTCTTCATCGAGTTTCTGATAGTCCGGAACTTCAAGATGCATTTTATCGCCGATATATTTACCGAACACCGGACCTGCAAGAATCATCGCCGGGATACCGGCGAGTATACCGAACAGAATGACCCAGCCAAGATCTACGCTGAGCATCGCAGCAACAGTCATCGGCCCCGGCGTCGGCGGCACGAAACTGTGTGCTACAGCAAGGCCGGCGAGCAGCGGAATACCATAGTACAGCAGTGATTTCTTCGTTTTTCGTGCCAATGAGTATATGATCGGAATCAGGATGACCAGCGCAACGTCCAGAAATACCGGAATCGACACGAGGAATCCTGTAAAGCCGAGCGCCCACTGCGAGCGCTTTTCACCGAATTTGTCGATGAGTGTGAGAGCCAGCCGTTCGGCACCGCCCGACACTTTGAGGACCTCACCGAACATGGCGCCGAGTCCGACGACGACAGCGATGAATCCGAGCGTACCACCCATCCCCGTTTCAATGACATCTATGATGTCCAATGGGCTCATACCGCTTGCGACACCGATGAAGAGTGATGCAATAAGCAATGAAACGAATGCATGAAGTTTGATTTTCATGATTAGGAAAAGCAACAGCGCAATTCCGATGATCGTGGCTATAATCAGCCATGTTTCATGAGACATTTTCTATACCCCTTTCGTAATTACCATTCTGCAATACTGCCGTCTGAATGCTTCCATACCGGATTCTTCCAGTTGTGACCTACTCCGCTGCGCTCGCGGACGTAATCTTCGTTGATTTCTATGCCGAGCCCCGGCTTGTCTGGAATCTTCACATGCCCGTCCGTATACTCGAATACCGACGGGTCTTTGATGTAATCCAGTATGTCGTTCCCCTTGTTGTAGTGGATGCCGAGGCTCTGTTCCTGGATGACGGCGTTATGGCAAGTCGCATCAACCTGCAGGCACGATGCCAGTGCAATCGGCCCGAGCGGACAATGCGGTGCAGCAGCGACATCAAAGGCTTCGGCCATCGATATGATCTTCTTGCATTCCGTGATGCCGCCGGCATGCGACAGATCCGGCTGGATGATGTCCGCATAGCCGTCCTGCAGGAGTGTCTTGAACTGCCACTTTGAAAACATGCGCTCGCCGGTGGCAATCGGAATCGCAGTATGCAGTGCGATATCCCTCAGATTCTCATTGTTCTCAGGCAGCGCCGGCTCTTCTATGAACATCGGTCGGAACTGCTCGAGTTCACGCGCCAGCACTTTCGCCATGGGCTTGTGCACCCGCCCGTGAAAGTCGATGCCGATGCCGAAGTCCCTGCCGCAGTTCTGGCGGATCGAATCGACGCGCTCAAGCACCATATCGACTTTGCCGTAGCTGTCGATGTACTGCAGCTCTTCGGTGGCGTTCATCTTCACAGCCGTGATGCCCTGGTTCTTAAGTTCAAGAGATGCCGCCCCGACATCCGCCGGACGATCGCCGCCTACCCATGAATAGACTTTGATGGTATCGCGTGCCCTGCCGCCAAGCAGTTCGTGGACAGGTGCACCGTAATACTTGCCCTTGATATCCCAGAGCGCCTGGTCGATACCGGAGATGGCACTCATGAGTATCGGTCCACCGCGGTAGAAGCCGGACCTGTAAAGCTCGTTCCAGATACCTTCGATTTCAAGCGGGTCCCTGCCGATGATCGTCTCCATCATTTCGATGACCGCCGCTTTTACAGTGGCCGCTTTCCCTTCGATGACAGGTTCCCCCCAACCAACAAGTCCATCATCGGTCTCCACCTTCAGAAACAGCCATCTCGGCGGTACTGTGAACAGTTCATAGCTTCTGATCTTCATGTTCCAACGCCTCCCTGAATTTGGTTGCACGCGTGCGTATGTCTCCAAGCAGCGATCCGTCTACCTCACCTTTCGGTACAAGTGCCGAACTGATGCCCAGCGCAGCGGCCCCTGCGTCCAGGAATCCGTTGATATTATCCGGCGTCACGCCGCCGGTCGGCAGCAATACGAGCTCATTCATCGGCGCCAGCACATCCTTGATGTAGCCAGCTCCCAGTCCACCTGCCGGAAACACCTTGATCATTCCCGCACCGGCAGCATGGGCATTGTAGATTTCCGTCGGTGTGTAGCATCCCGGGATATAGAGGACATCCTTGTCACTTGCAAAATCCAGTACTTCTTTGCTGTACACCGGCGACAACAGGAATTCAGCACCTGCATCAATACAGTCACCCGCATCCTCCGTATTGAGCACAGTGCCCGCACCCAACACGATCCTGTCACCGAGTTCATCTTTGATTGCTTTTACAGTTTCCTTCGCATTCGGGGAATTCAGAGCCACTTCGATTACATTGAAACCGCTCTCTTCCAGCGCCCGGGCAATCTTCAGCGCATCCCCCGTATCATATCCCCGCAGAATGCCGATCATCCTGTGCTTTTTGATCCGCTCCAGAACAGTCATCATCATCTCTCCTATCTGTTTACTTTTTCATCATTAAGATTCTCCATGGACGCCCAGAGTTGATCCGCAGACGGGAAACCCTGGTAATCTCCGATAAACTGCGTGATATACCCGCCGAGGAAGCATGCTTTCCCGATTAGTCCATCCGCTCCTTCATCATTGAGCAGTCCGGACACAATGCCAGCTGCGAATGCATCCCCGGCGCCGACCGGATCGATTTCTTCGAACTGCCTCGGATTTTTCACAGAACCCCTGACACCGTCGAAGTCATACATCGCACCTTCTTTGCCGAGTTTCAGGACCACCTTGCCGCAACCGTATTCCCGGAACGTATCCAATGCTTCATCCAACCGCACTGCACCGAGCAGAATCTTCACCTCATTCCTGCCGGCAATCAGACAATCGACATGGGGCAGGAATTCAAGGATTGTTTCCCGCGCTTCCTCCGCCGACCACATCTTCAGACGGATGTTGGGATCGAAGACGACCTTCACGTCGTCCCCGAGCCGGCTCACCACTTCAAAGAGCATCTTTTTCGCCGATTCACTCAGGGACAGTGTAATACCGGTCAAATAAAGGACTTTCGCCTGTCTGAGAACTTCCATATCGAGGTCCCGGATGTCCATATTGCTGGCTGCCGAGTCTCCCCTGTAGTACGTTACGTCCACACTGCCGTCCGGCGATATCTGCTTGAAGAAAACGCCGGTCCGCTTATCTTTATAAAGTACATGCGATGTATCGACATTTTCCGCCCGCACTTTGTGGAGGATCAGCTCCCCCAGTTCATCCTTGCCGAGAGCCGATACCCAGGACGTTTCATGTCCGAGCCGGCTGAGTCCGATCAACGTGTTCATTTCCGCACCGGCAACATACGGTTTGAAACTGTCCGCATGCCGGATATAGCCTTTCGGTTCATTGACCAGTGACACCATCGATTCACCAATACCGATCACTTCCATCAGATTACACCTCCTGTATACCCCTGGGTTTCAGAAATCTTTCCCGCCGCCCGGGTAATCTCTTCAATCACAGATTGCTCCTTATCAATCATCCTCGGTTTCGAACCGGCACAACTGATGGCGGCCACCATCCCGCCCGCATCGCCGAAGACCGGTGCCGCAACACAGTACACACCGATGTCATTCTCCTCGTCATCAATAGAGAAGCCCTGCGCCCTGTATTCCGAAGTCACTGCCGCAAGTTCCTCGCGGTTCGTGATGGTATGGGATGTATAGGGAGTGAGGGCGATGGAATCCAGCAGCTCCCGTCTCACATCCTCCTCTTCAAATGACAGGAACGCCTTGCCGAGCCCCGTGCAATGGAGTGGCTTCCGCATACCCGGCTGCGCTGTCGTCCGCGCCGACTCATCACTGTCCACTTTCGCAAGATAGATGATTTCATCCATGGAACGTATTGCGAGAAAAACCGTCTCCCCCGTCTTCATCACCGTTTCACGGAGTATCGAAATTGACGCGCTGTAAATATCATTGCCCGTACGCGCCCGGTTGCCCGCAGTGATCAGTTTATGCCCAAGCTTGTACACATTCCCTTCCGTCCGGACCAGGTAATCCCTGCGCGTCATCGTCCCGAGAAGCTGCGACATACTGCTTTTGGGAATCCCCAGCTCACCGGACAATTCCATCAACGTCGAGCCGCCGTCCATTGCTGTCAAATAATCAATTACTTCCAAAACCCTTTCCGCTGACTTTACCGACATTCAATTACCTCCTGTTCACATATGTGAACTCGATTCTTATATATGAACTTATTTATTAATATAATACTCCGCCAAAACCGTGTCAACAGAAAATGGAAAGCGATTTCAAAAAATATAAAAAAACAGAACAGGAAATCCTGCTCTGTCCATGAGATAATCTTCTTTCCTTCAATTTCAGGAGTCCAGTGCCTCCACATTTTTGACACCAGTTTCCTTACTCCATTGTTTCGCCTCTTTACTTTCACTATTGAAGTAAAATGCTATATAAGCGAAACACAACACCGGTACAATGAATGACAACTGCATTGATCCAAACAGGTCGGCAACCAAGCCCTGTACAGCCGGCATAACTGCGCCGCCTATTATGGACATGATGAGCACTGCTCCACCAAATTCGACATATTTCGGATTCTCCACTTTTTGCAATGTCCTGTCGTATATCGTAGGCCAGCACGGCCCGAATAAAACGCTTACAAATACAGCGGCATAAACAGCTGTTTCATTCGGAATAAAGGAAGCGTACATCAGTACAAGCACGCCGATCAATGAATAGGTGAGCAATATTTTATTAGCATCGAATTTTGCAAGCAACGCAGTAGCTATAAACCTGCCAATGAAAAATGCAACGAAACTGAGTATCACAAAATTGGTTGCGAAGCGTTCATTGATATCAGGATTAACATCTAGCGCCAGACGCAGAGTAAATGACCATACTGTTGTCTGAAGCCCCATGTAGATGAACTGGGCAACTACACCTTTTCTGAATCCTTTAATACCAAATAAATGCTTAACCGCCGGTCTGAAACCGACCTTCTCGCTCGTCCCGTTTTCCGGCTTACATTTAGGAAACTTGATAAATACGAACAAAAGCATCACAACAACCAACACCGCAATTAAAATGATGTAGGGTGTCATTGTACGCTGTAACATTTCCAGGCCGAATGCTGTCGCTTCCTTTTGGTTCATCGTGGACATCTGACTCTCCAGACTGGCACCGTCGGTAAATATAAGATATTTACCCAATATCGCACCCACCATTGCGCCGATCGGGTAGAATGTCTGACTCAGATTTATTCTCTGGGTGGACTTATCCTTCCTGCCCAGCATTACACTGTAGGTATTGGCTGATGTTTCCAAACAGCTCAAACCGATCGCAATGATAAACAACGCCGCTAAAAACATACCGTACGTTGCCATATGGGATGCCGGGAAGAACAAAGCACATCCAATGATGTATAGAAACAGCCCTGTCACTATTGCCAGACGGTAGCTTGATTTCCTTACCAGCCACGCTGCCGGCAACGCAAAGATAAAGTAACCGCCGTAAAAGGCACTTTGTACAAATGCAGAAGCAAAGTTACTTAGATCGAATATCGTTTTAAACTGGGCAATCAACACATCATTTAAACTTGCCGCTGCTCCCCACAATGGAAAAAGTAAGGTCACTAGGGCATATTGCAATATCGGCGTCCGATTCAAAAAACCGTTACTTTCTGTTTTGATTTCCATGCAGAAATCCCCCTTAAAATTTTGCAGTTGCTTTCATATTTTCTATATCCGTCCACGCAGGCAGAGAGGGTTGCGCCCCCAGTTTAGTCACCGTACATGCTGATGCTCTAATTGCAGTTTCCATTATATCCGCCAAATTCCAATCCATTGATAGGCCATAAGCAAATGTGCCTATGAAAGAATCACCTGCAGCTGTGCTGTCCACTGCTTTCACCTCGAGTGGATCAAAATATTCCTCAACCCCTTCTCCTGTATAAATCGCACCTTTATCCCCCAATGTTACAATCACATTTTGATATCCTTGATTCAGCAGTATTTGTGCCGCTGTCCTTGCGTCATCAACACCCTCAACCTTTTGTCCCGTCAATAAACAGCTCTCAACTTCATTGGGGATGAAATAATCCACCTTTTTAGCAATCTGTTCATCAATGATCTGGGCCGGAGCGGGATTTAAGATAATTGTCTTACCATATTCCTCTGCCAAGTCGATGCACTGATACACTATGTCTATGGGTATTTCCAACTGCAGGACAACTATATCCGAATCTTTAATCAATTGCTTATGCTGCTCAATATCCGATTCATTCAATGTCAAATTAGCGCCTGGTACGACTATGATTTTATTGTCCCCCGCATCATCGATCGTTACATTACCGACTCCGGTTCTGGCAGTACTGTCAAAAAGCACTCCGCCGTGACCAATGTTTTCCTCCTTCAGTTTTTCAATATGCTCCCTGCCGAATTCATCATAGCCCAGCTTGCCGATCATACTGACATCTGCTCCGAGCCTAGATGCTGCAACTGCCTGATTTGCTCCCTTACCACCGGTGTATTTTTCATACTGTTCACCGATATATGTTTCGCCTTTAGAGGGCATCTTGGATGTTTTAAATACCAGGTCTGTCATAAAACTTCCGATCACAAGAATTTTTTTCATGAATGCTCCCCCTCTTTACTTAATGACGCCATCTTTGACAAGTTCTTTCCCAAGAGATCCTCCTGGATGGAATTTACCAAAATCACTTTTGGAAAATCCTTTTTTCCGGGAAACCGTCAATGCGATCGCATCACCTATTACCAGGGTGGCTGTGGAGCTGTTCGTAGGCGCCAGATTCAACTCATCTGCTTCCTGTTTTACAGGGGCCTCAATCACAAGATCAGATTCACGTCCCAATGTCGAATCCTTATGACTTGTAACTGCAATTATTTGTGCTCCAATCTGTCTGATGGAATAGAGGACATCAAGAACCTCCTGGGTTTCCCCGCTATTGGAAATTGCTATCACAATATCATCATGGCATATCATGCCCAGATCGCCATGTACAGCTTCCGTAGAATGTACAAAGAAAGAAGGAGTCCCCGTGCTCGCAAAAGTGGCAGCTATCTTCTTACCAATCAGTCCCGATTTCCCGACTCCCACAATGATTATCCTTCCATTACATTCCAGTATTCGTGAGATGCATTTTTCATAATCTCCATTAATAGTGTCTTTCACTTCATTTATCGCATTAATTTCAGAATTAAAGACTGCCCGTACCATTTCTATAGATTCCATCTCATCTTCCTCCGATTGAATTTTTATAGTAATCGATTACTATAGACGCAAAAAAATATATTTGCTTAAAAACCTATTGTAACCGCTTACCAAAAATTAAAATTCTTAGTAATCGATTACTTTAATTTCGAAAAATAAAGCCTGTCAATGAGCACCGCTCTTGAGCCCGGCTGTTATTTTTATAATCCTTTGATCGAGTTGCCTTCAATGATGATACTATCGTTCACTTCGACTGGAACCAGACCCTGATTCTCCATCTGATCCAGTAATGAAACCGCAATTGCTCTTCCCATTGATAAGATGTCCTGTTCCAGCGAAGTGATTTTCACCTGGAATAGATTATTGTTTGCCAAAGCTCCATATGAGACGATTGATATCTCCTCAGGGATTCTCAGGTCGTACTTATCAAAGACTCTCAGGGCACCTTTTGTCATCACATTGTTGCAGCTGACGAGAGCCGTCGGGAACGATTGCCCATTACTCAGCCGTTCATCGATTGCGCTAAAGGCTTTCTCTTCTATAAATTCCCCGTTAAATTGCCATTCCTTATTAAAAGGCAGATTATAATTTGATAAAGCGGATTTGAATCCATTAAATCTCTCCAGTCCTGTACTGGTATTTAATGTCCCTGTTAATATACCAATA
>DXHR01000026.1 GCA_019113295.1 Candidatus Salinicoccus stercoripullorum | reverse complement strand
CACAGCAGTTAAGCTCTCCAGCGCCGATGGTAGTTGGACTGACGTCCCGCAAGAGTAGGACGCTGCCGGGCAGTACATATTCAATATGGATGCGATGAGCCGCATTGAGACCTTAAAAGGTCTCTTTTTTTTGTTATCTTATTGGTACTTTCGGATAACCATGGTATAAATGAAGTGGTGAATAATATGAATCTATATAAAACGATTGAAGCGATGCTGAATGCTGATAAACCTCATATATCGATGCATGTGCCCGGCCACAAAAACAACACTATCGGCTGTCTTTCAATGTTTGATGCCCGTTTTGATATGACGGAGACTGATGGACTTGATGATCTCCATGAACCGGATGGGGTGCTTAAGAACATCAATATGAATCTCAGTTTGAAATACCCTGGATACACGGCTCAAATGATGGTCAATGGAACGACGAATGGCGTGTTATCTGCTGTTTTTGCCATGAAATCGATGACGGATCGATTTATTGTTGTGGATGATGTGCATAAGTCTGTCTATCATGCGCTTAAGCTGTCGGAGGTTTATTATATTGAAGCTTCGTCTGCTGATTTAAGTGATTTTGAAACAGGTCCCGGTGACACGTTTATCGTCACCTACCCAACGTATACAGGTGATGTGATGGATATAGATAAGTTCATTTCATTCGCTCATGAACATGGTGCCCGTGTCATTACAGATGAGGCGCACGGAGCACATTTCGACATTGCTCCGGGTTTTCCTGTTTCCTCGATGACATACGGGTCGGATATTACAATACAGTCCTATCATAAGATGCTGCCGGCATTGACGATGGCTTCTGTAATCTTTACAAAATCAGTTTCGGTACACAGGGAAGTGATGAAATACATAAACTGGTTTGAAACATCGAGCCCTTCCTACCTGGTGATGCTTTCCATTGAAAGTGCCCATGAGTTCTATAAGACTTATCATGCTGAATGTTTTTTTGCTAAACGTACGAAGCTCATTGAAGCGTTGAGGAGAGAGAATATCATCGTATCGGAAAAAGCGGACCCTGCGAAATTCATGATCAGCCATCCTGGGTTTTCCCCGTACGAATTTGCGAAGATCCTGACAGACCAGCATCATATCCATCATGAAATGGTGACGGATGACGGAATCCTGTGGTGCCTGCCTTTGTTCCATAAAGGGGACAGATATCCGTTCGATACTCTTCTAAAACGCATTGGTGAGATTGAGCTGGAGCAAGACCAATCTGCATATAAGGGAAGAAATACTGGAAGCACTCCTGCCCTGACGGAGATCGGGAAACTGCTGGGCAGGGTATGCTGCCGTAGCATAGTACCTTATCCGCCGGGGGTGCCGCTGGTCCATGAAGGTGAGACGATTACCCGGGAGCATATCAAAAGGATTACGCATGATATGTATAATCATGTTAGAATAGAAGGTATAAGACATAATATCGAATACTACAAGAATGAGGAAAGCTAATGGGTCATTTCATTACATTTGAAGGGCCGGAAGGCTCCGGAAAAACGACGGTGATCGCCAAAGTATATGAGGCGCTGTCGAAAAAATATGATACAATGGCAACCCGTGAGCCCGGCGGCATTGCCGTAAGCGAAAAGATCAGGGAGCTCCTGCTCGCAAAAGGCAATGACATGGATGCGCGCACAGAAGCACTTCTGTTTGCTGCAGCCAGGCGCCAGCACCTGGTGGAAAAGGTGCTTCCGGCACTGGATGCGGGAAAAATCGTATTGTGTGACCGTTTCATAGACAGTTCCATCGCCTACCAGGGGGTAGCAAGAGGGATAGGGGCAGCTGGAGTGATGGATATCAACCGTTTTGCCATAGAAGACCATATGCCCGACCTGACAATCTACCTGAAACTTGACCCGCAGATTGGGCTTCAGAGGATAGAAAGCAACAAACGCGATCACAACAGGCTGGATGCGGAAAAAATCAGCTTTCATAAAGATGTTGTTTTGGGGTATAATGAATTATCAGATAATTACCCGGATCGGATTAGAATAGTAGACGGGGACCAGTCTCCTGAAAAGGTGACGCGGGATGCACTTGAAATAATCAACCAATATTTGGACCAAGGAGTGAATCAGTCATGAAGATGGTTATTGCAATCGTTCAGGACCATGACAGTCAGAGACTGGCCGACAGGCTGACTAAAAATGATTTCAGAAATACTAAGCTTGCTTCAACAGGCGGGTTTTTAAGAGCCGGAAACACGACGTTTCTGTGTGGTGTGGAAGATGCGCGTGTAGATGAACTGCTCAAATTGCTGGATGATACATGTGGAAACAGGGAACAGACAGTAGCCCCTGTAACTCCGATGGGCGGCAATGCGGATTCCTATATCCCTTACCCGGTCGAAGTCGAAGTCGGCGGAGCGACTGTATTTGTCCTGCCGATTGAACAGTTTGAAAGATTTTAAATGATTTTATGAATACCCGGACAAACAGCGTGAAACAGCAGCTGGACCGGATTATTGAGAGCGGAAGGCTCAGCCACACCTACATGTTTGAAGGCGATGCGATAGAGACATTAAGGCGGCACAGCGAGTATTTTGCAATCAGAATCCTGGGAGAGACAAAACGTAATGAAATGCTCGTTTCAGAAGGCAATCATCCGGATTATTTTTATCTGCGTACGAACGAAACGTCGATTAAAAAAGAAGCGGTTGAAAATCTTGTCCGCAGAATGAACCGGAAACCGACCGAATCGGAGTATAAAGTATACGTAATAGAGGCATTTGAGAAACTGACACCTCAGGCAGAGAACAGCGTATTGAAATTCCTTGAAGAACCACCGGAAAAGACAATAGCAATCCTGCTTACAATAGATAAGAGCAGTATTTTGCCCACCATCCACTCCAGGTCACAGCATATCCACATAAAAGGTGAGAAAGAAGACCGGACAAGGTTTCTGGACGAGCTGAGTGATGCGGAATTGAATACGGTTGATGTGCTGGCACTCAATGCGCAGCATGTGAAGGACCTCGGAGAGAATTTTTCCGCATTGAGAAAAGCGGCAATCGAATTTTCATCCAAATGGATCGGCAGCCATCCTTTGGTCCTTACTGAAATCAAACCGATGCTCGATATATGCACAGAGCGCAGGGATCATATGCTGCTGCTCCAGCTGATTGACGGTTTTGTGCGCCAGTCTATGCATGCATCACTGGGACTTGAAAGCTACAGGCCCTTCAGTGATGAACATGTACAGGGCAGCGATTCTATAAAGCGGCTTGCAGGGATGCTGGATGAAGTCCAGACAGCGAACCGGATGCTGCAGTCCAATGTCCATCCGTTGCTCGTATTTGAAAGTATGGTTATCTGCTCGAAAGGTTGAATAATATGATAGAACTTATCACTGCCACCCAGCTGGATTACTTCGATAACTTGTATATCGAAAGTGGCTCAGTGACGGTGAAGCGCGATGATTATATAGTTGCGGAAACGAAACGGGGCATGGAGATGCTGCGTGTCGTAAAGGGGAACTATGAAATTTCCAAAGAGAATATAGTGGAACCTGATGGTAAATTCATTCGTACAGCAACTGATCAGGACAAGGAAAAATTCCATAAAAATCAAAGCAGCGCAGAAGAGGCGATGGAGTTCTGCAAATCCGCCATAGAAGTGGAAAAGCTGGATATGAATCTGGTGAATGCCAAATTCACATTGGACTGCAAAAAGCTGGTTTTCAATTTTACAGCTGATGAACGTGTGGATTTCAGAAGTCTTGTCCGTGTTCTGGCGAACAAATTCAAGACGCGTATCGAACTGCGCCAGATTGGTGTGCGGGATGAGGCGAAGTATCTCGGCGGCATCGGTCCATGCGGACGCGCCCACTGCTGCTCCACGTTCCTGGGTGATTTTGTGCCTGTGAGCATACAGATGGCGAAAAATCAGGATCTTTCCCTCAGCCCTACTAAGATTTCCGGTGCATGCGGCCGCCTGATGTGCTGTCTCAATTATGAAGATGAGTACTATGAGGAAGCACGTGAACGGATGCCGGATGTCGGACAGACGATTAATACGCCCGATGGCCGCGGTCTGGTAGTGGGGATGAATATACTCGATCTTGTCGTCAAAGTTAAATATAAAGATGACTATATCCGGGAATTCCACTGTGATGAACTTGAAGCATCCGGAGAGGTGTAAACATGGATCGCGAGCGTTTATTCATGCATATCAGTAAAATGGAAGCCGATATGAACAGCATGCATGACGACCTTCAGACACTGAAAGAGCTTGCAGTCCGGCTTGTCGAAGAGAACGTCACTCTGCACATGGAGAAGGAGAAGTATGAAAAACTCCATGAAGAAGATGAGACTGTGGAAGAGGACTCTTTCAAGGGAAATACTCTGAATAGTATCTATGAAGAAGGTTTTCATGTATGCAGCGTGCACTTCGGTACATTGAGAAACGGTGAGGACTGCCTGTTCTGCCAGGGATTTCTTGAACATAGAGGTAAGTGACAGACGGCTCCGGCCGTCTTTATTATTTGAGGTGAGAAAGTATGTTGAAAGAGGGAGAACGACTGGATGATCTTTTCAGGGAATCCATGCAGATCATCCAGAGCAGGGGAGTATTTTCGTTTTCGGTCGATGCGCTTCTGCTCGCCAATTTCACACGAATTGTGAAAAAGGACAGGAAAATCATCGATCTGTGTTCAGGTAACGGCGTTATACCGCTGCTTTTATCGCACAGGACGATAAAGCCGATCGAAGCAGTGGAACTGCAGCCGCAGCTTTCTGATATGGCTGAAAGGAGCATAAGTCTCAATGACAAGGCAGACCAGATCACCATGCACACCGGGGATATCAGACAGATCAGGGAGATGTTCAGTCATTCCTCGTTCGATGTGATTACCGTAAACCCGCCGTATTTCACGAATAATCAGCCTCTCAAAACACTTGGACCGCACAGCATTGCAAGGCACGAAGTGCACATCGACCTCGCGGGTGTGGTGGCAGCCGCAAGGTTCCTCGTGAAGAATAAAGGGCGCCTCTATATGGTGCACCGGGCCGAACGCAGCATGGAGGCTGTGAGTGAGCTTTCCGGCGCCGGATTCAGAATCAGACGGCTCCAGTATGTTTATAATGATGAAAATGCGGAGACGGCAATGTTTGTCCTCGTGGAAGCGGTGTTCCACAGCCAGGCCTATGTGGATGTGCTGCCGCCGTTTTATATATATGATACCGACGGCGAATATTCGGAAGGGATGCTGGAGGTATACTATGGCTGAGTACTATACATATATTGTGGAATGTGCAGATGAGACGCTGTATACGGGTTATGCCGCAGATCTTGCGGAACGGATCAGGACCCATAACAGCGGTGCGGGTGCAAAATATACACGGAACAGACTTCCCGTGACACTCAGATACTATGAGAAATTCGGAACGAAAAG
This sequence comes from Candidatus Salinicoccus stercoripullorum, assembly GCA_019113295.1. Lineage (GTDB taxonomy): Bacteria > Bacillota > Bacilli > Staphylococcales > Salinicoccaceae > Salinicoccus > Salinicoccus stercoripullorum. The sequence continues at coordinate 52,231 of DXHR01000026.1, read as the reverse complement.
CGAAGCGATGAAACGGGAGTATGCAATCAAGAAACTGACGAGAACGGCGAAACGGGCATTGATAGAAAGCGGGGGATGACTGATGAATCTATTTATAACGGGAACACCGATCGGAAATCTGGATGATATGACTTTCAGGGCGATTGAGACTCTGAAAAAAGTGGATGTAATCCTTTGTGAGGATACACGGACAACACGGAAGCTGACCAATCATTTTGAAATCGGTACACCGCTGAGGTCCTACCACGATTTCAACAAAGAAGAGGTGGAGGACCGGATAATTGAAGAGATGAAATCCGGGAAGACATTTGCTCTGGTGAGTGATGCAGGTATGCCCATCGTCTCGGATCCCGGGTTCGAACTGGTGGAACGCATGCAGCACGAGGGGTTGGAGTGTTCAGTCATCCCTTCTGCCTCGGCGTTTACAATGGGGCTTGTCACAAGCGGCATCCCTTCATATGAGTTTACCTATTTCGGTTTCCTGCCAAAGACAGGGCGTAAAAGGAAAGAAAAAATCGAAGAGATCATGAACCATCCGCTCACATCGGTGATATATGAGTCCCCGCATAAGATCAAAGACACCCTCCTGGCCATAAGCGGCATCGATCCCGGGCGGAATGTGAGCGTCTCCCGGGAAATAACGAAGAAATTCGAGCAGCACGAACGTGCAGAAGCATCAAGGATGGCTGATATGCTGGGTGGGGAAATCCCGCTGAAAGGTGAGTTTGTCATTGTAGTGGAGGGGGCGCCGGAGACTGAAGAGACTTTCGATATACCGGTGGATGATCATGTGGCACAACTGGTAAAAGAAGGGATGAAACCGAAACAGGCTATAAAGGAAGTTGCGGAACTCAGGAGTCTGCGCAAGCAGGACGTCTACGACGCATACCATAAAAAATAATCGATGGCCGCACTGGTCCATCGATTTTTCATATCTATTTAATCCATTTTTGATTTTATTTCATCGATAAGCTGCTGAGCGCCTTCCTGACTCAGAATGATACGGCCGTCTGCGAGGCGCATGTTTTTCTCAGACACATCACCGGTGACGGCACAGGTCATCTGTGGTTTGTATTTTTTTAGGATGATTGTATCATCATCAGTATAAATTTCGAGGGCGTCCTTCACTTCGATATCCAATACACGTCTTAGCTCTATAGGAATGACCACTCTTCCCAATTCGTCTACTTTACGTACAATTCCTGTTGATTTCACAACAAATCCCTCCATACTTTCCGCTCTTCATCAATTTTTGATATTTTTCTGAGTAAGTGATGAAACGTATTAAAAATATAGCTTTTGATACTTTATGCCGGCAATCCGAAACATGTGTATCATATGTCTTGGATGATGTCAACGGGGTTTACCCTGAATTTCCAAGTTCTTGCTGATTATAGCACAGAGGATATATCAGACGCCACTGATATCATTGAAAAGCGATTTAAAATTCGTTATATTTAATAGATGAACTAATAGGAGGAAAAGGCATGGAGAAACCAACTTACTATATCACCACTCCGATATATTACCCGAGCGGAAGGCTGCATATCGGCAACGCCTATACAACAATCGCCTGTGACGTCATGGCAAGATACAAGCGCATGCGCGGGTTTGATGTCTACTACCTGACCGGTGCGGATGAGCACGGCCAGAAGATCGAGAAGAAGGCGGAAAAGATGGGGATTTCCCCTCAGAAGTATGTGGATGATATGGCTGAATACATGAAAGGACTGTGGTCGGTCCTGGAAATCACCAACGATCAGTTCATCCGTACGACCGGCGATGCTCATAAAAAAGCAATCCAGCAGATTTTCGAGCGCCTCCTGGAACAGGGGGACATTTATCTCGGGGAATATGAAGGCTGGTATTCCGTCGAGGATGAGGAGTTCTTCACAGAGACACAGCTTGACGAAGTGTACAAAGATGAAGATGGCAATATGATCGGTGGTGTGGCACCCAGCGGCCACGAAGTGGAACTGGTCAAGGAGGAAAGCTATTTCTTCAAGATGAGCAAATATGCAGACCGTCTGGAGAAATTCTACGAAGACAATCCGGATTTCATCAAACCTGCTTCGCGCAGAAATGAAATGCTGAACAACTTCATCCGTCCGGGTCTTGAGGACCTGGCGGTCTCAAGAACGACATTCTCCTGGGGTGTTCCGGTATCATCCGACCCCAAACACGTAGTGTATGTATGGATCGATGCGCTGTGCAACTACATCACGGCACTTGGATACGGCTCTCGCGACGACGCCCTGTTCCAAAAGTACTGGCCGGCCGACCTGCATATGATCGGCAAGGAAATCGTGCGTTTCCATGCCATCTACTGGCCGATCATGCTGATGGCGCTGGATCTGCCGCTGCCTAAAAAACTTCTGGGACACGGCTGGCTCGTCATGAAGGACGGCAAGATGTCCAAATCGAAAGGGAATGTCATCTATCCTGAGACGGTGGTTGAACGCTATGGCCTCGATGCGCTCCGCTATTACCTGATGCGGGAAGTGCCTTTCGGTTCAGACGGCGTGTTCACACCGGAAGCATTTGTGGACCGCACGAACTATGATCTTGCCAATGATCTGGGGAACCTTGTGAACCGTACGATTTCCATGATCAATAAATACTTCGATGGCAACCTCCCTGACTATACAGGTCATCAGAACGAATTTGATGAAAGCCTGGAAGAGACGGTCAAAGAGAACGTCCGGCTTTATGAAGAGTCAATGGAGGAAATGGAATTCAACAAGGCACTCCGTGCTGTATGGACAATCATCAGCCGTTCGAACAAGTACATTGATGAGACGACCCCGTGGGTGCTTGCGAAAGATGAAGCGAACCGTGAAGCCCTCGGCAATGTGATGGTGCATCTGGCGGAGAATATCCGCATAGCGGCAATCCTGCTCAAGCCTTATCTGACACACGGTCCAAAAGAGATCTTCAGACAGATGAACATCACCGATAACAATCTCCAGACATTTGATTCAATCTTCAAATATGGCAGCATCAAAATTGATGAACAGATGGTCAAAAAACCCCAGCCGATCTATCCGAGACTGGATGTGGAAGCGGAAGTGTCCCATATCAAGGAACTGATGACTCCGGATAAGAAAGAGGCGGATGAAAGAGTGGAAGAGTCGGCAGAAGGCCTCATCACCATCCAGGATTTTGATAAGGTTGATATAAAAGCCGCCACAATCATCCAGGCGGAAGGTATCAAAAAAGCCGATAAGCTGCTGAAGATCCGGGTGGACCTCGGCGATGAGGAACGCCAGATTGTATCCGGTATCCGCTCGCAGTATGAACCGGAGGATATCATCGGCAAGAAAGTGCTTGTCGTAACGAACCTTCAGCCGGTCAAACTTCGCGGGGAACGTTCCGAAGGCATGATCCTGACAGCGGAGAAAGGCAAGAATCTGACACTCATCTCTGTACCTGACGGAATTGAAAACGGCAGCACTGTAAAATAACTGTTGGAGTGATTGCAATGTTGATAGATACACATGTACATCTCAATGCAGACCAGTATGATGACGACCTTGAAGAAGTGATACAGCGTGCCGGCGAGGCTGGTATAGAGAAAATGGTCGTTGTGGGATTCGACCGTAAAACGATAGAGCGTACAATGGATCTGATAGAGAAATATGAGAATGTATACGGGGTCATCGGATGGCATCCTGTGGATGCCATCGACTGCACAGGAGAGGATCTCGAGTGGATCGAGTCATTGTCCGTCCATCCCAAAATTGTCGGTATCGGCGAGACGGGTCTCGACTATCATTGGGACAAGTCTCCGCAAGATGTCCAGAAGGAACTATTCAAAAAACAGATTGCCCTGGCAAAAAAGGTGAAGCTCCCGGTCATCATTCATAACAGGGAAGCCACCCGGGACTGCATTGAAATACTGAAATCGGAAGGGGCTCATGAAACCGGCGGTATCATGCATGCTTTCAGTGGAAATGAGTCAGATGCCGATACCGTCATCGACATGAATTTCCATGTGTCACTGGGCGGTCCTGTTACATTTAAAAATGCGCAGGAGCCGAAAGATATCGCTGTACATGTGCCGATTGAAAGGCTTCTCGTCGAAACGGATGCACCTTTTCTGACTCCGCATCCCTACAGGGGAAAAAGGAATGAACCTGCATATGTGAAGCTCGTTGCCGAGAAAATAGCAGAGCTGCGCGGGATGTCATATGAGGATCTGGCAGCGCAGACAACAAGGAATGCCGAGGCACTTTTTGGCATATAGTAACGAAATCACCGCATGGCGGTGATTTTATTTTTGGGATAAGTAATTATGTTATGATGGATACAAGGAGCGAAGACTATGGAAAAACCGGTTATAAAGGAAGTCATTATTGTGGAAGGGCGCGATGATACCAGGCGTCTGAATGAAGCAGTTTCCTGTGAAACAATCGAAACGAAAGGCTCGGCCATCGATGACACAGTAATGGATGAAATAGAAGTTGCTTTAAGTACGCGTGGGGCGATCATCTTCACCGATCCCGACTTTCCCGGCCATAAGATCCGTAATACGATCCTGGAACGGTTTCCCGGGATAAAAGAAGCTTTTCTGCCGAGGGATAAGGCCAAAGGCAGGCTCGGCGGTATCGGCATTGAACATGCGAGTATCGAAGCCATCCGTGAAAGCCTGTCACAGGTCTATACGAACATGGTGGTGACAGAAGAGACAGTCACAATCCGGGATATGACAGGCTGGGGACTGTCCGGTACATCTGAAGCTGCAGTCAGGAGAAGGCATCTGTGTGACCGTCTGAACATCGGATACGCAAATGCCGGGCAGCTGAGGAAGAAGCTGAACCGGTATAATATCGACAAAGCACGTATAGCGAATATATTGGAAGAATTGACGGGGGAGTAATATGAAAGATATTGCAACGGCAGGCAGAACAAAACAAATACTCGAGGACCATGGTTTTTCATTCAAGAAAAGTCTGGGACAGAACTTCCTGACAGACCTGAATGTCATCAGGGAGGTGCTGGATAAGGCGGATATCCATGAGAAGACCGGGGTCATAGAAGTCGGGCCTGGAATCGGCTCGCTGACCGAACAGCTGGCCAGACGCGCCGGGAAAGTGGTGGCTTTTGAAATAGACCAGAGACTTGTACCGGTACTGGCGGACACACTTTCCCCCTACAGTAATGTAACCGTCATAAACCAGGATATTTTAAAAGCGGATATCCAGGAGGCCATAGGTACTCATTTTTCAGAATGTGATGAAGTGGTGGTAGTTGCAAACCTGCCGTATTACATTACAACGCCGATACTCATGAACTTCCTGGAGCAGGATCTTCCGATTGCGCGGTATTACGTGATGATGCAGAAAGAAGTGGGGGAACGCATCAGTGCGCGGCCGAACAGCAAATCCTACGGTTCGCTGTCCATCGCCATTGATTACTATACCGAGGCGCGTGTTGTCCAGCAGGTGCCGAAGACGGTATTCATGCCGCCGCCGAATGTTGACTCCATCATTGTGGAGATGGTGAAGCGGGAAACCGGCAAAGTGGATATAGATGATGAACATCTGTTCTTCAAATTGACACGCGGTGCCTTTGGGCAGCGGCGCAAGACGATTCTGAACAACTATATGGGTGTGTTTGAAGACGGCAAGAAGCACAAGGACGATATCCGCCGTCTGCTGGAAGCGGCAGGGGTAGATCCGCGCCGCAGAGGCGAAAGCATCTCGATTGGAGAATATGCGGATATTTATCACAAGCTCAAAAACTTTCCTGAACTGAAAATAGTTTACCAATAGATACAAAAGTAAATGATTTCGACAGTTTTTTGACAGAATTATGTAAACTTGCTATAATAGATTCAGTGAGGTGGGCCAAATGCCAAAAACTTTAGTCGACATCAAAAATATTCTTGAATGTCAATTGGGAAATCCAGTTTTACTTCGTGCAAACGGAGGGCGCAAGAAATTGATTGAACGACGGGGTATCCTTAGAGAAACGTATCCTTCCGTCTTCGTCGTGGAACTTGATCAGCAGGAACATAACTTTGAAAGAGTGTCATATACATATACTGATGTATTGACATCAAATGTCGAAGTGACATTCTATAATGATGAAAGAGAAGCATTTGTAATCCAATAATTGAACGGGAAAAACCATCATCCGGTAAAGATGATGGTTTTTTATTATACTTTTTTTAGTTTGTTTAATATCGGTTAACTTATATTATAATAAAAAGCTATGAATTATGGAGTGAAGAGGCACGCGGAAGAACAAAAGACTTGATGACATTGAAAAGAAAACGGATGAGGATGAAAATAAGGAGAAAATTTTCAGACTAATCGGGAATATGGTACATTGAATGTATCTGTTCCCAATTTTTTAATTCATAACAAACGAAGAAGGAAGTGTTGTAATGGAAGATCGTACGTTCAGGAACGCAATGGGAAGGTTTGCGACCGGCGTGACCGTAATCACTGTGAATGAAGGCGGGGAGACCCATGGCATGACTGCGAATGCATTCATGTCCGTGTCGCTGGATCCCAAACTCGTTCTGATATCCATAGATAATCGTGCAAATATGCTTGATAAATTGAAAACTGCGGATTCATTCGGCATCAGCATGCTGACAGAGGAGCAGAAATACCTGTCGAAGCACTTCGCCAAACAGGAAGCATTTGAAGGCGAAATCAGTTTTGATGTGATCGATGAAGTGCCGGTGCTCCGGGACAGTCTGACTGCACTGGTATGCAAAAATTATCAGCAGATTCCGGCAGGGGATCACACGCTCATATTGGGCCAGGTGGAAGAGATCCTGTTCGAAGAAGGCGAGCCTCTGACTTTCTTCAAGGGTCAGTACGGCGGCATCAGGAGTGACGCCCGCTGAGGTGGCTGCAAGTTTATGACAAAGTGCGTATTGTATCACGTCGTTTTATGATAAACTGATACAAAAACGAACGTACAAATGGAAGTGAAACAATGCATTTTGAAACTGCGCCGGCAAAGATAAATCTGACGCTGGATGCCCTTTTCAAAAGGAAAGACGGATTTCATGAAGTCAACATGGTAATGACCACCGTGGATCTGAATGACCAGCTTTCTTTTTCGAAGCGAAAAGACAAAAAGATAATCATCGATACAGAACATCAGTACGTGCCTACAGACAGGCGCAATCTCGCTTATCAGGCAGCAAGTCTGATGATGGAGACTTACGGCATACAGACCGGCGTCAACATCACGATTGATAAAAGGATTCCCATTGCGGCCGGCCTTGCCGGCGGTTCGGCGGATGCTGCGGCAGCCTTCCGCGGGATGAATGCCCTCTATGACCTGGGGATAGAAACCGCGGAACTCGCTGAGCTCTCCTCGCAACTGGGATCGGATATCCCTTTTTGCGTATATGGAGGCACCGCGATCGCCTCAGGCAGGGGGGAGAAAATCGAACACCTGCCGAAACCGCCCAACGCCTGGGTGATTCTGGCGAAACCGAAGATCAATGTTTCGACAAAGACGATCTATCAGGCGCTGAAGCCGGGAAAGAACCCGCCAGGGTCTCGGGAAATGGCCGCTGCGGTCAAAGAGGGGGATTATAAGAAGATCATCCCTCTTATGAAGAACGATCTGCAGGAGGTGACCTGCCGCAGATATCCGGAGGTGGGAAGGCTGATAGACAGTATGTCAGCAAGCGGTGCAGACTGTGCAATGATGAGCGGCAGCGGACCGACAGTATTCGGTTTCGTCCAAAAAGAAAGACAGGCGGCACATCTCTATAATGCCATGAAAGGCTGCTGTTCCGAAGTTTATAAAGTGAGATTACTCGGTTAATTGCTCAAATCCGAACTTTTATGTTAATATTTTATATAAAATACGGTATCAGGAGTTATCTTATGAAATATAAACGCAGTGAGCGTCTCGTGTTCATGACCCGGCACTTGACCGCCCACCCAAATCAGCTGATTCCACTGACCTTTTTCGTGGAAAAATTCAACCAGGCCAAGTCTTCAATCAGCGAGGATATCCGGATTATCAAGGAAGTCTTCGAAAACGACGGCATCGGCATTGTCCAGACAACAGCGGGCGCCGGGGGCGGTGTGACATTCCAGCCGAGAATCAGCTACAGCCGTGCAGAGGAGATCGTGGAGGAATTCATGGAAATGCTGAAGACGAAGGAACGCCTGCTTCCCGGCGGCTACCTTTACATGTCCGATATCATGGGGAACCCCACACTCATGAACAATATCGGTGAACTGATTGCCACAATGTACGGCGATGAGGAAATTGACGCGGTTGTGACGATTGCAACAAAAGGGATTTCACTCGCGAATGCTGTTGCACGGAAGCTTAATGTGCCCGTTGCCGTAATCCGCAAAGACAACAAAGTGACAGAGGGCTCCACAGTCTCAGTGAACTATGTCTCCGGCTCGACCCGTAAGATAGAGACGATGGTCCTGTCGAAACGGACCCTGAAAGAAGGGTCGAAGGTGCTCGTCGTGGACGACTTCCTGAGGGCAGGCGGTTCCATCACCGGTGTCATCAATCTCATGGAGGAGTTTGCAGCAAAGGTGGTAGGCGTCAGCGTACTGGTGGAAGCCAAACAGGTGGAACACCGCCGTTTCAATGACTACACTTCCCTCCTGAAGGTGTCTGATATTGATGAATTCAACCAGTCCTTCCTTGTGGAGGAGGGCAATTGTCTGGAATACATTGAAGAAACGTTTCAAAAGCATGAACCTTAAAATGTGAAGGAGATTTTATACCATGGAACCAATCAATTCTAAAAATGCACCGGAAGCACTCGGACCGTACAGCCACGGAGTAAAAGTCGGAAACATGTTCTACTCCTCCGGACAGATCCCCCTCACACTTGAAGGGGAGATCATTTCGGATGACGTGGAGAAGCAGACGAAGCAGGTGATGGAAAACGTCGGTGCAGTGCTTGAAGCAGCCGGCATGGGTTTTGAAAATATAGTGAAGACGACGATTTTCATCAGCAACATGGGGGACTTCCCGAAGATCAACGACGTTTATGGCGCTTATTTTCCGGGTAAACTACCTGCAAGATCATGTGTAGAAGTGAGCCGTCTACCTAAAGATGTACAGGTTGAGATTGAAGTTGTTGCATCGAAAATGGAACCATAAAAGTATTGGTGGACTGAAGCAGTACACATACGATCCAACAATAATCTTATTGGGGGAAGCATACTATGAAAATAACAGATGTAAGACTGCGGAAAGTGAATAACCAAGACAACAGGATGAAAGCACTTGTATCCATTACGTTTGATGATGCATTTGTAATCCATGACCTCAGGGTCATTGAAGGTAATAATGGGCTTTTTGTGGCGATGCCGAGCAAACGGACGCCGGACGGTGAGTTCCGTGACATTGCCCATCCGATCCACTCCGACATGCGTCAGCATGTGCAGGAGGAAGTAATGAGGGTATATGAAGAATCCGAAACCGAAGAGGATAATTCTGCCTCCGGCGGCAGCGCGCCGGAGACTGCAGAATCACCGGTCGACCCGACGAAGGATAAGGTGGACCGTGAGGAAGACGAGCACCGCGATGCCCCCAAGGAGGGCGAACTTGAAAACGACGAAAACGAATAGTCGCTTTATACCCGTGAAGCACACCGGTGCTTTACGGGTTTTTTATTGGCAGGGGGCCGGGATGCCTTTTCGGACATATATCCGTTTCGTCTTGAAAGTACCCGGCCAGTAAAATATAATTAGAGTAGTCATAAACTGGAGGTAGAATATGCAAACGAGAGCGATTATTCTGGCGGCCGGCAAAGGCACAAGAATGAAGTCCGAAAAATTCAAAGTGCTCCATGAAGTATGTGGCACTCCGATGATCCAGCATGTTATCAGCAATCTGAATAAATCGGGGATCACCGATATTTATGCTGTGCTGGGTCACGGCTCTGAGACCGTGAGCACGTATCTGGGTGACGGAATCCGCAAGACGGTACAGGAAGAGCAGCTGGGGACAGCCCATGCAGTGATGCAGTGGAAAGAGGAGCTGGCGGACCTTGAGGGCCACACGATGGTCGTGTGCGGAGATACACCGCTCATCACGGAAACGACGATGCAGGAATTCATGAAGTATCACTTGGATACAGGGGCAAAAGCGACCATCCTCTCATCCCGTACGCGCGCGCCGTTCGGGTACGGCCGTATTGTCAGGAAGGAAAACGGCTCGGTCAAGCGTATCGTCGAAGAGAAGGATGCTACGGATCTCGAACGCGAAATCAAGGAAGTGAGTTCCGGAACTTTCATATTCGACAACAGATCGCTGTTCAGCGCACTTGAAAATGTCGACAACGATAATGCACAGGATGAGTATTACCTGCCGGATGTCGTTTCCATCCTCCGGGACCGGGGCGCCCGTGTCGAAGCCTACATCTCTCCGGATTTTGAGGAAACACTCGGCATAAATGACAGAATTGCTCTCGCGAATGCTGAAGAAATACTTAGAAGACGCATCAACACGATGCACATGCAGAACGGTGTCACGCTGATTCACCCGGAAACGGCGTATATCGACGCCGAAGTCGAAATCGGCACGGATTCCATAATTTATCCGGGGGCCATCATCCGTGGAAACACAAAGATTGGTAAAAATGTTATCATATCCTCTGGAACAGAAATCAAGGATTCCCTCATCGATGATGAAGCAGAGATCAAGCATTCTGTGGTGACAGAAGCGAAAGTGGGCAGAGGGACCAAGGTGGGGCCGTTTGCCCAGCTCAGGCCGCAGTCCGATCTTGGCGAGGAAGTGAAGATCGGCAACTTCGTCGAAGTGAAGAAATCCAGGCTTGAAAATGAATCCAAAGTGTCGCACCTCAGCTATATCGGGGACGCCACCATCGGTGCCAGGACCAACGTCGGCTGTGGAACGATTACAGTGAATTACAATGGGAAAAATAAATTCAAGACTGAAATCGGCATGGATTCATTCATCGGCTGCAACTCGAACCTTGTGGCACCGGTGAAAATTGGTGACAGGTCATTCATCGCAGCGGGATCGACGATCACTGATGAAGTTCCTGAAGACAGCCTTGCGATCGCCAGGAACAGACAGACGACAAAGACGGGATACTATAATAAAGACAATTAATGGAGGATGAACATGTTAGCTTCTAGCAACCAGTACAAAAATTCCAGCCTGCGCCTTTTTTCTTTGAAGGGCAACGAACCGCTCGCAGAAGAGATTGCTGAACATATCGGCATTCCTTTGGGAAAGATTACGGTACAGCATTTTTCCGACGAAGAAGTACAGGTCAATATCGAGGAGAGCGTGCGGGGATGTGACGTATTTGTCGTCCAGCCGACAAGCCAGCCGGTAAACGAGCATCTCATGCAGCTGCTGATCATGATTGATGCACTGAAGCGCGCTTCAGCGGCAACGATCAATATTGTAATGCCGTATTACGGGTATGCACGCCAGGACCGCAAGAGTCGTGCACGTGAACCGATCACAGCGAAACTCGTGGCCAATCTTATTGAGACAGCCGGGGCAGACCGTGTGATTTCACTCGACCTGCATGCGCCCCAAATACAGGGATTCTTCGATATTCCGATCGATCACCTCATGGGAGTGCCGATCCTGAGTGACTATTTCCTTGAGCATAAAGATCTGGACTTCGACGAAGTCGTCGTCGTTTCCCCGGATCACGGCGGCGTGACGCGTGCACGCAAGATGGCCGACCGTCTTAAGACGCCGATTGCCATCATCGATAAGCGCCGTCCGAAGCCGAATGTTGCGGAAGTGATGAACATCGTCGGTGAAATTGAAGGGCGCACTGCCATCATCATCGATGATATCATCGATACAGGCGGCACGATGAAGCTTGCCGCACAGGCGCTTCTTGATAAAGGTGCGAAAGAAGTGTATGCATGCTGTACGCACCCTGTGCTTTCCGGGCCTGCGATTTCCAGAATCGAGGAGTCAGTGATCAAAGAACTGGTTGTGACGAACTCCATCCAGCTCCCCGAAGAAAAGAAGATAGACAAGATAGTGGGACTTTCCGTCGGACAGCTGATGGCGCAGGCGATCGTCCGGGTTTATGAAGAAGAATCCGTCAGTATCCTGTTTGACACTTAATTTGTCAATGTTTCTTTTACAAATGTACGGGTAATGTGCTATTATTATGCATGGCTATGTGTTAAATTAGGCAAAATTAGACTGTCTGTAAATGAAAGGTGGAAATATACCATGGCAAAATTGGCTTCAGCAGCAAGGGAAGGCAAGGGAAAACGTTCTGAGCTTACAGAACTGCGTTCCACAGGGAAGATCCCTGCAATCGTCTACGGTTACGAAGTGGAGAACACTAACGTTTCAGTAGATGAGAACGAATTTATCAAAGTAATCCGTGAAGTGGGCCGTAACGGCGTAATTGCATTGGACCTCGACGGAAAAGCGGTTAATGTGATGGTGACGGACTATCAGTTCGACTCACTAAAAAACCAGATCACTCATATAGACTTCACAGCAATCAACATGAAGTCCGAAGTTACAGTTGATGTAACAATTGAAGTGGTTGGCGAAGCTGCGGGTGTCAAAGAAGGCGGCGTAGTCGAGCAGCCTGCTTTCCAGGTTCAGGTGACTGCGACTCCGGACAACATTCCTGAGTCCATCGAAATCAACGTGGAAGCTCTTGAAATCGGAGATTCAATCCATGTATCCGATCTGCGTGAGGGCGGCAACTACACTATTGAAAATGAAGACGAAGAAACGCTTGTCAGCATCGTTCCTCCGCAAAAAGAGGAAGATCTTGAAGAAACTGAAGGCGAAGAAGTTGAAGGTTCTGAAGAAGGCGAAGAAGCCGTTTCCGAAGAAACTGAAGACGAAGAACAATAATCATGATGTTTTAACGGCGGTGGATTTCCCATCGCCTTTTTTAACGTTGTATGAGGTGATATGATGAAGTGCATCATTGGACTGGGCAACCCGGGAAGAAAATACGAAAAAACACGTCATAACATTGGCTTCATGGTCATAGACCGGCTTTCTTCGGACCTTGGAATCGAGCTCTCACAGAATAAATTCAAGTGCAGCTACGGCGCCGGCTACCTAAACGGCGAAAAGGTCATGCTGGTGAAGCCACAGACATTCATGAATCTCTCCGGGGAAGGTGTCCGCCCACTGTTGGATTATTATAAAATCGACGTGGAGGATATCCTGGTGCTCTATGATGATCTTGATCTGCCGGTCGGCAGACTGAGGCTCAGGCAAAAAGGCTCTGGCGGCGGCCATAACGGCATAAAATCGCTGAATCAGCATCTGGCGACGGATAAATACAAACGCATCCGCATCGGTATTGACCGGCCGGAGCCGGGTGGATCCATTACCGGTTATGTGCTCGGCATATTCCCTAAGGCGGAAGCGGGGATGATCGACAAAGTGACAGCCAGGTCGGCAGAAGCTTCCGCAGATTTTGTAACTGTGCCGTTCCAGGATGTTATGACTGAATATAATGGTGATGTAAATGAACAGTAAAGTATCGGAAAGGATACAGCAGGATGAGCGGTTTCTTGAAGTGGCGGGTCATAAAGACCGCCTCAATATGATGGTGACCGGCATAAACGACGATTTCAAACCGACGCTCCTGTACGAGCTGTCGAGGAAGGAAAGCCGTCCGATCATCCTGTTCGTACAGAACAATCATCAGATGGAGAAACTGGCGAATCCGCTGATGGACATGATGGACAACGTCTATACTTTTCCTGTAGGCGATATCATGATAGAGAACCATGCGAAACAAAGTCCGGAATTTATGAAATCCAGAATGAGTGCATTGTCTGCCCTGGCGCACAACGAACCGGGGCTATTTGTCGTGCCGGTACATGCACTCTTAAAACCGCTGATGCCGAAGGAAAAGCTTCTCGGCTACGAGAAGACGATAAAGGTCGGCACCATCCTGGACTACGACGGGTTCATAGAAGACCTTGTGAGCCTGGGCTACCGGAGGATGAACCAGGCAGCCCATTTCGGGGAATTTGCTGTACGCGGGGATATCATAGATATCCATATGCCTGAGCAGCTCATACGTGTCGAATTCTTTGATGATGAAGTGGATTCCCTCCGGGTCATCGACCCCGAGACGCAGCGTTCCACCGGCAATATCGATTCCTTTACGATGGAACCTTATGCGGAATATATACTTGAACCAAAAGAGCGCGACATTCTGCTTGGAAAGATAGAAACGCTGTATCAGAAGACGAAAGAAGGGCTCGACAGTGCCTCCTTGGATACACTGGATGACTACTATGACACAGTGACCCGTCCCGACCAGACATTCAATCATCTTATACAGTACAGCCATCTCCTCGAAGATGATGAGATTTCCATCCTCGACTACATCACGGACGGCCACCGCGTCATCATCGATGAGGTCAAGAACATGGCGGCGGCATATGAAACGGAATTCAATTCTGTCGGCGCCTACTATGAATCGATGGTGGAAGCCGGGCGCATGTTAAAAGGCGGGGGCAACTATCTGGAAGGCCAGTATGAACGCCTGCTTACATTTGACGGCAGCACATACTTCAATCTGTTCACGAAAAGCATGCCGGTGGAAATCGGACATATTGTGAAGATTTCTGTCCGGCCGACCGAAATATACTACGGGCAGTACGACATACTGGCATCCAACCTGAATAAGATGCTCGATGACGACTATATGATCAGCATCGTCCTCCGTGACGAGGAGGAAGTGTCGAAGACGCATCAGCTGCTCGAAGATCTGAAGATCCAAAGCTACATCGGGGAGATTCCGGTGGATTCGGGTATTGTGCTGACGATCGGTACGCTTGGTAAAGGGTTCATCCTGCCATTCATGAAAGTGGCTGTTTTGGGTTCGAAGGAACTCTACAATAAGACGGCCCGCAAGAAGAAGCGGGCGAAGAAACTCTCCAATGCCGAAAAGATCAAATCCTACCAGGAACTGAATGCGGGCGACTACGTCGTCCATGTCCATCACGGTGTCGGCCGGTACATGGGCATCGAAACGCTGGAGGTCGGCGGCATCCATAACGACTACATGAAACTGCAGTACAGGGGCACAGACCAGCTCTATATCCCTGTCGATCAGATGGACCTGGTCCAGAAATATGTCTCAAGTGATGACGGCCAGCCGAAGATGCATAAGCTCGGCGGCACTGAATGGAAGAAGACGAAGGCCAGGGTCGAGGCCAATGTCAATGAAATTGCGGATGAACTGCTGAAGCTATATCAGGAACGTTCACAGTCGGAAGGCTTCCGATTCTCGGAAGACACCGAAATGCAGGCTTCATTTGAAGCGCGCTTTCCGTACGAGCCGACACCCGACCAGTATGCTTCTGTCGGAGAGATCAAGAAGGATATGGAGAATATCCGTCCGATGGACCGTCTATTATGCGGAGATGTGGGATACGGCAAGACTGAAGTGGCGATCCGCGCGGCATTCAAAGCGGTGCAGGACGGCAAACAGGTGGCATTCCTCGTGCCGACGACAATCCTCGCAGCCCAGCATTTCGAAAGCCTGATCGAACGGATCGAGGACTTCCCCGTCAATGTCGAGATGATGAGCCGCTTCAGAACGCCGGCACAATTGAAGAAAACACGGGAAGGTCTTAAAAAGGGCACAGTCGACATCGTGGTCGGCACCCATAAGATTTTGGCGAATACCGTCGAATACAAAGACCTCGGCCTGCTGATCATAGACGAGGAGCAGCGCTTCGGAGTGAAGCACAAAGAGAAAATCAAACAGCTGAAGACGAATGTGGATGTGCTGACGCTGACTGCAACACCGATTCCGAGGACACTCCATATGAGTCTGACAGGTGTCAGGGACCTCTCTGTGATTGAAACGCCGCCGGAAAACCGTTTTCCGGTACAGACCTACGTGCTTGAATTCCAGCCGAATTTCGTCAAGGAAGCGGTGGAGCGGGAGCTTTCCCGTGGTGGTCAGGTGTTCTACCTGCACAACCGGGTGGACACAATCTATCAGAAGAAGGCCCATGTCGAGGCGCTGGTTCCGGATGCGGAAGTTGCAGTGATGCATGCGAAAATGAACGAGAAGGAAGTCGAGGAGACCATGCTCGCATTCGTAAATGGAGAGTACGATGTCCTTATCACCACGACAATCATCGAGACCGGTGTGGATGTGCCGAATGCCAACACACTGATTATCGAGGATGCCGACCGGTTCGGACTCAGTCAGCTTTATCAGCTTCGGGGCCGTGTCGGCAGGAGCAGCCGTATCAGCTATGCATATCTTTTCCATCAGCCGGATAAAGTGCTGACGGAAGTGGCGGAAAAGCGTCTTGAAGCCATCAAGGAATATACAGAGCTTGGCAGTGGATTCAAGATTGCCATGCGTGACTTGAACATCCGCGGTGCGGGGAACCTGCTCGGCAGGCACCAGTCCGGTTTCATCGACTCTGTGGGATATGAACTTTATTCCGAAATGCTGGAAACGGCCGTCAAAGAGAAACAGGGCATCGAACCGGAGCCGGAACCGGTGAATATCCCTGTGGACATTACCCTCGATGCCTATATACCGGGGACCTACATTACGCATGAACAGTCCAAGATTAATATTTACAAGCGCCTCAGGAAGGCGGATTCCATCGAAGCCATACAGGATATCGAAGATGAACTGCTGGACCGCTTCGGTGACTATCCGGTTGAAGTGGAACGGCTGCTGCAGCTTGTCCGCATCCAAGTGTATGCTCTCATGTTCGGCATTTATCAGGTAAAAGAGGACAGCCGCCACTTTCATCTTCATGTCTCGCGGAATGCGACAGAGCAGATAGACGGGGAGAAACTGTTCATGGATACGGCGGAATATGGCCGCATCATGAAGATTTCCGTGCAGGATAACGAGATGAAGATCAGCCTCAGAACCAAGGATGTGGCGCAACTCATTGAAATCATGAAAGCAATCCAGGACAGCAGGATGGAGGAAGCGATATGAATAAAATAGAAATCATCGGACTCGGCACATCAGATCTGGATCAGATGCCGCTCGGCGTATGGAAGCGTCTCAGGTCAGCGGATAAGATCTATCTGCGTACAGACGCACATCCCGCGGTAAAGGAGCTTGAATCGGAAGGCGTGGAGACTGTAAGCTTCGATCATCTCTATGAGGCGCATGATACCTTCGAAGCGACCTACACGGCGATTGCGGACACACTTGTTGACGCGGCCCGTGCCCATGATGTCATATATGCCGTGCCGGGACACCCGATGTTTTATGAAACGACGACGGAACTGCTGCTTGCGAGACAAGAGGCAGGAGGAATCCATGTGGAAGTGTCCGGGGGACAGAGTTTCATCGATGTAGTCATCGGTGCACTCAAAGTCCCTGTGAATGAAGGATTCCAGGTGCTTGACGGTACCGCACTTGCAGTCGGAGATCTTGATTTCAACAAGCACACGCTCATCACCCAGGTATATGACGCGCTCAGCCTGGGGGAAGTGAAACTCACGCTGCTGGAATATTATCCGCCGGAGACGAAAGTGAAGCTGGTGGATGCAGCAGGGGGCAAGGATGAAGAGATATATGGCATCAAACTCCATGAAATCGACCACCTCGATATCAGCAGCAATCTGCTCTGTCTTTATATACCGAAGACAGAGGATGTCAGGCTGGCAGAACGCGATATCCATTATATGACAGAAGTGTTCGATACGCTTGTCGGTGAGGATGGCTGTCCATGGGATAAGGTGCAGACCCATGAATCGCTTGAAAAACACCTGATCGAGGAAACGTTCGAGGTCATCGAGGCGATAGAGCAGCAGGATGATGATGCAATCGTTGAAGAGCTCGGGGATATTCTGCTGCAGATCGCACTCCACAGTGCCATCGGCAAAAAAGAGGGGTATTTCGATTTCTTCGATGTGCTCGGAAGTCTGAATGCGAAAATCGTCAGAAGGCACCCTCACGTATTCGGGGATGAATCGGCGGAATCAGTGGAAGACCTGAAGCGTATATGGAGCGATGCCAAGAAAAAGGAAGGCAAAAAAGAGAAGATAAAGTATGAGAAGGAATACGGCGA
The DNA here is from genome assembly GCA_019113295.1 of Candidatus Salinicoccus stercoripullorum. Taxonomy (GTDB): domain Bacteria; phylum Bacillota; class Bacilli; order Staphylococcales; family Salinicoccaceae; genus Salinicoccus; species Salinicoccus stercoripullorum. The sequence continues at coordinate 34,211 of DXHR01000026.1, read as the reverse complement.
AAAAGTGCTCGGCTGGATGAAGGAGACCATTCATGAAGGCCGCACACTGGAAGAGATACTGAAGAACGGGGGTGAATAAAATGAGGTTGGACAAATTCCTGAAAGTGTCACGCGTGGTCAAAAGACGCACACTCGCCAAGGAACTGGGCGACGAAGGGCGCGTGAAAGTAAACGGCAGGACGGCAAAATCCGGAGCCGATCTGGCTGTCGGTGACGAGGTGGAAATAAGATTCGGCCGGAAGATCCTCACATTCGAAGTGCTGGAGCTTGGAACCCATGCCAAAAAAGAGGATGCTGAACGTATGTATAAGGTGCTGAAAGAGGAGAAAACTGAAAAGGAGACTGATTTTCTCTAGTAAACATGTCACTTATGGTGTATTTTATAAATAGAGAATGCACAATTAAGGGATGTGATGCATTGGCTAACAAAGTGGTCAGAATGATCAACGGTTACACGAAAAAGCGGGATACCGAAAAGAAGGTGCGCCAAAGTGAAAACCGGGTTGCCAAAAAACGTACAATGCTGTTCGGCAGTCTGATGCTGCTGGTGGTGGGCATCCTGCTTATCGTGGCTTTCAACCAGAAGACTCAGAACCAGCTGCTGCAGGAGGAACTTGTTCAGACTGAGGAAGTCATGGATGAACGGGTGACCGAGGAAAAAGATCTTGAGCAGCAGATAAAGCAGCTGAATGATGAGAACTATATCGCAAGGATTGCACGGAGTGAATTCTTCTTCTCTGAAGAAGGGGAGATTGTTTTCAATTTGCCGAAATCGAACGATGAAAATGCTGAAAAAGAAGTTCAGGAAGAATAATCGTTACAATATTGTAATGATTATTTTTCTTTTTAATGGTATTATTATATAGAGATAGTAAATGATAATTGGGAGGATAATATATCAAGATGTCAGTTGAAGTGGGCAGTAAAGTTATCGGGAAAGTCACGGGTATCAAGAATTTCGGTGCGTTTGTTGAATTGCCGGGAGGAAAGACGGGACTAGTGCACATCAGTGAGGTTGCGGATCAGTATGTAGAGGATATCAATGAGCATCTCAGTGTGGGCCAGGAAATTGAAGTGAAAGTCCTATCCGTCGGAGACGATGGTAAAATCAGTCTGTCCATAAAAAAAGCAAAAGATCAGAAACCAAAACCGAGACCGCGCAGGGAAAGTTCGCCGGAAGACTTCGAGAAGAAGCTGTCGAGCTTCTTAAAAGACAGTGAGGACCGCCTGTCTACAATCAAAAGACAGACGGAATCACGCCGTGGCGGCAGAGGTAAAAGATAATAGATATATACAGACGATTCCAGTAATCGTCTTATTTTATTTTACGGGAAGTGCGGATTATGGAAATGAGATGTTCCTGGGACAGAGGGGATACGGTGGCACTAGCGATTTCCGGCGGCGTGGACTCCATGGTCCTCTATCATCTGTTGAAAACTTCATACCGGGATACTTTCGGACGTCTGATACTGCTGCATGTCAATCACGGACAGAGGGCGGCATCGGAAGCTGAGGAGGCCCATATAGTGAACATGGCCGCAACAGACGATGTCCTGTGCGAAACAGTACGGCTTGATATCGAAAAGGCTGATTTCAGCCAGGCGGCGGCGCGGAAAGCGCGCTACCGATTTTTCGATGAGATGATGGCGCGTCACGGCGCCCGTGTGCTCCTCACCGCCCATCACCTGGATGACCAGTACGAATCAGTGATGCACCAGCTGCTCACGGGCAGGTATCTGCCGGGAAAGATGGGGATACCATACACGCGGAATGAAGGAAGTTACCGGATCATCCGGCCGCTGCTCCACGTCCCGCGCACGGCAATTGAAGACTATGCCGGCCGGCACCGGGTGATATATTTCGAAGATGAGACCAACAGCGGCACCGGCTATACCCGCAATTATATCCGTCATAATCTGATGAAGGATATCAGGGCGTCGGAGCATCTCCAGCCGGAACAGCTCCTGAAGCTGTCGGAGGATCTCGGTGAAGTGGACGACATGCTCCGGGAAGAGGCGGCGGGGTTCATCTCTGGCCGGCAGGTGCTGCCACGAAAAGAATTCAACAAAAGGCGCAGGATCAGCCGTATCTATATAGTGAACGCGTGGCTCGCATCCCGTGGGCTCGGTGCAAGGCGGAGATACATTGAAGAAATGCTCGATGTGGCATCATCCGGCACCGCCCAGGTGGAATTCCCCGTCGGCGACCGGCTGGTCGTGATCGCCTATGACGAAATGCGCATTGAGGCAGAGAGCTCTGTCACGCTTCATCGTCTCGACATCACCGGAAATGGAACGTACAATTTCAATGGATATGAAATCACGGTTGAAATGGACACTTCGGAATTGCCCCTCCGTGTGCGGACGAGAGAGGAGGGGGACAGGATCTTTGTGCCGGGCATCGGCACAAAGAAGCTCTCCCGCCTGTTCATCGACCAAAAAGTGCCGAGGGATGAACGGGATACCATGCCGGTGGTCACAGGACAGGATCATCAAATTATTGCAGTGGGTACAATTTATAATATAATGAAGACACGGGGGAATCACAGTCGATTACGTGTCGAAAAAGGAGTAAAGCAATGAGTATTAAGAATGACATTAGCGAGGTTGTATTGTCCGAGGAGGAAATCCAGGCAATCGCAAAAAGGCTGGGAGAGAAGATCACCAGGGACTATGAAGGGAAGACGCCCATACTTGTTGGGCTGCTCAAAGGCTCCATCATGTTCATGTCCGACCTGATCAAATACATAGATACGCATCTTGAGATAGATTTCATGGATGTTTCAAGCTATGTAGGCACGAAATCTTCCGGGGAAGTAAAGATATTGAAAGATCTCTCCACTTCAGTGGACGGCCGTCATATCCTGATTGTCGAAGACATCATCGAAACCGGGACGACATTGAACTCGATCGTCGACCTGATTGCCTACAGGAATGCAGCATCACTTGAGATTGTGACACTTCTGGATAAGCCCGTGAACCGCAAACTTCATGTGGATGTGAAATATGCCGGGACGGAAATACCTGATGGGTTTGTCGTCGGATATGGACTTGATTTCGATGAAAAGTACAGAAATCTGCCATACATCGGCCTTTTGAAACCAGAACTTTATCAATAAGTCAAAACAGTGGAATAGTATTGTGAAATTATGGTATTATTTCTGTTAGTCGTATTAGAAATGGAGGTTTACGGATGCCTAAAAATGTGGGCCGTAACATAGTGCTGATATTGATTCTATCAGTGATCATGTTTGGTATTTTTCAAAGTTTTAATGGCGATTCCGCCCTCGAGGAAGAACTCCAGTATAATCAATTTCTCGATGAGCTGAACGCCGGTAACATAGAAGAGCTGTCAATTCAGCCGGAGCAGAACGTCTACCTGATCGAAGGGAGATTGGCCGGCCAGGATGAGCAGGAATCCTTTACATCGGTGATTCCGTACAACAGTACAGAAGATCTTGACCAGATACTGGAGACGGCAAAATCTCAGGATGGTCTGAACTTCACGATTGAACCTGCGGAGGAGCAGAGTCCATGGACAAGCATGCTGTTCACGTTCATACCGCTCCTGCTTATCCTCTTCCTCTTCCTGTTCCTGATGAGCCAGGCACAAGGCGGCGGCGGAGGCGGCGGCAAAGTGATGAACTTCGGCAAGAGCAAAGCGAAGCTCTATGACCAGAATAAGAAAAAAGTACGCTTCGAAGATGTCGCGGGTGCAGATGAGGAGAAACAGGAACTCATTGAAGTCGTCGATTTCCTGAAAGATCCGCGCCGTTTCGACAGGATCGGTGCCCGTATTCCGAAAGGTGTTCTTCTTGTAGGACCTCCAGGTACAGGTAAGACGCTCATCGCCCGCGCAGTTGCTGGCGAAGCAGGTGTGCCTTTCTTCTCAATCAGTGGTTCGGACTTCGTGGAAATGTTCGTCGGTGTCGGTGCATCACGTGTACGCGACCTGTTCGAGAACGCGAAGAAAAACTCACCATGCATCATCTTCATCGATGAGATCGATGCAGTCGGCCGTCAGCGTGGTGCAGGTGTCGGCGGTGGTCACGATGAGCGTGAGCAGACACTCAACCAGCTTCTTGTAGAAATGGACGGTTTCGGTGAAAACGAGGGCATCATCATGATCGCAGCTACAAACAGGCCGGATATCCTGGATCCTGCATTGCTTCGTCCGGGACGTTTTGACAGACAGATTCCTGTCGGCCGCCCGGATGTGAGAGGCCGTGAAGCAGTACTTAAAGTACATGCCAAAAACAAACCGCTTGATGAAACTGTCGACCTGGCAGCGCTCGCTGCGAGAACCCCGGGATTCACCGGTGCGGACCTGGAGAACCTTCTAAACGAGGCGGCGCTGGTTGCTGCCAGAGGAAACAAGCGCAAGATTGACATGCGCGATGTTGATGAGGCAACTGACAGAGTCATTGCCGGACCTGCCAAGAAGAGCAAGGTGATCTCTGAGAAAGAGCGTAATATCGTCGCGTTCCACGAAGCGGGTCACACAGTGATCGGTATGGTGCTGGACGATGCGGATATGGTACACAAAGTGACAATCGTCCCTCGTGGACAGGCGGGCGGTTATGCAGTAATGCTTCCTAAGGAAGACCGTTACTTCATGACGAAGCCGGAACTTGAAGACAAGATTGTGGGACTGCTCGGCGGACGTGTGTCAGAGGAGATCAATTTCGGGGAAGTTTCCACAGGTGCACACAATGACTTCCAGAGATCTACCGGCATTGCACGCAGCATGGTTGTTGAATATGGTATGAGTGACAAACTCGGACCGCTTCAGTTTGGAGATTCAAATGGACAGGTATTTCTTGGTAAGGACATGCAGTCGGATCCGAACTATTCTGATGCGATTGCATATGAAATCGATCAGGAAATGCAGAATATTGTCAAAACACAATATGAACGCTGCCGTCAGATCCTGACTGAACACAAAGAGCAGCTCACATTGATTGCTGAAACACTGCTGGTCGAAGAGACACTCGACCGTGAACAGATTGAAGGACTCTTCTATCATGGTGAACTTCCGGAACGTAATTTCGTAGACCATACAGTGGATGAAGACGAAGATAAAGTTGGCCAATCCTATGAAGATGTCAAAAAAGGTCTGGCTGATCCTTCGGACGATGAAACTGAAGAACGCGATATGGTCGAGCGGGAAGAGACTTCCCGTGAATACGACCGCCGCGAGCAGGAACGCCGTGAAGAAGAACGTAACAGTCAGCACAGGCTGGCTGAAGAAAAAACGGATTCAGATGAACCTGTCCACAGACCTGAAGGTCAGGACAAGGATTTTGATGAAGGTAACAAAAGAAGTTAAATCACTTGTAAAGTCGCCCATCCGGGCGGCTTTTGTGCGATATTAGGAGGAAAACAAATGGATCATCTGATCAGAGGAATCGGAATGAATGATGAAATAAGAATTTTTTCTGTCGATACGACAGAAACGGTAAATGAAGGCGTCACAAGGCACGGGGCATACCCGACAGCTGCTGCGGCCCTCGGCCGTACGATGACTGCCGGACTCATGATGGGTTCGATGTTGAAAAATGAAGAGAAAGTGACAGTGACATTGCAGGGCGGCGGGCCGGTCGGCGCAATCGTTGTCGACAGCAATGCCAAAGGCAAAGTGCGCGGCTACCTGAGCAATCCGCAGGTGCATTTTCCGCTGAATGAATATGGTAAACTCGATGTCCGGCGTGCAGTAGGCACGGATGGATTCCTCAACGTGGTTAAGGACATTGGATTGAAAGAGCATTTCACAGGCTCCACCGAAATCGTTTCCGGGGAAATCGCCGAGGACTTTTCCTACTACTTCTATACGAGTGAACAGGTGCCCTCCATCGTGGCGCTCGGTGTGCTGGTGAATCCGGACAACACGATCAAAGCCGCCGGCGGCTTCATCATACAGGTCATGCCCGGCGCGAGCGAGGAGACGATGGACTTCCTGGACAGGCGGGCGGGCGAAATGACGCCTGTATCGAAGCTGATCGACCAGGGGCTGGCGCCTTCAGAGATTATCGACAAAGTAATCGGGAGCGACAACTGGCGTAAACTTGATGAAATGCCTGTGGCATTCGAATGTACATGCTCCAAAGAGCGCTTCCTGAATGCTATCGCTGCACTTGACGCCCGGGAAATTGTTACAATGATTAAAGAAGACGGCGGAGCGGAAGCGGATTGTCATTTCTGCCGCAATAAAGTCTGGATCGAGAAAGAGGAGCTGGAAGCGCTTATCACGCATTAAAATTGATTTCGCGGTGTATTAGTGGTATATTATTCATAGCTTTTAACTAGGGGATAAAGGAGTATATTATGAGTAAAATTTATAATAACATTTCAGAAGTAATCGGAAACACGCCACTTGTAAAATTGAACAACCTTACTGATGATGACTCAGCTGATATTTACGTTAAGCTTGAATTCATGAACCCTGGAAGCTCTGTAAAAGACAGGATCGCCCTCTCTATGATCGAAGCGGCGGAAAAAGAGGGCAAACTGGATGAAGACACGACTATCATTGAGCCGACGAGCGGCAACACCGGTATCGGTCTTGCCATGGTTGCCTCCAGCAAAGGATACAAAGCGACACTCGTCATGCCGGATACTATGAGTAAGGAACGACGTAATCTGCTCAAGGCATACGGAGCGGAACTGATTCTGACACCCGGAGCCGAAGGCATGAAAGGTGCGATAAAAAAAGCGGAGGAACTTGCAGAGAAGCACGGTTACTTCATGCCTCAGCAGTTTGAAAATATGGCAAACCCTGAAATCCATGCGAAAACGACAGGCAGGGAACTTGTGGAACAGACTGAAGGACTTTCCGTAGATGGTTTCGTATCCGGCATCGGCACGGGAGGAACGATTTCCGGCGCAGGAAAAGTGCTGAAGGAAGCTCATCCCGAACTCAGGATCTATGCGCTTGAGCCTGAAGATTCTGCCATACTGAGCGGCGGGGAGCCGGGACCCCATAAAATCCAGGGTCTCGGTGCCGGTTTTGTGCCGGGCACACTGGATACTGAAGTCTACGATGAAGTCGTAACAGTGGGCAACGATGCCGCAATGGAAAGAGCGCGCGAAATGGCGGCAAAAGAAGGTATCCTCGGAGGCATCTCTTCCGGTGCTGCAGTCGAAGCGTCCATCCAGGTGGCCAAAAAACTGGGCAAAGGCAAGAACGTCATCACGGTTCTGCCATCCAATGGTGAGAGGTATCTCTCCACACCGCTTTTCAACTTTGAAGATTAAGAGCCACTGATGGCCATATACCATATCCCGCGCGGGGTATGGTATTTTATTTTTGGCACAGGCCATTATATTTCTCCGCCGGGACGTGTTATAATGTGTCTATTATTATGGAATAGAGGATGATAGTATGAAGCGGCTCAAAATAATGGGCATACTGAATGTGACACCGGATTCATTCAGTGACGGCGGGAGGTATAATTCTGTGAAGGATGCGCTCGAACGCGCCCGCAGCATGGTTCATGAAGGTGTGGATATCATCGATGTCGGGGGCTATTCAACGCGTCCCGCCGGCTACACGGAGATCACAGAGGAGGAAGAGATCAGCCGCGTCATACCGGTAATAGAAGCGATAAGTGATCTCGGCCCGGACATCTCCATCGACACTTTCCGGGGGCCCGTGGCACGCCGTGCGCTTGAAGCCGGCGCAACCATGATCAACGACCAGTGGCGCGGAACGTATGATGAAACGATCCTTGATGCCGCCCGTGACTTCGATGCGCCGATATTCCTGATGCACAATAATGACCATGCGTCGTACGGGGACGTGGTGGAGGACATGATCCGCGAGCTTTTGGAATCGGCGGAACTTGCCAAATCCCACGGTGTAAAAGAGGAGAACATCTGGCTTGACCCCGGGATAGGCTTTGTGAAGTCCCGCAAAGAGGAACTGGAAGTCATGCGCCGTCTCGATGAGCTGGTCGCAGTCGGCTATCCTGTGCTCCTTGCGACGAGCCGAAAAAGGATGATCAAAGAGCTCATGGATGAAGAGGCCCCTGCCCATGGACGCGATGAGGCGACAGCGGCAACGACAATTCATGGCATCCACAAAGGTGTCGCCGGCGTGCGTGTCCACAATATAGCATTGAACCGCAAGCTGTCGGATGCGTATGTCAGACTGAAGGAGGACCTCGATGGATAACATCAGATTAAACGGCATCAAGACCTATGCCTATCATGGTGTCTTCGATGCGGAACGAAAACTTGGCCAGTTCTTCGTCACGGATGTGGTCATGTATCTCGATCTCTCGGCGGCTTCAAAGCGTGACGATCTGGAGCAGACTGTGCATTACGGCGAAGCTTATGAAATGATTGAAAAAATCATCAAAGGGCCGTCTGTGAATCTGATCGAGCATCTGGCAGAAAAAGTATCGGGAGCCCTGTTTGACCGGTATGATAAAATAATAGGGACAGAAGTGACAATAACGAAACCAAACCCTCCGATCGAGGGGAATTATGATAATGTGAGCATTACATTGAACAGAAAGCGGGAAGAATAATGGCAGTTGCATATTTGGGTCTCGGGAGCAACCTGGGAAACCGCAGGGAGAACCTTGATTCTGCCGTCCGCAGACTCGATGAACAAAACGAAATCAGTGTGACGGAACGATCATCACTGTATGAGACAGAGCCGTACGGCAAGACGGACCAGCCGGATTTCATCAACATGTGTGTAGAGGTTGAAACGCGCATTTCGCCTCTGGAACTTCTGGAGAATGTGCTGGCCATCGAACATGAACTGGGACGGGTCCGCAAGGAAGTATGGGGGCCGAGGACAATAGACATCGACATTCTGTTGTACGAAGACCTCGAACTCTCCCTCGATGACCTGAGCATTCCGCACACGGAGATGCACAAGCGTGCATTTGTCCTCGATCCATTGGCCGAAATTGCCGGCGGACGGATCCATCCCCGGTTTGGGAAGACAGTGCAGATGTTGAAGGAAGAACTGGAAGCCGGTGAGAAGAATGTTTAAAATCGGAGACGTGGAGATTTCAAACCGTGTGGTGCTTGCCCCCATGGCCGGCGTCTCCAACGCAGCGTTCAGGCTGACCGTCAAGGAATTCGGCGCCGGACTGGTATGTGCCGAAATGATCAGTGACAAAGCACTTTTATTCGGTAATGAAAAGACGATGCGCATGCTGTACATCGATGAGAATGAACGTCCTCTGTCCCTCCAGATATCCGGCGGTGAAAAAGACACGCTTGTTGAAGCCGCGAAATATGTGGATCAGTATACGACGGCGGACATTATCGATATCAACATGGGATGCCCGGTTTCCAAGATCATCCGCTGTGAGGCCGGCGCACGCTGGCTTCTCGATCCGGATAAAATCTATGACATGGTGAGTGCCGTGGTCGAAAATGTCTCGAAGCCGGTGACGGTAAAGATGCGCACCGGCTGGGACAGCGACCACATCTACGCTGTTGAGAATGTGCAGATGGCGGAGCGCGCCGGGGCAGCTGCAATCAGCATGCACGGACGGACGAGAGAGCAGATGTATGAAGGCGCTGCGGACTGGGATATCATCAGACAGGCCAAAGGGGCTGTCAGCATCCCGGTCATCGGCAATGGAGATGTCACATCTCCGGAACTCGCTGAAAAGATGCTGGATGAAACGGGTGTGGATGCGGTCATGATCGGCCGTGAGGCACTCGGCAACCCGTGGATGATCTACCGGACGGTACATTATCTCGAGACGGGCGAACTTGCCGCCGAGCCGGAAATGGAAGAGAAAATGGATATCATGAAACTCCATATGGACCGACTGATTCATCTCAAGGGCGAGAAGCTGGCTGTCCTCGAGATGCGCAAGCATGCTTCATGGTATTTGAAAGGCATCAAAGGCAACGGCAATATGCGCAGGCAGATTAATCAGGCCGAGACGCGCCGGGAGTTTGCAGGCATCATCGATGATTTCATGGAAGAGCATCAGACAGGTAAAAAACAAATGACAGTATAGGAGAGAGATACGTGAGTGAAGAACTGAATGACCAGATAGCGGTCAGACGTGAAAAGATGCAGCAGCTGATCGATCTCGGAATCGATCCTTTTGGAGAGAAATTCGAACGCAAGGCATATACGGACCAGCTCAAAGAGGAGTGGGACCAGTTTACGAAAGAGGAGCTGGCTGAAAAGGAAGATGTTTCCGGCACAGTGATTGCAGGACGGCTGATGACCAAACGCGGTAAAGGCAAGGCGGGTTTTGCCCATATCCAGGATATCAACGGCCAGATTCAGATTTATGTCCGCAAGGACCAGATCGGCGAAGAAGCTTTCGATATATGGAAGCAGGCGGATCTTGGTGATATTGTCGGTGTCAAAGGTGTCATGTTCAAGACGAACACAGGAGAGCTTTCTGTGAAGGCGCAGGAGTTCACTTCGCTGACAAAGGCGCTCAGACCGCTGCCGGATAAATATCACGGCCTGAAAGATATAGAGGAGCGTTACCGCAAACGTTATCTGGACCTGATTACAAGTGAAGGTTCCAAAGAGACGTTCATCAAGCGCAGCCTGATCATCCAGGAGATGCGCAATTATCTGAACCAGCGCGGCTTCCTCGAAGTCGAGACGCCAATGATGCACACAATCGCCGGCGGTGCACAGGCACGTCCTTTCGTCACCCATCACAATGCGCTCGACATGGAACTGTTCATGCGCATCGCGATCGAACTTCATCTGAAACGCCTGATTGTCGGCGGGCTCGAAAAAGTCTATGAAATAGGCAGGGTATTCAGGAACGAAGGAATTTCCACAAGGCATAATCCTGAATTTACAATGATCGAACTGTATGAGGCGTATGCAGACTTCCATGACATCATGGATCTTACAGAAGAAATGATCGCATATATCGCAAACCATGTAACAGGCTCCATGATTGTCCAGTATGACGGACAGGAGATCGACCTGACACCAAAGTGGAGACGTGTGCACATCGTGGATGCCGTCAAGGCACAGACGGGCGTCGACTTCTATGAAGTCAAGACGGATGAAGAAGCCCGCGCTCTTGCCGAAGAGCACGGCATTGAAGTCCAGCCGTCCATGACCTACGGGCATATACTGAATGAATTCTTCGAGCAGAGAGTGGAGGATACGCTTGTCCAGCCGACATTTGTCTTCGGTCATCCGATCGAGATTTCCCCGCTTGCTAAACAGAATCCGGAAGATCCGAGATTTACGGACCGTTTCGAGCTCTTCATCGTTGGACGCGAACACGCAAACGCATTTACCGAGCTCAATGATCCGATCGATCAGAGGAAACGTTTCGAAGCACAGATGGCAGAAAAGGAAGCGGGCAACGATGAAGCCCACGAAATGGATGAGGACTTCCTCGAGGCGCTGGAATACGGAATGCCGCCGACAGGCGGACTTGGCATCGGTATCGACCGTCTCGTCATGCTGCTGACGGACTCCGCGTCAATCAGGGATGTCCTTCTGTTCCCTTATATGAGAATGAAATGATGTAAAGGTACCATAATGATATACCCGGGAACCCCCGGGTGTATTATTACAATAATAAAAAGCGGAAAAGTGTTGACGAAAATGCTGTTCATGGTATATTATATAAAAGTCGACGTTATTAATAAGCCCTACAGGAGAATTAGCTCAGCTGGGAGAGCATCTGCCTTACAAGCAGAGGGTCGGCGGTTCGAACCCGTCATTCTCCACCATTAATAATAGCCGGCCTAGCTCAATTGGTAGAGCAACTGACTTGTAATCAGTAGGTTGGGGGTTCAAGTCCTCTGGCCGGCACCATTTACTATAATGCGGAAGTAGTTCAGTGGTAGAACATCACCTTGCCAAGGTGGGGGTCGCGGGTTCGAATCCCGTCTTCCGCTCCATTTTTATTAAGCGGTCATGCCGTTTTATTTTTTTTGAAGCAAACAACTTAAATTATTATATATGCGCCCGTAGCTCAATTGGATAGAGCGTTTGACTACGGATCAAGAGGCTAGGGGTTCGACTCCTCTCGGGCGCGCCATTATAATAACGGGAAGTAGCTCAGCTTGGTAGAGCACTTGGTTTGGGACCAAGGGGTCGCAGGTTCGAATCCTGTCTTCCCGATTTATATTACGCGGGTGTGGCGGAATTGGCAGACGCGCTAGAATCAGGATCTAGTGTCTTTAACGACGTGGGGGTTCGAGTCCCTTCACCCGCATTTTCCTATATAATTTTCATGGGGGCTTAGCTCAGCTGGGAGAGCGCCTGCTTTGCACGCAGGAGGTCAGCGGTTCGATCCCGCTAGTCTCCACTCTTTTTAATTACATAACGCGGGCCTATAGCTCAGCTGGTTAGAGCGCACGCCTGATAAGCGTGAGGTCGGTGGTTCGAGTCCACTTAGGCCCATTCAAAAAGCACGGAAACATCCGTGCTTTTTTATTATGGGGAAACATCCCCGAGAAATGCCGCCAGTATATCCATGATATCCTCTGCGCTTTTTTCACCGATGCCGATGAGAACTGTATCCCGAAGCCCCTCCGTCTGCGAATATCTGCTGCCATGGACCAGGCTGTGTTTTTCAGCCGGGATCCGCAGGTCTGTTCCGGGCACCCTCAGCATGAAATGCATGCCGGTATGGTCCCCGTATATTTCAACATCTTCATATTCTTCCCTGAGCCATGCGGTGACGGTCTCCATCTTTGTACGGTATATCTTGCGCACCCTGTTGATATGCCGCTCCAGATAACCACGATCCATGAAACGGGCGACGATGAGCTGCATCTGCCGCGGCACATTGCAGGAAAGCTGTTTTGCATAATAAAGTTCTGCGAGTCTTTTCGGCAGCACCATGCAGGAGAGCCTGAGAGAAGGATAAAGAACCTTTGAGAATGTGCTCATGTAAATGGTCCGGTCGTTCTGATCGAGCCCCTGCAGGGAGGGCAGAGGCCGTCCTGTGTATCTGAACTCACTGTCATAGTCGTCCTCGATGATGTATGTGCCCGCAGCCCCTGCGTGGTTCAGCAGCTGGATGCGCTTTTGAAGTGACAGGACAACGCCGCTCGGAAACTGATGCGAAGGAGTGACATGAACGACCGGATTGGAGAGTGCCTGCACGGTTTTTGTGTCCACCCCGTCCTCTCTGACCGGAGCGAAATCGACTTTGCTGCCGAGCCGGTCCAGTACCTTTTTGATGACGGGATAGCCCGGGTCCTCTATTGTCATCGCCGGGTGATCCATCAGATAGAGCGCCTGCTCGAGAAGGAATTCCGTGGAGGGTCCGATGAAAATCTGATCAGTTGCACAGATGACACCCCGGTTGATATGCAGGTAATGCCTGATCTGTTCCTTGAGCTTCCTTTCGCCGCTTTCATCTCCGAGGTTCAGCAGTTCATCATCTGAAAAGGCTTCCCGGGCAATATGCTTCAGTACATCACTTTGTACAATTGTCGTATCGATGGTGCCCGGCGGCAGGGCATAGTGCTTTTTCTTTTTCCTCACAATGCCGGTCGCGGCCTGTCTGCTCCCCGGTTCCAGCTGTTCGAGGGAGGTGACGAAATAGCCGCTTTTCTCCCTGCTGTATATCAGGTCTTCATCCAGCAGACGGCCGTAGGCATTTTCAATTGTCGTCTGGCTGATGGAAAGGTCGCGCTGCAGCTGGCGCTTGCTGGGAAGCTTTTCATCATTTTCAAGCTCTCCCTGGATGATCTGCTGTCTGATGATGTCATAAATCTGTTCGAATAAAGGGGTACCCGAATTTTTATCCAGACTGATCAGCATAATCTGACCTCCTCAATCTATTTCAAACTGATACTTTAGAGTATTCAGATTTCATTCTATACTATTTTAGTATAAACGCAATAGGAAAGGGAGTCGTAAGCATGCAGCAGACAGGTACTGAAAGAGTCAAAAGAGGAATGGCGGAAATACAGAAGGGCGGCGTAATCATGGACGTCGTCAATGCAGAACAGGCGAAAGTCGCGGAGGCGGCGGGAGCCGTTGCGGTCATGGCGCTTGAGCGTGTGCCATCCGACATCAGGGCAGCGGGGGGCGTTGCAAGGGCGTGCGATCCGCGCATTGTCGAAGAAGTGGTGGATGCGGTATCCATTCCGGTAATGGCGAAGTGCAGAATCGGCCATATCACCGAAGCAAGGGTACTGGAATCACTGGGTGTGGACTATATAGATGAGTCTGAGGTTCTTACACCGGCGGATGAATTGTTCCATCTCAAAAAGGATGATTATACCGTGCCATTCGTGTGCGGCTGCCGCAACATCGGCGAAGCGGCGAGACGGATCGGGGAAGGTGCCTCCATGCTGCGCACTAAGGGAGAGCCGGGTACCGGCAACATCGTCGAGGCGGTGAGGCACATGAGAATGGTGAGCCGGGAAGTGCGTCAGATTTCAGTGATGAGCGATGATGAGCTTATGACCGAGTCGAAAAATCAGGGTGCACCATACGATGTTCTGCAGGAGATCAAGAGACTCGGCAAACTCCCGGTAGTGAACTTCGCGGCAGGCGGGGTAGCGACACCGCAGGATGCGGCTCTCATGATGGAACTTGGTGCAGACGGCGTATTCGTTGGCTCAGGCGTGTTCAAATCGGAAAATCCGGAGAAGTTCGCCAAGGCGATCGTTGAAGCGACGAAGCATTACCAGGACTACGAACTGATTGGCAGGCTGGCGAAGGAACTCGGTTCGGCGATGACCGGCATCGACATCAACCAGCTGTCGTTGGAAGAGCGTATGCAGGAGCGCGGATGGTAATGAAAATCGGCATACTCGCACTTCAGGGTGCTTTAAGGGAAAAAGCGCAGGACCAGCATTAGGACCTGCGCTTTTTTATCATTCTCCATCTTCGAGTATTGAATCGAGGAATTCGGTATTGACGAGTCCTTCTATTTCATCTGAAGCTGTATATTCAGCCTCGTTGCTGATGGTCGCCATTTCCTGCATAACTTCCTCGTTGATTTCATATGTCGGGTTCAGACGGCTGCTGGCCTCGAGTGTTTCCCCGTAATCGAGTTCCTGGCCGGAAATTTCCGCAATATGGTCGACGAATATCTGCACCGCTTCTTCCTGGTTCTGCTGGAAGAATTCGACCGCCTTCATATGGGCGCGGATATATTCTTCTGTGAGGCCGGGGTTGCTGTCCGTGAATGCCTGGCGGGCTGTCACCACTGTGGTAGTGGATTCTGTACCCCATGCGAATTCCTCTTCATCGAGCAGGATGTCTGCGTTCGCCTGGTTTTCAAGGAATACACCCCACGGCTCCTGTGTGGCCGCGACATCCACATCACCCTGTTGGAAGAGAGTGGAAGTATCGGCAGGTGCCTGAGGCACCATTTCAACGTCGTCTGCAGTGAGTTCTGCACCTTCAAGGACTTTGCGCAGCATGATGTCCTGTGTGGAGCCGATGGTCGGAATGGCGATTCTCGCCCCTTTCAGGTCCTCCACGCTCTCAATTCCGGCATTCTCGGCTGTCGCGAGGACTGCACCGCCGTTTACAGCACCTGCGATGATCTCATGGGCCGGGTTTCTCAAATAAGTATTTGTCGCCGGGGAAGGGCCGACAGTGCCAATGTCGAATTCATCCGTCGACATCGCCTCCATAAACGCGCTGCCGTCAGGGAAAGTCATCGTATCTATTGAAATGTCTTCGCCGAATTCCTCCTGGAAGTAGCCGTTCTCAAGAGCGATTATAGTAGTGATATGTGTGAAATTAGGGAAGTAGCCGATGCGCACTTCTTCCGCTTTCTCTTCTGAAGCGCCGCAACCGGCGATGATAAGTGTCATGATAAGCAAAAAGCCACTGAGTGTCTTCTTCATATAATCCATCCTCTCACTATGTTCTGAGTCCCCATTTTCTGGCGACAGAGCGTTCCATCCTGAGGAACACCTGATTGTCTATGACCGTACCGATGAGGCCGATGACGATCATGATCGAAAGTACAAGGTCCATGGCTTGTGTGGAGCGTCCGAGATCGAGCAGATAGCCGAGTCCTCCGGCCGCGCCTAGCAGTTCACCGGCCATGATGGCGCGCCATGCGAATGCCCAGGCGACCCGGAGGCCTGAAATGATATGAGGCACAGAGGCGGGAAGTATGACGGTTCTGAGCAGGTGTGATCCTGAAGAGCCAAGCGTTCTCGCCGCATTGATGTAAATGGAGGGCACGTTTTTGAATCCGGCGCTCGAGTTGACGGTCATCGTCCACGTGGCACCGATAGCCACGATGAATAAAATTGCCGTGTTTCCAAGTCCGAACCAGACGATCGCAAGAGGAAACCAGACGATGCTCGGGATGGACTGGAGCGCTGTGACGAAGTATCCCAGCGTATCATCCAC
The DNA here is from genome assembly GCA_019113295.1 of Candidatus Salinicoccus stercoripullorum. GTDB lineage: Bacteria > Bacillota > Bacilli > Staphylococcales > Salinicoccaceae > Salinicoccus > Salinicoccus stercoripullorum. Next base: position 17,897 of record DXHR01000026.1, on the reverse strand, counting down.
CCATTTGTAGCGGGCAATCAGGAATCCGAATGTCAGGCCGAGTACCACGGCAATCAGGAAGCCGACGAGGAGCCGGCTGAGTGTTACGCCGGTGGCTGCCAGTATCTGGCCGGAAACCACGCCGCCAAGCAGCGTCTTGAGTACTGTGACACCGCCGGGTACGCTCGGGATGATCAGCGGCGGGAACATGAAGGTCGGAAAGATTCCGACCTTAGATATGACTTCCCATATCGCTATGATCACTATCACGAACACGACTCTTCTCAAGATGGTAGTCATCGCCAAATTCCTCCTTAAGCACTTTTTCCATTTCCTCTTCCAGTTCTTCCATCACGCGCCTTTCCAGGTCTACGACATTGCTGTCGGCAGGGTCTCTCGGCCGTACTGCCTGCACGGTGAATTCCCTCTTCACTGCCCCTGGTCTTGTGCTCATGAGCAGCACTCTGTCCGAAAGTGTGAGAGCTTCTCTGATATTATGCGTGATGAACAGTATCGTCTTTCCCGTTTCCTGCCAGATTCTCTGCAGCTCCTTGTGCAGTACAAGACGCGTCTGTTCATCAAGTGCCGCGAACGGTTCGTCCATCAGGAGGACATCCGGATCCATGACGAGTGCACGGGCGATGGCCACACGCTGTTTCATGCCGCCTGAGAGCTCGTGGGGGTATGAGTCGGTGAAATTGGCCAGATGGACCATTCTGAGACCTTCCATCGCCTTTTCACGGACCTCTTTTTTGTTCATCTTCTTGCGCAGAAGCCCATATGTAACGTTTTCAAGCACTGTCATCCACGGAAATAAGCCGCCCTCCTGGAAGACGACCACGCGGTCCGTCCCGGGTCCGGTGATCGTCCTGCCATTCAGCAGTACCTCCCCGGAAGTCGGAGTATCCAGACCGGCTATCAGTTTCAACACTGTGGATTTGCCGCAGCCCGACGGCCCGATCAATGATACGAACTCGCCCTCTGAAATATTGAAATTAATGTCATCGAGAACTTTAAGCATATCATCCTTACCTTTTTGGAATGATTTGTTGACCTTTTCCAAACTGACCTTCATGGTGTATCCCCCCCTCTTTAATTCCTACTAAACTTATAAGGATTATATGCCGGTTTCTGAATGGTTGTCAAGGGGCAGAAAGAATTTCAGTTGAAAAAAGGCGCCAGGGGCGCCGTGGATCAGAACGGATGAACGCTGAAGTAGATGAGATAGACAATCACCCAGACAGCAGACCATAATAAGATTTTCCATTTCAGATGCAGGGAAGCAGACAGGGTGTACAGTGAAAGGATGACATCGGGGATGATGAAGAACCAGGTCGCTTCACTGAAGCCCCACAGGAATATGAACAGCATCACCATGACCTGAAGTGCCCCTCCTCCTGCAGCTGATCCATCCTGCTGTTGAGTGTCTCCATGAATACTTTCCGGTTGTCCGTATACTTGAAGGAATCACCGATGAAAACATCCACGAAAAACGGTACAAAGACTTTCGACCCTTTGGGCAGAGCCTTGCCGAGACCATGCATGAACACAGGAGTGATCGGAATATCCGGACGCTCCCGCATGAGATAGTAGATGCCGCTTTTATATTTGCTCAGCTGTTCCGCCTCCCCGCGTGAACCCTCGGGAAACAGGATGATGATGCCATCGTCGTCAAGAGATTCGAGCACTGGTCGGAACATGCCTCTGAAATCTTTTGTAATCCGGCGCTGTATCGGTATGATGTTCATCACCTTTGTCGAGAAGAATCCCAGATAACGGTTCTTCAGAAAATAGTCCCCTGCGGCCACCGGCCTCACTTTCCGGAATGACCGTCCTTTGAATAAAGACATAAGCACCAGTGTATCCAGGTGACTGTTATGATTGGCGATGATGACACAGGGCCCGGCTGCGGGAAGTCTTTCATAGTGTCTGATATTCAGTCCGAGAACAAATAGTATGAACGGCCGGACAAGTATGGAAAACAGTATATTTCTCATCATAACCACATCCTAAAAGTAGAAGAACCGGGTGAAATGAAGAAATAGCGGGGCAGTGTAAGTGAGAGAATCAACCCGGTCCAGTATGCCGCCATGCCCGGGTATGGCGGTTGATGTATCTTTAATGTTCAGATCGCGTTTTACTGCAGATATATTAATATCCCCTATAAATCCTGTCAGCCCAATGTATAGTCCCGCAATGATGCTTGAGAACAGGGAGAAGGGCGTGATGAGAGGTGCGAGCAGCACTGCGATGACCGTTGTCGTCAGTACGCCGCCGATGAAACCCTCCCATGTTTTATTCGGTGAAACTTTCGGGATGATCTTTCTTTTCCCGAGCATTTTTCCCCAGATGAACTGTGCCACATCATTTGCCTGGGTCAGGACTACCAGGAACAGCACCAGACCGGCTCCCACCACGCTGTGTTCCTTGCCCGGCAGGACCAGAAGATAGGCAAGGTGGGAAAGACCGAAGACCATGAGCATGATGCCCCACTGGACCGCAGCAATCGAGTGGAGGAAACCTTTCGTCTCCCCGACAATGATTGCCTGTATCGGGATAAGCAGGAACATATATACCGGGATGAAAATAATGAACATGCCGTATGAGCCGATATAGATGAAGAAAAATTGGATTGGTATTGTCAGGTATGCCCAGAACAGCACCAGCCTGTGTGCCCGGTTGAACGGTATGAGTGAGAAGAATTCCTTAAGTGCAAGGAAGCACAGCAGTGCCATGAAAACGAGGGAAATCGTAGAGTGGATGATGAGTGCGATTGTGAAGATGATGAACATCACCCACCATGAACGGATCCTCAAAGTGACTTCATCCAATGTTTTGGTCGGCTTGCGTTTCTTCATTATGAAAGTGATGACGGAAGACGAGATGAGAACTGCTATGATGGCAATCAGTACATAGAGTACTTCACCGGTAATAAGGTCCAGGTTCATTATGCATTTACCTCCAGTCCATTTTTAACGCGCTTGTAAATATTGAGAGCTATCAGAAGAGAGGCGGTGAGGAATATAATCCACAAATACGGCCCGACGGGTACTCCCAGAACAATGAGCACGGAAAGCAGACCAATCAGAAAAGCGCGGTCGCTTTTGCCCATCGGACCGTCATAACGCCGTTCGCCGGAAGCGGCCTCTGCAATGACACCGGCCATTTCGCTCGTCACGCTGAGCAGTACAAAGATCACGACTGTCATTTCAGCACCTTCAACAAGGAGCATGAATGGAAGGAACAGAGAGGCGTCGCTGATGACATCGGTCAGTTCGTTCAGGAATTTCCCGAGTTTTGTCTGTAAGCTGTACTTTTTTGCGAGCACACCGTCAATTGCATTCATTGCCATGCGTATGAACATGAATATTGGCAGAATGATGTATATCCAGATGCTTTCATGGTTGAGATAGAACAACACCCCCAGCAGGACTGAAAGAAAGCAGGCGGCAAGAGTCACCTGATTGGGTGTGATATTCATGCGGTGCAGGCGGTCCACGACTGGCAGCAGCAGCCGCTGGAAGCGGGGTTTCAATTCATATATGCTGATCAAGGGCAGTGCTCCTTCAGTGTATAATTACCTTTATATTACCTAATCGTCAAAGTCCTTACAACCGGACATGGAAAGAATGTAAGTTTAGTTGAAATCCTAACTAAACTTATAAAGAAAAATGCATCCGATAATAAAATTTACAAGAGGGGAAAATTCTAAAAATTCAAGACTTTATTTTATTTATACAATAATTTATAATGAAATATCGTTAAAAGTTTTCATGGGGGATTTTATTCATTTTGTTTTGAAAGCGCTTGCTGACGTATTTTCATAGTACATGGTAATCTTTCTGTTGTTAGGCATTGTAAAAGAGTTATTTGAAATAATAATAAGGGGAATTTGATTATTAAGGAGTAGGCTTATGCTTAGTGTTATTGGCTTATTGGTCATACTTATTATCGTAACGCTATTGATAACCCAGAAACTCAATCCGATTGTGGCTTTAGTGATCGTGCCGTTCATCGGAGCGCTCTTTGCAGGATTCGGTTTTGGGGAAATCACGGAGTTCTTCAATGATGGTATAAATTCCGTCATTTCCGTAGTCATCATGTTCGTATTCGCCATCCTGTTCTTCGGCATCATGCAGGATACGGGATTGTTCAATCCGATCATCAGTAAAATGGTCAAGCTTTCGCGGGGCAATGTTGTACTCGTCGCAATCGCTACAGTGCTGATCGGTGCGATTGCCCATTTGGATGGTTCAGGTGCATCCACTTTTCTGATTACCATACCGGCATTGCTTCCGTTGTATAAGAAGCTGAACATGAGCCCTTATATGCTTGTCATGCTGATCGGTATGAGTGCCAGTATCATGAATATGGTGCCATGGGGCGGACCGCTCGGCCGTACGGCCGCAGTGCTGAGCGTGGATCCTTCGGAATTATGGCAGCCGCTCATTCCGCTGCAGGTTGTTCTTATCCTGCTGCTGTCAGCCATGGGGGCGCTGGTCGGAAAACTGGAGCAGAACAGACTGAAAAAGAATGGTCTGTTGAACGGTGACATAAATTTTGATCAATTCGCACTGGGCGGGGAGAAAGACGAATCAGCTGCAGAGCTTGAAAGGCCCAAATTGCTCTGGTTCAACCTGCTGCTGACGATACTCGTCGTCGCACTCCTCATGTGGGGAGCACTTCCTGCGGGACTCGTATTCATGCTGGCGGTAAGTATCGCCCTTCCGGTGAACTATACGAATATGAATGTTCAGATGGAAAGGATACGGGCGCATGCACCAAGTGCACTGATGATGGCGGCAATTATCCTTGCGGCCGGTTCTTTCCTCGGCATACTCGAGAACAGCGGTATGCTTGATTCACTCGCAGAGGACATCGTGGTGATATTGCCCGGTTTCCTGATACCGTATCTTCATTACATCATCGGTATATTCGGGGCACCGCTCGAACTGGTCCTGAATACGGATGCGTACTATTTTGCACTGCTGCCTGTCGTGGAGCAGATCGTTTCTGTGCACGGTGTCGATCAGATTACTGCCGCCTACTCGATCATGATCGGCAATATCATCGGCACATTCATCAGCCCGTTCTCCCCGGCACTCTGGCTGGCCGTCGGGCTTGCGGGTATCGAGATGGGCCGTTACATCAGATATGCGATTTTCTGGGTATGGGGCTTCAGTCTGCTCGCCATGGCCGCGGCATTTATAATAGGAATCATCTGATCTGCATCAAAACATGAAAAATTCCGGGACTGCTCCCGGAATTTTCACTTTATTGCCGCATTGTATCATCTTCATATTTCTTCCTGTCTTCATCATCCGCCATTTCCGTGGATGATTTGTTTTTCCCTTTCACCATCGGTACTGTCATGATGATGCCGAATATGATCCCAATCGGAATACCCAGAGCCCAGATATAGGTATAGTTTCCAGTCAATATGGAAATCATCAGACCGAAGACCAGACCGACGGGTATACCAATGACAAATGCTGTCGTTACAGTTTTTGCATCAAATTTTCCACTCATGCCGATCCCCTTCCTTGTAAAAAATCATCATATGCTTTACGAATTCATTATTCTTTTACCCGAATTACGGACTTCTATGCTTAATCCTGAATAATGAAAACGGCTGCGCCCATAGCACAGCCGTTTGTATACAATGTCATTCTTTTTGTTTCGGCGGTGTTTTGTCTGCACGTCTTTTCCCATATCCGTAACCTGCAGCGAGGCCGATGGTGATACCGAAAATGATGCCTGCAGGTATGAGCATGATGTTCCAGAGCAGGATGTACGCGAGGAGTCCGAGAACTGTGCCGAACGTGATTCCGAGAGATATGCCCATGGCCAGATAAGTGTTTATCGTCTTTTTGGACTCGTCATCCATATCAGAACCCTCCTGGTAATATATTCATCTATATATTACCATTCTTTTATTTCCCCGCGTACTTTGTAGGATAGATTTTCCCCGTGCCGTCCTTTCAGCTTCTCTTCGATATCCCTCAGTGAAACACCCTGGCTGCTGAGGAGGACGAGCAGGTGATAGACGAGATCGCCCGTTTCATCGATGAGTTCCTGGCGATCATCGTTCTTCGCCGCAATCACGACTTCCGTCATTTCCTCTCCGCACTTCTTGAGTATCTTGTCGGTGCCTTCTTCCGTCAGATATGCAGTGTAGGAGCCTTCCTTTGGATTATCCACCTTCTGAGCGACGATCTTCTCGAGTGTCTGCAGGTTGAAGGCTGAATCGCCGAAACAACTGGCTGTACCGAGATGGCAGGTGGGTCCCTGCGGGTCGACCTGGATGAGGAGGGCATCCTGGTCACAGTCGAGCGCCATTTCCTTCACCACCTGGACATGACCGCTTGTTTCACCCTTTTTCCAGAGCCTTTCCTTCGAGCGGGAATAAAACCACACCACCCCTTCGTCGAGGGTCTTTTGATATGACTCTTCATTCATGAAGCCGTTCATCAGCACACGATGGGTTCTGTAATCCTGAAGGATGACGGACAGGAGTCCGCCGCCTTTTTCGAAGTCCGGTTTCATGTGAGCCTCACCCCGAATCCTTCGTCCTGCAGCTTATATTTCAGGTCTTCAATATCGACTTCCCGGTTATGGAAGATGGAGGCGGCGAGCCCTGCGGATACATCAGTTTCACGGAAAAGTTCGATGAAATGACCGGGGTCTCCGGCACCGCCGCTTGCAATGACCGGAATGTCGACGAGCTCGTCCGCTTGTTTCAGGAAGCCGATGTCGAACCCCTGTTTCACACCATCGTGGTCCATGCTTGTGATGAGCAGTTCACCGGCTCCGAGGGCGGCGCACTGTTCAACCCAGTCCAAGGCGCGGATGCCGGTATCTCTTGAACCGCCGTGCGTGAATACAAAATAATCCGCTTTGGCGTCATCGTATCTTACATCGATAGCGATGCATATGCACTGGCTGCCGAACTTGTCGGATGCTGTTTTTATCAGTTCCGGATCATTCAGGGCGGCTGAATTGATGCTGATTTTGTCTGCGCCTGCAGCGAGCAGCTGGCGGATGTCACCGACGGATGATATGCCGCCTCCGACCGTCAGCGGGATGAAGAGTTCTTTTGCCGTATCGCGGATGACGTCAATCATCAGATTGTGACCATCCTGAGTCTTTGAAATATCCAGAAAGACGAGTTCATCGGCACCTTCGCCGTTATATCTTTTGGCAAGTTCAACAGGGTCTCCGACGTCTTGGAGACCGATGAAATTCACGCCCTTGACGACCCGTCCGTCCTTGACGTCCAGGCACGGGATGATTCTTTTATTTATCATTTGATATCCCTCCAGAATGAGTCGTTGTGACTGGCCTTGCCGACAATCGCATCACCGATGCCCAGTGACTCGAGCCTGTCCAGGTCTTCCTTGTTTCTGACACCGCCGCTGGCGATGACTTTGTGTCGGGTCAATTTGTTGATGCGCCGGGTATTTTCGAAATTCGGACCCTGGTTCATACCGTCCTTGTTTATATCCGTGTAGATGATGCCGGCGATATCCAGGCTCTCGATTTCATTGATGTATTCATCGATCGTGATGTTGCTGTTTTCCGTCCAGCCGTTGACATAGATATCATTCTCCCTCGCATCTGTGCCGACGAATATGCGGCCCGGGAACTCCCGGACGGCTTTCTTGAGCCAGTCAGTATCGAGAATCGCCTTTGTGCCGAGTATAAAATAATCGATGCCGATTTCGTCATATTGACGGATGGTTCCCATGTTTCTCAGCCCACCGCCGATCTGGAGGGGCAGGTTGGTCTGTGATTTGAGTTCCTCGATCACTGTCGACTCCTGCGCATTCTGTTTGAGTGCGCCCATGAGGTCGACGATGTGGATGCGTCCCACCTGTCTGAAGCCGGAGTAGAAGCGGATGGCTTCTTCCGGTGTGCGTTTCATTGCTGTTTTCTGATCATAGTCCCCCTGCTTAAGGCGGACATTTTTGCCGTCGATGATGTCGATGGCCGGGATGATATTCATATCAGAAGCCTCCTTCGATGGCGATTTTAAGTATTTCCAGTCCGGCGCCCCCGACTTCCCGGGATGGAACCGGATGCCAATGATGCTGCCTTTCTGAATGACAACCGGCACATCAGTGCCGTATTCATTGGTGGTGATCACGTTCTCGGCCGCTGTTCAAGGTATTCCAGCTTGTCCAGAGCGTTTTTGATGTTCTGGGTATTGCCCGGTTAATGGTCGACGATACCGATCATTCAATGACACCTTTGGAGGAGGGAATCCCCGATCCACTCGGCATGAGCGCTGCTTTCAGGCTTCTCGCAAACGCTTTGAAGACCGCTTCGATTTCATGGTGCGTATTACCGCCTTTGAGCAGGTCGATGTGCAGTGTCATACGGCTGTTCATGCTGAGCGCGTTGAAGAATTCCGGGACGAGTTCCGTATCGAATGTGCCGACTTTCTCTTTGGAAAATTCCGCCTGGAAATTCAGATGAGGCCGCCCGGACAGATCGAGTACGACACGCGCGAGAGACTCATCCATCGGGATATATGTCGTTCCGTAGCGCTGATAGGACTGCTTTTCTGTATATAGCTCCCGGATCAGCTGACCGAGTATGATTCCCGCATCTTCGACTGTATGGTGGTCGTCCACTTCATTGTCCCCGTCGGCCTCCACTTCCAGATAGAGCTCCGAATGGAAGCTGAGGAGGGTCAGCATATGGTCGAAAAAGCCGACATTTGTGGAGATTTTTGATTCTTTGAATGATTTTTCGTCATCGAGTGAAATGGAAATCCGTGTTTCCTGTGTCGATCTTTCTTTCCTGATCATATTGACTGCTCCATTCATTGATTAATTTTTTGAGTCCCGTATAATCTTCAAGCCTGATGATAGAGTAGCGGACGACATCACCTAAAGGCGGTGTATCGTACACTCTCGGCTGATAGCCGTTTTCTTTCAGGTACTCGCCTAAGGACTTTGCGCCCCTGCCATAGGTGAAGATGAAGTTGGTGCTGGACTCGATCGTCTTTATCTTATCCCCGACAGGACGGAAGACCTCTTCAAGCTGTCGCTTTGATGCCAGCTGGTAATCTGTAAATCTTTTCAGCTCATCTTCGTCTGCGAATACCCTGGAGGCGAGATTCAAAGACAGTGAGTTCACCGGATAGGGGTGGTTCAGCCGGGTGATGCGGCTGAAAGTCTCTCCATCCGCAACAGCGATGCCCACCCTGAGGCCGGCAATGCCGAAGATCTTGCTGAGCGTCCGTATGATGATGACATGTTCTCCCGCAGGCCTCCGGTAGGCTGGTGCGAATTCAGCATACGCTTCATCCAGCACGAGATAGCCGCCGACAGCCTTCATCGCCTGTGAAAGACGCTCGAGCGCTTCAGCATCAAAGAGCTGGCCGGTCGGATTGTGAGGCATGGATATCAGGAATAAAGTCGGCCGTTTCTCCTCGATGGAGCGTACCACCTCATCAAAGTCGAAACGGAACTCTGCATCACATGGCACTGTGTAGAACGGTGCGTCCGTCTGCCTGGAATACTCCTCATACATGACAAAGTCAGGGGAGAGGGCCATGACGCCACGCTGTCCGAGCGTCATGACAGTTTTCTGTATCCATTCATCAGAGCCGTTGGCGACCTCGATCTGTTCCGGTCTGATACCGTAATAATCAGCGTAGAGCTGTTTGAACCGCGTGATTTCATCACCCGGATATTCATGGAGGACTGTATCTCTGACGACTTCCCCGACAGCTTCATCAGAAAGCGGGGAAATCGGGCTTGTGTTCCTGTCCATGTGGATCATCTGATCACTCCGTTCTTATTTTCAATGATTGGTAATGTGCATCCAGCTGTTCCTGTTCAGCGACTGTCATCGCTGATTCCGCGATGTCGCCGAAAGTCCTTTCGGTAAGTGAAATGACCGCGTGGCTTGTCAGGAAATCATTGACGTTCAGTCCGTGGCTGAAACGTCCTGTCCGGTCTGTCGGCAGCACATGGGACGGGCCGGCTGCATAGTCTCCGATGGCTTCAGGAGAGTAGTATCCTTCAAATACCGCGCCGGCATACTTGATGTTGCGGGTGATCATTTCAGAATCCCTGTGCTGCACGGAAACGTGTTCGGGAGCGATATGGTTCACCAGTGCGAGGAGGGATTGGCGGGAATCCACAACTGCGTAATGGTTGTTGCCGATGGATTGTTTTATGATTTCGGCACGGGGCTGAAGGTCGATGAGATCTTTGATCCTGTCTTCGATCCGGTCGATGATTCCCTGATCTTCGCTGAGCAGGAATGTGCGTGCATTCCTGTCATGTTCCGATTGTGCAAAAATATCATAGACGACTGCATCCACCTTTACCTCTTCATCTACATAGATAAGGATTTCACTCGGCCCGGCGATCATGTCGATGCCCACCTCTCCGAAAAGCAGGCGCTTGGCAAGTGCGACATAATAGTTGCCGGGACCTACGATCTTGTCCACTTTGGGTATGGATTCTGTACCGAACGCAAGCGCCGCGACGGCCTGGGCGCCGCCCGCGGTATAGACGTGTTCCACCCCGCATATATGGAGGGCGGCGAAAGTGATGTTATTGTCTTCGAATGTCGGCGTCATGACATGTATTTCATGGACGCCGGCAACCATTGCCGGAACGACTGTCATGAGCACGCTTGAAGGATAAAGTGCCGTTCCGCCCGGCACATATACGCCGACTTTCTCAAGCGGATGATATACATATTTGAATTCACCGTCATCCCGGTCCTCGTATCTGATCATTCTCTGGTAGTCTTCGATGCGTTCCCTGATCTTTTCAAGGGCCTCCCTTTTTTCCTGCGGCAGTGCATCAAAGCTGGCCCTGAGTTTTTCCGGGGGAACTTTGAATGAGTCGACGGCGTGCCCGTCAAATTTTTCGGTGTATGATCGGAGTGCCGCGTCTTTGTTGCGTCTTACATCTTCTATGATTTGCATTACCCCGCTCATGCCTTCGAATCCGGCCGCTTCTGTCTTATCCCGAAATACTTCCCTGAATTCCAATGCATCCATCAGACCACCCCGATTTCTTTCAAAAATTCATATATATCGTCTTCCTTAGTATAGAATGTGCGTTTGTTTGCGATGAGGCGGGCATGTATGTCCATGATCTTTTCATATTCGATCAGTCCATTGTCCCTGAGCGTGCCCCCTGTCTGTACGATGTCGACGATTGCGTCGGAGAGCCCGAGAAGCGGGGCAAGTTCGACAGAACCGTTCAGATGCACGAGCGACACGTCCATTTTCCTGCTTTTGAAGTGTTCGAATGCGACATTCGTATACTTGGTCGCGATGGTGCCGAATACCTCCTGTCCCGGCAGGGCGGCGACAGAGAAGTGACAGTCGCCGAACGGCAGCCGGGAAACGTTCAGGATGTTGAATGCATCTTCAGTGATGATATCCGACCCGACGATTCCGAGATCCGCCACACCGCTTTCCACATAGGTCGGAACATCTGGGCCTTTGGCGAAGATGAACTTTACACCGGCCACTACAGTATAGAGGGACCGTGTTTCACCAGTCAGCGCCCCGATGTAATCATTCAGTCCGTTTTCTTCCATATATTTGATGAAGTCTTTGAAAAGACGTCCTTTGGTCAATGCAACAGTAATCATAGGAGACCTCCGTTGGACAGATTCACTGCAATGCCGAACGCACTGCTGTTGTATTCGCCGCCGCTCAGGAGCGGATAATCATGGTCCAGGAACACTTGGAAATAAAACCCGTTGTAGTATGACTGGGGAGAACGGAATGACAAATCGAGGATGAATTTCATGTCGTATTTTCTGAGATATTCATCAAGGTGGTTGAGGAACTTCATGATATCCGTCTCCCCGAACTCACTGTTCACAAGTGTTATCTGATCGCTGACTTTCGCGGTCATCAGTGTAGACAGCGGATGCGTGCTGCCAAGACGGTCCCGCAGCTCCGACAAGTTCTTCTCATAGACAAGTTTGCGGATGTCCTGAGGAAGTTCATACTTTTCGATATACAGATCGAGGAGCTTGTCGTCATTGACGACTATCGAACTGAACTCAAGACCGTACCTCTCTTTGATGAATGACAGATGCATGTCGATGCTGCCCAGTATTTCCGCCTCGGCCGGGCCGTAGAGCTCCACGCCCGCCTGATAGAATGTCTTATAATCCCTGACCACCGGGCCGAAGTATCCGAAAAAACGATGGCTGAGGTAGTAGTTTTCATTATAGTTCAAGAGAGACCTCGTCCAGTCGCTGCGGATGGAGAAGAGCTGTTCATTCTTTTCGAAGATGATCGTGGAGGAATGATGCCGCTTGTCATCAATCTGGAAAGGTTCCACCATATTCATATCGATCAGTTGATACCCTTCATCATCAAGCAGACGGGTATAGTCCTGTGCAAGTGCCAGACGGTTCATAATCAATTCGTTCTTCATAGACGATCTCCTTTAATGCTTTAGCGTGATAAAGAATAATCAATAAATAGAATAGTAACAAATAAAACTGATCATTGCAAGAGATTTCAGATAATTAGTTCAGCACTTTAAATAACTAAAGTGTTTTGTTATGATGGTCATATTACTGGAGGGGAACGATATGCAGATAGATAGACTGAGAGGGAAAGAACTTGATGACCTGTTCGAAGGGATCATGAAACTTGAGAATCTCGATGACTGCTATCATTTTTTCGATGATCTGTGCACCACGAATGAACTGGTATCACTGAAGCAGCGGTTCCAGGTGGCCAAACGGATCAAAGAGGGACAGACTTATCAGAGAGTACAGGATGAAACCGGCGCATCCAGCGCCACAGTCTCACGGGTGAAGCGGTGTCTGGATTACGGCAGTGACGGATATCACAGAATCATAGACCGGATGGAATAAAAACCGTATGCGGATTTGTGCCGCATACGGTTTTTATCGTACAGTCATATTTCCAGCACCTGCAGAGTATTCTGTATCTCCGTTTTGATATCGTCCGTCCGCCATTCGCGCGGGTAGCCGAGGCATGCACATATATAGGTGAGATCATCCTGTATGAATTGATGCCGGAAATGGACATGTCCCATGATGCTGTATCTGATGGGATATTTTTTATAGAGTGCGTCAAAATCCGAAGTGCCGATAAATGCATTGAAGTAGTCAAAAAGACGGTGGGGCATGGGGACGGCATATCTCCTGTGTGTGACTACGTGAGTCATCAGGATAATGTTTCTTCCTCCCGTTTTTTTCATGTCTTCATCGACTTTATCGGCAAAGACCCTGGATAATTCCCTGTCGTGCATTTCCCAGTCCACCCTCAGTTTATCCTGCCACGTCCCGCCGTAGAATTTCCCTCTGGCAAGCTTCTCTTCACCAAAACGCGTATCTGCATAAGTATAGTCATACCATCCGCTGTGGCCGACAATTGCCCAGTCGTCATTTATGGTATAGGGTGATTCCAGGAGACTGCCCGGCATGGCCTTATAGAATTCATAAACATCCTGCGTCGTCATATCATCCCCGCTGCCGAGCCAGTAGTCGTGGTTGCCGGGTACGAACAGGATTTTTGTATCAGTGATATTACGTATGTTTTCAAGGAATTCCGCGGTCGTCGTATAATGGCTGGACACATCCCCGGCGATGAGCAGAAGGTCCAGTTGCCGGGATTTCACTTCCTCTGACAACAGTGTTTCATATGTTTTGATCCCTGCTTTCCCACGATCGATGTGCAGGTCGGAAATGATGCCGATTTTCATAATGAATCTCTCCGTCTTTCTATTATTGACTTCAATTCTATCATTCTGAATTTCAAATGCTATTTTGGAGGGCTGCAGTGGTCTGAGAATACAAAAAGGAGACCGGTCCGCCCGGTCTCCGATGTAAAACGGTATTTTATTATGCGAAGAAGCCAACGATTGTTGCTGTCAGCAGACTCACGAGTGAAGCACCATAGACGAGTTTGAGACCGAATTTTGCAACTTTATCGCCGCTTTCGTTATGCAGTCCTTTGACTGAACCGGCAATGATACCGATACTTGAGAAGTTGGCGAATGAAACGAGGAATACGGAAATCATTGCCTGTGACTTATCGCTGAACTGATCGGCGATCGTCTGATAGTCGAGCATCGCTACAAATTCATTGGTGATGAGCTTCGTTGCCATGAGTGCACCCGCCTGCTGTGCTTCAGACCACGGGATGCCGATGAGGAATGCAATCGGCATGAAGATATAGCCGAGCACATCCTGGAATGTGATGCTGACACCAGGAATGAGCAGGAATGCCTGGTTCAGGATCGCAATCAATGCGATATAACCAATCAGCATCGCGGCAACGGTCATCGCGACTTTGGCGCCATCCATGATGTAGTCTCCGAGAATCTGGAAGAAGGATTTGCCGTCATCCGGGCTGCCGCCGATGTCGGTGGCAGCCTCTTCCTCTTCTGTCAGTACATAAGGGTTGATTACGTGTACGATGACATACGCACCGAACAGGTTGAGCACGATTGCCGCAACTACATACTGCGGGTCAAGCATCGTCATGTATGCGCCGACGATGGACAGTGAAACGGACCCCATGGACTGTGCTGAAAGTGTGTACAGTCTGTGTGTGGTCAGTTTAGGCATTTGGTTTTTCAGGGAAATGAATACTTCGGACTGTCCGAGAACCATGGATGCCGCACCGTTGTATGACTCAAGGTAACCCATGCCGGTCACTTTGGTCAGCAGCAGCCCCATTCCGCGGATGATGAGCGGGAGAATCTTCGTGAACTGCAAAATACCGATCAGCGCGGAAATGACGATGATGGGTAAGAGGACGTTAAAGAAGAACACGTCTGCAGGAGTGCCATCTTCAAGTGTTGTCAGATCCCCCATTACGAATGCGACACCTTCTGCTGCGAAACCGAGCAGCACGTTAAATCCATCAGCCAATACGCCGATGACTGCCTGTCCAACACCTGTTGAAAGAAGAAGGAATGCAAAAATCAGCTGGATGGCGAGAAGAACGAGGATGTTCTTCCAGTTTTTGAAGGCCAGTTTACGGTTGCTGCTGGCAAGCCATGCCAAAAACAGCGTGAAAGCAATACCGATAATGCCCAGTAGAATACTCAATACGGTCACCTCATAATTTTTTATTTATAATATGTATGAATCTATTATGTACATTTTCAGCCTGGTTGTAAAATAGTCCTTAATTATTATAATGCAAACGTTTACAGAAATAAAGGGGTATTTATAAAACTTTCCATTTGCCTTATTTTGATTGAGATTATATAATCATAGTCAAAGAAGGTCAAAAGAGGTGATGAAATGCGTAATATGTCGGACATCATCGAACAATATCTGAAGCAGCTGATCCATGATTCCGGCGGTGAGGTTGTTGAGATAAAACGGGCGCATATTGCAGAAAAATTTGATTGTGTCCCCTCCCAGCTTAACTATGTCATCAAGACCCGTTTTACAAATGAACACGGGTATACCGTGGAAAGCAAACGCGGCGGCGGCGGATATATAAGGATCACCAAAGTGGAGACACATTCAAAGACTGAGTATCTTGCCCATCTGAAGAAGCTCATCGGTGATGGTGTGTCGGAACAGAATGCGAACCGTATCATCCAGTCGATGTTTGAAAATGAGGTCATAACCATCAAAGAGGCAAAAATCATAAATGCCGCAGTGGAACGGGAAACACTGATGCTGGAACTCCCGTACCGTGATACATTGAGGGCAAGCATTCTGAGAAGAGTGATTGACGTTATTCTATACAGCGAGGAGTGAGCGGATGAAGTGCGAATCATGCAATGTGCGCGAAGCGACCATCCACATTACGAAAGGCAGTGGATTGGACAAGTCGGAGAAGTTTTTGTGCGAACAGTGTGCAAATGCCTCGTTTGAAAGTGACTTCAGCTACCCGGATGATTCATTCAACATCCACCAGCTGCTCAAATCACTCTCCCAACAGCAGACCGCGCAGCAGAAGCAGAGAAAACGCAAGGAATGTAAAACATGCGGTTCGACCATCGATACCATAGTCAAGAATGGAAAGTTCGGCTGCCCTGACTGCTATACAGCATTTGACAGGCAGGTCCCCGAAATAATTACACGTGTCCAGGCTCATCAGACGGAGCATATCGGCAAAGTGCCGAAAAAATCCCGCTCTCAGATAAAAGTCAAAAAACAGATCGAAACGCTGAAACAGAAGCTGGCAGAACTCATAGAATCACAGGAATTCGAAGAAGCGGCGGTGGTGCGTGACGAAATCAGGGAACTCGAGAAGGCAGGTGGAATGGATGGCACAAAATAATGTGAGCCCCTGGATAGAAAAATCTGCCGAGCTCCCTGTTGAGATGTCAGCACGGGTACGGCTGGCAAGGAATGTCAGGCATATCCCTTTCCCGCATATGGCGAGGGATGATGATGCCCTGGATGCAGTCCTGGAAAAACTCAGTACGGCCTTTGATGATTATCAGAAAGTGTCGATGAACATGCTGAAGTTCGAAGACAAAGCACTGCTTGTGGAAAAGCATCTGATCAGTCCGCTCTTCACGAGACAGGGTCTTCACAGTTTCATCAATGAAGATGAATCAGCTTCCATAATGATCAATGAAGAGGATCACATACGCATCCAGACGATGGGCGCGGGTGTGCCGATCCGGGAACTCTACAAAGAAGCTGAAGAGATAGACGAATCCCTGGAAGAGGTAGTGGATTATGCGTTCGATGAACATTTCGGCTACCTGACCGCCTGTCCGACCAACGTCGGTACCGGCATGCGGGCATCCGTCATGCTTCATCTTCCGGCTCTTACATTGGGAAGGAAAATTGAACGGCTTTCAGGCAATTTAAACCGTTTCGGTTTTACGTTAAGAGGTATATATGGAGAAGGGTCTGTCCCTCTCGGTCATATATACCAGCTGTCGAATCAACTTACACTGGGGCAGACAGAGGAAGAGATCATCCAGAACCTGGACGAGCTGAAGTCGCAGATCATCGAAGAGGAACTTGAGATGCGCTCGCGTCTTGAAAGCGAACATCTTCTTGAAGTGAAAGATTCGGTATCCCGTTCCTACGGGCTGCTGAAGCATGCATATAAAATGTCTCTTAAAGAAGCGGCGAAATGTCTGAGTGATGTCAAGCTGGGCATTGATCTTGGAGTTCTGGATCATGACGGTTTCAGGTTCCAGAAATGGATCCAGCTGATCCAGCCTGCTTTTCTCAAAATGAGACTGAACGAACAGCACAAACACTATACATCTCTTGAGCAGGCGGTCGATGAAGAACGTGCAACGCTTTTAAGAGAATTATCAGGAGGGAAATGAATATGCTATTTGGCAGACTGACAGAACGCGCACAGAAAGTGCTCGCTTACGCGCAGGAAGAAGCAATCAACCTCAAACATTCGAATATCGGTACTGAGCACCTGCTCCTCGGTCTCGTTAAGGAAAATGAAGGTATAGCAGCGAAAGTGCTGGAATCATTCAATATTACAGAGGAGAAAGTCAAAGAAGAGGTGTTCAACCTCATCAATGAAGGTTCAGAATCCTCCTCCTCCATCCATTACACACCGAGGGCGAAGAAGGTCATCGAGCTTTCAATGGATGAAGCGAGAAAACTGCACCATAATTTCGTCGGCACGGAACACCTCCTCCTCGGCCTCATCCGTGAAAGTGAAGGTGTGGCCGCCAGAGTATTATCCAACCTTGACCTGAATATAACCAAAGCGCGAGCTGCGGTGATCAAGATGCTCGGCAATCCTGAAGCGCTGCAGCAGAAGGATAACATGAAGAAAGACCACAACACACCGACATTGGATTCGCTTGCCCGCGACCTGACACAGATTGCCCGTGATGACATGCTGGATCCGGTCATCGGCCGTTCAAGCGAAATCACACGTGTCATCGAAGTCCTGAGCCGAAGGACGAAGAACAATCCTGTGCTTATTG
>DXHR01000025.1 GCA_019113295.1 Candidatus Salinicoccus stercoripullorum | reverse complement strand
CTCTTTTCGGAGATCGGTCAGAAGTATACAAACGTTTAGGATCTTATCGTCCTTCTACTCATTTTCCAGCCATTCATGCTTCAGTATGGACATGAATGCAGCATCTTTGTACTTTCCTTTTGCATAAAAGTGTTCTCTCAGGACACCTTCACTTTTAAAACCTTGTTTTTTATAAATTCCCACTGCTTTTTCGTTTTCAACATCTACATACAAATACACTTTGTGCATATTCAGTATTTCAAAGGCATATTTAGTTGCTTCTTTGAATGCGAATTTTGCGAAGCCATTTCCACTGAACTCAGGCTTGATGATCAGCATGATTTCGCAATGGCGGTGGATAAAGTCGATATAGTCAAGCTCCACGATTCCAACTTTGTCATTTTCATTCATGACGACGAATCTTCTCGCAGATTCTCCGGAGTTGCTGTTCCGGTAGTACTCCTTCAATTTATTCAATGAATTATAGGGCTCTTCGAACCAATATGACATCAATGAATAATCATTGGCAAGTTCATGGATGAATTCAAGGTCTGTTTCTTCCAACGGGTGTAGTTTCATGTCTGCCTCCTGCATTTTATTAATTTCTTATATACTGCCATTTTAACAGCAACAGCGGGAAAATGGTAAAACCATGCTAAAAAAGCTATCCTGCCGAGGATAGCTTTTTGTCTGCAGATATATGAATTTAAAAGGCGAGTTCTACGCGGTTTCCCGAAGGATCAGCGGAAAATATCCTGTTATCTTCGAGTGTGACATTGAAGCCATTCTCTTCAAGCCTTGAAACTGCAGCATCCCTTGAAATTTCATCAGGGTATCTGAGTACATAATAATTGAGGCCGACACTGTTTTCGCCGGGGGCAGGCGCGCCGATTCCATTCCATATATTCACTGCGATATGATGATGGTATTTTTCTGTGGACATGAACATTGCCTGGCCGGGAAAATCATATACAATATCCATGCCCAGACCTTCCGTGTAGAATTTCACAACTGAGTCCAGGTTGCCGACATGCAGGTGAAGATGTCCCATGATAGTGTATTCCGGCATCCCATCCCACTGCTGTTTCGGATTGAAGGATTCCAAAAGGTCTTCGAAATTCAGCGGGTCCGTGGTCATATCAACACGCCCGTTTTTCCAGCTCCATTCTTCAGCCGGACGATCGATATATATTTCAATACCATTACCGTCCGGATCATTCAGGTAAAGAGCTTCACTGACAAGGTGATCGGCCGATCCGAAGCGGATGTTTTTATGTGCTAGATGTAAAGTGATTGCAGCAAGGTCAGAACGCTCAGGAAGCAGGATGGCAAAATGGTACAACCCTGATGTTCTGCCTTTTGGAATCGAGTTTTGCGGCTGGTGGAGAGAAAGAATCTTTGTCTCACCATCTGCAGTCAGGTTGGCAGAGTGGTCATTTTTGTTAAGAAGTGAAAAACCCAGCGTCTTCGTATAAAATTCAATTGAATGATCCAGATCAGAGATGTTCAATTTAACATGCTCTACGTGTGCAGCTGGTGGTGTATGGAAATTCATATTTGTCTCCTCCATCGATTCATCATAAATTACTTTATGTAACTAAGTTTATTATAAATAATAATTTATGTAAAGTTACATTATATCTTTTATTTACTTAATTGTTATGATACGATGTACTGGAAGGAAGTGATAAGAAATGAAACAATCGAAACTTTGTCCGAGATTTGAAAAAGCTGTTTCATTACTCAGCCAGAGGTGGACGGCGCTGGTCATCTACCAGATGCTTGACACACCACAGCGATTTGGTGCTATTCAGTCGGCCATCGGTGTAAGTGGCAAGGTTCTTTCCGACAGACTTAAAGATATGGAGCAGGAGGGTCTTGTCAAAAGAGACGTATACCCTGAAACTCCTGTCGTAATCGAATATTCACTTACAGACAAAGGGCGTTCCCTTGAACCTGTCTTACGAGATATTGAGCAATGGTCCCAGGACTGGATTCCGTCTAAAACGTCTGATGAACCAGATTTGACCGAATCCCACCAATAAAATGAGCGTCTCTCTTCATAATGGAAGGGGACGCTCGTTTTTTAATTGGTTTCCGACCAGATGCCCAAATCTTCCGATTGTGCCCTTTCCTGCGCCTCATAAAGCAGATCGGCATGGGTATCATTGGGAGGATTGACATATGTCACTTCTGCCAGGCCCTCCCTTACCAGTATTTCATTGATCATTTCGCCATCTGCATACACATAGACCAAATATCTGCCGTAGTCATCCTGAGCGGGCCCCGCATCAAATTCCACTTCGATCTTTTCTGCATCCTGGAGCAGTTCACGGGTTCGTTCCGCTGCCTCTGAGCCAAATGGTTCCTCTCCATGTCTGGAATGCTTTGTTTCCGGCGTATCAATCATCAGGTATCTGAAACTTTCACTGGAACCCTCATAATTGAAGCGTGTCGTATCCCCGTCGATGAATTCATCGACAGTCACCAGGATTCTGTCCGCAGGTTGATCATTTCCAGAAATTTCAGGTTCAGATCGTGGCTCACCCGGTTTTTCTTCCATTACAAGGGAAGAGGCCACAATCACAATCAATAGCAGTATTATGGAGGGAATGGTCAATTTCTTCTTTTTACGGGTATTCTGTTTCTTCATAAAAACATCCTTTTATAACTGAATCCTGTTCATTATATTATATTGACATGAAATTTAAAGGTCTGTTCATGATTAAACAGGAAAAAGGACAATCATGTTTCTCTTTTACAATGCACTATTTTTCTGCATGTCTGGTCTCTGAATCAAGATCTTCAACGGCGGGGCCTTCGATCACCTTTCCCTTACGGCTGAATCTTGAACCGTGGCAGGGGCAGTCCCAGGTCCTGTCGCTCTGATTCCAGTTGAGGCTGCATCCCATGTGAGTACAGCGGTTGTCCATGATGTAATAGGTGTCATCCTCTCTGTACAGGCCTTTCTTTGAGGCCCCATCCCTGACTGTCATTCCCTGTCCCGATTCAAGTTCTGCTTCCTCTATATCGGGAAGTTTGACAATCATATTTTTCGCTTCTGATCCGACGATATGAACCGGATTCGAGAGGTGCTGTTTTAATTGTCTGAATGTTCCTTTGTTTCTGTGGGGACTCAGCAGTGCTTCATATCTGTTTTCTTTACCTTCAATCAGATCGCTTATGATCATGGAGGAAAGTACGCCATTTGCCATGCCAAACTTGTTGAATCCGGTAGCAACAAACCGGTTTTCATGATTTTTATCGAAAAGGCCGATAAACGGCAGTGAATCGGCTGTCATCAGGTCCTGGGCTCTGTAGGCATTAAGGATTTCTTCATTATTTGTTTTCTGATCTGCGTACAGTTTCAGTTTATCAAGCTGGGCCGCCATGTCTTTGGTTTCATGGGACATGTGGCCAAGACCGCCGAAAAGGACAGTGGGTAAGTCATTTTCCTCGTTTACGATATTCCTGATGGAAAGGGAAGCGCCGTCATAACCATTCAATGAAAGATTTGCCGGCGGGGGAGTGCTGGATGTGACGACGAGACCATAACCATAGCTGATTTTAAAGCTGTTGAAGTACAGACCATCAATATCGAGAAACGGAAAATGTGTCGCAATGACGAGCTTCCCGAAGTTTATTTCAAGACCTTCTGTCGTGGACAATTTGTCGCCGTCAACCGTCTCCGCACGGGTGTGTTCAAATATTTTGACACCTCTACTCTGCAATACTTCAATTATCCCTCTCAGGAATTTAAGAGGATGGAACTCCGCCTGGTTTTTCATCACCAGCTCAGCAGAAGTTTCAAACGGCAGCTCCAGACCGTTTTTGGAAAGCCTGCCTTCGATGCCGAGTTTTTGATAGGCTCCGGCTTCTTTTTCCAAATCTTTATGGGAATTATCATAGACAGCATAAATAACTCCGTCTACGCGTTTGAAATCGCAATCGATGGCGTGCCTGTCTATGATATTCTCGATTTCATCAATCGCTTCCATCTGAGATTCATAGTAGAGACGGGCGGAAGCCTCTCCTTTCAGACTGCTGAGCTGTCCGTAAAGCAGTCCCTGCTGGGCCATGATCCTTGCTGTTGTATTTGCTGTGGTGTCTGAAACCAGGGTGTTGCCCTCAATAACTGTCACTTCATGGCCGTCTAAAGAGAGCTGATATGCATTCATAAGCCCGCTGATGCCGCCGCCCACTATCAGAACTCCGGTCTTAAAATTTTCTTCCGGGGCAGGGAAAGAGGGGAGTTCGACCGAAGAGCTCCAGAATGAATTGTTTCCATCTGAAAAACTACTCATTTTTAGCCTCCTAAAGGATTTATGAAGTTATACCCTGATTTCACATAATATACTTATACACTTCAAATAATGATAAAGTGTAAATTTGTCTTAATAAAGTTATGAAAACCACTTGAAAAGATCACACAAAACGTATAGTATATATATCAGACGTTGAAAAACGGTATAAATAATATTAGCGCGGGATGGAGCAGTCTGGAAGCTCGTCGGGCTCATAACCCGGAGGTCGGTGGTTCGAATCCACCTCCCGCAATTTTTTAATTTTATGGAGGTCCCGTGGTGTAGCGGTTAACATGCCTGCCTGTCACGCAGGAGATCGCGGGTTCAATTCCCGTCGGGACCGCCATTTTTATATCATACATAACAAGGTTCAGTAGCTCAGTCGGTAGAGCATGTGATTGAAGCTCACAGTGTCGGCGGTTCGATTCCGTCCTGAACCATATTATGGCGGTTGTGGCGAAGTGGTTAACGCACCGGATTGTGGCTCCGGCATTCGTGGGTTCGATCCCCATCATCCGCCCTTGGTTAAAAATTATATGCGGGTGTAGTTAAATGGTATAACCCCAGCCTTCCAAGCTGATGTCGTCGGTTCAATTCCGATCACCCGCTCCATTTTATTCCACAGTAGCTCAGTGGTAGAGCTATCGGCTGTTAACCGATCGGTCGTAGGTTCGAATCCTACCTGTGGAGCCATATGGCCCGTTGGTCAAGCGGTTAAGACACCGCCCTTTCACGGCGGTAACACGGGTTCGAGTCCCGTACGGGTCATCAAACAGAAGTGAGCTTCTCACTTCTGTTTTAATTCCAATATGGACAGTTGGCCGAGCGGCTGAAGGCGCACGCCTGGAACGCGTGTATACGGCAACCCCGTATCGAGGGTTCGAATCCCTCACTGTCCGTTATTACCCCTTGAAACCAGATGGTTTTAAGGGGTTTTTCTTTTATGTGCCAGTTTAACGGCTCTACGTCAAATAGGGTTGATGAACGGTTAAGTCTGCGCGCCTGACTTGCGATGAGCGAGTTAGGCGCTCCTTTTTGTTTTGGGCTGGTATAACCGTGTCATCAGTAATATCCGGTCCTAAAATGTGTAAAGTTCCGATAGCCAAAAGCCGCGTGTTTTTGAGATGAAGACTTATTATATGATATTAAAAATGAGTGGGGCAAAAAGTTCTAAGGTTTCGTCCAGTGGACGGACCAATTTGTTTTACTTGGCCATTTTTTGACGCTAAAGTCAAGCCATAATTATTTCATATTGAAGTAATTAATTTTTTCTTAATTTTATTTTTGCATAAATAGTTAGAAACGTTGAATTATCAATGATACCAGCGGTTACAGACTAATTAATAGCATCTGGTCTTAATAGTTAGTGTGAAATTATATAATTCAGTTATTTTGAAAAATATGAAATGTAACCGTTTACAAAAATCGACTGTAGTGGTACATTTAAAAAGTGAAGGGGGTAAATAATGAAAGGGTTATATGCTGAAATTTTAAATGAATATAACAATGTCGGGAGAATAGAGTATGGAGATTATTTCATATGAAGATTTAAGAAGTATCGTTAAAAGCGGTGATGTGATTTCCATTGCTGCTTTGTCCACAGGAAATTTGCCCATGGAAATTTTTAAGTATTTGGCGGAGCAATATGATGAACATGGAGAAACCGATAATCTAACTTTTATCGTGTCCAATGATATCAGCGATTTTGACGATGGTTTTGATCTTGATTCTTTCGTCTCTCGGGGGATGGTTAAAAGAATAATTACCAGTCTGATGGTCGCTTCGCCCATTACTGTTGAAGCAATTAAAAATAACGAACTTGAAGCATATTTTCTGCCGCAGGGTATCATAGCAACCCAGTACCGTAACCACTCATCTTCTTCACCCGGGATGATTTCCAAAATCGGCTTAAATACGGTTGTGGATCCAAGACTGTACGGAGGTAAAATGAATGATGCTGCTCGTGAAGATTTGGTTTCCCTGATTGAGATAAATGACGAAGAGTATCTGCATTACAGATTTCCGAAGGTTGATATTGCTCTTTTGAGGGGAACGTACGCTGATGAGAGCGGGAATATTTACATGAGCCACGAGTCTCATCTCGGTGAAGGATTCAGCGCTGCGTCTGCTGTAAAGAGCAACGGGGGCAAGGTTATCGTACAGGTGAAAGAAGTGATTGAAAAGGGGAGTTTTAATCCGCGGGATGTGTTTATACCTTCGGAGCTCATCGATTATGTAGTTGTTAACAAAAATCCAAAATATCATAAGCAGGTGATACAGACTTATTATGATCCTGCTCTATCCGGCTATCACAGAATTTCATACAGTAAGGAGAAGTTTTTGGAGCTCGGTGCGAGAAAAATTGTTTTAAGACGCTCAGCTCAATTCTTAAAACCGAAGCAGACTGTCAGTATAGGTTACGGAATTAATAATGAACTATCAAATGTATTGAGGGAAGAAAACGCAGACCATCTTGTCAAATTGAATATTGATACCGGTATATTCGGGGGTATTATCGGCAGCAGAAATCATTTTGGCATGAATTACAATCTGGATGCACGGATGCGTCACGATATGACATGGGATTTTATTTATAACGGGGGTCTGGATATTGCATTTTTAAGCTTTGCTGAAATTGATAAATCCGGCAACGTCAACGTTTCTAAATTCGGGGAGAGAATGAATGGCAGCGGAGGGTTTATAGATATCAGCCAGACGGTAAAAACGTTAATCTTTTCAGGGACGATGGTCGTCGGGAGCGAGACTCGCTGTAAAGACGGCGAGCTGATGATTGATCGTGAAGGGTACTCCAAAAAGTTTGTCGACAGCGTACAGAGTATGGATTTTAATGCCGGCTATTCCAGGGAACTCGGCCAGGATGTATATTATGTTACCGAACGCGCCGTCTTTCAGCTGTCTGATTCTGGAATAGAGCTGATTGAAATTGCTCCGGGACTGGATTTGCAAAAAGATGTACTGGGGCAGATGGATTTTGAGCCTGCAATATCAAAAGATTTAAAAGTAATCAGCAGCGAACTGTTTCTGGAAAAATGGGGGAAATTAACACAATCAATTAAAAAATAATCATTAACAAAGGGGAAAATGTAAATGAATTATGATTGGATTAAAACAAGAGCAGATTACGATGAAGTTAAAGCGGCTATAATAGATCCGGTAAAGGGAACCGAGTGGTCATATCAGGATTTAAATATACGTGCTGAAAATCTGGCGAACCATTTACAGGATCAGGGGATTAAACGCGGGGATGTCGTCGGTATTCTCGCACCGAATGATGTGGCGATATTTGATTTGCTGTTCGCTTCATTCAAGACAGGTACGGTATTCCTGCCGATTAACTGGCGGTTAAAACCCAAAGAGATTCAGAGCATCATTTCCGACTCCGGTGTAAAAATGATATTTTATTCGCTGCGTCATAAGGAAAGTTTAACGGGCACACCGGAAGAACTGCTTCATATGGATATAGATTCAGCAGAATATGATGACATCTGTAATCCGAAAAGTCACCGTCCATTTAAGACGGTAGATGTTGAAAGCGATGAACTTGCCTCTCTTATGTATACGAGCGGAACGACAGGCCTGCCAAAAGGGGTAATGTTTACTTATGAATCGTTCGTCGCAAATATGATAAATACAGCACTCACATACAAAACAAACGCAAAAGAGACATCGATTATCTCAACGCCGATGTTCCATGTACTCGGATTGAACGATACGGCACTGCCGTTGGTTATGGCGGGGGGGACGCTTGTACTTCAACGTTACTTTGACGGCGAGGAATTGAATGATCTGATGGCTAAGTACAAACCGGACTATCTGATTATGATACCGACAATGTATTACGGTATGCTCGTCGCTCCGAATTTTAATATTAATAACTTTAAAAATATTAAATATCTGGTTCAGGGCGGATCGTCACCGCTGCCTTCTGTTCAGAAGAAGTTTGAAAGTATGGGGTATTCACTGGTTAACGGCTATGGTCTTACAGAAGCGCCGCTCGCGATGGTAAATACGCCGCACAACTCAAAAATAAAACCGATGAGTATCGGCAAGTCGATAATGTTTGTAGATAATAAGCTGCTGGATGACGAAGGAAATGAAGTCGGTGTGGGCGAAATTGGCGAACTCGCTATTAAAGGGAAAAACGTTACATCGGGTTACTGGAACAAGCCGGAAGAGACAGCCAAAGTATTCAAGGACGGCTACTTACTGACAGGCGACCTTGCTAAAAAAGATGAAGACGGAGATATCTTTATCGTTAACCGCAAGAAAGAATTGATTATCACCGGTGGTGAAAATGTGCTGCCATCGGAGGTTGAAGCTGCTCTGTCTGAGCATCCTCTTGTCAGAACAGCGATTGTTGTCGGCTACGAGAGCCCAGAATACGGAGAGTCTGTATCTGCGGCGATAGTACTTACGGAAGAAACAGAGGATTTTGAAGAAGTGCTGGATAAACACGTCAGAGAACGTATTGCGGGTTACAAAATTCCAAGAATGTACCTGAAGATGGCGGATGTCCCGTTAAACTCAACATCTAAACCGGACAGAATGGAAATCCAGAAATTAATGAATGAAAAAGCCCGGGAGAACGGTATTAGAACATAAATAAACAACTAATATTTAGAAGCATTATCATATATAGCGGAGGGAATTACTATGACAGAAAAAGAAAGAATACTAAACGAACTATACCCAGAAGATTTAATGAATGTATCTAAAGAACTGACTGACGGCGAAGTGAGGTTTTTAAAACAGCTGGATGATTTGCTGGAAACTAAATACCGTGACTCCATTAACGAGCACTGGGTAAACGCGACAGTACCTGAAGATTTTTTTGATGAAATGGGCAAGCTGAATTACTTTAGAAATCCGTTATTGTTTGAAGGGCGTGAAGGTGCTAAAATGCCCAGTCATCTCTTCCAGTTCTTTATGTCATATACAATAGCACGATTCGATGTATCTTTAGTGACGCTGCTCGGTGTTCACCAAGGGCTCGGTCATAACGCCTTCTTATTCGGCGGGTCAAAAGAACAGGTGGCGCATTATATCCCTAAATTGCAGTCGCATGAACTAAGGACGTGTTTTGCACTGACTGAACCCGAACACGGTTCGGATGTAGCCGGAGGTCTTGAAACGACTGCAAAACGTGAAGGCAATGAGTGGATCATTAATGGTGCTAAAAAATGGATTGGCGGCGCGAACGTATCAGATGTCATTCCTCTGTTTGCAGTAGATGTGGAAACAGGGAAACCGAAAGGATTTATCATCCGGCCGGACCAGGAAGGTGTCGAAATAGATATTATTGAAAACAAAGTTGCGTTACGGATTATTCCGAATACAAACATCCGTCTGAATAATGTAACCGTTAAAGAAGAAGACAGACTGCAAAATATAAACAGCTTTAAAGATATTGCAAAAATACTTTATTCTACTCGCGCAGGCGTATCTTATATGGCAACAGGTGCTATGGCAGGTGCATTGCGTGCAACTCTTGACTACGTGACAGAGCGCAAGCAGTTTGGCAAAGAAATCAGCAAATACCAGCTGATTCAGGAAAAACTCGCGATGATGCATGGAAACCTGTCTCACGCGATAGCTTTATCAGCACAGCTTGCACGCATGCAGGAAAACGGTGAATACGATGAAGTGGCGACCTCAACTGCAAAAATGATGAATGCCTTAAGACTGCGCGAATCGGTATCCATGGGACGTGGAATTACCGGCGGTAACGGTATTCTGGCAGAGTACGATATTGCGAGATTCTTCTCCGATGCTGAAGCTGTTTACACTTATGAAGGCACGCACGAAATCAATGCCCTGGTAATTGGCAGAGCGTTAACCGGAGACTCGGCGTTTATATAGAAAACAGAAGTCTGTTACGTATAAAGATAAAATAATTTGGAGGGTTTTCCATGACGATAAGAAAAGCAACCGTGCTGGGCGGCGGAGTTATGGGCAGCCAAATTGCTGCCCTGCTCGTTAATGCAGGATTAAAAGTGAAAATACTCGATATAGCAATAGATCAAAAAGATCCGAATAAAATTTCTAGAAAAGCCTACGAGACAATTACGGATAAAAAAAGGCCGCATCTGTTTGATTTAAGTTTCGCACCGAACTTAACATACGGCAACTTCGATGAAGATTTGCAACATGAAGGTGATGCGGATATTTATATCGAAGCAGTTAAAGAAGAGCTGGACATTAAGCACAGTGTTTGGAAACAAGTGAAAAAAGTTGCGAAAGATAATGCCTTATTTGCGACAAATACGTCGGGGATTCCAATTGAATATATTGCTAAAGTATTCGATGAAGAAGAACGAAAAAGATTTTTCGGTATGCACTTTTTCAACCCGCCGCGTATTATGAAGCTTGTTGAAATTATTCCTCTTCAGGATACGGCTCCTGAATCGGTGAAAGAGGCTCAGGATTTTGCAGAAGACAAGCTCGGCAAGGGTGTGGTTGTTGCCAATGATGTACCCGGTTTTGTAGCAAACCGTGTCGGTACACAGACGATGAATGATATTATGCACCGTGCAGAGGAACAGGGAATATCCATTTCCGATACAGATGCATTAACCGGCAGAAGTATCGGGCGTCCAAGTCTGGGGACATACGGACTGAGTGATTTGGTCGGTATTGATATCGCAGTGACAGTAACAAAAGGAATGCAGCAGGTGCCGGATGAAGAGAAATACTTCAATAATACCAAAATAGCTGAAATGCTGGTGGGACAGGGCGCCCTTGGAAGAAAAACAAAAAAAGGATTTTATAAAAAAGAGAAAAATAAAATACTCGTATTTGATCCGGAAAAGAACGACTACATTGAACAATCAAAACCTGAATTTCCGATTCTCGGCAAATTCAGTAAAGATCTGCAGGAAAATATGGATGTTATTTTTAATGCTGAAGATCAGGCGGGATTATTCCTATGGGAAACACTGAGAAATAATTTTTACTACTCAGCGATAAATGTGCCAAAATCAGCTTCGGATTACAAAGATATAGACCGTGCACTAATCTGGGGATTCAACTGGAAAAAAGGGCCGTTCCAGTTATGGGATCTGATGGGCTTTGAACGTGTTAAAAAGCGCATGAAAGAAGAGCTCGGGGAACTGCCTGAGTGGATTGAAAACCGTACTGAACCATTTTATAAAAATGGAGAATCGGTCGAGCGGGTAAGACCGGTAAGTGATTTTATTGAAAGTGAAGTGTGGAATCGCGAAGATTCTAATTTATCGGTTGTCAATACAGATCAGCTTCTGTTGAAACTGCAGAGCGGCAATAATATTATTTCCGACGGTTTCGCCAAAGACCTGATAGAAGCGGTTGATCTGCTTGAAAGCGAAGATTTTTCAAGTATGGTTTTATATGCTGATGGAAGGAATTTCAGTGTCGGAGCCAACCTGTACATGATGAAAAAAGCGCACGAATTGAAACAGGTCGAAGAATTAGTCGGACCGGCGATTGATACACTGCACGAAAGTTTCAGCCGGATGAAATATTCGCTGAAACCGATAGTGACAGCTGTTCAGGGCAGAGCACTCGGCGGAGGCTGTGAATTAGTACTGCACTCACCGTTTGTTGTTGCGGCAAGTGAAACATATATAGGAATGGTTGAAGCGGGTGTCGGGCTGCTGCCGAGCGGCGGAGGACTTGCTGAAATGTCGGACCGTATATTAAGTACGGATCACAAGCAAGACGATAAGCAGCAGTCGATGAGTGAAGTGCTGACGAATATCGGCATGGCAAAAGTATCAACGAATGCTTATGAAGCGAAGAGATACGGTTATTTAAGAGATACCGATTCAATTATTCTTAATGTGGAAAAACGTGTGGAAGCTGCATTAAATAAAGCGCGCCTCGAATCAGAGATGAACTATATTCCCAAACCTGAAGGGAAATACACTGCCCTCGGAAGTGACTTTAAAGCACTGGCGGAAGGAATGCTTGATGCTCAGCGTCTCGGCAACTTTATCAGCGATCACGATTACGAAATTACATTGAAGATTGCAGAAGTATTATCAGGCGGCGATATCCCGCGCAACACTTATGTAAATCAGCGTTATCTGCAGAAACTTGAAAGAGAGAGATTTTTAGATCTTCTGCAGAATGAGAAAACATACGCACGTATCAGTCATATGCTGGAGACGGGCAAACCGCTCCGTAATTAGTCACACGTATAAACTGAGAAAGGATGAAGTTAAATGCAGGATGCATATATAGTAGCTTATGGACGATCAGCTGCAGGGAGAGCAAAAGGCGGAGCGATGTTCCATGACAGACCGGATGAGGTGGCAGCACAGGTTCTTAAAGGAGTATTATCCCGCGTTGACGGTAAATTCAGCGCAGATATGGTTGAAGATGTAATTGTCGGAAACTCTTTCCCTGAAGGATTGCAGGGGCAGAATATAGCACGTTCAATAGCATTGCTTGCAGGTATGCCGAATGAAGTGCCGGGACAGACGGTGAACCGTTACTGTTCATCAGGTCTTCAGACTATTGCTATCGCAGCAAACCAGATCATGGCAGAACAGGCTGATGTACTTGTAGCAGGCGGCGTTGAACTGATGAGCGCCGTGCCGATGGGCGGTAACGAACCGACGAACAGCCCGCTGCTGCAGGATAGAGACTCAGGAGTATCTTATCCGATGGGGCTGACTGCTGAGATGGTGGCTGAAGAGTTTGAAGTATCGCGAGAAGAACAGGATGCTTATGCAGTTCAAAGCCATCAGCGTGCAAAAGCAGCGCTTGATGCAGGCAGATTTGAAGATGAAATTATTCCTATCGAAGTAAATAAAGTATCGTATAACGAAGAGGGTCCTGTTGTTACGAAAGACGAATTTAAAACAGATGAGCACATACGTCCGGATACGAATATGGAAGGACTCGCCAAGCTCAGCACGGTCTTTAAAGCAGATGGTACCGTTACAGCCGGAACATCTGCACCGCTGACAGACGGCGCAGGATTTGTTGTAGTAATGTCGGGAGAAAAGGTGAAAAGCCTCGGAGTCACGCCAATTGCGCGCTTTGTCGGGTTTAAAGCAGTCGGTGTAGATCCTAAGATCATGGGAATCGGTCCGGCATATGCCATACCGGAAGTGCTGGAACAAACCGGTTTATCAGTGGAAGACATGGATTTAATCGAACTGAATGAAGCATTCGCTTCCCAGACAGTGGCGTCTATTAGAAAAGCCGGACTCGATATAGAGAAAACGAATGTAAACGGCGGGGCAATTTCACTCGGCCATCCGCTGGGAGCGTCAGGTGCAATGCTTACTGCAAGACTGCTTGCTGAAATGAAACGCAGACCGGAATCGAAATATGGTATGGTAACAATGTGTATCGGTGTCGGTATGGGTGCAGCAGGAATATTTGAATATGTAAGATAAAATCATTAAGAACCCCGTCAAACTGTCAGTTTGATGGGGTTTGAATTCTGCATTCGGACCTCACGAAAAATTATTCTATTTCACTGTAACTTTAGTGATATCAGGTTGTTTTACCGGTGGATATCTACTTGTTTCCGGCTGGTATAACAATGATTCTGCAGCCATCAACCGTATTTATTATAGAGTCAAAATCTCAATCCGGCCGTAGTGCACCTGGCTTGTTTTCCGTCTCAGCTGCTCGAATCCAAGCTGCTCGAATCTCCGGCTTCTCCAGTGGTCTTTCAACACTACCCTGTTTTTTGAAACTCTTTTTGCCTCGCTGATTGTTTCATGGGTCAGACTGTTATTTTCAGTCTGGCTGCTGATTTTCCTGATGGCGTTTGATGTTTCGATTGTTTCCTGGAACATCGGATCGAAGTATACGATGTCAAAACTGTCATCTGGCAGCGTTCTGAGGTAGTCACAGTGGTCTGCATGTACTGTTTTAATACTGCGCATCGCTTCGTCAACTTCCGGAATCTTGCTATGGTATGTCTTTAATCCTTCGGCGGTGAGCATATATAGGAGTGGGCTGGCTTCCACTGCAGTGACAGCGCCTCCTCTTCCGGTAACGAGGCTGGCTATGATACTGTCTGCTGCAAGTCCCATTGTGCAGTCGAGCACACTCATTCCCGCTGTCAGTCGGCACGCTTCTGTGAATGCATCACTTTGCCCGCCGAGAATGCGTTTTGCCCTGATCATCGACAGGCTGGGGTGAAAATTGATGGGGGTTTTTGAAGAGTAGGGAATGATTGTGAGTTTTTCTCTGCCGACCGTTGCAATGTCGGTTTTGTAATTTTCGAATAAAGTGCTGATGCTTCTTTTGTTTCTATCTATAAAAGGGTACCGATATTTGCCGGCGAGTACTTTTGCGCGGGCTGTTGCAGCCTGATCTGTCCTGCCGCCTGTAGTTATTATCATATTTCACCTGCCCTCAAATGCCCCCTGCAACAGACAGGGGGCATGGATTGTTTATTCTTCTGTTTCTCCCGATTCCTCAAGTTCAATCGTGTGGTCGAGTGATTCGGAATCTTCTTCGGCCATCGGGTTTTCACGGCTCTGCAGAACGGTCTCAAGTTCCGGGTCGAGTGGGCCGTATGCTACGACTGCGGTCGAGGATTCTCCAGGCTCTACCATTTCAGCGGCAGCGCCTGCTTCGTCACTTTTTTCAAAGTCTTCCGGGAGGTCCATCGTCAGGTTTTCAAGCGGTACTTCAGCTTCACCATCCATCTGTCTGACGGCGAGATCGAGACTGAATGCTTCCTGTGGTGAGGTGGCAACATCCGAGTTGTTCGTGAATTCGAATTCGATGACAGCTGCTTCTGCAGGCCCGGCTTCTTCTCCATCTTCAGCTTCTTCGCCTTCCGGTGCCTCTATGGTTGTCTGACTGAACTCAGCTACATTGAAATCGCCGTATTGGCCGGAGTAGGAAATATCCTGGTTTTCTTCGTCAGTGCCGGCTTCTTCGGTATTTTCCCCGCCGGCGTCTTCCTCACCGGAATCGGCACCGCCGCATGCACCGAGCAACAGCACTGTGGAGAGACCGCCGGCCAACAGATATTTTTTCAAACTCATTTCATTTTACCCCCTACTATATAGATACACTTTAAGTATAATATAATTATAAGAATAATCAATATTATTTCGATAATTGAAATAATAGTTTAATGCAGAATATGAGAATGATGCATGACGAAGTCAAATTTTATAATGAGTATGGAGAATGCCTATGTTTTCTTATCATGAAATCAATTTATACCTGGACGGCATCGAACTCCCCAGGCCCATGTCTGAAATAGAGGGGGACGCGCATGATTTCAAAGGGGACGAACTTCTTTTTCTGCAGAAGGTGAAAAAGCATTTGTGTGAAGGTCTTGACTCTGAAAGCTATAAGTCGAAACCGGTGTTCTGCATCGGCATCTGCCGGCTGAACCTGACGCGGATCGGACTCTATATCCTGCTGGAAGATGAGCTCATCTTTGTTCATGCTTCTGCGTTTAAATTCAGGGAGGAGAGAGCGGAATGGATTGTGAGCTGCTATCCCTACAGAGACATCATCTCCCTGGAGTCCAACGATGAGGACTATGATTATGAAGACTTTGAATCCGGTGTACTGTTCATCAAATTGGAAAATGAAAAAGGGGCGGTCCGCAGAAAGACGATCCGTAATATAAATCCGAATCATTTTGAATGCATCCGGGGGTTTCATGAAAAGATGCAGAGGGGAAGGTATATATAAAAATGGCTGAGAAAATGTTTCTCAGCCATTTTTATATGCCGGTTACTCCGTTGATCACGAGACCAATTGTAAGCAGGAGCCCAAAGGCAGTATTCAGTTTTCCCATGGAAGCCATGGCGGGAATGAGTTCGGGAGGAGTATCGCCTTTCCACATCCGCCGCACTGTTTTGACGAAAAGTGGTATTGAAATGAATGTAAGGAGCAGGAATATTGAACCGTATGGTTTGAAGAACGCGATCCAGAAAATGAAGACATAGCAGAATGCCAACAGGGCTGCTGTAGTCATGACTGCAAGTGGTTTACCCACAAGTATGACAAATGTCTTCCTTCCACTTTCTTTATCCTTCTTGCGGTCCCTGATGTTGTTTGCCATGTTCAACAGACCGATGGTGATCGCAACCGGTATCGAAATCAGCAGCGGAAAGTAATGCAGCGTATCAGTGTGGATGAAAAATGTGATCATGATAATAACTGTCCCCATGAAGAATCCTGCAAATATTTCCCCGAACGGCGTCCACGAGATCGGGAACGGTCCGCCTGTATAGAGGTATCCGACAGCCATTGATACAGCCCCGATGGCAAGTATCCACAGCGATGAGTTTATGGAAATGTAAATTCCTATGATTCCGGCGATGATATAGAACATGACAGCGATGTTCAGAACCAGCCGGGGTGACATTCCGTTTCGTACTATCGCTCCCGCAATCCCCACAGATTCGGCACTGTCCAGACCTCTTTTGAAGTCAAAATATTCATTGAACATATTAGTCGCGGACTGGATGAGCAGTGTGGCGATCATCATCGCGATGAACATATCCCATCTGATCGGAGCGAAAAGCAGGACGCTCGCCGTTCCGACAAGGACAGGGACAAATCCGGCCGTCAGTGTATGGGGACGCGTCAGACTGAGGTATTTCTTTATCCCTGTATGTGTTTCTGTACCTTGCATGACCATCTTCCTTTATGAATAAATATGATTACAATTTTAACACATTTAATTATATACAATACACACATATGTGAATAAATGATAAAATAGGAATAACTATGCTGAAAGAAGTGTGTATTGATGAACTTGGAAGCGTATCAAACTATCCTGGATGATATAAGTCTGGATTCGGATAAAAACTATCTGACTCTCCAACTGCCTATATATGGTATGGACATTGATGAGAAGAAGCTGTTTTCCCACTTCGAATCTGAACTTGGATCCAGATACTGGTTCCGGTCGAAAGAGGGTGCTTATAATATTGTAGGCATCGGTTATCTGGAATCAATCAGAAGAGATAAATATTCTGCATCTTCTTTGTCTAAAGAGAAAGATGCACTTTATGATAAAATTCAAAAAGTCATGCTTGAAGAGGAGGCCCCTTCCCGTCTCAGCCTGTTCGGGGGCACCCGTTTTGACACCAAGGATACCACTGATGAATGGAATGACTTCGCCATGGTGGAATTCCACCTGCCTAAATGGCAATTCGACCTGAAAAATGAGATCCTCTTTTATACTGCAGACATTTCAGAAGTGAACCTGCAGACGGTACTCGGTGATATTGTACGTGAACTTGAAGCCGTTGAAAGTGCAGGATTGAAAGCTGATGGAAAACCTGTGATCAATATGGAGAAAGATCTGTTCCCGGATGAATGGAAGGCGCTCGTCGACAAGACGGTTGATGTACTGGACGAAACGAGTTTCAGGAAAGTGGTGCTGGCGAGACAGAGACTGATAACCTTCAAGTCTTCGGCAGATCCGCTTTTTTTACTGGAAAGACTGGATGATGAAAAAGGCACTTATACAATCTATTATGAAAAAGGCAAGTCCGCATTCGTTTCCAAATCGCCGGAAAAACTTTTTGACATCAAAGGTGATAAATTACAGACCAATGCAATAGCAGGATCAGCAAAAAGGATCCATGACAGTGAACAGGATGAACTTCAGAAAACGTTCCTTTTGAATGACAAAAAGAACCGCTATGAACACGAAGTCGTCCGCGAATCGATTGTACATGACCTTAAGCCGTACAGTGACTGGGTGGAGTATGATCCAAAACCGGGGATTCTTGAGAATAAATATATCTACCATCTTCATACGGCAATCAAAGCCACACTGAACGACGAAACCGATGTCTTTGAACTGCTCGATGCCATCCATCCGACACCGGCCGTCGGAGGGCTGCCGAAGAAAACGGCCAGGGAGTATATCATGAAAGAGGAGTACGGTACACGCGGATTGTATGCAGCACCTGTGGGTATCATTCATGAGGACAATGATTCTGAGTTTGTCGTGTCGATCAGATCCATGCTCATCCAGGCGAACAGCGTAACTCTGTTTGCTGGATGCGGGATCGTCAAAGGGTCTTCAAGCGAAAAGGAATTCGAGGAGACGCAGGTCAAATTTACACCGATGCTGAATGTGTTGGAGGCGAATGACGGATGAGCCATCAGAAGGCACTTACAAAGCAGGTTTTTACACTTATTGATGTTTTGTGGTCCTACGGGATGGAGGAAGTCGTCATCAGTCCCGGATCACGTTCGACACCCATAGCGATTGCAGCCGAACTGCACCCTTCAATCAGGACTCATGTACATCCGGATGAAAGGAGCGCGGCATTCTTTGCTCTGGGGCTGGCGAAGGCGGAGCGGAACCCTGTAGGGCTCATCTGCACCTCGGGGACAGCGGCCGCGAATTATACACCGGCTATTGCAGAAGCGGGACTCAGTCATATACCGCTGATTGCACTGACAGCCGACAGACCGCATGAACTCAGGGAGATCGGTGCACCGCAGTCCATCTCACAGAACAATATGTACAGCAATTATGTAAAATTCTTTACGGAGCTGCCGCTTGCCGATACGCACAAATCACTCGAGAACCTGATAGAGTCCAAGATGCTCCAGTGTTCCAGGTTTTTTACCGGCCCAAACACAGGACCCGTCCATGTCAATATTCCTGTACGGGAGCCGTCCATGCCGGATGTCAAAATGAACGATCTGTTCAACAGAAAGAAAAAAGCACTGCCGGATTACAAAATGGCGGATGAGTCCATGAACCCGTTCCAGGGCACAGGCCTTCTTTTGATCGGAGAGACCAGGGAGGATGTATCGGGTATCGGCGGTATCATCGACCGTGAAAACCTGACTGTCATTATCGATCCGCGTCAGCATCTGCGCAAATTCATGAAAAATGCTGTGACACATCATGATCTGATATTCAATGCACTCAGCGAAGCACAGTACAGTTTCATAGAGGAAAATGTGGATTTCATCCTCCGGGTCGGGGAGCCGCTGACTTCAAAGGCAGCCAATAAGTTTCTTTCTTCGACCAATGTGCCGCAGTATGTTCTGAGTGAGCTGCAGGAAGTCAAAACGTATCCTGTGGCACCGGTGGCTACCTATATCGGAAATGTTCCGGATACATTGGAGCGGATCGGTTTTTCTGGAGGAAAACCGGACTTCAAAAAATGGATGACACATATCGATGACTCCGTCACACGCTTCATTGATGAAAATATCAGTGGTTTCACTGATGAGGGCCGTTTTACGTATGACATCATCCAGAAAACTGAGCCCGCGACAAATTTCTTCCTCTCAAGCAGCATGCCGATACGTGATGTGGAACGGTACGATACACTCAATGTACATTCCATCTATTCAAACCGCGGCGCAAATGGCATCGACGGTGTCGTTTCAACAGCACTTGGGATGGCCATGGGCCGGCCGGTCACTCTCATCATCGGTGATGTTGCGCTCTATCATGATATGAACGGCCTTTTGATGTCCAGACTCGAAGGGATAGATATAAATATAATTGTTTTCAACAACAACGGAGGAGGCATATTCAGCTTCCTGCCGCAGTATGCGGATAAAGATCATTTTGAACGGCTCTTCGGGACGCCGCTCGACATTGATTTCAGCCATGCGGCAGCACTGTATGATTTTGATCATGTCTGCATTACGGATGTGGGCGAACTGGATATGGGCCTTCTGAACAGAAGCGGCAGAAATATGATAGAGATAAAGACAGACAGGGATAAGAATCTGCTTGAACATCAGAAGCTCAAAGAGGAAATCGGGAAAATGGTGACGGCCATTGGAACTTAATTACAGATTCGAGGATAATGGCAGTGAGGAAACAGTGCTCCTTTTGCACGGTTTCCTGGCGGATATGTCGAGTATGGAAACAGCTGGTGCACACCTTTGGGAACATTTCAACATACTGCTTGTTGATCTTCCCGGTTTCGGTGATACAAAGGCCGGCGGAGACTATCGCATGGATGACGTCTCAGATGCGATCGCAGCATTAATCAGTTCCCGGTGGGGGGCGGTTCATATCATCGGCTACTCCATGGGCGGAAGAGTTGCTGTATCACTTCTGGCCAGTTATCCGGGTATGATAAAATCGGCAGTGCTTGAAAGCGCATCACCCGGTATCAGCGATCCCACAGCAAGAAAAGCCCGGCAGAAGCTTGACCGGGAGCGGGCAGACAGTATTTTAACCGATTATGTTTCCTTCATTGACGGATGGGAAAGGATGGGCCTTTTCCAATCCCAGGATTCAGTTGAAGAGGATCAAAAGGCGCGCCAGAGGGAAAACAGGCTGGCTCAGAAGCCGGCCGGTGCGGCGGAGAGTCTGATCAATTACGGAACCGGAATCCAGCAGTCATACTGGCAGGATTTGCCGGAAATATCCATTCCTGTGCTGCTCCTTGCCGGAGAGAAGGACGGGAAGTTCGTAACCATCAATCAGAAGATGGAGGAACTGCTTCCGAATGGCCGGCTTGAAATCATTCCCGGCGCGGGGCATAACATTCATATGGAAGCGGCGGATAAGTTTGGTATAATGGTATTAGAGTTTTTAATAGGAGGCTGACAATGGCTAGAGAATGGAAGACATTAAAAGAGTACAGAGAGATCAAGTATGAATACTATAACGGTATTGCGAAAGTGACGATCAACCGCCCGGAAGTGCGCAATGCCTTTACACCTCTTACGGTAAATGAGATGATCGATGCATTCAACAGGGCGAGGGACGATGAAAATGTAGCAGTCATTGTACTTGCGGGCGAAGGCGAAAAGGCGTTCTGTTCCGGCGGTGACCAGTCGGTCCGCGGACATGGAGGCTATGTGGGCGAAGACAATGTACCGCGTCTGAACGTACTGGATCTGCAGCGTCTGATCCGTGTTATCCCGAAACCGGTAATCGCGATGGTTTCCGGATATGCAATCGGGGGCGGCCACGTGCTGCACGTCGTATGTGACCTTACAATCGCTGCAGACAATGCGCGCTTTGGACAGACAGGCCCTAAAGTGGGTTCATTCGATGCCGGTTACGGTGCAGGCTACCTTGCCAGAATCATCGGACATAAGAAAGCCCGTGAAATCTGGTACCTCTGCAGACAGTATGATGCACAGGAAGCCCTGGATATGGGACTTGTGAACACTGTAGTTCCGATTGATCAGCTCGAGGACGAGACTGTTCAATGGTGTGAGGAAATGATGGCACATTCACCGACGGCACTCCGTCTGCTGAAAGCTGGTATGAATGCAGATACAGATGGTCTTGCAGGATTGCAGCAAATGGCCGGAGATGCAACGCTGCTTTATTACACAACTGATGAAGCAAAAGAGGGAAGAGAAGCATTCAAAGAGAAAAGGAAGCCGGATTTCGGCCAATTCCCCAGGTTCCCATAAGTTTTATCCTGCCCATCTGATGATGGGCTTTTTTAATGAGGTGTAAAAATGGATTATAATTGGTTGGAGATGCAGGCGGGCATGCGCCCTGAAAAGACAGCGGTCATATTCAATGGAAATATGCTCTCATTCAGGGAGTTATATGAAGAAGCACTGTCAGTTTCGAAGAAATTGAATGCACTGCGCAGGAGAAGAATCGGGTTCTTTATAGACAATACTGTTGAAGCGGCCATTCTGATCCACGCAGCAATGCTTTCTGGAATTGAATTAGTGATGATCAACCGCCGTCTGACTGTTGTTGAAATCGACAGTCAGATGAAGGATGTGGAAGTCGATACCATAGTGGCTACAAAAAAAATTTCCATGGACGGCTACAGAGTGTTTATTTACGCGGATCTGGATGGTCTGCAGGATGTCCATGATAATGAAAAAGCAGTTTCCGGCAAAGACGCCCTTTCGATCATGTTCACATCGGGTACGACGGGCCGTGCCAAAGCAGTGAGGCAGAGTTATGAAAACCACTATGAATCGGCCATTGGATGCGAACAGCGATTCAGGTACGGGCCGGACAGTATATGGATGAATGTCAATCCAATCTATCATATTTCAGGCTTTTCCATACTGATGCGTTCAGTCATCCGCGGTTGTACGATGATTTTGATTGAAAAATTCGAGCCGCTGAATGTGTGGCAGGAGCTGGAGAAGTACAAAGTGACTCATGTCAGCATGGTACCTGTGATGCTCGGACGGATGATGGAGCATGAAGGCAGGCATAATCTGGAAGGTATACTCCTTGGCGGTGCCGGTGTGACGATGGATATTCTGGATCGTGCCCTTGAGAGAGGGTTTCCTGTATATAATTCATTCGGTATGACTGAGACTTGCTCGCAGATTGTTTCCATTTCACCGGAGGATCCTAAAATCTTAAAAGGGACGGTCGGCCGGCCACTTGATAATATATCAATCAGAATCGATGAGGAAAATGAGGGGGAACTTCTTGTGAAGGGACCGGCGGTTACTACAGGATATGTGAATGCAGAACTGTCACTTGATGAAGGATATTTCAGGACAGGTGACATTGGCCGTATTGATGATGAAGGGTATCTGTACATACTGGACAGGAGGAGTGACCTTATCATCAGCGGAGGGGAGAACATTTATCCAAAGGAAATTGAGGACGCTGCAGCAGCACATGCCTCCGTCAGGAAATCAGTAGCCATCAAACAGAAAGATGCGGAGTGGGGCGAGGTGCCTGTACTGCTGATAGAACTTGAGGCCGGATCCGGTTTGGACAGGACAGCAGTCATGGCAGTGCTTGAACAACGCCTGGCAAGATATAAACTGCCAAAAGAAATCCATGAAACGGAAGAAGTGATTATGACTTCGACTGGTAAAGTCTCCAGGGCGAGGAACAGGGAAGCATTTGAAAGGAAAAAAAGCAGCAGCATATAGGCTACCGCTTTTTATCTGTATAATTTTTAGGATTCAAAGGCACAGGGTCGTATCCGCCGGGATGGAACGGATGGCACTTCAGTATCCTTTTGGCCGTCAGCCAGGCCCCTTTCAGAGCACCATGTTCCCGGATTGCCTCAATGCCGTAATTCGAACATGTCGGATTGAACCGGCAGCTTGGCGGGAACATCGGCGAGATGAACTTCTGATAGAACCGGAACAGAGACAGGAGTACAGTACGCATAACAATCACCAGACATTCTTTTTTGTATCTTAATGATAAGGGGTGGCTGTCATAAAGGCAAATATCGGAGTTGATGAAATGCTTGAATTCAAAGATTTTGAAGGAAGAAGAGTCACGTTGGAATTTAAAGAGAATGGATCTGCGGGACATGTCCTTGCGATATGCAGGATGGATGGCAAGTATCTTCTGACGGATCATAAGATACGGGGTGTGGAATTTCCCGGTGGTAAGGTGGAGCCGGGAGAAACATTGGAAGAGGCTGTGCACAGGGAAGTGTTTGAAGAGACAGGAGCGAGCATCAGGGCGCTCAAATATATCGGATACTATAAGGTCCATGACGCTGAGTCGTTTATGAAAGCCGTATATTTTGCGGATATCAAAGATATATTCTTCAAATGCGACTATCTGGAAACGATGGGGCCGGTGCTTTTTGGAAGTATAGATGAAGTGCCGGAGGAAAAACGGAGCATTCTGCTTGAAGATGACTGCATCAGATATTTATATGATATGAGCTTTGATGATACTTTCTTTCCCAAATGAAAATGCAGCCAAATCAATTTTGGCTGCATTTTCAATATTATTGGGTCTGGAGTGAGAAACCGCCATTTCCGGCAATCTCTTCTGAATCTTCCCCGAACTTTTTGAAGTTCTCTATGAATGATTCTTTCAGATCCTTCGCCTTTTCATCGTAGGCGGCGGTGGACTCCCATGTGTTTCTCGGATTCAGGATCTCACTCGGTACTCCAGGTACAGAGACCGGGATGCTCAGACCGAAAACGGAATCTTCTTCGAAAGCATTGAGTGCGAGTTCTCCGCTGATGGCGCGTCTTACCATGGAACGAGTATGGCTGAGATCCATGCG
Source organism: Candidatus Salinicoccus stercoripullorum (assembly GCA_019113295.1). GTDB lineage: Bacteria > Bacillota > Bacilli > Staphylococcales > Salinicoccaceae > Salinicoccus > Salinicoccus stercoripullorum. Next base: position 199,597 of record DXHR01000025.1, on the reverse strand, counting down.
TTTACCCACGCCGTATTCACCGCCGGACCATCCCGTGTTCACAAGGTAGACATCCACATCGTGTTCATCAATCAGATCGCCGAGCATATTCGCATAAGTAGTGGCGTGAAGCGGCAGGAACGGAGAGCCGAAGCACGTAGAGAAAACGGGCTGCGGAGAAGTGATACCTCTTTCAGTTCCTGCAAGCTTAGAAGTGAAACCGCTCAGGAAATGGTACATTGCCTGGGATTTCGTCAACTTTGAAATCGGAGGCAGCACGCCAAACGCATCTGCAGTCAGGAAGATGATCGTGTTTGGATGACCGGCAATCGAAGGGATGCGTGCATTATCAATATGATGAAGCGGGTAGGCAGCACGGGTGTTTTCAGTCAGTTCCCCGTCGTCATAGTCCGGTTCGCCTGTCTCATCAAGAACGACGTTTTCAAGGACGGAACCAAAGCGTATCGCCTGGAAGATCTCCGGTTCCTTTTCAGCAGAAAGATTGATTGTCTTAGCGTAGCAGCCGCCTTCGATATTGAACACGCCGTCTTCATTCCATCCATGCTCATCATCACCGATCAGTTCCCTTTGTGGATCTGCTGAAAGCGTTGTTTTTCCGGTGCCGGAAAGGCCGAAGAACAATGCCACATCTTTATTTTCACCTACATTGGCAGAGCAGTGCATACTCATGATGCCTTTTTCAGGCAGCAGATAGTTCATGATGGAAAAAATGGATTTCTTCATTTCGCCGGCATATTCGGTACCGCCGATCAAAATCACACCTTTTTCAAGGGAGACAATGATGAAAGCTTCCGATTTAGTACCATCGACAGATGGATCTGCTTTGAAAGTAGGGGCGGAGACGATGGTGAACTGCGGGTCGATCTCAAGCGCCTCATCCTTTGTGTCGGGACGGATGAACATCGTGCGGGCGAACATGTTATGCCAGCTGTACTCATTGACGACCCTCAGGTTCAGTCTTGTTTTCTCATCCGCACCGGCATAGCCGTTGAAAACGAAAACTTCATCCTTCTTATCAAGATGATCGACGACTTTTCCGTAGAGGCTGTTGAACACCTCTTCTGAAATCGGCTGATTGACCTCTCCCCAGTCCACTTTGTCCCTGGAAACGTCATCTTCAACTATAAAACGATCTTTGGGACTTCTGCCCGTATATTTTCCGGTCTCGGCTCTCAAAGCACCGGACTCAGTCAGTTTCCCTTCACCTCTCCTGAGGGAACTTTCAACAAGCTGTGGAACAGAAAGCTGGATCTTCGCAGTTTCTTTAGAAATAAGGTTTTGGATTAGTTCGGAATGATTTACCATATGTATGCCTCCATTTTTATGCGAATTTGGATTTGTATGACCCTTTCAGGAAATAGTATAACACATTATAAAATGATATGACATATTAAATCAAGTAATATTGCCTTGAATTGATGCCCGTCATCTAGTATATTATAGATTAAGTTATCTCTTATCAAGAGTCGGTGGAGGGAACATACCCTGTGAAGCCCGGCAACCTCTTTTCTATAAAGAAAGGTGCTAAAGGATGCAGAAGTTATTCTGATCGATAAGGGGAAGAGCGAAGCCTTTTCCTGTCTCATGGAAAAGGCTTTATTATTTTACTGAGAGATAGCTAATAAACTAATCAAAGGAGTTTTATAGATGGCAGAGCGCAGGCTTTTCACTTCGGAATCTGTAACGGAGGGACATCCTGATAAAATTGCGGATCAGATATCTGATGCGATTCTGGATGAAATATTAAAAGGGGATGTCAATGCCAGGGTTGCCTGTGAGACGGTTGTTAACACCGGCATGGCGATGATAGTGGGTGAAATCAGCACGAAGACTTACGTCGATATCCCCAAAATAGTCAGGGAAACTGTGAAAAATATTGGCTATACCCGTGCGAAGTACGGCTATGATTACAAGACCATGTCGGTATTGACGGGGATTGATGAGCAATCGCAGGATATTGCCCAGGGGGTGGATAATGCGGTTGAAACGCGTGACAGCGGTGTAATATCCACAGGCGCAGGGGACCAGGGCCTGATGTTTGGATATGCATGCAATGAAACAGAAGAACTTATGCCCCTGCCAATATCTCTTGCGCACAAACTGTCAAAACGCCTGACTGTTGTCAGGAAGGAGAATATTCTCGATTACCTGAGACCTGACGGAAAAACGCAGGTCACAGTGGAGTATGACGAAAATGATCAGGTGAAAAGGCTGGACACGATTGTCATTTCCACACAGCATCATGACGATATTCCTGTGGAACGTATCTACGATGACATCCGCAATCATGTAATTGGAGCAGTCGTCCCTTCTGAACTGCTGGATGAAGAGACGAAGTATATCATCAATCCGACCGGTCGTTTTGTCATCGGAGGCCCGCAGGGGGATGCAGGACTGACCGGCAGGAAGATCATCGTCGATACTTATGGTGGCTACGCAAGGCATGGAGGCGGTGCTTTCAGCGGCAAGGACCCCACAAAAGTGGACCGTTCGGCTGCATACGCAGCACGGTACATCGCCAAAAACATCGTCGCTGCGAAAGTGGCGGATAAATGTGAGATCCAGCTTGCCTATGCAATAGGGGTGAGCCAGCCGGTTTCCATCTCGGTCGATACGTTCGGTACATCCGAATACTCTGAAGAGGAGATTACATGTGCTATCCGTAAACTTTTCAATCTTTCACCTGACGGTATCATCGAAATGCTCAATCTCAGGAGGCCGATCTACAAAAATACGGCAAGCTACGGCCATTTCGGCAGAAATGCAGAAGAGTGTCCGTGGGAAGCAACGGATAAAGTGGATCAGCTGCAGAAGGAATTGAAAAAAGTAGAAGTGAACTAAAACAGACCCCGGAATGATTTCCGGGGTCTTAAAAGTGTGGGCAGAATCATGTTGTTCTTCAGAAGACTCCTGGGACCTTTACGCAGAGAACATACTTAAGGCTGCATCCGCATCCATTTCTGTTTGATCTTCCAAAGCTGGCCAATCATTTCATCATCGAGCGGATACTGTTCGCCTTCGCAGCCCAGTTTATTCGGAAAGACACTGAAACTCTCCAGCATGATGGTATTAACGCGGGTTTCCATCTGGGCTCTGCTGTTTATGAACGGAAACTCATCATACAGGGAGAGTGCTTCGAATATATACCCGTCATTCTGGGAGTTTTCCTCGACGATGATTGATACTGGATCGAAATTGACGAACACATCATTGATCATCGGCGGGAAATACTTATAATTTATAAAAAATCGCATGTTTACCTCACTTATATATTAATAATTTTGTTATAATGGACAAAGCCTTGAAGAAGGCATGAAATCATTATTTGGAAGGAATTGAAACTCAACCATGAATACTGAAATTTTCACTAATCCGATATTTATTGCGGTTGCTGCAGTTCTACTGATTATTGCAGTGGCATTTCTTGTTTATTTCTTCAAGAACAGGAACAAAGTCAATGCACTTACTGAAGAGTATAGCAAGGAGAAGCAGGGATTGATAGAGAAATATGAATCCGATCAGGAAGAGGAACGCCTCAGTCATAAAAAAGAGGTTTCCACTTTAAATGAAAAATATCATAACGATACAACTTTACTGAACAATAAACTTTCAAGCCTGCGCCAGTTTACAGTGGATAAAGGCGAGTATCTCACAGACCTCTCCCTCATCCAGCTCAAGGAGCGTCTTGTACGGGATGAGAAGATCAGGGAAACGGATATGTACATCCTTTCAAACGTGTACCTTCCGTCCAGGAACTATACGAACACACGCAAGATCGATCATCTTGTACTGACTCGGACCGGTATCTATATGATCGATTCAAAATACTGGGGCGGACACATCCTCCATGGTGTGAACGAAGAAAACTTCGACAGTCTTCCTTATGTCGAATCTTTCTTTGACCTGCTGGATCTCGATAAAACGAAAGAACAGACACTGATATTCGAAAAAGCGGACGACCGAAATGTTTCCGTGAACCATTACAACCATACTATAGAAGAAACCAGACTTTCTGCCGAAAAACTTAAAAATGTATTGAAGCTTCAATACGATGTCGTGCCGATGATCTACTTCAATCCGGTCGATAATGGAAATTATTCCATCACGAATTATTCGGCGGACCCTACAACCAAGGTCCTTGTCGGTGAAGAAGAGCTCGAGAACTTCTTCCTGAAATATGTTTTCCACGGCAGGTTCCAGTACACTGTCAAAGAACTGGATGAGATTGCTGAAGAAATATTCAGCCTGAATCCTTGATCTTATATTTTGTTTTAATACTTTAAAAGTCCTATACTTTCAGTAGGGCTTTTTTTATTGCAAAATCATATATTTCTAAGGAGGAACAGGGATGTCTGAAGAGATAGCAGTTATGAACCCTGCAACCGGGGAAGAAATCAGAAGCATTAAAAAAGATTCGAGAGAAGATATTGAAGCGAAAATCGAAACGGCGCATCAGGCTTTTAAGAAGTATAAAAAGAAAAATGCACATGACAGGAGCGCCCTCCTGGCCGAATGGGCAAAACGCATCCGTGAAAATAGAGATGAGATTGCGGAGATTATCACAAAAGAGAATGGCAAGCCGCTGGCCGAATCTCTCGGCGAAGTGGAGTATGCATGCAGCTACATCGACTATTATGCGGAGGAAGGCAAGCGTGCATACGGGCGTACGATTCCACCGCATGAAGACGATGTGAGACTTGTAGTGACCAAACAGCCGATCGGTGTCGTGGCTGCCATCACCCCATGGAACTTTCCTGTCGCCATGATGGCCAGGAAAGCGGCGCCTGCTGTTGCAGCCGGATGCACATTTCTGGTGAAACCGGCAAGGGAAACTCCGCTTTCAGCGATGAAATTCCTCGATCTGGCCAAAGATGCAGGATTTGATGAAGGGGTCATCCAGTATGTGAATGCTTCCGGCAAAGATGCCGGGGAAGTATTTTCAAAGTCTGATAAAGTGATGAAACTGACATTTACGGGTTCTACTGCAGTGGGGAAGAAGCTGATGGAAGGCGCCGCATCCACCGTCAAGAACATCACGATGGAACTGGGGGGCCATGCCCCTCTTGTTGTCCATAAGGATGCGGATCTTGAAACTGCTGTGGATCATGCCATTGCAACGAAGTTCAGAAATTCCGGACAGACATGCGTGTGTGCCAACAGGTTTTATGTGCATGAGGATATCGCGGACGTGTTCAGTGAAAAATTCAGCGAAAAGGTAAAAACACTCAAAATGGGCAACGGTATGGATGAAGGTGTCCAGGTCGGTCCGATGATCAACAAAGACGGTTATGATAAAGTGATGGAACATATCAGTGATGCCCGGGAAAAAGGCGGTACCATTACCGCCGGCGGCAACGGAGATCATTCTGAAGGTTATTTCATCGAACCGACTGTGATTACGGGCGCAACAGATGAAATGATCATCATGAATGAAGAGACGTTCGGGCCGGTTGCCCCCATCCAGACCTTCAGCGATCTCGATGAAGCCATCGAAAAGGCAAACGACACTGAATACGGCCTTGCAGCGTATTTCTTCACTGAAAGCTACCGTGACGGCATCAGGCTTCAGGAAGGACTGAATTTCGGGGTGCTGGGCTGGAACAATGGCAAGCCAAGTGCCGCACACATCCCATTCGGCGGTCTGAAAGAAAGCGGAATCGGGCGCGAAGGCGGCCTGGAGGGCATAGAACCATATCTTGAGACGAAAATCACCTCAATGAAAATATAATGGAAAAGGCGGGTCCACTTTACGGGGCCCGCCTTTTCATGACATGGACACGCCTGTCATGAGACCTGCCGCCAGAGCGACCATGCTGAAAAATATTGTTATGAAGCTGTATCTGAACAGTTCCCTGTACCTTTTTTCCTGAAGCAGCGAAAGCTGATCCAGACTGAAGGTGGAATATGTCGTAAAACCGCCCAGGAAACCGAATATCATTCCGGTATAGAGCATGCCTGACGATTGGAGGACAGGTACACAGAGTCCCATCAGAAATGAACCGGCGATATTTACTGTGATGGTTCCGTAAGGGATGGTAAAACGTCTGAATATTTTCAGATCAAGGACAGCGGAACGGAGCACAGCACCGAACGCTGCCCCCACAGCCAGTACAAAGAGGGTCATCTGTTCCTCCTTTCTGCAATCTTCCAGCCCAGTGCGGCAAGGGTGAGACCGCTCATGAGATTGATTGCGGCATAGACTGTAAACATGACATAATCCCCGATGGCGAGCAGCATATACTGCTCATATGAGAGCATCGAGAAAGTGGTGAAACTCCCCAGCAGGCCGGTTATTAGAAAGTCTTTCCTGAGGCTTCCTGCTTCAATGATCCTGCATGTGACATAGCCGGCGGCAAAAGCACCGATCATATTGACTATGAAAGTGCCTGTAAAGAACGGCAGCCCGGCATATGATGAGAAAAGGGAAATTGAGAGTCTGAGCACCGCCCCGATCATTGCCCCGGCTGCTATGTATAAATATCGTTTCAATGGTTCGCCTCCACCCGCTTCAAGATTCATTTATGCAAATTTATAAAATTCTATATATAATGGTAACATAACAGTCTACCGGAGGAGAGAGTTGAAAAATGGTCCAATCAGTAAAGGCGGCAGTCATCGGCTGCGGAGTAACCGGAGTATCCACCGTCAGTCATATCGTAAACGATGACAGATACACGGAAAATATACAACTGGATATGTATGACAATGAAATTCTGGCGGGGAAAGGCCCGGCATACCAGAGGGACAGCGGCCATCTGCTCATCAATATCCCATCTGAGGAAATGTACCTGGGAAGTGATCCGAACGATTATGTATACTGGCTGAAATCAAAAGGTTACCCGGTGGTCAGATACACCAGCCGGGAGCAGTTCGGGGAGTATACAAGGGATAAGATGGAGTCTTTTGTGAGATACCATGAAAATGTCCATTTCATCCCCGGTATGGTGGAAGATATCCAGTTCGATTCAGAAACCGGACAGTTCAAACTCAAGTCAGAAGGCAGGGTCAAAGTGTATGATTATGTATTTCTGACCATGGGAATGCTCAGGTACAGCGATCCCTACAGCCTTGAGGGAGAAGAGAGGTATATACAGGACCCTTATCCGGTGGAGGAGAGACTGGATAACCCGGCCGGTGAGACTGGAATCATCGGATCCGGCCTGTCTGCGATCGACTGTGTGCGGTATCTTCTTCTCGAGAATAAAAAAGACAGGGTATTCATTTTTTCCAGAAGCGGGGAAATGCCGTCTGTAAGAGGCGCACATGCCGATATAGAACTGCAGTATTTCACAAAAGAAACACTTCATTCCCTTGTGGAAAATGATGAGATTCCGCTGCCTTTGTTGAAGCAGCTGTTTTTGAGGGAGATGGATGCCAACGGTGTTGACCCTTCCCTGCTTACGAGACGGACGGGCGATACGATACGGGATTTGAAATATGACATGGACAATCCTGAAGGTGTAGGGCGTCTGCATTATCTGATCATGGCGTTGAACCCGATTTTCAGTGAAGTGTTCCAATACTTATCAAGAACGGACAAAAGGAAATTCATGGATGAATATCACCCTTTGATCGATGAAAACCATTCTCCCATGCCGAAGGAGGCGGCGGAAAAGCTGGTCGAATGGGCGGACGAGGGCAGACTTGTTATTGTGGACGGCATGGAAAATGTGGATACAGGAGACAGATTCTCCATCTGGACGGATGAAGGTGAACATTACCGGGTTGATACCCTCATAAATGCCACCGGCCCTGTCAAGGACATAGAGAAAGACATGAATGGTCTGATAGTTGCGCTCCATGATCACCAACTGATCGAAAGAAATGAATTCGGTGGAATTATGGTGGACCGGACACGCAATGTCATCAGCCCGAATATCGGTACTCTAAAAGGAATGTTCGCGCTTGGGGCTCTGACCGTAGGTGCGGATTACATGTCCACTTCCGTGTGGATTCTGATTCAGAACACAAAAAAGATAGCCGGTTATTTTTATGAACGGCTGAAATAGAATACGCCGGGAGGCGCTCCCGGCGTATCATTTATTTGCGGCTGAATAGTTTATATGCAGCCAGTCCGGCAAGTATTGCACCGGCGCCGATCCCTGCAGTTTTGAATGCGGGATCTTTCGTGATCGATCTAAGGACCAGGTTGATATTCTGCGGCCTCTCAGCGAGCCTTCTCATGAAATATGCATACCATTGGTTGCCAAAAGGGATATAGACACATACATTATAGCCCCGTTCAACCAGCTCGGTCTGAAGTTCCTTCCTGAAACCATAGAGCATCTGGAACTCAAATTTGTCGTTCGGGATATTCCGCTCATTGATGAAATCGATTGTATCGTTGATGATGTTATGGTCATGCGTGGCGATAGAAGTGAAGCCGTCACCTTCTGTAAGATGGACACGGATGAGCTGTTCATAAGCAGCATCGATGTCATCCTTTTTCTGCAGAGCCACCCGCGGGTTCTCCTTGTATGCCCCCTTTACGAGACGTGTCCTGCTGTCTTTATATTTGTATACATTTTCTGCAGAATTATAAAGGTAGGACTGCAGCACTGTCCCGACGTTATCATAATCCTCCATCATCATATCCACAACTTGAACTGTTGTGTCATGGGACGCATAATTTTCCATGTCGATGTTCACAAACATGTTGACGTCCCTCGCCGCGTCAAGTATCTCTCTTACGTTTTCTACACAGAAATCATAATCGATATGCAGGCCGATCTGAGTGAGTTTTATGGAAGCGGATGCGTCAACCCCGTGATCGTCAATTGCCTGGATCATGTTAAGTATATTGTTCTTTTCCTTTATGGCATCCGATTTTTCAGTTATGAATTCCCCTAAATTATCAAATGTCACACTCATTCCCTGGCTGTTGATGTCTTTGAACCTTTCAATCGTCTCCTCAATCGTGATACCGCCGACGACTTTGTTGGTTCCAAATTTCAGTCCTACTTTTTTACTTGCATCATTCAGCATTTCATTTTCTGAAAGTGCGATGAAAAGATCTCTTAATACTGGCATAGTCACCCTCCTCTTATCTAATTACCATATTATATTGTACTCTTAAACATAATTTTTAAACAACTAAAGTTTTCAAAAATTACTCATTTTCAGATTTATAGTGGGGGATATGGTTCACATATGTTTCATTGATGCGTTCCATTTCCCTGAGGTCATCATCGGTCAGGTCGCGGACAACTCTGGCCGGACGGCCGAAGGCAAGTGTGCCGGACGGGATTTCAGTGCCCGGTGTCACGAGACTGCCGGCACCGATGAATGCATTCTCCCCGATCACAGCACCGTCGAGTATGGTGGAGTCCATACCGATCAGAGCTTTGCTTTTTATCGTGCAGCTGTGAAGGGTCACTTTGTGGCCGACGGTGACGTTATCCTCTATGATGAGCGGCATTCCCGGTGTTTCATGGAGGATGGAGAGATCCTGGATATTGGTGTTCTTTCCGATGCGGACCGGTGCGATATCACCACGCAGGATTGTACCGAACCAGACAGAGGCATTTTCATCCAATTCCACATCCCCAATAATTGTTGCATCCGGTGCTATAAAAGCGCTTTCATGAATTTTTGGTGTCTTACCCTTGTAATCGATTAACATTTCCAATGTCCTTTCTCTATTCAGATTGTTATAATAAGTCTATCATAACGTTAGAAAAAAATATGTAAGGAGCATTACGATGTGGAAATGGGAAACTGATCAGCAACCCAAAGGGGTCATGGTCGTCATCCATGACATGATGGAGCATCATGAATATTATACGGATCTGATTTCGCGTCTGAGGCGTTCAGGCTATCACTGCATAACAGGCGACCTTCCCGGTCACGGCCAGACAACGCGTGTCAACAAAGGGCATATCACTAATTTTGCGCAATATACCGACAGGATCGATGAGTGGTATAAGGCTGCCCATGAATATGGTCTGCCTACATTCATACTCGGACAGGGGCTCGGAGGACTGGTTGCGCTTGAGTCTGTGAAGCAGAATAATCTGCAGATCGACGGCATCGTATTGCTGAATCCGCTACTGTCATTCAAACAGTCATTCATGAACAGGAAGAACACACTGAAAACAAGTGTACGGACCTCGAGTGATGCAACCCGTTTCAATCCGGGCATAAGGATGAAGTATTTTACAGAGGATAAAAAATATCTGGAACGGTATGAAAATGACGAACTGATTGTGAGAAAAGTCAGCTACCACTGGTACCGCACAGTAATCAACCAGATGAAGACGACAACTGAACATCTTGATGATTTCCCGGATATTCCGGTGCTGTCCATACTCAGCAGGAACAATGAAATAGTTGACCCTTATCTGTCAGCGAAATATGTAAAACGTATCAATTCAGGAGATCTCGGCATCCATATACTGGATGACTGTGAACACAGTATATTCCAGAGGGACGATATAGAAATCCCGTATTACCAGCTGGAAACGTTCCTTAATATGCAATTGTTCAAAATAGGACTGCTGGTATAGAAGAATGGATCAGAGAATTCTCTGATCCATTCTATTTTTTACTATTTTTTTCTATGCACAGTATATAGGGGGCATCGTTCTTCTGATTGATGAAGCGGTACTCCAGAATCTGGGATTCTTTTTGCGGCCACTCTGCGAGGGCAGACGTCAATGCCTCTTTTTCCAGCTTCCCTTCAGGATGGCCGTGATAGACGACAATGATGATGCGGCCGCCCGGCACCATTGAGCGGAATAACTTTTCAATCGCACGGATTGTGGACCTGTATTCTGTAGTGATGGTTTTATCACCTTTTGGAAGATAGCCGAGATTGAACATGCCCGCCTTTACAGGCCGGCCGCTGAGGTAGTCATCAACATTGGCATGGGAATCAAGGATGAACTCTATATTGACGGCGGGGCTGCACAGTTCTCTGGCATTTTCGATTGCCTCGGACTGTATGTCAAAACTCAGTACATGTCCGTCGGGTCCTGTAAGTTCGGAAAGGAATTTGGTGTCATGTCCGTTCCCGCAAGTCGCATCGACGACGGTGTCTCCAGGTCTGACAATTTCTTGTGCAAGGTTTTTAGCGTAGGGCAGTACGCGTGCGAGCATAGGCATTCTCCTCATATTTTGCCCCCTGGCATGTATTCCTTTGTTTCAGTGCATCGTCAATACCGTTCAGCACGCTCCATTTGTCAGTACTCCACATCGGGCCGATGAGCTGGTCGATCGGGCCGTCTCCTGTGATGCGGTGGACGATCATCTCCGGCGGCAGAACTTCAAGCTGATCGACCACGAGATTTGTGTATTCCTCCTGGGAGAGGAAGGACACCATCCCTTTTTCATACTGCTTGATCATCGGTGTTCCTTTCAGCAGGTGCAGCAGATGAATCTTTATACCCTGTACATCCATGCCTGCGACCGTGCGGGATGTTTCCATCATCATTTCATAATCTTCACCGGGAAGACCGTTGATGATATGACTGCACACATTGATATCATGTCTCCTCAGTTTCCTGAGACCTTCCGTATAGCACTTGAGATCGTGTGCCCTGTTTATGAGTCTGGAAGTTTCCTCGTGCACGGTCTGGAGGCCGAGTTCCACCCATAGATATGTACGATGACTCAGTTCCGCCAGATATTCCACAACATCATCCGGAAGACAGTCGGGACGGGTACCGATGGAAAGCCCGATGACACCCTCTATCTCAAGGGCAGCTTCAAACCTTTCCTTGAGAACTGCGAGCGGGGCATGCGTATTAGTAAATGACTGGAAGTAGGCAATGTATTTGCCGTTTTTCCATTTTCTGCTCTGCATATTCGATCTGATTTTCTCGAATTGGACGGGAATCGGGTCGACCCGATCTCCTGCAAAGTCTCCGCTTCCTGCAACGGAACAGAAAGTGCAGCCGCCATACGCCACGGTGCCATCTCTGTTGGGACAGTCGAAACCGGCATCGAGTGCGACTTTGAAGACTTTTTCATTGAATTTGTTTTTCAGATGATAATTCCATGTATGGTATCTTTTATCATCAAAGCTGTATTTGAATTTTTCCATAGCATTTCACCGACCATTTCCTATGTGGGATTGTATCATAAAGGTTGTGCATAGTGTACAAAAGGTATAACATTTTTCGTAAGACAGTCATGCTTGATGAAAGGAACCGCACTAATGATAAAAGCAAAAGGATTAACAAAAATTTTCGGTTCGGCTACAGCCGTTGACAACCTGGATTTCGAAGTGGCAAAAGGGGAGCTTTTTGCTTTTCTGGGCCCGAACGGCTCCGGTAAATCAACGACGATAAGAATGCTGATGGGGCTGTTGGAACCGACAGAAGGTTCTGTTGAGATTCTGGGCGAAGCCATGAGTCTGGATAAGACGGAACTCAAAAAGAAGGTCAGTTTTGTGCCTGATACCCCGGATATCATCGGCAAACTGTCCGGCCGTGAATACCTGAATTTCGTGGCCAGTGTCTATGATATGGGACAGGAGGAATACAAGCGGGAACTGGAATGCTTTTTGGGCCTTTTTGATCTTGAAGGCAAGCTGGACACACTTGTTGAAAACTATTCCCACGGGATGAGACAGAAGCTGGTAATCATAGGGGCACTGATGCATCATCCGGATATCGTGTTCCTGGATGAACCGTCCGTCGGTCTTGACCCGAAAAGCAACAGGAACCTGAAAAATTACCTGAAGGAATTTACGGCAGCAGGTCATACCGTATTTTTGACGACCCACACCCTGAGCCTGGCCGAAGAGCTTGCGGACAGGATACTGATCATCTACAAAGGAGTTGCCCAAAATTCCGGCACACTCGAAGAACTGAGGGCGGCGGCGGGTAAACCGGATGCCAGCCTGGAAGATGTCTTCCTTGAACTGACGGAGGGGGACAGAAACCTATGATCAGATCTATCCTGGGAGTGGAGATGCGTTCTGTGATCAATTTTATGAAAGCGCTCAGCGACTCAAAAAAAATTGTCTACGGACTGCTTGCGGCGGTCATCGCCCTGTTCATCCTGCCGAGCGCCGTGTCGATGCTTTCCATAATAATACTGGGGGCAGGGGAGGAGAGTCTTGGCGGGATCATACTCCTGATGTCACTGGCGGCTGTCCTGGTTCTGACACTGCTTGCGGTGAATTCGATCATCAAAGAGATGTTCATGGACCGGAACATACAGCTCTATCTGACATTTCCAATTTCTCCTGCAGCCCTCTTTGCGGCAAAGTTCATCAGGCAGTGGCTGATTAATACGGCACTGATCATGGGGGTACTCGGCATCATCACCGGAGTACTGTTCTCAATAAGGGAGGGCCAGTGGCTTCTGGCAGTGACTCATATATTCTACTCCCTCTTTCTCAGCATCCTTGCCATGTCGCTTGCCTATGGTCTGGTTTTTGCCGTGACAAAAGTACTCCCTGCCAATAAAGTCAGTGAAGTCCTCACATTTCTGGGTGGCATTTCATTCGTGCTGGTATATGGTGTGCTCCTTGTCGGCGGCTCTTCTGTACAGGACATTTCAGGAAATCTGCCGGATGCATCCTTCCTGTACAGCGGTTTCCTTTACAATTTCAATACTGCCGGCGCTCTGGCAGGCATCGTGATTTCAGCTGCGCTTGCCGCCGCACTCGTGCTCCTGCTCCGTTCATTCGTGGTTCATGCATTCAAATCCGGATGGGCGGGGGAGCAGTCGGTGAAAAGCCGGAATAGGAACGCTTCATCTGACGCCTCGTCACCCGTAAGAGCTCTCGTGCAGAAGGACATGCGGATGACTCTGCGTGATTTCAAGGAATGGGCGGTGCTTCTGCCCCAGTATCTTCTTCCGGGTGTCATGGTTTTCATCATGTACACAAATCCGGCCGCCGCTATTGAAGGGGACGGCAGTATGCATGATGCACGGATGATTGCTGTATCTGTTGCCGGAACGGTCGTCATATCCCTTTTTGCAGGCGCCTATAATACGGCGCGGGATGCAGCACATTTTGAGTTTCTGAAGATAATGCCGGTAAAACCGGCTGATCTTGTGAGGGCGAAATATCTGTTCAACATAATGACGATCACACCTGTATATTTGCTGGCGGGTGCCATCGTCCGGCTTATTCTGCCTGTGAGTACGGCTGCATTCCTTTATTCCTCTGTGTTCATCATCCTGGTGTCACTTGCCGTCATACCGGCCGGGATGTTTGCCGGAAGTGTGCAGCCGGTGGTGAACAGGAAGAATCCTGCAAAAAGGCTCGATACGGCGACCAATGTCATACTGTCTGTAATCATGGGTGTGCTCCTGATCGCAGCCGGTTTCATCCCGATATTATTTGCGGGAGGGGACGGAGGGCTCGATCACCCACTGCTCGATCACCCACTGATAGTAATCATACTCGCCGTGCTCGCTGTTTCAGCGGGAGTATTATCCCTGCTGTTTCTCCATGCTGTGAGGAGACGGTATGAAAAAGGGTTCAATATCACATATAAGGAATGATTAATATGACCAATGAACATTTTATGGAAACTCCTGTCGGATATCTGAAGATTGCTGAACAGGACGGCTGTATAGTCGGTGTGGATTACACGGATGATGTCAGTGCCGGTAATGCTTCCAACGAAATCCTCGATCAGTGTGTCAGGGAGCTCCGGGAGTACTTTGCAGGTGACAGGCAGCGTTTTGATATACCGCTCAATCTGTCCCATAGAGGGACGCCGTTCCAGCAGAAGGTATGGAAACGGCTGTATGAAATCCCGTACGGTGAAACAATCAGCTACAAGATGCTGGCTGAAGACTGCGGAGGACCGACCTACTCCCGTGCAGTGGCAAATGCGAACGGGAAAAATCCGGTTTCAATCATTGTGCCGTGCCATCGGGTGATTGCCCATGATGGCTCACTCGGAGGCTATACGGGGGGAGTCGAGAAAAAAGAGAGGCTGCTGGATCTTGAAAGAAGGTGACCCGGCAGAATCATTTCATGTTCCGAAATATACATCTTGCTAATTTTATGGATATATCTTATATTTATAAGTATCGGAAGTAGTAGTATACGTTCCATTACAAGAGAGCCGCGTATGGTGGAAGCCGGCAGTGGATGCATGTGAACTCGTCCGATGTTAATCTAATCTCATAAAAAATTAAGCTGCACTGACGAGTGAATGCGGGTGGTACCGCGGTTGTATAGATTATACGATCGTCCCATGCCTTATACAGGCATGGGATTTTTTATATACAGGGAGGAATTTGTATGACGTTCAATCATAAGGAAATTGAGAGAAAATGGCAGCACCACTGGGAAACAGAAAAGATTTTCAGGACGGAGGATGAACTGGACAAAAAGAAATTCTACGCTCTGGACATGTTTCCGTATCCATCGGGCGCCGGTCTCCATGTGGGCCATCCGGAAGGATATACCGCAACAGATATCATCTCGCGCATGAAACGTATGCAGGGGTATAATGTACTCCATCCGATGGGATGGGATGCGTTCGGCCTGCCTGCAGAACAGTATGCGATCGATACAGGTAATGACATCACGGAATTCAATCAGATGAATATCAATAATTTCCGCCGTCAGATCAAGGAACTCGGTTTCAGCTATGACTGGGACCGAGAGATAAATACAACGGATCCACAGTATTATAAATGGACACAGTGGATATTCATACAGCTGTACAATAAAGGACTTGCCTATGTGGATGAAGTGCCTGTCAACTGGTGCGAGGCACTTGGCACTGTGCTGGCAAACGAAGAGGTGATCGACGGGCTGTCCGAGCGTGGCGGACATCCGGTAGTGAGAAAGCCGATGCGCCAGTGGGTACTCAGAATCACTGAATACGCTGACCGCCTGCTCGAAGACCTTGATGACCTGGACTGGCCGGAATCACTCAAGGATATGCAGCGCAACTGGATCGGTAAATCCGAGGGGGCCGATATCAGGTTTGAGATTGATGGGCATGATGAATCATTCAGTGTGTTCACCACACGGCCGGATACGGTGTACGGTGCGACATATGCAGTACTGTCGCCTGAGCATGAACTGATCGACAGGATCACGACCGATGCGCACAGAGAGAGCGTGGCGGACTATCAGGAGCGGGCCGCACGCAAAAGCGACCTTGAGCGTACGGATCTTGCAAAGGTCAAAACAGGTACTTTCACAGGCGCCTACGCTGTTAATCCGTTCACCGGTGAAAACATTCCTGTATGGATTGCCGACTATGTGCTTGCATCATACGGTTCCGGTGCCATCATGGCAGTTCCGGCGCACGATGAGCGGGACTATGAATTCGCCAAAACGTTCGATCTGCCGATCGTGGAAGTCGTCGAAGGCGGAGATGTTGAGAAAGAGGCCTATACAGGTGAAGGCAGCCATATCAATTCCGGTGAACTCAATGGACTCGGAAAAGATGAGGCGATCAGCAAGGCAATTGAAATTCTTGAAGAGAAAGGGTTCGGCAAAAAAGAGACGACCTACAAACTCCGCGACTGGCTGTTTTCACGCCAGCGTTACTGGGGAGAACCAATCCCTGTCATCCACTGGGAAGACGGCACAATGAGCACAGTGGACGAGAGTGAGCTGCCACTGACTCTGCCTGTCATGGACCAGATCAAACCTTCCGGAACCGGTGAATCACCACTTGCGACCAATGAAGAATGGGTCAGTGTGACACGTGAGGATGGTGTGAAAGGCCGTAGGGAAACGAACACCATGCCCCAGTGGGCGGGCAGCTGCTGGTATTATCTGAGGTACATCGATCCACATAATACCGAGGAGCTGGCATCCAGGGAGAAGCTGGAACACTGGCTGCCGGTGGATCTGTATATCGGCGGCGCAGAGCACGCAGTGCTGCATCTTCTTTATGCAAGGTTCTGGCATAAGGTCCTTTACGATATTGGTGTCGTCCATACGAAAGAGCCGTTCCAGAAACTCTATAATCAGGGCATGATCCTCGGCGAAGGCAATGAAAAGATGAGCAAATCAAAAGGTAATGTCATCAATCCGGACGACATCGTCTATTCACATGGTGCAGATACTCTGAGACTCTATGAAATGTTCATGGGGCCGCTTGATGCTTCTGTGGCATGGAGTGAAAACGGACTTGACGGCGCTCGCCGGTTCCTGGACCGTATATGGCGCCTGTTCATCGATGAGGACGGTTCCGTGAGGGAGGTTGTCGTGGACGAGGAGACGCCTGCACTTGATAAGGTATATCACGAAACAATCAGGAAGGTTACAAGCGACTATGAGACGCTTGGTTTCAACACGGCAATTTCACAACTCATGGTATTCATCAATGAATGCTACAGGCAGGAGAAGCTGGGCCGTGGATACATCGAGGGCTTCATTAAAATGCTCTCTCCGATAACACCGCATCTGGCAGAAGAACTCTGGCACAGGCTTGGAAACGCAGAAACGATTACGTATGAAGCATGGCCGGTATTCGACGAAAGCAAAGTCGTGGAGCCGGAAGTTGAAATCGTCGTACAGGTCAACGGCAAAGTGAAGGAAAAAATGAATGTACCGACTGATGCCGGAAAAGAGGATCTTGAACGCATCGCAATCGAATCCGATAAAGTACAGGAAGTCATTCATGACAAGACGATCAGAAAGGTCATCGTTGTTCCGGGCAAACTGGTAAACATAGTGGCGAATTAAATTATGCTGATACGGAAAAACGGCCGGATAACCTAGGTTATCCGGCCGTTTGCGCTGTTGCCGGCGACATAGCCTGTGACTAAAGCGCTTGTAATATTGTAGCCCCCGGTGTAGCCGTGGATATCGAGCACTTCCCCCGCAAAATAAAGCCCTTCAACCAGCCGGCTTTCCATCGTCTGCGGGGTGATCTCCTTCAGGCTGACACCGCCGCCTGTGACGAAAGCTTTTTCTATGGATTGTGTACCGTTGACGCTGAAAGTGAAGTTTTTGAGAAAATTGATGATCGAATCGAGATTCCGTGAACTGACGTGGTGTCCGCTGATCCCGCCGTCGATGTCCAGGTGCTTGAGCATGAACACTGCAAGCCGTTCCTGAAGCTGCCCCTTCAGAATGTTTTTGATGGATCTGTCCTTGTTTCCGACGATTTCTCCGGTGAGCCTGTCTTTCAGTTCGCCGGGACTGAGGCCGGGATAGAAATCTATCGACACGCCTATTTCTTTTCTCTTCTGTGACTTTTGTTCCTTGTATACGAACTGGCTGCATCTGAGGGCTGCCGGACCGCTAATTCCAAAATGTGTGAATATCATATCCATTTGATGCGTAATCCGCGGTTTTCCGTTTTTCTTCAATACTGACAGTGCGACATCATCCAGGCTGAGCCCTTTCAAATCTCCCTCCTTTATGAACGGTTCACCGGACAGTATCGGCACCTCAGTCGGGAAAAGCTCCGTGACAGTGTGTCCGAGTGAACGGGCGAACCTGTGGCCGTCGCCGGTGGAGCCGGTATGGGGCACACTTCTGCCGCCGGTTGTAATGATTACATTACCGGCCGAGAGTTCAGTGCCGTCCACAAGTCTGACGCCGGTGACACTGCCGTCTTTGGAAAGCAGCTCACTGACTACAGTATTGAACCGTACCTCCACATTATTCTGCTCCAGAACTTCTGTGAACACATCGAGTACATCTTTTGCTTTGTCTGATACCGGGAACATCCTGCCGTGATCTTCCTCCTTGAGCGGGACACCGGCTGACTCCACAAATCTGATGATGCTTTCGTTGTCAAATGTGGAAAATGGCCCATAGAGGAATTTGCCGTTGCCGGGTAGGTGTCTTATGATCTCCTCATATGGAAGTCTGTTGGTGACATTGCACCTGCCGCCGCCGGATATCAGCAGTTTGCGGCCCGGATTTTTATTCTTCTCTATGAGCAGCACTCTGCGGTCATTCCGTGAAGCGGCGTTCGCCGCCATCAGACCGCTGACACCGGCGCCGACTATTATGGTATGGTACATTGGGAACTCTCCTTTTGGTTTGAAACTTAAATACTTTCGATTATAATGAATATTATTCTAAATGTAAGAGGGATGTTAAATGTCTGATTCAAATAAATTAGTGAGGGGCACGTTCCTGCTGACGATTGCCACAGTAATCACTAAAGTGCTTGGTATGCTCTACCTTATACCATTCTACAGTATCATGGGCGGTGAGGAAAATCTTGCCCTGTACGGATACGCGTACACTCCTTATACCATCATGCTGTCTATTGCAGCGGCAGGTGTGCCCGGGGCGGTTTCAAAATATGTGGCCAAGTACAATGCACTCGGGGCATATGCCACCAGTCAGAAGCTGTACCGTTCAAGTCTCATAGTGATGATGTCCTCGGGATTCATTGCTTTTATCGCCCTTTACTTTGCGGCTCCGTTCATTGCTGAAATGCAGATGGTCGCCTCTGGGGAAGGTGAACACAGATGGAGTACAGAAGATATCACGGGCATCATCCGTGTCGTAGCCATAGCTGTGATCATCGTGCCGTTCATGGCAACATGGCGCGGCATATTCCAGGGTTTCGAATCATTTGGACCGACGAGTGCATCTTCTGTAATCGAGCAGATACTCCGCATACTTTTTCTGCTCGGCGGTTCATTTGTTGTCATCTACATGCTTGACGGAACAGTGCAGACAGCGAACGAAGTGGCTGTATTCGCAGCATTCATAGGAGGACTCGGTTCACTTGCGACACTGTGGTACTTCTGGAGGAAGAGGAAACCGCACATCCAGAGAATGGTCGATGCGGATACTACGGATTATGATTTTTCTTACAGGGAGATGTATTCTGAAATCGTCCGTTATGGTATTCCGTTCATCATCGTGGGTATCAGCATCCCCCTCACGATGTTCATCGATCAGCTGACTCACAACAACGGCCTTGCGATGGGTGGCGTGCCGGAAGAGTATCATGATGCATGGTTCGGCATGCTGAACCTGACCACGCACAAGCTCGTCATGATTCCCACGGCATTTGCATCTGCGTTTGCAATCACGATTCTGCCTTTCATCACGAAAAACTTCCATAAAGGCAGGATGGATGATGTGCACCATCAGATCAGAATGATGATCCTCATGCTGCTATTCTTCGCGATACCCGCAGCAGTCGGAATGATGATTCTGTCAGCACCGCTTTATACGTCGTTCTACAGCTATAATGAGATGGGCATAAAGATATTGCTGTTCTATGCACCGGTCAGTGTGGTCATTTCACTGTTCTCAGTCACATGTTCAATCGTGCAGGGCATCGATAAGCAGAATCTGACCCTTTATGTCGTATTGGGCATGCTGGCGATAAAAGCGGCAATCAACATTCCGCTGATCATGCAGTTCCAGACAGTCGGTGCAGTGATGGGGACCGGCATCGCCCTGTCAATCGGCGTGCTGATCAACTTCGTCATCATCAGGAAATACGGCAAGTTCCACTTCAGACCGCTATTAAGGCCGCTTGCAGAAATCGGGCTCTACAGCCTGGTGATGCTGCTCGTTGTCGAAATCATCTATTATGTTTTCATATTGAATCTTGATATCGGCGAGAAGCTGAACTCAGTCATTGTTCTTGCAGTGGCAGTGCCGCTCGGCGCACTTGTCTATATGATCATTTCCTTCAGATCGGGGCTCGCGGATGAAATACTCGGCTCAAGAGCTGACAAAATCAGGAAGAAACTGAAGGTGCTTTAATATGAGACTGGATAAATATCTTTCAAATTCCGGTGCAGGCAGCCGCAAGGATGTAAAGGCGGTTCTGAAAAAAGGTGGAGTGACAGTCGATGGAAAGATGGTAAAGGATGCAAAAACCGAAGTCACCGGAGAAGAGGAGATTCTTATGAACGGTATGGAGGTCCTGCTGGAGCGGGGCATCTATATCATGCTGAACAAACCCGGCGGCGTCATTTCGTCCACTGAAGCGGGGCGGACAGCGACGGTGATGGACATCATTGACCATCCTCAGAAAAAAGATATGTTCCCGGTGGGGAGACTGGACAAGGATACCACGGGCCTTTTGTTCATCACTGATGACGGCCAGCTCGCACATGAACTGCTCAGTCCCCGGAAAAAGATAGGCAAGACGTATATTGCAGATCTTGAAAAAGATGTATCAGATCCAGAAATCCAGAAGCTCGAACAGGGAATTCCGCTGAAGGATTTTACAACTGCTCCTGCCGAGGCGGAGAAATTATCCGCCAGGAGGGTGAAACTGACAATAACCGAAGGGAAGTACCATCAGGTCAAAAGGATGTTCGGTTATCTGGAAAACCGGGTGACTGGCCTCAGGCGGGTCGGATTTGCAACGCTCACACTGGATGAAGAGCTTGCGGAAGGCAGCTGGCGCAGGCTTACGACAGAAGAGGTTGATGATCTGAAAAAATAAGTTTAAGGCTTATCCGAACGGGTAAATATTTATCATAGATTAAACACAGTACAAATAAAATATAAGAGGTGTTTTGAATATGGCCAGAAAATCAGGAACTCTATTGAAAGTTGCAGCTATGCTCGGTCTTGCAGTTGCAGCAAAACAATTATCAAAGAAAGAAAACAGGGACGCAGTCGTCAATGAATATAACAAGGTGAAAGAAGACCCAAAAGGCTACGCCCAGGATGTGCAGAACAAATTCAATGAACAGACGGCACCGTATCAGGAAAAAGCAAAGCAGGAATTTGAGAAAGTGAAGGATGACCCTAAAGGTTATGCACAGAATGTGCAGGAAAAAGCGAAAAGCGAAGTCGAAAGGGCCAAACAAGATCCCAAAGCCTATGCCCAGGAAGCACAGCAGAAAGCAAAATCAAAAATGAATGCTGGAAAGGGCGGTTCCAGGGAAGCTGCGAATGATTATGCCGAAGAGGGCAACGACAACAGTAAAATATCTTCTGTCCAGGGCGCAAGCAGCGTAGATGACAGTGAAGGTCATTTCACCAAGCCTGACAGAATGGACTCGGAAGGCCAGCTGACCACTGAACAGATGAACGAGGAATGGGTGTCAGAAGGCGGCATCCATCCGGAAGAAGAACTTCAGGATGCAGTTTCACACGGCGGTCTCAATAAGGAGACGCCTGGAAATGCCGAAGTCGTCGATGACAAAGGCGACAAGGATGACAGCCATAATATTCATGTGGTGACCGATGAAGAAAACGATAAAAAATAACTTTTGCAAAAGACGGGGAAACGGTGATTAATTTCGCTGTTTCCTTGTTTTTGTCCATAACTTTATATATCATTGAAAAATAAGGTTACGCTACATAAGCACTGGGGGAGAGATCATGGATTATAAAGGTTTGGTCAGCAGGTACAGGGATGATCTGATCAAAGATTTATTCGGCCTGCTGGAGATAGAAAGTGTCAGGGGGGAAACAGACAGGAACGCACCTGTCGGTCACGGTCCGAAAGCGGCACTGGATTACATGATTTCCCTCGGAGAGCGTGACGGCATGACCGGGAAAAAAATTGATAACCTGGCAGGGCATCTGGAACTCGGACAGGGAGAAAAGCTTTTCGGCATCCTTGGGCACGTCGATGTTGTGCCCCCGGGCAGTGGATGGGATACAGATCCATTCAAACCCGTGCTCGAAGATGGCATCATCAGAGCGAGGGGTGTGCAGGATGACAAGGGGCCGACGATGGCTGCCTACTATGCTATGAAAATCCTGGCCGCCGAGGGGCTGGATTTCAAATACCGTACCCGCCTGATAATCGGGACGGATGAAGAGTCGGACTGGCAGTGTACTGACGCCTATTTCAAATCAGAGGAAATGCCGGATGCAGGCTTTGCGCCGGATGCGGCATTTCCTCTCATCCACGGTGAAAAAGGAATTACGACATTCAATATCATCCAGAAGCAGACATCCCTGGATGATGAAGAACCCAACATAGAGCTCAAAGTCCTGATTTCGGGCGAAAGGTATAACATGGTGCCTGAAGCGGCTGAGGCCAAACTTAAAGTGCTTCAGAACATGAGTGAAGTGATACAGTCTTTCGAAGACTTCCTGAGACGCGATGATATCGATGGTGAATATGAGATAGACAACGGTTTTTTGAAGCTTTCTATAACAGGGCAAAGTGCCCATGGATCCACACCGGAGGCGGGCGTGAATGCCGGATTCATCCTGCTCAAATTCCTGGGTGACCTCGATCTGGACAATAATGCGACTGCTTTTGTGGACTTTGCTGAATCAAGGATCACGGATAACGCTGACGGCGCTAAATTCGGCATGGACCATTCCCACGATGAGCTTGGGAATACGACGGTAAATACCGGCATGATCAATTATACGGAGGTCGACGGCGGCATTTTCGGTATCAACCTCAGATACCCTGAAGGACTGGATTTTGAAAAAGGTATTAAAAAACTTGAAAAAGCCATCCATCCAGATGGTTTCATCATTGAAGATGTCACGCACCAGGAACCTCATTATGTCGATAAGCGTGATCCTTTGGTAGAGGTGCTGCTTGATTCCTACCGCAATCATGTTAATGATGATTCTGAACCGTTTACAATCGGCGGCGGAACTTATGCCAGAACACTGGAAAAGGGCGTTGCCTTTGGTGCAATGTTCAAGGATACTGCGGATACGATGCATCAGAAAAATGAACGTATGAAAGTGGATGAACTGCTGCTGACCACCGAAATATATCTTGAAGCGCTGCACAGAATCTGTATAAAGGGTGAGATGGATGAAAATTAGTTTTTATAATGGTGAATTCAAGGAAGATGAAGAACTGAGAGTCATGTATCAGGACCGCGCATTTTATTTCGGAGACGGGGTTTATGAAGTCATCAGGTATTATGACGGTGAGTTCTTTACGCTCGACGGCCACCTGGACCGACTTATGAACAGTATGTCGGAAATCGAGATCGAAGGTGTGGAGCGCACTGAGCTGCTGGATATTGTAACGGAATTGAAAGCAAGGAACACTATTGAGAACGGAGCATTGTACATCCAGGTTTCAAGAGGGATCCAGAACCGGAGCCATGCCTATCCTGTTGATGTGAAGCCGGTCGTTCTGGCCTACATCAATGAGGCCAGGCGTCCGTACAGACAGTCTGAGAACGGAGTACACGTCATCACAAGTGAAGACTACAGATGGCTCAAGTGTCATGTGAAGAGTCTGAACCTGCTGGCGAATGTCATGGAGAAGGAGCGGGCTGTGAAAGCCGGAGCCCATGAAACAGTAATGCACAGGGACGGAGTGGTGACGGAAGGCTCGTCGACAAATGTCTTCATCGTAAGAAATGGTATATTGAAAACCCATCCGGCAGACAATCTCATCCTGAACGGTATCACAAGGCAGGAAGTGCTGAGGATTGCAGGAGAGCTGGATGTCCCCGTTGAAGAAGCCGGTTTTAGTGTGGAAGAACTGCTGGATGCAGATGAAGCAATCATCACGAGCACCACCCAGGAAGTCACGCCGGTCGTCAAGGTGGATGATACGGTTATCGGAAACGGACAAAGAGGAATGATTACAAAAAGTATCCAGGAAGTGTTTGATGCAAACATTCACAAATTAAACCTGGTTAAATAATGTTAACCTGAAATATTACCCTTTTAATTTTCAGGGAGCTCAAAGGCTTACAGTATATGGTTTTACCGACCGGTGACACCGTGTTGTCAAAACCGGACGTAATAATAGTCCTTGAAATAAACTTTGAAACCCTATAAAATTTATGACACGAACAGAAACTGGCGCTATCTTATTCCTTGAGTATTTAGCGCTTTTTTCTTTGACGATGAAAAGAGGTGTAGAATTTGGAGCATTTCTATCAGCTCGGCTGGACACTCGACCCTGTTGGTGGAGCATCCGGCGAAGCCTACAAGGCGGAGCAGGATGGCAGGAAGCTGTTCCTGAAACGCAATGCCAGCCCTTTCCTTGCGGCGTTGTCAGCTGAAGGTATCGTACCTAAGCTGGTCTGGACGAAAAGAATAGAGACCGGTGAAGTAGTGACAGCACAACATTGGAAAAATGGCCGGGAGCTGAACCGTGATGAGATGTGTTCGGAGAGAGTGGCATCATTGATGAAAAAAATCCATACATCAGGACCTCTTCTGACAATGCTCAAAAAGCTGGGCATGAAGCCCATGCTGCCGGACTTGTTATTGAACAAGATACAATCATCACTTTCACCGAAAGTGAATGCTCATCATACTGTTCGTGCAGCTATCCAGTACCTGGAAAATGAGATGCCGAAGATTGATGAACAATTCTGCACAGTATGTCATGGAGATGTAAACCATAACAACTGGCTCCTGTCCGATCAGGATGAGCTTTTTCTGGTGGACTGGGAAGGTGCAATGATTGCAGACCCCGCCATAGACCTTGGGATGCTGCTTTATACTTATGTGGACAGCGGAAGATGGAAAGAGTGGCTCGCGGATTACGGAAAGCCGCTCGATCGTGATCTGCTCAAGCGTATGAAGTGGTATACCCTGGTACAGGCAATTACAATGATCCAGTGGTATGAGGATCACAAAAGGTTTAAAGATATGAACGACTGGATTCTATTCCTCAACAGGATTATTAATAGGAATCGTTTTATTTAAATCATATGAATAATTATTTTCAGGTGGGGAATGGCCGATGAGAATGCGAAACAAACCATGGGCGATGGATTTTCTGTCGTCGAATGATGATATCGTTGATGTTGAATCTGGATACGCAGGCAGAATAGATGAATTCTTTGAAACAAAGCAGCCGCTCCATATTGAAATCGGTACAGGAATGGGAACATTCATCACCGAACTTGCGAAGCGGAATCCGGATATAAATTATGTGGGAATCGAACTGGATAAGAATGTGATGATCCGAGTGCTTGAAAAGGTGCAGGAGCTGGAGCTTGCCAATGTGCGTCTTGTGCTACTTGATGCAAACACGATCAAAGAGTATTTCAGTGAAGGTGAAGTGGACCGTATATATCTTAATTTTTCTGATCCATGGCCGAAGAAACGCCATGAGAAACGACGGTTGACTTTCCGTTCCTTCCTGGATCAGTACAGACAGATTATGAAACCTGACGGCGAGCTCCATTTCAAGACTGATAACCGCGGGCTGTTCGAGTACAGCCTGATCAGCCTGAACCGGTTCGGAATGGATTTCCATGAAGTGATACTGGACCTCCACGAGACGGAGCCGGAGGATAACATCAGGACGGAATATGAAGAGAAATTTTCAGCAAAAGGAAATTTAATATACAGAATAAAGGCATCTTTCTGAAGGTGCTTTTTTTAATGCCGTGTATTATTCAGTAATGAATGATAAAATGATAGAGAAATGATATGCAGCATTCAATATGTTTGGAGGAGATTTTTTGGATAAATTCGATTTTAATAAAAATATCTCACGAGAGGGTACATACAGTGTCCAGTACGAGGGGACTGATGCGCTGTTCGGAAGAAAGGGTCTGGAACCTTTCTGGATTGCGGACATGGATATTGAAATTGCGGAGCCGATTGCCGATGCGATGAAGCAAAGGATCGACAACCGTATCTTCGGCTATACTATATGGCAGAATCCGGTATTTTACGGCGCGGTAAAACATTGGTGGAAATCCCGTTTCGATATAGAACTCCGGGACGAGGAGATTTCCTATGCACCGTCTGTGCTCTTCACGGTTGGGGAAGTCGTCAGACAGCATTCCGCAAAAGGGGATGGGGTGATCCTTACGACACCAAGCTACAATGCCTTCATTGGTCAGCTGAAGGGTAATGAGCGGAAAATTGTGGACTGTCCATTCATAGAAGATGAAAATGGCTACACGTTTGATTTCGATCATTTTGAAACATTGTGTAAAAGGGATGATGTAAAAGTCTATATCCACTGCAATCCGCATAATCCGACAGGAAAAGTATGGACGGAGGATGAATTGCGTAAAATCCGTGAAATCTGCATGGCCAACGGTGTTTTCCTGATAAGTGATGAGATACACATGGATTTTGTCAGACCGAAGAGCACATTTGTTTCGATGGTTGAACTGATGGAAGAAGGAGATAGGATCCTTGTGACAACCGGTCTGGGAAAAACGTTCAACCTGGCAAGTATCCCGCATTCCTACTTTATCTCAAGAGATGCAGTCTTCCGCAAAAAGCTGAATCAGACCATCGGATCCAAATATGGAGTAGGCGCTGCGAATTCACTTGCCCTGGCGGCAATCGAAGCCGCGTATAATGAATGCGGTGAGTGGGTGGACGAGCTGAACAGACATCTGGCGGAAAACTTCCAGCTGATCGAGGACTATATAGAGGAGCATATGTCCGGGTGGCTGTCTTTCAAAAAACCGGATGCGACATATCTTGCATGGATCAGTTTTGAAGAATCCGGACTGGATGATGATACAGTACATAAAGCACTTGTTGAAATCGGAGGAATTGCTGTATCACCGGGAAAAATATATGATGTGAAAAAGAATGGGCATTTCCGTTTCAACGTGGCTACCAGCAGGGACCGCTTACTCATCGGTCTCGACCGTATCCGTGAAACGTTTGAAGAAATCATGGGAATTACAAAGCAGTAGTCTCCATGATCTCTCCGGTGAAGGCATCGGCGATGAACTGATACCTTTCTGTGGCATCATCCTTCCTGATATGCAGCACACCTGTATAGACTTCACAGTTTATTCCGAGGAGCTTCCTTGTGCTGGTCGTGTAGTCTATTGAAATGAATGAGATGTTCTCAAACTGCGTGTGAAGCTGTTGGATAATTTTCTGGGGATGTATCGGCTGGTGTTTTCTGAACCATATGAGCACCGGTACAGTAAGCACAAAAATTGCTGTTAGAATCTTAATGTATTTTGACATGTATTGAACCCTCCCATCAGAGTCAGTTTAACACAGAGACCGGAAAAAATAGAATTTTAAAGGGGAATTACAATGAAACTTGGCGATAAAACTTTAAAAAGAATGAAAACATTGACCGAACTTCACGGCGCTCCGGGATTTGAAGACAAAGTTCAGGCATACATGCGTTCGGAACTCGGTAAATATGCCGATGAAATCATCACTGATGGACTTGGCGGTATTTTCGCCGTAAAGAAATCCGGCAGGGAAAATGCGCCGAAGGTGATGGTGGCAGCACATATGGATGAGGTCGGCTTCATGATCACCCAGCTCACCAAGAATGGTATGATCAAATTCACACCGCTCGGCGGATGGTCTACTGATGTCATGCTCAGCCATAAATTCAAGGTCCGCACGTCGGAGGACAACGAGATTACGGGAATCATCGGCAGTGTACCTGTGCACTTCAGAAAAGGGGAGAAAGACGGCAAAACGGACATCAAGGACATGCTGCTTGATGTCGGCGCAGATTCCATGGAGGAGCTGGAAGAGATGGGGATACGTCCCGGCGATTCTGTTGTTCCGGATGTGGATTTCGAGGTGCTTGAAGGGACTGATAAGCTGTTGGCAAAAGCATGGGACAACCGCTACGGATGCCTGATTGCAATCGAAGTACTTGAGCTGCTCAGAGACGCTGAACTGGATTGCGATCTATATATAGGGGCGAATGTCCAGGAGGAAGTGGGCCTGAGAGGGGCGAAGGCAAGCTCGAATATGGTGAAGCCGGATATTGCGTTTGTGGTGGACTGTTCTCCTGCAAATGACATGGCCGGAAAAGATGATGATATTGGTAAAATAGGTGAAGGAACGCTGATCCGGATCATGGACAGGACGATGATCCTGTCTAAGCCGATGCGCGACTATCTGCTTGACACTGCAGAAAGAAACGATATCAAACATCAATATTACCAGTCGCCGGGCGGCACGGATGCAGGCAGCATTCACATTACGGGAGAAGGTGTCGTAAGTGCCGTAGTCGGCATATGTGCCCGCTACATCCATACCAGTCACTCAATCATAAATTACAATGAT
Organism: Candidatus Salinicoccus stercoripullorum; assembly: GCA_019113295.1. Taxonomy (GTDB): domain Bacteria; phylum Bacillota; class Bacilli; order Staphylococcales; family Salinicoccaceae; genus Salinicoccus; species Salinicoccus stercoripullorum. The sequence continues at coordinate 170,790 of DXHR01000025.1, read as the reverse complement.
TACCTGCATGCCAAAAAGATGCTGACAGAATTGATCAAGGGCATCGATTCTGAAAAAGTGAAAGAGCTGAGAGGGCGGTAGTGCACATGAGACGCTTACTTCGCAGATGGTTTATAGACGGCATGGCTTTTATGGCCCTGGGATTGTTTTCTTCGCTGATTATCGGCCTCATCATTGACACGGCGGGTACTTATATTCCGTACCTTCACGGTCTGAGGGAGATTGGAGCTGTGGCGATGGCACTGACAGGTGCAGCGATCGGTGCTGCCATCGCCTATGGACTGAAAGCAGGTCCACTTGTCATATTTTCCACACTGGTTGTAAGCCATGCAGCATATGATATGGGCGGTGTGGCCGGAAGCTACATCACAAGCATCGCAGTGATAGAAATCGCCCGGCTCTATGCGGGCAGGACGAAGATTGACATCATCGTGACCCCGTTTCTGACGATTGTCGCAGGTTATCTCATCGCCAGATTTGTGGGGCCTGCAATCGGTGATTTTATGATCGGGATCGGCGAATTCATAGGCTTTGCCACAGAGCAGAGACCGTTTATAATGGGTATACTGGTGGCAGTAGTATTCGGCGTCACACTTACTGCTCCCTTATCAAGTGCGGCTCTTGCCATAATGCTTGATATCAGCGGGCTGGCAGCCGGAGCAGCTGTGATCGGCTGTTGCTGTCACATGGTCGGACTGGCTGTTACAGGATATAAAGATAATGGAGCTTCAGGTCTCATTTCCATCGGTGTGGGAACTTCAATGCTCCAGATTCCAAATATTCTGCTGAATCCGTTCATCATACTGCCGCCTGTGCTTTCGAGTGCAATCATTGCGCCGATCATGACAGTGTTTTTCCCTATGGACAACAATGCGGCAGGCGCAGGCATGGGAACGAGTGGATTCGTCGGACAGATAATGGCGGTGGAAACGATGGGCGCGGGGACCGACGTATGGATATCCCTGCTTGTGTTCCATATCGTTTTACCGGCAGTACTGACTTTGGTATTCTATATCCTGTTGAGAAGGATGGGGCTTATCAAAGATGGCGACCAGGTGCTGAGACTGTCTGCCGAAGATTAGAAGTGGAGGCAATTCAATGAATATTTTCCAGCTGAAAGATAAAGTGATTGAAAAATTGGGTGAGAAACGCAGTGATTTCGATACTTCATTCGACCGGGAAAAAGAGACGCTCAGAATCGAGCGTCAGGATAATAAAAAAGGAATCAATGTTTCATTGTCCAAAGCGATGGATAAATTTAAGAAAGACAGCAATTTTGCTGATGAAATTGTATACTATATAGATGAAACGCTTGAACGTATGAAGGAAGAGGAGATCGATCCAGAACAGGCAATGATCTACCCAGTAGTCCGTTCAACGAGTTTTCCGGATAAGACGAAGAGTGGCGTGGACTTCATAAAAGACAGCCACACGAACGAAACCGATATTTATTACGCCATAGATTTCAAGAAAAGCTACCGGCTCATCGATGAAGAACTTGCCTCATCCCTTGGCATGAGGCAGGAAGATATCCGTACACTTGCGGATAATAATCTCAAGGAACTGAAAATCGAAATCAGGAAGGATACGATACAGGAGAATGATTTTTATTTCGTCAACCATAACGACGGTTACGATGCGTCCCGTATCCTGAACGAAGTGTTCCTTGATGAAATGCATGAAAAATGTGAGGGCGAGATGATGGTCGGATTGCCCCATCAGGATGTACTGATCATCGCAGACGTCAGAAATAACGTCGGCTACGATATCATGGCACAGATGATGATGCAGTACTTTGCCGAAGGACTCACACCGATCACCTCCCTGTCATTCTCCTACCGGGAGAAAAGACTCGAACCGGTATTCATACTGGGGAAGCAGAGGAATTATAATAAAAGAGGTAATGATGATGAAACTGACATACAATAATGAACATGTTGGAGATGTTCTGCTTGTGACAATCAGAAAAGCGGAATCACCTTCATATGAATATCACGATGACCTGACTGTCATAAAGGATGGCATGGAGGTCATCGGACTGAATATCTTCAAAGCTTCGAAGAAAATCAGCATGCGCGAAGGGGTCAATATCGAACCCACAGAGGATATTGTCGGTGAGATTAACAAAGTTCTCGAAGAATACGGCGAGGATGAGATAGACTTTGATATATCTCCGAAATTTGTAGTGGGGAAAGTGCTGGAAAAGACTAAGCATCCGGATGCCGACAAGCTGAATGTGACAAAAGTGGATGTTGGGGATGAAGTGCTTCAGATTGTATGCGGCGCTCCGAATGTTGATGCCGGACAACATGTCGTAGTGGCCAAAGTGGGTGCGGTAATGCCGGATGGTCTGTATATAAAACCTTCCACACTGCGCGGTGTGGAATCAACAGGCATGATTTGTTCAAGAAAAGAATTGAATCTTGAAGATGACGGCGCAAAGGGTATCTATGTCCTGGACGACAGTTATGAAGTGGCTCGGCCGTTTGAAGTTAAATAAAGGTGGTTCATATGGATAGATCGAGAAGGAGAAGGCAGTTCAACAGAGAAGCTGAAGATGAAAAAAGCTACAGGGAACGCTTCCGATTCCCTTTGGAACTTGATGATGAAAAGAATGATGGAGAATCGCATCGGAGTGAAATCGTGAATGATGAAGATGATTCAGACTCATTCATCAGAAGGGAACAGAGACGGACTCTCTTTGAGGAGACGAAAAAACCGGAGAAGAAGGATTCCAGTTTCAGAATTACAAAAGCAAGGGACATCCCCTCTGCAGTCCACGGCACAAAAAAGCATGAAGAACCTGATGAAGATGGGCTCAGCGGCCCCATCAGGCAGAAACCGCTGCCCGGAGCCTCACCTTTGATTTCTGCAATCCACGGCACAAAAAAGGAGGAACTTTCCAGAGAGGAACTCTCCTATATCGAGGCCGATAAAAAAGATGATGGAATCAGGGAACAGGGATATATATCTCCGATCATAGAGGGATTGAAGCGTGAAAGGCTTCTGCGCGCCAAAAAGGAACAGAAGCGCCTTGAGGAGCGCAGAAAGCGCGAAGCACGTGAAAAGGCACGCTATGATGACCCGTATAATCTGAAGGGAAAACAGCCTGCACCCATCAGGCACGAACAGGAAACGGCTGAAAACGAAGACACTGGGACCGTACAGGAAACTCCTGTGGAGAAAACATCCCGGGGAACGACTTCTCCTTACAATGTCATCATGACACCATATGATAAGAAAAAACGGCTGGATAGCCGTAAGATTGAAACGAAGCGGCAGGGCCCGAAATATACGATGCCTTCGATACATATGCTCGGCAGTGATCTGACAGCCGATTACGGCGAAGCAGACGGAACACTTTCCGGACAGGTAATCGGAGCTTTTGAAGCCATAGGTATTCCGGCGGAAATATTTGACTATAAAACAAACGGAATAATAGGCCGTTTCGGAATTAAGCTGGACCGGACATTTAGACTGAGCAACATCGCCCGGCTTAGGGAGCATCTTGGTCCGAATCTGCCGTTTGACAGCTTCAGGATCATTGCACCGATCATAGGCACGAGCAATATAGGAATCGAATTCCCGCTGAAGGACCCGATTCATATTCCTTTCAGCAAAGTGTTTTCTTCGAGCAGCCTTAAGCTGCGCAAAAATGATTTCAAGTTTGTAGTTGGAAAGACTGTTGATGATAAGATATTCAGCTATGAACTTCAAAAAGCGGGCCATACGCTGATATACGGCAATAATGAGATTGATTCTTCGAATGTCATCGATAATATACTCACTTCACTGATGATGAATCATAACCCGAATGAATTCAGAATTCTGATTGCATCGGACAAAAATCATTATGAAGATTATAAAAGTCTGCCCCATCTGTTCCAGCCTAAAAAATCCGTGATGGACCCGGATGTACTGAGCGGTCTGTTCAAGGAACTTAATGACAGGCATAATCAGTTCAGGAGGGCCCATGTCAGAAACCTGAACAGCTTTAATCAAAGGGTCAGCTATGAATCGCGGAAAAGTGTGATTGCGGTTGTCATCGATGATCTTTCCGAACTCTTTGAAAGCAATAACCCGGATGTTGTCAGAACAATTGTACAGGTGCTGAAAAAAGGGAAACCGCTGGGTATCCATCTGATCATGAAACACACACGAACAGATGTCAATATCCGTTTTGAATGGCTGCAGATGATGCAGACCCGCATTTCATTCAGAGATGAAAAATCCAATATCATTGAAGGCAGTGAGACACTGATGGACGGCAATGACATGCTGATCCAGATTCCGACATCGAACAAAGCGCTCCGTGTGAATGGTGCCGTGCTGCCTCATGATTCAAAACAAAGAGTCTTCTCCCATCTGAAGCATATCGGAGGATGATCTCATTTTAAGAAAGATTGGTGAACTCGTGGAAAAATATCATTTTATAGGGATTAAGGGCGCAGGGATGAGTGCACTTGCCCAGGTGCTTCATGATCTTGGACATGAAGTCCAGGGGTCTGATATTGGGAGCGAAGTCTTTACTGAACACCAGCTGAGGGACAAAGGCATAAAAATACTGGATTTTGACGAGAATAATATAGTGGACGGATTCACCTATATTGCAGGCAATGCCTTCAAAGATGACCATCCTGAAATAAAAAAAGCACTTGAATCAGGCTACTCTGTCGTCAGGTATCATATTTTCCTGGCTGACTTCATGAGCAGGTATACATCCATTGCTGTAACAGGATCCCACGGAAAAACTTCTACAACGGGTCTGCTCAGCCATGTCATGAACGGTGATGTGGAGACGACGTTCCTGATCGGGGACGGCACGGGATTCGGCCTTGAAAACAGTGATTACTTTGCTTTCGAATCCTGTGAATACAAGCGTCATTTTCTAAGCTATCATCCCGATTACGCAATAATTACAAATATAGATTTTGACCACCCTGATTATTTCAGGAGCATTGATGATGTCGTGGACGCTTTCACTGACATGGCCAAACAGGTGAATAAAGGCGTCATAGCCTACGGCGGGGACGAATACGTCCACGGTATGGACCTGGATGTGCCAGTCTGGTTCTATGGCATTGGCGGCAATAATGATGTCAGGGCGGAAAACATCGAAACGAACTCCAAAGAGACACATTTTGATGTTTATATCGGCAAGGAAAAAATGGGCAGATTCAGCATACCGATGCACGGCGACCACCATATACTGAATTCACTGGCTGTCATTACGGTATGCTATCTGGAGAAGCTTGATATGGAAAATATCAAAGACGCGTTCATGACTTTCGGTGGAGTCAAGCGCAGGTTCAGTGAGACGTTCCTGAACGGCATGGTCATAGTCGATGATTACGCCCATCATCCGAGGGAAATCAGTGCAACGCTGGAGACCGCCCGTAAAAAATACGGGGGAAGGGAAATAGTGACCGTATTCCAACCGCATACTTTTTCCAGGACTGAGACGTTTCTTGATGATTTTGCCGAGGCACTCTCAGAAGCCGACAAGTCATATATAGTGGATATATTCGGTTCCGCCAGAGAAGAGTCAGGCAGACTGTCGAGCAGGGACCTTGTCAATCTGATACCTGACGCGGAGCTTCTGGATGAAAGAGACCTGGAACGTCTGAATAACCATACAGAGGCTGTCATCATATTCATGGGGGCCGGGGACATTCAAAAGTATGAGAAACGTTTCACTGAACTGCTTTCATGATTTGCATGTAAAACATGTTTACAAGGCAGTGTTTCGGGTTATTTTATAAAATGAATAACAAATAAAGAAAGAAGATGGAGGCGTTACAATGGATTGGCAAATAGTTTTATATATTGCCGCCGGTATTGCTGCAGTGGCATTTCTGATTTTATGTATTGCGCTGGCAGTAGTATTGTTTTCGGTGAAAAAGAATCTGGATCATGTAGCCAAGACACTCGATGGTGTGGAAGGACAGATCCAGGGCATTACAAGAGAATCAACAGACCTGCTGCATAAGACGAACCGTCTTGCAGAAGATGTACAGGGAAAATCTGCAAAACTGAATTCCGTCGTTGATGCAGTACAGGGGATCGGTAATTCAATGACGAATCTGAATTCCTCTGTGGACAGAGTGACAAATTCCATCACTCACAATATTTCACAAAATGAAGATAAAATTTCACAGGTTGTACAATGGTCCAACGTTGCAATGGAAGTGGCGGATAAGTGGCAGATGAGGCAGAAGCGCAACAGTGCCTATTCCACCAGATATTCCACGACTTCAGAAACGGACCCGGATAATCTGCCTTTAGCAGTGAATGAAACAACTACGGAAAATGACAATCTTGATGAAAATCGCGTGAACGCAGGGCTTAATGACCGCAAGTAATGGGAGGTCTTAAAATGGAAACTTATAACAGAGATCGGCATCTTCACGGAGTAGAGGAATATGAACAGCAGGTGCACCGGTCCACAGGCCGGGACTTTTCAATCGGTCTGATTCTGGGTCTCGCAGTCGGAACGATCGGAGGCCTTCTGCTGGCTCCAAAATCCGGTGATGCCTTAAGGGATGATATCACAGACCAGGCGAACAGACTCTCCAAGAATCTCAGCAGTGACGGCCCTGACAGCTCACTTAAAGAGAAGGCGGAGCAGAAAACCAATGAACTCCGTGACAAACTCAAAGACAAAAAAGATGAGGCTGTCGTTAAAAAGAGTGAAATGGACGAGAAGAATCGTGTAAAATCGATTGATGAATCTGACATGAAAGCGCAGAAAGAAGCTATTCAGGAAGAAGTCAGCGAGGATTATACTAAAGATGCCAGAACTGTCGACATGTCCAGGTATGAAGAGAAAAATGAGTAATCAGGATGGTATGAATATTACTAACCACATGTGTCTGCATGTGGTTAGATTTTTTATGAGGTGTTTGTATGACTGACAGCAGGGAAGATGAATTACTTGAGATTGACATGAAGCTGTTGAATCTTATGGATGACCGCATCCAAAAAGGGAGAGTTGCCCGAGATGATGTGAACGAGACGGCTTATATACAGAAACTCACAGCAAATTACGATGGAACAGTCCCCAAAGAATTTGTTGAAAAGCTGATCCGGTCGTTGTTCAATGAATCAGGGAAGGACTGTGGCACTGGACAGCGGATGCTCTATTCAAGGGAGTTTAAAAGTTCTGACACCATTGTAGAAGTAAACGGCCATGAAATAGGAGGACAGGAGACCATGAATATTTTTGGTCCTTGTGCCGTGGAATCATACAGTCAGACTGCAGAAGTTGCAGCCATGCTGAAAGAGAAGGGTCTCGGCATCATCAGGGGAGGAGCATACAAGCCCAGAACCTCACCCTATGATTTCCAGGGACTCGGTAAAGAAGGCCTTAAAATACTTTCCAGGATCGGGGAAGAATATGGTCTTGCTGTAATCAGCGAGATCACAGCCCCCGGGCATGTGGAACTGGCCCGGCCACATCTGGATATATTCCAGATAGGTGCGAGGAACATGCAGAATTTCGAATTGCTGAAAGCTGTCGGCAGATCCTCGACGCCGGTTCTTCTGAAACGTGGAATGAGTGCAACAGTGGAAGAATTTCTATATGCTGCCGAGTATATACTTGCAGAGGGGAACCCCCGTGTAATCCTTTGCGAAAGAGGGATTCGGACGTATGAAAAAAGTACTCGGAATACTCTGGATATCTCTGCAGTTCCACTTTTGAAACAGGCGACCCATCTTCCCGTCATGGTTGATGTTACACATTCCACCGGACGCAAGGAAATTATGGCAGAATGTGCCAAAGCTGCGCTCGCAGCAGGAGCCGACGGGATCATGGCTGAAGTGCATCCTGCCCCCGATGTGGCGCTGAGTGACAGAAAACAGCAGATGTCCTTTGCCGAGTTTGATGATTTTTATACAAATTTACCATAATTGTGTCGAAATTCGACCGTTCATGTTATCATAATACAAAAAGCGTTTTCAAGAGTAAAAGCACGGAGGTGCGCAATATGACTGTTACAATTTATGATGTTGCCAGGGAAGCAAAAGTTTCAATGGCGACAGTATCGAGGGTTTTAAACGGTAATCCAAACGTCAAGCCGGAAACCCGTAAAAAAGTGAAGGATGTTATTGAGCGTCTGAATTACAGACCCAATGCGGTTGCACGCGGACTGGCGAGTAAGAAGACCACGACGGTGGGCGTGATCATCCCCGACATCTCCAACCTTTATTATTCAGCATTGGCAAGAGGCCTGGATGATATTGCCGAGATGTATAAATATCAGACGATCATCACAAATACTGAGAATGATCCGGAGAAGGAAAGGGATTCATTCCTGAGTCTGGTCAGTAAACAGGTCGATGGAGTAGTGTTTCTCGGTGGTGCACTTAATGAAGAAACACTGTCTGATATCAAAGACTCCCATGTGCCGGTCGTCATTTGCGGTACAAGCGAGAAAGATAAGAACCTGCCGTCTGTAAATATTGATTACTTCGAAGCGATCAAAGAGGCAACAGCAAAATTCCTGGACACAGGCGCGGACAGGATCGTTTTCCTGAAAGCATCCTATTCAGATCAGCTCGAAAACCATATCGAGGAAGGGATCAAATCAGCCTACCGGGATGCAGATAAGTCAGTGGATGACAGTCTTATACTTACTGCCGGTTCTGATTACCAGTCAGGCAAGGATATTTACGAAGAGATCAGCACCCATAAAGCGGATGTCGTCATTACTATGAGTGATGAAACAGCTATTGGCGTACTGCACAGTGCAATGGATCATGATCTTCGCATTCCGGAGGATATCCAGGTGCTGAGCTGCAGCAATACAAGGCTTGTAAATATGGTGAGACCACAGCTTTCAAGCATAGCGCTTCCGCTCTATGATATCGGTGCTGTTGGCATGAGACTATTGACCAAATACATGAATGAAGAGACGGTGGATGAGGCGAATGTCATCCTGCCTTACAAGATAGAATACCGTGGCACAACAAAATAAGATCGAAAGCAGCCGAATCAGATGGATTCGGCTGCTTTTAACTTTCAATGTGGAGCATTGCCCTGTTTAGTGTGCTCTCATTTTTTTCAGTGATTTCCCGACGTCTGGGAATTTCCTGATAATCATGTGTATCATCCGGCCAGTATGCCGGAAAATCAACCGGGCATTTCGGACTGTACTGATCCAGGTATTTTTGCGGTAGCCTTCCGCGCGGCGGTTCATTTCCGGTCATGGCCAGCCATATCTGCGCCCACATCCTGGGCACGACCTGCCAGATATTATATCCACCGCCTCCAACAGCTATCCATTTGCCATCAGTATACTTATCCGCCATTTCACAGACAAACCTTGGTATTTCTTCAAAAGAGGCGGATGTCAATGAAAGGTGCGTCATCGGATCCCTGTAATGTGCATCGACACCGTTCTGGCTGAGAATGACATCCGGCTTGAATTTTATGATTGCCGCTTCCAGGCTTTCCTTGAAAATACTCAAGAATGACTGATCCTCGGTAAATGCATCCACAGGAAGGTTTACACAGGATCCGAAGCCCTCACCGGCTCCGCGCTCGGTGAGGCTGCCGGTACCTGGAAAGAGATAGCGGCCGGTTTCATGTATCGAATAAGTCATGACTTCGCTGGAATCATAGAATATCCATTGGACACCGTCTCCATGGTGGGCATCTGTATCGACATACATTACACGTTTTCCATAGTTTCTGCGCATATACTCTATGGCGACAGCGGAATCATTATAGATACAAAATCCGCTTGCTCTGCCGCTGAAACCATGATGCAGCCCTCCGGCAAGACTGGCTGCCTTACCAGTCCTGCCTTCCATGACAGCGTCAACCGCCGTCAGTGTCGCTCCGGCAAGCATGCTGCTCTTTTCGTGCATGCCCTGGAAACTGGGAGTATCGTCAGTGTTCAATCCGTAGCTTTCCATCTTGTCTTCGGATAATTGTCCTTTCCCGGCTGCTTTTACAGCCTCCAGGAAGTCCTGTTTATGCACGAGCAGGAGTTCTTCATCTGTAGCTCTGCGTGGTTTTATAATATTCTCTTCTGATAAAAAGCCTGCAGATTGCAGAAGGTCTGTAGTCATTTTGAGTCTCATCTGATTAAAAGGGTGGGTGGAGTTGAAACGGTATTTCAGCAATGAATCATCGTATACGTATAAAGGTTTTGTCATCGGTTCGAATGCATCGGATCCACAACAGTGAATCCATTCTCCTCCAGTTTTTCTATTGCTTTGACCGGATTCATTGCCTGTATTCTGAGTACCACCGTCTTATACCCCTTCATATCCCTGTTTCTGTATACAGATACACTGATGATCCTGATATTGAGCTCTTTGAATACTCTGCCGATATCATATATGACACCAGTCCTGTCTTCCACATTCACTTCAATGATGGAACCGGGTTCTGTAATGCCTGTAAGTTCCAAAAATGTATTGAGCATATCTTTTTGAGTGACGATTCCCACAATCCTGTTGTTGGAAACGACCGGCATGGCACCTATCGAATAATGGTAGAAATCCATGGCTATTTCCTCAACAAAGTCGAGTGGGTGACAGTAGGTGACCCGTTTCCTCATTATGCGTGATATCGGGACTTTCAAATTGAATTCAGGGTCCTCATCTGACAGGACAGACGGCAGGGTCAGTTTGATATCACGGTCGGAAATGATACCTGTCAGATTGTCATCTTCATTGACGATCGGTATATGCCGGAATGAGTACCGGCTCATCATATCCATCGCGTCTTCTATAGTATTCACCGGTGTGAGGGTGAACACCGGTGAAGTCATTATCCTTTCAACAAGCATCTGTATATCCTCCTAAAAGAAAAATCTGTTCTTGAATCTTATCTTATCGAATTCAATCATCTGGTTATCTGTTATGTTTGTCCCTACACGGGCCATGAGTGTGTTTGCAGGATGCCCGGTGATTTCAGGGTCATTTGTCTGAAAGACTTCGAAGCCGCTTGCCGCCATCAGCCTGATCATCAGGTCTTTATATTCAAAAACATCAAGACCGCTGTTTTTCAGATCCCAGTGCCAGTAATATTCAGTCGTGATGGTTATATAGTTCTCCATGTAATCATCACGCATGGCAAGCTGCAGCATGCGTTTTCCGAGCCCGAAGCTCCTGTAGTCAAAGCTCACTTCCACGGCACCAAGTTCCATGATATAGGGGAGGTTGCCATCCGACCATCTTTCCATCGGATCGGGATGCAGAAATGTAACGTACCCGATAATATGTCTGCCTTCACGGGCAATGATGATCCTGCCTTCCTCCAGGTCTGCGATTTCTTTGATGGCCTCAAATTGCTCTTTGGGCGGTCGGAATGCATCCAGCCCATTGTCATACGAGTATTTGTCCAGCACTTCCCCGGAAACGGGGCCCTCGATGACAAATGACTGTTCCGGTGTCTCGTAATCTTCTTTATAATACGTCTTTATATGGCGCAAAAGAAGCCCTCCTGAAGTTTTCGTTTTAAATATTTTGAAAAATCCGTCACTAGTATTATATAATAATAATTGTAAAAGAAAAATACAAAAGGGGAGTTACATTTATGAAAGTAGAACTTTACGAAGCGACGGATCAAAATCCTAATTTGAAAGATTATGATGAAACAGTCAAAAACTTTGACTGGAATGAAGTTGAAAAAAACTTTTCATGGTATGAAACAGGTAAATATAATATGGCTTATGAAGCAGTTGATAAGCATGTTGAAAATGGATTGGCTGATAAAGTCGCACTCCATTACAAGAATGGAGACAAACACTCCTCCTATACGTTTGATGAATTGAGGAAAGCATCCAATAAAGCGGCAAATATCTTAAAGGACGAAGCGGGAGTAGTAAAAGGTGACAGGGTCTTCATCTTCATGTCCAGGAGCCCTGAGCTTTATTTCTCATTGCTCGGTGCCCTGAAAGTCGGTGCCATCGTCGGACCACTGTTTGAAGCGTTCATGGAGAAGGCTGTAAGGGACCGTCTTGAAAACAGTGATGCGAAAGTCATCATTACGACAACTGAACTTCTGCCGCGCATTCCTGTGGATGATCTTCCAAATCTTGAAAAAGTGATTGTTGTCGGTGATGGCGTAGATGAAGACTATCTCGATTTTGCCAAAAGTTTTGAAAATGCTTCAGATGAATTCGACATCGAATGGATGGATAAAGAGGATGGTATGATCCTTCACTATACGAGTGGTTCAACCGGCCAGCCAAAAGGTGTGCTGCATGTACAGCAGGCGATGGTCCAGCAGTATATTTCCGGTAAATATGTACTGGATCTGAAGGAGGATGATGTATACTGGTGCACGGCCGATCCGGGCTGGGTAACAGGTACTTCCTACGGTATATTTGCGCCATGGCTGAATGGGGCGACGAATGTCGTTGTCGGAGGCAGATTCTCTCCGGAAGCGTGGTACGGGGCTATCCAGGAGCTTAATATCACAATCTGGTACAGTGCGCCGACAGCATTCCGTATGCTCATGGGTGCGGGGGATGAAATAGTGAAAGATTACGATCTGTCCAGCCTGCGGCATGTTCTCTCGGTAGGGGAGCCTTTGAACCCTGAAGTTGTCAAATGGGGCATGAAAGTGTTCAATCTGAGGATCCATGATACTTGGTGGATGACAGAAACAGGGGCCCATATGATCGTCAATCTCCCTTCAATGGACATCAAAGGAGGCTCGATGGGCAAACCATTGCCTGGAACCGAAGCTGCCATCATTGACGACGAAGGGAATGAGCTGCCTCCTAATCGCATGGGCAATCTCGCCCTGAGAAAAGGATGGCCGGCGATGATGCGTAAAATCTGGAAGAATGAAGCCAAATACAACTCCTATTTCATCGGCGACTGGTATGTTTCAGGAGATTCCGCATACATGGATGAAGATGGTTATTTCTGGTTCCAGGGCCGTGTTGATGACGTCATCATGACTGCGGGTGAGAGAGTCGGACCATTTGAAATCGAGTCCAAGCTGGTTGAACATCCGGCAGTGCAGGAAGCCGGGGTCATCGGCAAACCGGATCCCGTACGCGGCGAAATCGTCAAAGCATTCATTGCAATACGTGAAGGATACGACCAGACCGATGAACTCAAGGAAGAGATCAGGGTGTTCGTCAAAGAAGGTCTTGCAGCCCATGCTGCTCCAAGGGAAATTGAATTCAAGGATAAACTGCCTAAGACGAGAAGCGGTAAAATTATGAGACGTGTATTGAAGGCCTGGGAACTCGATCTGCCGGCCGGGGATCTGTCTTCCATGGACGATGAATAAAAAGATTAAACTGCTGCCTCCGGTAATTTACCGGGGGCAACATTTTGAATAGTATGTCATAATAGGAAATAAGACCCTCAACCGGGTAATCTATATATACAGGAGATGAAATTATGGCACATCTGACAGATCAGGAAATCGCAGCAAAAGCTGAAATCAGACCGATTCAGGATATTGCTGATAAAGCGGGCATCCCACAGGATGCACTCGAAATGTATGGGAAGTATAAAGCCAAGGTAGATATACATAAGGTGGAAGGCGATGAGTCGAAATCCAAAGTGGTATTGGTATCCGCTATGAACCCGACACCTGCAGGGGAAGGGAAATCAACATGTACCGTCGGTTTGGCAGATGCATTCAATAAGCTTGAAAAGAATGTCATGGTCGCACTCCGTGAACCGGCACTCGGTCCGGTCATGGGTATAAAAGGCGGTGCTACTGGAGGCGGCCACGCACAGGTTCTGCCTATGGAAGAAATTAATCTCCATTTCAACGGGGACCTTCATGCCATCACAACTGCTAACAATGCACTGGCTGCATTCATCGACAACCATCTGCATCATGGCAACAAACTGAACATTGATCCGCGTCGTGTATCCTGGAAGCGTGTAATGGATATGAACGACCGTGCACTGCGTCAGATAAACGTCGGTCTTGGCGGCGTAACACGCGGTGTGCCGAGAGAAGATGGCTTTGATATTACAGTGGCCAGTGAAATCATGGCTGTACTCTGTCTTGCAACTGACCTCATCGATCTCAAGGAAAAGATTGCCAACATCATAATCGGCTATACGTATGATAAAGAGCCAGTGACAGTCGGACAGCTTGAAGTTGAAGGTGCACTTGCACTTCTTCTGAAAGAAGCGATCAAACCGAATCTTGTACAGACAATGGAAGGGACTCCGGCATTGATTCATGGCGGTCCGTTTGCCAATATCGCCCATGGCTGCAACTCGCTGATCGCGACGAACACCGCCAGAAAATTGGCTGATATTGTTGTCACTGAATGTGGATTCGGCTCAGATCTCGGCGGTGAAAAATTTATGGATATCAAGGCGAGGAAAGGGAATTTTGCTCCTGATGCCATCGTCCTGGTGGCTACAATCCGTGCCCTTAAGATGAACGGTGGTGTGGCGAAAAATGCCCTCGGTGAATCCAACGTGGATGCTCTGAAAAAGGGTATTTTAAACCTTGAAAAGCACGTGGAGAATGCAAACAAATTCGGAGTGGAACCTGTTGTTGCATTGAATGATTTCGTTACAGATACGGATGAGGAAAGGGATTTCGTCCTTGACTGGTGCAAAGAACAGGGTGTGCGTGTCGCGCTTACTAAAGTTTGGGAGCACGGCGGCGCTGGTGGAACCGATCTTGCGGAAGAGGTGCTGGAAGTTCTTGAGCAGGAGCAGAACTTCACCCCCCTTTACGAGGATGACCTTGCGATCGACCGGAAAATTGAAAAGATCGTAACGGAAGTATACGGCGGCGACGGTGTCGTATTCACTGATAAAGCTAAAAAACAGCTGGCAGAAATTGAACGTCACGGCTGGGACAATGTTCCGGTATGCATGGCAAAAACACAGTATTCATTGAGTGATGATCCGGCACTGCTCGGAAAGCCTTCCGGTTTCAAGGTTACCGTAAGGGAACTCATTGCTAAAAATGGAGCAGGATTCGTACTGGCATTGACAGGTGATATCATGACGATGCCGGGACTACCAAAAGTACCTTCTGCAGTCCATATGGATGTGGATGCCGATGGTAATTCCAAAGGGTTATTCTAGAACAGGCAACAAAAAAGGTTAGCCGGAAATTTTCCGGCTAACCTTTTTTTATTCTTAGTCATCGTCGTCGTCATCGTCGTCATCATCATCATCACTGGAGGATGAACGGCCGACAGTATATTTGTTGTCGTATGTGTTTGTGACGGTGCCCCTCAGATCAGAATTGCTCAGACCGGAATCGAAGGCTGCGCCCATTCTCTGATGGATTTCAGAATCACTCAGGCTGCTCTTGTTAGAGAGCCTGGTATCCTCTGCAATAAGCCCTTTGATCGGTTTATCCATGCTGCTGCTGCAGTCATCCTCCTGTTCCATTGTCAGTGCACAATATTCCACTTCACGGACGGAATCCGGGCGGTTGAAGCTCTGATTGGCTCCCATTTCTTCCGGTGCGACTTCACTCAGGGCCGTAGCCATGTCCCTCCAGTTATAGATGTGCATATACTGCTCAGCATCCTGGTTGGCAACCTGCGGGATATTCCTGTCATATCCCATCCAGAGGCCCAGTGTCACTTTCGGATTGTAGCCCATGAACCAGGAGTCGATGAATGAGTTGGAAGTTCCGGTTTTGGCTGCCCAGTCGAATTGATCATCATATCGGTTGTAGAAATCTTCGATATGATAGGCGGAACCGCTCTGGAATGATTCCTGGAGCATATCAGACATCAGGTAGGCAGTGGATTCCTTGAAAACTTGTTCACTGCTGCCTTCATGCTCGTAGATCACTTCGCCTTCGGGACTCGTGATGGATTCGATCATATAGCTGTCGGTCATTTTACCTTCATTGCCGAATGTCGAGAATGCGTCGACATTCTCTTCAACGGACATGCTGTTGACGCCTAGCGGCAATGAAGGGATGAGAGTATTTTCATTTGCATAGAGTGTATCTGCGAGCGGCATGCTCATTTTGTCGAAGTATTCCTGCGGGTTATGCTCTCTTACATCCGCCCATAATCTGAGAGTGCTCAGGTTATAGGAGTTGCTCAGTGCATGTTTCGCGGAAACCAGTCCGAATTCCTCGTCCACATCATAGTTTCTTGGACTGTAATTGATGGATGGGATTGTAAAGAATTCATCCAGCAGTACAGTATCCGGTGCAATGATGCCTTTGTCCAATGCAGGACCGTAAGTAATCAGCGGTTTCATCGTAGAACCGGCCATCCTTGAAGTCTGGGTAGCATGGTTTACGGAAGAGTTTTCATGGTTTCTGCCGCCTACAAAACCTAATATCTTACCGGATTCATTGTCCTTCAGGACAGCACCGATTTCATGTTCGAATTCCTGGTTGCTTTCCTGCTGTTCTTCCTCGCTGGCGTCTTCAGCTTCCTGGATGCTTCTGTTACCGTAGTAATAATTGGAATTGTTCTTCACATTCTGCATCGTGTCATAGATGGTCTTATCAATTGTTGTTTCAATATGGTATCCCTGATTGCGGAGTGCCGTATTCGCTTTCTGAGTATACTTCTGGTTAAGGAGTGGAGTTGAATCCACGTCTTCCCTTGAAACGCCTTCTTCTTCGGCAATATGGTATTTGATGATGTCTATACCACGTCTTTCGACTTCTTCAGTCAGGAAAGGATAATCCTGGTTCGGCACTTTTACGCTTTCCGCCAGGTTGCTGTAGATGTCATAATCGGCTGCTTTGTCATATTCCTCCTGGGTGATCGACCCTTCTGTGAGCATCCGCTCCAGTACGAACATCTGTCTGTTTTTACCGGACTGCAGGGCTTCTTCACTTTTCACATCACCGCCCTGCATAAACGGTGTATATGCATAAGGGTTCTTCGGCATGCCTGCCAGGAACGCACTTTCAGCCAGATTGAGATCTGCTGCATCTTTACCGAATATTCCTTCGGCTGCAGCCTGGACGCCCGCTATGTTCTGGCCGTTGGCATTACGCCCGAATGACACAGCATTTAAGTATGCTTCAAGGATCTCTTCCTTGCTAAGTAGTTTTTCCACCCTGAATGCGAGCAGCAGCTCCGTTGCCTTGCGGTCGAATGTCGTCTCGTTCGTCAGCAGCTGATTTTTGACCAGCTGCTGGGTGAGCGTACTGCCGCCCGTGCCGGATTCAGAGCCACCGACTTCCTGCAGTGTCGCCCTGAGGAATGCTTTTGGGACGATACCGTTATGATCATAGAAATACTCATCTTCTGTAGCGACGAGTGCATCAGTGACATAAGGCGAGATATTATCATAATCTACACGTTCACGTATCAGGTCTGCTCTCAGCGTTCCGAGTGATTCACCGGAACCGAAAGCGACTGTTGTACTTTCTGTCATCTCCGTCAAAGCCGTTTTTACTTCGTCAGCGGGTTCGACCTCTTCATCATTGACAAGGGCAGCGAAGTACCCGAGGCCGATGCTGAAGACAAGTATGCCAAGCAGCGTAAAGGAGAGGAGGAGGAAGAGTATAATGTTCCATATAGTATCATAAGCAGTGAAGAATGATATTCTCGCCGGTGAGCCGGCCCGTTTGAAACGGTCAGTTGCATTATTTAGCTTTTCCCTGAATGATGAGCCCTTCAGTCTGTCTTTCTCTGAATCACCATCACCGCCGGAAAACATTTTTTTAATATTATTTAAAAAGTCGTTTTTCTTCATGACTACCTCCTGTCACCGGTCATTATAACATAGAAATAAGTAGGGGAGTTAACGAATAAACACCGCTTTTATGCGATTCCTCATGTTACCATACGGCAGATATACATGAAAAGAATTTAGCAGTTCATCCCTCCCCATGCTTGACTTCACAGGGGCTAAAATGTATGATGTTTCTAAATTGATATTTACTGGACTGCAGAGAAGTAGCAGGCTATGTGCAATGCAGAGAGCCGGTGGTTGGTGAAAACCGGTGCGCGCCCCCTGTGAATACACTGCGATTATCCATGTCCGGACGCCCGGGGCAGCGTTTTGTCCCGAAAAGAGTTAAATGTATGGTGGTACCGTGTGTAAAAGCACCCTTACTTTCTTGTAGGGGGTGCTTTTTTTATTGCAATGATATAAATTTCAAATCAGGAGGAAGAACACATGAATGAATTGATAGAAGATCTCAAATACCGTGGGGTCATTTACCAGATGACGGATGAGGAGAAGATCTCTGAGATTTTAGACAATGAGCAGCTGACGCTCTACTGCGGTGCAGATCCGACAGCAGACAGCCTTCATATTGGACATCTTGTACCGTTCCTGACCATGAGGAGATTCCAGGAGCACGGTCACCGGCCGATTGTCCTGATCGGCGGCGGCACTGGGATGATCGGTGACCCTTCATTCAAGGCCGAAGAGCGCAGACTCCAGACCGAGGATCAGATTGATGACAATGTCCGGGGCATCAAAAAACAGATGGAACAGATCTTTGATTTCTCTGATGCAAATGGAGCAATCCTGGTAAATAACAAGGACTGGCTGAAAAACATCGATCTGATCAGTTTCCTGAGGGATTACGGGAAACATGTCAGCTTGAACTACATGCTTGGAAAAGATGCAATCCAGTCCAGACTGGAGACGGGCATTTCATATACCGAGTTCACGTATACCATTCTCCAGGCAATCGATTTTGGTCATCTGAATAAGGAATACAACTGTAAAATGCAGATCGGCGGTTCAGACCAGTGGGGGAACATCACGAGCGGACTCGATCTGATGAGAAGGATGTACGGAGCGACGGAAGCGGAAGGAATGACAATTCCACTCATTACGAAAGCAGACGGCAGGAAGTTCGGCAAGACCGAATCGGGCAACATTTGGCTGGACCGTAAACGCACATCACCTTATGAATTCTATCAGTTCTGGATCAACCAGAGTGATGCCGATGTCATCAAATTCCTGAAGCTGTTCACATTCCTTTCCAAAGAGGAGATAGAATCACTTGCAGAATCAGTCGAAAATGAACCGCATCTGAGAAAAGCTCAAAAGCGCCTGGCTGAAGAAATCACTGCATTCATCCACGGAGATGATGCACTCGCGGAAGCACAGAAAATAACAGAGGCGCTGTTCAGCGGAGAAATCAAATCGCTGACAGCAGACCAGGTGAAGGATGCATTCAAAGATGTTCCTTCGGCGAATTATGATGAAACGGATATGAACCTGGTAAAGGTCCTTGTCGGTACAAACGTTTCCCCATCCAGAAGACAGGCGCGTGAAGATATTACGAATGGCGCCATCTATATCAACGGGGAGCGCCAGCAGGACGTAAATTATGAAATTCAGGAATCCGACAAGCTGGATGGCGAATTTACCGTAATTCGCCGGGGCAAGAAAAAATACCATATGGTCCAATATGATAAATAATCTATTTAAGCACAGATCAGGCATCTGTGCTTATTCTGTCTCAATTTGATCAGCGGGTGATAGAATACATACAACTGCTGTTAATGAAGGTGGGAGAAAAGAAAATGAAAAAATACTTGATACCGCTTGGAATCGTTGTCGGTCTTTTCGTGATCGGAGCAATTATATTTGCTCCGAAGTATAACCAGTTCGTGACACTTGATGAAGAAGTGAATAACCAGGAATCTCAAATTGAAACGCAGCTCCAGAGGCGGGGCGATCTGATACCAAACCTTGTAAATACGGTACAGGGTTATGCCTCGCATGAGGAAGAGATCTTCACTGATATTGCAGATGCACGTTCGCGTTTATCAGGAGCGGCCAATGTGGAAGAGATGGCCGAGGCTAATGACGAAATGACTTCTGCATTATCGAGACTGCTTGCAATTTCCGAAAATTATCCGGATTTGAAAGCGGATAAGCAGTTTACAGGGCTGCGTGACGAACTGGCCGGAGCAGAAAACCGCATAGCAGTTGCACGACAGGATTATAATGATGCAGTTTCAGAATACAACAGGAATACAAGGACCTTCCCGGGCAACATCATCGCCGGCCTGTTCGATTTTGATAAGAAAGATTACTTTGAAGCGGATGATTCCAGCAGCGAAGTGCCTGGCGTCGACTTTAACACAGAGCAGGACAGCACCGGTGAATAATGATGAAACGTATACTTATTATAGTGATGTTCTCTTTTCTGCTGTTGCCGCCGGAGGCAGAAGCCAAGGTGGCGCTGCCCGATCTTGATACCTCCCATTATTTCGTCCAGGATAATGCAGGAATACTGAGTCAGGAAGCCATTCGGGAAATGAATGAAAAGGGAGATCATCTTGAAGAGGGCACCGGTGCAGAAATGCTTCTTCTTACCATGCCCAGTACCGGCCGGGAAAACCGTCAGGATTACGCGTTGAAAGCACTGAGGGAATACGGGGTCGGCAAGGAAGAAGAAAATAACGGCATTGTCATCCTCTTAAACCTGGATAATGACAATGAGTTTAACAATAGGGGAATAGACGTACAGGTCGGTTATGGTATTGAAGGTTATCTGAACGATGCCAAAATCGGTGCAATCATCGATGAAACGGCGATGGAGCATTTCGCTGCTGCTGCAGAAGAGGAAGAAGGTTCAAATGCCCAAAAGACCTATTATGAGACAGGACTTATGAGTCTGTATGATGCGCTTTATAAGGAGTCACTCAAAGCATATGGATACCAGGATGGTGAATTCACAAGGGAGACCCCGGCTGAGAATACCGGAAGCTCAGGGGAATCGCTTACTTTGTTTGAACTGATTTTCAGACTCATCTTTTCAGCCGCCATCATCTATATTCTCTATAAGATTTTCACCGGCGGAGGAAGGCCGCCGGGAGGACCCGGAGGACGCGGCAGAAGAAGGCGGGGGCCAGTTGTATTTTTCCCGCCTTCAGGAGGCTCCGGCAGATCCGGTGGTTTCGGCGGCGGCGGCTTTGGCGGATTCGGCGGCGGCTCCGGAGGCGGTGGCGGTGCCGGCCGGGGATTCTGAAAAACAGCAGTCACATGTGACTGCTGTTTTTTTATGAACGTTAAAGTTTTGATAATTCGAGCGATTTCGTACAATTCCTTGACTTCCCGGATGAAATTTTTTACCTTTTGTTTATAATAGATACTAAATTTAATGCTTAAAATGTTACAAAGGAGGCGTGGAAATGACAGGTGAAATGGAGATTTATGATACGACGATTATTGGAGCCGGTCCTGTGGGCATGTTTACTGCATTCTATGCCGGCCTCAGGTCAATGAAAGTGCATCTGGTGGAAAGCCTTCCTGAGCTGGGCGGACAGCTGGCTACGCTTTATCCTGAAAAGTATATATATGATATTCCCGGTTTTCCGGGAGAGAAGGCGAAGGATATTGTTTTGAACCTTGAAGAGCAGATGAATCGCTTTGATGTGGATGTTTCGCTGGAAACGAATATTATAGGCATCAAGAGGACGGAGGATCACACTTTCATCATAGAATCGGAAAAAGACCAGATTTTCCAAACCAGGACAATCATCATTGCCGGCGGCAATGGTTCTTTTGAGCCGAAGCGTATGAAGCTGCCCAACATAGAGGAATATGAAGGGATAAACCTCCATTATTTTGTGAAAGATATTGAACACTTCCGTGACAAGGACGTTGTGGTATTTGGCGGCGGTGATTCTGCTGTGGATTGGAGCCTGATGCTCAGTGATATAGCGGCATCGGTGACGCTGGTCCACCGGCGGGATCGTTTCCGTGCACATGAATCCAGTGTCCGGGAGCTGAAGGATTCCCGGGTGAATCTTCTGACCCCGTTTCGGCCCGCTTCGTTCGAAGCTTCGGAGAAGCTATCCTCAATCACCTTGAAGCATTCAAGGGAGGAGATGGAAATAGAAGTGGATGGAGATGAATTCATCTGCAATTTCGGCTTTTCTTCAACACTCGGCTCCATGAAAGACTGGGGCATTGATATCAGGAGAAATGACATCATGGTCAATTCCAAAATGGAAACCAATATCGAAGGGGTCTATGCCGTCGGTGATATCAACAGCTATGATGGCAAAGTGAAACTGATTGCAACAGGTTTTGGGGAAGCGCCGATTGCAGTGTCCAGTGCGAAAGTCCATATTGACCCGGCAGCAAAGCATCAGCCGCAGCATTCCACATCTATTATCGACGAAAAGCAGGGGAAACAATAAAATGGAAGCGTTA
Organism: Candidatus Salinicoccus stercoripullorum; assembly: GCA_019113295.1. Lineage (GTDB taxonomy): Bacteria > Bacillota > Bacilli > Staphylococcales > Salinicoccaceae > Salinicoccus > Salinicoccus stercoripullorum. The sequence continues at coordinate 148,707 of DXHR01000025.1, read as the reverse complement.
AATAGTTTCAGTGAGAAGAGGAAACCAGATTTCAGGGAAGAATGAAAAAGATAAAGCGTAGGATCATGGCAAAATGCAATCTTTGATTTTTACTATATACGGCGGTTATATAACATTACAACTATTAAAGAAGCTATGAAACTTTCATAGCTTCTTTTGCTTTATCGTATGGTGAAGGCAAACTGTCTTTCATCGATCAGCCTGCCGTGTTCATATGTCCGCTCAATGAATTCCACGTTATCTTCCTTATCGACAACAAGGACAGTGGAACAGCGTGTCCCATAATTTCCGGTGTCGATGAACAGAGGTGAGAGCTGAGTTTCAAGTTCATTGGAAAGGCCTGTATCCGGGAGGTCTTCCGCAGGTGCAGTATCATTGTCCTTCAGAAGGCTGAACAATGCCTCCATATCAATATCTTTCCCGGAAGTGATTTTTAAAAGCATTTGTTTCCCCTTGAGAACTTTTGGCCACGGCGTATCGAGGTGGTGATTGCTCAGACCGTGGATACCGTCTTCAATCTTCTGTACTTCATTTTCATAATTGTTCAGATAATACAGTTCATCGGGGCTGCCTGCAATCAGATTGAACCCTGAGTATTCCCCCGCTTCGGCTTTTATGCCCGAGAGATAATTTTCAGCTGAACTTTCCGACTGCAAAAATCCGCTTACCAGTAAACCGCGTGTTTTAAGGTTTGTATTCAGGAGCTCGTCACTGTTACGTATATTTGTAAGGGCTGAGATGCGGCCATCCCTTGTAATGCCGAGCCATGTTCCTGTACCGCGCAAATCCCTGCCGGCAAGGACATTCATGTCGTCATTCCAGAATTTTGCGGGCTCGGTCGGCCGGTGGTACTCCTCATCCCGGTTCGCTGCCATGACCAGCTTGTATTTTTCATGATCATTCAATTGAAAATTTATCAGACACATAAAATTAACCCCTTTAATTAATTCTTGATCCCATTATATACTCTTCGGTCCCCCGGTTGAAATATTCGAACCACGCGCAGAAAAAAGACCCCGGCTGCATGGCGGGGTCAGGTATAAACCTAGAAAATGATATGTGCAATGATAGTGATGATCGGCAGTGTAATGACTGTCCTGAGAAGGAAGATGATGAATAGTTTTCCCAGGCCGACGGGAACTTTGGAACCAAGTATGACGCCGCCGACTTCAGAGAGATAGATGAGCTGAGTGATACTAAGCGCTCCGATGATGAACCTCGTGATGTCTGCAGAAACGCCTTCAATAAGAATTGCAGGCAGGAACATATCTGTGAAACCAATGAATAATGTTTCGGACGCAGCAACAGCTTCCGGTATGCCCATGATTTCAAGTACAGGTACAAACGGTGCGCCAAGCCATGTAAAGATTGGAGTGTACTCAGCCAGCATTGTACCGAGTGTACCGATTGCCATAACAATCGGCAGGACAGCAAACCACATATCACCGACTGTCTTTATGCCGTCTTTCAGGAAATCAACAAATCCGTCGGCGGATTCGGCTCTGTCCATGGCTTTCTTATAGCCCCATGAAAAAGGATTATGGCCTTTCGGGATTGTTTCGTCGACATCCTGTCCCTCAGTGTAATAATTATTTCCGATGAGAGAGAGAGGAGGAATCCTCGGCATTATGAACGCAGCAGCCAGTCCGGCGATCAGAATCGTCAGGTAGAAGGCACCGAAATAGTTCATAAGTCCGATAAGATCCAGGATGACTATTGTGAAAGTGATTGAAACGACTGAAAATGTCGTTGCGATGACGGCCGCTTCACGTTCGGAATAAAAGCCTTCCTCATACTGTTTACTGGTCAGCAGAACCCCTACAGTACCGTCTCCCACCCATGAAGCAAGGTTATCCACCGTCGAACGGCCGGGCAGTGTGAACAGCGGCCTCATGATTTTTGCAAAAACAGAACCAATAAATTCCAGGAGTCCGTAGTTCAAAAGCAGCGGGAGCAGGATCCCTGCGAACAGGAACACCGCGAATAGTGTAGGAAGCAGATCATTGAGCAGCATACCGCCTGTAACATCGGAGTTTACGGCTTCCGGTCCGACTGTCATAATGGCCATTATTGAGAATACCGCGCCGACGATTCTGAGAATGACCCATACCGGATTTACAGTGAACAGATTGGCGAGAAATGCATTTTTCGGTCTGTATATCCAACTGAATATCAAGGTGAACAGTGCAGATATGTTGATGATGATGACGACAATCAGGACGACCTTGTCAAGTCCAAGTGATTCATTAAGTATATTGGCAAAGAAAGCCACCGGAATGGTCGTTTCCCCATCTACGCTGATTGGAAATATGAACATTAGAATGCCGATCAGAGATGGTATTATGAATTTTAATAAAGTTGCATTATTTCGCATAAATCTTCCTCCCTTTGTTATAATTATACATGCAGCACCCGACAAGTAAATACGTAAAATATAGAAAACGTTTTCATACCCATAATCAGTTTATACGCAACAGTATATTAATGCAAATATTAATTAAAAATGTATAAAGATTTAAACTGTTTTGAATAGTATGACTATAATGTTATCATTGGATTTGTAAAGGAGAAGATTGAATGAATGTCATCGACACACACTGTGATGCCCTGTTGAAGCTGCAGGGTGACTACCGGGACAGCTTGCGTACAGGAAAAAGACTGCTCGATTACAGGAATTCAGACAAGCTTGATAGCAATGCTGCACGTCTGGAGAAAGGCGATGTAAAAGTCCAATTTTTCGCGATATTTATTGCCCCCAACATTCCCGACAATGAAAAATGGCAGCATGCCCTTGAGCAGATGGACTGCTTCTACAATGAAGTGATCGCCCAGGGTGGCTTCGTCCATATCAGAAACTTCACTGAAATAAACGAATTGAAATCCGATGAAATTGGCGCGGTACTTACATTGGAGGGTTCTGATGTTTTCGGAAACGACCTGGTGAAACTGAGAACTCTGATCCGCCTCGGGATCATGTCACTTGGTCTAGTATGGAATAATGCCAACCTTGTAGCTGATGGTGTAGGGGAGAGCCGCATGGCAGGACTCACTGATTTTGGCTATAAGGTCATTGAGTGTTGCAATGCACATGATGTTCTGATAGATGTCAGCCATCTGAATACCGCCGGCTTCGCGGATATCATCGAAAAGGCGGATCGGATCTTCGCCTCCCACTCCAATGCGAGGGATGTTTTCGATCACCCAAGGAATCTGTATGACAGCCAGATCAGACAACTTATAGAAAAAGACGGGATGATCAACATAGTATTCAACCCGCCGTTCATAAAAGATGGGAGTGTTTCCATTGAAGACCTCTTTCCCCATATAGACAGGATTATAGAACTTGGCGGAAGTGACAATATCGGTATTGGTTCAGACTTCGACGGTATAGGTTCTTATGTGGACCGACTGCAGAATGCAGGTGATTTCCCGAATCTCACAGACGCCCTTGATAAAAGATACGGCAGTGATTTCACGGCGAAAATCACATATGAAAATTTCCTCAATTCATTCTGCTGAACGCTGTTAAGATGCCTTCTGTGGAAAACCCTCTTATTTTTAGAGGCATAATTCCTATAAAATGTTCCGTAAACAACCAGCGTAAAATGGCTGGACTTATCGACACTGATGATGTATCATGAAATGAGGAAACACGGATTTATGATTGTACAGTCTTTATATAAATGGATTGCCGACAGAAGAAGCTCAGGGCGCTTAGTGCCCTGAGCTTCTTCTATTCCGCGTCCAGTTTCTCATAACCATCAAGCACTTTGTCATAATCATGCTGGACTTGTTCTTCCTGTGATTTTATTGTTTCAAGTATTTCATCAGCCTCTTTTGTGAATTCATCGTCGAAAGGATTCGCGGCTATGAATGTCCTGTTGAATTTACCGATATTTCCGGCCAATTCATGCAGTGAACTGATATATGAAAGCATATCTTCCTTTAGTGCTTTGTGTTCTTCAGAACTGACTTCATAATTCTGTATTGTAGCTTCGAAATCTTCTACTGCAGGAATCATTTCTTCATAGATGATCCTGAGTTGTGTTTCGCGGTCGTCGGATGCTTCGATTTTTTCATAATAATCATGGAAATCAGCTTCAATTTCGCTCTGATTCCGCTCGAATGCGTTGTACATCGCATCGAATTCCTCCCGGTCCTGAGCCTGGCAGCCGACTATGAGAAACGCTGCCAGAAGTATGGGGATCAATTTTTTCATTTTGCCACCTCATACATATTTTATCATGTATAGGGCTTTCGGCCCAGCCGGCTTTATGTTCAGCCGCATAATATATTATTTTTGAAATGGAGTTAAAAATGAATAAAAAACTGTTAATTACATTTACTGTGGGTGTATTTCTGCTTGGCATGATGGAACTTATCATATCAGGAATCCTTGAATTGATGAGTGACGACATCGGCATATCCCACGCCATCACAGGGCAGCTGATTACAGTATATGCAGTCAGTTTCGCTGTCTTCGGTCCGCTGCTTGTAAAGGCGACGGAGAAATTCAGGCCGAAACCTGTCATAATTGCTTCACTTGTTATCTTCATAATCGGTAATCTCATATTCGGAATGTCAAATACATTCATCATGCTTTCACTCGGACGTGTCGTCACGGCGGTCGCCGCTGCGGTGTTCATCGTAAAAATAATGGATATGACGGTGCTGCTGTCACGTCCTGAAATCAGAGGAAAGATGATTGCACTTGTCTATATGGGATTCAGTGCAGCAAATGTTTTCGGAATTCCGATCGGCACACTGATTGGTCAGCAGTTCGGATGGCGCATCATTTTCTGGCTTGTAATCATCATCGCAATACTTGTAGGCATCGGCATCCTGTCGCTTGTACCTGACAGGAAAGGGGAAGACCTCGGTGAGCCGGTGCCGGATAAGGTCCTTGATAAGAGAAACATTTTCCTATATATCGGCGTAACCATGGCGGTGCTTATCGGAAATTATATCGTCATCGGTTATATTTCACCACTTATGACATCCAACGGTTTTACGCTTGAAAGTGTCTCAGTCGCATTGCTCATTGCAGGAGCAGGAGGCATGACCGGAACTTACATCGGCGGCCTGCTTGTGGACAGGATTGGAAGCAAACGGACCATCATCTATATGCTTATCCTGTTCATGATATCGATGGCGGCACTGCCATTGCTGTATGGTACACCAATTCTTTTCTACACCAATCTGTTCCTGTGGAGCGTCTTCCAGTGGAGCACAAGCCCATCGGTACAGAGCGGACTGGTTGAGAATGTCCAGGGTTCTGCAGCAATGGTGTTCAGCTGGAATATGTCGGGGCTTAATCTCGGAATAGGCATCGGTGCAGTCATCGGGGGTATCTATATCAGCAATTTCGATATCAGCTTCGCTCCGTGGCTGAGTGTCTTCATCGTCGGCTTGGGACTCCTGTCCGTTTCATTTGTACGGGAGCATGAAGAAATAGTATAGTGGATGAAGTATTAATAACAATGACTGGGTGATTCATTTTGTTCATGAGACTGATTCTTACCATTGCACTCTCATTTTTCGTTATCTACGCCATAAACTTCTTTGACATTGCTTCGCTTGACTACAACATCAGGACTGTTGCAGCAACAGCCGTTTCGATCATAGTCCTCAGGTTTCTATACAGCGTGTTCACCAGATTCATGAAGGTATTCCTCTTCGTAGTGATATTCCTGCCGATCACGGGTCTGATCATCTATTATATATACTCATATGTCACAGGGAGCCCGATTGAATTGTTCGATATCGGTTCCCTGATGGAAAGGGCTCAATCATTTTGAGCCCTTTCCATATTTTATGAATATATGGTGCATCATATTAATCGTTCAATCGTCCAGGGAGGTTGGAAATGACACAGAATTATTTGCCGGTAGGGCAGTCAGAAAGAGTACATGAAATCGATGCGGTGAGAGGATTTGCACTCCTCGGTATTCTGATGATGAATATAATGGCTTTTGCGGGGCCTGCAATCGAGGAACAGTTCACCGGTGGTAAGAGCGATATTTATACAGAAGGGGCGAATTCATCCGTCATCATGTTCATCAATATTTTCGTCACCTCCAATTTCTATACGATGTTTTCATTCCTTTTCGGACTGGGATTCTACATATTCCTTTCCCGTGCGGAAAAGAAACCGGGACATGTTTCACTGCTTTTCATGAGGCGGATGATGATGCTTCTTGTATTGGGGCTGTTTCATGCCATCTTCATCTGGTATGGGGATATACTGACCGTCTATGCTGTCACAGGTATCATTCTGCTCATCTTCTATAAACTGGAACCTATAGTCAATCTGACAGTAAGCATCGTCATATTACTGCTCGGCACGGTATTTACCGTTGCCATGTCCCTGCTGCTCTTTGCAGCGGGAAGTGATCTTGGCGGAGCCGGTGCCTATGACCCGGGATTCAATATGGTCTCCTCCTTTCAGGAGGGCGGATATATAGATATTCTGAATGTGAACATATCTGTTTTCAGCATCATGACATCAAGTAACATTACAATGATGCCACTTGTGCTGGCGATGTTCCTGCTCGGACTTTTTACAGGTCAGAAGCGCATATTCGAGAACCTGCCTGCCCACAGGAAACTGCTGATATGGACAGCAGCAGTGGGTGTGGGTGCGGGGACGCCCGTCAAAGTCCTTGTCGGTTACGGTCTCACTTATATGATGGATGATCCGGCTTGGTCTGTTTTGACGATGCTCGCCTATACAGCCGGCGGTCCGCTGATGTCACTCGGCTATATCGCGCTTTTTATCCTTATTGTGATGAAGTTCAAAACAGTGACGAAACTGCTGCAGCCCGTGGGTCAGATGGCGCTGACCAACTACATCATGCAAAGCGTGCTGATGACGGGGTTATTCTATGGTCTGAATCTGTTCAACAGGGTTGATGCCATATGGTTCATCCCCATTGTACTGGCCGTTTTCATTATACAGATGGTTCTGAGTCATTTCTGGATGCGGATATTCAGGTTCGGTCCGCTTGAATGGATATGGAGAACTGTCACATATGGCAGGCTCATGCCCCTCAGGAAAAAATAAAGGTCTTTCCACATGGGAAAAGTATTTTTCACTGTAACTTGAACTCAGGCCGGAGATGGACAGTATGTTTTCTGCAGACAGACTTCCAAAATGGGATTTGACAATTATATATTGCTGCACGATACAAAATATCCGGTTTCATATATAATGGAGCTGGATATTTTTATACTGGATATTCGGAGGGGAAGTGATTATATGTCGAAGATTTTCATAATAGAAGATGATGAAAGCCTGTTCAGGGAACTGGAAAAAAGGCTCGCAGAGTGGGATTACAGCGTATTCGGTGTCACTGATTTCTCGAATGTGATGAATGATTTCATCAAAGGGGAGCCGGATCTTGTAATCATAGATATTACCCTCCCTAAATATGATGGCTTTTACTGGTGCCGACGAATCAGGGACATTTCCAGTCTGCCCATAATCTTTCTGTCTTCCAGGGATCACCCGTCGGATATGGTGATGAGCATGCAGATGGGCAGTGATGACTATATACAGAAGCCGTTCAATTTTGATGTACTGGTGGCGAAAGTCCAGGCGCTGCTGAGACGGGTGTATCAGTATCAGAATCAGGAAATGGATGTTGTCAAGTTCAGGGATGCTGTATTCGACTTCAGGAAACTGACAGTCTCAAGGGGGGAGGTGCATGCGAGCCTGACCAAAAATGAATCTTTCATCCTCTCCATACTCATGAAGAGTCCGGGACAGGTTGTGGCGCGCGAGTCCATCATTGAACAGTTGTGGGATGATTCAAAATTCATCAGTGACAATACGCTGACAGTGAATGTCAACAGAATCCGGAATAAGCTTGAGGATATGGGGCTTGCGGATGCGATCATCACCAAGACTGGACTGGGCTATATGATCAGGGAGTGATTCTTATCTATATTAAGCAGAAAATGCCGTGGATAATGTTGTTCTGCCTTCTGAGTCTGTCGATTCTCATACTCGGTCTTCTGGATACGGAAATACCGAATGTATCATTGATATATATCGCTGTCGTCAACCTTGTCATCTTTTTGATGTTTCTTGTCATTGATTACTATAGAGGCAGAAAATACAGGCAGGAATTCGGTAGTCTGGAGAGAATCAGTGACATTGACAGTCTCCCGGTACCTGAGACACCGTACCAGAAGATGGTTGATGACAAAATGGAAAAGTTCCTGAAAAACCACAATGAACTTCTTGAGAGTGAGTCCATGAAAACGAGGGAGAATCTGGATGAGATGACGAAATGGATCCACGATATGAAAATGCCGATGACTACGATGAAGCTCATAATCGGTGATCTGAAAGACTCTAAAAGACAGGGTCTTGAAGAGGAATGGCTGCGTCTTGATTCAATGATGAATGAAATGCTCTATGACAGGAGACTGTCAAATATCAGCAATGATCTGTATATCGAAAATATCGAAATAGAGCAGGTCATCACGGCCGCCCTCCGGAAGCTTCGGACTCTGTGCATAGAAAAAGGGATCGGTTTCAACCTTCATCTTCATCAAAATCATATGGAGACAGATCTCAAATGGTTTTCATTCATCATCGACCAGTGCATCATGAACAGTGTAAAGTATTCGGAGAACAGCGATATCGACATTGAGAGTTTTCTGGATGAAGGATGGCCGGTGCTCAGGATAAAAGACAGAGGCAGGGGCATAAGAGAACGGGATCTGCCGAGGATTTTTGAGGCCGGGTTCACATCCACAAGCGATCACGGGGACAGTCAGGCCACGGGAATGGGGTTATATCTGGCTAAGGAAGCAGCACGTGCGATGGACATCAGGCTGCATGTCGAATCCGTTTACGGGGAGGGCACCACAGTTACTGTGATATTGCCTAAAAAGAACAAGTTCCAGCATGTTGCAACCATGTGACGATTATGTCACATGGTTTTGTATTTCTGTAATGAGAATCAAACGAAACTTTTGAATCTGCGTCGTATCATATACATAGAAACAAATTAGAGACGGAGGGATCGTCATGATTCTTGAAGCAAAAGATATTAAAAAAACATATGGAAGCAGACTCAACAGGACTGAAGTGTTAAAAGGGATCGACATGAGCATCGAAAAAGGGGAATTTGTTTCGATAATGGGGGCATCAGGTTCGGGAAAGACCACACTGCTGAATGTACTCAGCTCCATTGACCGGGCGACAAGTGGTCACATCATCATAGAAGGCCGGGATATTACCGGACTGAAAGATAAGAAATTGGCCAATTTCAGGAAAAATGACCTCGGTTTCATATTCCAGGAGTATAATCTGCTGAATACGCTCACGGTCAAAGAGAACATTCTTCTGCCGCTTTCCATAAGGAACATGAAAAAGACAGAAGTTGAAAAACAGTTTGAACTTGTTGCGAATGAACTCGGTATATATGATCTTCAGGATAAATACCCATATGCAATTTCAGGCGGACAGATGCAGCGTACAAGTGCTGCACGGGCGTTCATCCATCAGCCCAAGATAATTTTTGCAGATGAACCGACAGGCGCCCTGGACTCAAAAGCAGCGAGCAATCTGCTTGGTAAACTGCAGACTTTGAATGAATTAAGCAATTCCACAATCGTGATGGTTACGCATGACGCTACAGCGGCAAGCTATTCCAGCCGGGTAATATTCTTAAAAGACGGTCTTGTCTATTCGACCCTCCGCCGCGGAGAAAGTTCACAGGAAGAATTCTACAAGGAAATCATGAATACACAGAGCGTGCTGGGTGGTGTCGGCGTTGAGTCTTAACAGCATCATTTTGAAAAACTTCTTTAAGAACATGAGTAATTATACACTGTATATCTTTGCACTTGTGTTCAGTGTCGCATTGTACTTTTCATTCGTGCTGATGTCAAAAGACGAAAGTGCACAGAAAGAGCTCTCCTCGGGAGCAATGATGTCGACAGGGTTCCTTGTCGGATCGGTCCTTCTGATATTCATCATCATCGCTTTTGTCATGTTTGCGAATGCCATCTTCCTGAAAAGACGCAACAGGGAACTTGCATTGTTCCAGCTGATCGGGCTGAGCAGGAATAAAGTCTTCAGGATACTACTGCTGGAAAATGCGATAATCTACTTCGGGAGTCTGATCCTCGGCATCGGATTTGGCTTCCTTGTATCAAGGATGCTGTTGATGATATTGCTGAGGGTGATGCAGATAGATCTGCCGGTCGGTTTGAGTTTTTCAATGGAAGCCGTTATTCAGACAGCGGTGCTGTATATCGTCATTTTTGCACTTCTCATGATACAGAACTTCGTCTTCCTGAAAAAGACGAGACTGATCAGAATGCTCAATCTGGACCGTGCGAGTGAGTCCGGGCATAAAAGGATCGGCAAAGGCACTGTGGCATTTGGCATCATCGGGCTGCTGATGATCATATCGGGATATTGGCTTTCCACAAAAATTTTTGATTTTGTCATGATCATCGTGCCGCTTCTGTTTGGCATCCTGTTTCTGACAATCATCGGGACATACATCACATTCAAATTTTCCGTCGCCTTCATCTTCAACATGATCAGGAAGTCAAAGGGCGGACATGTCAATGTGAATGACGTGCTGTCACTGACCAGCATCATGTTCAAGATGAAATCCAATGCTTTCCTCCTGACACTGATCAGTGTGGTAAGCGCGCTCAGCATGGGCCTCATGTCACTGTCCTACATCAGTTACTACTCGGTGGACCGGACGGTTGAATCCCAGACACCCGAGGACTATATCTTCTATGAAGAAGAAGGTCTGCACTACTCTGAAGAGATGCTTCAGGAAGAGGGGATCGGATACGAAAGTGTCGAAAGGCCTCTGATCGAGTACGAAGTGAAAGATGAGGGTGCCGTCGCCATCGACCGTAATCAGGAGGACCAGACCGGTCAGCAGGACCTGAAGCTGAACGTGGTCAGCGATGAAAGCGTCGATGAGGTTGATGTGGGCGGGAATGAAACGGTGGTCACCGGTGTACAGTCATATCTTGAATCGGTTGTGACATTTGAAACCGGAGAGCCGCTTACATTCCACAGCGGCGATTATGAGCACACACTGGAATTGACGAAAATTGAATCCGGTGCTGTTCTTCCATCATTCATATCCTTCGGCATGCCGACGGTAATCGTGGATGAGGCAGTCTATGAAGAGATGGATTCCCATTACATTCCTGATGAGGAATATCCAAAACCCGAAGCGATGTATGGCTTGAACATCACGGGTGAGGACAGCATGGACATCCATAATATGATGGACATAGAAGATCACCCCGGCTTTGAATCCAAAATCAGCCAGTATACGAATCTGATGCAGACAACAGGTATGATGATGTTCATCATCGGCTTCGTCGGCTTTGCCTTCCTCCTTACATCCGGGTGCATCCTCTACTTCAAACAGATTGGTGAAAGTGAGGATGAAAAGGACAGCTACAGTATTCTGAGGAAACTTGGGTTTTCCGAAAATGAAATCATGAAAGGTCTTTCCATCAAGATGATTATCACATTCGGCATACCGCTTTTGATTGGCCTGCTGCATACGTATTTTGCAGTCCGGGCGGGATGGTTCCTGTTCGGGACAGCCATGTGGGCCCCTATGCTTACAGTGATGGGCGGATATATTGTCCTGTACTCCCTGTTTGGCATCCTGTCACTTCAGAACTACAGAAAAGTGGTCAGGCGGAGTATGTAGAGAAGAAGCCGCTAATGCAGATGCATTAGCGGCTTCTTGTTTTCTGCCAGTCGGCGTTTGTGAATTTCAAGTCTGTCTCAAGTATTCCTTTTATTTCTTTAAGGCCGAGCGGGTTACCGTGCAGCCAGCTTTTGAAATCGAACTCATTCAGTGTTGTGTTTTCTCCAAGACGGATACCGGCGATAAGGTTATTTTTGTCATAGAAACTTGTGTGTATCGTTCCGGCCCAGCTTTTATAATTATCCACGAAGAGCCCGTGCCTCCGGTCAGTGAACAGTTCGATGAGATCAGCTTTTGAAGGGGAGCCGGCACTCTCAAGTATTGTCAGGCGTTCAAGCGAGTCGGTCAGATATCTCCGGTTTTCCCCATCGAGCAGCTCATAATGATTCGTACAGACGTTTGAATTCCTGAAGGCGACGCCCCTGGCTGATGTTTCCGCAATGAATGAGTCGTCGTTTTTGTCCTGGATGACATAGCTGAACCCGCCACGGTGGGGTAGTTCTTTTAAAAGTTGTCTGGCATCGTCGGTACTTTCGCATAATTCAAGTATGAACCTGCCGATGATGAAACATGTGAAGCCGTCGAACGGCTGCTTGCGGTTCATGAAATTATAGCCCATGACAAGGCCCTGTTCATTCATGCCGTCCATTCTTCCGGTAACCCGGGAGGCCGGTCCGATATGGGCGAATCCCTGCTCCGGCTGGAACAGTTTGTACATTCCGTCATATGTACTCGGATGGTAATCATAATTTCTGATGAAGCTGTGGTCATCAAAGTAGATACTGCATCCTGAATCCCTGGGTGAGACTCTGTAGTGGGCCAGATTCAAAAGGACTTCCATGTCCGAAATCTTCAGTTCATCCTGCAGCCCACGGAGCTCTTCCCATATGGCGGGTGCAAATTTCTGATAGAGGCTTTTCGTTTCCATATAATCGAGAGAGAACTTCGGGCGTCTTTTGAGCCATTCATAGTTCCTGTTCGCCATATAGGGTGTCTCTTTAAGCTGCTGTGCCTGGAGAACACCGTAGTCATAATGGCTGCCCCTGAATTCCTGTATGTTTGAAACGATTGTCTGCATTTTAACTGATTACTCCTAAACAATTTTTTTGAAAAGCGCTTTCACAAAAACGATTTATGTGCTTTAATTATTTACATATCATTTTAACACAGGAGGTATTGCATTGATTACATTTTTTATTTCCATAGTGCTTCTGATCATCGGTTATTTTACATACGGCAAATACATCGACAGGATGTTCGGACTTAAAAACGACCGTCCGACACCCGCCTATGAACAGAACGACGGCGTCGACTATCTGCCGATGAATACACGTACGAACTCGTTGATCCAGCTATTGAACATTGCCGGTGTCGGTCCCATTTTCGGCCCGATCATGGGAGCGCTTTACGGCCCGGTCGCCTTCATCTGGATTGTGGTCGGCTCGATATTTGCTGGAGCAGTCCATGATTACCTGACCGGTATGATCTCCATCAGGAATAAAGGGGCACATCTGCCGGCGCTTGCGAGCAAGTTTCTGGGAAACGGCATGAAGCATGTCGTCAATCTGTTCACCGTACTGCTTCTCCTGCTGGTGGGTACTGTGTTTGTCACTTCTCCGGCAATACTGCTCCATTCACTGATGGACGGCAGGGTGGCACTTGGAGTCATAATCGGGGTTATCTTTTTATATTATATTCTCTCGACAGTGCTGCCGATTGATAAGATCATCGGCAAAATCTATCCATTCTTTGGCGCGGTGCTGTTGTTCAGTGCCTTTGCAATAGGATTCAGGCTCGTGCAGACCGGTGCGCCGATTCCGGAACTTTCATTGTCCAACATGCACCCTGACAACGCACCGATTTTCCCGCTGCTGTTCTTCACGATTACGTGCGGTGCCCTTTCCGGATTCCATGCAACACAGTCACCGATCATCTCAAGGACGACACAGAGGGAATCGAACGGGCGGATGATCTTCTACGGCATGATGATTGCAGAAGGTATCATCGCAATGATATGGGCTGCTGCCGCAATGAGCCTGTTTGACGGTTACGGCGGACTCGCTGAAGTGCTGGCTGCAGGGGAAGCGGCACTTGTCGTGTCGGAAGCTTCAACATTGCTGCTCGGTTCAGCTCTCGGAACGATTGCAGTCCTCGGTGTCATCGTACTGCCGATTACCAGCGGAGATACTGCTTTCAGAAGTGCCCGCATGGTCGTTGCAGACTATCTGTCCTTCACTCAGGGAGAACTGTGGAAACGTTTTGCCATTGCGGTCCCGATGTTTGTCATCAGTTTTGTATTGACCCAGATCGACTTCACAATACTCTGGAGATATTTCTCCTGGGCGAACCAGATGACCGCAGTCATTGCCCTTTGGGTCGGTGTAATGTATCTTCTGCTGGCTAAGAAAAATCACTGGGTCGCGACTGTGCCTGCAGTGTTCATGACATTCAATGTCATCACATATATATTGTATGCACAGATCGGCCTTGGGCTGGAGCTGAACATTGCTTACGCCGGCGGTGTAGCCGGAACAATCATATGGATGATCTACTTCTACCGGGTCTATAAGAAAACCGTCGGGCAGGAAGGCTTCCTGATCGATTACCAGATACCGGCAAAAACCGAAGCATAAAAAAGAAGGCCGGGAGGCCTTCTTTTTTCATCTGTCGACTGCAGGCTGTGTGGTGATGTTGAAATCATTGACTGACCACTTGGAATCTACACATTCGATATGGCTCAAACTGCAGTTATCCAGTTTTGTTTCGAACATATGGATTTCCTCACTGTAGAGGGAGAGTATGGATTTTATCGTTCTGGAGTGGGCCGTCAAGAGAATGTGCTTCTCCGGGTATTTCCGTTCTATCTCACTAATCGCTCCGGCCACCCGGTTTGACAATGACTCAAAAGTCTCGGCGCCCGGAAAGATGCCGTCGGGATACTTCTCATGAACATCATCTATATGGTGACCTTCAAGCGGACCGAAGGACTGCTCTTTCAGTTCGTCCATGGTTTCGATCTCAAGGCCGTGGTATTCATTGATTATCTCAGCAGTCCTGTACGCTCTCATAAGAGGGCTCGTGATAATGACGTCGAAATGATAATCTTTCAATTTTTCTCGGGCGCATTCCGCCTGATATTCCCCTTCGCGATTAAGAGGAATGTCTGATGCTCCCTGCAGTTTCCTCTGGGCGTTATAATCTGTCAGCCCATGCCTTACTAAACAAATTTTCGTCATGCTTTCACCTCATGGATATTTATATATCCATTTTAGCATGATATGCAAACTTTAGGTGTTCGGCGGAAATTCTGATAAAATGGAAGGGAAGATTGGAAGTACTGTTTAGGGAAGAGGGTTGATAATGGAGATTCGGGCGATTGAAATGAAGGATATAGAAAGTTTCTTGAACTTGCTGGCTTCGTTGGATTCATTCGGTTTCGGAAGGTTCAGCGGAGATGAAGTCATGACCGTATCAGACATGGAAAATCTGTTTTCAAATGTCCTTCAGGATGCGAGAAAGCAGATTCTGGTTGCGCTGGATGACGGGGAGATGAAAGGGTATATGAGCCTTTTCGGCAACAATGTCGAGATGACGAAACACCGTGCGAACGTATCCCTCGGCATCAGGGAAATGGCGGATCAGGACCGGATCGGGAAAGAGCTGCTGAATGCAGGCATCAGATGGGCGGGCAACAACGGTATATACCGTCTGGAATTATCCCTGCCGGTCAACCGGACGCATCTGATTGAATTATACAGAACACTTGGATTCCTGACGGAAGGAGAGCGTATTGATTCACTCCTTATAGACGGTGAATATACCAATGAACTCTACCTTTACCGTCTGATCAATTGATGGAGGCAGAGCTACATGATATTACAAAGTTTTTATATAGGTGACAACCATGCAGAAGTTACTATGATGCTGAGTGAAAATCCGCTGCATGACAAAGAAGGGCGGCCGGCAGTCGTCATATGCCCGGGCGGCAGCTATATGTATGTGTCTGACAGGGAAGCGGAACCTGTCGCTTATGAATTTCTGGCAAAAGGGTACCATGTTTTCATACTGAGGTACTCGACTCTCGGTTCCGCCATCAGGAAGGAAGGCAGGAAGACTGATCGGGATGAACTGTATCAGATAGCATCAGCCGTTGCGGATGAAACCGTCCTTGGTTCCGAATTCCCGGGTCCTCTTACAGAACTTGCAAAAACAATGACATTCATCAGGGAAAATTGCCATGAATTCAATGTGAACCCGGATAAGATTGGTGTAGTCGGTTTCTCAGCCGGCGGCCATCTTGCAGCAAGCCTCGGGGTCCACTGGAACAGTAAATGGCTGGAAGAAAAGGTCGGGGATGAGCCGAGATGGTACCGTCCGGATTTCCAGGTGCTGGGATACCCGATCCTTGATTATTTGCTCAATAAAAAAATAGCGGACACGCGCGGCGTAGGGGATCCGCAGTACATGTCGATTGCTTCCAGGATGGTGTTCGGGAGCGAGCCGGATGATAATATGGTACAGAAGGCCGATCTCAAACAGCATATTTCAAAGGATACACCGCCCACCTTCATCTGGCATACAGTGGAGGATCAGCTCGTATTCATACAGAATTCACTGGATTTTGCCAAAGCACTGGATTCACACCGTATACCATGGGAACTTCATACTTTCCAGCATGGCCAGCACGGGCTGAGCCTGGCGACGGAAGTGACAGGAATAGTAGACGCGCGGGCAGCAGAATGGAAAAATTTCATGTTCAGCTGGCTGGATGTGAATCTGAAATAGTGAGAATTAAAAAGACGCTATCAATCAGCGTCTTTTATAGTTGATTTTAAATTGAGTGAAAGTTTCCGTATGGTCCGGATATATAAACTGTACCAACTTCCTGCCTGCTGTCTGCTTCATTTCCTGATTTATATATGCAGCCTTGATGCTGTCTTTAACCCTGTCGCTATGAATGAATCTGAAATCCGTTTCGTTGTTCGTGCTGTCCTTAACCTTGACTATGATTGCCATATGCACCAACTCCTCATAAATAATATATCCATTTAAAATGAAATATAAACATCTTCAATATACCGACTATCAAAATCCAAAAGGAAGTGTCACATGGAATTCAGGAACCTGGATATGAATGATCTGGAGGCAATAATTGCGCTCCAAAATGCTGTGTATGATGCACTGGAGGACAGGGAAGTCCTCCAGACACTGACGAAGGAAGAGTTCGCGGAAATAATCAGGCAAGGGTATATCATCGGTGTATTCAAGGGCGACGCTCTCATTGCTACGCGCTCCATGTACATTCCGGCTGCAGAGGAACTGGAACATCTGGCGGATGATGCGGGCATCAGTGATAAAAGCCGTGTCATCTATTCCGAAATTACCTTCATTGATTCTGCTTCAAGGGGCCGGGGCCTTCAGACCGAGATGGGCAGGGAACTGATTCGCCGGGTCAGGGAGTCCGGAGATTTCGATCATATACTGACTACAGTCATGCCCGGGAATATCCCGAGTCTGAAGGATAAATTCAGGCTGGGATTCAAAATTGTGAAGACAAAATATAAATACGGCGGCAAAAAACGGCATGTCATGCAACTTAATATCCCGGAGGAAAACGGGACTTCAGGCGAGCCGGTGAAGGTTCACTATACTGATACGGATTGGATGATGGACAACAGCAATCATTATATCGGCAAAAGTATGTCAGATGAATATATCATTTATTATAAAAGGAATTAATCATAGGACCGGAAGGGCTGCATCTGCAGCCCTTCTTTATTTTGGATATTTTTGTATTTCTTTTTCATATGAATTGTGTTTCATTTTGGGGAAAAGGGTATGAAAAAGAGAAAGAGACAATAAAGGAGGAATCGAATTTGATAGAACTCCAGGAAAGTGGATATAGGAATATTCTCCAGATGACAGTTGACGGCAAAATGACAGAGGAAGATGTGGATAGAACAGAGGCGTTCATCGACGAGCATTATGGAGATGAGGAGACATTGAATGTACTTGTGGATATAAAAAATCTTGCTGGAACGGATCTTTTGGGAATTGTAAAAGGGATGCTTATGGATATCAAACATTGGAAACAATATGGAAAATTTGCAGTAGTCACTGATTCAGTATGGGTCGAAGGCGGTTCTGAAGTTTCAGACCTTGCGCCGGGAATTGAAGTGGAACAATACGACCGGGCACAGAAGGATCAGGCATGGGAATGGCTGAAAAAGTGATATGCTCTAAGTTTTTTGCAATGGCCAGAAAATTACGTCAAGACTGTCCACATAGTGGGAAATGGCGGGTGTTCCTTCAATGTCTCCGGGCAGCAAAGAATTCACTCCGTTCCTGTCATAGACCACTGAAACATCTGCGGGTTTCCATGGCAGATGATGGATGCCGATATGGACGATCCTTCCTTTAACAGTGTTAAACAGATAATAACGCTCAAACAGCCAGTAATCCAGAGAATCCGGTCCAGTGGCTGAAGGTGATGAAATGGATTTATATCTCCCTTTGAAAAAGGCGCCGGAACCATACTGGCGGCGGCTGGAGTAATGGGTCCATCCCATCCCTTCAGCCATTTTCATTTTGGCTTTGAAATAGGGCAGAGAAACAAGACGCGCTCCGATGACAGGAATTATTTTAGCAGCATCGAGACTGAAAAAATATACACCCGGTATACCGTCATGTCTGACGTAGGTTCTTACATTGACCTCGGGGAAGCTGTTGAACCATGGGAATTTCGGCATGCCTCTTTGCTGCATGCCGCTTACTCTGAATGTGAATATGGAAATCCATGCCTGGTCCTCATATATATCCAATTCCAGAGGTTCGGGGATATGTGGTGAAATTCTTTCTTTTGATACAGGAATATGCATGCACATTATATTCTCCCATCTCTGGTACATGATCCACGGTCCGGATGGAATTGGGGCGTTTCTGTGATTGATATAGTTGAGCAGTTGCTGTTTCATAGTGTATCTCCTTTCTCAATCTTCATATATCCGGGCTGGAGCGGCACCAAACCAGAGCAGGCGGAATTTAAAATGAGTTAATACCATAAAATAAACCATAAAGAAAAGGTGATTAATATGGAAGACATGCTCAGCTATGCTGTGAAGCTGACGGCGGGGCTGGTCGGTGTAATGGCGGTACTCAGGATTCTTGGAAAAAAAGAAATGGCACAGATTACACCGCTTGATTTCGTGTATGCCCTCATTCTGGGGAGTGTGATTGAAGAAGCGCTGTATGAAACGACGATGCCGTTCTATGAAATGCTTTTCGCACTTGGCTATTGGGGATTGCTGATATATGTCGTTGAGAAATCCGCACTTAAAAGCCAGCGGTTCAGAAGGTTTGCAAAAGGCGGGCCGGATCTTCTCATCAATGATGGTTATCTTGATCCAAAGGTGATGAAAAACAATAACATGGATGTCGATGAAGTTAAGGAACTGCTCAGATTACAGGGAGTATTCGCATTGCGAAATGTGAGATATGCCATCCTTGAAAACAGCGGGCAGCTTTCCGTAATGCAGTATTCGGAAAATGAACCGATATCGCGTGGTGAAATGAAAGAAGACTTCAGAGAGAATGAGTTGTCCTACCTGTTCATAGATGCCGGTGAAATAGAATCCAAGACACTGCATAATGCGGGATATGACGAAGAATGGCTGAAAAGGAAGATAGCTGAGGATACAGATTATGAGTTTGACGATATATATTTCGCCGAATGGAGTAAGAATGAAGGTTTCTTCATCCAGGGGAAATAAGATGACGGATATGCAACTGCATGTCCGATTATTTTTATCTGTACAAATGAGCGCTTGAAAGCATGGGAATATACTGTGAGAGTGCAAGTTGATATAATGGTACTGAGGAAGACAGAAGACAACACGGAATGAAGAGGTGAGGATGATGGGGCACGATCATCATGATCACACGCACGGTGCCAATAAAAAAGCTCTTTTCCTGAGTTTCATACTCATTGCATCATTCATGGTTATTGAAGCGATCGGCGGATGGCTTACGAACAGTCTCGCATTGCTCGCGGATGCAGGCCACATGTTCAGTGATGCAGTCTCGCTTGCTATTGCACTTGTGGCTTTCAAATTCGGAGAGAAGGTTGCCGATTACAGCAAGACATACGGGTATAAACGTTTTGAAATACTGGCTGCCGTATTCAATGGTGTAACCCTGGTGCTCATATCACTGTTCATCTTTTACGAGGCAGTACAGAGATTCATGGACCCTCCGGAGGTCGCTTCCGGCGGCATGCTGCTGGTTGCAGTCATCGGGCTGTTGGTGAATCTGCTGGTTGCATGGATATTGATGCGTGGGGACACAGAACACAACCTTAACCTGAAAGCCGCCTTCCTGCACGTAATGGGGGACATGCTCGGTTCGGTTGGAGCCATCATTGCAGCAGTCAGCATCATGCTTTTCGGCTGGGGATTCATGGACCCGCTGGCCAGTGTAATCGTTGCGGTGCTCATACTCATCAGCGGCTGGAGAGTCACTAAGGAATCCCTCCATATCCTGATGGAGGGTGTACCAAAGGATATAGACCTGGATAATATAGCAAAATCATTGAAGAGCATAGACAAAGTGGAAGGGATACACAGCCTTCATGTATGGAGTATTACCAGCGGACAGAATGCAATGAGCCTCCATGCAGTTGTAAAAGGCGACCTGACCGTCCACGAATCACAGGCGGTCATCAGTGACATAGATGGAAAAATGCAGGAAGAGGGAATCGGACAGGTGACTGTCCAGATTGAATGCAGACATCATGGACACAATGAAAATATAGTATGCTGAACAAAAAAAGAGCCGTACGGCTCTTTTTTTCTACAGTTCGTCCAGCAGACCCAGCTGTACTTTCAGTTTTTCAATAGCCTTCTTGTTCGACTTCTGCCTGATGAGACCTTCAGCGGCATTGGAGAGTACAGTGACGGTCGTACTGTTGCCATCTTCGATTATTTTCAGATGTGCGACCGCCGGATTCAGATCTTTGATTCCTGCGCCCAAATAAAACAGGTATTCATCATCCGGAAGCTCATAATGGTCTATGGACACGGTGATCTCCCGGATTTTATCCAACGTCTCTTCCGCAGGCATAGCCACTGTAAACTCCGTTTCAACCTGGTCCAGCTTCACTAGGAAATTGAACACTTTGCCGGTCCCATGCTGCTGCTTCATGATTTCCGATATGATCTTCTTGTATGTTTCATCCGAAAGTTTCATCGAACTGCTCCCTTTATTTGCTGTTTAACATACATGTTAGCATAATACTTTGGAACAATACAAAAGAGCTCTGATTCTTTTAGAATCAGAGCTCTTAAAATTGAAAGCAAAGCTATTATCTTGAGTAGTACTCAACGATCAGCTGTTCATTGATCTCAGCAGGAAGCTCGGAACGTTCCGGCTGGCGTACGAATGTACCTTCAAGTTTTTCTTCATCGAAAGTCAGGTATTCAGGTACAAAGTTGTTGTACTCGATAGCTTCTTTGACGATGTCGAGGTTGCGTGATTTTTCACGAAGACCGATAACCTGTCCTGGTTTCAGCATGTAGGATGGGATATCCACACGTCCGCCATCTACAGTTACGTGACCGTGGTTTACAAGCTGACGCGCCTGACGGCGTGTTCTTGCAAGACCGAGCTGGTACACCACTGCATCCAGACGGGAAGCGAGAAGGATCATGAAGTTCTCACCATGAACACCTTTCATCTTGCCTGAACGGTCGAAGATCGTGCGGAATTGACGTTCGTTGATTCCGTACATGTAACGCAGTTTTTGCTTCTCCTGAAGCTGCATGCCGTACTCTGACAATTTCTTTCTCTGAGTCGGACCGTGGTCACCAGGCGCATAAGGACGGCGCTCCAGTTCTTTACCGGTACCAGTCAGGGAAATGCCGAGACGACGGGATTTTTTCCAAGTTGAACCTGTGAATCGAGCCATTTTGACTCCTCCTTAATGTGTTTAGTTTATGCAACAAACATCATAAGGGTGACAACCACTTACATGGGCATGCGATTTAAAGTGCCTTCGCCTAATAGCATCAGTTACACAGCACACCTCTTGAGGGGACCGCATACTGGCATGTAATAATCATCCGCTACTTAATCCGTTTATTTACACAATTAGTAATTCTACATCACCATGCAGCATAAGTCAATGGATGATATGATTAAATGTGGTTCTTCAGCACATCTACGAATTCTGAGAGACCGGCGCGGTCTTCTTCTGTGAAGCGTTCATATACAGGTGCATCGATATCGAGTACCCCGATTGGTTCACTGTCTTTATAGATCGGGATGACGATTTCCGATTTGCTGTTTGCATCACAGGCGATGTGTCCCGGGAATTCGCTGACGTCATCAACGATGAAGATGTCGTTGCCCCTGAATGCAGTGCCGCAGACACCTTTGCCGTTCTGTATGCGGACACAGGCGGGCAGCCCCTGGAATGGTCCGAGTACGAGTTCATCCGTTTCTTCTTTATAGAGGTAGAAACCGACCCAGTTGATATTTTCCAGAAATTGATTGAGCAGGCTGGCGGCGTTGGACAGATTGGCAATCCGTTCGGTTTCGTCCTCGATCAGCCCTTTCAGCATCTGGTTGAGCTGGGTGTAGTCCTTGATTTCAACTGCCGTATACATTGCATCACCTTTATCCTTTTATAAATATTATTAAATTATACAATCTTTAGAAATTTGTTTCAATCTTTAGATTTTTAATATAATAGGACACCGGAACTCAAGTATTAATGGTAATATATTGATAGTTGGAACTTTTATTTTTATACTTAATCATTCGGAGACGGAAGTTTTCGGCGAATGTATGCTGGAAAAACTGACCGGAATAATAAAATGGATCATTAAATCTAACAGCTGGTTTATATATTTAAATGTTTTTTGTTCCTGACATTTAAGCTATAATTGAAAATATGTTTAGGAGGTAGCTGTATGTGGGTTTATGTTTTAATCGTGCTCATCCTTTTGGTGATAATAGGAATGGGTGCACTATTATACATGCGAAATATAAGAAAAGATGAAATTAACAGTCAGCAATCCAGGCTCGAGGAAGTGAAATCACTGCCTTTACAGGATACTCTGGTCAAAGTGAAGGACTACAATCTCCATGGTGAAGCACTGACTCTTTATAAAAAATGGCAGTCTGACTGGCAGGATGCATTGAACAGCTCCCTTACTGAAGCAGAAAAAGAACTGGATTCGGCATCGGAAGATATCGACCGTTTCCGTTTTAGTGACGGACGTGAAAAAACACGTTCTGTAAAAGAGCACCTCGATGGAGTGGAAAAGCAATATCAGGCGCTGACTTCTGAAATCGGCCAGTTGCTCGATTCCAATGAAGCTGGTGAGAGAAGCTTCAATGAATCAGAAAAACTGTACAGGGAAGCCAAAAGAGATGTTCTGGCAAATGGCCACAAGTTCGGTGACTCCCAGCCTTCGCTTGAGAAACTGATTGAAACGTATGAACCTGAACTGCAGGAATATGAGCAACTGGTGAATGCGGGGAATTATGTGACGGCAAACAAGCACATCAGTGATGTCCATGAGGAGCTTTCGATATTAAAAGAGAACATGGATGAGATTCCTCTTCTTATCAAGGATGTACAGAAGGAACTTCCGCAGCAGTTTCAGGAGATCAGGTTCGGCTGCCGTGACCTTAAAGCGGAGGGTTATGACCTTGAACACATTAAAGTCGAAGGCAAACTGTCCACATTGAAAGGCAAGCTGAATCTCGTAGAACCGCTGATCACCCGGCTGGAGCTGGATGAGGCGCGGGCAATCCTTGATGATATTAATACGCAGCTTGACGACATGCTTGAACTTGTGGAGCATGAAGTCCGGTCCAAGACGAAAGTCGATCATGAACAGCACATCATTACTGATGATCTATTCCATGCCAAGGACCTCAACTACACGCTCAGGGCGGAAATAAACTATGTGAAAGAGCAGTTCCATATCAATGAATCCGACATCCATAAAGTCCAGAAATTCGAGCATGAGATCGAAAATCTGATCGATGTCTACGATGAAATCACGACTGAAATGAGAAAAACGACAGCGAGATACAGTGAAGTTCTTGATAATCTGGAGTATATCAAAGGGAACATCGGTGCCATCAATGATGAGCAGAAACAGATACAGGAATACCTGATCACCCTCCGCGAAGATGAAGCGGAAGCCAGGGAAAACGCGCTTCTCGTCCAGGACAGGAAAGAGGACATATACAGAGAACTGATGGGCTCCAACATGTCGAGTGTACCTGAGAAGTTCCTGGTCATGAAAAATGAACTGGATATAGATGTCAAGGAGATACACAAGTACTTTGAACGCCGTCCGTTGAATGTCCAGTATATAAAGGACAAGGTGAACCATACCGTACTGCTGCTCAATAAGTTCGATCAGGAGGCATATGAGATCCTTCAGGAAGCACGCCTTACCGAACTGATGATCCAATACGGCAACAGATACCGCCGGGATGATCATGATTTCAACACAATGCTGAATGAAGCGGAACGCCTGTTCAAGGAGAACCGTTATAAACGTGCGCTCGAGATTGCGAAAAACGGGCTTGAAAAGGTTGAACCGGGGGCGGCGGCAAGGATAGAAAAAGAATTTGATAATGAATAACCAAAAGCGGCTTGGGGTATTTATATCCCAGGTCACTTTTACGTAAGGAGTGGCATTTTGATATACATGGACAACGCGGCGACAACGCGGCCGTTTGAGGAAGCCCTGGAAACATTTGAACAGGTGAATAGAAACTTCTATTACAATACAGCAAGCATCCATCCGGAAGGCCGTAAGGCAGGGCAATTGCTTGAGGCGTCCAGGAAGCAGGTACTCGAACTGCTGGATCTCGGGGGGCATAAATGTGTGTTTACATCCGGGGCGACAGAAAGTAATAACATCGCCATACAGGGAGTACTGAGAAAGAAGAAACAGTTCGGCAGAACGGTTCTTGCCAGTAAAATCGAACATCCGAGCGTCATCAATGTCGTTGAAGAGATGAAAGATGAAGGCTTCGACATCAAATACATCGATACCCGAAAAGACGGAAAAATCGACCTTGAAGATCTGAGGCTCAAGCTTGATAACGATGTCATATTCCTCACTGTGATGGCTGTAAATAATATAACAGGGGCAATCCAGCCGGTATCTGAAATTGCGGAAATACTGGGAGACTATCCTAAAGTACATTTCCATGTGGATGCCACCCAGTCGATAGCCAAAGTGGATATGGAACTTGACGGACCGGATACTCTGAGTCTGAGTGCACATAAGTTCCATGGACTGAAAGGCGCAGGCGCCCTGATTGCGAAACAGGGAGGCATCCTTCATCCTGTCATGTACGGCGGCGGCCATGAATCGGGTATCAGAAGCGGAACTGTCAACCTGGGTGCGGTTGCGGCGATGGCAAAAGCACTAAGGATTGCAACCGAGAACAAAGAAGAGAACCATGAAAGGATGGCCGGGTACAATGAACGCGTGAGGAATGCAGTTTCAGTACTCCCGTCTGTGCACGTCCAGCCCGGAGGTGCCCCCCATATACTGAACCTGTCCTTTGAAGGCGCCATGGGGGAAGTTGTGGTGAATGCACTCGGCGCCCGCGGCATCATGGTGTCGACCACAAGCGCATGTGCATCAAAATTTGCTGCGCTGAATGAAACACTCCTGGCAATGGATAATACGGAAGCGATTGTAAAGGGGAGCATCAGGATTTCATTTTCAAGCTTTACAACAGACAAGGAAGCCGATATATTAATTGAAGCTCTTAACGGAGTACACAAGGAAATAGGAGGTGTACTAAAATGAAATACGACCACATTTTAGTGAGATACGGTGAGCTGACCCTGAAGACGAAGAACAGGAAGATGTTCGTCAATGCAATCAGAAAGACTATGATCCGGGCGCTTGAAGGTCTTGACGTCAAAGTGAAAGCGAACAGAGACCGCGCGTACATCGAATTATTCGAGGCGGATCCATATGAAGTGATGGAAGCGCTGAGCCATGTGACCGGAATCCTGAGTGTATCCCCGGTTGTGAAAATGGACAGGACCGAAGAAGCGATGAAAGAAACGGCTTTAAATTTTGCCGCGGACTTCAAAGAAGGGAGTTCGTTCAAGATAGAAGTCAAGCGTGCAGACAAAGCTTTTCATCTGAAAACATTTGACATCCAGGATATGCTTGGCGGACTGCTGCTTAAAAACACTGAACATATCAGGGTCGATGTAAGGAAGCCAGATTATAAGATTATGGTCGAAGTGCGTCTTGACGCCATCTATATGTACCATGATGTAATCAGTTGCGTCGGGGGCCTGCCGGCCGGTACGGGAGGCAGGGCACTGCTTATGCTTTCCGGCGGCATCGATTCCCCGGTGGCAGGCTTTGAAATCATGAAAAAGGGTGTGGAACTGGAAGCCATCCATTTCCATTCCCCGCCGTATACAAGCATGCAGGCGACGGATAAGGTCAAGCAGCTGATCGATATCATGTCGGAACGGACAGGTGTGGATATCAAACTTCACATCATACCGTTTACCGAACTGCAGACTACGCTGTATGATAAGATCCCGGATAACATATCCATGACATCAACGCGCCGCATCATGTTGAGTCTTGCTGAAAGACTGGCTGAAAAGATAGATGCACAGGCAGTAGTAAACGGGGAAAACCTCGGACAGGTTGCCTCTCAGACACTCGCGAGCATGCATGCAATCAATGCGGTGACAAGTTTCCCCGTCCTGCGGCCGCTGCTAACACTTGAAAAGAATGATATTGTCAAAAAGGCGAAGGAATATGGTACGTATGAAACGTCCATCATGCCGTTTGAAGACTGCTGTACGATATTCAAACCGAAGACGCCGAAGACAAGACCGGCACTGGACAAAGTGCTAAAGTTCGAATCGAATGTCGATTTCGATCCGATGATCGACAGGGCGCTTGAAAATATAGAAATTTATGAAACGAATGCAAAAGATGACTCTGATGCGTTCGATTCATTGCTGTAGGCTGAGCGGTGGAATTCGAACTGCCGGTCCTGCTGCTGATCATTGTGCTCGGTTTCATTGCTGCCTTCATCGATGCCGTGGTGGGCGGAGGCGGCCTGATATCCATCCCGGCCCTCCTTGCAACCGGCATGTCACCGGCAACTGCCCTTGGGACCAATAAACTCGCATCTGCATTCGGATCGTTCACCAGTTCCATGAAATTCCTCAGATCTAGGAATGTGGACTTCAGAAGGATGATGAAATTGTTCCCTGTAAGCGTCCTGGTTTCAATAGCCGGCGCCTTTATCGCGGTCAGGCTCCCCGGTGAAGTTCTGAAACCTCTGGTGCTGGTCATGCTGATCATCGTCCTTGTCTACACATTGTTCAAAAAGGACTGGGGTGCAATAGAAAAGGAAAACGTACTTTCAAAGCGCAAGGTTGTCATACTGATAGTGTTTGTCATCCTCATTGGTTTTTATGACGGCTTCATGGGGGGCGGCACAGGGTCATTCCTCCTGTTCCTCATGCTTTTCACCGGCTTTGATTTCCTCAGGGCGGCGGGTAACGCCAAAGTGCTGAATTTCGGCAGCAACATCGGCGCGCTGCTGCTCTTCATCATAATGGGGGAAGTGAACTATAGCTATGGCCTTGCCATGGCGGCGAGCATGGTGCTTGGTTCATACACCGGCGCCCATCTTGCAATCTCAAAAGGAGTAGGATATGTAAGGGCGCTTTTCATCATTGTCACCAGTGTGCTCATCCTGAAAAATATATATGATTTTATCTCATGAGATAAAAAGAAACTTCCTCTGGATTCAGAGGAAGTTTCTTTGTGCTTTATGCCAGAATGTATTGTCCTTCAGTTTCAGTGTCTTGACCAGTTTGTCACTGATTGACACCTCGACTTTTTCCGTATTGCGTACGCTTATCGCTTCGTTATCGAGTGACATGATCGGATAGTAATCCAGTTTTTTGTCAATGAGGAGGGTCAGCGGTCTTTCCTTGTTCAGGAGGAAGCTCGTGCCGAGTGTCCTGTGGGTGTTGTTGTTGACACTTGCAAGTTCTGTCACTTGCATTGCGTGGATGAGCGGGTCTATGACCGAGCCGCCGAGTGACTTATTGTAGCCTGTCGAGCCTGTCGGTGTGGCGACGAGAATGCCGTCTCCGTTAAACTGTTCGAACAGGAAATCGTTGATGTAGACATCCATTTTGATAGTTTTGACAATACTCGATCGCAGTGTGAATTCATTGAGGCAATAGCTCGGCTTATTATCATTGATACTGACTTCAAGAAGCGGATAATTACGCATGTCCAGGTTATCCTGGTCGATTGCCTCTTCGAGTGTTGTTATATCATGGTAATGGAAATCAGCATAAAAATAGTTTGCATCATCTACGGCAATCCCAAGATAGACACAGTCATCCCGGAAGTTGTTCTTCCTGACCGACTGAAGGAATTCGCCATCTCCGCCGATGGATGCGATGATATCCGCATCATCACTTGCTGCCACTTCTTCGATGCCGTGCCTTGAGAAAATATCAGACAGTTCATCGTGCATTACCCTGGTCTCTTCGCCATGTGGTGCAAAGAAATATACTGTCTTATAAATGTTGTTGTTCAAACCATTCACTCCTAAACACTATTTGTCCAGCATGTCCATTTCTATTATCTAATACTTTTATACCACAGATCACGCCGGTTTAACAATTCAGCGAGCCATCAGGGACAGCTGCGTAAATATGGATGCCACAATTTTTCTGTTTTTTGATTATAGGCGGAGATGCATCATAATTTATTCACTCTATGGTATCATTATCAATGAATGTACTACATATGAAAGGACTGATTTTTTGAAACGTATCATAGCGGTTGTAATAGCACTGGCACTCCTTGTGTTCGGTGTCGTCGCCTCTGTTTTCAATGCTATGTGGGCAAGCGACTGGGAAGATGTATTCAGTGAATTCTCAGGCGGTGAATTTCCGCCTTCAACTGTGATGGAAGAAGGGGATGCAACAAACAGGATAGCAGTGATCAACATTGAAGGTACCATCATGGATTCGGGAGAACAGCCCGGCATGTTCCAATCGCAGGGATATAACCATACGCTTGTGATCGAATCGCTCAAGCAGATTCTCGATGATGATACAATAAAGGGGGTCATGCTCAATGTGAACTCACCGGGCGGCGGAGTCTATGAAAGCGCTGAAATCCATAAATACCTGCAGCAGATTAAAGAGGATGGAAAGACGATCTACAGTTCAATGGGAGGCATGGCGGCTTCCGGCGGATATTATGTTTCCGCGCCTGCTGACCAAATATTTGCTTCCAATGAGACGATGACCGGATCGATCGGTGTCATCATGCAAAGTATCAACTACAGCCAGCTGGCAGAGGATTTCGGAGTGGAATTCGAGACTTATGCAAGCGGTGATATGAAAGAGATGCTCGGCGGACACAGGGATCCCACCGAAGAGGAGTCGGAGTACGTGCAGAGCATGGTCGATGACATGTATCAGGATTTTGTGGACGTAGTTGCTGAAGGCCGGGGGATGAGTGATGAGGAAGTCAAGGACCTGGCCGACGGACGCATCTATATGGGTGAAGACGCAATGGAAAACGGCCTCGTCGATCAGATGGGTTACTTTGAGGATGCCATGAAAGCATTGGAAAAGGAAATCGGCGGCAACCCGCAGGTCATTGAATATGGTTATAACGGCCATAATAATTTTTCATTGAGCTACAAAGTCAAAAATCTCCTGTCTGAAATAACAGGCAGAAGTGATATTGATAAGATTGAATCTTTACTGGACAACAGACAGGGCATGACGCCTATGTATCTGTATGAGAAGTAGGGGGGATACAGATGGAACATACTACAAGGTATCAGCCCGGCACCGGAAACGAGACGCTTATGGACAAGCTGGATCACATGGCCACAGCCCACTTCTTCACCCGGCTGGTCAGCTACATCATTGATGTGATCGTAATCTGGGCAGCTTCACAGATTCTCATCTATCCAGTGCTCGGCATGCTCGATATCAAAGATTTTCATTTATGGCTGCCGATATTCAGTGTGGAGAATATCGCCTCAGGGCTGCTCTATTTTCTTTATTTCATACTGATGACTTATTTCTTCCGTCAGACATTGGGAAAAATGATTACGGGCATCAGTGTAATCAGTAAAGACGGCGGAGGACTCGGCTTCATGCAAGTGCTGTACCGGGAGCTTGTTGGCCGGTACATCAATAACACGCTTGCTTATATACCGTACCTGATGATCATATTCACTAAAAACAGGATCGGTCTGCATGATTTCTTCGCAGATACTTATGTTGTGAAGAATGATTATCAGGGTTATAAAAATATGATTAAAGCGCGTCTCTTCAGGGAAACAGGTAATGGACATAAAAATTATCAGGAGGATGATCTGCAAAATGGCTAAAGTAACATTCAAAGGAAACCCAATGACATTGATCGGTGAGGAAGTGAAAGCCGGAGACCAGGCACCGGAATTTTCAGTTTTGAATACTGATCTCTCAGAAGTGAAACTCAGCGACTATGATGGCAGGAAAAAGCTGATCAGTGTCATACCGTCAATTGATACAGGGGTCTGCAGTACTCAGACCAAGACATTCAACGAAAGGATTGCGGATGTTGATAATACAGTGGTACTGACGATTTCAAATGACCTTCCGTTTGCCCAGAAGAGATGGTCTGCGGATGAAGGGCTGGATAACGCTGTAACCCTGAGTGATCATAAAGATCTTTCCTTCGGCAGGAACTACGGCGTCGTAATGGAGGAACTCAGACTGCTCGCACGCAGTGTGTTTGTCCTTGATGAGAACAATAAAGTCGTCTATGTGGAATATGTACCGGAAGGTACAGATCATCCGAATTATGATAAAGCGATTGAAGCATTGGAATCTATATAATATAATAGTATAATGATTTGTCTGGACTGTCCGAGCAGGGCAGTCCCTATTTTATGTTTAATGAGGGATCTAAATGGAATTATCACAGATGGAAAAAGTTTATCATGCACTTATAGAAGAGTCGGACCGTCTGCTTGAGAGCAATCCGAATGCCACAAGACTGGAGGCATTGGGAGAGGCTCTCATACGTGTCGAAAAGGATGGTTCCTACAGCGATCTGAGGAAAGCGTTCCAATTCGCCTATCTTTATCACGTAAAAGAAGAAAAAGTACAGCCGAATCATCAGCTGACACCAGATGCGATCGGCTATTTCATATCCCATCTGCTCCAGCTGTTCAACAAAGAACCGATCAGACTGCTGGATGCTGGAAGCGGCACCGGGCACCTTTCGATGACAGTAAAGGAGCAGATTGAGGACACTGAACTGTTCGGAGTGGAAGTGGATCCGTTGCTTGCACAGGTGAACGTGAACCTGTGCGATTATCTCGAGGTGCCAATGGATATATATCCGCAGAATATTATAGAACCCGTCAGACTGCCGCAGGTTGATGCGGCAATCGGGGATTTTCCAGTCGGCTATTATCCACTCGAGGTGGAAGGATTCACTACGGCGTTTCAGGGTGAGCGAAGCTATGCGCATCTCCTAATGCTTGAGAGCGCAATGAGTTATGTTAAAGATGACGGGATAGGGGTATTTGTAGTGCCGTCGGATATGCTTGAAGAAAATAATGAGACGATCAAGAAATATCTCTCTGAGTCGGCAACACTGCTGATGTTCCTGAATCTGCCTAATTCCATATTCAAAACAGAAAATCAGCGGAAATCAATTATCGTACTGAAAAAGACATTTTCACCTCTCAAGAACAATGAAGTATTGATCGGTGATATACCGGACTTCAAGAATACCGGCCAGTTCAAACACTTTTTAGCCCAGACGGAATCATGGTATGATAGTTATGCTAATGACTATTAAGTTATCGGGAGGAAAACATGTCTAAAATAATTGCAATAAATGCGGGAAGCTCTTCCTTCAAGTTCCAGCTATTCGAAATGCCCGATGAGAAAGAGATAGCTAAAGGACTCGTAGAGAGAATCGGCTTGGATAACGGTATCTTCTCCATAACAGTGGATGGTGAGAAGGAGACAATAAATCAGGACTTTAAAAATCATGAGGAGGCGGTCAACCTCATGCTGGAAAAACTTGTTGAGAACGGCGTCATCAAAAGCATCAGCGATATAGATGCGAGTGGACACCGTGTTGTACACGGCGGCGAAGTATTCGACAAGTCCGTGCTGATCGATGACGAAGTCGTCAGGGAAATACAGAAACTGAGTGAACTTGCACCGCTGCACAATCCGGCAAACCTGATGGGCATCAATGCCTTCAGGGAACAGCTGCCTGATGTGCCGCATGTTGCGGTATTTGATACGTCATTCCACCAGACAATGCCGGAAAGTTCCTATCTCTACAGCCTTCCATACAACTACTATGAAGACTACGGCATCCGCAAGTACGGTTTCCACGGCACCAGCCACAAGTATGTTACCCAGAGAGCATCAGAAATGATGAACAGGCCGCTTGAAGAACTCAGGATCATCAGCTGCCACCTTGGTAACGGTGCAAGCATTGCGGCTGTTAAAGGCGGTGAATCGATTGATACTTCCATGGGCTTTACGCCGCTTGCGGGAGTTACAATGGGAACCCGTTCAGGTAACATCGATCCGGCCCTGATTCCTTATATCATGGAAAAGACCGGTAAATCGGCTGTAGAAGTTCTGAATGTCCTGAACAAGGAATCCGGACTGCTTGGTGTGAGCGGATTCTCCAGTGATCTGCGTGATATCGAGGAAGAAGCGCAGAAAGGGAACGAAAGAGCTGAACTGGCATTGGAAGTTTTCGGTGAGCGGATCCACAAATACATGGGCTCCTATGCGACGCGCATGGGGGGGTTGGACGCAATCATATTCACAGCAGGAGTCGGTGAGAACTCTGATATCGTGCGTGCCAAAGTGCTGGAAGGGCTTGAATTCATGGGTGTCTATTTCGACCCGTCATCCAACGATGTACGTGGCCGGGAGAAATTCATCAACCATCCGTATTCACCGGTCAAGATCATCATCATTCCTACAAACGAAGAAGTGATGATTGCACGCGATGTAATGGAAATTGCAGGATTTTGATCATAGTATGAAAACGCGGCCGCCGGGGCAATTCCGGCGGCCGCGTTTTATTTACCAGTGAATCACTTATTGCCTGTTTTCGTTCATGAATTCTTCTGTTGCCACAACCGGTTCGAAATCATCCGGAAGATTTTCTGTTCTGACTACCAGCACATCGCAGGGAGCATGACGTACGATATTTTCGGAAACGGAACCGATGATGAACCTTTCTACTGCATTAAGACCGGTCGCACCACAGGCAATCAGATCTGCGCCTGTCTTTTTGACCGCTTTTTTAGGTATGATATTTTTTGGAGAACCGTAGTCTATGATCTTAACGACATCTGTGACGCCTCTTTCCACAGCCAGCTCCTCATAGCCGTCCAGCAGTTTCTGTGCAAAATCGTTTGCCCGCTGTGAGATGGTCCTGTCATATGCCTCTACCGATGCAAATGACCGTGTGTCAATCACATTGATGACTGAAAGTGTGGAATCGTTACGCTTTGCAATTTCAATCGCCTTATGGAATGCCCACTCTGCCTCTCTCGATCCGTCTACTGCAATAAGGATGTTGTTGTACTTAAGCATTATTACTGCTCCTTTCATGTGTGATATCGCTTTCTATATACTATACCACATTTTAAAATTTTATAACTTGTGTGAACCAATTCTCATGACGATTTTGTTAACTGTGTGTTACAATTGCTTCAATGAAGAAAGGAGATATTGCAATGATTATTGGTGTTCCAAAAGAAATTAAAAATAATGAAAGCCGTGTGGGTCTTACGCCGGCGGGCGTCCATGCTTTTGTAGAGTCAGGTCACACGGTCAAGGTTGAAAAGAATGCCGGAGCCGGTTCGTACTTTTACGACTCCGACTATGTTGATGCCGGAGCCGAAATCGCTGAAACTGCAGCTGCAGCGTGGGATGCTGACATGGTAGTGAAAGTCAAGGAACCGCTTTCCGGGGAATTCGGCTACTTTAAAGAGAACCTCATTTTATTTACTTATCTTCACCTGGCTCCAGAAATCGAATTAACGAAAGCGCTTTTAGAAAAAAATGTCGTGTCGATTGCCTATGAAACGATCCAGGCACCTGACGGATCGCTGCCTCTGCTTTCACCTATGAGTGAAGTTGCGGGACGGATGGCCACACAAATCGGAGCAGAGTACCTGCAGAAGATCAACGGTGGAAAAGGAATCCTGCTGAGTGGTGTACCGGGTGTTTCCCGCGGCAAAGTGACCATCATCGGCGGCGGCATGGCGGGTACGAATGCTGCTAAAATGGCAATCGGTCTCGGTGCCGATGTAACCATCCTGGACCTCAACCCAAAACGTCTCAGGGAACTGGATGATCTGTTCGGTGCCAGCGTGCAGACGCTTATGTCATCGCCTCTGAACATTGAAAAGGCGGTAAAAGAAAGCGATTTAGTGATCGGTGCCGTTCTCATACCGGGAGCCAAAGCACCGAGACTCGTTACAGAAGACATGATCAAATCGATGAGCGCCGGTTCAGTAATCGTGGATATTGCAATAGACCAGGGCGGTATTTTCGAGACTACGGACAAAGTGACAACTCATGATGATCCGACTTACGTGAAGCATGAGGTCGTCCATTATGCAGTTGCGAACATGCCGGGCGCAGTGCCGCGCACTTCCACGATAGCACTCACCAACGCAACGATGAACTATGGGCTGCAGATTGCCAATAAAGGATACAGGGAAGCGGCCAAACAGAATCCTGTCCTGCTTGGCGGATTCAACACGTACGAAGGCCACGTGACATACAAGGCTGTAGCAGAAGCTCAGAACCTTGAATATACTGATATAGAGACACTGCTCTAATACATCAGAAAAAGTCTCCGGAGGAAATTATCCGGAGGCTTTTTCTCTGGATCATGTCTGCCGATCGAGAGCCACCGTATCGAAGGGGATGCTTCCTGTCAGCTCTCTTAACTGGGATTCGTCCCTGACGAGAGGGATGATGACAATCCGCTTTTTGGCGTGTATTTTAAGTTTTGCCAAAGGCTGCAGGGTATCGAAGTCATCCATGTCGGTATCTCTCACGTCATACATGATGCCTGATGCATCATGATCGACGAGTTCATCCAGGAGCCGGCTCTGAAGGAAAGCCGGAACTTTACTGAATGATGGTCCCGCGATGAAATGACGTCTGCCGATGACTTTGGAAAGTTCGATGACGAACTGCAGGTCCAGGTGGTGGTAATGGTCGGAAAAGATCTGATCTGTAACAAATCCATCGGCGTCCGTCATCGTGCGGGCGGACTCGATGATGATATTCTTCAGCATGAAACGGTTGGGTTCATCCCAATGGTTCAGTGAGGCAAAGATCTCCGAACCGGGATGGAGTGCCTTTTTCATGCCGGGTAATACAGTGTTCGGGCTGCTGAAATCTTCCTTCGCAAGGATTTCAGATGTAAATCCTTCTGATAGATTGTGGTTTCTCTGAATGGTTTTCACATGATTCACCTCACAGGGAATTGTACCATATCATGCATGAATCCTTTTCCTGGCGGGTAGTGTTAATATATATCACTCTAATGGAAAGGAAGTATTTTCATAATGAAACTAAGCTACCATGGACATTCGATCATCGCTTTGGAAAACAATGGTTCAAAAGTGCTCGTCGATCCATTCATAAACGGAAATGAACTCACCGATTTAATCGCAGATGAAGTCGAGACCGATTATATCGTCCTCACCCACGGGCATAACGATCATGTCGGGGATACGGTGGATATCGCAAAACGCAATAATGCAACAGTCATTGCACCGGTGGAGCTTGCAGACTATATCGGCAGTAAGGATATCGAAGTTGCGGCGATGAATATCGGCGGCCGAAATGAATTCGAATTCGGCTCCGTCAAATTCGTACACGCTTTCCACAGTTCGAGCTATACTTTCGATGATGGTTCCGGCCTGGTCTATACAGGAATGCCGACCGGCATCATCCTTGAGGCGGGAGATAAGAAAATCTATCATGCCGGGGATACGGGGATCTTCGG
Source organism: Candidatus Salinicoccus stercoripullorum (assembly GCA_019113295.1). GTDB lineage: Bacteria > Bacillota > Bacilli > Staphylococcales > Salinicoccaceae > Salinicoccus > Salinicoccus stercoripullorum. The sequence continues at coordinate 112,850 of DXHR01000025.1, read as the reverse complement.
TGATATGAAGCTCATATCAGAACTGAATGGGCCGTTTGACGTATTCTTTGTTCCGATCGGCGACAATTTCACGATGGGAATCGAGGATGCAGTGTATGCGACCGATAATCTGGTGAAACCAGGGACAGCCGTTCCGATCCATTACAACACATTCCCGCCAATCAAGCAGGACCCGGATGAATTTAAAAACAAACTGTCCACCGGCTGCCAGGTACTCACAGCCGGTGACGAAGTCAGATTTTAGGATACGGATATATTTATAAAATAAGGGGCACTCGCGGTGCCCCTTATTTTTAATGTATAATGGACTCAAGGTGATCAAATGTCAAAACATGATGAAATACTCGAATATATACACGCATTGCCGGAAGGCGCTAAAATTTCAGTGAGACAGATATCCGCGAACCTGGATGTATCGGACGGCACCAGCTACAGGGCGATAAAATCCGCCGAAAAGGAAGGGCTCGTCAAAACGATAGAAAGAGTGGGGACCATCCGTGTTGCGCCGAGAGAATCCCACGGAGAGGGCAATCTCACTTTTCAGCAGGTGAACCGTGTCATCCAGGGCACCACCCTTGCAGGCAGGAAAGGGATGAAACATGAAATCACCCGCTTTATCATCGGTGCAATGCGTACAGAAGCACTTGAGACTTACCTTGAAGAAGGGGCTCTGCTCATTGTGGGCAACCGTGAAGATGCCCAGTGGCGTGCCATGGATAACCGTTCAGGTATACTTATAACCGGAGGCTTCGGTCCTGCTGCAGGGATCATGGAAAAAGCGGAATCGCTCGGGTTGCCGGTCATTTCGACCAGCACTGATACATTTTCTGTGGCCTCTGTCATACAGCGGGAACTCTACAGCCGATCCCTTATGAGCAATGTCGTCACAGCGGATGATCTGGTTGTAAGGCAGGAGAAGTATATGTACGATCTTAAAACTGATGATACACGCAAATATACTCCGGCGGACAAAGTGACTGTCCTGGTGGAGGGGGAGAGGTATCTCGGCACCATACGCTCCACGGATATCTCTTCAATGGATAAAGGCCGTTACAGCGAATGGCTGCAGCAGAATATTGAAGTGCTGCCGTCGAGCACACTTCAGACACTCAGGCAGGTGATGAGCTGGCACCAGCTCAATATCGTACCTGTAGTCGACAGAGAGCACCGGTTTCTGGGTGTTGTGCACAGGCGTGATGTGTTCAGGGAGTTTGAGCCGAGAAAGCTCAGCACGGGCATGTCATCGGAAGAAGTGATCGACCGGGAAATCCGTATAGACGAAAATAGGGTCCGTATGAAAGTCATGCCTTTTATGACTGATGAATACGGAAGCATTACCCAATCGGCATTCATGAGGCTTGTCGAACGGCTGACAGCAGTAGTGCTGAAGAGCCGTGGCATTCACAGCTACCACATGGATTCATTGAACCTTGTAAATGTGAAGCTCGTACAGCTCAACCAGGAAATTGTACTGGAAGGCAATATCATCGATCTCGGTGATCAGTTTCTCCGGCTGGAAGTTGAAACTTACTCTGAGGGGAATGTATTATCCAAGGCCATGCTGATGATCCAGCATTACAGCGATCATAAAAAATAGACAAGTGGAGCCCCACTTGTCTATTTGCCGCTTTGGCGCTGTTTGCGTTCAAATTCCTCCCAGGCCTTTTCTTCGATGGGAAGGTTGCCTTTGAAATATTTCCTGGCAGCGTTGAAATGCCGGATGTTATATGCACCCAATATAATGAATAACGAACCTATTATATAGGAAACAGCTGTGTGGAACTGGACGATGGTATTCAGCCCGAAAGTGAAGATGAGCAGTCCGAGCCAGATTCTTGATATGCTGTTAAAATGTGCAGATTGAACATCACGTCTGCTCCTGATCTGCCTTACTTTGAAAAGCAGGAACATGAAAAGGCTGACAAGCAGCAGAGTAACCAGAACAGATACCGATATTTGATATAACATTTCCATCTGATACAACTCCATTCCACATTGTAGTATAATTTATAATGCTTACCAAGTAAATATTTGGAGAGGGAGAATCACAATTGTTCACAGAATATATAAAACAATTTTCACAATTAAATGCACATTACAAGGAAGTGCTCAACCTGATCAACGCGTATGACGAAATCATCATCATGCGTCATAAACGCCCCGACCCCGATGCCCTGGGTTCCCAGCTCGGGCTGAAGGCGGTGCTGAAATCGATCTTTCCGAATAAATCCGTCGCGGCGCTCGGAGACGAGGAGGCTTCGCTCAACTATCTGGGAAGGATGGACCCGGTGACTACACTCCGCAACCCGCTGCTGATCGTATTGGATACTGCCAACAGGGACCGTATAGACGGGGATTTGTCCGTGGGGGAAAAAGTGATCAAGATTGATCACCATCCGGATCATGATCCGTATGGGGACGTCAATATAGTGGAGACGGGCGTATCTTCGACATCAGAGCTCATCTACCTGCTCACTGCACTGTGGGGATTCGATAATGACTACATCAATGATGAATCGGCAAGATTGCTGTTTGCCGGCATAGTGGGGGACACAGGCAGATTTTTATTCAGCAATACGAGCAGCATGACCCACCGGATTGCTTCGGAACTGAAGAGGTTCAATTTTGATGCTGCAAAGGATATGCAACTCATGAACGTACAGTCTCTGAACCAGTTCAGGTTCAAAGGGTATCTCATCGATAACTTTCAGATCACCGACAAAGGTGTGCTGTCAGTATGGGTGCCGAAATCTGTACTCAGGAAATATGACCTGACCAGTAATGAAGCGAGCATGAGTGTCAACATGTACCGGGAGATTGAAGAGGCCAGGATCTGGTTCATGGCAGTGGAGGAGGAAGATGAGATCCGCGTGCGTCTCCGCTCCAAAGATACAGTGATAAACGATGTTGCAGAACAGTTTGGAGGCGGGGGTCATCCGTTTGCCAGCGGTGCGAGTCTCAAGTCAAGTGAAAGCATCCATGAGGTGATAAGCGCCCTCGACGCCAAACTTTAGAAAGGAGCACAGTTGTCCATGATCAATTTGAACGTACACAGCTGCTTTGATTTTTTAAACAGCAGCATCAAAATTGATGAACTTTTAAAAAAGGTTTCCGATGATGGGCAGCATGCTGTTGCTCTGACAGATTTCAACCGGTTGCACGGTGTCTACAGCTTTTTGCAGAAAGCACCCGGATACGATGTAAAACCACTCGCGGGGATGGAGATAAAAGTCGCTGACGGGCTTGATGGCATACCGCTGATACTGATTGCAAAGAATGACCGCGGCTACAGGGAGCTCATAAGGCTGTCGGCGATGCTGTCCTATAAGTCGATTGTACACACCCCTCTCAGATTCCTCGCAGACAATATAAAAGAATGCGTCGCCGTGGCAACGGATGACGCCGGAGTGGAGATCCTGGATGCCATGAGTACGGAAGAAAGCGACAAATATCAGTCCCATACTGTCAGCGGCGGTGCCTATACCAGGGTCTATGCGGAAACCTCCCGCTATCTCTCCCCGTCCGGGCTGCCGGCACTCACGGTTTTAAACGCAATCCGAGACAATGTGAAGCTTGATGCCGATGAAATCAGTGACCGGTCAGGGACGGCTTTCGTCAAAACGCATCAGGACCTGACAGAGGACGAGCGTTCCTGTCTGGAACACAACAGGCAAATTGCACAAAAGTGCAATGTATCAATCCCGGAAACGGAGAATGTGCTGCCCGTGTTCCCCCATCCTGACAACCACGATTCGAAGGAATATCTCTGGCAGCTGCTCGTAAGCAGACTGTCGGAGGTGGCCGGGGACCGGAAGAGCTACCGGGAGCGCCTCGAGTATGAATACGGCATCATCATCGAAATGGGATATGAGGATTATTTCCTGATTGTACAGGATGCAGTGAATTACGCCAAAAATGCCGGCATCTATGTCGGCCCCGGGCGGGGTTCTTCGAGTGCCAGCCTCGTATCATATCTTTTGAATATTACAGAGATAGATCCGCTTAAATACAACCTGCTGTTCGAACGTTTTCTCAATCCTGAACGTGTGACGATGCCTGATATAGATATCGACTTCGAAGATACCCGGCGGGACGAAATTGTCGATTACCTCATAGATAAATACGGCACAATGAACGTCGCGCACATCATAACCTACGGTACTCTCAGTGCGAAGATGGCGGCCCGGGACGTCGGGCGTGTCCTCGGGTTTACAGATGAGGAGCTGAAGCTCGTCTCAGGCATCATTCCGGACGGTCCGGGTGTGACACTTGAAAAAGCTTTTTCATCGGACAATTTCCACGCGCTTATGGAGACTGACAACAAATACAGGGTTTTCAGGGACATATGCATGAAGATCGAAGGGTTGCCGAGACATTCTTCGACACATGCTGCGGGTGTGCTGCTGAGTGAAAGCCCACTGACAGACGTCGTACCTGTCATTTTCCCGGATGGACATACTCTGAGCCAATGGACGATGACGGAAGTGGAATCGGCGGGACTGCTTAAAATTGATGTACTCGGTCTCAGGAACCTGTCGCTGATCAAGTACATGGTCAATAAAATACGGCAGACAGAACCGGACTTTGACATGAAGCATATTCCTCTCGATGAACCGGATGTCTACCGTCTCCTCGCCAAGGGGATCACTCTCGGCATATTCCAGCTCGAATCAGATGGCATACGCAAAGTCATCCAGGATGTGAATCCTAAGGTTTTTCTGGACCTGGCTGCTGTGAACGCGCTGTACAGGCCCGGCCCGATGAAGGAGATCCCGCGTTTCATAGAAGGGAAGGAGAATCCCGGCAAAGTGTCGTACCCGCATCCTGATCTCGCAGAGATACTGGAGGAGACGTACGGTGTCATAGTATATCAGGAACAAATTATGCAAATTGCCGCTAAAATAGCAGGCTATTCATATGCAGAGGCGGATATACTAAGACGTGCAATGAGCAAGAAGGACAGGGTGCGGCTTGAGAAGGAACGCTCCCATTTTGAACAGGGGGCGGCTTCCAGGGGGTATGGAGCTGAGCTCGGACAGTCCATTTTCAATCTGATCATGGAATTTGCCGACTATGGTTTTGTAAAAAGCCATGCGATTGCATACAGCCGCATCTCCTATATACTGGCGTATATAAAGACAAAATATCCCGAGATTTTTTATTCCGTTATTCTGACGCACCATTTCGGCAACGATGCGAAGATGAAACAGGTAACCGATGAAATCAGGCAGCTGAGGATAGATATCCTGCCTCCGGACATCAACCGTTCAGCCTGGATGAACACGGCGGGGGGCGGTATCAGGCTGGGGCTCGGAATGATTAGCGGGATTACATTCCGGACGGCTGAAGCCATAATAGATGAGCGGAGTAAGGGGCCTTTCAAAGATCTCTATGATCTGAAAACCCGCGTGGAGAAAGTTAATCTGAATAAAAAGATTCTGAGGCAGCTGATCAATTCAGGCGCACTGGACAGTTTTCAGGAAAACAGGAAAACGATGCTTCAGTCCCTCTCCATGGTGGATAACATAAATACTGAAGAGTATTCACATGATTCCTTTCTGAGTACATTGGGCTTCAGTGTAAAAAAAGAGTACCAGTATGCAGATGAGATGGATCCACTGGAAATGATTGAAGGGGAGAAGGAAGTATTCGGTTTCTACATCTCGGAGCACCCGGTCAAAATTATGCACAGGGATATGCAGTACATTCCTTTTACACTGCTTCATCACAACAATCGGAACGGCGATTACCTGCTGTTCTATGAGAAAGTGAAAGTGATCAGGACCAAAAAAGGGCAGAACATGGCATTCGCCAGTGTTTCCGACGGCTTTCGTGAGATGGAGGCGGTCATTTTCCCAAAAGTCTACTTCAACATCCACGGCAGGCTGTCTGAGAAGATGCTCGTGACCTCCGGCAGGATTGAAGAGAGAAAAGGGCAAAAACAGCTCATCATAGATGATGTCGCGTCTCCTGAGATTTTCGAAAAGGAATATTTGAAATCAGCCAGGAAGGTGTTCGTAAGGCATGCCGGCAAGTACGATTTCAGCGGATTTCTCGGCAATGCCGGAATTCCTGTGCTTGATTTCGGGAATCGTGAAGAGATCGGCAGGGTGAAGCTGCAGGATCTGCCGGCGCTGATATCTACTTTGAATAAAGAGGACATACGTATTTTAAGATAATTTGTTGTCACACAATATCGATAATGTTAATATTAAAAGTGGTATGACCACTCAGAGAAAGGGAGATCAATTTGTCGCTAAGAGATGATGCACTACACATGCACAAGCAGAAGCAGGGAAAACTATCAGTAAATTCCAAGGTGGAGATCAAAGACAGGGAGGCACTCAGCCTGGCCTACTCCCCGGGTGTTGCCGAGCCGTGCAAAGAGATTTATGAGGATGACCGCACAGTCTTCGACTATACGATTAAAAGCAACACGGTTGGTGTGGTGACCGACGGCTCCGCAGTACTCGGTCTCGGCAATATCGGTGCGAAGGCGAGCCTGCCTGTAATGGAAGGCAAAAGTGCGCTTTTCAAAAATTTTGCCGGCGTCGATTCTTTCCCGATAGCACTCGAGACGAACGATGTGGATGAGATCGTCAACACGGTCAAACTGATGACTCCCATTTTTGGAGGAATCAATCTGGAGGATATTTCTGCACCGAGATGTTTTGAAATTGAGGCGAGACTGAGCCGCGAGACGGATATCCCGGTGTTCCATGACGATCAGCACGGCACTGCAATCGTGACTTTGAGTGGTCTCATGAATGCGTTGAAGCTGACTGATCGTTCTCTGAATAAGATCAAGGTCGTCCTGAACGGTGCGGGGGCTGCCGGAGTGGCAATTGTCAAACTTCTGTACAGCTTCGGCGTAAAAGAGATGATCATGTGTGATTCAAGAGGTGCAATCTATGAAGGCCGTCCGAACGGCATGAATCCGGTCAAGGAAAAAATCGCACAGTTTACAAATCAGGATCAGGTTGAAGGTGGCCTTGAAGACGTAATCCAGGATGCCGATGTATTCATTGGAGTTTCCATCGAAGGTGCATTGACCGAGGAGATGGTGAAGACAATGGCAGAGGATCCAATCATCTTCGCCATGGCGAATCCGAATCCTGAAATCATGCCTGATACAGCAAAAGCTGCAGGCGCAAGTATCATAGGCACGGGCCGCAGTGATTTCCCGAACCAGATCAACAACGTACTTGCCTTCCCCGGCATATTCAGGGGTGCACTGGATGTGCGTGCGACGCATATCAATGACGAGATGAAAAAGGCGGCTGTCGTTGCAATTGCCGATCTGATTTCTGAAGACGAACTGAGGGCCGATTATGTCATCCCGGATGCATTCAACAAGGAAGTCGCTCCCAACGTTGCAAAAGCAGTGGCAAAAGCGGCTATGGAAAGCGGAGTCAGCCGTATCAAAGTGGATCCGGAAGAGGTCTACCAGAATGCGTTAAAACTGACGCAGTAATCACGGGGGGACTATGGAAGAAAGAACGGGTTTGGAACATATCGTAGAACAGATCCACAACCTGGTGGAAGCCGAAAATATCCAGGTTGGCGAAAAGCTGCCGAGCGAGAGGTACCTGAAGGATAAGCTGAATGTCAGCCGGCAGAGTGTCAGAGAAGCACTCAGAGCCCTTGAACTGCTTGGCATCATCTATGTACGCCGCGGGGAAGGCACTTTCCTCGCCGATATAGACAACCATCAATTATTCCAATTGATCGGAAAGTATCTCATCAGAACAAAAAGACAGAAGGATGAAATCATAGAGATCAAAGAAATGATTGAAAATCATGTCAGGTCGAAGCATGACGATGAAGACATGTCTGTCTATGACGATGATAATCAAATATTAAAAAAAATTCACGTTTTGCTCGATAAATATTCACGAGCCTTCAATTCGTAATAGAAACAAGGGGTTAAGTATGCTAAAAGACTTGTTTTCCAAGCTGAATAAAAAAGTAAATGAAACCAACTCGAATGATGGTACATTCGAAAATAGTGCTTCAATCATGACCAAATGCCCGAACTGTAAAAAGATCCTTTATTCGAAAGAACTTTATAAAAGGCTGAATGTCTGCACAAACTGCAACCACCATCTGCCGATCACCAGCGTCGAACGCATGGAGGCGCTGATGGATGAAGGTACGGTTACAGTGCTTTTTGAAGAAGTGACATCTGCCAACCCGCTTGAATTCCCGAATTATGGATCGAAGCTTGAAAAAGACCGGCAGAAGACCGGCCTGAATGAAGCGGTAGTCTGTGCAGAAGGTGAAATAGATGGTACGCGGTCGGTTGTCGCCATCATGGATCCACGCTTCAGAATGGGGAGCATGGGTTCTGCTGTCGGCGAAAAACTTGCCAGATCATTCAATTACGCCACTGACAGAGGACTGCCGGTCATCGTGTTCACAGCGAGCGGCGGTGCCCGCATGCAGGAAGGAATCGTCTCCCTGATGCAGATGGCCAAGGTAAGTGTGGCGATTGAAAAGCACAGTCAGGCAGGGCTTTTATACATTGCCTATATGACGAACCCCACAACAGGAGGTGTGTCGGCAAGCTTTGCTTCAGTCGGGGATATCAATCTGGCTGAAACCGGCGCTCTCATCGGCTTTGCGGGCAGGCGTGTCATCGAAGAGACCATTAAGGAGAAACTGCCCGACGATTTCCAGACGGCGGAATTCCTGCTTAAACACGGACAGCTTGACAGGGTTGTCGACCGTACTGATATGAAAGACTATCTCGGAAAAATACTCAGAATGCATAGCGGGGTGTAGTCATGGCGTTCGAATTTGAGAAACCCATACAGGAACTTGAAGAGAAAATAAGGGAACTGGAAAAGTATGCGGCGAAAAACAAGCTGGATCTGACGAAGGAAATCAGTTTTCTTGAAAAGAAAGTAACGGACAAGAAGAATGAAATATACAATAATCTTACACCGTGGCAGCGTGTGGAGATTGCGAGATATATAAACCGTCCGACGACACTTGAATACATCGATGCAATGTTCGATGACTTCATCGAATTTTTCGGAGACCGGGTGTACAGCGATGATGCGGCGATTGTCGGGGGCATCGCCACCTATAAAGGTACGCCGGTCACAATCATCGGCCATCAGCGCGGTCGTGATACGAAAGATAACATAAAGCGTAATTTCGGCATGGCCCATCCGGACGGCTACAGAAAAGCCCTGAGGCTCATGAAGCAGGCGGATAAATTCAACCGCCCGATCATCTGTTTCATCGATACAAAAGGTGCATATCCCGGCAGAGCGGCGGAAGAACGGGGCCAGAGTGAATCCATTGCACGCAATCTCGTTGAAATGGCCGGGCTGAAAGTGCCCGTCATCAGCGTGGTGATAGGTGAGGGCGGTTCAGGTGGTGCTTTGGCGCTCGGTGTCTGCAACCGGCTCCTGATGCTTGAAAATGCTACTTATTCAGTGATTTCCCCTGAAGGGGCGGCAAGTATCCTTTTCAAAGATGCTTCTTTGAAGGAGATATCGGCAGAATCACTCAAAATTACTGCGGACGACCTGAAGGAACTTGGCATTGCAGATGAAGTGATCGCAGAACCCCAGGGCGGTGCACACAATGATAAGGATGCTGTATACGAGATGCTCGACGGAGTACTCTGGAAACATCTGGCCGAACTGTCGCAGCTGGACAGAGATGCCCTTATGGAAGACCGTTATCAGAAATATATGGATATTGGTGTTTATGAAGAACAGTCTTAATGGCGGCTGTTCTTTTTGTGTGTAAAGCGGTTTCAGAGCGGCAATACTTGGCTAAGGTGTACTGATATGCTATTTTTAGTTTAAGATAATCATTCAACGGAGGTTACCTCATGAAAAAAATTGCAGTATTGACCAGCGGTGGAGATGCGCCGGGTATGAATGCAGCTTTTCGGGCTGTAGTACGTAAGAGCATCTATGAGGGTATAGAAGTATACGGTGTTTACCAGGGCTATCAGGGCCTTGTAAATGATAATATTAAAAAGCTTGAACTTGGGGATGTCGGTGACATCATCCAAAGGGGCGGCACAAAACTCTATTCTGCGAGATGTCCTGAATTCATCGAGCCTCATGTACGGCAAAAAGGCATCGATAATCTGAAAAAGCGGGGCATAGATTCCCTTATCGTCATCGGCGGCGACGGCTCATACAGAGGGGCTCAGAGACTGGATGAAGAGGGCATCAGCACAATCGGTGTGCCGGGTACGATTGATAATGATATCAATGGCACTGATTATACAATCGGCTTTGACACTGCTCTCAACACGATTGTTGATGCAGTAGACAGGATAAGGGACACTGCAACCAGTCATGAGCGTACCTTCATCATTGAGGTGATGGGGCGCGACGCAGGGGACCTTGCCCTTTGGGCAGGGGTTGCCGGCGGTGCTGAAACGATTCTCATCCCCGAAGCTCCGGCAGATATGAAAGTGGTCGCAGAGCGCATTGAAACCGGGATGGACCGGGGCAAGAAACATTCAATCATCATCGTGGCGGAAGGTGTAATGAGCGCTTCCGAATGCGGCGAAGAGCTTCGCAAGTATATCAATGTTGATACGCGCGAAAGCGTACTCGGACATATGCAACGCGGCGGAAAACCGACCGGCGCCGACAGGGTGCTCGCTTCAAGGCTTGGGTCTTTTGCTGTAGAACTTCTGCTTGAAGGTGTAAGCGGTCATGCTGTGGGCATCGAAAATAACAGTCTGTCGAGAACCAGTTTCGACCAGGTATTCGAAGAACACCATAAGATTGATGAAAGATTATACAGACTCTCTCAGGAGCTATCTATTTAGGAGGAAATCATAAATGCGTAATACAAAAATCGTATGTACTATCGGCCCGGCTTCCGAACATCCGGAGATGCTTGAAAAACTGATTAAAGCAGGGATGAACGTGGCACGTCTCAATTTTTCCCATGGAGATCACGAGGAACATCGCTCACGCATCAGAAATATCAGGGAAACTGCCGGTAAACTCGGTAAGACAGTGGCGATACTGCTTGATACAAAAGGACCTGAAATACGCACGCACAGTATGGAAGGCGGAGCCGTGGAACTTAAGAAAGACCAGGAGATCATCGTCGCGATGGAGGAGGTAACGGGCAACAGCGAAAAGTTTTCCATCACTTATCCGGGACTAATCGATGATGTGGATACCGAGGACCGCATCCTGCTGGATGACGGCCTTATCGAACTCAAAATAGAGAATATCCAGCATGACAGAGGTGAGATCCACTGCCGTGTACTGAACGATGGTGTCCTTAAAAATAAAAAAGGCGTCAATGTTCCCGGTGTATCCGTGAAGCTTCCGGGCATCACCGATAAAGACCGTGAAGATATCATTTTCGGCATAGATGAGAATATCGATTTCATCGCAGCAAGTTTCATCCGTACAAACAGCGATGTACTTGAAATCCGTGAACTGCTCGAGGAAAAATCAGCAGAATTCATCAAAATAATCCCGAAAATAGAGAATCAGGAAGGAATCGACAACATCGACAGCATACTTGAAATTTCAGACGGCCTTATGGTTGCCCGCGGAGACATGGGTGTTGAGATTCCGCCTGAATCAGTACCGATGGTACAGAAGGAACTCATTAAAAAATGTAATCTGATAGGGAAACCGGTAATTACCGCCACACAGATGCTGGATTCCATGCAGCATAACCCGAGATGTACGCGCGCTGAAGCGAGTGATGTCGCCAACGCGATATATGACGGCACAGATGCAGTTATGCTCAGCGGAGAAACAGCAGCAGGTGACTATCCTCTGGAGTCCGTACAGACGATGGCCAGCATTGCTTTGTCAGCGGAAGATGCACAGGATTATAAGAAGCTTCTGTCAGAGCGGACAAAATCACTGCAGACGAATATGGTTACAGCAATCGGTGTCTCAGTTGCCCATACAGCACTGAATCTCCAATGCAAGGCGATAGTTGCAGCGACAGAATCCGGACATACAGCGAGGATGATTTCCAAATACCGGCCCCATGCAGAAATCGTAGCCGTCACACCGCATGACCAGGTTGCCCGTCAGCTTCAGCTCGTCTGGGGTGTCCATCCTGTACTGAAAGAAGGCAGGAGAGATACGGATGCACTTCTCAACACTTCGGTGACAGCCGCCCTCGAAGAGGGTTTTGCAACATACGGCGATCTGCTGATCATTACTGCAGGGGTCCCTGCAGGTGAAGCAGGCACTACGAATCTGATGAAGCTCCATATCGTAGGCGATGTATTAATACGGGCTCAGGGCATCGGACGAAGAAGCACTGTGGCGGAAGCCGTCGTCCTTGGCTCCGCTTCCGAGATAAAAGAAAAGGATATAGAAGATAAGATTGTCGTCACACAGTCTGTGGAGCCGGAAATGACAGAACATCTTGAAAAAGCTGCCGGCATCGTAACGGTTGAAGGCGGGCTGACTTCACATGGCGCAATAGTTGGGCTGAACCTGGATCTGCCGACAATTGTTGGTGCGTCCGATGCTTTTGAAGTATTGGAGGACGGCATGGTCATTACGCTGGATGCAGAACAGAACTGCATATTCAGCGGTCATGCGAATGTATTGTAATATAAACACCGTCACTTCATGACACAGGCCCCGGAAACTATGATACAGTCTGGTTTCCGGGGTTTTTACATTCACTTTTTATTGTTGTGGAGACTGCAGCATGCCGGTATAATGATGTTGAGGTGGCTTAAATGAAAAGGATATTATTATTTGCACTGCTGTCGGCGGTTCTTACTGCCTGCGGCAATGGGGGCAATTCAGGCCAGAAAGAAAACACCGGAGAGGATGCCCAGAATACTTCCGGGGAAACTGAAGAACAGGGACAGACAGAAGAACCTGGAGAAGGGCAGCAGTCGGAAGCTGACGCTTCTGAAATCATAGATCAGGCGGTTGCTGAATGGGAGGATGTTTCCAGTTATGAAGCGAGACAGACTTTCACCATCTCTTCAGGAGATGCCCAGAATGTCGTCCGCACAATAACTACACAAAGTGAACAGGATGAAGTGAAAGTCGAAGTCGATAACGGCAGTGAAGTGGACTCCCACTACGTGATAGACGGCGATCATTTTACTTATGAAGATGGAAGCATTAATGAAGAGGGGACAAATGTGGATATGGGCGGCAGCACCTACGGTGAAATCGTCCAAAGCCTGGAAGCTTTCAAAGCAGGCGATGCCACACAGACGGAGGAGGGATATGAAATCCAGCTTCCGGTCGGGTCATCTGAAGATGTTTCTAGTTTCGTTGACCAGGAAATGCTGGAGTCACTGGATGGCGCCGAAAGTCTGAACGGCCAGATTACAGTGATGCTGAATGACGAGTACCAGTATACCGGCGGTAAAATGACGCTTACTTTAGAGGATGAGGGCCGGGAGGTCAATATGATATCCAACCTGGAATACACACGGATCGGTGAAATCGATGTCCTGGAAAAACCGAAAAACATGTAAATTTTCAGCACTTCATAAATCAATATGGAGTGCTTTTTTAATTTCTTGAAAGATAGCTATTTTAATTATTCATAAAATTGACATAATTTTGATAAAGAAATAAAATGAAAATATAAAGGGGGATTTGATAATGAAAGAAATTGACTATGAGAAGATTGCTCATCAACAGGAATTCAAGGACCTGCTCAGCAAGCGGAACAGGTTCATCATGCCTATCAGCGTCTTCTTCATCATCGCAACGCTGCTTTTTCCGGTGCTCACCAGCTATACGACGATTCTCAATAATGAGGCGTTCGGCAATATTTCATGGGCATGGATCTATGCATTGATGCTTTTTGTCATGGTCTGGACGCTTGTCACAATCTATATGAGACGGGCGAAGGCATTTGACCGGGAGGCGGATGAAATCATCAGGAAGTATCAGGAAGGGGAACTGTAATGAGTGCAACTGTGATCATCATGTTTTTAGTATTTGTCGGCGCGACTCTTGTCATCACATATTTTGCTTCCAAAAGGACGAATTCAACGAAGGATTTCTACACAGCAGGCGGAGGGCTGACAGGCTGGCAGAACGGGCTGGCCATTTCAGGGGATTACCTTTCTGCAGCCTCGTTCCTCGGTATCGCAGGAGCGATCGCCCTATGGGGGTTTGACGGCTTTTTCTACAGTGTCGGATACTTAACGGCCTATCTGGTCGTATTATACATTGTTGCAGAACCGCTGCGCAACCTGGGTAAATATACAGTTGCTGATATGATTGCGGCGCGTTTCGAATTAAAGAAAGTGCGTGCTTTCGCTGCACTGTCATCCATCACCATTGTAATTTTCTATATGCTTGCCCAGCTCGTTGGAGCAGGGGCGCTTATCCAACTGCTTTTCGGAATACCATATACTCTGTCGGTAATCATTGTCGGTGTCATGATGACAATATATGTACTGTTCGGCGGAATGACGGCAACAAGCTGGGTCCAGATGGTGAAAGCAGTGCTGTTGATGATAGGAACGGTAATCATTTCATTTTTAGTGCTTCTCCATTTCAACTTCAATATCTTCAGCATGTTCGGTGAGATGAAGAATATTACTGCACCGGAATTCAAAGGGGAATTTATAAATCCCGGTTCGCAGGGGGCGTCACCCCTTAATAACATATCTCTAATGATTGCGCTCTTGTTCGGTACGGCTGGGCTTCCGCACATCCTTATGAGATTCTTCACTGTAAAAGACGCAAAGACAGCCAGAAGTTCGGTCATGTGGGCAACGTGGATTATCGGTATATTCTATATACTGACGATCTTCCTCGGTTTTGGCGCGGCAGCCCTTCTTTCAAGGGAGGAAATCATCGCAGCCAACCCGGCGGGGAATATGGCGGCACCGCTTCTGGCCGAGCGGCTGGGGGGAGAACTACTGATGTCATTTGTATCTGCAGTGGCATTTGCGACTATTCTTGCTGTCGTGGCAGGACTCGTACTGTCCGGAGCGAGTGCATTTGCTCATGATATTTACGGGCAGGTCATCAAAAAGGGGAAGATTTCAGAGCGGCAGCAGATGCTTGCTGCCAAGATTGCCGCATTCAGTGTCAGTGTTCTCTCCATCATTCTGGCCATCTTTGCACAGAATCAGAATGTCGCTTTTCTGGTATCGCTGGCCTTCTGTGTGGCGGCAAGTGCAAACCTTCCAGTGATAGTATTTACAATCTTCTGGAAACGCTTCAATACCGCAGGGGCGATTACCGGCATATTGACCGGACTTTTTGCCGCATTGATTCTTGTGGTTCTGGGACCGAACGTCATGGACCCGACAGGTGCCGCATTTATAGATATGTCACCGGTATTCCCGCTTGATAACCCGGCACTCATCTCTGTGCCTGCCGGTTTCCTCGGGGCTTTCCTGGGAACGTTCCTCGGAAAACAGGAATCCGAGGAGAAATACAGGGAAGTGCAGGTCAAAGCTGCCACCGGCATCTCTACATCGGATATTTCTCATTGATATAAGGTTAACTTATATATATCAATAAGTTAATTAACGCACGCTTATGCTAAGCACAAATCCTCAAAGATTTGTGCTTTTCCCTTTGTTGAAGCGGTTTCAGAGCTTTTAACGATTATTTTTTCACAATCTCTTCAAAAATTTGATTTGTTCACAAAGTTCTTGAATTTGATATAATGGTATAGAGGCCAATAGGCTGTATCTTTAATTGATTAAAGGAGAATCTATATGTCTGAGAAAAAAGGATTAGAAGGTGTCGTGGCGCTTGAATCACGCATCAGTTCCATCATCGGTTCGCAGTTGACATACTGTGGATATGAGATAGACGATCTTGCAGAGAATGCAATGTTCGAGGAAGTGGTCTTCCTGCTCTGGAATGACAGGCTTCCAAATCAATCTGAATTGGATGAATTCCGTGACAAGCTCTTCGGATATATGACGCTTGATCCTAAAATCCACAGTCATTTCGAAGCTTACAGTACTGATGCTGTGCATCCGATGACTGCAATCAGGACTGCTGTATCCTATCTGGCTCACTTCGATGAGCTGACCGAGGAGATGGATGAAGAGGCAAATCATGAAAAAGCAATTAAGATCCAGGCACGGATTGCTTCTTTAGTTGCCGCTTTTGCCAGGACAAGAAACAAAAAAGAAATTCTGAATCCAAAAAAAGAATACAGCTATGCTGCCAACTTCCTGTATATGCTCAACGGTGAAGAGCCTGACGACATTGAAATTGAAGCGATGAACAAGGCGCTTATACTTCATGCAGATCATGAGCTCAACGCTTCCACATTCACAGCCCGTGTCTGTGTTGCGACACTGTCCGATGTCTATTCCGGGGTTACAGCAGCAATCGGAGCGCTTAAGGGGCCACTGCACGGCGGTGCGAATGAACGTGTAATGGCTATGCTGTCTGAAATCGACTCTGTCGATGCGGTTGAAGACTACCTTCAGGAGAAATTCGACAACAAAGAAAAGATCATGGGAATGGGGCACCGTGTCTACAAGGAGGGCGACCCGCGTGCGAAATACCTGAGGGATATGTCCGAGAAACTGACTGAACAGCGCGGAGAACCTGAACTTTATGAAAAATCGGCTAAAATTGCTGAAATTGTGGAGAGGGAAAAAGGACTTCTGCCAAACGTGGATTTCTTCAGTGCGTCCGTATACCATTCTCTTGGAATCGACCATGATCTCTTTACACCAATATTCACAATGAGCCGCATGTCCGGATGGCTCGCCCATATTCTTGAACAGTATGCGGATAACAGGCTGATCCGTCCGAGAGCGGAATATGTCGGTGAGACCGGCAAGAGATATGAACCAATCGAGAACAGATAAACAATATACAAAATAATGGAGGTATTTGAATTATGGCAAGCTCAAAAATCACTACTGATAACGGTGTACTGAATGTACCTGATAATCCTGTAATTCCTTTCATAGAGGGGGACGGCATCGGCCCTGACATCTGGAGTGCTGCAAGCAAAGTGCTCGATGCAGCTGTGGAAAAAGCATACAACGGCGAAAAGAAAATAGAATGGAAAGAAGTGCTTGCGGGACAGAAGGCATTCGACAAAACCGGCGAATGGCTCCCTAAGGAAACACTCGAAACAATCAACGAATATCTGCTCGCTATCAAAGGTCCTCTGACTACACCTATCGGCGGCGGCATCCGTTCACTGAACGTGGCACTCAGGCAGGAACTTGACCTGTTCACATGTCTGCGTCCGGTAAGATATTTTGAAGGCGTACCTTCACCGATCAAGCGACCTGAAGATACTGATATGGTAATCTTCAGGGAAAATACAGAAGATATCTACGCAGGCATCGAGTTCCAGGAAGGTACGGATGAAGTCAGGAAAGTGATCGACTTCCTCCAGAATGAAATGGGCGCTAAAAACATCCGCTTCCCTGAAACTTCCGGTATCGGAATCAAACCGGTTTCCAAAGAAGGTACGGAGCGTCTGGTGCGCTCTGCAATCAACTATGCAATCGACAACAACCGTCCTTCAGTAACACTCGTACACAAGGGCAATATCATGAAATTTACAGAAGGTGCGTTCAAAGCATGGGGTTACGACCTGGCTGAACGTGAATTCGGGGATAAAGTATTCACATGGAAAGAATATGACAAGATTGTTGAGGAAAAAGGCAGGGAAGAAGCCGATAAAGTCCAGTCAGAGGCTGAAGCGGCAGGCAAGATCATCATCAAGGATGCAATCGCCGATATTTTCCTCCAGCAGATCCTGACACGTCCGAAAGACTTCGGAGTCGTTGCTACCATGAACCTGAACGGAGACTACATCTCCGATGCACTTGCTGCACAGGTCGGCGGAATCGGTATTGCACCGGGAGCGAACATCAACTATGAAACCGGCCACGCGATTTTTGAGGCGACACACGGAACAGCACCAAAATATGCCGGACTGGACAAAGTGAACCCTTCATCTGTCGTCCTTTCAGGCGTCCTGATGCTTGAGCACATCGGCTGGCAGGAAGCGGCTGACCTTGTTACAAAAGCGATGGAGAAGACAATTGCTTCCAAAGTTGTCACTTATGACTTTGCAAGACTCATGGACGATGCAAAAGAAGTGAAATGTTCTGAATTCGGAGACGAACTCATCAAAAATATGTAACCCACTTTGTTTACAA
This sequence comes from Candidatus Salinicoccus stercoripullorum, assembly GCA_019113295.1. Lineage (GTDB taxonomy): Bacteria > Bacillota > Bacilli > Staphylococcales > Salinicoccaceae > Salinicoccus > Salinicoccus stercoripullorum. Next base: position 94,732 of record DXHR01000025.1, on the reverse strand, counting down.
AGGAAGTGTACAGCATGGAAAGAAGGAAAATATCTGTAATCGGCGCCGGTTTCACCGGCGCCACTACAGCTTTTATCGCTGCTGCAAAAGAGCTTGGTGATATTGTTCTTGTAGACATCCCACAATCTGAAAGTCCGACGAAAGGAAAGGCTCTGGATATGATGGAAGCCACTCCTGTGCTGGGTGTGGATACGAAGATCACCGGTACAAGCAACTACGAAGACACCAGCGGTTCCGATATCGTCATCATCACAGCGGGAATCGCACGTAAGCCGGGTATGAGCCGTGATGATCTCGTCAAGACGAATCAGAAAGTCATGGCTGCTGTAACACGTGATATTGTTAAACATTCTCCGGACTGTATTATCATTGTCCTGACAAATCCGGTGGACGCGATGACTTATACAGTATATAAAGAATCCGGACTGCCGAAACACAGGGTCATCGGTCAATCCGGTGTACTGGATACAGCACGCTTCAGGACATTCGTGGCTGATGAATTGAACCTTTCGGTCAGGGATGTGCAGGGATTCGTTCTTGGCGGGCACGGTGATGATATGGTGCCGCTGATCCGTTATTCGAACGTTGGAGGGGTGCCGCTCACAGATCTGCTGGATCAGGAGAAAATAGACAGCATCATTGAGCGTACACGCAAAGGCGGCGCTGAAATAGTGAACCTTCTCGGCAGCGGATCTGCCTATTATGCGCCCGCGGCAGCTCTTGTACAGATGGCGGAAGCCATTCTCAAAGACCAGAAACGCGTCCTGCCTTCCATCGCCTATCTTGAAGGAGAATATGGATATGATGGCCTCTATCTGGGAGTGCCGACAGTGCTCGGTGAAGGTGGAATAGAAAAGATCATCGAACTTGAGCTGACGGATGATGAAAGAAAACAACTTGATAAATCGAGAGATTCAGTGATTAATGTAATGAATGTTCTAAAATAATCTTTGAAAAAAGTGGATTGGAATATTACAATGGAAAAGTCATCATGATGGTGGCTTTTTCATTTGTTTTAATGGGAGGAATATTTTGAAAATGGAAAATGGTAAAAAGAATCATGGATTCTTTCAGAAGTTCCTGGATTTTGTGGAGTGGCTTGGTAATAAACTTCCGCATCCGGTAACTTTATTCGCAATACTCGCAGTATTGACACTCATTGCATCTGCAATTTTCTCAATGATGGGAATAGCTGTTGAACATCCTGGAGAGGATAATGAGACAGTCACAGTCACTAATCTGCTGAACGCAGAAGGAATAAGCTACATATTTGAAAGCATGACGGATAATTTCATCAACTTCGCACCGCTTGGTGTTGTGCTTGTCACGATGCTCGGTATCGGGGTTGCAGAACGCTCCGGACTGATCGGGGCCGTGCTTAAAGGTTTTGTCCTGTCGATTCCCAAAAGCCTGATCACTGCGGGACTCGTTTTCGCAGGTATCATGTCATCTGTGGCATCAGATGCAGGTTATGTTGTGCTGCCGCCGCTTGGTGCGCTGTTGTACCTGGCACTCGGCAGGCATCCACTTGCCGGCCTTGCCGCTGCTTTTGCAGGGGTGTCCGGCGGATTCTCGGCCAACCTCCTGCTCAGCGGTACGGATGTTATGCTGATGGAACTGTCGGCTGCGGGGGCGTCGGTGATCGATCCTGCATATGCAGACTCCATGAACGTCGCCTTCAACTGGTATTTCATCGCAACAAGCGTATTCTTACTGACGCTGGTGGGCTGGTTTGTATCAGATAAGATTGTCGAACCGCGCCTCGGTGCATTCAAGATGGATAAAAATGATGAAAACAATTCTCTTGCTGATGCAGAGGATATACAGACACTGCGCCCGGTTGAAAAGAAAGGTATGATCTGGGCGGGGGTATCCGTTGTAGTCGGTTTGATCCTGGCATCACTGCTTGTCGTTCTTCCGAACTCGCCGATGCGGGGTCCGGATGAAGCGGGCAACTACATGGATACAATCATCCAGTCGCCATTCATGAGCTCACTCGTGCCGATCATTGCAATCCTCTTCCTCATACCGGGTATTGTATACGGTGTGGTGACGAAGAGTATCAAGAATGATAAAGATGTGGCGAACCAGATGTCCGATACGATGGCGTCCATGGGGATGTTCATAGTTCTCGCATTTGCAGCGGGACAGTTCGTATCTTACTTCACCGAGTCGAATCTCGGTATCGTCATCGGCGTATACGGAGCAGAGATACTTGACAATCTTCAGTTGACAGGTATTCCGCTGATCATCGGCTTCATGCTGGTAACGGCCTTCATCAACCTGTTCATAGGAAGCGCCAGTGCCAAATGGGCACTCATGGCTCCGATCTTTGTGCCAATTCTCATGCAGCTAGGTTACTCGCCTGAACTGACTACGATGGCATACCGTGTGGCTGATTCGAGTACAAATATCATCACGCCACTCATGACTTACTTTGCAATCATCATTGCGTTCGCACAAAAATACGACAAGAACATCGGTATCGGGACATTGATATCAGTAATGCTCCCGTACTCGATATGCTTCTTCATATTTTGGGCAATCATGCTCATCATCTGGACACTTCTCGGGCTCCCGCTCGGTCCGGATTCACCAATACATTACCCGGGATAACAAAAAGGCACAGCTTTGGCTGTGTCTTTTTCAATGGATTAATATAAGGCTCAAATGTATAATCCATATATGAGGGAACAATGAAATTTTGAACGGATTCTAAAAGAAAGTAGGCATTTTCCATGAAAAAACTAATTCTGATAGACGGCAACAGCGTAGCTTTCAGGGCGTTTTACGGACTTCCTCTGCTCAGCAACCAGAGCGGACTGCACACGAACGCGATCTTCGGCTACGCGCGCCTCCTTGAAAAAATAATCAAAGATGAGGAACCCACGCATTTCCTTGTGGCCTTCGATGCTGGTAAATCCACATTCAGACATAAGCAGTATGAAGAGTATAAGGGCGGACGCCAGAAGATGCCTCCCGAACTCGGGGAGCAGCTTGCCCCGATCCGCCGTCTGATTGACGCATATGGCATCAGAAGATATGAAATCGAAGAGTTTGAAGCAGATGATATCATCGGCACACTGAGCCGTCAGGCAGATGCAGCTAAGGATTTCAAAACGATCATCATCACAGGTGATAAGGACCTTACGCAGCTCGCCAGTGATGACACGGTCATTTATTATACTAAAAAAGGAATTTCGGACATCGATCTCTACAACCCCGATTTCATTGAAGAAAAGTACGGTTTAAAACCGCTGCAGATCATTGATCTGAAAGGCCTTATGGGTGACAAGTCCGATAACATCCCGGGTGTTCCCGGTGTGGGGGAAAAGACTGCACTGAAGCTGCTCGCGGAATATGGAACGGTTGAAAATGTACTCGAAAATATTGAAGGGATAGGAGGGAAGAAACTGAAGGCGAACCTGACAGATCACAGGGAGGAAGCCCTGATGAGCAAGGAACTCGCTACAATCCACCGGGAAGTGCCTTTTGATTTCACTCTGGAAGATCTGGCATTTTCAGATGACAGTGAAGAAAGAAAGTATGAGCTGTTCAAAGAGTTGGAATTTGAATCCCTGCTTGGCAGCATGGAGGCGAATGAAGCCGAGGATAAAATCGTATTTGATGATGTGCGTGTGGAAACAATCGATGAACTGGGCGATGAAGTATCCCTGCATCTCGAAGTGAACGCAGCCAATTATCTGTTCACTCCGCCTGAATATCTCGCGGTCACTGACGGTGAGCGGACTTTCATCACCCGCACGGAAGATATTGAGGCTGGACAGCTGGAAGGGTTCCTTGCCTCCAGGAAAACCATCAATGTATACGATTTGAAACGACAGACAGGTCTTTTCAGGCAGCTTGGTGTCGTTTTCAATGACTTCACCTCGGATGTCATGCTTGCGAGTTTCCTATTGGATCCATCACGGAAAATCCTTGACGTCGCCGAAACTGCCGGGCAGTTTGATATCTCGGTAGACAGTGATGCTTTTCATTACGGTAAAGGAAAGAAAGCCAAAAATCCGGCGCATGAGGAGCGGATAGAGTTCCTCAACTCCAAAGTGATGGCAGTCCATATGCTGAAGGACGAAGTGGTTCATGCACTGAAAGATGATGAAATGTATGATTTATGGAAAAATCTTGAAATCCCGCTTTCAAAAGTGCTTGCAGAGATGGAAATCAGAGGGATTACAGTTGATGCGTCGAGACTCGTTGAGATGGAAGCTGAAATACAGGAGCGCCTGGATGAAATAGAAGCTAAAATCCATGAGTTCGCCGGCGGGGAATTCAATATAAATTCACCGAAGCAGCTTGGAGTGGTACTGTTTGAAAAATTGGAGCTCCCTGTCATCAAAAAGACGAAGACAGGCTATTCTACGGCAGTGGATGTGCTGGAGCAGCTTCAGGATAAACATGAAATCATCCAGTATCTGCTGGATTACCGTACACTCTCCAAACTACAGTCGACCTATGTCATCGGGCTGCAGGCGGAGATAAAGGATGACGGCAGGATCCATACACGTTTCAATCAGACACTTGCCCAGACGGGACGATTGTCTTCGGTGGAACCGAATCTGCAGAATATACCGATCCGTATCGAAGAAGGACGGCGGATCCGGAAAGCCTTTGTACCGAAGGATGACAGCCATGTTCTTCTCGGGCTTGATTATTCACAGATTGAACTCAGGGTGCTTGCACATATTACACAGGACAAAACAATGACCAATGCCTTTACTTCCAATACTGACATCCACACGAAAACGGCGATGGAGGTGTTCGGTGTTGAAAAAGAAGACGTGACTTCCCTCATGAGGCGGAATGCCAAGGCTGTCAACTTCGGGATTGTCTACGGCATCAGCGATTATGGACTGAGTCAGAACCTCGGAATAACAAGAAAGGAAGCCAAAAAGTTCATAGACAATTATCTTGATTCATTCCCGGAGGTAAAGGCATTCATGCATTCGATCGTGCAGGACGCCAAAAGAGACGGCTATGTCAAAACAATGATGAACAGAAGAAGATATATACCGGATATCCACAGCCGGAACTTCAATGCCAGGAGCTTTGCAGAGCGCACAGCGATGAATTCGCCGATACAGGGAAGTGCTGCGGACATCATCAAGCTTGCGATGGTGGAATACGCAAATTCGCAAGAGGCGCAGAAATTTGATGCTGAACTGCTTCTGCAGATCCACGATGAACTGATTTTTGATATCCCGAAAGATCAGGTGGAAGGTTTCATCCCCGTCATCAGAAAGATTATGGAGCAGGCGATGGAAATGAGCGTACCGCTTGAAGTGGAATACGGATACGGTACAGATTGGTATGAATTGAAGTAGGTGAAAATATGCCGGAACTGCCGGAAGTTGAATTGGTTAAAAGAGAACTTTCACAAAATGTGGAAGGCAGAAAGATAGAGGATATTGAATTATCGGATTACGTCTATAAAGGGCATGAATCGGGACGCCGGACAATCATCAAGCAGGAGCTTCCAGAGTTCAGGGAAGCGCTGCCGGGTGCCACCATACTCAAAGTCGGAAGAAGAGGGAAATACCTTTTCTTCGTTTTGGGGAAAAATGGGGAGATATTCCATATGATCGGTCATCTGGGAATGTCTGGCGCATTTTTCATCACAGATTCGCTTGAAGAAATAGAGAATGCGAGTTACAGAAAGCACTGGCATGTACTATTCGACCTGGACGATGGACAACTTCTCTCATATTGTGATATCAGGAGATTCGGTGAGATGAGCATCATAAACAGGCTTGCTGACTTTGTCCCTTTCAGCCGCATGGCCCCTGAATATACCGAGCCGGGAAGTCTGCCCCATTTTCTGGAGAAGGCAAGAGAGGGAGCAAATGCCAAAAAAACCATAAAAGCGGTCATCATGGACAGTTCTGTCATCCCCGGTGTCGGTAATATCTATGCTTCAGAAGCTTTATTCGCCTCAGGCATACTGCCTACGAAAAAGGCGGGAAGTCTGTCTGTAAAACGCCTTGCTGAACTGCATGAAGAGATTGTCCGCATATTTGAAATATCTATCCGAAGCGGCGGGTCGACCATTTCGGATTACAGAGGTGTATCCGGACAGAGTGGAAGCATGCAGGAACGTTTTAAAATATATCAGAAGAAAAAATGTGCATTCTGCGGCAGCGATGTGAGGACAAAAGTGATTGCGACGCGGAATACTTTCTACTGCACAAAATGCCAGAGGTGATAATATGAACAGCATCATTGGACTTACCGGCGGAATAGCCAGCGGGAAATCGACGGCGTCGGCCTATATCGAAGACAGGGGATACCCCGTGCTCGACGCAGATAAATTCTCGAGGAAAGCCACCGCAAAGGGCGGACCGTCCTACCGGGGGATAATCGAAGCATTCGGGGAAGACATTCTGGCACCGGACGGTGAAATAGACCGGCAGAAACTCGGCTCGATCATCTTCAGCGACCCGGGTAGGCGCAAAGTGCTGAACGGACTTGTCCATCCGGAAATACGCAGGATGATGAATGAGGAAAGGGACAGGCTTTTAAAAGAAAGCCATGTATTCCTCGATATTCCCCTCCTTTTCGAAAATGGGCTGGACGATCAATGTGACATAACATTGACTGTATATGTCGACGAATCGATACAGAAATCGAGATTGATGGAACGGAACGGCCTGAGCAGGAAGGAAGCAGAGAGCAGAATCGGCAGCCAGATGCCATTATCCGAGAAGAGGGATAGGAGCGACTATGTCCTTGATAACAGTGGTTCACGGGAAAAACTCTATGAGCAGATAGAACAATTTCTGACTAAAATTGAAAAGTGACTGTAATTTCACAATTTCTGCTTTAAACTATCCCTGAATGTGTTATACTAAATAAAAATAAGTATAGCATTAAGGGGCGATTGTCATGAAAAAAATTGCAATTAATGGTTTAGGTAGAATTGGAAGGATGGTTTTCCGCATTGCTGCAGAATCTGAAGAGCTTGATCTGGTTGCTGTAAATGCGAGTTATCCGGCTGAGACGCTTGCGCATATCATCAATTATGATACTACACACGGCAGATGGTCCAAACGCGTTGAGCCTGCGGAGGACAAACTGATCGTTGACGGTAAGGAAATCCTGATCACCCGCGAAAGGAACCCGGAAAATCTTCCGTGGGAAGACCTCGGCATCGACCTTGTAATCGAAGCAACAGGTGCTTTCAACCATGGTGACAAAGCGGAAGCCCATGTCAGGGCGGGCGCAAAGAAAGTCCTGCTTACAGGGCCATCCAAAGGCGGAGATGTACAGACGATTGTCCTCGGAGTAAATGACGACGAGCTGGATACCGGGAAGTATGAAGTTTTCTCCAATGCTTCATGTACAACGAACTGCCTTGCGCCGGTGGCAAAAATCCTTAACGATGAATACGGGATTACAAACGGTTTGATGACAACCGTCCATGCATATACTAATGATCAGAAGAACATTGACAACCCGCATAAGGACCTGAGGAGAGCACGTTCATGCGGCGATAATATCATCCCTACATCCACAGGTGCAGCCAAGGCCCTGGGTGAAGTGATGCCGGAACTGAAAGGCAAGCTCCACGGTCTTGCGCTCCGTGTGCCGGTTTCCAACGTTTCACTTGTAGACCTCGTTGTCGATTTGGACAAGGATGTGACAAAAGAGGAAATCAATGCGACTTTCAAAAGATATGCAGAAGGTGAAATGAACGGCATACTGGGTGTATCCGGCGACCCGCTCGTGTCCAGTGACTTCAATACCGACAGCAGAAGTTCCATCATCGACAGTTCGCTCACGATGGTGATGGATGACAACAAAGTCAAAGTGCTTGCCTGGTATGATAATGAGTGGGGCTATTCCACACGCGTCGTTGACCTTGCAAAAGAGATCCTGTCAAAAGCCCTTGTCAGCAACGCCTGATCATATTGTAAATTTTTCAAGAAGAAACTTCGGTTTCTTCTTTTTTTTCTTATGTTATATTATAATGAAGTACCGAACCCCGAATCATGAGGTGATTATATGAAATGTCCAACATGCAGACACCCCAGTTCCAAAGTGATCGATTCACGTCATACAGATGAATTCTCTGCCATCAGAAGACGCAGGGAATGCGAAAACTGCGGATTCCGATTCACAACTTTTGAACGGATGGAACTCTCTCCGCTTGTGGTTGTGAAAAAAGACGGCACAAGAGAAGTTTTCAGCCGTGAAAAAGTGATGGACGGTCTGCTCAGAGCATGTGAGAAACGTCCGATTCCCTATGAAGAATTGGAGAAGAGAACAGGAAACATAGAAGCTGCCCTCAGGAACCTGAACAAACCTGAAATCACCTCCAATGAAATCGGGGAGTCTGTCATGAATGAACTGATTACGCTTGACCAGGTTGCCTATGTACGTTTTGCCTCTGTATATAAAGAATTCAAAGACATAGATCAGCTGATGGATACGCTGAAACACCTTGCCAAAGGCAGTGATGATGATGAACTTCAATGACCGGCTGAAACCGAACACAGAATTTATAATATACAGGCCGGCGAGGCTCAGCACACATCATCTGGATGTGATCAATGAACTTTACCTGCCGCTCATCAACGCGGAAGCATCGATGGTCTATATATATATGAATGAATCGGCATCTCATTATGAACCGCTTGCTGTACGCTTCCATAGAGAAATCATGGATGAATTCGGCATGGCACTGTCGAAGTTTTCAGGTGAACTTGAAAAGCTCGAAGCGATCGGCCTCATCAGGACATTTGTATCCAATGAAGACCATGATGATCTGTTCATCTATGAAGTGCTGCTGCCGCTCTCGCCGGATGCATTTTTCAAAGATCCCATGCTGAGCCTGTATTTATACAATACGATCGGTCCGGATGCCTACAGTAAGAAAAAGGAGAGACTCATCTATCCTGCCATGCCTGAAAATATTTCTGAAGTGACGCGCAAATTCACAGAGGTATTTATTTCCGGCAATGCGGAGGGGTTCAGCGTGCCGCGGGAAAGCTTCCGGAAGGAGAACCCTTCCTCCGGACCGAATATGGATCTTGACGACTTTGATTTCGATGTCCTCTTCACACATCTTAAAGGGACGAAAATAGACAGGGCATTCTTCAACAAAGAAGTGCGTATGCTGATCGTCAAACTGAGTGCACTCTTCAATCTGAACGCTTATGATGTAAAGCAGATACTGCTGTCTTCAACGACCCAGTATGCGGGTATCGATAAAGAACAGCTGAAGTACGAAGCGAGAAGATATTATCAGAAAGAGAACGGCAACCGGCTGCCGAAACTCCGCAGGGAAGATGAGACCCCGGAGAGTGAGGAGGCAGGTTCTTCCTACATCGACCGTCTTGAAAACATCAATCCGCTGGACCGTCTGAATGACATCAGGAACTTCAGCCCGAGTGAGCAGGACCTCAAGCTGATCACGGATATCATCGCAAAAACCGCGCTGCCGAACGGAGTGATCAACCTTCTGCTCGAATATGTCTACCAGCAGAAGCAGGGGGATCTGAATTATCCGTACACCATGAAAATTGCCAAAGACTGGGAACAAAAAGGCATCATGTCGGCGAAAGATGCCTACCAGTCCATTATGGACTTCAGACAGCAGAAGAAAAATGCCTCCCGGCAGGCGGCGCAGAAATACAGTTACAGAGAACGGCAGGGTGAACGCCGCCCATCATGGATGGATCGTAAAGAACAGCCGGAAACAAAGAAAAGACAGTCAGGCGTCAAAGAGGAAACAAAGGATCAGACACCGCAGAAAACGGCCAAAGATGATCCGGAGCTTCAAAAAATGATAGAGGAATTCAGAAAATCCAGGTGATTCAAATGGAACCCATTAACCAGTTTTTAAAAAATTCTAAAAAGATAAAAGAGAATAATGACAAGCTGTATGAAGAGCTCATCCGCCATCCGAGGATCATCGAGCTTATCGAAAACAGCGATGTCGAAATTACCCGCACAATGATCCGCAACGACATGCTGCAGCTGAAACGCTATACCGAGCAGTCGCTGGCATGTGAAAAATGCGGTTCCCTTGCAAACTGTATCAATCATCCGGAAGGTTATGCACCATCGATAGACGTGCGGGGCGGAAGGATCCATATTATCTATTCTGTATGTCCGAATAAGAGGAAAGAGGATGCTTTCCGGGAGCGTGAACGAATGATAGAATCCTATCACGTGCCGAAAGATGTGAAGGATGCCACATTTGACACAGTCTTTCTCGACGCCGACTCCAACCGTCAGGAGGTCATCCGTAAAGCGATATCCGGGAGCCAGGCTATCAGCGAAGGTACTGATGCAAAAGGGCTTTATATACACGGGAGTTTCGGCATAGGGAAATCCTATCTGCTTGGATGCATTGCCAATGAATTGAAGGAGAAATCCATCTCTTCCATGATCGTCTATGTGCCGGAGATCATCCGTGATCTGAAAGCCGGCTTCAAGGACGGCACGACAGACGAAAAGTTCAATACCATCAAAAATGCACAGGTGCTGATGCTTGATGATCTTGGTGCGGAGGATGTCACGCCATGGGTGAGGGATGAAGTGATGACCGGCATACTGCACTACAGGATGGTCGAGGGATTGCCGACTTTCATCAGTTCGAACTATTCAATGGACGACCTCGAGTACAGATACAGCCGTACGAAAGAGAACGGGGTGGAGGAGACGAAGGCGATGCGGATGCTTGAACGCATCAGATCGCTGTGCGAGGAAGTCCAGCTCCATGGAAAAAACTACCGGAATTAGCTGACACTTGAAAATGCAAATTGAATCGAGTATAATAAACCTATAATTTCATTAATTAAATCCAAGGACAACACCGTATCCAAGTCTCATTTAAGAGAATGCATGATTTGCTGAGACATGCATATAAGACCGCTATGGTTACTACCTTGCTGCATGCCGGTTAATACCCGGCCGGTCCGGACCGTTACATCCGGCTGAAGACGGGAGTCAATCCCGTGAATCAGGGTGGTACCGCGGTAAAAACCGCCCCTCTATATACAGAGGGGCGGTTTTTCATTTACAGGGTTTAATTAAAAAGAGAGGATGAGTGGAATGAGCGAAATTAAAATCAGTTTTCCTGATGGAAATGTAAAAGGATTTGTCAGCGGCGTCACTGCCGAAGAGATTGCACAGTCAATCAGTCCGGGGCTCCGCAAAGCGGCTGTGGCCGCCAAGATAGACGGACAGATGTACGATCTCAGAAGACCGATCGAAACAGACAGTGAACTCGAGCTTCTGACCGACAAGAGTGAGGAGGGACTTGAAGTCCTCAGGCATTCGACCGCCCATCTGATGGCGCAGGCACTTAAACGCCTCTATGGCGATGTCAAGTTCGGTGTCGGACCGGTCATAGAGGAAGGCTTCTATTATGATTTTGATATGGACGAAAAAATCTCATCTGACGATTTCCCGAAAATCGAAAAAGAGATGCAGAAAATTGTTGATGAAAATGAGGAAATTACACGTCATGAAATTTCCAGGGAAGAAGCGAAGGAGTTTTTCAAGGATGATGAGTATAAACTCGAACTGATCGATGCGATTCCGGAAGGTGAGATGGTCACTGTCTATTCCCAGGGTGAATTTACCGACCTCTGCCGCGGTGTCCACGTGCCGTCGACCTCTAAGATCAAAACGTTCAAACTCCTCAGTACTGCAGGGGCATACTGGCGCGGGGACAGCGACAACAAGATGCTGCAGCGCATCTACGGCACAGCTTTCTTTGACAAAAAGTCCCTGAAGGCGTATATGAATATTCTTGAAGAGCGCAAAGAGCGCGATCACCGCCGCATCGGCAAGGATATGAAATTGTTCCAGAACAACCAGCTCGTAGGCGCCGGCCTGCCGCTGTGGCTGCCGAACGGCGCGACAATCAGACGTGAAATTGAGCGTTACATCGTGGATAAAGAGGTTTCGATGGGCTATGACCATGTGTATACACCGATCATGGCAAATGTCGATCTGTACAAAACAAGCGGCCACTGGGATCACTATCAGGAAGACATATTCCCGACAATGGACATGGAGGGCGAAGAGCTTGTCCTCCGTCCGATGAACTGCCCGCATCACATGATGATCTACAAATCCGACAAGCACTCATACCGTGAGCTGCCAATCCGTATCGCAGAACTCGGCATGATGCACCGTTATGAAGCGAGTGGGGCGGTAAGCGGTCTCCAGCGTGTCCGCGGCATGACTTTGAACGATGCTCACGTATTCGTCCGTCCGGATCAGATCAAGGAGGAATTCAAGCGCGTCGTCCAGCTGATCATCGATGTATATGAAGACTTCGGATTCGAAAATTATTCATTCCGCCTCAGTTACCGGGATCCGGAGGATACTGAAAAGTATTTTGATGATGATGAAATGTGGCAGAAAGCGGAATCCATGCTGAAAGAAGCGGTTGACGAAATGGAGCTCAAATATACTGAAGCGGAAGGGGAAGCGGCATTCTACGGTCCGAAATTGGATGTACAGGTACAAACAGCCATGGGTAAAGAGGAAACACTTTCAACAGTACAATTGGACTTCCTGCTGCCTGAGCGTTTTGATCTGACCTATGTTGGCAGTGACGGAGAACTGCACCGTCCGGTAGTCATCCACCGGGGTGTCGTCTCGACCATGGAACGCTTTGTCGCCTTCCTCACAGAGGAATATAAGGGAGCATTCCCGCTGTGGCTGGCGCCTCAGCAGGTGGAAATCATCCCGGTCAACCTGGATCTCCATTATGATTACGCGAGGAGCATCCAGGATGAACTGAAAAGCCAGGGCATCCGGGTCAATATTGACGAGCGGAATGAAAAGCTCGGTTATAAGATCCGCGAAGCACAGATGAGGAAAGTGCCGTACCAGGTGGTCATCGGCGACAAGGAGATGGAGGAAGGCCAGGTCAACGTGCGCAAGTACGGTGAACAGGAGCAGAACTCCTATGACAGGGAGGATTTTGTCTGGAAACTGGTTGATGAAATCCGTTTGAAAAAATAATGTTGACAGATTTCCACAGATGGCGTATTATATTAAGAGTTGATAAGAACGGACAAGAAGAAGCGACCCGCTTCTCACCCGCAAGCGCAACAACGCAGCGAACGGGTTAGTACAGAAGAGGCGCGAAGGCAGAGCTGTCTGCCGACGCGTCTTCATGTCAGATGGCGGGCGCATAATGTGCCCGCCTTTTTTGTTCGTCTTCAAACTTTATGGAGGTGTCAAAGATAGCAAAGGATCAGACATTTATCAATGATAGAATCCGTGCCAAAGAAGTCAGACTGATTGGACAGGACGGTTCCCAGCTTGGAATCAAGTCGAAGAAGGAAGCTCAGGAGATGGCGGACCGTGTCGAACAGGACCTCGTGCTTGTTGCACCGAATGCAAAGCCGCCAGTTGCCCGTATCATGGACTACGGCAAATACAAGTACGAACAGCAGCGTAAAGAGAAAGAAGCGCGCAAGAAGCAGAAGGTCATCAACGTCAAGGAAATCAGACTTTCCCCGACTATTGAAGACCATGACTTCAACACGAAGCTTAAAAACGCGAAAAAATTCCTTTCCAAAGAGGATAAGGTCAAAGTTTCCATCCGGTTCCGCGGACGTGCGATCACACATAAAGATATCGGACGCAAAGTATTGGAACGTTTCGCAGATGAGCTTTCGGAAGTCGCTACTGTAGAACAGAGGCCCAAGATGGAAGGCCGTTCAATGTTCCTCGTAGTCTCACCGATTATCGACAAAAATTAATATACCGGAGGTTGAATCCCATGCCAAAAATGAAAACTCACAGAGGATATGCAAAACGTGTAAAGCGTACAGGAACTGGTAAATTCAAACGCAACAGAGCATTCACATCCCACCTGTTTGCAAACAAATCCACTAAACAGAAACGTCAATTGAGAAAAGCGACACTCGTATCAAAAGGCGATCACAAGCGTCTTAAACAACTACTTTCAAACATGAAATAATCGACTGAATAAGGAGGACCAATCATGGCTCGAGTTAAAAATGGACTGACGTCCCGTAAAAGACGTAAAAAGGTATTGAAACAGGCAAAAGGATATTTCGGTGCGAAGAGCACTCTTTATAGAACTGCCAAACAACAGGTAACAAAATCCGGACAGTACGCTTACCGCGACCGCCGCAACACTAAGCGTGAATTCCGCAGACTCTGGATTTCACGTATCAATGCAGCTGCACGTCAAAACGACATCAGCTACAGCCGTCTGATGAACGGACTTAAAACTGCAGGTATCGACATCAACAGGAAAATGCTCTCAGAGATTGCGATTTCCGATGAGAAAGCATTTGCCGAGCTTGCAACACAGGCTAAAAACGCACTGGGAAAATAATGATATATGAAAAATGCCCCTTCCGGATGACCCGGAAGGGGCATTTTTCATCATATTCTGTTCTGAAGTTTGCCGAGCAGGTCCTCGGAATATTCAAAATAGCATTCCTTCTGCTGCTTTTTCACTTCCTCTGCGGATTGAGGCAGGATGTCAAGTCTGATAAGCCTTTCCCCCTTATCAAAGAAAGGAAGGGATTGATCTGCATAATCGTCCGTCAGCAGGTTATAGATTTCTTCGGCCTCTTTTTCGTCTTCAAAAGTATTGCGTCTTACGACGATCTGTTCTCCGGATTCTTCCACTCTGGATAATTCTATATCTATCATTGGCATGCCTCCTGAAATATCTTTTATTATTGCTATACTAGAATAATATCAACTTATTGCAAACATTTATACCAATACGGTTTTTATTACGGGAACTGAAATAATTTATGATAGAATGGAGGTATCTTAAAACGAAGGATAGGAGACTGATTATGGACAAGCAATTGACGATGATGAAAAGTCTGACTGATGCTCACGGAATTTCAGGTTTTGAGTATGATGTCAAAAAAGTGATGAAAGACTATCTTGAACCTGTCAGTGACGAACTGGTCAATGATAACTTGGGCGGTCTGTTCGGCAAACGTAATGCCAAAGGCGGTTCCCGTACGCTGCTGATAGGAGGGCACCTTGATGAGATCGGATTCATGGTGACGCAGATCGATGACAACGGATTCCTGAAGTTCACGCCTGTCGGCGGATGGTGGAATCAGGTCATGCTGTCCCAGCGCATGAATGTGATTACCGACAAAGGCGTGCTCACGGGTGTCATTGGTTCGAAGCCGCCGCATGTCCTGAGCGCAGAAGCCCGTAAAAAACCAGTGGACATGAAAGAAATGTTTATCGATATCGGCGTGGCGTCCAGGGAGGAAGCTGAATCGGCCGGTGTGAAATTGGGGGATCAGATTACACCGCACTGTGATTTTACAGAAATGGCAAACAAAGACTATCTGCTGGCGAAGGCATGGGACAACAGGTTTGGCTGCAGCCTCGCAATCGAAGTGCTTGAGCAGATCAAGGATGAAGATGTGGACATCAACGTGGTGAGCGGTGCGACCGTGCAGGAGGAAGTCGGCCTGCGCGGAGCAAAAGTGGCTGCCAATAAAATCAAGCCGGATCTGGCGATTGCAGTTGATGTCGGCATCTCCTGGGATACGCCGGGCATGAGTGAGAAGGACGGCACAGGCAAGATGGGAGAGGGCCCGCTGGTGCTGCTTCTCGACGGTTCCAACATCGGGCATGTCGGCTTCCGCCGCCACATCGAGAAAGTGGCGAAGGAAAAGGGCATCCCCGTACAGTGGTCGGCGATTACCGGCGGCGGCACAGATTCCGGTGCGTTCCATGTATCGAACGAGGGTGTGCCTTCAGTGTCAATCGGTGTTCCGCTCCGATATATGCATTCCAATGTGTCCATCCTCAACAGGGAGGATTACAATAACGCAGTCAGACTGGTGACAGAAATCGTCAGATCGCTCGATGACAGCAAGGTGGAAGAGATCATTTGGTAGACAGAGAAATCATCACATCAAAAGAAAACCGGAAAGTCAGGGACATGAGGAAGCTCCATAAAAAGAAATATCGCAGCCGGACCGGTCGTTTCCTGGCAGAAGGGGAACACCTGGTTGAAGAGGCGGTAAAACACAGCCAGACAATCCATTCAGTGATACTGCATGAAGATTATGATTATGCGCATCTTGACCTGAAGGGTATCGGACTGTTGTTTGTGAGCGGAGAAGTCATGAGGTCACTTTCCCCGCTCGAAACACCGCCGGGCATCATCGCCCTGCTGTCGTATGTTCCGCCGGAGTCCTCCGGCCAAAGGGTCCTGCTTCTCGACAATATCCAGGATCCCGGAAACCTTGGCACACTGATCCGCACCGCCGATGCATTCGGTTTTGACAGGGTTGTATTATCACCGGATACTGCAGACCCGTTCAGTGAAAAAGTACTCAGAAGCGCCCAGGGAAGCACGTTCCATGTCAGGATTGACATCAGGGAGGCGGCACCGGCTGCGAAGGAATTCGCGGGCACTGTCCTGGCCACTGCTCTGAATGATGCGGAATCGCTTGAAGATATCGGGACTCCGGCCGGTCCGCTCATGCTCATACTGGGCAACGAGGGAAGTGGCGTAGGCAGCGATGTACTTGCTGCTGCGGACAAAAGGGTGAGGATTGGAATGAGCGGAGAGAGTGAGAGCTTGAACGTCGGCATTGCCGGCGGGATACTCATGCATCATTTCCAAGCTTGATTTTTTGGTGCTTTGATTTATAATTACTTTATAAGATTAATAAACAGCTTCAGCCTGAAGCCGGACATAAATGGTCCAGGATTCCGTATCAGGGAGTGTCGCACACAGACTGCAATGGGACACACGGATGGGACCAGGGTTCACCTGGCTGATTGAAGCGAGGGTGACCCCCTTATATTCGTGAAGTGTCTGTGTTTTTTGAATGCAGAAAATCAGGTGGTACCGCGGAAAACTCCGTCCTTGTTTTAGAGGACGGGGTTTTTTAATATTTTACGAGGAGTTGGAAAGATGGATACGAGTGGAATTTCAGAGATTCAGAACGCATTCGATGATGCGGTGAAATCGATTGTGGATAAAAAATCACTGCAGGATTTGAAAATCGAGTATTTAGGCAAAAAGGGGAAAGTCACAGGTCTGATGAAGGAGATGAAGAATCTCTCAAATGAAGACCGTCCGGCGTACGGCGCTGCCGTCAATGAAGTGCGTTCCCATATCACTTCGGTGATCGAAGAGAGGGAGACGGCACTTGCAAATGAAGCGCTTGAAGCCAGACTCAAAGAAGAAACAATCGATGTTTCGCTTCCCGGCCGGACTTTCAGGCTCGGCAGCCCCCATCCACTGAGCCGTACTATAGAGGATATAGAGGACTTCTTCATCGGCCTCGGCTACGAGATTGCCGAAGGTTATGAAGTTGAAACAGACTATTTCAACTTTGAAGCGCTCAATCTGCCAAAGTCCCACCCGGCAAGGGATATGCAGGACAGCTTCTATTTCTCCGATGACATTTTGCTGCGTACGCATACTTCTCCTGTGCAGGCCCGTACGATGCAGGCAAAAAAAGGGCAGGGGCCGGTCAAGGTCATCTGCCCGGGGAAAGTGTACAGAAGGGACAGTGATGATGCGACCCACAGCCATCAGTTCACCCAGATCGAAGGTCTGGTGGTCGACAGGAACATCCATATGAGCGACCTCAAAGGCACGCTGGAATTGTTTGCCAAGGAGATGTTTGGTCCTGACCGGGAAATAAGGCTGCGTCCAAGCTACTTCCCCTTCACGGAACCGAGTGTCGAAGTGGATATTTCATGCTTCAAATGCGAAGGTGCGGGATGTAATGTGTGTAAACGCTCCGGCTGGATAGAAATTCTCGGCTCCGGCATGGTGCATCCGAATGTGCTTGAGATGGCCGGATTCGACCCGGATGAATATTCAGGTTTTGCATTCGGCATGGGGCCGGACAGAATCGCGATGCTCAAGTATGGCATCGAGGATATCAGGAATTTCTATACCAATGACCTGAGGTTCATCAATCAGTTCAAAGCAATGGAAGATGGAGGGGAACAAAGTGAAAGTATCTAAAGAGTGGCTGAATGAATGGATACCGGTAGATGTTTCCATCGAAGAGCTGTCCGAAAAGATTACGCGCGGCGGCATTGAAGTGGATGAAGTGATCGACTATACGGAAGGCATAAAAAACCTCGTTGTCGGCTATGTCGAATCTGTGGAGCAGCATCCTGAGGCCGACCGGTTGAAAGTATGCCGGGTGAATACCGGAGAAGAGACGAGCCAGATTGTATGCGGGGCACCGAATGTAAGGGCGGACGCCTATGTGATAGTAAGCAAGGTCGGGGGCAGGCTGCCCGGAGGCATAAAGATCAAACGCGCAAAACTGCGGGGTCAGGTGTCTGAAGGGATGATCTGTTCCCTTGAGGAACTCGGCATTCCTGAGGACTATATACCGAAGGAATACCAGGGTGGCGTCTTCATCTTCAACCGGGATCAGAATATCGGTATGGACGCCCTTGCTGCATTGTATCTCGATGACCAGGTCATGGATTTCGACCTGACACCGAACCGTAAGGATGCTCTCAGCATGGCGGGTGCAGCCTATGAAACCCGTGCACTTTTCGGCGGGGAAGTCTCCCGCCCTGAGAGTCCTTTGACAGAGCATACTGATAACGGCGAAGGAGCATTCAGCATCAAGAATGAAGATGCGGATGCCGTGCCTTATTACGGCGCCCGTCTCGTCAAAGATGTAGAAATAAAACCGGCCCCTGTATGGATGCAGGTCCGCCTGATCAAGGCGGGAATCCGACCGATCAATAACGTGGTGGATATTTCAAACTATGTGCTGCTTGAATTCGGACAGCCGCTTCATATGTTTGATCGTGATAAGATCGGCTCTGATGAAATAGTGACGCGGTTTGCCGCCCAGAATGAGAAGATGACCACGCTGGATGGCAGAGAACGCAGCCTCATGGACAACGACATCGTCATTACGAACGGCAGAGACCCCATCGCACTTGCCGGTGTGATGGGCGGGAATTTCTCAGAGGTGACGGAGAAGACGGTCAATGTCCTCATCGAGTCAGCACTCTTCAATCCTGTATCCATGAGAAAGACCAGCAACCGGCTGAATCTGCGCAGTGAAGCATCTGCGCGTTTTGAAAAAGGCGTCTCCCACGAGTTCGTACTCGAAGCGTTGGATCGTGCGGCCTACCTGCTTGAAAAATATGCCGGAGGCAGAGTGATCGGCGGAGTGGTGTCCGACGGTGAGCTGGATCTCGAGGACAGTGAAATCACGGCAACTGCAGAGTTCATAAACAACCGGCTCGGCATGGAACTTTCTGTTGAGGAAATCGCAGAGTCATTATCCAAGCTCGGGCTTGAGACTGAAATCGATGGTGGAATACTTAACATTTCAATTCCTTCCAGGAGAGATGATCTGAAGATCCGTGAGGATATCACTGAGGAAGTTGCACGGATCTACGGCTATGATGCACTGCCATCCTCCCTTCCGGAATATTCCATAGTCACGCCGGGCAAACTTACGGATGAACAGAAGAAAGTCCGTATCATCCGCCATCAGCTTGAGGCACTCGGCCTGTCCCAGGCGATCAACTATGCGCTGACAAGCAGAGAAAAGTCGAAACAGTTCACCGACCGGACGGAAGGACTTGAACTCCTGATGCCGATGAGTGAAGATCACGCTGTTTTAAGGAACAGCATGATTCCGCATTTGATAGATAATGCGGTGTACAATGTGAACCGTCAGCAGAAGGATGTCCAGCTGTATGAAATGGGCAGAGTCTTCGTCTCCAGGGGAGAGGGGAATCAGCCGGAGGAAATTGAAATGCTCGGCGGCATCCTGACCGGAGAGATGAACCGTACCGATTGGCTGGGTACAAGTGTGCCGGCAGATTTCTATGCTGCCAAAGGCATTGTGGACAGCCTCTTTGAAAAACTGGGCCTGGCTGATAACATCAGCTACTCTCAGACGGAAGGATATGAAGAAATGCATCCGGGACGGACAGCGGATATACACCTGGGCGGTGAAAAAATCGGTTTTGCAGGCGAACTGCATCCGAAATATGCGGAAGACAACGACCTCACCAGGACTGCAGTATTCGAAATCAATATCGACCGGCTGCTGGACGTGAAAAACGGCATCACCGTCTACGAGCAACTTTCAAAATATCCTGCCATCACGCGTGATGTTGCACTGATTGTGGAACAGTCAATGACGGCGGATGAACTGATTCAGATGGTAAGGTCGGCTGCCAGCAAATATCTTGAGGATGTTTTTGTGTTCGACGTCTACGAAGGGGATAACGTTGCAGAAGGCATGAAATCTCTTGCACTCCGCCTCATCTATCTCAATAAAGAGCAGACGTTGACCGATGAAGAGATCGAAGCGGTGCATACACCTGTATTAAAAGCGCTGGAAGAGAGCGGTGCCGCAATCAGATAAAAGTAAAACCAGATGCATCTGCATCTGGTTTTACTAGTTTAGCTGTATTTCCTGTCCAGCAGTTCTTTGACCTTCTCCCTGGATTTGAAGTGTTTCTTTGAAATGGAATCGACGAATGCCATTCCGTGCCGCCAGGCAAGTTCCGCCGCAAAAAGATCTGTCTTTTTGCTCGCCCCCCGCGGCACATCACGTTTCAGTGAACGGTTGAGGTTGGCCATCTGTTCGAGGTACCTGCTGCGTGCGAGGATACTGGCGCAGGCAACGGCAATCGATTTTGATTCGGCTTTCGTTTCCTGATGGATCAGCTCCGGACGGAATGGATCCGGCACGTACTTGCGGTAGGCATTTTCTGTCGTGAACTGATCGATGACAATGGCTTCGAGGTCATCCGGCTGTTCCATTTTTTCATGGGCTTTCTGTATGCAGTGATCATGGAGCACCGCCTTCAGCTTTACGATGTTCCAGCCTTCATCGATCTTTTTATTGTAGGACGGGTTGTCGAGGATGACAAGTGAGTAAGGCACGATATGGATGATTTCCCGCGCAAGGCGGTCCACTGTACTGTTTGAAAGGTTTTTGGAGTCCTTCACTCCGAGCTCTCTGAGCAGGGCGATTTTGTCTTTTGGTACATAGGAGGCACAAACCGTCATCGGTCCGAAATAGTCGCCTACTCCGGCTTCATCGCTTCCTATTGTATTCATAGTGTCATAGATCATTGTCATCTTTCCTTTTGGGTATGTAGTTGCTTTCCTTCATTAATGATTGTAACATGGCAATTTTTGTTTTCATCAATTTTTATAGTATTATTAAATTGATTGAAACTATGTGTTATTATACATTTATATTAATATGAGATTCTGTGTCCTTCGAACCTGCCTCTTCAAGGTTGGGGTAGGGAAGGATGGATTCAGTAAAGCTTTTTATGTTAAATTGTATATAACATTTATCAGTGAAACTTTGTATAGGAGGCAATGTCAAATGGCAGAATACAAAAATCGCATTGCTGTTGATATTTATGACCAGCAGTATACGTTGGTGGGGGCGGAAAACCCCGAACACATGAGATATGTGGCAAGGCTCGTGGACGAGAAGATCAGGGAGATCGGTGTCAGAAATGCAGGTCTTGATACAACAAGGAAAGCAGTTCTGGCTGCAGTAAACGTAATGGATGACTACGTGAAGCTTCAGGAAAAGTACGATTCTGCAATCCGGGAACTGGAACAAAAGGGTAATTGATGCTATGTCGATAATAATTTTCATACTTCTATTGATAAGCATGGTCATCGGCTACAGAAGGGGCTTTGTTCTGCAGCTCCTGCATCTGGTCGGGACCATTTCTGCAATCATCATATCTGCCATGAACTACGAAACACTGTCTGCAAGGTTCGAAATGATCATGCCCTATCCGTCAACAGCACAGTCGGTTAATAATCCACTTCTGCCGGACCTTGCCAACGCTGAATATGCATTTTATGACATGATTGCGTTCTTCATCATTTTTGCAGTGTCCAAAATCCTGATACAGCTGATTGTCAGTGCATTCGACTACCTCCAGCAGATCAGTGTTTTCGGCATTGCCGGAGAAATCGCCGGGCTGCTGCTTGGTCTGATTGAGATGATCTATATTCTGACTGTAATCATCTTTGTGCTCGCAGTCATCCCGCTGGAATTCATCCAGAATGCAATCGATGAGTCCGGACTTGCGATATTCATAATGGAACATACATTCATACTATCTGATAAATTTATAGATTGGTTATAACAGAGTCATAATGATATGGCTCTTTTTTTGGAGGCTGTCATGACTAAAAAAGATATAATTGTATTACTGGAAACGATTGCGACCTATATGGAACTCTCGCTTGAGAATCCATTCAAAGTATCAGCGTACAGAAAAGCTGCCGCAAGCATTGAGGCCGACGGGCGTTCGCTTGCGGAAATAGAAGACTTCTCGGCGATCAAGGGCATCGGCAAAGGTGTCAATGAAGTCATAGTGGAATACAGGAGCACAGGCAGATCCACTGTTCTTGACGACTTGAAGTCTTCAGTGCCCGGGGGACTGGTGCGGATGCTGAAAATACCGACTCTCGGACCGAAGAAGATCGTAAAAATCCACAATGAGCTCGGTATTACAGGCATGGAGGAACTGAAAGAGGCGTGTGAGAACAAAGAGGTGAGCGCCCTTTCCGGATTCGGTGCAAAAACTGAAGAGAATATATCAAAAGCCATTGACGAAATCCTGACCCGTCCGGAGCGCTATCCGATCGAGCGGATCATCTCATTCCGGACGGCGGTGGAGGATGTACTGGATGATATGGGGACGGTCAGGAAATACGATGTGGCCGGAAGCGGCAGACGCTTCAGGGAGACGAGCCGTGACCTCGATTATATAATAGAAGTCACTGATGTTGCAGAATTCACGGAAAAATTCCTTGAATCCCCGTTCATTAAAGAAACAGTGGCACAGGGTGAAAAGAAACTGTCCGTCATCATAGAAAACGATATGGACGAAATCAATGTTGATATCCGCTTTGTCACAGCGGATGAATACTTTACCACGCTCCATCACTTTACAGGATCGAAAGACCATAATGTGAAGATGCGCCAGATTGCAAAGTCACGCGGTGAGAAGATCAGCGAGTACGGCGTTGAAACGGATGACGGAGTGAAAACATTCGACTCAGAAGCGGCATTCTTCGATCATTTCGGTCTGCCGTACATCCCGCCTGCGATGCGGGAGACCGGTGAAGAGACGGAGATTGATGTATCAGGCATCGTGTCGATGGATGATATAAAAGGGGATCTCCATATGCATACGGTGTACAGTGACGGAGCATTTTCTGTCCGTGAAATGATAGAGGCCTGTATTGCAAAAGGATATGAATATATGATCATAACAGATCATTCCAAAAGTCTCCGTGTTGCAAACGGCCTGTATGAAAACAAGGTGTACAAGCAGATCGAGGAAATAAAGGGCCTCAGGGATGAATATCCTGAGATTGATATATATACCGGAACCGAAATGGATATATTGAAAGACGGCACTCTGGACTATTCGGATGATCTGCTCGCGGAACTGGACTATGTCATCGCTGCCATTCATTCCAGCTTCTCTCAGACGGAAGATGAAATCATGCACAGATTGAGGAGCGCATGTGAAAATCCTTATGTCCGTCATATCGCACATCCGACAGGGAGGCTGATCGGCTCAAGGGCCGGCTACCCGGTCAATATGTCCGAATTGATAAGCATGGCGAAAGACACGGGCACTGTTCTGGAAGTGAATGCGAATCCGCGAAGACTCGATCTGTCATCAGATGTCATCAGGCATTCCGGGCTGAAACTCACTGTAAATACGGATGCCCACCACACGGGTCATCTTGAGTTCATGAACTATGGTGTGGCAACTCTGCAAAAAGGGCTGATCCAAAAAGAGGCTGTAATCAATACGTTTTCAAGAGATGTATTCAGGGAGTTTGTGAATAAAGGAAAATAGAGGTTTTAAAATGAATGATAGAACGATAAATTCACTGGAGTTTGATAAGATACTGGCCAAGCTGTCTGCACACGCTGAAAGTGGAAAGACGAAAGAGCGGATTACACCTGCAATCATTTCCACAGATCTTGCTGAAGTTACGCAGATGATCCACGAAGTGGATGATGCTTCCACGATGCTGAGATATAAAAATGTTGAACTCGGCGGCATAACGGATATAAAGCAGCATATCAGACGCGCTGAAATCGGCAGTATGCTGGGCGTGCCGGAATTCAATCATATCCGCACTATGCTGAACCGTAAAAATATGCTGACGAAGGTATTTGATGAGTTTGAGGAGGATGAAGTGGAACTGTCCCATATACCGGTCTACATCACCGGCCTCCCGGACATCCATTTCCTGTACCGGCGGATTACTGAAACAGTTGATGATTCCCGCGTTCTGGACCATGCGTCCGAAACCCTTCTCAGAGTCAGGTCCAGAATCACTTCCGAGGAAGGGAAGATTCGGGACCGGCTGAACGAAATCATCCGCGGGGGCAACCAGAAGAAATTGTCCGACAGCATCATCACAATGCGCAACAACCGGTACGTCGTGCCTGTCAAAATCGAGCACCAGGGTGACTTCAACGGCATCGTCCATGATATTTCAGCCAGCGGTCAGACTGTCTATATGGAACCGATGGCTGTCGTGCAGATGACCAACCAGATACAGACCCTTAAAGATGAAGAAGAGACGGAAGTCGAACGCATCCTGTACCAGCTGACGGCAGAAACCGCTGAAGTGGCTTCAGAACTTACCATGACCGATGATGGGCTCCATCATATTGATATGGTATTCGCAAAGGCGAAGTATGGTTCGGTAATGGGCGGCACGAAACCCGAGGTCGTGGCAGACGGCGGCATCTATCTTCCCGCAGCATTCCATCCGCTCATCCCGGCGGATGTTTCCGTAAAGAATGACATAGTCATGGACGGGCAGACGCACGCTGTCATCATCACCGGCCCTAACACGGGCGGTAAGACGGTAACTATCAAAACGATCGGCCTCAGTGCCCTCATGGCACAATCCGGCATACCGGTGCCGGCAAGGGACGGAAGCCGGCTTCGACTTTTTTCGAAAATCTACAGTGACATTGGAGATGAGCAGTCCATTGAGCAGTCATTGTCGACTTTCTCGAGCCATATGACCAACATCACCGGAATACTGGATGAGACGGATGAAGACAGTCTGGTACTGCTTGATGAACTCGGTGCGGGCACGGATCCCGAAGAGGGTGCGGCCCTTGCCATCAGCATCCTGGAATATCTGTTATCAAGGAGTGCCACCATCGTAGCAACCACCCATTATCCGCAGCTGAAATCATTCAGCTATACACGTGATGACGTTATAAACGCGAGTGTGGAATTCGATGTGAATACACTGTCGCCGACGTACAGGCTGCTGATGGGCATCCCCGGCAAATCGAACGCATTTGAAATATCGAATAAACTCGGCCTGGACCCTGAGGTCATCACCCGTGCCCGGGAACTTGCCGGGCGCGATTCACAGGAAGTGAATGATATGATTTCAGCACTTGAGAAACATACAAGAAACGCGCGCGACAATGAACAGGAGACGGAGGAGCTTCTCAGGGAATCGAGAGCAGTCCATAAGGACCTTAAGAATTATATGGACGATTTCGAAGCATACAAGGAAAAACTCAGGAAAAATGCCCGGGAATCGGCCAACCGCATCGTCAAAGAAAGTGAAATACGTGCAGAGGAGGTTATCCGCACGCTCGAAGACATGAAGAACCGGGGCGCCGGGGACATTCAGGAACACGAAATCATAGAACAGAAGAAGGCGCTCACAGACAGCTATCATCAAGAGGAAATCAGGCGTAAAGAACGTGCGGCCGAAAAAGAAATGGTTCAGGCCGGCGACGAGGTGGATGTCCTCTCATATGGTCAGAAGGGTGAAGTACTTGCTGTGGAAGGCGAGGAAGCCACTGTGCAGATGGGAATCATCAAGATGAGAGTCGGGCTCGATGAGCTGAAGAAGCGTAAAAAGCAGAAACAGGAACGCCCGGTTGCAAGACGGGTAGGAAAATCTCCTGTCAAAAGGGAGCTCGATCTCCGCGGAGAAAGATATGAGGAGGCTCTGAATAAACTGGACAGATATCTGGATCAGGTGCTTCTATCCAACTATAATGAAGTGGAAATCATTCATGGCAAAGGGACCGGTGCACTTCAAAAAGGGGTGCAGCAGTTTCTCAGGACCCACCCTAAAGTCAAATCGTTCAGAGGCGGCATGCCGAATGAAGGCGGCTTTGGTGTGACGGTAGTTGAAATGAAGTAGGTGATGACATGGATAACTTCGATATGTATAAACTGGCAAAGGTACTGATCGGCGCTGGGATTGTAATGTTTCTCGGCGGCATCATGTATCTGTTCCTGTTCGCTTAAGCAATTCCATTGAGCCATTTTGCAACATCATGCTATAATGAAAAACATAATCGACCAAATGGAGGTAAATTCAATGGCTATATATGAAGTGAATGATCAGAATTTCAAAGATGAAGTAGGCAGCGGCCTTAAACTGGTAGACTTCTGGGCGCCTTGGTGCGGACCATGCAAAATGATTGCTCCTATACTTGAAGAGGTGGCAACTGATGTCGAAGGCAGGGCGGACATCGCAAAATTGAACGTTGATGATAACCAGTCGACAGCGAGTGAATACGGAGTTATGAGTATTCCGACGCTCATTCTGTTCAAGGACGGACAGCCGGTTGATAAAGTTGTCGGCTTCCAGCCGAAAGAACAGCTTGTTGCATTGATCGACAAGCATGCATAAGCAGTGATGTGCCGCCGAAGAGGCGGCTTTTTTTATTAAGATGGAATATGAGGGATGAATATGGAGGATCTTAAACTGAAATTGTCAGTGCTGCCGACAGAGCCCGGCTGTTACCTCATGAAAGACAGGCACGGCATAGTGATATATGTGGGGAAGGCGAAAAATCTCCGCAACCGTGTGAAATCCTATTTTTCCGGTGCCCATGATGAAAAGACGATGAGGCTGGTGGCGGAGATCATTGATTTCGATTTCATTGTGACCAACTCCGAAGTGGAGTCGCTCCTGCTTGAACTCAACCTGATCAAGAAGCATTATCCGAGATACAACATACTCCTGAAGGATGATAAAAGCTATCCTTTCATAAAGATAACGAAGGAAGAGCATCCGCGGCTCATTGTCACCCGGACGGTAAAGCCAAAGACCGGAACGTATTTCGGTCCGTATCCGAATGCATACAGCGCCCATGAGACGAAAAAGCTGCTGGACAGGATATATCCACTCAGAAAATGCAATACGATGCCTGATAAGCTTTGCCTTTATTATCACATCGGACAGTGTCTTGGACCTTGTGTATATGATGTGACCCAGGCGCAGTACAAAGAGATGATCGACGGCATCACACGTTTTTTGAACGGGGATACAAAACAGATTGTGGAAGAACTCAAAGAGAAGATGCAAAAGGCGTCGGACGATCTCGAATTTGAAAAGGCGAAGGAGTACCGGGATCTGATCGGGCATATCGACGCCACAATGAATAAGCAGAAGATGATGAGCAAGGATATGACGGCGCGCGACTGTTTCGGATTCAGTGTATCCAAGGGATGGATGGCAATTTCCGTACTTCTTGTCAGGAACGGCAATCTGATTGAGAAGAAAGCGGAAATGTTTCCAATCCAGGATGAGGTCCAGGAGGAATTCTACCGCTACATTGCACAGTTCTATGACCTGAAATCCAACCTGCTTCCCAAAGAGGTGCATATAACAGGCGGTCTGGACCGGGAAATCATAGATGAATATCTGCCGGTTGAAGTAGTGCAGCCAAAGCGGGGCCAGAAGAAGGAAATGGTGGAACTTGCCAATAAGAATGCCGAAATTGCACTGAAAAACAAATTTGAAATCATAGAGAAGGATGAAGCGCGGACTATCGGCGCGATAGAAAGTCTCGGCGTGATACTCAACATCGAAACGCCGATCCGCATCGAAGCTTTTGACAACTCCAATATCCAGGGTGTGGATCCGGTAAGTGTCATGGTGTCATTCATCGATGGAAAACCGAGCAAGAAGGACTACCGGAAATATAAGATCAGGACGGTCGAAGGTCCGGATGACTACGCTTCCATGGCTGAGGCGGTCAGAAGAAGATATACGCGTGTGCTGAAAGAGCACCTGCCGCTGCCTGATCTGATCATAGTCGATGGCGGAATCGGCCATATGAATACTGTAAAATCAGTCCTCATGGACGAACTGTCACTCGACATCCCGATTGCGGGGCTTGCCAAAAACGAGAAGCACAAGACAGCCGAGCTGCTTTACGGTGATGCTGCGGAAATTGTGCCGATGAATAAGAATTCCCAGGAATTCTATCTGCTCCAGCGGATACAGGACGAGGTCCACAGGTTTGCCATCAGCTTCCACAGAAATACTAGAAATAAAACATCGGTAAATTCTGTGCTCGATGGCATCGAGGGGGTCGGTCCCAAGCGGAAGCAGAAGCTTCTGAGCCACTTTGGTTCCATAAAACGGATGAAAGAGAAGGATGTCAGCTCATTTACAGAAATTGGAATACCAGCTCCGATAGCGGAAAGAATACTGGAAAAAATCCAGTCCTGAGGACACGGTTTTAATTTTTTGACAATTACTGTTTAAATTTAAACAATTCTCCCCATAACATGCCATGTCTCCTTGATTTATGTATACCTGAGGAGTAAAATGAGGATGTGAAATCACTATTTTGGACAGTTAGGGGGGAATTCGATTGTCAAAACAAGATTCAAGTTTTGCTGTAAGACGTCTTCATTCTTTGTTAGGGGTAATTCCGTTGGGTGTATTCCTCATTCAGCATCTTCTTGTGAACCATACCGCTACAAGAGGTGAAGAAGCTTTCAATACAGCGTCAGCATTCATGGGCAACCTGCCATTTGTTATTTTTCTGGAGACTTTCATAATTTACATTCCGATTCTATTCCATGGTATATACGGCATCTACATTGCATTCACTGCCAAGTATAACATCGGTGGAAAAGGCTACGGCTGGCATAGTACATACAGAAACTGGATGTTCCTGCTGCAGAGGATAAGCGGTGTCATCGCCTTTGTTTTCATCGCCATCCATGTATACCAGACGCGTGTACAGGTCTTCTTCGGACAAGAAGTCAACTTTGACATGGTTCATCAGATTGTAACCAATCCGATGTGGCTGGTATTCTACATCGTCGGAATCATTGCGACAGTATATCACTTCGCAAATGGTCTTTGGGCATTCATGATTACATGGGGCTTTACGCAGTCAGACAGGTCACAGCGTATTATGAACTACGTCTCCATGATCATATTCGTGGTGGTCAGCTTCATCGGTGTGCAGGCTATTCTGGCATTTATCTAATTAAGGAGTGGAAATAATGGCTAATGATAAAATCATCGTTGTCGGAGGCGGTCTTGCCGGACTGATGGCAACGATCAAGGCAGCTGAAACAGGCGCGGAAGTCGATCTGTTCTCAATTGTGCCTGTAAAACGTTCTCACTCTGTATGTGCTCAAGGTGGGATCAACGGTGCGGTGAACACGAAAGGTGAGGGTGACTCACCAGCAATTCACTTTGATGATACGGTTTACGGCGGTGACTTCCTTGCCAACCAGCCGCCGGTCAAGGCAATGACGGAAGCAGCTCCTAAAATCATACATCTGCTCGACCGCATGGGTGTCATGTTCAACAGGACACCGGAAGGGCTGCTTGATTTCAGGCGTTTCGGCGGAACGCTGCACCACCGGACGGCATTCGCCGGTGCGACAACAGGCCAGCAGCTTCTGTACGCCCTTGATGAGCAGGTCAGAAGTTATGAAGTTGACGGTCTCGTCAACAAATATGAAGGATGGGAATTCCTCGGTGCTGTCATTGATGATGAAGGCCGTGCACGCGGTATCACAGCGCAGGAAATCACATCTTCCGAAATCAGAACGTTCAAATCAGATGCTGTCATCATGGCTACCGGCGGCCCTGGCATCATCTTTGGCAAGTCTACAAACTCAATGATCAATACCGGTTCTGCCGCATCTGTTGTGTATCAGCAAGGTGCTGTGTATGCCAATGGTGAGTTCATCCAGATCCATCCGACAGCAATACCGGGTGATGATAAACTCAGACTGATGAGTGAATCGGCACGTGGTGAAGGTGGACGTATCTGGACATATAAAGACGGCAAACCGTGGTACTTCCTCGAGGAAAAATATCCGGATTACGGCAACCTCGTTCCAAGGGACGTTGCCACCCGCGAAATCTTCGATGTCTGTGTGAACCAGAAACTCGGTATCAACGGGGAGAATATGGTATACCTCGACCTGTCTCATAAAGACCCGCACGAACTGGATGTCAAACTTGGCGGAATCATCGAAATCTATGAGAAATTCACAGGCGATGATCCGCGCAAAGTTCCGATGAAGATCTTCCCGGCAGTACACTATTCAATGGGCGGCCTATGGGTGGATTACGATCAGATGACTTCAGTGCCGGGGCTGTTTGCTGCCGGTGAATGTGATTATTCACAGCACGGCGGCAACAGACTCGGTGCAAACTCACTGCTGTCGGCAATCTACGGCGGACACGTTGCAGGGCCGAATGCAATCGAGTACGTAAGATCACTGGATAAATCGTTTGAAGACATCGATGAGTCCGTCTATGAAAAACATCGTCAGACAGAACAGGAGAAATTCGATAGCATCCTGTCCCTGGACGGCGAGGAGAACGCCTACGTCATCCATAAGGAGCTCGGTGAAATCATGACTGAAAACGTCACTGTTGTCCGCCATAATGACAAGCTTCTGGAAACGGACAAGCGGATTGTCGAACTCATGGAAAGATATAAGCGCATTAACATCAGCGATACGAAAAAATGGAGTAACCAGGCGGCATTCTTCACACGTCAGCTTTGGAATATGCTCGTATTGGCCCGTGTTATTACGATTGGTGCGTATAACAGAAATGAATCCCGCGGCGCACACTACAAACCGGAATTCCCTGAACGTAATGACGAAGAATGGCTCAAGACGACAATGGCACATTTCGAAGGTGCTGATCAGGCCCCGCGTTTCGAATATCAGGATGTTGATGTCAGCCTGATACCGCCGCGTGAGCGCGACTACTCCAAAAAGAGTGAAGGGAGTGGCAAGAAGTAATGAGTGAAAAAACAATCACTTTTAAAATAAGACGTCAGGAAAATCAGGAAACACAAAGTTATTGGGAAGAGTTTGAAATCCCGTACCGCGAGAACATGAACGTGATCAGCGGCCTTATGGAAATCCAGAGGAACCCGGTCAACTCCAAAGGGCAGAAGACAACTCCGGTGACATGGGATATGAACTGTCTTGAAGAAGTCTGTGGTGCCTGTTCGATGGTCATCAACGGCAATGCGAGACAGTCTTGTACAGCGCTTGTCGATCAGCTGGACCAGCCGATCAGACTTGAACCGATGTCCACATTCCCGGTGGTAAAAGACCTCCAGGTAGACCGTTCATTCATGTTCGACAGTCTCAAACGTGTCAAAGCTTGGGTGCCCATCGACGGTACGTACGACCTCGGACCGGGACCAAGGATGCCCGAGAAGAAGCGTCAGACGGCGTATGAACTTTCCAAGTGCATGACCTGCGGTGTATGTCTTGAAGTATGTCCGAACGTCAATGACAGCTCGAAATTCATCGGTGCAGCACCTGTCAGTCAGGTAAGACTGTTCAATCTGCATCCAACAGGCAGCATGAACAAGAACGAACGTCTTGATGCCCTGATGGGTGTCGGCGGAGTAGCTGAGTGTGGAATGGCACAGAACTGTGTCCAGGCTTGTCCGAAAGGTATTCCACTCACAACTTCAATCGCAGCGATGCAGAGAGAGACAAACTTCCACATGTTCAAGTCCTTCTTCGGAAGCGACCATGAAGTGGAATAATAGAACGAACGGGATAGGGAGAGCACCGCTCTTCCTATTTTTTTATTTCAGTTTACGTTATAATGTAGGAAATACGAAATAAGGAATGAAGCGCATGAGTGATAAGGATTCAATCATTTCGATAGAAAAGTCCATCAGGTACATATCTGCCCATGTGAAGAGCCACGGCCGGGAAATCCTAAAGACCTACGAGCTTTCTCCACTCCAGTTTGTAGCGCTGCAGTGGGCCGGTGACAAAGAAGGAATCACCATAGGTGAACTGTCGAACAGGCTTTATCTTGCCCACTCCACGACGACGGATATCGTGGATAAGCTTGAAAACGGCGGCTTTGTAAAAAGGCAGAAGTATGAGAAGGACAAACGCATCGTACTTGTGCTCATGGAAGAGAAGGGGCGCGAGGTGATCAATGAAGTGATTGACAAGCGCATCTCCTATATATCGGATATCACCGATCACCTTTCCGCAGATGAGAAAACGATGCTGCCCGGTATCCTCGATTCCATACTCCGTGAAAGTGAACAGAGGAACAATGGATAAGCCGATCGGTGTGATGGATTCAGGAGTCGGGGGTCTGACCGTGGCTAAAGAAATAATGAGACAGCTGCCGGATGAGCAGATCATCTATTTCGGCGACCTTAGAAGATGTCCCTACGGAGACCGTCCGATTGAAGAGGTCAGGCAGTATACAATTGAAGTTGCCGACCATCTTGTCTCACGCGGCGTCAAGATGATCGTCGTGGCGTGTAATACCGCAACAGCCGCGGCACTTGCCGATCTGGAAGACAGATACGATATACCCGTGATCGGAGTGATCAATCCGGGGGCGAGGAGTGCAATCCAGAGCAGCAACAATCAGGATGTCATCGTGCTTGCAACCAATGCCACCGTAAATTCGGGAGCGTACAGGGATGCAATCCATCATATTAATGGAGGATTCAAGGTGACGAGCCTTGCCTGTCCAAAATTTGTGCCGATAGTGGAAGAACTCAGATACAAAGATAAGGTCATCGTCAGGGTCGCGCTCCATCAGACCTTAAAAGGGCTGCTCGGAACCTCTGCCGACACCGTCATACTGGGATGCACGCATTACCCTCTGCTTGCCGGTGAAATACGAGAATTTTTCGGAGGCAGGAAAAATGTCATCGACTCCGGCTATGAGACAGCGCGGGAAGTCAGTTCCCTCATGACATACAGCAGGACCCATGCCACGCCGGGTAACAGAAAGACACATGTGATCATCGTCAACGGAGACAGCAGCCGTTTCGAATATATTCTGAACGACTGGATTCCATTCATAGATTACAAAATAGAAGAAATTGATCTGGAGGCATATTGATATGGTTAAAATAGTCATAGCCAGCGGCAATCAGGGGAAAATAAACGATTTCAGGGCAATTTTTCCGGATGATGAGATTGTAGGGATCAAAGAACTGATCCCGGATTTTGAAGTAGAGGAGACTGAAGATACATTCAAGGGGAATGCGGTACTCAAAGCGGAGGCTGCGAGGGATGCGCTCGGCATGCCCGTCATAAGTGATGATTCCGGGCTCAGCGTGGATGCGCTGGACGGCGGACCGGGGGTTTATTCGGCGAGGTACGCAGGAATGGATGCAACGGATGAGGAGAATAATGAGAAGCTTCTGAGGGCGCTTGGAGGCGGGGATGACCGGACGGCGCATTTTACTTCCGTCATTGCTCTCGCTATTCCCGGCCGGGAAACCCGCACATATACGGGTGAACTCCACGGCCGCATTCTCGAATCACCCGCGGGGGCAGGTGGTTTCGGTTATGATCCGCTTTTTGAGACGGATGACGGACAGAAACTTGGCATGATTACCCCTTCCGAAAAAGGGGAAATAAGTCATAGGAGAAATGCACTCGACCGCCTGCGGGAAGATACCGGGGTGTTCGATGTGCTAGTACGCCATGAGAGGAAGGATCCCAATTAGAATATTAATTATCAGTGACAATCATGGAGAACAAGGGATTTCATATGATGCCTACGGCAGGAACGCCGGGGAGCTGAATATCCATCTCGGAGACAGCGAATTCCATTATGATGATACGGAGATGAGTCATTTCAACCGTGTAAAAGGGAATGTGGACGGGGACACCAGATATCCCATTGAAGAGTATAATGATGAAGCCCAGGCATTCTACACGCACGGCCATTTTTATGACGTTAAGAAAACAAGGCAGATACTTGCAGAACGCGCCCGGGAATATGGCGCAAAATACGCTTTCTACGGCCATTCGCATATCGCAAAAGCTGAAAATGTCGACGGCGTCTACTGCATCAATCCTGGAAGCATCTCCGAATCGAAGGGGCAGTGGCCGGAATCCTATGCAGTTCTGGATACAGAGAATGATATTGTGAGCTTCTATGACAGGAGCCATCAGATATTGGAGGAAGTCAGCCTCACAAAACTGTAAGCTGGGACAATGGGTCTCAGCTTTTTATACAATAAGACTCAAAAGAATGAGGACAGTGAGTATTAGGACGGTGAAGCTGTACAGATTCTTCAGGAGCATCCCGCCGGCCAAGGCCAGAGCGATGATGATGATCAGAGCGGCAGCGGCGCCGATCAATATGGCCGGCAGCATCTCAAAACCCGTATAGCGGTCAGCCAGATAAAGAATTGCGAGTATGGTGAAAAACGTTGCAGTAAACTGTTTCATGAATATCCTCATTTCCTTTGGGAGAGTAGGGAGGTACAGTATGAATATACTTTACTTTGACGATAAATGCATCGTCTGCAATGGATTTGCCAAATTCATATCAAGGATCGACAGCCAAGATACAGTCAGGTTTGCTTCCGTGGATGAATTGAAAGAAGTGATGCCTGAAGATTTTGATACTATTGCTTACTATTCCGATGATCTGTATATCCATTCAGATGCAGTTATAGAAGTCGTTGCTGATGCGAGCGGGTTCAGCGCTGTCAGACTGTCAAAAATCATGCCGCTCTGTCTCAGGACGGCAATATACAAATGGGTCGCCCGCAACAGGCACAGGTTCACAGGCAACAAGACATGCACCACCGACCAGATTGACAGTGAAGTGAAAAAGAAAATGGTTTCATCATTGAGGACAGTGATTACATGACGATTATAAAGATAGATGATGACATAGAACTCGGAATAGTGCAGATGGAAGAACGCTTCAAACTGTTCGAGACAGTGGACGAGAACAGACACCATCTGAGAAAATGGCTGCCGTGGGTCGATCATTCGACGAGCCCCGATTCCTATATCACAGTAATCCAGGGTTGGCAGGAAAACATCGACCGGGGGACCGGTCTTGAGGTTGCCATCTACTACAGAGGAGAACTTTGCGGCATGACCGGCTACAACATGATGGCCCCCGGCCAGGGGAGAGCACAGATCGGCTACTGGATCTCAAAAGATGCTGAAGGGAAAGGCATCGTGAAACGAGCTGTAAAAGGGCTGATCGATTACGGCTTCGACACCCTCGGCCTCAACCGCGTGGAAATAATCTGCGGAGATAAAAATTACAGATCCAGGGCCATCCCCGAAATACTCGGTTTCACACAGGAGGCAATGATGGCTGAATATGAATTCCTTTATGACCACTATCACGACTGCATCCTGTACAGGATGCTCAAAAAGGACTGGATATCAGACAACAAATGATGGAAGCATACTTGATGGGTGTAATAAAACATCATAAAGTTTCAAAATAGGTTTGACTTTGGACGTTGAAATTGATTATAATTGTAAATGTCCGAATTAAGTCCTGGTAGCTCAGCCGGATAGAGCAATGGCCTTCTAAGCCATCGGTCGGGGGTTCGAATCCCTCCCAGGACGCTACAGATGAAAACCCCCCGCGGGGGTTTTTGTTTTATTAATCCAATGTAATGTCCCAGTAGCTCAGCAGGATAGAGCGACAGCCTCCTAAGCTGTAGGTCAGGGGTTCGACTCCCTTCTGGGACGCTTAATATTAAAAGCATTATTTCCTGAAACTCTGTAACCCTCGTGGTTATGGGGTTTTTATTTTTATTCAATAGCTGCTGCGGGTGAATAATATGCATTCCATGTTATAGTGAAGTCATATTTTCCAGGAGGTGCTGTTCAATGCTTGGCAGAAACGGTGGTGCCGGGGAAGCGGGATTTGAAACTGAAGAACCTGGACGGACAGTGCAATCAAGTGTCATATCATTACGGAGGTGGAAACCGTAAATGGAGAAGCGCAATTACAATATTGATGTCCTGAAGGCGATGGCGATGTTCGCTGTCATATTCATCCACTGTGTGCCGAGGGATCTCCTCTATGCTACATATTCTCCGTATCATATATGGCAGGCGGTTCCGGTATTCCTGCTGCTGGCGGGCTTCAACACTGCAAATTCCTACAGGAAGAGGGATTTTGAAAGGCTTGCTGAATTTTATAATCTGTCTTTCATGTACGGGAAGATCGAAAGGCTGATCTTTCCGTTCGCAGCAGTTTGGCTCGGCCAGATGGTACTGTACTTTATATTCAAGGGTGGGCTGAGTCCTCGCGAACTGTCGGTTTCGTTCATTACCGGCGGATTTGGGCCGGGCAGCTATTTTGTGCCGATCATCGTCCAGGCGACGCTGCTGCTGCCTCTCATATATATGCTCATGAGGAAGAATCTGAATGTCATGACATTGGTCCTGCTCATTGTAAGTCTCCTGCTTGAACTCGCCTGTCTGTGGCTGGATGTATCAAGGGATCTGTACCGGATCATTGTCGTGAGGTACATATTCGCCCTCGCGCTCGGGGTGTGGCTGGCCTTCAACTACAACAAAATCAGTTATAAGTGGCTCGTTCCGTTGTCCGGTCTGAGCGTCATCTACATTACAGGTGTGAATTATTTTGATCTCGAGCTCATCATGGAGCCTGTGTGGCTGAGCCAGCATGCTCCCGCATTCTTTTATACGCTGCTGCTCACAATAGTCTGCCTGAAAGCGTACAGGATCAAAGGAACTAATCCTCTCTCCAGGATCATGGTCCACGCCGGCCGTGCCTCGTATCACATATTCCTCACCCAGATGGTCTATTTCTGGTTCATACCGAATCTGTTTGCAGGACTGCCGCTGTATATGTATCTGAGCATCAGCGTAGTGCTCAGCTTCGGCTTCGGCATCCTGTTCTTCGAACTGGAGAATAAAGTCAGGCGCAGCCTGAAAAACGCATGATACGGCCAATGATTTTTATTTTACAAAACAGGCTGCCTTATATAAGATTATTATGATGCAGCTAACCTTGGGAGGAGAATTTTAATGAGCAAGTTTGACGAACAGATCCTGGTTGTACCGAGATCTGTCATATTCAATGATGAAAAAAATGCCTTCAACGGCTTTATCGGAAAAGAGGACCCAAGATATAAAGAGATTGTCTCCACTTTCGTCGGTTTTGAAGTGAAAAGGCGCGGGGATATGGAGGAGGACCCTTCATATAAACAGCTGATCAGCTATGTGCTGATCAAGTCGGAGCAGGGCGATTCCACTCTCGTATACAGGCGGCTCGGCGGCGGTGGCGAAGAACGCCTGCACGGTCTTCTGTCAATCGGTGTCGGCGGCCATATGAACGATGTGCCGGAAGTGGCGGATATAGATTCGAAGCTTTCCGTCAATGCGGCCAGGGAGCTGGAAGAAGAGGTCGGGCTCTCTGCAGAGTCGGTTAAAGATATGGAAATCATGGGTCTGATCAATGATGATGACAATGAAGTGGGGAGAGTACACATTGGGCTTGTTCTGAGCGTTACAGTCGATCCTGCAACTGTATCATCCAAAGAGGAAGATACATTGGAACTGATCTGGGCGGAAGACGTGGGCCTGAAAGGCATGTCCCCTTATGAATCCTGGAGTGAACTGATCATCAGGGATGCTTATGGGGGATAAGGTCAGCTCACACAGACGCTTTCTTCAGAAAGCGGCACGCGACATGAAGCAGCTTTATGATGAAGGTGAGTATTCGGCTTACATCAGGAGGTACATCCAGTACAGGGATCATACATCTCCGGAACTTGAACTGATCGAAAAATACTATGAAGCGAGGCTCAGGACCAATGGTGCAGGTTCCATCGTCGATGATGCACTGCTCGCGATGAATGAAGGGGCAGGTGACTACGAGACCCACATGTATTATCTGCTGAGTGCGCTTATTGAACTGGGCAGGTATTTTGAAGTGATCGAGTTTTCCGATCATCTCATGGGTGAGAGTATTCCGCAGGGCTTCCGCATCGAAGTCGCAGCTCTCAGGCACCGTGCCAAAAAAGCGCTGGATGAAAGCCGCCCGGAACCTCCGGAACCTGAAGTGACACCGGAAGATTTCCGGATGATGCTGCAATACGAGAAGCTCGAGGCGCTGGCAAAATGGACGGATGAACAGAATTCGAAATACACGAGTCTCATCAGAGAGGAGCTGTCTGAAGAGGAAGACTATCAGCTCATCACTTTCATGCTCCTTTATCTGAGGGGCGCAGGCGACAGTACTCCTGTGGAAGTTGAAAAGTTCGGTGAAAAGGTGAGACTGGTCCCGTCGGAGCTCGGGTCACTGGAGAAGACGGAACTGTCGGAGGTGGTCCTGTCGGGAGTGCTGGAAGAAGTGGAGGAACGCATGCCGGAATTTCATGAATCGGCACGGGCGATGGTAATGTCCCATATCATCCACTGTTATCCGTTGACACCGGATGTAAATCCGGATAACCTTATAGGCAGTTATTTACTGATTCTGCATGAAATGGTAAATCTCGAGTATGAGAAAAAATCCTGTACAGATGAAAGTGCGCTCCGCTGGATACGCTCGATGGAAGAATCGATTGCGGCAAGGCGCTGATGAAATCCATTGTTGGATATGGAAAATCGATGTGTTATACTATATTGGTTAATTGAAATTATGTACTAACGGAGGAATTAGACTATGGCTCAAAAGTGGGAAAAACAAGAGGGTAACGAAGGAGTACTGACTGTAACGGTTCCGGCGACGGAAGTGGACTCCGCCCTGGATGAAGCATTTAAAAAAGTATCCAAGCAGGTATCTGTACCTGGATTCAGAAAAGGCAAAGTACCGCGTCAGATGTTCGAGAAACGTTTCGGTGTGGAATCACTCTACCAGGATGCACTCGACATACTTCTTCCAAAAGCTTACACAGAAGCTGTCGAAGAAGCAGGCATCAACCCGGTTGACCAGCCGGAAGTGGATATCGAAGAGATGGAAAAAGGCAAAGATCTAATCTTCACTGCTAAAGTTACTGTTGAACCTGAAGTTAAACTCGGCGAGTACAAAGGTCTTGAGGCTGAAGAGCTCGAGACTGAAGTGACTGAAGAGGATGTTCAGAAAGAAATCGACAGCATGCTCGAATCCCATGCGGAAATGGTTGTCAAAGATGAAGGCAGGGTAGAGGAAGGCGATACCGTCAATCTGGACTTTGACGGATATGTCGACGGCGAACAGTTCGAAGGCGGAAAAGCTGAAGGATATGATCTTGAAATCGGCTCCGGAAGCTTTATCCCCGGCTTCGAAGAGCAGGTCGTCGGTCTTGAAAACGGTGAAGAGAAAGACGTTGAGGTAACTTTCCCTGAAGAGTACCACGCTGAAGAGCTTGCAGGCAAAGAAGCGGTCTTCAAAGTGAAAATCAACTCTATCAAAGTGAAGGAAACGCCTGAACTTGATGAAGAACTTCTAAAAGAACTCGACCAGGATGTCGACTCAGTGGATGCGCTCAAAGAGAAACTGGAAAAAGACCTCAAGGAAGCAAAAGAGAACCAGGCTGACGTTTCAATGAAAGAACAATTGATCGAACAGGCTTCTGACAACGCTGAAATCGATGTGCCTGAAGCGATGATCAAGAGTGAAACTGACAGAATGCTGCAGGAATTCGAACAGCGTCTGTCACAGCAGGGCATCAACATGGAAATGTATCAGCAGCTCTCCGGTCAGGATGAGGATGCACTTCGTGACCAGATGAAAGACGATGCTGAAAAACGCGTGCGTACAAACCTCGTACTGAAGCAGATTGCTGTCGATGAGAACATCGAAGTAGCTGAGGCTGATGTGGATGCTGAGCTCGAAAAAATGAGCGGGCAGTTCGGCATCAAAGTTGAGGATATCAAATCCACGCTCGGAGACCTCTCCATGCTGAATGAGGACCTCAAAGTCCAAAAGGCGATCGACGTGCTTGTGGACAACAGGAAAAAAGCTGAATAATAGATTATAGTCAAAATAGAACGAAGCTCTGTAACAGTTGTTGCAGAGCTTTTCTACTCATTTTGGGCTGTCTGAAACCAGTTATTTGATTTTGCCGCTTATATCTAGTATATTTTACAGGAATGAAAAAAGAGGTGTTGAATATGTTTAAATTTAATGAAGACGACACTAACCTGACTTGCTCTTTCTGTGGGAAGGATCAGGAACAGGTTAAGAAACTGATAGCAGGCAGCGGTGTTTATATTTGTAACGAATGTATCGAACTGTGCCACGAGATCATCGAAGAGGAACTCAAATCAGAGAAGACTGAAGTGATCACTGACATTCCTAAACCGCAGGAAATCCTCGAGTCCCTGAATGACTATGTCATCGGTCAGGAGAAAGCGAAACGTGCGCTCAGCGTAGCAGTCTACAATCACTATAAACGCATCAACCAGAACAATGAAGACGGCGTTGAAATTTCAAAGAGTAACATTGCCCTCATCGGTCCTACCGGCAGTGGTAAAACACTCCTTGCACAGACACTCGCAAGAACACTCAACGTGCCGTTCGCAATTGCGGATGCGACGAGTCTGACTGAAGCGGGATACGTCGGTGACGATGTCGAAAACATCCTTCTAAGACTGATCCAGGCTGCAGACTTTGATGTTGAACGTGCAGAACAGGGGATCATCTATGTCGATGAAATCGACAAGATCGCCAGGAAGAGCGAAAACACTTCAATTACAAGAGATGTATCGGGTGAAGGCGTGCAGCAGGCACTGCTCAAGATTCTGGAAGGTACGACGGCCAGCGTGCCGCCGCAGGGCGGAAGAAAGCATCCGAACCAGGAGTCCATACAGATAGATACAACGAATATTCTGTTCATCATCGGCGGTGCATTTGACGGCATGGATGAAATCATCAAGAGAAGGATCGGTGAAAAGGTCATCGGCTTCGGCGGTGCATCCAGCGAGAAATTCGATGATAAAGATGCGATTATGAGCCGTGTGCGTCCGGACGATCTTCAGAGCTACGGCCTGATTCCTGAATTCATCGGCCGTGTACCGATTATCAGCTACCTTGAGGAACTTGATGTT
Organism: Candidatus Salinicoccus stercoripullorum; assembly: GCA_019113295.1. GTDB lineage: Bacteria > Bacillota > Bacilli > Staphylococcales > Salinicoccaceae > Salinicoccus > Salinicoccus stercoripullorum. Next base: position 53,581 of record DXHR01000025.1, on the reverse strand, counting down.
GAAGCACTCAACTCTATTTTGACAGAGCCTAAAAATGCGCTCGTCAAGCAGTATAAGAAGATGCTTGAGATCGACAACGTCGAACTTGAATTTGATGAAGATGCACTGAATGCAATCAGCGAACTTGCAATCGAGAGAAGAACAGGTGCACGTGGTCTCCGCTCAATAATCGAAGAGCGCATGGTGGACATTATGTTCAGCATCCCTTCAAACGATGAGATCCGTAAAGTCAAGATTACGAGGGAGACAATCCAGGAGGAAGCGCAGCCGCTGCTCTATGATGAAAACGGCGAACTGCTGGATCCTGAACGCAAAAGCGCATAAACGAACGATAATTCACCTGAGCTGTCTTTAACCGGACAGCTCTTTTTGCTGAAAGGAATGTAAACATGAAAATAAATCCGGGAAATGTGGATATTCTCATATCTGCAGTAGGACCCGACCAGTATCCCGAAACCGGGCTGGCGGAAATAGCACTCAGTGGAAGATCCAATGTCGGAAAATCATCTTTCATCAATGCAGTGGCAGGAAGGAAGAATATCGCAAGGACTTCTTCGAAGCCGGGAAAGACCCAGACGCTCAACTTCTATGATATGGATGCGAAGTTCGTGTTTGTGGACGTACCGGGTTACGGCTATGCAAAGGAATCAAAGAAGGCGCGTGAGAAATGGGGGGCGATGATAGAAGCTTATATCACCGAAAGGGAAGCTTTAAAGGCAGTCATACAGCTCATAGATTTGAGGCATAAACCGACCGAAGACGATATTCTGATGTATGATTTTCTCAAGTATTATGAAATACCGGTAATTGTCATCTGCACTAAAATGGACAAGATTCCAAAAAGCAAAGTGCAGAAGCATCTGAAAATAATCAAAGAAGGCATCGAATTTGAGTCGGAGGACACCATCATCCCGTTCTCATCTACGGATAAGAAGAACCTGCCGCTCGTCATCCAGACGATTGCCGATCACATATGAAAATGTTCACAAAAATTTCTTATTTATAATCAGTATAAATAAGAGCAGTGGCATGGATAATATGTTCACATTCTGTTAAAATGATATGTGTTATAAGTACCTCGTGAAGGTGCAATATGGATTGGGGGGCAATTCGGATGCACGTTATTGCGTTGAGTCTGAATTACAGAAAAGCGAGTGTCGAAGAAAGAGAACTGATGGCTTTTGAGGATGAGGAAGTCATCACGGCACTCCATAGATTAAGAGAACAAAAAAGCATACTTGAAGCTGTGCTGCTTTCTACATGCAACCGTACTGAATTGTATGTGGTCAGTGACCAGGTGCATACGGGCAAATACTATTCCCAGAAATTCCTCTCGGACTGGTTCGGTCTCGAGTTTGATAAAGTGAAAAGTATCACGGATGTGAAGGTTGCGGACGAAGCCATCCACCATCTGTACCGTGTGACAGCAGGTCTTGAGTCCATGGTGCTGGGAGAAACCCAGATCCTCGGCCAGATCAGAGGGGCTTTCTTTACTGCACAGCAGGAACATACTACAGGGACAGTCTTCAACAAGCTCTTCAAAGAGGCGATTACAGTCGCCAAACGCGGACACAATGAAACGGATATTTCAAAAAATGCAATATCAATTTCATATTCAGCGGTCGAACTGGCCAAAAAGATCTTCTCCAATATAAACGACAGCAAAGTGCTGGTTGTCGGAGCGGGTGAAATGGCGGAGCAGTCCCTGCTCAACCTGACATCCAATGGCATCAATAAATTGACGGTCATCAACCGTTCAGAGGACAAAGCACAAGCGCTGGCACAGCGTTTTGGCGGTGAGAGTGTACCGTTTGACACGTTGGAAGAGCAGCTTGCAGATGCCGACATTGTCATTTCAAGTACAGCGGCGAGGAACCATGTCATTACTGAAGACATGGTGAGTAATGCTTTGGCTGAAAGGAAGACAAGGGAACCTCTCGTTCTGATGGACATTGCCCTGCCGCGTGACATCGCACCTGGAGTGAGCAGCCTGGATGATGTATACATGTATAATGTGGACGACCTGCAGGGGCTTGTGGATGCCAACCTTTCCACCCGCAAGGAAGAGGCACTCAAGATCGAAGCGATGATTGCAGAGAGTATGGACAGTTTCGAAGAGTGGGTGAGTATGCTCGGTGTTGTACCGGTCATCCAGGCACTCAGATCCAAGGCGCTCAATATACATGAAGATACATTCCAGAGCGTGGAAAGAAAAATGCCGGATATGACCGACCGTGAGCGGACGATCATATCCAAACACATGAAGAGTATCATAAACCAGATGCTCAAAGATCCCATCATCTATACGAAAGAGATTGCAGGCAGCAGAAAAGCGGATGTGAAACTGGATGAGATCCAGCAGCTGTTCGGCATTGAAGACGAAGTGAATGAGATCAGACAGCAGGATAAAGCCAAAAATCAGGAAAGGCTCTGTGCCAGGAAACAGGAGCTCGCACTCGATTAGACAGGTGGGTAACATATGGACTTTATGTTCCGCATCCATGAATTTATTCTATTATTATATTTTATAAGCCTTTCTGCGCTGAGCTACGATCTGTTCTTCAGAAATCGCCAGGCCAGGAAGGTTTCCTTTTATATTGCGGTTGCTGCAGCGGGACTGCAGATTGCAGGTTTCATCGGCATCAGTGTAAACATCGGGCGGATTCCGGTCCAGACTACGTTTGAGGGTCTGTATGCCCTGTCCATACTCATAATACTGACCGGTCTCCTCCACTACAGGAGGAGTGATTCGGAGATTGCATTGTTCATATATGTATTGACCGCTTTCCTGCTGTTTGCCGTTCATACCTTTGCGCCGGTCCAGTACTCACGGACGACCGAAGTCTCCACTTTGATGAATGAGTTGCTCGTCATCCATGTCGGTCTTGCTCTGTTTGCATACGTCCTGTTCTTCGTTTCTGCACTGCACGCCGTGATTTATGTCATCCAGTATGATAATCTGAAAAAGAAACGCTTCAACCGGCTTTTCTTTTCATTGTTCAGCGTAGGGACGGCAGAAAAGATGATGGTGCGCACGTTGCTTTTCGGTGTGTGCAGCATGGCGATCAGCATCCTGCTCGGAGCGATGTGGGGCATCAATATAATGGGAACACAGATATTTACAGACATCAAAGTCCTCGGCACTTGCATTGTGCTTCTTTTGTACGCTGCACTGCTGTTCCATCTGAAAACGGAACACAATATTTTACGTTTTGCCAAATTGAATATCATCATCTTCTTCATTTGCATGCTTAATTATATTTTCATCACACAACTCTCCCAGTTCCATTTCTGGGGTTATTAAAGGAGAAATACCGAATGCGAAAATTTATCGTAGGCTCAAGGCGGAGCGGACTGGCACTGACACAGTCAAAACAGTTCATAGACAGTCTGAAGGAACACTATCCTGATATGGATATCGAAATAAAGGAAATCGTCACTAAAGGTGACCGTATCGTGGATGTGCAGCTGTCCAAAGTCGGCGGCAAAGGTCTTTTTGTCAAAGAAATCGAACAGGCGCTTGAAAACAAGGAAATCGATATGGCAATCCACAGTCTGAAAGATGTGCCGAGTGCCCTATCAGAAGGGTTTACAATCGCGTGTGTGCCGCAGCGTGAAGATATGCGAGATGCCTTCCTTTCCAATAACAAGGTGACATTCAAAGATCTTCCCGCAGGCAGTGTGGTGGGGACGAGCAGTCTCCGCCGCGGCGCACAGCTGCTGGCGATGAGGGATGATATCGAAGTCAAATGGGTGCGTGGAAACATCGACACCCGCATCAAAAAGATGGAATCCGGTGAATATGATGCAATCATTCTTGCTGCCGCGGGGTTGAAACGCATGGGATGGTCTGATGATATCGTGACTGAATATCTGGATCCTGAAACTTTCATTCCTGCAATCGCCCAGGGTGCACTCGGTATAGAGTGCCGCTCCGATGACAGGGAACTCATTGAAATGCTGCAGAAGGTCCATTCCGAGGAAGATGCGGCATGTACAAATGCCGAGAGGGCATTTCTGAAACGTATGGACGGCAGCTGCCAGGTGCCGATTGGCGGACATGCAAAATATGAAGATGGCGAGCTGTATCTGACCGGCCTCATCATGCCTGAAGATGGCAGTGAGCAGTACCTCGTCAGAAAATCCCATGAAAATCCGGAAACGCTTGGCAACCTTGTAGCGGATGAGATGGAACGCATCGGGGCCAAGGATATCATTGACAGAATCAATGAATCGCTCTAAACCGCTGGTAATTGTTACCCAAAGTAGAATGGGGAGTGCAGAATCAGATATTTTTACCATCGAGCATGCACCGGTGATCAGGACTGAGCTGCTGTCCTTCGATGAAGACGTGCTTGGGGAGGAATACGACTGGCTGATTCTGACCAGTCCGAATTCGGTGGAACATTTTGCCCCGTTCCTTGGCAGTGTCAGTTTCAACAGACTGGCCAGCATCGGCAAAAAGACGAGTGAGGCCATGGTGGAGCATGGCATGCATGTCGATTTCGAGCCGAGCGGCTATACGCAGGAGAAATTCATGGAGGAATTTGCTGTAAAAAAAGGAGACAAGATACTTTATCCGGTGAGTGCCAATGCCCGGCCGCTCATGTATGAATATCTGAGGGGTGCCGGTGCGGAGGTTACACGTATCCGGCTCTATCGTCCCATCCCGGATGAAGAGTCACTTGCAAGGATTGAAAACCTGCTGGGTGAAGGAGTTTATGCGATCACTTTCTCAAGCCCGTCGGGTGTCGGATCATTCACGGGGAGGATAAACCGGGACAGGCTTGAAAATGTGACTGTGGCGGCAATCGGCCATGTGACGCATGATGCATTAAAAAAGCACGGAATCGACAGTATCCAGCCGGAAAAAGAGACACTGCAGGATATGTTCGACATGCTTGAAATAAGAGTTAATCAGAGGTGTAATGATGAATTTTGACAGACATCGCCGTATGAGAAGGACGGCGTTTATGCGAGATATGGTCAGAGAGACCAGAGTGACAAAAGAAGATTTAATCTATCCGATATTCGTAGTGGAAGCGGATGGTGTCAAAAAAGAAGTGCCGTCTATGAAAGGCGTATTCCAGGTATCACTGAACCTGCTTGAAAAAGAGCTGGAGGAAGTCAGCCGTCTGGGGATAAAATCCGTCATCTTTTTTGGCATCCCGAATGAAAAGGACCCTGAAGGCACAGGTGCATATCATGATCACGGTGTCGTGCAGGAAGCATGCAGGATAAGCAAACGGCTCCACCCTGAAATTCTTGTAATACTGGATACATGCCTCTGCGAATACACAGATCATGGACACTGCGGTCTGATCGACAGTGAAACTGAAGATGTGGATAATGACAGCACTCTGCCGCTGCTCGTCCGGACAGCAGTATCGCAGGCAAAGGCCGGAGCGGATATCATTGCTCCGAGCAACATGATGGACGGATTTGTCAGTGAAATCAGAAAAGGTCTGGATGACAACGGCTTCACCCACATTCCGATCATGAGCTACGGCATCAAATATGCCTCCAAGTTCTACGGCCCCTTCAGGGATGCCGCCGACTCCACACCGTCGTTCGGTGACAGGAGGACGTATCAGATGGATCCGGCAAATCGTTTTGAAGCACAACGTGAGCTTGAAAGCGACCTTGAAGAAGGCTGCGATATGATGATTGTAAAACCTGCATTGTCGTATCTCGATATCATCCGTGATGTCAGGAACAACTCAAATGTACCTGTAGTGGCGTATAATGTAAGTGGAGAATACTCAATGACACGCAATGCCATTGATACGGGACTGCTTGATGAAGAAGTGATCATGGAGCAGATGGTATCCATGAAACGTGCCGGGGCGGATATGATTATCACCTATTTCGCAAAAGATCTTTGCAGAATGATTGATGAAGGGATGGAATAGAATGTACGAAAATTCGAAGAGACTCTATAAAAAAGCAACTGAACTCATGCCGGGCGGTGTGAACAGTCCTGTCAGAGCATTCAATTCAGTAGGGATGGATCCTGTATTCATCGATCATGCCAAAGACGCCCGGACATATGATGTCGACGGCAATGAGTATATCGACTATGTGCTCAGTTTCGGGCCGCTCATCCTCGGGCATAGTGACGATAAGGTGGTGGACGCGGTTTCTGAAGCCGCCAGAAAAGGCACCAGCTTCGGTGCACCAACATCCCTCGAAAACGAACTGGCTGAACTGGTCATCGACCGTGTGCCATCTGTGGAGATGATACGCATGGTGTCATCAGGCACAGAAGCAACACTTGCAGCACTGAGGCTTGCAAGAGGGTTCACAGGACGCAGCAAGATCCTCAAATTCGAAGGGTGCTATCACGGCCACAGCGACTCTCTTCTCATAAAAGCAGGCAGTGGAGTGGCGACGCTCGGCCTCCCGGATTCTCCGGGTGTGCCTGAAGGTACGGCCGCCAACACAATCACGGTTCCATACAATGATGAAGAGAGCCTGAAAGAAGCTTTCAACCAGTTCGGCGAAGACATAGCAGCGGTGATCATGGAGCCGGTTGCCGGCAACATGGGAGTCGTTCCTCCTGTGGAAGGCTATCTTGATTTTGTCCGCAAGATTACAGAGGACAACGGCACTCTCCTGATCTTCGATGAAGTCATGACAGGCTTCAGGGTAGGGTATAACTGCGCCCAGGGCCATTACGGAATTACCCCTGACCTCACATGCCTCGGAAAAGTCATCGGCGGCGGACTGCCTGTCGGTGCTTACGGCGGACGACGTGACATCATGGAGCGCATTGCACCGACCGGTGATATATACCAGGCGGGGACGCTTTCAGGGAACCCGCTTGCCATGACCGCAGGTCTTGAAACGCTGAAGCAGCTCACACCGGAGAGCTATGAATATTTCAAAAGACTCGGAGACATGCTCGAGAACGGTCTGAAGGAGATATTCAGTGAAAAAGGGTATCCGATTACTGTCAACCGTGCCGGTTCGATGATCGGCTTCTTCCTCACTGAAGGGCCGGTAACAGACTTCGATTCGGCAAATACGAGCGATCTCGACCTGTTTTCCCAAATGTACCGCAACCTGCTTGAAGAGGGCGTGTATCTGCCGCCTTCCCAGTTTGAAGGCATGTTCCTTTCGACAAAACATACCGAAGAGGACATCAGTAAAACACTGGCGGCATTCAGTAATGCCCTGGACAAAATTAAAGCGGAATAACTCAATTTATACCGTTTACGGAAAATAAATAAAGTGTATAATTGAGTTAAACACATAAATGGAGGTTGTGTACATGGCAAATGATAAGGACAAGCATGTGTCCGATAAAGACAAGTTCATGAAAGGGCAGAGAGACGAAGACAAAACGTTCGTCGATGGCCAAAACAGAGAAATGATTGAACACAAAGAGGATGACAAGAAAAATCCGCTTGTTTGGATCACTCCAATCATCATCCTTTTGTTACTTATCCCTCTTATAATACACCTTGCCACAGGTAACGGCGGTGTTGCGCTTACCGGCGGCGGAGAAGAAGAGGAATCTTCCGAAGAATCCTCCGGTGGCGGCGAAGAGGAAAGTGGCGGTGAAGAGGAAAGCGGCGGAGAAGGCGGCGGTGAAGAGGCCTCCACAGGCGATTTCGATGCTGAAGGATTTGCCCGCGACAACTGTGCGTCATGTCATGGTGAAGACTTCTCCGGCAGTATGGGGCCTGCGCTTGCAGGCACAAGCCTCGATGAAGGAGAATTCACTGAAGTTGTGAGAAACGGCCGTGGATCAATGCCGTCATTCAGCCAGGATCAGATCGCTGATGAAGACCTGACTGCACTTTATGAGTTCATGGCAGACCAATAACTGATACGAAAACTTCCGCATTCGGTGTGGAAGTTTTTATTGTTTGTGGCAAAAGCATACAGACGGCACAAAGGGGAGGTTTTACATAATGAAATATTTGAGGCTGCTGACGCTGTTTACTGCTGCGATAATCCTTTCATGGATGCTGCAGACAGCCGGCATGATCCTGCCATGGCTGTTCGGGGCGATGGTTGCAACAGTGATCTTCCAGCGGCTGACCAGACGTGATACAGGTTTTAAGAAGTGGATGGGCGACATCGGCATCTTCATCATCGGTATCGAAATCGGCTCCACATTCACCAAGGAGACCATAATCGATATGCAGGAGGACGTGCTCAATATCGTGCTGCTCACCCTGATGGTCATCCTCCTCAGTTTGATATTGGCAAAGTTTTTCATGAAAATGACAGGCTGTACATATGAAACTGCGGTCCTTGCAACAACACCCGGAGCACTTTCACAGATGATCCTGATGGCAGAGGAGGAAAAACGTGCCGACCTGCTTCTTGTCACTCTTACACAGATGTCCCGTATTGTACTTGTCGTCATCCTGGTTCCTTTCATAGCCAGTGTTTTTTCATCCGGTGCTCCCGGCATACCGGATGACGCGGAACCGGATATCACTTCTGTGCTTGTACCGGAAATGTTCCTGCTTGCCGCCGGGGCAGTGATGCTTACATTCGTCCTCAAACTTTTGAGGTTTCCGGTCCCTGTGATGATTGCCCCGATGGTCGGAGTACTGGTGTGGAATATCTCCACAGATCATACATTTGCCCTCAATGTTGAATTCATGTACCTTGCACAGGTCCTGTTCGGAATCCGTATCGGCATCCAGATTTCCTCACTGGTCAGCAGACTGAACAGGCGCATGGTCGTGTCAATGCTTGCCCAGAATATACTCCTTATACTGGGTACATTTGTAATCGTCATCATCTTCATACTGTTTACGGAACACAACTTCAATGATCTGTTCCTGAGTGCAGCGCCCGGCGGCATCGGCCAGATCATCATAGTCGCAGTGGAAATGGGTGCGAACATCGCAATGATTTCAAGCTATCATATATTCAGGATCTTCTTCATCCTGCTGATTGTTGCACCGGTGATCAATATCATCCTGTCCAGGAACCGCCGGCGCCGCAGGGAGGACGGGGAAGAAACTTGACAGTTCCGGCTGGTTGGAATACTATAAACTTAAATCTATAAACATCATGGCAGAAGGTCCCGGCAGTGCGGGTTGAAGAGAGTATGCACAGGCTGCAAGCATACCGAAGCACACCGCGGATGTAGTCTGCATGCTGATTCCGTCTGAAAATGCAGTAGGTCGGGACGTCTGATGAGCGTTAATCATCCCAAGAGCAGCATCACTGGTGCTGAATTTAGGTGGTACCGCGGAACTTCCGTCCTATTTCTGGATGGGAGTTTTTATTATGCAAAAAATAGGGAGAGATCATTATGGATATGCCTACAAAATACAATCCGGCAAAGGTTGAGGAAGGGAAGTATAAAACATGGGTGGAATCAGGCTATTTCAAGTCTGACGCGAAGTCGGACAAAGAACCGTATTCCATCGTTATACCGCCTCCGAATGTAACCGGCAGACTGCACCTTGGTCATGCCTGGGACACGACGCTCCAGGACATCATCACACGCATGAAGCGGATGCAGGGCTATGAGGTGCTCTATCTTCCCGGCATGGACCATGCGGGAATCGCGACACAGGCAAAAGTGGATGCCCGGCTCCGTGAACAGGGCATCAGCCGTCATGAAATCGGACGCGAAAAGTTTCTGGAGCATGCATGGAACTGGAAAGAGGAATACGCAAGTTTCATAAGGAGCCAGTGGGAGAAGCTTGGCCTGGGACTGGATTATGACAAAGAGCGCTTCACCATGGACGAAGGGCTGTCGAATGCGGTCCGCAAAGTCTTTGTCGACATGTACAACAAAGGGCTGATCTACCGCGGAGAGTATATCATCAACTGGGATCCGGCAACAGAGACGGCCCTCAGTGACATCGAAGTAATCCATAAAGAGGTCGAGGGCAACTTCTACCATGTGAAATACCCGCTTGAAGACGGCGGCCATGTGGAGATCGCCACGACCCGTCCGGAGACGATGCTTGGTGATACAGCCATAGTCGTACATCCTGAAGACGCGCGTTATAAGGATATTATCGGTAAAAATGCAATACTGCCGATTGTCGGCAGGAAGCTTCCGATAATTGCAGATGCCTATGTGGATATGGAATTCGGTACGGGCGTGATGAAAGTGACACCGGCACATGATCCAAACGATTTCGTCATCGGTGAACGCCATAATCTCGAACGCATCAATGTAATGCATCCGGACGGAACCATGAATGAACTTGCTGGAAAGTATGACGGGATGGATCGTTTCGAATGCAGGAAGGCGCTGGTCAAAGACCTTGAGGACGAGGAATTGATGATTGAAATAGAGCCGCATGTCCATTCCGTCGGACACTCCGAGAGAAGTGACGCAGTCGTTGAACCGTACCTGTCCACACAGTGGTTCGTAAGCATGGACAGTCTGGCCAAAAAGAGTCTCGACAACCAGGATTCCGGAGATGCGATCGACTTCGTACCCGAGCGTTTTGATGCCACGTTCCGCAGGTGGATGGAAGAAATCCGCGACTGGTGCATCTCGAGACAGCTGTGGTGGGGCCATCAGATTCCTGCCTGGTACCATAAGGAGTCGGGGGAGATCCATGTGGGAATGGAGCCGCCGGCGGATGAAGAGAACTGGGAGCAGGATGAGGATGTACTGGATACGTGGTTCTCAAGTGCCCTGTGGCCGTTTTCAACGATGGGGTGGCCGGAGGAAACGGAGGATCTCAAGAAGTTCTTCCCGACCAATGTACTTGTGACAGGCTATGACATCATCTTCTTCTGGGTGGCGAGAATGATCTTCTCCTCACTTGAGCAAACCGGAGAAAATCCGTTCGATGATGTACTGCTTCACGGTCTCGTACGTGATGAGCAAAATCGCAAAATGTCAAAATCACTTGGCAACGGGGTCGATCCGATGGATGTCATCGACAAATTCGGTGCAGATGCAATGAGGTATTTCCTGGCTACAGGATCAACACCGGGGCATGATCTGAAATACTCCGATGCCAAAGTGGAATCGGTATGGAATTTCATCAACAAGATATGGAATGCATCAAGATTCAGTCTGATGAATATCGGTGAAGACTTCGGCATGGAGGATATCGATCTCGAAGGCGAAAAGACACTTGCCGACGAATGGATCCTCACCCGCCTCAATGAAACCATCGAAGATGTGACGAGACTGTCAGAGAAATATGAATTCGGCGAAGTGGGACGTCTGCTGTATAACTTCATCTGGGATGAATTCTGTGACTGGTACATCGAGATGGCGAAAGTGCCTATGGCCGAAGGTACGGATGAAGAGAAGGCGATGACACGGTCGGTGCTGCTTCACACACTCGACAGTATTCTGAAGATGCTCCATCCGTTCATGCCTTTCGTTACCGAAGAGATCTATCAGACGATCGACAGCGGCCGTTCCATTGTCATAAGCGAATGGCCGGCGGTGGATCAGGACCATAAATATCCGGAATCCAAAGAAGGCATGGCGCTGCTTGTCGACATCATCAAATCGGTGAGGCAGACAAGAAGTGCGGTGAACTCCCCGCTGTCCAGGCCGATCGATATCCAGATCGAAGTGAAGGATCAGGAAAGGCGTGCGGCTGTGGAGACGAACCGCAGCTATATAGACAGGTTCTGTAATCCACAGACACTTGAGATTGCCCAAAGTATCCAGGTGGATGATGATGCAAAAACAGACGTTGTCAAAGGAGCCACAGTCATACTGCCGCTTGCCGGACTCATCGACATGAAAGAGGAGGCTGCACGGCTTGAGCAGGAACTCGCACGCCTTGAAGGCGAACTCAAGCGTGTAGACGGCAAACTCGGCAATGAAAAGTTCGTGAGCAACGCCCCCCGGGCCGTCGTGGATAAGGAGAAAGAGAAAAAGCTCGGCTACCAGTCCCAGTACAACGAAGTGAAGGGACGTCTGGACAGCCTCAAAAGAAAGGGTTAGAACATGAATTACAAAGATAGTCTCGACTGGATTCATGAACGTATCAAATTCGGGATAAAACCAGGTGTCAGAAGGATGGAATGGATGCTTGGAAGACTCGGTAATCCGGAGAAGAATATCAACGGAATCCATGTCGTCGGGACGAACGGCAAAGGCTCCACCGTCTCATACATGAGAAATGCGCTGAATCACAATGATTATAGTGTGGGCACATTCACCTCTCCCTATATAGAAATGTTCAACGAACGAATTTCCGTCGACGGACGGGCGATCAGCGATGACGATATCGTGCGTCTCGTTGAAATCGTCCGGCCGGTCAGTGAAGATATGGAGAAGGAGACAGATCTCGGTACAGCGACCGAGTTTGAAATCATCACGCTGATGATGTTCGTCTATTTCGGACGTCTCAGATCCGTCGATTACGTCATTGTTGAAGCGGGACTCGGTGCCAAAAACGATTCTACGAATGTATTCGAACCGGTTATGACAGTACTGACAAGCGTTGGTCTCGACCACACGAATATCCTTGGTGATACACTTCTTGACATCACCAAAGATAAAAGCGGCGTCATCAAACCGGGTATTCCGCTTGTCTTCAGTGTCAGAGATGATACTGCACGGGATTATATACACAAAGTCCTTGACGATAACTATGCCAAAGGAATCGAACTCGGCAGGGACATCATCCTGGTACGGAATCCCGACGAAGGTGAATTCCAGTTCCAGTACGGACAGTACGACTTCCCGGATATACAGCTGAAGATGGCAGGCAGGCACCAGGAGGAGAATGCGGCACTTGCAATTGCCGCACTGCTTGAACTCCACGAGAATGATAAAGCCGTACTTGACTTCAATAAGCTGATCCATGGAATTGAAGCGATGACATGGCCCGGCCGGATTGAAAAAATCCAGGACAAACCGCTGATCATCCTGGATGGTGCGCATAATAATGAAGCGGTGGCAGCATTGATTGATACCATCAGAGAAAACTACAGTGACAGGAAAATATCTGTACTGTTCTCGGCGATAGAGGGTAAACCGCTTGCCAGCATGGTGGATATGCTCTCAGGCATCGCTGATGACTTCAATGTGACCCATTTCGACTTTCCGAAGGCACTGTCAATGAAGGAGATATATGAGACAGTGGGGCATTCTGACAAACATAAAGTGAGTGACTACAATCGCTTCATAGAAGAATTCGACGGGGATATGCTCCTTGTTACAGGAAGCCTGTACTTCATCAGCGAAGTGAAACAACATTTTAACAGTAAGTAGATAAGATCCAGTACAGCTGAATGCTGTACTGGATCTTTTAAATGATATAGCTCATACTTCATGAATTCATTAAATTATTCAGACATTTACCTCTGCGATATGTATAATGGAGTTATCATTTAACAGGGGGATTTTATTTTGAAAGAAGAGAATACCAATATCAAACAGGGAAGCAGGTTCCCTCACACGTATGCTATACTGCTGGCTGTAGTCATCATTTCTGCAGTACTCAGCTATATAATTCCTGCAGGAGAATTTGAAAGGGTGGAAGTCAACGAAAGAACTGAAGTGGTACCGGACAGTTACAGTACGGTAGAGCAGAGCCCGGTTTCGTTCTTCGATCTTTTCAAATCGATACCTACTGGTCTGGTCGAAGGCGGGGAAATTATCTTCTACATATTCCTCGTAGGTGGTGCCTTTGGTGTTATCCGGGCAACAGGTGCAATCGAAGCGGCGATACAGAAGATCATGGTGAAAGTCCAGGGAAATGAGAAGCTGATGATCCCTGTCATCATGTTTGCATTTTCGGTGCTCGGTTTTACCACAGGGATGTCAGAGGAGACAATCATATTCGTGCCAATCGGAATTGTACTGGCTACTGCTCTCGGTTATGATGCCATTGTCGGCACCGCGATGGTCACACTCGGGGCAGCTTCGGGTTTCATCGGGGGCATGCTCAATCCGTTTACTGTCGGCATTGCCCAGGAGATTGCAGAACTCACCATATTCTCAGGGTGGGAATTCAGGACGGCCATCTATCTGCTAGTGCTGGGCAGTTGCGTCTGGTATGTCATGCACTATGCTAAAAAAGTGAAGAAGAAGCCGGAATCCAGTATCATCTTTGATGAATCGGAGTCGGGACAGGTGAATTTTACAGAAGATGTGATGAATTTCGGTGAACTGAAAAAGCGTCATATCTTCATCCTGCTTACTTTCTTTTTGGGGATCGTGATCAATGTATATGGAATTTTCCAGCACGGCTGGTTCCTTACCGAACTTTCAGCCAACTTCTTCCTTGTAGGCATCATTGCAGGATTCGTCGGAGGAATGAAAGTCAACGACATTTTCGATGCCTTCATAGAAGGGATGAAACTGGTGGTGTACGGTGCGATAATAGTCGGTTTCGCACGGGCGATACTGGTGGTCCTGGAGTCGGGACTGATCATAGATACCATCATCAATGCGATGAGCGGCATACTGGACTATCTGCCAAAATCGATTTCAGTGCTCGGTATGCTTGTCATACAGGTGATCATCAACTTCTTCATTCCATCCGGCTCCGGCCAGGCAGTCACCACGATGCCGATCATGACACCGATAGCAGACCTTCAGGAAATACCGAGACAGGTTGCAGTTCTTGCATACCAATATGGAGATGCAATTACAAACACAATCATCCCGACATCGGCATCGCTGATGGGAGTACTCGCCGTTTCAGGGATCCCATATATCAAATGGGTTAAATTCGTGTGGAAGATAACACTGATATGGCTGGTCATAGCTGCGATTGCCCTGGTGGCTGCCACAATTCTGAATATTACATGATTATAAAGAGGGACGGCGGATTGATCCGCCGTCCCTTTTCCAGGATTAAAGTTCTGGTTTATCGTTTTTGTTCTGCAGTGAGTCTCTGATTTCCCTGAGAAGCAATACCTGCTCCTCCTCTTCTTCCTCTTCAACAAACTTATTTCTGGATACTTTGTTGACAAGTTTGACGAACAGGAAGATTGCAGCCGCAATAATGAGGAAATCGATGATTGACTGGATGAACACGCCGTAAGTAATACCCATATAAGACCAGCTTGAAGCGAAATCCGTGTCACCAAAAATAAGGGCGATGGCAGGCATGATAATGTTTTCCACGAGTGAAGTGACGATTTTACCGAATGCAGCGCCAAGCACTACCGCCACTGCCAGATCAAGTACGTTTCCCTGGGCAATGAATTCTTTGAATTCTTTCCACATGACAATTCCTCCTTCATTTTGAAATGCGCAATTATTAAGTTGTGCAAATAATAATATGCCATTTATCACTTGTAGATACAAGTAAAAAGACACAATTTGTATATATTTTAAATATTGAATGCTGTTGACGTAATTTATTTACACAAAATGTAAGTTGATTACCGGTTGAGGCTGTGGTAGTATGGGTAAGTGTTTTAAAAGAATAATTTTTCACTATCATCTACAATGAGGAGGAATAACATGGAAAATGAAAAGAAAGTGAAGTTGTCCCCGGTATTTTGGATAGCTGCTGCAATTACGGCATTGCTGGTACTCTACGGGGCCTTTTTCTCTGAGAACTTCTCCAATGTAACCAGTGTCATCCAAAGTTTCATAACCATCAATTTCAGCTGGTATTATGTATCAATCACTACTGTAATGATACTGTTCTGTCTTTTATTCGTATTTACACCGATGGGCCAGATACGGCTTGGCAAACCGACGGAACGTCCGGAATTCAGGACCGTTTCCTGGTTCGCAATGCTTTTCAGTGCAGGTATGGGTATCGGACTTGTATTCTGGGGCGCGGCCGAACCGCTCAGCCATTTCCTGACACCGCCGACAGCGGAGCCGGGAACGGATGAAGCGATGAAGGAATCGCTCAGAAGGTCATTCTTCCACTGGGGATTCCATGCATGGGCGGTTTATGCTGTCGTAGGTCTCGCTCTTGCATTCACACAGTTCAGAAGAGGTGAGCCCGGGCTGATATCAAGGACACTCCGTCCGATATTCGGCGACCGTGTGGAAGGCGGTCTGGGTACTGCTATAGATGTCCTTGCAGTGCTCGCGACAATCATGGGTGTCGCATCATCATTAGGTCTTGGAGTCATGCAGATTAATGGAGGGCTCAATTACCTGTTCGGCGTTCCGAACAACATCTTCGTCCAAATACTGATCGTCGCCATCGTTTCTGTACTGTTCATGTGGAGTGCATGGTCCGGCCTGTCAAAAGGCATCCAGTACCTGAGTAATGCCAACATGGTGCTTGCCGGTCTGCTTCTCATTTTCACGCTTGTGGCAGGTCCGACAGTCCTTATACTCAATATGTGGACGGATACTTTCGGCAGTATGCTGAGCAACTTCATACAGATGAGTTATGATGTGGCACCGCTCGATGGCTCCAAGAGCGAATGGCTCGGCTCATGGACAATCTACTACTGGGGCTGGTGGATGAGCTGGAGTCCATTCGTCGGCATCTTCATCGCAAGGGTGTCCCGCGGACGCACCATCCGCGAATTCGTACTGGCGGTCATGATCGGTCCGGCAGTGCTCAGTTTCTTCTGGTTCAGTGTATTCGGCGTGAGCGCAATAGAATCCGAAAAACTGTTCGGCGGTTTCGGAAATCTTGCGACTGAGGAAATCATGTTCGAAATGTTTAATAACATGCCGATGGGGCTGATCATATCCATAATCGCAGTATTGCTGATCTCGACATTTTTCATCACTTCTGCCGACTCAGCAACATTCGTACTGGGCATGCAGACGACAAACGGTTCACTGACACCGCCTAACAAGGTGAAGATGATATGGGGTCTCGCACAGACACTGATCGCCATCGTTCTTCTTATGGGCGGCGGTCTCGATCCGCTGCAGGCGGCAGCGATTATTTCAGCATTCCCGTTCTCCATCATACTGATATTTGTAATGATAGCCACCTACAAGGATATTTCCGACGAGCAGAAAGCTTTGAATCTGCTTATCGAACCGGATTATGAAGGTACACGCTATGAGAAGATGATGAAAGAGTACGAAGAGGAACTGGAAAGAGAAAATAACCAAAAAAATAATTAATATATGATTATGATTCCGACCTATGGTTATAAGCATTGCTTATTACTATAGGTCAATTTTTTGTATCATAATTATGTCTCTTTTAAGTCAGGTTTCGTTTACATACATAAATTTAAGTTATACAATTGATATGAGCAGTCGTATGACTGAAATATTGATAGGGGGCTATTTACTATGAGTCAGAATTTAAATGAAGCTGCAAAGCGTTCATTTAGTGTTGGCGGTAAGGATTACAACTACTACAGTTTGAAAACCCTTACTGAAAAAGGCTTTTCGGAAACTTCCAAACTGCCATACTCAATCAGAGTGCTGCTTGAGTCAGTGCTCAGACAGTACGACGGCAAGGTGATCAAGGATGAGCATATCGAATCTTTGGCACAATGGGATAAAGGGAACAATGAAGGCAATGAAGTACCTTTCAAACCATCACGTGTAATCCTCCAGGATTTCACAGGTGTTCCCGCAGTTGTCGACCTTGCGTCACTCAGGAAAGCGATGGATGATGTCGGTGGCGACGTTCAGAAAATCAACCCTGAAGTGCCTGTCGATCTCGTCATCGACCACTCCGTACAGGTCGATGAGTACGGTACGCATGATGCACTTCAGAAGAACATGGAGCTTGAGTTCGAAAGGAACCAGGAGCGTTATGAATTCCTGAACTGGGCGACTAAAGCATTTGACAACTACAAAGCTGTACCGCCAGCAACAGGTATTGTGCACCAGGTCAACCTGGAGTATCTGGCCAATGTTGTGCATGTCAGAGAAGAAGAGGGCGGTCTCGTCACTTATCCTGATACACTTGTGGGTACAGACTCCCACACTACAATGATCAACGGACTCGGCGTACTCGGCTGGGGTGTCGGCGGAATTGAAGCTGAAGCGGGAATGCTCGGCCAGCCTTCATATTTCCCGGTACCTGAAGTCATCGGCGTGAAAATGACAAAAGCACTGCCCGAAGGCGCAACAGCGACCGACCTTGCACTTCGCGTCACAGAACTGCTCCGGCAAAAAGGGGTAGTCGGCAAATTCGTTGAATTCTTCGGCCAGGGCGTTACAGAACTTCCACTCGCCGACCGTGCAACAATCGCAAACATGGCGCCGGAATACGGTGCAACCTGCGGCTTCTTCCCGGTGGATTCTGAAACGATCGACTACATGCGTCTGACAGGACGCTCCGAAGAGCATCTCGCTGTTGTGGAACAGTACCTGAAAGAGAACGGCATGTTCTTCAATCCGGAAGAGGAAGCAGTCTACACGGATGTAGTGGATCTTGACCTCTCCACGGTTGAACCTTCACTTGCAGGGCCGAAGCGTCCTCAGGATCTTATTACGTTGTCAGAGATGAAGGATGAGTACAGAAAATCCGTTACAGCCGAGAGCGGCAACCATGGCCATGGCATGGACGAATCTGAATTCGATAAAAAAGGCACAGTCAACTTCAAAGATGGTGAGACTGCTGAAATCAGCACAGGCGATCTGGTGATTGCTGCCATCACTTCCTGTACGAATACATCCAACCCGTACGTAATGCTTGGTGCAGGTCTGCTTGCCAAGAATGCGGTTGAGAAGGGACTTGAAGTACCGGCTTATGTCAAGACTTCACTGGCTCCCGGTTCCAAGGTCGTTACAGGATACCTCGAAGATTCAGGACTGCAGGAATATCTTGATAAACTCGGCTTCAACCTTGTTGGTTACGGCTGTACAACATGTATCGGGAACTCCGGTCCGCTCAAGCCTGAAATCACTGAAACAATCGTAGACAATGATCTGCTTGTGTCTTCTGTACTTTCGGGTAACCGTAACTTCGAAGGAAGGATCCATCCGCTTGTCAAAGCGAACTATCTGGCTTCACCGCCGCTTGTTGTCGCTTATGCACTGGCAGGAACTGTGGACATCGACCTGAAATCTGAACCGATCGGTCAGGACAAAGAAGGTAATGATGTATTCATGCAGGATATCTGGCCTTCCACAAAAGCAGTCAGAGATGCAGTCATGAGCACAGTGACACCTGAACTGTTCAGGAAAGAATACGAAAGCGTATTTGATTCAAATGAAATATGGAACAATATCGAAACGACCGATGCACCGCTTTACGATTTCGACCCGAAATCCACTTACATCCAGAACCCGACATTCTTCCAGGATCTGGCTAAAGAAGCGGGCACAGTAGAACCGCTTAACGGCCTGCGTGTGCTCGGTAAATTCGGAGACTCTGTGACAACAGACCACATTTCACCGGCAGGTGCCATCGGCAAGGATACACCGGCAGGAAAATGGCTGATTGAACAGGGCGTGTCTCCTAGAGACTTCAACTCATACGGCTCCCGCCGCGGAAACCATGAGGTAATGATGCGCGGTACTTTCGCAAACATCCGTATCCGCAATAAGATTGCACCGGGCACAGAAGGCGGATTCACAACTTACTGGCCGACGGGTGAAGTGATGAGCATCTATGATGCAGCGATGAAGTATCAGCAGGAAGGTACAGGACTCGTCGTTGTAGCGGGAGACGACTACGGAATGGGCTCCAGCCGTGACTGGGCTGCCAAAGGTACAAACCTGCTTGGCGTCAAAGCAGTCATTGCGGCAAGCTATGAACGTATCCACCGCTCCAACCTTGTAATGATGGGTGTACTGCCGCTTCAGTTTGTTGATGGCGAAGATGCAGATGCACTTGGCCTGGACGGCAGCGAAACATTTGACATCCAGGTTGATGAGTCAGTGAAACCGGGAGACCTTCTCGATGTTGTTGCAACGAATGACAAAGGTGAGAAGAAAGAATTCAAAGTCAAGGCACGCTTTGATTCTGAAGTTGAAGTGGATTACTACCGCCACGGCGGAATCCTGCAGCTTGTTCTCAGAAACAAACTCAAATAAGAACGGCTTCATAAGAACAGCCCATCTCTGATGAGATGGGCTGTTCGTTTTAATCATTTTTCAATTATCTGCAAATGCTATTTCTTCCTGATCGTTAACATCAACTGTAAGCTCTGAATCTTCGAAGTACCAAAGATCACTTTCTTTTATGAAAATGTCTATACCGTCATATTCGAAAACTTTACTGTCAGACGGGATGGTATCGACTGTAAGGGCAGGGGAAAAGCCTTGCTTGAGCTGGGTTTCTCCGCCATATCTTACATAGATATTTACGCCTTGGCCGTTTTCAGGGTCGAGTTCTTCTTTCATCCAATTAACTGCATTGTCAGTGACTTTAAGCATGCTGACCAATCCTTTCGCTACATGAATGTAATCTTTGACTCTGTGCCGTCTATTATACGTTTAATGTTGGATATATGTCTAACAACTATAACTACAGCAATGATAAAAGATAATCCGATAAGCAGAGGATCACGGAAAACAAGGGAAAGAATGAAAAACAGAACGGCGCTGACTATGCTGGACAGGGACACATATTTGCTGGTTTTTAAAGTAAGTAGAAAGACGCTCAGTAATATAGCAAACATTAACGGGTTGTATGCGAGCACAGCACCTGCGCTTGTGGCAACAGCCTTGCCGCCCCTGAATTTCAAAAAGATCGAATACACATGGCCCAGTGCAGCAGCCAGTCCCGGCAGAAAGACGTGGAAGTCGGTGTCTATGAGCATTGCTGTCCAGACAGGCACCGCACCTTTCATCATATCCATTATGAGTACGAGAATCCCCGCTTTCTTACCGAGGATACGGAATGTATTGGTAGTTCCGATATTCCCGCTCCCATGTTCCCTCAGGTCGATTTTGTAGAACCATTTCCCGATGAGAAGGCTGAAAGGTACTGCCCCGATCAGGTAACCGAATACCAGCAGTGAAATGAGTATTTCCAAATTAAAAACCCCTTTATCATCAGGTACTAACAGTTTACCATAAAAAAATAGCTGTACCTAATATAAATTAGTTTACATATTAATGTTATTGTAAACTAATGGTCTGGAATGTAAAAAACGTGTAAAATGGTGATTAGGGTTGCAATCGTCAAAGATTTGTATAAAAATAGTAAGAGATTACATTAAACGAACGTATGTTTGTGGGAGGATACCTGATTTGGCAAGACAGAATACTTATACAGATGAATCGATACAAATATTGGAAGGCCTTGATGCAGTGCGGAAACGGCCGGGTATGTATATAGGGTCGACGGACCAACGGGGACTTCATCATCTTGTCTACGAGATTACAGACAACTCTGTGGATGAGATTATAAATGGATACGGTGATGAAATTACCATTACGATCAACAAGGATGACAGTATAACAGTGACAGACGATGGTCGCGGCATGCCTACAGGGAAACATGCTTCCGGTCGTCCGACACCGGAAGTGATCTTCACGGTGCTGCATGCCGGCGGGAAATTTGGTTCGGGAGGCTACAAGACTGCCGGCGGACTTCATGGCGTCGGCGCTTCTGTCGTCAATGCTCTCAGTTCCTGGGTTGAAATCAGGATATTCAGGGACGGCAAAATTCATGAGATGTCATTCAAAGATGGCGGTAAAGTTGACCGTCCGCTGAAAGTGACCGGCAAGACAAAAAAGACCGGGACAGAAGTGACTTTCAAACCCGATCCGGAAATATTCAAATCAGGCACGGTGTTCCATTTTGAAACAATCATGGAGAGGATGCGTGAATCCGCCTTTCTCCAGAAGGGACTGAAGATCAGCATAACCGACAGACGCCCCGAGGAGCCACTTGAAGAATCTTTCAAATATGATGACGGCTTGAAAGCGTTCATCGGATTCCTGAATGAAGGCAAAGATTCCATCGGTGAAATCAGTATGTTTTCCGGCGAATATAACGGTATACTCGCCGAAGTCAGCTTTCAATACAATGATCAGTACAGTGAAACCATCATCTCCTTTGTCAATAACGTGAGGACGAAAGACGGAGGTACACATGAAGTTGGTTTCAAAACAGGTTTTACGCGTGTCTTCAATGAATATGCGAGGAAAATCAATGAACTGAAAGATAAAGACAAAAATCTTGAAGGAAATGATATACGGGAAGGCCTGACTGCAGTGGTATCCGTCAAAGTCCCGGAAGATCTGCTCCAGTTCGAAGGGCAGACGAAGAGTAAACTCGGAACGAGTGAAGCGAGAAATGTAATGGAGGCGCTTATGTCTGATCACCTTCCCTACTACCTCGAAGAGAACGGTGCGCTCAGCACCCAGCTCGTCAAGAAGGCCATCAGGGCAAGGAAAGTCAGGGAAACGGCAAGGAAGGCGCGCGAAGAAGCGAGGAATGGCAAGAAAAAGCGCAAGGATACTCTCCTGTCCGGAAAGCTGACTCCGGCACAGAGCAGGAATGCCAGGAAAAATGAATTGTATCTGGTCGAGGGGGATTCCGCCGGCGGATCTGCAAAACAGGGCAGGGACAGGAAGTTCCAGGCCATTCTTCCGCTCCGCGGTAAGGTGATCAACACCGAAAGAGCGAAATTTGAGGATATATTCAAAAATGAAGAAATCAACACGATCATCCATACAATCGGCGCGGGAGTCGGCAATGAGTTCAAAGTAGAGGATTCAAACTACGATAAGATCATCATCATGACCGATGCCGATACAGACGGGGCACACATCCAGGTTCTGCTTCTTACGTTCTTCTTCAATTATATGCGGCCTTTATTCGACGCAGGTAAGATCTATATCGCACTGCCTCCGCTCTTCCAGTTGAAAAAGAAGGTGAAGGGCAAGGAAGTTGTGCGTTATGTATGGACGGAGGATGAGCTGGCCGAGGTACAGAAGGAACTGGGTAAGAACGTCGAACTCCAGCGCTACAAAGGTCTCGGTGAAATGATGCCCGCCCAGCTCTGGGAGACGACGATGAACCCGGATTCGCGCACATTGATCCAGGTGAGGATCGAAGATGAGGCATTGTCGCTGAAACGCGTTACGACGCTCATGGGGGATAATGTTGAGATGAGGCGTAAATGGATAGAATCGAATGTGAGTTTCACGCTCGAGGAGCAGGACAGTATTCTTGAAAATGATGATGTGGCAAAATTGGAAGAGAGTGGTGAAACTTCATGACAGATTATATTCAGCAGCTCCAGCTGGAGGATGTCATCGGCGACCGTTTCGGACGGTACAGTAAATATGTGATCCAGGACCGCGCGATTCCCGATGTCAGGGACGGTCTGAAGCCGGTCCAGAGAAGAATACTGTATGCGATGTTCAAAGAGGGCAACACATTCGAGAAAGGGTACAGGAAATCCGCCAAAACTGTGGGTAATGTCATCGGTAACTATCATCCGCACGGTGATATAAGTGTGTATGACGCTATGGTGAGACTCTCACAGGAATGGAAGATGCGCGAAGAGCTCATAACCATCCACGGCAATAAAGGGAGCGTGGACGGGGACCCGCCGGCTGCAATGCGTTATACAGAAGCGAGACTGTCTGAAATCTCCAATGAAATGCTTAGGGATATCAGGAAAAACACAGTGCAGTTCATCAATAACTTTGATGATACAGAAGTTGAACCGGTCGTCCTGCCGGCCAAATTCCCGAATCTGCTCGTAAACGGGACGACAGGAATATCCGCCGGCTATGCCACGGAAATACCGCCGCATAACCTCGAGGAAGTCATTGATGCGACACTCAAAATCATAGATAAGCCGACTGTGAAGATCGATGAACTGATGACGATCATCCAAGGACCGGATTTCCCGACGGGCGGCATCATCCAGGGTGTCTCCGAGATCAGGAAAGCCTATGAAACGGGCAAGGGAAAAATCATCGTCCGCAGTAAAGTGAGGACCGAGGACGTAAGAGGCGGCAAGACGCATATCATCATCGATGAGCTGCCGTTTGAAGTGAACAAGGCGAACCTTGTGAAGAAGATTGACGAAATCCGTGCAGACCGGAAAGTGGACGGCATCATTGAAGTCCGGGATGAAACAGACCGTGACGGCCAGCGTGTGGTCGTTGAAACACGGAAGGATGCAAATGTCGAGGGGATCATCAACTTCCTCTACAAGAAGACGGACCTCCAGGTTTCCTATAACTTCAATATGGTGGCCATCAGCGACCGGGCGCCGAAGCTTCTTGGACTCAAAGAAATACTGGAAGCATATGTCAGACATCAGAAGGAAGTGATCCGCAACCGTTCTGAATATGAACTCGAAGAAGCGGAAAAGCGGATGCACATCATCGAAGGGCTGATGAAAGCACTGTCCATGCTGGATGAAGTGATCCGTGTGATTCGGGAATCGGAAAACAAGCGGAATGCCAAGGACAATCTGGTGGAGGCGTTCGATTTCACTGAAGCCCAGGCGGAAGCCATCGTCATGCTCCAATTGTACAGGCTGACGAATACGGATATCGTCGAACTTGAAACGGAGCATAATGAACTTGAATATACAATCAACCAGCTGAGGGAAATACTCGGCAATGAAAAGAAACTGCTGTCCGTAATCAAGAAGGAACTGAGAGACATCCGTAAAAAATATGCCTCCCCGCGGCGGAGTGTCATAGAGGATGAAATACAGACGATAGAACTTGAGAAAGAAGTTCTCATCGCTAAAGAGGAAGTCATGGTCTCTGTGACAAGGGACGGCTACATCAAACGGACCAGCATGCGGAGCTTCAATGCAAGCACCATTGCAGAAATCGGCATGAAGCAGGAAGATACACTCATCATGCTGGAGGAAGGGCATACACTGCAGCACTGCCTTGTATTCACCAACTACGGCAACTACATGATCATCCCTGTCCACGAACTGCAGGACATCAAATGGAAGGACAACGGCCAGCATCTGTCAAGCCGGTTCAATCTCAAAACGGATGAAGTGCCGGTCAGGGCATTCCTTGTGGAAGAATATGACGCCGGAATCACTGTTGTCACGGCTACACGGAAGGGCCAGATCAAACTGACCGGGCTGGATGCATATGAAGCCTCCCGCATCAAACGTCCGATTGCGGGCATGGGACTGAAGGATGATGACAGAGTTGTCTCTGTTGAATTTACGTCTGCGAAAGATGAGGATGTCATGCTTGTGACCCGCAAAGGAATGACACTCAGATATCCTGTTTCAGACATAAACAATACCGGGTTGAAAGCACAGGGGGTGCGTGCGATGAATGTCAAGGATGATGACCGCATCATACTGGCAGGACTGATTTCAGGCGAGACGCATCTCATCACGGTTTCCCAGCGTGGGGCTGTGAAACGCACTGATCTGGATATGTTTGAAGCAGGGGGGCGGGCGCAGGTCGGCAGCACACTGCTGAAGGAGATCAAATCGAAGCCCCACCGTCTTGTGAATGCGGCACTTATCAAAAATGACATTGATATCGTACTCAAATCTGCATCATCGGAGTTCAGGTTAAATGCAAAATCGATACGGGTCAGTGGGAAATATTCCAACGGTTCGTTCGTAGTGGATGAGAATACGTTCGGCGAAGTGACTGATGTTATTTTCGAATATTTCATATAAATCAACTGTATAAAAATCTCTCTTAAAGCACCTCTTTGAATGCTATAATAAAAAGCATATAGGAGGTGCTTTATTAAATGGGTTTTGAAAATATTATTCCCGAGTGGTTAAAATCGGCGATCTCAGTCGGTAATGACCTGCTTTGGGGGGACTTTCTTGTTGGATTATTGATTCTTGCCGGCCTGTATTTTTCAATCAGTTCCAGGTTCGTCCAATTCAGATGGTTCAGGGAAATGTTCCGTGTACTTAAAGAGCAAGCAGAAATCCTACCGGATGGTTCAAAGGGGATTTCACCTTTTAAAGCGTTTACCATCAGTGCCGCATCCCGCGTAGGAACAGGGAATATCGCCGGTGTTGCCACTGCGATTGTTCTCGGCGGCCCCGGTGCAGTCTTCTGGATGTGGGTGATTGCATTCTTTGGTGCAGCCACTGCATTCTTTGAATCGACACTCGCCCAGGTCTTTAAAGTTAAAGACGAGGAAGGCGGGTTCCGCGGCGGTCCGGCATACTATATGCAAAAAGGGCTCAACCAGAGATGGCTGGGGATTTTCTTTGCAATACTTATCACGATAACATTTGGTTTTGTCTTCAATGGACTGCAATCGAATACTATTGCACATGCATATCAGGAAGCGTTTAACGTGGACAGATGGATTATCGGAATCGTTATAGCAATCCTCACAGCTGTAGTCATATTCGGCGGCGCCAAATGGGTGGCGAATGTTACAGGGTATATCGTACCTGTGATGGCAGTCATCTATCTTACGGTTGTCTTCGTCATATTAATCATCAACTATGACCAGATCATTCCAATGATTTCCACTATATTCGCAAATGCTTTCGGCATCCGCGAAGCATTCGGCGGTGCAGTCGGTGCAGCAATACTGAACGGTTTCCAACGGGGACTGTTCTCGAATGAAGCGGGTATGGGGTCGGCTCCTAACGCAGCGGCAGCGGCAGCAGTCAGCCACCCTGTGAAACAGGGGCTGATCCAGTCACTCGGTGTCTTCTTCGATACGATGGTTGTGTGTACGGCAACAGCAGTCATCATACTCATGTATACGGATCTTGAGTACGGTGCAGATGCAATGCAGGGCATCCAGGTGACACAGGCAGCGATGAACGCACAGATTGGGCCTTTCGGTGCAACGTTCATTGCTATCGTGATTCTGCTCTTTGCCTATAGCTCAATACTCGGGAATTTCTTCTATGGGCAAAGTAACATGAATTATATCAAGGAAAGTAAAACAGCATTATTCATTTTCAAAGCCATGGTGGTTGTAATGGTATTCATTGGTGCGGTAATGGATCTGGAAACGGCATGGGCAACAGCTGATCTATTCATGGCGCTTATGGCGGTTACAAACCTGGTTGCGGTATTTGCGCTGAGCAGTATCGTCTTCCAGGTGTCGGCGGATTATAAAGCGCAGTTGAAACAGGGCATCCATCCGGTGTTCCAGACCAACAATATTAAAGCAGACCTTTCAGACGTAGACGAGTGGGGCGAAAATCGCTACGCTTACAGAAATGGCAGCAAATCAAAATAATGTATCCTGAAGAATCTACCTCTCGATGAAAGACGTCTGGAATCTGAAACTGTTTCCAGACCAAAAAAGCGGACACATGTCCGCTTTTTTTTAGTCTAGAATAATGATCTGAAGAAATCTACAATGGCTTTGAAGAAATCTGCGACTGCATTTTTAAATGATTCCCAGGCGCCGGACTCCTGAATGTCCTTGCCGAGATCCTCAGCAGCCTCTTTTGCATCCTGGAAACCTTCAGATGAAGTGATTTCATCGATTAAACCTTTCGAACTCTCCAAGAGACGGTCGGCTTCCTCACTTTGGAACAGACCGGATTCCTGAATGTTTATGATAATCACCATGATGCGGTCAATCTGTTCCTGGCTCAATACATCCTCCAGGCCGTTTGCTTTCAGTTGTTCATCCACGATGCTTCTGATTTCACCTTCGGATAAGTTGCCGCCGGCTTCGATGACCTGAATTTTAATTTCTGTAATCGCCTTGTTAAGCTGTTCCTGGGAGAAGCCCTCCGAGTTGCTGTTTTCTTCAGCGATACCTGAGATGGTTTCAAGCTCATCCTGGGCATTCTGAGTACGTTGCGGGTCTATTTCTTCCCCCTGCACCTCGTATGCTTTGTAAATGCCGGCGAGTGCACTTTCGCCGGTGACATCCTCAGCTGCCCCGATGACCACTTCTGCATCGGTGATGCCGGACGTCAGCAGTGCATTTTTGTATGTCTCTTCTGTTATTTCCGTGATTTGTCCCATGCTTTCATCGACAGTGATGTCAAGTCCTGCTCCGGCATCCTTCTGAAGGATGCGTATGCTGGATTTGAGAATGGAATCATCGTATGTCACGCCGAGGTACTTCTCAACATCATCGCTTCTGACATATTCCACCTTGTCTTCTTCAGTGGCACCAAGTATTTCACCTGTTGCATCGAGCAATTCCCGGTTGTCTTCAAGCCCTGCACCGTAGACGGTAACTGCCTGACCCCATTCCGAAGCAGCTTTTGCACCTGCAGGCAGCACCAACAATGAAATTATGATCAACGGCAGCATTTTCCGTATCATGATACTCCTCACTCCTTTTGTTTTCAATTCATATTACTATAATGGCGGGTGCCGGCTCAATCAATATCATGATCCACATGTACCCTGCCCATGATATTTCTTTATTAATTGTTTCAAAACAGGTAAACTGACTCAGTAGATTATTTTCAGGAGCATGATAATGGATAACGGATACAGCCGCTCTGAAAGGGCGGGGCATACAGTGAAGAAGAAAAGACTGCGTAAACGGGGGCTGATTCCTCTTTTGATCATCCTGCTTCTTGCCGGGGGCGCATGTTATATATATTTTTCCTATCAATCGGGACTGGATATCGCAAAAGAAAGCGGTGTGGAACAAAAGACGTATGAATTCAATGGAGTGGATGACAACGACGGCAAGAAGAATATACTGCTTCTCGGGGCGGACAGGGAAGTGGACGGTTCACAACGTACGGACGTGATCATGATTGCACAATACGACTACATGCAGAAGGACATGAAGCTGGTTTCACTGATGCGGGACATCTACGTGGATATACCCGGCTATCAGAGCTATAAGATCAATTCCGTCTATTCCCTCGGCGGTGTGGAACTGCTCAGGCAGACGATCAGCCAGAACTTCGGCATCGATGTCGAAGAATATGCAGTTGTTGATTATGCCGCCTTTGAATCCGTAGTGGATGTCATCAACAAAGACGGCATACCGATAGATGTCGAAAAAGATATGTCGGCAAAAATCGATACTGAACTGGAGAAGGGACCACAGCGCCTGGACGGCAGTGACCTCCTTGCCTATGCCAGGTTCCGTCATGACACTGAAGGGGACTTCGGCCGTGTCAGGCGTCAGCAGCAGGTGATCGATGCCGTGAAAGATGAGGCGGTATCCTTCGGCAGCATCTTCAAGCTGCCGAAGATTGCCGGCACGGGCATGGGATATGTCAACACCAGCATGTCGGATGGTGAAATGTACCGCATGATGGCCTCGTTCCTCGTGCGGGGTGACAAGAACATAGAGACGCTTACACTTCCGATGGAGGATACCTATCAATTCATGGACACCCGGCATGCAGGCAATGTCATAGATCTGGATTTCGAGACAAATAATCAGGAACTGCATGACTTTCTTGAAGGGGAACCGGATGAACAATAGTACAAAAAAAGGATGGCGATAGGAGTAACATCCTACCTTGCCATCCTTTTTCAATGCGTTAGTGCTTTTTATTATTTTTAGTTTTCCGGTCCATCTCTTTCACAGTCTTCGGCCATGTCCGGCGGCCGTCATCCACTTCGAACTCGGTATTGACGTCTACCACATGATTTTGTTCAAGTATCAGTGCCTCGATTTCATCCCGGATCTCATTTGCATGTTCCACCGTTATATCCGGGTCGGTCTCGGCCACGATTTCAACGTGGAGATCATCACCTTCCTTCAGGACGAAGAGTTTCTGTATATCTGTGATTTCATCATGTCTCAGTACAATCTGTGAGATTCTCTGTTCCATATGTGGATCACTTTCCCCGAGTACACCAGCTGCGTTTTCCATGAAGACTTTATAGACGATGAAGAACATCATGAGACCGATGATGACGGAGGCAATCCCTTCCGATTGTGCAAAGCCCGTAAAACGGCCGATCAGGATTGCTATGATGGCGAGCAGTGCACCGGAGGTTGCCACCGTGTCCTCCAGGAAGACGAGCTTTGTTGCGGGCTTTGCCCGGTTCATGTATCTATAGCTCAGCGTCAGCGGCTTGATGCCGTCATAGGGCTGTTCAGCATGCTGCAGCAGTTCTTTTCCGGCTTTATACAGCACGAAGCCCTCAAGTGACGCAGCGACCGCAAGGACACCGATGTTGATAAGCAGCATTGCTGTATCCGTCTCTGTCGGCAGCGGCTCGACAATATGGTGGATCCCTTCCTTCACTGTCTCATAGGACAGGATTGCCACAACAACTATGGCGAACAGGACGACCAGATTGACGAGCCTGCCAAATCCGAACGGGAACCGCTTCGTCGGTGCTTTTTTGGAAAGGCTTGAACCGATGAAGACAAAGAACTGGTTGATGGCATCACCTAAGGAGTGCATCATCTCGGCAAACATCGCCACGTTGGCCGTGAACAGGAATGCAGCTCCCTTCAGCCCAGCGATCATGAGGTTGACGATTGCTGCAGTGAGAGATGCTATGCTTCCCTTCTTGAGCAATGCGAATATATCTTTCATTCCGTTCATCCCCTTTATTAACGTTTATTTATATGCCATATGCATTATTATACCCATTTTGGGTTAGATTTATTTATATCAGGCTAATATATAGTAAGCGTATAAAAATCATTATATGGAGGGTCAATCTATGTTTGAAAACCTGCTGACGAGAATCGGTATTGGGGGAGTGACGGTGGACACCCGGCTGTCGGACGCCTCCTACCGGAGTGAAGACAGCATAAGCGGCGTCATAGAAGTTACAGGCGGAGACAGCCCGCAGGAGGTCAGGGACATCAAGCTTACATTGTATGAAGTGACCAGCGGACACCGCAAGGATTCTGATTTTGATGAGTATCAGGAAGTGATACAGACCATCCGTCTCGATCATATGATGACCGTCGGGGAAGGGGAGACTGTCGATATTCCGTTCGAATTTTCCGCATCCGGCCTTGCGGTGAGCGATGAAAGTCACTCAATCAGACTCCATACGAAAGTATTTCTTCCCAACTCCATTGACGCAAATGATGAGGATGACATCCGCATCACAGAATAAAATAATCCCGAAAGGGATTGTTTTTGTTTAGGCAGCTGACAAATGTGATATTATATTAATGCGAACATATGTTCCCCAAAAGGAGGATTCGTCATGTATAATTATCATATCTGCCCAAAAAGACATATATTCTGTGTCGATCAGAAAAGCTTTTTTGCGAGTGTATCATGTATTTTAAAAGGCCTGGATCCAAAGACTACAAAACTTGCAGTGGTCGCGGATACGAAGAGCCTTGGTGCGGTTGTACTCGCTGCAACTGCGGAACTGAAGAAACTGGGCATCAAAACAGGGTCCCGGCTGTTTGAAATACCGCAGAGAAATGACATTTACATCATCAATCCTTCGATGAAGACTTATCTGGATTATTCGGCGAAGATTACAGAAATCGCACTGAAGTATGTGGCGCCGGAAGATTTCCATCAGTATTCCGTGGATGAATTTTTCATGGATGTCACAGAAAGCTGGCATCTTTTCGCCGGTACGCCGGAGGCACTGGCTATAAAACTCAAAAATGAAATATATGATGAGACTGGGATAGAATGCGCTGTTGGGATCGGCGACAACCTCCTGCTCAGCAAGTTGTCCCTGGATATTGAAGCCAAAAAGACGGAGGGCGGTATTGCAGAGTGGCACTATCACGATGTGCCCGACAAACTCTGGCCGATCAAACCTCTACGGGATTTCTGGGGAATCAGCCGGCGGAGTGAAGTGAAACTCAATGAACGGGGTATATTCAAAATCGGTGATCTGGCACGGTACTCTCCGGTGTATTTGAAACGGGACTTCGGTATCATCGGTGTCGACTGGCATCTGCATGCGAACGGCATCGACGCCAGCAGAATACGGGAGAAGCATACGGCGCACTCACCGTCCATCTGCAAAAGCCAGATTCTGATGCGGGATTATGGATTCAGCGATATATATGTCGTCGTGCTCGAGCATGTGGATGAAGTGACGCATCGTCTCAGATTGTCCAGGAGACTTGCAAAAACCGTGCAGGTCGCCGTCGGTACGAAAGATGGGCATATATACAGAAAGCAGTTCACGATTCCCGGGGGAACGAACAACAGCAACCGTGTGATGAAGGATATTTGGGATATATTGAAAAGTATCGCAGACCCCCATGCACTGTACCGGACCATCAGCGTGACGCTCACAAATCTCATTCCCGACAGCATGAGCCAGATGTCCCTGTTTGAAGATGCCTGTGCACTGAAGCGCCAGGAATCGCTCATGAAGACGGTGGATCGCCTGAAAGTGAAATACGGGCAGCTGAGTGTGATGCGGGCACTCAGCTGTACGGAAACATCCACTCTCAAACTACGCGATGGACTAATCGCCGGCCACAAGCGGTAAAGAAGAAGCGTGCCAGCCGCTTCTGATAATTGATGTCATAAAGCATGAGTCCGGAGATGCCGGAAATGTCCATAATAAGAGATGGAAGCATGTGTAAAAACCTCCTTAATGTTATAATACAGACGACTGTAAATCAGTTTATGTACAAATTCACCTGGACAAGCGAATGATTTGAATTTCGTCAAAATAAACGAAAAACAAACGAATTTTAAATGGATCCATCAGGGAAATGATGGAGAAGGCAGCACAAATCTGATAATATAATCTAGGTATCAAAATTAGGTGACAGGAGTGCCATTATGCAATTTACAGAGTTAACGCCACAGGAGTTCGAACAGTTTACGCGGGCTCATTTCAGCCACTTTACCCAGACAGTGGACAATTATAATCTGAAAAAGGATGCAGGAGTGGAAACCTACCTGGTCGGAGTAAAGGACGGCGGAGAAATAAAAGCGGCGAGTCTTGTGACACTGACCCCTGTGATGAAAGTGTTCAAATATGCCTACACGAACCGTGGTCCTGTAATGGATTACAGTGACAAACGTGTTTTTGACGTATTTTTCAAAGGTCTGACAGAGTTTTTAAAACCTAAAAAAGTGATGTATGCAAGAGTGGATCCCTATGAAGTCATCAAAGAGCGCACCCACGATGGAGAGATCACCAAAGACATGGGGAATCGTTATATATTCGATTATTTCAAGGCGCTTGGATGGCACCATACAGGTTTTACAAAAGGTTTCGATCCGGTGGTCCAGATCCGATGGCATTCCGTATTGGACCTGGCCGGCAAGGACCCGAAAACACTGCTTGAAGATATGGACAGCCTGAGGAAGCGGAATATTAAAAAAGCGCAGAAGAACGGGCTTCATCTGCGCTATCTGGGGCTTGACGAAATTGATGTATTCAGAAAATTCATGAAGGACACTTCGGAGATGAAGGCATTCATAGACCGGGATGATGAATACTACATCAGCCGCAAAAAGCATTTCGGGGACAATGTGCTGATTCCGCTCGTTTACGTGGACCTTGAGGAATATAATGAAGCGACACGGAAAGACCGCGATCAGCTGGTCAAAAATATCGATAAGGCCAAAAAGGGTCTCGAGAAGGATCCATCCAACAAGAAAGCGGCGAACAAGGTCAAAAACCTTGGGGAACAGCTGGGCAATATCGAGGAGAAACTTGCCGAAGGCGAATCGCTTCTCCAAAAACACGGCAGAGAACTGCCGGTGGCGAGCTCCTATTACTTCATAACACCGCACGAAGTGGTCTATCTCGCCGGCGGCAGCGCCAATGAGTTCAGACACTTTGCAGGAAGCTATCTGATCCAGTGGCATATGATCAACTATGCGCTTGAAAATGATATTAATGTATACAACTTCTACGGCATCAGCGGAGAATTCACTCCGGAAGCGGAAGATTACGGAGTGATACAGTTTAAAAAAGGTTTCAATGCTAAAGTGCTTGAATATATCGGAGATTTCATCAAACCGGTCAACGGGCCGGCATATACAGTATATAAAGGCCTTGCAAAACTGCGCACTTTCACAGGAAGGTAGGATAAAGAGAATGAAGTTTACGGAACTTACTGAAGAGGAATATCAGAAATATATTGAAAAAGGCGAGGAATCCGCCTTTTTCCAGATGATCGAAAACAAGGCGAACAGGGAGATGGACGGCCAGGAAGTGCGTCTTCTCGGTGTAAAGGACAGTGACGGGAAAGTTGTGGCAGCATGCCTTTTTACACTTAAAAAAACCGGCGTGGGGAAAAAATTCTACTATTCAAACCGCGGTCCTGTCCTCGACTATCATAATCACGGTCTTGTCAGATTCTATCTGCAGGAGCTTTCGAGATATCTTAAGGCGAATAACGGTCTTTACGTCAAGCTGGACCCGAATTGGATCTACAAAAAGTATGACAAAGATGTAAACGAAAAAGAAGACTATGAAACGCAGGATAATCTCATAAAGATCATGGAAGATGAGGGATACGTGCATCAGGGATTCACCCGCGGATATTCAAGGACTTCGCAGGCTCGCTGGATGAGTGTGCTGGATCTTGGCGGATTTGATGAGAAATCCCTGGTGAAATCATTTGATTCACAGAGGAAACGCAATATAAAAAAAGCGCAGAAATTCGGAGTCAAAGTCCGCTTCCTCGATGTGGATGAAATCGATATCTTCATGGACCTTTATAAGGATACGAGTGAGAGGCAGGGATTCTTTACCCATCCGAACCCTAAAGAGTATTTTACCAACTTCAAGAAGACATACGGCGATAAAGTCCTCATTCCGCTGGCCTATCTCGACCTGTATGAATATATAGGCAACTTGAAGGACCAGCTGGATGATGTGCGGAAAAAGCACAGCCAGATGATGGATAAGGAAAACAAGAATGACAAGACATTGAACAAGATCGCGGAAGCTGAAAAGCAGATTGAGAAGCTGGAGGCAGACTGGCGGACAGCCAATGAAATAAAAGAGCGGGAAGGCAGCGTCATCAATCTCGCCGCCGGCATCTATTTTGAAACGCCATATGAAATGGTGTATAATTCCGGAGCGAGTTCGTCCGAGTTCGCCCAATTCGTCGGTCCATACATGATGCATTATGAAATGATGAAATACTGCATGGAAAAAGGGATAGACAGATACAACTTCTACGGTGTCAGCGGAGATTTCTCGGAAGACGGTGAAGATTACGGGGTTTACCGTTTCAAACGCGGCTTCAACGCTGAAATCGAAGAGCTTGTCGGAGACTTCGTAAAAGTGATCAGTCCGGTGCAGTACAATATCTACAAAGTGAAAAGCAAACTGCAGCAGATGAAAAAGTAAAATCAGGAAGGGTTTGTCGTAAACATGCAAACATCATTAATCCAGGAGAGTACTTTCAAGGCATTCATGGAAGACTATGAAGGTTACTCCCATTATCTGCATGATGCACTATATTATGACTATATATCCAAAATACAGGAAGTGCACCTGCTCGGGCTCTATGATGATGAAGAGCTGGTGGGTGTGTCCATGCTGAGTGCGACCCCCGTGTTAAGAAGATACAGATTGTTCACTTCCCACACGGGACCGCTCATAAAAGATTTCACGAATGAGCGTCTTGCGTTCTTCCTCGGCGAAATCGATGATTACGTGAAAAGGAATCATGCCCTGAAGCTCATCCATTCTCCGTATCATATATATAGAATCAGAAACGGCGAGGGTGAAGTCATCGACAGTGAAAAGAATAATCCCGGAATCGTGGACATCTATACAAAACTCGGCTATACACACCAGGGATTCACGAAACAGCTTGTTACTGAAGAGCTGCTCAGGCACCAGGCGATTCTCGATATTACAGAAAGTGAAGATGAACTTATCAAGAACATGGATTCGAAAACGCGGTATAATACCCGGGCAGTGGAACAGATGGATCTGAAGCTCAGGTATCTGGATGAAGATGAGTATGACAAGTTCGTAGAAATCTATAAGGATACAGAAGAACGTATCGGGTTCGATCCGGTAAGCGGCAAAAAGATCAAGAATCTGCTCAAAACGCTGAAAGACAGGACGTATCTCACACTAAGCTATATCGAAGTGGACAAATACCTTGAGCGGCTGAACAGAGAGCTCGCTTCACTGGAGTCAGAGCAGTCCGATATGGAGGGCAAACTCGAAAGCGGGCAGGGGACAAAGCGCATGAAGGGGCGTCTGAATGAGACGAAGGACCTGGTGGCGAATAAAAAGAAAAGAATCGCCAAAATAGAAAAGGTACAGAAGGAATACGGCGATACCATCGAACTGTCTGCGGCGATGTACTACTATAATAATCATGAGATGGTCTACCTCTTCAGCGGCAGCTATCCGGAACATTCGATGTTTATGGGAACGAACTTCACGACATGGGAAATGATTAAAAAAGCGAAGGAAATGGGGCTGCCGAGGTTCAACTTCTTCGGACTCACGGGTGATTTCACCGAAAACTCCAGAGACTACGGTGTCTACAAATTCAAAAAGGGCTATAACACCTTCATTGAAGAATTACCGGGAACATTCTACAAAATATTCAATAAACCGATATATAAAATAGCGGAAAAACTGAATAAGATACAGTAGAGATTCTGCCTCTCCAAAATATGGAGAGGCATTTTTTGGATAATCCCGGGTGATTTATTTTCATGATTCAGGGTAGTGGTCCTGTATAGCAAAGATTTGGCAAGGGGTATGGCTGCTATGCTGAAATAGAAAGGGGTTATTGAAATGCTTGGGACAAGACTTGGGGATATAACTGAGACAAGTGATGCA
Organism: Candidatus Salinicoccus stercoripullorum; assembly: GCA_019113295.1. Lineage (GTDB taxonomy): Bacteria > Bacillota > Bacilli > Staphylococcales > Salinicoccaceae > Salinicoccus > Salinicoccus stercoripullorum. The sequence goes on along the minus strand of DXHR01000025.1, from coordinate 17,196 downwards.
GATGCGATTGTCAATGCCGCGAATACAAGTCTCCTTGGCGGCGGTGGTGTCGACGGGGCAATACACAGGGCGGCGGGCCCCGGGCTGCTCGGGGAAACCCGGACGCTCGGCGGCTGTGAAACGGGGGACGCCAAAATTTCAGGCGGCTACAACCTGCCGGTGGACCATATCATCCATACTGTCGGCCCGGTATGGAATGGAGGAGGCGGTAATGAAGAGGCACTTCTTGCCAGCTGTTATGAAAGATCATTGGAAGTTGCCAGTGAGAATAATATCCGGAGGATTGCTTTTCCATCCATTTCAACAGGTGTATACCGGTTCCCGCTGGATAAGGCGGCTCAAATCGCCGTAGGCACAGTCAATGAATACCTTGAGAAAAATCAGGATGTATTCGATTCAATAACCTGGGTACTGTTTGATGGAAAAACAAAAGCCGCCTATGATCAGGCCATTGATAGTTAAAATCCTGGATACACATGAATGAACCGGTATAAATCCAACCTGCCAAGTTAAATACAGTGCAGAGGTTGGATTTTTAATATTTCACGCCAAAAAAGTATATTTCAAGATATTTAACATATGTCTTTTTAACGAGGGTTTTACATACACAACAATATAATTAACATTTATTAAATAAAATGCAGTGAAAGTTGTGTTTTTTGTTGTCTTTTTTTCACTGTCAGTTTATAATGTACTTACAGCCTTTAAAATACATTATTTGGAAGTGATGGAAATATGAGTAAAATAGGCTATGCAAGAGTAAGCACAAGACATCAGAATCTCACAAGCCAACTGGACATGCTTGAAGATGCAGGATGCATCAAAACATTCTCGGAAAAGGTGAGTGGCAGGAAAACCGACAGGACAGAGCTTGAGAATTGCCTGGATTACATGAGGGAAGGTGACACATTGGTGATTACAAAACTGGACAGGCTCGGACGGACGACAAAACAGCTGATAGAACTGGCTACAGAGCTTGAAAATCGCGGGGTTGACCTGGAAATCATCAATATGAACGTCACAACAAAAGATCCGATGGGAAAAATGTTTTTCACGATGATGTCGGCATTTGCAGAGCTTGAAGCAAACCTGATGAGCGAACGGACAAAGAAAGGCCTGGAATCAGCGAGAGCACGCGGCAGAAACGGCGGCAGACCCGGAGTCAGCGAAGATAAGAAAGCGATGATCCGGTCATTGTATGAAACACAGCAGTATACAGGCAGCAAAATTGCAGAAATGGCCGGCGTATCCAGAGCAACTGTATATAAAGTCGTAAGCGAATCAAAAGAACAATAGGATAACATGATTAAAATAACCGGTCTGGATGTAAATTCCAGGGCGGTTATTTTAATAGAATTCGAGTCTCATTGGGAGGATGTATTTATTTCTCCATCATAAAGTTTACATAATATATATTATGGGAAGTTATGGGTGTTTGCAAAAGAGAGCCCTACACTTACGATGCATCCTCCTTTTTAATCATCTTTCAACTGTCTGTAAACCCGATTGTTTTACAGGTGATGATATTTTTAACCCAGTCGATCATTTTGTGTTAACACTATCTATCTGTTAGTTATGCATCATAGTTTAACAGTTCGTTTAAATCTTAGCTGTAATGTATTATCATTGATGCCATCCCGGAAATTCATTCCGTATCATGTTTACTAATTACACCATCTTCAATATCTGCTTTTCCATCTGTTCTGATCCCGTTTGGACCCGTTTGGATCAGTTATGTTTACTGCATATATTCCGGGTGAATTATGATAACTATATGAATCTCCCTTTTGTCAGGAGGATATTTACTATGAGTATCTTAAAGAAGTTTTTTACGAGCAGCACATCGACAGCCGGACGTAAGGTTGTTGCGGTGTATGTCGTGTTTCGCATAATTGCTGTTGTGAATCTTGTCAATCAGATAATATTCATGCAGGAATGGGGAGATATTTTCATACTTGCACTGACGCTCGCCCTCTTTACCGTTCCTCTCCTTGTCGAGCGTATCTTCAACATTGTCATTCCAAATCTTCTGGAGCTTATCATCATCGTATTCATTTTCAGTTCGACAGTTCTCGGCGAGCTGGGTGATTTCTACGGTTATATACCGGCCTGGGACACGGCGCTTCACACGCTCAACGGTTTTTTGGCTGCAGGCGTCGGTTTTTCACTCATCTATCTGTTGAACAAGAATGCTGAAGGTATCGATTTGACTCCGCTGTTTCTTGCTATAGTGACTTTCTGCTTTTCCATGACCGTCGGTGTCCTCTGGGAGTTCTTTGAGTATTATGCAGATCGCTTTATGGGGCTGGATATGCAAAAAGACAGGGTTGTACAGGTGATAAACAGCGTTAATATCGGTGCAGAAAATGGTGATGTCCACCATGTTGGCGACATAGAACGTACAATCATAGAAAGTCGGGATGATTCCGGCAGCACCAGCCGGACTGTCATTGACGGAGGCTATCTTGATATAGGAATCAGAGACACAATGAAGGATCTGCTGGTCAATCTGATCGGTGCGGTCGTTTTCAGTGTTTTCGGCTATCTGTACACTAAATACGATCAGCAGAAATACCGGTTTGTCAGAAATTTCATACCTACAAGAAAGAAATGATGCCATCCGCCCTCTTTCTCCTATCATTAAAAATAAGCTGCCGGTCACGGCAGCTTATTTCATGCTCTTCTTTTTCCCGTGTGTTTCATCTGCAGCATCCTCTGCGTGCTGTCCTGACATTTCCTGTTGGTCGAGTTCTTTCCTCTTCCGTCTGCCCCTCGTGTAGAACCACATCAGGATACTGACCAATAAAGACAATATTCCAAGGAAAACGGCGTATCCCGCCAATGCTTCCCAATTCGTCGTTTCTATGAAATTCGGAATGACGAATGCGGCAAGGATCATTCCGACAAAAGTCAATACGGGAATGACAAAGTATTTCTTCAGCGCCAATGGTACCAGCGCACTGAGTATCAACACTGCCAGTATACTGATAATATAAAAACTGAGATCCTGGATCATCATATTCACCTCGCTTCATAATAATATTCTCTTAACTGCAATAATTAAAACATAATTCGTATCCATTAATGATTTAAATTTTTAGAATTTTCATGTATAATCAAGTTATTACTTCGGTTTTCGAAATTTAAAGGAGTGTTTACAATAATGGAAGAACTTAAATCAAGAAGCCAGGTTGAAAAAAAGCATACATGGGATCTGTCGGATCTTTTCCCGTCGAATGATACATTTTATGAAGCTGTACAATCGTTCAGACCGCGTGTGGCGGATTTTTCCAGGCGCTACGCCGGTAAATTGACAGATGCCACGACAGCAGCCGGGGCCATCAATGAATTGAAGTCCCTGGTCGAAGCTTTTGTGCCGATCGGAACCTATGCGAGCCTCAGCCTGTCTGCCGATCAGAGTGATGCGGGTTCACAGAAACTGAGTTCAGCATCCTCGAATGCCGCTACATATTTCAGCAGTGAAACGAGTTTTGTCAAAAGTGAACTTCTGGCATTGGATGAATCAGTACTCGAAGACATCAAGGTACAGGCGCCCGGCCTTTCCGTCTTCATTGATGATCTGTTAAGACAAAAGCCGTACCAGCTGGACCCCCAGGTTGAAAAAGTACTTGCCTCCTACTCTTCTGTGTTCAACGGGCCTTATGAGCTTTACAACAAGACGAAGCTGCTTGATATTGACTTCGGCACTTTTGAGGCAGATGGTGTGGAGATCCCCCTCTCCTACCTGTCATTCGAAGGTAATCTCGAAGGCCATGAAAATACGGAAATCAGAAGGAATGCATTCCGGGCATTCAGTAACAAACTCCGTGAATATCAGCATACGGCGGCCGGTACCTACAATCTTCAGCTGAAAAAGGAAAAGACGACTTCCGACTTGAGGGGGTTCGATTCTGTAATCGACTACCTGCTTCATGGACAGGAGGTGGATCAGGAATTGTATCACCGTCAGATCGATATGATCATGAGCGACCTGGCACCGCACATGAGACGGTATGCAAGGCTGTTGAAACGTGTCCATGATCTGGATACGATGAAATATGAAGATCTGAAGATGTCTCTGGATCCCGAGTCGGAACCTGAAATCAGTATCGAAGATTCACGCAGATACATCAATGACGCGCTTGCCATCATGGGAGACGATTATCTCGGGATGGTCAATCGTGCCTACGATGAGCGCTGGATTGATTTCGTGAAGAATAAAGGGAAGTCCACAGGAGCATTCTGTTCCAGTCCATACGGGACACACCCGTATATCCTGATTTCATGGACCTCACTCATGACAGAAGTATTCGTTCTCGCGCATGAACTCGGACATGCCGGACATTTCTATAATGCAAACAGTGAACAGAATGTATTCGATGCAAGAAGTTCGATGTATTTCATAGAAGCACCGAGCACGATGAATGAGATGCTGATGGCGAATCATCTGCTGGAGAATTCGGATGATCCGAAATTCAAGCGCTGGGTCATCAGCTCGATCATTTCCAGAACATACTATCATAACTGTGTGACCCACCTGCTTGAAGCTGCATACCAGCGCGAAGTCTACAAAATGGTGGATAATGATGAAAATGTGTCTGCCGATGATCTGAATACATTGAAACGCGGGGTCATCGAGGAATTCTGGGGCGACGAGGTGGAAATCACGGAAGGTGCAGAGCTCACATGGATGAGGCAGCCGCACTACTACATGGGTCTTTATCCATACACTTACTCCGCCGGACTGACCATTGCCACTTCAATGAGCAGACGCGTCCTTGCTGAAGGGCAGCCGGCAGTCGATGACTGGCTCAAGGTGCTGAAAGCAGGCGGTACGAAATCACCGGTGGAACTTGCACAGATGGCGGGTGTCGACATCACTACAGATAAACCGCTCAGGGAAACAATCGATTACATCGGCGAACTGGTGGATGAACTGGAAAAACTGACAGAAGAAATAGAAGGATGATTGAAAATGCCTGGTTGGGAACTCCCAACCAGGCATTAATGTTTTACTGCTCTTTCATCTTCGTTTCTGTGGCTGTCTGCTCTATCGTACCCTCTTTCATCAGACGCCCGAGGGCGCGTTTGAATGCGCCTTTTGACATGTTGAACGCCTCTTTGATGTCTTCAGGGGAGCTTTTGTCATTGAGCGGCATGGAACCACCGTTTTTAGTAAGGTAATCGAGTATTCTCCCACTGTCGTCGTCCATCTTCTTATATGCCTGTTTGAGGAAGGAGCCGTTGATCTCACCTTCATCATTGATGCCGATCACCCTGAATTTCTTCAGTTCACCGAGTCTCGGCTCATCTTCACGTTCAGACTCATGGACGAACACCTTTCTGCCGTCGTCAGTCAACAGGAATGTGCCCACTTTGAGCAACCTGTACGGCCGGCCTTCCATCCATTTGTTCTTCAGTTCTGCAAAGTCTTCTTTTTTTAGCGGTGTGAAGCGTTCCGCAACCTCATTTTCTGAAATCAGGCGGCCGTACAGCTGATTGTCGCTTTCGGCCCTCAATTTCATATAGATTTCGTCGCCCTCTTCCGGCCATACTGATTTCAGCTTGGGAAGGTCGATCCAAGGTACGAGGATTTCCCTCGGTGCACCAATATCTACATATGCGCCGTCACGATTGACTTCCGATACTTTTGCAAACCCGTACTTATCAATGCCGACCGATGGAACAACCGGTGCGGCAAATAGTTCACCACTGCGATTCGGGTAGATGAATGCGCTGATTTCCTCGCCGATTTCATATTCTTCGTCAGATGTTGAGGCATTCATGCGGATATACGTATCCTCTTCCGTCTTAAGATGATAAGTTGACCCTTCTTTTTTAATCACTTCTAAAAATTGTACTGTACCTGAAATGTGTTCCATTGTTTTTCTCCTTATTGTTGGATGAATTCTATGATTTCTGTCATATCCCTGTTAAATACGAGTGTCGCATCATGGTCGAATGGTGTCGGGTCTTTATTGATGATGATAAAATGCTCTCCATTGAAATAACCGGTCATTGCGGCTGCCGGGTTGACGACAAGTGATGAGCCGAGGACGACGAGAACATCTGCATTTGATATTTTATCGATTGCAGAGAATATCGTCTGTTCATCGAGCATTTCACCATAAAGTACGATATCAGGACGCAGTACCCCGCCGCAGCTGCAGTGCTTCAGGTCCTGTGCCATTACCGTTTCTTTGGTGAACTGCCTGCTGCAGCTGACGCAGTAGAAACGGTTGAGCGTCCCGTGCAGCTCATCGACATGCCTGCTGCCGGCATCTGAGTGGAGACCGTCGATGTTCTGTGTAATGACTCCCCGAGACCGTCCTTCCTTTTCAATTTCCGCAATATATTCATGAACGATATTCGGTGATTTATCAGCCAATAAAAGTCGCTTTCTGTAAAACTCTATAAAACTTTCCGGGTTGTCATTCAAATGATCGGCACTGAGCAGATATTCCGGTGAATGGCCTTCTTCTGATATTTCATCAAACAGACCGCCCATGCTCCTGAAGTCAGGAATGCCGCTTTTTACAGAGACGCCGGCCCCAGTAAAGAACACGATGCGGCGACCTTCATCCATTATCCTTTTAAATCGTCGCAAATCGGTATCCATAGGTAACAAGACCCCCTCGAATTATATTTCAATGGTACCATAAATATGGTATCATCGCTTAAGAATATCATTAAAGGAGAATGCCTATGCTACAGGTTACTGATGTGAGTCTCAGATTTGGTGACCGCAAGTTGTTTGAAGATGTAAATATTAAATTCACCCCGGGGAATTGCTATGGTCTGATAGGTGCCAATGGCGCCGGGAAATCGACTTTCCTGAAAATATTATCCGGAGAAATGGATGCTCAGACAGGACATGTCAGCATGGGGAAAGATGAGCGGCTTGCTGTACTGAAGCAGGATCATTTCGGATATGAAGATCAGCGTGTACTCGATGTTGTATTGATGGGTTACACGAAGCTCTGGGAAATCATGAAAGAAAAGAACGAAATATACATGAAGCCCGATTTTTCCGATGAAGACGGCATCCGTGCAGCGGAGCTTGAGGGAGAATTCGGAGAGATGGGCGGCTGGACTGCCGAAGCGGATGCAGAGGGTCTGCTCCACGGGCTCGGTATCGGGCCGGAGCTGATGGACAGCCAGATGTCGGAACTTGAAAACAATCAGAAGGTCAAAGTGCTGCTTGCTCAGAGCCTTTTCGGCAACCCTGATGTCCTTCTGCTCGATGAGCCGACCAACGGACTGGACATTGAAGCCATCCAGTGGCTTGAAGACTTTCTGATCGACTTTGAAAACACAGTAATCGTCGTCTCCCACGACAGACACTTCCTGAATAACGTATGTACCCATATCGCCGACCTCGACTTTGGAAAGATCCAGCTCTATGTCGGCAACTATGATTTCTGGTACCAGTCCAGCCAGCTTGCTCAGCAGATGGCTCAGGAGCAGAACAAGAAGAAAGAAGAGAAAATTAAGGAACTGAAAGATTTCGTCGCCCGTTTCAGTGCGAACGCCTCTAAATCCAAACAGGCAACAAGCCGTAAGAAGATGCTCGATAAGATTGAACTTGATGATATCAGACCATCTTCCAGAAAATATCCATATGTCAAGTTCAGCCCTGAACGTGAAATCGGGAATGATCTGCTTTACGTCAACGGCCTTTCTCATACGGTCGATGGCACCAAAGTTTTGGATAATGTAAGCTTTACTCTGAGTCCGTATGATAAGACAGTGCTGATCGGCCACAGCGAAATTGCCCGCACCACCCTCCTCCGCATCCTTGCCGGTGAAATCACTCCCGACGAAGGTGAAGTGAGATGGGGTGTGACGACTTCCCAGAGCTATATGCCAAAGGACAACAGCAAATATTTCGACGGTGTCAATACGAGTCTTGTGGACTGGCTGCGCCAGTACGCACCGCCTGAAGAGCAGACGGAAACTTTCCTGAGAGGATTTTTGGGACGGATGCTGTTCAGCGGCGAAGAAGCCAAGAAGCAGGCAAACGTCCTTTCCGGTGGAGAGAAAATGCGCGCAATGCTTTCCCGCATGATGCTGTCCCAGGCGAATGTCATCATGCTTGATGAGCCAACGAACCACCTGGACCTTGAAAGCATCACAGCTGTGAACGAAGGGCTCAAAAGTTTCAAAGGTTCCATCATTTTCACTTCATACGACTTCGAGTTCATCAATACGATCGCCAATAAAGTCCTTGAAATCGAGAAAACAGGAGCAATCGTCAAAGAGACGACATATGAAGAATACCTCCGTGATAAAGGACTGATCAGAAACTGAGTTTTTAGACAATTATACAAAATTTCAACAAATGAGTTTACAGAGCCATGAGTTCTATGTATAATGACATTTATAACTAAATAGTAAATATGGATGAGGCGCATCAATCATCAGTAACCGCTCGAGACAGTCTGCGAACTGGGGCGTGTGAAAGGGTGCGATGCCGAAATGGTTTCCTGTTGCAGCAGGGCTCCGTTGGATCTGGTGGTTAAGAGCTACAGGTTTGTCATTATTTTTTGAATAATGGAGTGCATCACTTGTAGATAAATTTATAACAAGTCCGGCATTCCGCCGGGCTTGTTTTTTTATTGAGTGAGTGCCTTCTATTACAGGAGGACATATGGAAAACAGTGTTTTGAAATTTGGCGGTACTTCAGTTGGAGATTTTGATAAGATCAGAGAAATTGCGGGGTCCCTCCGGGACCGGACAATTCTGGGCGAGAAACTCATTGTTGTGGTCAGCGCGATGGGCGGAACGACGGACGAACTGCTTTCCAATGTGAAAAGTCTCTCCCCCGCCCCGAAAGACGATCATATTGCCCTTCTCGTCACAACCGGGGAACAGCAGACGATTTCCTATCTTTCGATAGTGCTCGAGGATCTTGGAGTAAGAACAAAGGCAATGACGGGTTTCCAGGCAGGCATCAAAACGTTCGGCAGTCATATGAAAAGCAGGATTTCGGAGATTGATAAATCATGTCTGTTAAGTGCACTGCAGGAAAACGACGTGCTGGTCGTTGCCGGATTTCAGGGAGTGAATGAACAGAATGAAATCACGACCCTGGGGCGCGGAGGCTCCGATACTACTGCAGTGGCAATTGCGGCGAGCTGCGGAATGCCCTGTGAAATCTATACAGATGTCGACGGTGTCTATGCAACGGATCCGAGAGTTTACGAACATGCAAAACGGATTTACAGTATTTCCTATGACGAGATGATGGAAATGAGCGCTCTCGGCGCGGGAGTCCTGGAAACACGTAGTATTGAGATTGCGAAGAACCATTCCATCCCGCTGTATCTGGGAAGAACATTATCGGAGGAGAAAGGAACATGGATTATGCAGGAAACTGAAGTGCTCGAAAGGAAAGCGGTGGTTGGCGCTGCTTTGGATGAAGATATCATCCATGCAACTGTTTTTGAACCATGTGCCGAATCGATGCTGATTTTCGATCTCTTTAAGAAATTCGATGAGGAATCCATCAATGTGGATATGATTTCACAGATGTCAGGGAGCGAAGGATTCCAGTTGTCATTTACAGTGAAGGATGCTGAATCGGCCCGTCTGGATCAGATATTCACTGAGATGAGGCTGCTCCACCCTGACATGTCACTGACCATGGAAACACGCCTTTGCAAAGTTTCGATCATCGGTTCAGGGATGCGGGATATGTCGGGGGTCGCTTCGAAAGCTTTCATGGCACTTAATGACTCAGGCATCAGATTTTATCAGACAACGACATCCGAGATCAGCATTTCCTATGTCGTTGATAAAGAACACGGTAAACATGCAGTGGAATCATTTGCCGCCGCATTTGATCTATAAATCAGGAGGAGAATGTCAATGGTAAAAGTAGCAATTGTAGGAGCAACAGGTGTTGTCGGAACAAAGATGATCGAGATGTTTGAGCAATATGGTATCGAGGCGGATGAAATCACGCTGTTGTCATCAGCCCGTTCAGCCGGAAAGAAACTTCAGGTTATGGATGAAGAGCTGACGGTACAGGAACTGACTGACGAAACACCGACACAGAGATTCGATTATGTGGTGATGAGTGCCGGAGGTGCCACAAGCAGACAGTTTGCCCCTCTGTTTGAAGAGAATGGTTCAATTGTAATCGACAACTCCAGCCAGTGGCGGATGCATGAGGATATTGACCTGATCGTGCCGGAGATAAATGCACCGAGGCTTGACAGGAAGATTATCGCGAACCCGAACTGTTCAACGATACAGTCCGTTGTGGCGCTCCAGCCCCTTAAGGAATTATTTGGTCTGAAACGTGTCAACTATACGACTTATCAGGCAGTGTCAGGTTCCGGATCCGGTGGTCTCCGGGACCTCGAGGAAGGCGCCAGAGGGGAAGCGCCGACGACCTATCCCCATCCGATTCATGACAATGTACTTCCGCATATTGATGTGTTTCTTGAAAATGGCTATACAAAAGAAGAACAGAAGATGATTGATGAAACCAGGAAGATACTTGAACTGCCGGGTCTTGCGGTGTCGGCCACATGCGTAAGGGTTCCGGTATCTAACTCTCACAGCGTCCACATGAATGTGACACTTGAAAATGATGCAACAGAAGAAGAAGTAAGGAATGCATTCAGGAACCTCCCTCACATCACACTTGTGGACAATCCTGAAAACAGCGAGTATCCAATGCCTCTTGAGTCTACAGGAAGACCGGAAGTGTTTGTCGGCCGGATCAGACGGGACGATTCCTTAGAGAACACATTCCATGTATGGTGCACTGCGGATAATATACTGAAAGGTGCCGCTCAGAATTCAGTTCAAATTCTCAAACAAATTATGGAAAGGGAGTAATTCATTATGAATACTGTAATTTTCGAAGGTATTGGAGTTGCAATGACCACACCGTTCCGAAATGATGTAATCGACTATGGGGCATTCAGGAATCATATTGAGTATTTGATAGAAAATAATGCACAGGCACTCATCATCAACGGCACGACCGGGGAGTCCCCTACTTTGAGGATGGAGGAAATCCGTGAACTGCTCCGTGTCGGTGTCGAGACTGTGGACGGCCGTGTGCCCGTCATCGCCGGAACAGGTACAAATTCGACGAGCGCCTCCATCGAACTTACGAAATATGCTGAAAAAATCGGTGCGGATGCAGTTATGCTCATCACCCCCTACTACAACAAAAGCAATCAGCGGGGACTGGTGCGCCACTTCACGGCGATTGCGGACAATACAGAACTGCCGGCTGTACTGTACAATGTCCCGGGAAGAACAGGTATGACGATAGAACCGGAAACGGTACGTGAGTTGAGCGGCCACAGGAACATCGTCGCTCTGAAAGATGCAGTGGGAGATCTTGAATACACCAGGGAAGTCCTTGCACTTACAGAAAACCAGGACTTTGTACTCTACAGCGGCAACGACGATAATATGCATGACTTTGTGAAACTGGGCGGCAAAGGGCTTATCTCGGTGGTCGGCAATATCATCCCCGGTGAGCTGCAGGATGTCTATGAACGTATCCAGGATGGTGACACATCGGCACAGGAGAGGTTCACCCGCGTAATGCCGATGATCAGAGCAGTACAAATTGATGTAAATCCGATTCCGGTTAAAGCCATGACTGCAGAACTCGGATACGGGAACAACGAACTGAGGCTGCCTCTCATCCCGCTCGAGAACGATGCACTGGACGAAGTCATAGGAACACTCAGACAGTTCAGGGAGGGAACGCTGGTATGAGAATTCTTCTCATAGGTTACGGCACAATGAATAAGATTACAGCGAGACTTGCCGAAGAGGAGGGACATGAAATAGCCGGCATCATTTTAAGGGACAAAGACCGGGATGTACCCTACCCAGTATTCGAATCGATTGATGCGGCAGATGCGGATGTGGCGATAGACTTTTCACATCCGGACCTCATACTTCCATTGCTCGAAGATGAAGTGAAGACGCCGCTTGTCATCGCGACGACCGGTGATAAAGAGAAGATCCTCGACAGTCTGAAGGCAAAAAGTACAGATACGCCGGTGTTCTTCAGCGCCAATATGAGCTACGGTGTCCATGTCATGAACGAGGTACTGAAAAAAGCTCTGTCGATGCTTGATGAATTCGATCTTGAAATGGTGGAACGTCATCACAACAGGAAAGTGGATGCACCGAGCGGCACAATGGTGAAACTTCTGGATACGGCAATGGACCATCGTGACGGCAGCTACCCTGTTTATGACAGATCCGATATCCACGAGAAGAGAAAACCTGAAGAAATAGGTGTCAGTGCAATCCGGGGCGGTTCGATCGTTGGCACCCATGATGTTATTTTTGCAAAAGAAGATGAAGTGATTGAAATCAGTCATCAGGCGCAGTCAAAAGAGATATTTTCAAATGGTGCCCTGAAAGCGGCAAATGAACTGGTAAAGCATTCAGATGGATTTTATGACTATAATAATTTATTCGAGGAGAGATAGTACAATGGAAAACTTTACAGCAGAAGAAATCATCCAGTATATCAGCGATGCACACAAGGTGACACCGGTGAAGGTCTACGTAAATGGTAATTTTGAAGGTGTTTCCTTCCCCGATACACTGAAAGTATTCGGCAGTGACAATTCCAAAACAGTTTTCGGAGACTATGCAGACTGGAAAGTTTTCCAGGATACCAATGAAGATATTATTGAAGATGTAGAGGTGGAAATGGACAGAAGGAATTCAGCGATTCCATTGAAAGACCTCTCAGCGACAAATGCACGAATAGAGCCCGGGGCTTTCATCCGTGAAAATGCAGTGATCGAAGATGGCGCGGTTGTCATGATGGGTGCGACGATCAACATCGGTGCAATCGTCGGAGAAGGCACAATGATTGATATGAATGCCTCCCTCGGCGGCCGTGCAGTTACAGGTAAAAACGTACACGTCGGTTCAGGTGCTGTCCTGGCAGGTGTTATTGAACCGCCGAGTGCATCCCCGGTAGTGATCGAAGACGATGTGCTGATCGGTGCGAATGCAGTGGTCCTGGAAGGCGTCAGAGTCGGTGCGGGTGCCATCGTTGCTGCGGGCGCAATTGTCACTGATGATGTACCTGCCGGTGCGGTAGTAGCGGGTACGCCGGCAAAAGTGATCAAGCAGTCTCAGGATGTTGACAGTTCGAAACGTGAAATCGTCTCAGCATTGAGGAAATTGAATGACTGAGCTTGATTTTGCAGTTAGTCACCGGAGACTGTTGCATCAGATTCCTGAAACAAGCATGGAAGAAATACAGACAACGGCGCATATCATAAAATTCCTCGATGAATTTAATATTCCTTATGAACGTCCCCTGGAGACAGGGGTCGTTGCATATCTGGATGGGAATTCAGACCGCACATTTGCCTTCAGGGCTGATATTGATGCACTGCCCATCCATGAAGAAAACGATGTGGAATTCAGAAGCAAGACTGACAACAGGATGCATGCATGTGGACATGACGGTCATACCACCGCCCTGATGCTCTTTGTAAAGCGGTGCAGGATTTTAAAGGATAGAGGGGCTCTCCCCCATAATGTTGTATTCATATTCCAGCCATCCGAGGAAACGGCTGCCGGGGCGGATCAGCTGCTCAGATCCTGGACACCCAGGGAGAAAGTGGAAGCCATTTTTGGTATCCACCTTATGCCGGATGAAGATGAGGGGAAAGTCATGCTCAGGGATGGACCCATTACAGCAAGCGCCACTGAATACCGTTTCTATATAGCTGGTGAATCCAGCCATGTCGCTTCAAAGCATCAGGGTATCTCGGCCATAGAAGTGCTGATGCACCTGTCGACCCAGGTTTCCCAAATGCAGCATTTTCATCTGGATGGACTCAACAGGAACATCATCCATATAGGAAATATGAATGCGGGAGAAGCGATCAATACGGTTGCAAGCCGGGGCTATATCGAAGGTACGATCAGAACTTATGCACCTGGGGATCTCGAAGTGATAAAAGACCGGCTGCAGCTGCTGGGTGAAACTGCGGGGAGCCTTTTTGGTGCAGAAGTAAAGGTGACATTCAATGAGGGCTATCCGCCGGTGAGGAATGATGAGTCACTCAGAATCACAGTGGATGAGGCTTTGGCTAATTTGAAGATGGAAGCGGTCGATAAGGACAAGCCCTATCTTTTCGGGGAGGATTTCAGTTTTTATAATAAACTCGCCCCCTCCTATTTTGTGTTTTTTGGAAGCAGGAACGAAGATAAAGGATATACAGGGAGTCTGCATACGTCCACATTCAACTTCGATGAAAAAGTGCTCATAGATGTGGCGGACTACTACGAATCCATACTAAACAGTGTGTAAAGGAAGTGTTTCAGATGGGTGGAATACTCACAATTGACAGGGAACAATTCATTGAAACAGCAAAATATTCCGCCGGTGGCAGGGACACTATTGCGGTTGTAAAGAACAATGCATATAACTACGGATTGGAGTTTGCTGTCAAGGCTTTTTGGGAAGCGGGTATCCGTTCATTTGCCACCACTTCCCTGGAAGAAGCCAAACGTATCCGTTCATATGTGCCTGGCTCCATGATATTCATGATGAATCCGGTCAGGGATTTCGAAACGGTGCGTGAATATGGATTTCACATCACACTGCCCTCTTTGGAATATTATTATGAATATCATGAAGCACTCGCCGGGATCAATGTGCATCTTGAGTTTGCAGGACTTTTCAACCGGTCCGGATTCGAAGATGCATCAGACATGATTGAAGCGATGGAGCATCAGAAAACGCTTGAACCGGCTGAGCGGATGCGTATCAAAGGGATATGGACACATTTCGGCTACGCCGATGAACTGGAAATGGATGAATATGAAATTGAGCGCGGCATGTGGCTCGGACTTCTGGAAACGTTGGCCGGGTCAGGATATACCTTTGATATTGTACACGCCCAGAACAGCGCAAGCTTCGCCCGGGACGGTATTTTGGATGGGCATACCCATCTGAGGCTCGGCATCAGCCTATACGGCTCACGTCCCTACTACAGCCTCCCTGAAACGGATTTTATTCAAAGTCTTGAACTGAAGGCGGAAATTGTCCAGATAAGAAATATCAGATCGGATCAGAAGTGTGGCTACGGAGGCTCATATGAACCGGATGGAGATAGAAGGATCGCTGTCGTCGATATCGGCTACGGTGACGGCCTATTAAGGAAGCGTGCTGCATTTGACTGCATGATAGACGGCAGAAGATATCCGATAAAATCTCTCATGATGAGCCATATGATTGTGGAAATCGACGGAGCAGTTTCTCCAAGCGATGAAGTGATATTATACAGCAATGAAATGAGAATCGATGAATTTACGGCTAAAGGTGTCGGGGCCAACTCCGAACAGCTGGGCGCACTGAATTATCAATCTTTGAAAAAGGTGATTTTAAATGACATTGGAATACATCAATAATGAACTGTCTGTAAACGGTCATGGTTTAACCGGCATCGCAAGTGATTACGGCACTCCTCTTTTCGTATACGATGAGAATATGATCAGAAACCAGTGCCGGAAATATCACCAGGTGCTTGAGGAGGCGGGTCTTGACTATTCCATTTCGTATGCGTCCAAAGCGTTTACGTCTGTCCAGATGGTAAAGCTCCTTGCCGATGAAAAAATGAAGCTTGACGTAGTTTCTCAAGGTGAACTCTATACGGCACTCAAAGCGGGTTTCAAGGCTCGGGATATTCATTTTCACGGGAATAATAAGACAGTACAGGAAGTGGAATATGCTCTTGATTCTGGGATTGGCCTTATAGTAGTCGATGCCCTCGATGAAGTTGCACTGATCGACAGCATTGCCACTGAGAACATCGATGTGCTGCTG
This sequence comes from Candidatus Salinicoccus stercoripullorum, assembly GCA_019113295.1. GTDB lineage: Bacteria > Bacillota > Bacilli > Staphylococcales > Salinicoccaceae > Salinicoccus > Salinicoccus stercoripullorum. The sequence continues at coordinate 1,348 of DXHR01000025.1, read as the reverse complement.
CGCATCAATCCGGGAGTGGATGTGGACACACATGAATTCATCCAGACCGGTCAGGAAGACAGTAAATTCGGACTTTCAATACATAATGGTTCAGCTCTCGAGGCAATCGATGCCATCAGGGAAAGCCGCCATCTGAACTTCAGGGGCATCCATTATCACCTGGGAAGCCAGCTTTCCACCGAATCTCCTTTCCTCAATGCACTGGAGGCAGTATACTCGTGGCTTTCGGATTCATCGATAGATATTGAAGTGCTGAATATGGGAGGAGGCTACGGTGTAAAGTACATTGAAGGGGATCGACGCTTCCCCATTGAATCCGGACTCAGAAGCATTACCGATAAACTGAAAGCATTGGCAGAAAAGTATGGTTATCCCCTGCCCCATGTGATGATAGAACCTGGAAGATCCATCATAGCTGAAGCCGGCACGACTGTTTACGAGGTCGGTGTAATCAAAGAGATACCGGGTGTTTCAAAATATGTTTCCATTGACGGCGGGATGAGCGATCATCTCAGGACACCGCTGTACGATGCACAATATGATGTAATCCCTGTAAACAGAACAAACGGCGGTAACGCTGAGACGAACGTAGTCGGCAAACTATGTGAATCCGGCGATATCATAGGTAAACATCTGACCATACCTGCGGATTTGAAGCGGGGAGATCTGCTGGCGGTGAAAACTACGGGCGCGTATCACTACTCCATGGCATCCAACTATAACCAGATGGCAAAGCCGGCAGTCGTTTTTGTGGATGATGAAGGGATACGTCCGGTCATCCGGAGACAGACGCTTGAGCAGCTCATAGAAAACGACGTATTATAAATCGGATAATTAAGAAAACCTCCCGGACATTTTGTCCGGGAGGTTTTGATGATACAAATCAATTTACATTTAAATGATTTATATTATAGTTTAACAACGTTTGCAGCCTGTGGGCCGCGGTCGCCTTCAACTACTTCAAATTCAACTGATTGTCCTTCTTCGAGGGATTTGTAGCCCTCTTGGTTGATAGCTGAGAAGTGAACGAATACGTCGTTTTCGCCTTCAATTTCGATGAAGCCGAAACCTTTTTCTGCGTTGAACCATTTTACTGTACCTTGTTTCATTAATTAAATCCTCCAAAGACGATATTCAATATGCAAATTACTCAGAGAAGACAAATGTATTAAGTCTTAATACGCCTCAACTGTATAATAATGCCTATTGCACTACCAATTATACGCCATGAATCAGAATATTGCAAACCAATCTTTGAAGGATTTCCCTTTGTTCTTAAATTTTAAAATGTATATACAGCATCATCTTTCATCATGATCGGTGTATAGTAGATTTGTATGTCCTCGCC